>NZ_JADPKX010000070.1:0-671 GCF_023074155.1 Bradyrhizobium sp. 134 | reverse complement strand
ACAATGCGGCTGTTCGACGTAATCAGCACATGCTTGATGGAGCCGTCACGCGCCCGCAGCCGCGCGGGATAACGATCGAGCGGCTCGCCGCATGAAAGGCGCTGAAGGATATGGCCGATCACCGGCGCGTCGGCATGAAACTCAGCAACGTGGCGGCCGATGTACTCCTCGGGCTCGTAACCTAGCAGATCCATTTCAGCTTTGTTGGCGCGAAGGATAATCCCCTCTCCGCTGACGATATGAAGACCAACAGCGCTGTTGTCGAAAAAGTCCTCCAGATCCTGCGTCTTCCGGCGGACCTCTTCCTCGACCTGCTTGCGTCCGGTGATGTCCTGGAAGCAATTGATGGCACCCTGGATCCGGCCAGAATGATCGCGCAATGCCCGGATGTTGACCAGGGCCGAAAAGCGGGAGCCATCCGGCCGTGCCATTATCACTTCGGCATTGCGCGTAGGCGTTCCCACACGAACCGCTGCGGCCATGGGACAGTCGGCATGGGCAAGCGGAGTTCCATCGACCAGGTAGAGCTGATGCGAACCGCAGAAGCGCTCCTTCTTGGCAGGGTCAGGTGTTCGCCCCCAAGATTCCACGGCCTCGGTGTTGTAGGCGACGAGCAATCCGTCCGCGTCACAAAGATAGACAGCGCCGGGAATGGCATCGAGCGCGGCGTG
>NZ_JADPKX010000055.1:0-1770 GCF_023074155.1 Bradyrhizobium sp. 134 | reverse complement strand
GACCGAGATGACGATTGCAGAAATCGCGTACGTCCATTCTTTTGTTCGGCTGCGCCGCGGGCCATTCTTCCGTCCCGGCCATCGATCTCGCAGCCGCCGCGCGCAGGGGCGGTCAAGGCTGGCCGCGTTTGCGGCCACCGCAAGGCTTGGCCTTGACCGGCCCGAGCACGGCGGCATGCTGGCGTGGAACGGGACTGCATTCCTGGCTGGCACTTGCCGTCAGGCGGGATTATCCTGGGTGGGCGCGGGCGACCTCGTGGCGAAGCGTGGCGCATCGGCTGCAAGCGCCACCAGGCTGCCCTATTTTGTCTTGCCGAGCTGAGGCGCCCGCGCGCCGGTTTTTGGCCGCCGTGGTTTCCATTGCGTCACCAGGCGCTCGTAGCTTTGCTCCGCCTGTGCGGCAATCAACATCTCGCGGTCGCGCAATGCCTTGATGTTGTAGGCATACGCTGGCCCACGCCGGCTGCCTTTCTGTTGCGGATGTCCGGCTTGAAGTTGCATCGCGCGGGTCTTGATGGCGACCAGTGCCGGGCGCGCCCACAGGTAATCCTCGCCCTTCGTCAACAAATGCCAGCAAAGCACGGTGAGCTTCCGGGCCACGGCCACCGCGGCGATCTGATGGCCGCGCCGGGCGCGGATGCGCACGAAAAACGCATGCAGCGGACCGGGCGCCTTGGCCGCTGCCCATGCCGCCTCGACCAGCATGGCGCGCGCGTGACTGCGGCCGATCTTGCTGATGCGGCCGTGATGGGCGGCGCCCAGTCCGGACTGCCGCACCCGCGGGTTCAGCCCAAAATAGCTCACCAGCTTCTGCGGGCTGTTGAACCGGCTGATGTCGCCGATCGCCGCCATGATGCCGGCTGCGACCGCCAAGTTGACGCCGGTGATCGTCATCAATCTGTTGACCGCGGAATCGTCGATGGCGTCCTGCGCGATCTCGCGGTCGAGCAGGGCCAGATCTTCCGCCAGCCGGTCAAGCTCGCGGACGTGCCGATCGATCGCCGCGCGCTCATCGTCCGGCAACGGTTGGGCGGCCAACCACGCCCGGCCGCGGCCGTTGAAAAGATCTGCATGCGGGCACTTCGGGATCAGGTGCGCGTGCAGGATCGAATGCACCTCGTTCTTGAGCCGCGTGCGATGGCGCACGACCTGGTAGCGCCGCGCCACCAGCCGACGCTTGCGTTCCGTCTCCGCGTCAGGCGTCCAGATCTGCGGCAGGTACCCAGCCGCCTGCAGACTGGCGAGCGTGCCGGCATCGATCTTGTCGGTCTTGACGTGAGCCTGGGCGATCGCCTTCACCTGCAGCGGATTGGCGATAATCACCCGTGCCACGAACGGTGCCAGAACCCGCGATACCGCCATGCTGTTGCCGGTCGCCTCGACCACCACCTCATCACTGGCCAGCAGGGTCTTGCCAAATCCCTCCAACGCAGTCCGCGTCATATCAATGCGGCCCGCATGTCGGAGCCTGCCATCCTCCCAAATCACCACCTCCCCGAAAGTTCGGTGGACGTCGATGCCAATCACCCGTCGCATTTGCACCTCCTGCTTGATATGACGGGAGCTGCGGGCGACACGACAACTACGGATTCGCGCTCCCAGCGCAACCGGGCGAGTCGCAGAGGCGGCCAGCTACTAACTCGAGCTCGCGGCTCATCGTATGCATCGGCCTGCCCGCACATCGTGCTCCCGGTGCCTCTGTCCCGATGGTCGCACCATACGCCACGACGCAGAACACCGCAGCGGAACGTTGGCACCGAGAAATCTCAT
>NZ_JADPKX010000069.1:0-452734 GCF_023074155.1 Bradyrhizobium sp. 134 | reverse complement strand
TCGCCCCCAAGATTCCACGGCCTCGGTGTTGTAGGCGACGAGCAATCCGTCCGCGTCACAAAGATAGACAGCGCCGGGAATGGCATCGAGCGCGGCGTGGCCGGCCGCGACCAGCGCCTCGAACTCCGTGGGCCTTTGGCGCGCGGACAGCGGGAATTCTTCAACGTTTGACATGAGGCGCTCGGCTCTCGGGGGCGAGAGGATCGACGGCCCAATGCGGGCCTCGCCTATTTGAAAACAAGCATGGGCGGACGCCCCTGCGGCCCGCCGAACCCACCATAACCCATGGCGCGCCATTTGGTTCCGCGGAGGGCGGCAAAGTCACCCCCTAATCTCAGAAAAAGCGGCCCGCAAGCTGAGGTGGCCTCAATCTACGGAGGGCAGTATGGCTACTCGACGGGCGCGGTCCCACACCTGTATTGCGACGCCGTCCACATATTGCTTGGCTTGGACAACGGCAGCGTCATCGTCTTCGCACTCGACGATCACGGGGGGGCCCTGAATGTGCCCTTCTTTATCAAAGCGATAGAGGCGATACTCCGCCATGCCAGCACTCATGGGCGCTACTGTGATGCACAATAATTTACTCACTGTTCCATCCAACGCAACGATTTTTGCACGGCTGAATCAGGTCCGCGGGTCGGGAAATATCGGGCATCGCATCCGAACAACTCGGCAGCCGGGGTGACGAACCGCGACCTGCGCGAACCTCAATGTCCTCTTGGGGTCAAAATGCGAAGAACTCACCCTGAGCAAATGTAGTCCGCTTCTCTCCGCTCAGGAGACCTGGATGAGACATGCCGCCACTTCGCAGATGGGCCAAAATGCGAAGAACTCAACGCGAGCAAATCTAGTCCGCTATATCCCCTTAAACAGACCGTGACGAGCTTGCGGACACTTGCCGATGGCGCGGAAAGCCGAGATAGCGACCAAGCTGTTCAAGCACATCGTCCGGCGCGCCGTTGGGCCGCTTAGCTCAATGGTCGCGGTCGGCGGGGTAAGCCGGTGGGACAATCGAGGGCCATACGATCCCAATGACCAAGGTCGGCTGCAGCGAGATACGTGCTCTCCAGGAAGGCCCTCAGCGCTACTTCTGGGTCAGCCGATTGTCTGACGACATCGTAAGGCAGAAGAAATTCCCCGAGCTTCGGGTCGAAGTACGCCCCATCGGGCATCACCTTAGCCTCCGCAAAATCTGCAGGAGCGGGATAGGCATAGGAATAAAACGCCGCAAAATCCGTGCTGCCGCCGCCCGGCCAAAACCTGCCGAAGAGACTTCATGACTGTATGCCTCTCGGGTCACCTCGTCCGGCAAAGCCGGAATGCCACCCGGATGTAGCGGCGCGCGGCGTCCGGAGAAGCGCGTGACCGCTAGATCAAAGCTGCCCCAAAAGAGATGAACAGGACTAGCCTTTCCGATGAAGCCGGTTCGAAATCGGGTGAACACATTGCTGGCGAGCACCAGCGCCTCGAAGAACCTTGTCACGGCTGCAGCATCGTAGGGCCTGGTTTGCCGATCATCGCGAAATGGGATGGGCGCTGAAACCTCGCTGGGTCGGTCGTGAAGCTCCGGCGTGCCCCCAATTCCCCGAACGAGTTCGAGGAAATGTACATAGAAGTCAGCCACGGACATTGGTCCTAACGGAAGCTCAGCCCTCCGCCCGTCTGCTGCTTCTCCGATGACGACATGTTTCCGGAGATCAAGGGTGATCTCAGTGCCGGCCCCGTCCGGTAGCCGAAACCGTGTCGAGATCTCATTGGGGGCGGCCGTGTCCTGCGAGCCGACGCCGCTGCAAACGTCGGCATGGTTGACGAGATCGCGTCGACGCCGGGATTGGCGATGTCGAGTGCGGTCGAGTTCATGACAACGCTAAAGACCGACGCCCGCGCGCGCCGGCTTAACTTGGAGGCGAAACTGCTGTGAACGAACTGTCTGCGACCTCAATCCGGGCTCATCTGCTGGTCGAATTTGCAAGAGAAGCACCGGGGTCACGTACCGAAGCTGTTGTTCGTAAAAACGCGATCAAGCGACTCCGTCTCGCGCTTGCGGCCGCTGAAGCACACCGTAACGCCGTCGCGGCCTGGACCGCCCGCGGTCGACCGATGCTCCCAGCCGCCGCACCGTGGGGCACGCGATGACAATGGTCGGCACGGTCGCCTTCGTAAGTTCATCGCGCCTTTTTGCACTGCTTACACCGATCGGCCGCTCCCGCGAACACGATATTTTTGCCGCTGAAATTTGGTGGCACGTGCAGGAATCGACTTGCCTTTCATCGGCCAGGCCGTCGAGTTCGAGGTTGCTCCGGATGGCGATGGGACGTTCGAGGCCGTGCGCATACGTGCTGCGGCCGCCACTGAAAAAGATCAGGTATGAAAACTCTGAGGCTTTTGGTGGTGGTGGCGCTGAGGCGCCCCCGACGTTCTCGGATGGCAGTCGCCGGCGCCGGCATTGCGGGGCGGCTTCGGTCCGCCATGTTGATGGCCAGCTCAGCAGCCTCCGAGCCAGCGCTCCATGGCATGAAAACATGTGTGCGGCCCTCGGGTGGCGCTGCGCCGGCGGCGTCGGTGGTCGTCCCCCGCCGCCGGCCCCTGTTTCCGAGCCAGCGTAACGTTTTGATGGGTGTTTCGCGAAGATGAGCTGGCAGCCCAGCCCCTCGCCATTATGGGCTTGTCTCGTGCTCTCTGCGTGCTCCCACTAAAAGTTGGTCGTTGCCGGACGGGTGCTATCGGCGGTTTATTGGGCTGCCGGGGGCACCCGTTCGTCGCGACCAATTAAACGGCGGCTTCCAGCGCAAAGCGGAGGTCTCTCACCTTGAGCGTGATCGGCGGTGTCATTTGCGGCCGCCGACCAAATCCGGGCGCCGCTTTGCCTTGGTCGCGCCGATCGGCCGCTCCCCGTGACGCCGATGTCTATGCTGCCGAGATTTGGTGGCAAGCCATCGAATTCGAGGTGGCAGCGAATTCTGATGGACAGGTCGAAGCCGCGAATGGTTAGCGGCGGTGGTGTTTGCATCCTCCTCCGCCCGAGCCTCCGCTAGGCGCGTTTACCTTTAAAGTCTATTTTATCGGCGTAAAAGTTCAGCAATTCGTCGAATGTCATCGATCTGCTGCTCCAGTTCTCCGATTTCACAAAGCCGCTCTCTAGTGGCTCGTGGGTGTCATAGAATGAGCCAAATATCTGCTCCGAACCATCGTAGGACTTGTACGTGACACGGTAGTAGGGCCGTTGGCCTGTACCTGTAACACCGATCTTAATCGACGAGTTGCTGTGGAGCTTGGTGCACTGCCGCATCTTCTGGAGAGCGCCGCTCACGTAATCCTTTTGATAAACAAGCTTGGCCCAGACGGTTTCAATGGTCGAGTCTTCGGGGATGGTCGCCGGCATAGTGCCCTCATATCAGAGTGTACTTAGCAAACACGCCTACCGATTAAGCGCAACTGCCTGACGATGCCGGACGGAGACCACCCCGAGGGAATCTCGTTCGAATCAGGCAACTACACCCTGAACACGGCGAAATGCCTCGTCCTGCTCGAGCGCCGCGCTCCGCCGGTCTCCGAGATCGATCAATGCGTCGAGAAGCTTCAACAATCCCAGTGCACGATTAACTTCAAGCGGGTAATTTGCTTCCGCTAATCGCTGAATGATGGCTGCGAGGCGCGCAGGCAAAGAGGTTCCTATCCAACTTCCTTTTGAGTGGTCGATAGAGTCTAACGCTGCCGTAGCCTGTTCGATAAATCGGTCTATTGGATAACATGCCCCTGCCCGCTCGCACAAAGTTAGAAATTTCTGCATCACGTAGGTCGACCAGCCAGTTGCTTTAACGAGCTTGGTCACGATGGGCATAACGGTTTCTATGCCACTCCAATCTCCATTAACGAACCGCGCAGCACCCGGACATTCGGTCTCGACGTTCACAAACAAGAGCGCTTTGATGAGATCGGGCATGTCGTAGCCATGGACTTCGCCTGCGCGATACCCCTTCGGTGCAAACGTTCTGTCGCCTACGACGCGCTGCACGCAGTCCTCGAGAATTGGAAGTGCATTCGCGGGAATGCTTTCCGCGTCAAATATGTGACGGGTGACGATGCCCTCGGCCAGTTGCGCAAGCACGCGCAACGCCTCGTCGTCATATCCGGAGAGCGGCTTAAGCAACTTCTCGCGCACCCATTGCAGTTCGAAAAAAGGAAGCGCGCGCGCGAGCAGCGTGCCCAACGTCCGGTCCCATTCGAAGTGATTGGTCTCTTTATCTCGGCGGTACTTTCCATCGTCCCATGACGGCATTAGCCGCTCGGCAGTCCAGTGGGTGAGATCGGCAAGGAGCGTCTGGATTTTCGATCGATAGACATCTGACCGGCACCAGTCCTCAAGCGGAAAATGGATGAACAGCTTGGCGGCAGATTGACCGTCGAAGGAGCACTTAGGATTGGTCCAATGATCCTCTGCACGACGATTACGCTTCGAAACCTTCACCCAAGCAGGCGGCAGAGGTTTGAAGCCGTCCTCTGCGTCAATACCGAGGGCATGCAGCGCCTTCTTCAGAGCTCTTTCTCGCGCCTCCCGATCCGCTGTGTCGTCGCGCACGAAAGTCTGCTCATTCTGAGTGTGCTCGATGTAATGCGAGAGGTCGAAAGCGAAGTGCGCAGCAACCCACCTCACATGTGGATCCGGGTCCAGGAATAGCGCCTGGAAAGCCATAATATGCACATCCTCGTTCGGATGGCTCGCGAGCTTGATCAGTCTGGCGGATGAATCCGAGCGAGGCGCGCCACTTTTGCGGTCATGTAAAAGTGCCAAGATGAGATGAAAGGAAGGATGCCACGGAATTTTTGAACCACGGTAACCGCTGGGCTCCCGCATTTCCAAAACACGCACCATTACGCTCCAGGCCCACGTCAGATCTGGTGAATTGCTGCCGCCAAATCGAATGACGCCCGCGGCGATAGCGGAGATACCGCTTTGGATAGCGTGGGGCCCTACGTCGGCACGCTCATCGAACAGGTCGTCACGGTCGTGCTCCATGGCGAAGGCCATAGCATTCTCCAATGTCCATCCCTCTGCCGGCTTGCCCTCGTTCACGGATCTAATTGCCCAATTGAGTATGCGCTGCTGATTCAATGACTCCGAAGCCTTGGCAGCTTTTTCTTGCGTCGTTCGGGGCGGCGCCTTTGGCGGCTCATATCCGATGGCGATTTTATCATTCTCAATTTCGTATCGTCGATAATTTTCGATGTTACCAAGGCCAGACCAGAGCTCAGCCTTTTCTTTCAACTCCCTGGTTCGTTCGGGATTTTCCCGTTCTTCCTCGACGAGGTAAGGAAGGCTTTTTGGAAAGTCTTCAAGAGCCTTCTTGAACCGACCCCGCAACCTGGTGTCATTGCTAGTCGCAAAACGCATCGCGAGTTCGCGCACATCGTGTTTGCGATATTCCCGGCTGTCGAGGAACGATTTCGCTTTGGCCTTCTCACCTTTGAGTTGCGTGAGAGACCCCAGCCCTAAAAGATCCATGTCTTTCTGCGGTTCATGGATAAGGCGTGCGAAGTCATGGTCCCAGAGGCGTTGGCATGTGACGATAGGCAGCGTGACTTCCGACACCTCAAAGGTCTCAATAGCAAGACGCAAGCAAAGCCCAAGCGAAGCGTAGCATTCGCTGCCTTCGAGGATTTGCTGGATCACATCGCTCGCAGACCGCCCCTTTTCCACTTCTCTGAAAGCCCAATGAGCGAGCGCGAGATAGATGCACTTGATCACCTCAGAGCCCAACATACCGAGCCCCCAGCAGAAGACGTGCCAATCTCCCCAGAACTCCTGGTGACCCCACGGAAACTCTACCGCGACCGGGATCGGAGTGCCGCATTCCTGTCGTCTGAAGTTCTGGACCTGACGCCATCCTTTTGTCGCATGGTTGGTAAGTTTGGTAATGAGACGAAGCCCAATCACCGAATTTTTGGCGAGCAGGCTTGCAAAAGGTTCATGCAGAGCTGACGGTGGGTGGAAGTAGTGAATATGGGCTTCTAGCCCGACGTCCTGGAAGTGAAAGTTGGAATAGCTCGTCGGAAAATGCACCGAAGACAACACCATATTCTGATGACGCGTTCGTTTATCTTCGGGGATGGCGCTGATCTTCTCGCGCCATTCGAGTTGCTCGGCTTCCTCACGGCAGAGACGGTCATAAGTCTCTTGTGGTAGTTCCTGCAGAAGCCGCGCTTCGGCGAATTTTTCAACGGATTCGGGGGCCATTTCGGCCATGATCGGTGTGAACGCCACGAGATCATCAAATGCCGACCGCAACATGCGCTTTTGACCCGCGGCGCGTTCGAAAAGGGCAACTGCGTATTCCAGATAACCCCGTGCCGAGCGGAGAATGAGGCTTCGCAGACCCGTCGCGAGACTCGTTTGCGCTTCATGGCTGAGTGCGTTCCATTTTCCATGTTCGGGCGAATAGCTCTGAGCGTAAAGTTCGATTTCAAGATCGATCAGCCAAGCACTGGACGCAGCCAAGATGTCCTTCGAACGCGGGTTCTTGAAATCACTAAGTGCGTTCTGCCACACACCAAAGACTTCGAGCGCTTGCGGAACAAGGCGAGCGGGCAACAGCATCTGCCGTGCGACAATCCAATCAATAAGGCGTCCCCACGCCTCTCCGTTGGAGGGCCATCCAAGAAGATCAGCCATGCGTACCGGGTCCATGCCCTCGATCGTCATAGCCCGCTGCAACACGATTGGACTTGGCACGGTATGTTGGGCCTGAAACCAGACCAGAAGCTTTTCGCATAAAGCAAAGTCATCTGCCTCGATGCGCTTTGTGAATTCGTCGACCGCACTCTCGAAAGCACTGGTAAAAGGCGGAGCCGTCAACCATTCGCGACGCCATTGGGCACGAAGAGCAGATCCCTCAAGCTTCGCGTACCCGGCTGACCATCGTCCCGCTTCGGTGAGCGCGTCTTGAGCGAGTAGACCAACTACGCGACCGAGCAAAGGCGGTTCGCCCGCAGCAGAAATCATCGAAAGCCATTCGTCGCCAAGCTCCATGAGCAGGAGGAAGAAGACCCATTCAAAGAATATGTCGTGGGTAAAGGACACTATCGCGCCACCTCGCTCAATACGCAGGATGTGATCCGCCCGAAGAGCGTCCAAATGCTCCAAGGTCTCCGGCCTGAGGTCGCGAACTGGAATTCCCTTGCCGAGATTACGCACGCCTTGTTCGGCAAGGTTGATGAGCGCGCGCTGACGCAGGGGCACCAATTCTGCTAGGGCGTCATGCCCGGCGCGCAGCCACCACGCGTTGATCAAGTCGACCTCGGTTTGTGGTTCGGCATCTCGCGCAAGAGCTTTGGCGAGAACCGCCGCAAAAAACGGTCGCCGCGCGATCTGCTCCACTGAACTACTGGGGTTGATCAGGAGGCGGCGAAGGTTGGGTTTTGAATTCGAAAGAAGCTCGGCCTCTTCGTCAGAAAATGCTTTTACTGAAACGCTTCCCATTCCCTTGGCGGAATAGAATGATTGGGGGAACCAAGCGCGGTAGGCTTCAAGACCTTGGTCGCGCGAGCTGGCGAGAACCTTCCAGTGCTGAAGATGAGGATCGTTCTCAATGGAGTGGATGAGATCGGTAACGATGTGTTGTTGATCTGGCCGGATACGGTCAATGCCATCTATAAAAAGAATGGGCGTACCCGAAGCCGCGATTTCACCCAGAAGATCCGACGCATTGCCATGACGCACACCGAGCGCTGTCGAGAAAGTCGTCCAACTATTTCCTTGGAGTCTGTCGCTTTTCAAAAAGAGGATCGGTCCTGATTTGGCCGCGTTGGCCGCAAAGTGCTTTAGCACCGCCGACTTGCCACATCCCGGCAGGCCGCCAATTGAAACAACGCGATAGTTTTGGAGCGCCACCGAGACTTTCGTCTGCAAGTCTTCGCGCGCGACATGAAAATCATCGACGGTTTCGGAGACATCGTTGAGGGCGTCCAGCGATGAGGCGTTTAACCTATAGATATCATCGCTGAAGTTCGGCGCCACTTTAAGTCGCACCGAGCCTCGCAATTGAGCGAGCAAGGATGAACGCGTCCATTTGGCAGCGTTTGCCGCGCCTTCGCGTGCGATGCGGCAGAGGCGGTCAAAAATCATGATTTCCTGACCGTCTAAATTAATCACAACAAGCTCTTGCAGCCGATTGACGATTTCGGCGCGAAGCGCCCCACCCTCTTCCAAGCCCGCCAGATGGAGCGCCGCAAAACTTCGATAGAAGCTGACTTCTTGATCCAGATTTGATGCGCCAGTAAGGGGCAGTAAGCCTTCTCGCAATTTCTTGTCATCAGCTCCGGCTGTGCCCTCGGGCGCGAAGTATTCTTCGAAGTCTTTGGCATCGGGGCTCGCCTTGGCCCTGCTGATCAGCCTCGAAAAACTTCGGAATGTCACATCCGTGACATGCTCGACGACGAAACCACTGGCGTCCCTACCTGTGACAAAGGCGTCAGCGCTCTGGGTCTTTATGGCAGCCCCGACGATTCCCTTGAATTGCTCGTCAGCCCCGCTGATTGTGACGGAACGTTTGACCTGAAGGTCAAGCGACCTTTTTAGCCCTGCATCATCGAGACCCACGATAACGTCATCCATCGGATGGCCATGACCTTGCCGTTGGACGGCTACGCTAGTGACGATGCCTGGCTGCCCCGCCGCACGCTCGCGCCTAAGCAAATGAGCAAGATAATAGGCAACGACCGCGTCTTCGTATGTGAAGCCTGCGCCGCCTGTCAATTCGGTGGAGACCGGCTTAGAATCAAGCATGTTGGTCAAACCGGAATCTCACTGCTTGGGGTGCTTCTACGATAATGGCACTATCTCTATACGACCGCCGAAGTAGATGTTACGGCCGACTTCCCGGTCGCGATCACACTCTACTAAGTCAGGCCAGTTGCGGTGTGGACGCTTCCGGTGCCGTGGCCAGTCGGCTTCCAACTTGAACCAACGATTGAAGAGGATTCCGCTCCTTTCCGGAGGAAATTGCACTTTTCTCTGGTTCAACGTCGGACCCACAAAATACGCTGTTAAGCTTTCAGCAAAATGCAGGGCTGCGCTGTGCATAGTCGGGCTGTTGGATGGCCTTCGTCCAGGTTCAGACTGAGATTTAACGATCCCCAACCACAGCTCGAACGTATCGTTGTTCCAACTTCCCAAAGCATGGTGGCTAGTGGTCAGTCGAGTCAAAATACTTTTCGAAATACCGACGTACGATGCTCCTTTGCCCGAACGTTCATAAGCTAAGTAGAGACACTCCTTCACGGCATTCTCGTCGCCTAATTCACGGGCCTGAGCGAGACTGTATGATGGTCCGTACCAGTCGACCGCAACAGCGAACAGATCAGCAGGCATGAGCTTTCTCCAGAGTGTGGAATCGAAATGCGGTGCTCAATATCGCAGGCTTGTGTCCGACTTCACCACGGGAACGTCGATCCCGTGTTGGCGCAAAAGGAGCCGCGCGCCATCGTACTGGTTTGCTTGGTCTCTGTTGGGACCAACGATAATCTTCTTGATGGGCAACGTATTGCTCGATCCTTTAAACAACTCAATGTACGGGATTATCATGGCATTTGCGCCCTCGCGAAATGAGACTGGCGGGTAAGGCCGGTCATCAGTTTCTGTCTGACCCGGCTGCGTGGCCATCAGAATTATCCGATACTCGTTTTCTTCCTTGAACCTCGAACTTTTTAAAGTTGGCAGGGCGTCCATAAACGCCGGAATGTAGTCATGCATTTCTCGCTCCCCGAGAAGTTTTGCGACCTCTGGAAGCGCGGCCAGCTTTGGCGCTTTGTCCTTGAACACAACCTTCAAGGCCGTTGCCGCTAACCCGTCGAAGCGCGTCAATTGTGCTGCATGTTCGTGATTTTCGTAAGCGACCTCGCGGGTTATGTGACCTTGATACCAGTATCGAGCCGCCTCTGCGGCCACGAGTTTGTCCATTTCCAACTCGTCAAATTCGATCGCGAAACCACCTCGTCCATAGCCCCGCCACTGACTTAGTAGTCCGTGCGAACTCTCAGCAGCGTCTTCCCCGTGAATGCAGAACGAAGTGATGTAAAATGGGGATACATTCTCGATGACGCGAATTGCTATGTTGGCAACTTTTTCAGACTCGGTAGTCAGTTTGTCACCATCGAACAGCGACATGACCTCAGGCTTGAAGGCTCCCAGGCTTTTCAAGAGAGGCACGATTACTTGAAAATCTCGCGCGATGGACGGTGCTAGCAAGCTGGTCAGAAGACGGCATTCCGCCGTGTCGTTCAGGAAACTGGCGTGCGTCGCCCAAAGGGTGCGAGTCTTGATAATCCCTATCAATCCTGCGGCTGTAGTATAGTGAAATAGCGATCTACTGACGGGCTTATCTTTGCCCATATTAGCAAGAAGTGCCGACTTTTCCGATCTTGCCTTCTTGTTCTTCCAGCCGAACTTGTTGTTCAAGGGATCTCCTCGGGGGTTAGATTGCCGCCCAGCGGTTCTGGTCGAGCCGGCACTTGAGGAGCGACCGGAGTTGAGCGAACGTGGACAGGCCCGGGAAGGCGTTGCGACCGGCTGGCTCACAATATACCCCAGCGGTGGCACGGAAATCGCTAAGAACGCGTAGCCTCGCCCAACCCCTCAGTCCACGAAGCTCGCGCAACTTTCACGCGATATCAAGAGCCGTAAGGTCGAACGGCAATGGGACTAAAGATCTCGGCATCAACGCCAGTGGAAATCTTGGCAGAGTCGCGGCGAGATAGATCAAATGGAGGGCCGGCACCAAACGAACCGCGCCCCCCAGCGTCCTCGTTGACCAGCCTCTAACGGCAGACGATGGCAAACGATGCGCGCCGTTCACGCTGGCGGGACGCTCTACGGTTTACCTGCCGCAGCAGGGCACCCAGAACCGGTCGGCCCCATACTGATTCCGGCATCTTTGATGATCCGACCTTCCTCAATCTTTCGATTGCGTTCGTTCTCAATAATGTCTGCAACTTCCTTGCGTTGCTGGGAGTTGAGGGAAAGGTACGAAGGCAATGATTACGGGGATAGCGACGGCAGAAAAATCCCGCGCCTGCATCCACTTTTTCAGAGACGCAGCTCGTCTTTGGAAAATCGTGGAAGTGCCCCGAGCGTTGATAAACTGCGTCCAAGCCTCTTGTCGGATTTCTTCCTCTGTTAACGCCACATCCCACCCCGCAACTTATTCCCCTCCAGTAGCGCTAACAGCTCTCCATGGCAGAAAGTGTGAAGTAGTTCACAAGGAGCGCGGGTCCGAACAATTTAAACGAGTTCGATTTGTCTCTTGGCGCTCGACCCGGTTGGCTTGCTAGCTGCACATCAGGGAGCTATCGATCGGCCATAAGGCCACGTATGGCCGCACTAGTTCGACGCGCAAGCCGGCATCTAATAGGGCGTTGGCCGGGTCAGATTACCGCTGCATCGACGTAGGAGTCTAAAAGTTTGCCTAGAATCGTGGACGTGATCAATTCTATCGGCTAGGTGCACGGGAACGTAGTAGGCCACCGCCACCTCGAAACGACTCCCTGGAAACGTTGTCGAAACTGGTCTGCACTGCTGCGTTGGGGGGTTGCGAACATGCCATCGAGGCTTCACGGCTCATTCGGAGCAGGACAACGTCGCGCGATCTCCAACACGCTTTCCAGGCGATATTGCTGAGATCCCGGGTTTTGCACGAGGGCCTGCTGCGCTGCCGGCTCGCTCCCCCAATCGGCGGGCTTCAGAACCGTTAGATAATCGAGGTCCGTGGAGAGAATGGACGCGCTCGTTTGTGGGTGACGTTGTGGGTTGCGCAAGTGACAGCCTCTTTACTGCAGTCATTTCAGCTATTTAATTGATAACTTGGCGGAAGGGGTGGGATTCGAACCCACGGTACCCTTGCGGGCACGCCGGTTTTCAAGACCGGTGCCTTAAACCACTCGGCCACCCTTCCAAGTCCGGAATGGCCGTCGCTTAACGCAGTCGACGGCGCATAGCAACGCGAAGTTGGCGCCCGCCCCTTTCCCCGGCATCGGATCTGTCAGGCGAGCGTCAGCCTGTTCCCTTACCCTATGCCCTCTCGGCAATCCCGGACACCGGCGACATCTCCCAGGGCGTCGCCGGTTGCGAGGCCCGGTTTGGAGTCGCTTCCTTTTCCGGGCCTCGTTCGCCAGCTGCAAAGAAAAGCGGCGCCCCCGAGGGAGCGCCGCGCGAAGTCCGTTCATTGTTGCTTTAGCTCAGTACCCGCAGGACGCACAGTTCATCTGCACCGGAGCGTAATAGGAATAGCCCGGCTGGACCATCTCGACGCGCTGGCGCGTGGCGTATTGGGGCGGGATGCGCTCGTACTGGACGCTCGGCGGCGCCACCATCACGGTCTGCGGCACCATCACGGTGCGGTACTGCGCCGGCGCGCGGTGCGCCACCACCGAGCCGGGCGAAACCATCACGGTCTCGTCGACAGTCCGGTATTGCGGCTGCACGTATTGCTGCTGGTAGCAGGTCGTGCACGGCGGCGGCGTGTAGCAATTGTAGCAACCGGCGGAAGCAGCAGTCGTCATGGAAATCGCAGCGACGACGGTCGAGAAAACGACAGCGAAAGTGCGAGACATTGTTGTGGTGCCCCAATTGCCCGAAATGGATTTGCGAAGGTCGCTACCAGTATACGCCGCAAAACCTTGCTTTGCCGAAGTTCGTCGGGGCATCCTTAATGCAAACGGCCGGCTTGCGCCGGCCGTTCAGAACTTGTTGACCATGCGCGGTGCGTGATGCTTGCGATCACGCCGGCACGTGACGCTATTACTTCACGCGACGCTTGACCTCGCGCACCGCGCCGCGCGCGGCGCTGGTGGTGAGCGCAGCGTAAGCCTGCAGCGCGGTCGAGACGTTGCGCTTGCGGCCGATCGCCTGCCAGGCGACATCGCCCTTCGCCTCTTCGGCGGCGCGACGCTTGGCCAGCTCGTCGTCGGAGACCTCGAGGGTGATGCTGCGGTTCGGGATGTCGATGGCGATGCGATCGCCGGTCTGCACCAGGCCGATGTTGCCGCCCTCGGCCGCTTCCGGTGACAGATGGCCGATCGACAGGCCCGACGAGCCGCCTGAGAAGCGTCCGTCGGTGACGAGCGCGCAGGCTTTGCCGAGGCCCATCGATTTCAGATAGCTGGTCGGATACAGCATCTCCTGCATGCCGGGGCCGCCGCGCGGGCCTTCATAGATGATGACCACGACCTCGCCGGCAACGACCTTGCCGCCCAGAATGCCTTCCACGGCCGCGTCCTGGCTTTCGAACACGCGGGCCTGGCCTGCGAATTTCAGGATCGAGGCGTCGACGCCGGCGGTCTTCACGATGCAGCCGTCCTGCGCGAGATTGCCGTAGAGCACGGCGAGACCGCCGTCCTTGCTGAAGGCGTGTTCGAGGTTACGGACCACGCCCTTCTCGCGGTTGGTATCGAGCTCGTCGTAGCGACGCTCCTGGCTGAAGGCGATTTGGGTCGGGATGCCGCCGGGCGAGGCCCGGAAGAAGGTGCGGACGGACTCACTCTTCGAGCGCTTGATGTCCCAGCGCTCCAGCGCGTCGCTCATGGTCGGCGCGTGCACGGTCGAGACCGACGTGTCGATTAAGCCGGCGCGGTCGAGCTCGCCCAGGATGCCCATGATGCCGCCGGCACGATGCACGTCCTCGACATGCACGTCGGCGACCGACGGTGCGACCTTACAGAGCACCGGCACGCGGCGCGACAGCCGATCGATGTCCTGCATGGTGAACGCGACCTCGCCTTCATGGGCGGCGGCGAGCAGATGCAGCACCGTGTTGGTCGAGCCGCCCATCGCGATGTCGAGTGTCATCGCGTTCTCGAACGCCTTGAAGTTCGCGACATTGCGCGGCAGCACGCTCGTGTCGTCCTGCTCGTAGTGGCGGCGCACGATATCGACGATGGTGTGGCCGGCCTCGACGAACAGGCGCTTGCGATCGGCGTGGGTCGCGACCACCGTGCCGTTGCCGGGGAGGGCAAGGCCAAGGGCTTCCGTGAGGCAGTTCATCGAATTGGCGGTGAACATGCCCGAGCACGAGCCGCAGGTCGGGCACGCCGAGCGCTCGATCACCTTGACGTCCTCGTCGCTGACCTTGGAGTCGGCGGCTGCGACCATGGCATCGATCAGGTCGACCGCCTTGGTCTTGCCCTGCAGCGTGACCTTGCCGGCCTCCATCGGTCCGCCCGAGACGAACACGGCGGGGATGTTGAGCCGCAGCGCGGCCATCAGCATGCCGGGGGTGATCTTGTCGCAATTCGAGATGCAGACCATCCCGTCGGCGCAATGGGCATTGACCATGTACTCGACGCTGTCGGCGATGAGCTCGCGCGACGGCAGGCTGTAGAGCATGCCGTCATGGCCCATGGCGATGCCGTCGTCGACCGCGATGGTGTTGAACTCTTTCGCCACGCCGCCGGCCTGCTCGATCTCGCGGGCGACCAGCTGGCCGAGGTCCTTGAGATGGACGTGGCCGGGCACGAACTGGGTGAAGGAATTGACCACCGCGATGATCGGCTTGCCGAAATCGCCATCCTTCATGCCGGTCGCGCGCCAGAGGCCGCGGGCGCCCGCCATGTTGCGGCCGTGGGTGGTGGTGCGGGAGCGATAGGCTGGCATGGCGGTTTCCGTCCTCGGTTTGGCTGGCCGGGCGGGCGATTTTCGAAGCCGCCTCAGGCCTTTCCGGCCGGATAGCGCACGGGGGGAACGCGCGCAACGGGAACTTGAGCCGGACAGGGCTCCCCTGCTCCCGGCGCGGGCTCTTCGTAGCGCGGATGGAGCGCAGCGCAATCCGGGACAAGTGCGCGCCGGCGGGCGGGACCGGCCCCCGATTACGCTGCGCTCCATCAAGGCTACAAGTCGGCGCGCGCTTGCATTGGTTTCGGGCAATCGCGCGTGAAGGCGCATGAACCGCGCAAATGCAAGCGCGATAAAATCCGTAGTCGTCCGGAATGGAATCCTATTCCGATGTCGCGTACATCGCGGGACATCGATCGGCGGCCTTCCAAGGGCATCACCCTCTGATCGCGCACCACGGGGTTGGGGGACCACATGGGGCGGGGGGATCAAAGGCTGGGGCAAGGTTACGAGGTCCGGACTCCTAGGCACTCCGGACCTCGGGACTTTCTAGATTGAACGTGATTTCGCGCCGCCGGCTTGATCAGCCGTGCGGCGCGAAGTCGTTTTGGCGTCGTTATGCCGACCCGGGCGCTTAGCGCGTCTGCGGCTCGATCGTCACCGTGCAGTCGCCCTGCCCTTGCGTCGCGACCACGATGTTGCCCGCGGCAGCGCCGAGGGCGATCGGCGCGGACGAGCCGCCGCCGGGCATCTGGACGGTCACGCTCAGGAAATCGTTTCGTGCGGTCGAGCCTACGGTGGAGGGTTCTGCCTGGGCCACATTGCCCGAGGCGTCACGCCGCATGATCTGGCAGTTCACATTGCTGCCCCCCGCGGCCGCCGTTCCCGATGAGGTGCCGCCGCTCATCTGGGCGCGGGCTCGCGACGGATCGCGAGGAACCTGGCTGACGATGCGATGCGTCCGCGGCTCCACAATGACGACGTCGTCACCGGTCGCGAAATATTCGTAGTCTCGATATTCGGGCTCGATCGAGACGATCTCGGGGGGAAGCCTGTGAAGGCGCACGCGCGAGGGAATGGTCTCGCCGACCCGGATCGAAATGTTCAGATTACGCTCCGGCTCCGCCAGGCGTGCACGGCTCACCGTTTCGGAGATCCGCACCTGCTTCTCGGACGTCACCTGCGTCTGCTGATTGGCCTGCGTGTTGGTCTGCGTCGTCTGGTTGGCTTGATTGGTCTGCGTGCCCGAGGTGGCGGGCGCGGTCTGCGCATTGTTGGTCGGGGCCGTTCGGTTCGTGTCGGTCGCGGTGGCCGGTCGATTGTTCTGTTGCGCCGGCTGCTGCTGGTCAGCCGCGTTGCGCGGCGGCTGGGTCTGGTTGCGCTCGTTCTGGTTGGCCGCGGCACCCGTGCGCTCGTTCTGCTGGCTAGACGTGCCGGATTTGGACTTCTCGGACTCGGCCGTTGATTTCTGCGGCGCCGATTTGTCCTGCTTCGTCTCGGCGCTGCTCTTGCTGTCGCGTCCCGGTTTCGTGCTCTCGGCATCGCGATTGCGATCGCGCGAAGGCTCGCGGGAGTCCTGGGCCTGATCCTTCGACTTCGGCTGGTTGCGCTCGGCAGAACTCGCCGGCTGGCGCTTGTCGTCACTCGCGTCCTGCCTGGCAGCGCCGCCCTTCACCTCGCGGCCAGCGCCCTGCAATCGGTCCTGGGCGCCCTGCGCGCGCTCTTGAACACGCTCCTGGGCGCCGCCGCGCTGCGGCGCAGCGCCTTTCGCCGGCTCCTCGTTGCGTCTCGGTTCGTCCCTCCGCTCACCGGGCGCCTGGGCGTGGGCGAAGCCGGAAGCAAGCATCAGTCCGATCGCTGCAGTCGATAACATCAAGTGCTTGCGCATGGTCCCTCTCCTCGGAAATTCGCAACAACAGACGCGAACGTTCTGTGGGTGCGAAGGTTCCTGGTCAGGAACGAGGGCCGATCACGCGGGTCTCACATCTCAGGCCGGTCTCACATCGGGTCCTTCATCGTGAGCCGCGCCGTGAATGTCACGCTGGTCTTGCCAACCAGCGCCATGCCTTCAACCTCGGCGCCGTCGGCGGAATAGTCGCCCGAAAAGCCGCAGGTCACTTCCCTGCCGCCGAACGCGAGCGGCTTGCCGACGGCCTCGGTGTGCTGATTGACGGTCATATCGCCGCGCCATTTTCCGTTCCGGAAGGTGTAGCTGCCGGTGTAGTAGAAATAGCTGTCGCCGCCCATGATGCGGCCGTCGCAGAGCACGACGACGCCTTTGGCCTGGCCGCGCTTGCCGTCACGCATCTCAATCTCAAAGATGTAGAGGCCGTTGAGGACCTTCTGTGGGTTGCCGCCCTGCTCGGGCCCATCGCCGGCCGACATCGCTCATCTCCCGTTCAAACCGGCACATTCCGTTCGAGATCTTCAAGCCACGCCGCCGCGCTCGAATCCGACGGCGCGCGCCAGTCGCCGCGCGGCGACAATGAGCCGCCGGCAGAAACCTTGGGGCCGTTCGGCATCGCCGAGCGTTTGAACTGGCTGAAAGCGAAGAAGCGGCGCAGGAACACCTCGAGCCAGCGGCGGATCTCCTTGAGATCGTAGGCCCTGCGCTTGTCGGTCGGAAATGCCGGCGGCCATTCACCCTGGGCGACGTCCTTCCACGCCTGCAGCGCCATGAAGGCGATCTTGGACGGCCGCATGCCGAACCGCAGCGTGTAGAACAGGTTGAAATCCTGAAGCTCGTAGGGACCCACGGAGGCTTCGGTGCTCTGCGGCTTCTCGCCCGGCTCGGCCGGAACCAGCTCCGGCGAGATTTCGGCCGACAGGATCGATCCAAGCGTTTGGTTGACGTCGTCGGTGAACTGCTTGGAAGCAATCACCCAGCGGATCAGATGCTGGATCAGCGTCTTCGGCACCCCGGCGTTGACGTTATAGTGCGCCATCTGGTCGCCGACGCCGTAGGTGCACCAGCCCAGCGCGAGCTCGGAGAGATCGCCGGTGCCGATGACGATGCCGCCGTTGTGGTTGGCGAGCCGGAACAGATAGTCCGTTCGCAGGCCCGCCTGCACGTTCTCGAACGTGACGTCGTAGACCTTCTCGCCCTTGCCGAAGGGATGGCCGATGTCCTTCAGCATCTGCGTCGCCGTGGTGCGAATGTCGAGCTCCTGCCAACTCGTCTGCAACGCTTTCATCAGCGCCAGCGCATTGGTCTTGCTCTCGCTGCCGGTGGCAAAGCCGGGCATGGTGTAGGCGAGAATGTTCTCGCGCGGCAGGCCAAGCAAATCGACCGCCTTGGCGGCGACGATCAAGGCGTGGGTGGAATCGAGCCCGCCCGAGACGCCGATGACGACGCGCTTGGTGCCGGTCGCACGCATGCGCTGGACAAGGCCCGCGACCTGAATGTTGTAGGCCTCATAGCAGTCCTGCTCGAGCAGGCTCTCGTCGCTCGGCACGAACGGAAATCGCTCGACCTTGCGCAGGAAGCCGATGTCGGCGGCCGGCGCCTTCAAGGCGAAGCTGACTTTCCGGAAGAAGGCCTCGCGCTGCCGGCGGTTGTCGTCGAAGGTTCCCATCAGCGCGCGTTCCTGCCTGAGCAGGTCCAGATCGACGTCAGCCAGCGTGATCTGGCCGCCCTGCCGGAACCGCTCACCCTCGGCCAGCAGCACGCCGTTCTCGTAGATCGAGGTCTGGCCGTCCCAGGCCAAATCGGTGGTCGATTCCCCTGCCCCGGCCGCGGAATAGACATAGGCCGCGAGGCAGCGCGCCGAAGTCGATTGGCACAAGAGCGCACGCGAGCGGGCGCGGCCGATCGTGATCGGGCTGCCCGAGAGATTGATCAGCACGCTCGCGCCCGCAAGCGCGAGCTCGGAAGCCGGCGTCACCGGGATCCACATGTCCTCGCAGATCTCGACGCCGATGGTCAGTCCCGGAACGTCCTCGGCCGCGAACAGGAGGTCGACGCCGAACGGGGCATGCAGCCCGCAAAAGGCCACCATCTCTCCGACGATGCCGGCGCCGGAGGCGAAATGCCGTCCCTCGTAGAATTCGCGATAGGTCGGCAGGTAGCTCTTGGGCACGACGCCGAGGATTTTGCCGCGATGGATGACGACCGCGCAATTGTAGATGCGATTGCCAAAGCGCAGCGGCGCGCCGACGATCAGGACGGACATCAGGGGCGAGGATGCCTCGACGATGGCCACGAGCCCGCGCTCGACCGCATCGAGCAGCGGATCCTGCTTGACGAGATCTTCGATCGCATAGCCGGACAGGCACAGCTCGGGAAACACGGCAACCGCTACCGACTGCGCGTGGCAGTCCTTCGCCGCCGCCAGAACCGCCCTCGCGTTTGCCGTGGGATCGGCCACATGAGAGGTGGTGACGCAGGCCGCCACGCGCGCAAATCCGTGGGCATAGATCGAGTGGAAACTCATCGAGCACAGTCCCTTTGTCTCGTCGCGACCGGCCTCCGCCAGCTCTGGACTCCATTTAACCCATCGACATGGTCCCGTGCAGGCCATTCAAGGGAATGCATAACGGATTTGCAGCTTCGCTGCCCGGCCCTTGAGGCAGCGTCAGGCTGTGCGCACCAGCATGCCGGGCAGATCGTCGCGCAGCCACTCGGCGATCCGGGGCCAGGCATGGGCATGGGTCCGCGCACCCATGAACAGCCCGAGATGGTTGCTGGGCTCGGAGACCGCCGCAATGAAGGCCGGTGGGGTACCGAGCAAGCCGGCGGTGGCGAGCGCCTGCGCAGCCGGCACGACGTCGTCGTCAAGCCCGGCCAGCAGGAAGACCGGCGCCTTGACGTCCTTCAGATCAACCACGCGGCCGAGTGCCGTGAATTGGCCGCGCGCGATCCGGTTCTCCCGGAAAATCCAATTGACGATCTCGAGATAATAGGTGCCGGGCAGATTGAGAGGCTCGGCATTCCAGCGCTCGAAGCGTGCCAGCAGCGCCGCACCTTCCTCGCCGGAGAGGTCGCTCTGCAGCGCCGTCACGATGTCGTCGCGGCTCGGCGCCTTCGACCAGACCCGCAGCATCTCCTCGCCGCTGACATTGCCGCCGCCGCGGGCGACGAGCTGGTCATAGACCATCTCCGGTGCGTTGCGGGCGAGCTGCGACAGCCTGGACTCGATCGAGAGGTCGACGGGCGCGCCTGCCAGCACCAGCCGCCGCACCTTGGCGGGAAAGCGCGCCGCATAGAGCAGCGACAGCCAGCCACCCTGGCACAGTCCGACGAGATCGACCGGCGCGCCGATTTCGTCGATGGCGACGTTGAGATCGCCAAGATAGCTGTCGATCGAGAGATAGCGCATGTCAGGCGTGGCTGAGCGCCAGTCGGTGAGATAGACCCGGTCGATGCCGCCATTCTGCAGGGACTGCACCACGCTGTGGCCGGGGGCGAAATCGGCGATCAGGGCCCGGTGCAGCGCATAGGGCGCGCAGACCAGTGCCGGCTGGCCGGACCCCGTCCGCCCGCAACTGCGCAGGCGCATGGTCGCAAGCTCCAGCGCGACGGAGCTGGGCGTGGTCCACGGCAGGCTGCTGTCGGCCTGCTCCGGCACACCGCGCTCGAGCCATCCGAAGCAGGCGTCCATCGCAAGCCGAGCCGCAGCGAACGGCCACAGCAGCGGGTCATCCGGGACCGCGCCCGGTGCGCGCTGCTGTTTGCCGGTCTTCTCTGCCATGGCTATCTCACGGTCCTCACAGGAAGGCCTCGAAGCTGACGAGCGAAATGCCGCGCTCCCGAAAACTCTGATGGGTCGCGGCCACCGAGCCGTCGAGATCGATGCCGCGGCAGGCGTCCTCGATGACGGCGACCTCGAACCCCGCCTTGCGGGCATCCTCCGCCGAGAAGCGGACGCAGAAGTCGAGCGCGAGGCCAACGACGAAGATCGTCTTCAATTCGCGCTCGCGCAAATATCCGAGCAGGCCGGTCGGCGTTTTCCTGTCGTTCTCGAACAGCGCCGAATAGGAATCGATGCCGCGCCGAAACCCCTTCCGCACCACCAGGCTCGCGCGGGTGACGTCGAGATCGCGATGAAATTCCGCGCCCGCCGTGCCCTGGACGCAATGGCTCGGCCAGAGCACCTGGACGCCATAGTCAAGCGCGATAGTCTGGAACGGCTGTTTGCCCGCATGGTTCGGCGCAAAGGAGACATGATCGCGGGGATGCCAGTCCTGGGTCAGCACCACATTGGCGAATTTTTGGGCGATCCGATTGATGGCGGGGACGACCGTCTCGCCGCCGGGCACGGCGAGCGCCCCGCCCGTGCAAAAATCGTTCTGCACATCGATGACCAGCAGCACGTCGCGGTCGGAAATCTTCATCGCAAGGTCCATTCCAGGCCATCCCGCGCGACCGGCGCAGAACGAACGTCTCCAGTGTCGATCTTCCCGCGCTGCTTCGCAACCACCGAAGCGGTGCGGCGATCTGGGCGAATGCACCCCGTCGGTGCCGGGATGCAACGGTTTGGGCTCATCCGTGTTGACTAGATCCACCAGGGGACGGATTCTAAAAGCCGTTCGCATTTTGCGACCGGATAGAGCGGAAGGAAGCGGTTCCCGCAGCCCGAAAGGGGCTGTGGCAGCCATACCCACATGACCATCGGCAAGACAGGACGGATTCTTCTCGCCGATATCGGCGGCACCAATGCGCGCTTCGCGCTCAGTCAGGGCGATGAGACCGGACCGATCGACTACGTCAAAGTGGCAGACTTCCCGACGGTCCGGGAAGCCATTGCCGATGTTCTCGCGCGTCGCTCCGACGGCAAAACGCCCCGAAGGGCTGTGCTGGCCGTCGCGGGCCCGGTGACCAACAACCGCTGCGTCATGACCAACAGCCCGTGGGTCATCGACGGCAACGAGCTTCAGCCGGCTCTCGGCTTCGACAGCGTCCATGTTCTCAACGATTTCGAGGTGGTGGCATGGTCCCTGCCCGCCCTGCAGCCCGCCGACCTGATCCCGCTCGGCGGACAGGAGGGTCTTCCCGGAGAACCGTTGCTGGTGGTCGGTCCCGGAACCGGCTTTGGTGTTTCCTGTCTGGTCGAGCGCCACGGCTCACGGTTGGCCGTCGTCACCGAGGCGGGCCACGCGACCCTGCCGGCAGAGGACGAGCGCGAGGAACGCGTAATCGCGTGCATGCGCCGGCGCCGCGGCCATGTCTCCATCGAGCGTGGCGCATTGTCCGGTTCCGGCCTGCAAAGCCTGTACGAGGCGCTGGCCGAAGTGGAAGGCGCCGAGGTGCCGCATCGCGATGCCGCTGCCATCACGAAGGCGGCCTTGGAGGGCAGTTGCGAACTCTGCCGCGTGACACTGGACATGTTTTGCGCCATCCTCGGCTCGGTCGCCGGCAATCTCGCGGTGACCTTCGGCGCCCGCGGCGGCGTCTATATCGCCGGCGGAATCGTGCCGCGCTTTCCGGAGTTCCTTGCGGCTTCCGCATTCCGGGCGCGCTTCGAAGCCAAGGGACGCTTCCAGGACTATCTCCGCGACATCCCGACCAGGCTGGTCACGAAACCTGATGCGAGTTTCCTCGGCCTGAAGATGTTCGCGGAGCACAACCAGCCTTAACGGCGCGCGCCTCCGTCCGCGGATTCCAGTCATGCACAGCTGATTGCACGGCACGCCCGCTCGACGCGGGATCGTGCTTGCGCGTTCGTCCCGGATGAGAAACAATCCTGGCTTGTGTGTGGCGTAGTTGCGGGGGCGTGACATGCGTAAGCAGGATCTGGGTTTCGACTATCACCGCTATCACCGCCTGCTGCTCGAGGCGGACGACGATGGCAAGCGGCTGGCCCTGATCGAGCTCTTGATCGAGGAAAAGGCGCGTGACCGCCTCGCCGCCCAGCGCGCTTCGGACCGCGCCGCCATGACGGCCCACACTATCGCTACCGTGCTGAAGAACGGGCGCCAGTGAAACGAGTGGTTGCGCTACGGT
Organism: Bradyrhizobium sp. 134; assembly: GCF_023074155.1. Classification (NCBI taxonomy): domain Bacteria; kingdom Pseudomonadati; phylum Pseudomonadota; class Alphaproteobacteria; order Hyphomicrobiales; family Nitrobacteraceae; genus Bradyrhizobium; species Bradyrhizobium sp. 134. The sequence continues at coordinate 430,190 of NZ_JADPKX010000069.1, read as the reverse complement.
GCCCGAAAACGCGGCATCAATTGCGATTTCGTTAACGATCCCTCGAAAGCTCGCGTCAAACTTTTTGCTCTAGGAGTTCCCTTACCTGATGCAATTCAGGGGCAACAAAGGGGGGAATGAACATGAGCATGATTTCGATCGCCGCGATGCCGGCCACCAGCGAAACGCGTTTGGCCGATTCTTCGTTTTCTTCATTCAAGACCATCTTGCTGTTTTGCTGCACGGGCCTGGTCGCCTCGTTCGGCCTGATGGCGCGCGGCATCGATCTCGGCGCCGGCCTGATGTGAGACCGCGACGAATTCCGTCGCGAAATGGCCGCCCCTGACGGGCGGCCATTTTTGTTTTTGGTCTCAGTGCGGCGTCTTTGCTGCCGCTTCCGGAAACATCGAATCGATCATTGCCTTGAGCTGATCGATCGAGATGGGCTTGCGCAGGATCGGCCGGCGCCGGAGCAAGGACGGCAGCAGTTCCGGACCGTAGCCCGTCGCAAACAGAAACGGCTTGCCGCGTCGCTCGATCAGGTCGGCGACCGGATCGACGTAGAGGCCCTTGAGATTGATGTCGAGGATCGCAAGATCGTACTGCGCGGTCATGGCGAAAGCGCTGGCGTCCCGAACATTATCCGCTTCCGCGATGACGTGGTGGCCGAGTTCCTCCACCATGTCCGTCATCATCATCCGGATCAACGTCTCGTCTTCGACCAGGAAAACGGAGAGTCCGTCCGCCATATCAACCCCGCCCATCAGCTTCCGAAGCTGATCATAACCGAATCGCGAAGAGGATTCACGAATTCGTGGCGGGGTCCGTTAATTCAGACGCGCCCGATCCGATTCAACTTGATCAATCCAGTCCTCGTTCGTGGCTGAGCCGCACCATCTCCTGTACGAACACCTGCTTCTGCTTGTCATCGAGGCTCGAATAGAGGGGCTCAGCGGCGTCGGCGACATTGCGCTGGTCGGCAGCGCGGTCGATGAGGAACTGGGCCTCGTTGCGCATCTGCTCGACGATGTCGTCGGGCGGATCCCGCTTGGCGCGCGCGACCCGCAGGTTGAGCCGCTCGGCACCGTTATGCCCGAGGTAGTGCATGGCGCTCGAGAAGCCGTACCAGTGCTTCTCCTGGTCGGGCGTGAGGTTCAGTTCGGTCTTGATCCGCTCGATATAGGAGTCGCTGTTGGTGACGATCTGGTCGGCGGTCAATTGCGGTGCGCCGGTCTGGGTGAGGACGGTGACATCCTTGTCCTGCGGCGCGTTCTTCGCCTCCTTGCTCGCCTTGGCGCCCTTGCCAGCCTTGGCGCTCTTGGCATCCTTGTCCTTGCCGGCGCCCTGCTTGGCGTCTTTGGCAGCGTCCTTGCTCGAATCCTTGCTTGAATCCTTGGCGGGAGGCGCCTGATTGCCATTATTGCCAACACCGAGCACGCCGGTGAAGACGCCGACCACACCGCCGATCGCGCCGCCGAGCACGCCGCCGACCGGACCTGCCGCCTTGTTCCCGGCCGCCGCTCCTTCCTGAACCCCTTTGACCAGGCCTTGAGCGTTCGCCACCGCGGCTGCGCCGAGCAGCAACACGAAAACGGATCCCAGCGCGAACCATCGTCGCAGGTTAAGCCGCGCGAGCGGCGCCGGGTTGATCATTCTGGTCTCCATCTCGATCTGATTAGGCTGCTGCGGGTGAGAACCACTTGCCAGTTGCAACTCTATCGTTTTCACCGCTTCGAGGTCTAGCCACCGATAATTGCTATACACGCCCGAAAAGTGTTTGCCGCGAGGTGCTTATGCAGGCTCCTTGGAAACTGCGGCGTAATTGCGCACGTATCGGTCCAGCGCGCCCGCGCCCAGTGTGCATCGCAAAACGACCGACTGTGGTTTAGGGCTCGCGCGTGACGTCGAGGGCAGCGCCACCTTGGCGGACACAACGTTAGTTCTAGGCGCAAGCCGCTCGGTTTTCTCGACAGACGCAATCAATCATGATCTGATCGCGCTACCAATTTGCCTTCGAAGCCGATGGCATCAATAAGAAACGTCGAACGAGAAACTTAAAAAAAGAAAATCAAAAGTAGAACTCGGAAGAGTTCAGAGGAAACGCCAGAACAATAAAACACCCAAGCGAGGAAACGAGATGTCACGCAAGACACTGACGCGACGTCAATTTGTGGCTGCCACTGCAATGTCCTCCGCGGCGCTGATCACAGCGCCCTATGTCCGAGGCGCTTACGCCGCCGGCAAGCTCTCGATCGGCTTCTGGGACCATTGGGTCCCTGGTGCCAACTCTGCCTCCACCGCGCTCGTCAATGAATGGGCAGCGAAGGAGAAGGTCGAGGTCTCCATCGACTACATCACCAGCAACAACAAGAAGCTCGAACTAACCGTCGCCGCCGAGGCGCAGGCAAAATCCGGTCACGACATTCTCCAGATGCCGACCTGGTGGCCGCATGCCTATGCGGAGCAGCTCGAGCCGGTCACCGACATCATGGAGCCGATCATCAAGCAGAATGGCGAGGTGAACGGCACGACCAAATATCTCGGCCAGGCCGGCGGCAAATGGCTTGCCGTCCCTGCCACCGTCGGCAGTCAGATCAAGGGCCCCTGCTCGCGCATCGACCTGATGAAGAAGCATGCCGGCATCGACGTCCAGGAGATGTATCCGGCCGGTAGCGTGCCCAAGGACGAGAACTGGACGATGGAAGTCTTTCTCAAGGCCGCCGAAGCCTGCAGCAAGGCTGGCGTCCCGTTCGGGATCGGCCTCGGCGAGACCACCGACAGCGTCGATACCGCCGGCGCGATCTTCCAGTCGTTCGGCGCCGAGCTCGTCAATGCCAAGGGCGACATCACCGTAAAGACTGACGCCGTGCGTCAGGCTCTCGAATTCTACAAGAGATTGATCGCGGTGCTTCCGGCGGACGCGGCCTCCTGGGATGACGCGTCTAATAACAAATGGCTGATCTCGGGCCGCGGAGCACTGATCTTGAATCCGCCGAGCTCCTGGGCCGTTGCGAAACGCGACGCACCACAAGTCGCTGAGCAATGCTGGACGCACGGCATGCCCGCCGGTCCGAAGGGCCGTTTTGCACCGTTCCTGCCCTACTTCTGGGGCGTCTGGGCTTTCGGCAAGAACAAGGAAGCCGCCAAGAGCCTGCTGACCCATCTGTCGCAGCCGTCGTCGATCGAAAAGTTCGTAGCGGCGAGCGGCGGCTACGATCTCCCGGCTTTCGCAAACATGACGAAGCTCAAGACGTGGGCCGAGGAAGGGCCGCCGAAGGGCACGCTTTATAGCTATCCCGACCCACACGGCCGCCAGACGATGTCGATCGCGGCCTCGCCGGCGCCGCCGAAGATCGCCCAGCAGATCTACAACCAGGCGACGTTGACCAAACTGGCGCTGCGCTATGCCCGTGGCGAGACCATCGAGCAGGCGCTCGCCTGGGCCGAGGGCGAGTGCGAAGGCTTCATGCGCAGCTGATGCCGGGTATGTGGCATGGCGGTTCACGCGTTCGCGCGTGAGCCGCCGGGGATTCGCCCCCTTTTTCCATCGCCTTGCGAGAGAGGCCGACCGATGCGGGCGGCTTCCCTGTTGAATGTACCGTAAGAAAGTCTGACCATGGCCGATGTCGTCGTTGAGCAAGCTCGCTCCGTCCGTGCCGCCAGGCCGCGCAAACGGGCGAGCCTTAAAAATGCACTCAGGCGGAAGTCGACGATGGCGTTCTTCCTGACGCTGCCGCTGATTCTCCTGATCGCGCTGTTCGTGCTCTATCCTGCCTTCTACTCAATGCATCTCGCCACGCTGAACAAGTCGATGCAGAAGTTCGTCGGCTTGAGCAATTTCACCTTCCTGTTCAAACGCGACACGTTCTGGATGGTGGTGAGGCAATCCTGCATCTTCGCCCTCACCGCGGTGTTTTTCAAAGCGCTGATGGGCTTCATTGTCGCTCATTTCGTCCACAACCTCCCGGCCAAGGGCCAGCGCAAGTGGCGCGGCATGCTGCTGGTCCCTTGGGTGATCCCGCCGGCGATGAGCACCCTGGCTTGGCTGTGGCTGTTCGATCCCTCCTACAGCGCCTTCAATTACACGCTGTCGTTCTTCGGTGTCGGCCCGATCCCCTGGCTTGGCGACACCTTCTGGGCCCGTTTCTCCGTCATTCTCGTCAACGTCTGGTACGGCGCACCGTTCTTCATGATCATGTATCTGGCCGCGCTTAAATCGGTGCCCGACCAGCTCTACGAAGCGGCCGCCATTGACGGCGCCAATTGGTGGCAGAAGATCTGGCACATCACCCTGCCGATGATGCGCAACATCATCGCCATCACGACGCTGTTCTCGTTGATCGTCACTTTCGCCAATTTCGACATCGTGCGCATCCTGACCTCGGGCGGCCCGTTGGATTCGACGCATCTGTTCGCCACCTGGGCCTTCCAGGTCGGAATCCAGAGCAGCGATATTCCGCTCGGCGCATGCGTCTCGCTGTTCATGGTGCCGATCCTCGCAGTCGCGGCGGTCTTCATCCTGCGCGATGTCAACAAACGTGGGAACGAAGCCTGATGAGCACGCTTGCAATCGACAAGGGCGGTCCCACGCGCAAAGTCAAGTACCGGAGCATGAGCCGGGATCGGACATGGGCCCTGCGCTGGTCCTACTTCTTCCTGGTGCTGTTCGCGATTTTTTCGCTCGTTCCGCCGATCTACATGCTGATCACCTCCCTCAAGAGCAGCGCGGAGATTTCGGCGGCCACCAATCCCTGGTGGGTGTTCCATCCCACCCTGGCGAACTACGTCGAGCTGTTGACGTCGAACCAGTTTTTGCGCTTCTTCTGGAATTCGGCGGTCGTCTCCATCGTCGTTGTGTGCGTCACCATGCTGATCAGCATTCCTGCGGCCTTTGCGCTGGCAAGGATGAAGTTCTGGGGCTCGACGACGCTGGCGACCGGGGTTTTTCTGACCTACCTGGTCCCGGACAGCCTCTTGTTCATTCCGCTGTTCAAAATGCTCGCTGCTGTCCAGGACATCACCGGCATCACGCTCCTCAACCGATGGTACGTGCTGCTGTTCATCTATCCGACCCTGACGGTGCCGTTCTGCACCTGGATCATGATCGGTTATTTCGCATCGATCCCGAAGGAGCTGGACGAGGCGGCTCTCATCGACGGCGCCTCCTGGCTCCAGACCCTGACTCGGATTTTCATCCCCGTCGCCCTGCCCGGCCTGATCGCAGCGACCATCTTCGCCTTCACCGTATCCTGGGCGCAGTTCCTCTATCCGCTGGTGTTCACGACATCCATCGACCAGCTCGTGCTGCCGGTCGGCATCACCACCACGCTGATCAAGGGTGACGTCTTCAACTGGGGTCAGATCATGACCGGCGCGCTGCTTGGCGCTGCCCCGCCGCTGGTCATCTACGCCTTCCTGATGGACTATTACATTGCCGGCCTGACCGCCGGCGCGACAAAGGGTTGATGTCTTATGGCTGAGGTTGCGTTGCGGAAGGTGGTCAAGCGTTACGACGACATCGAGGCGGTGCGCGGCATCGATCTCGACATCTCCGACCATGAGTTCATCGTGCTCGTCGGCCCCTCCGGCTGCGGCAAGTCGACGACGTTGCGGATGATCGCCGGACTCGAAGACATCACCGACGGCGACATCATGATCGGCGGCGACGTCGTCAACGACGTGCCGCCGAAGGACCGCGACATCGCGATGGTGTTTCAGAACTACGCGCTCTACCCGCACATGACGGTCGCGGAGAACATGTCGTTCGGGTTGCGGCTCAAGCATTACCCGAAGGCCGAGATCAAGGCGCGGGTGACCGAGGCCGCCCGCCTCCTCGACATCACCGACCTGATCGACCGCAAGCCGAAGCAGCTCTCCGGCGGCCAGCGCCAGCGCGTTGCAATGGGCCGGGCCATCGTGCGCAACCCAAAAGTCTTCCTGTTCGACGAACCGCTGTCCAATCTCGACGCCAAGCTGCGCGTGCAGATGCGGATCGAGATCAAGAAGGTGCACCAGAAAGTGCGCACCACGACGGTCTACGTCACTCACGACCAGGTCGAGGCGATGACGCTGGCCGATCGCGTGGTGGTAATGAATAAGGGGCGGATCGAGCAGATCGGCACCCCGAACGAACTCTACCACAAGCCTGCGACGCGCTTCGTCGCCGGCTTCATCGGCTCGCCGGCGATGAACTTCATTCCGTGCAGGCTCCAGGACGTCGGCGGCAAGCTCAACGTCCGCCTGACGGACCGCATCTCGTTCCCGTTGCCGCCGGCCCGCGCCGCCCGTTACAGCGCGCTGCCCCGAACTGAAAACCTGTTGCTCGGCATCCGTCCCGAACATCTCACGGAATCGCATGCGCATCTGGAGCCGGGTGTCGAGACCTTCGACACCGTGCTTGATGTCACCGAGCCGATGGGAATGGAGACGCTGGTCTATTTCGGCCTGGAAGGCACGCCGATCTGCGGCCGTGTCGATCCCAATGCGGGCGCCAAGGACGGGGGCCCCATGCGTTTGGCGATGGACCTCAACAATATGCACCTGCTAAACGAGGCGACCGGCGCCGTATTGTGACGGCCGGGCAAGAAACTCGTGCAGGTAGGGACGATGGCGACCAACAAGAAGAAAATCTTTGTCACGCAAACTTTGTCGCAAGGGGCACGCGCCCTCCTCACCCAGCGAGATGACATCGAGCTCATCGAGTTTCCGAACCTGATCTCCGCCAAGGACTTCGAGGCCTTGCTGAAGAGCCACGCGCCAGTCCATGGCGTAGCGCTCGGCGCCACCGCTTTCGGCGAGACCGAGCTCGAAGCCTCAAAGGACATGAAGGTGGTGACCCGGATCGGCGTCGGCTACGACGCCGTCGACGTCCCCGCCCTTTCCCGCCGCAAGGTGCCGCTGATGGTCGCGGGCAGCGCGAACTCGCCCTCGGTTGCCGAGCAGGCGCTGTTCATGATGCTGACACTGGCCAAACGCGCGCAGGAGATGCATTCCTGCGTCAAGGATGGCAAATGGGCCGACCGCCTCGGCATGCTGCCGTTTGATCTCTACGGCAAGACCGTCCTCATCATCGGCTTCGGCCGCATCGGCACCCGCACCGCCAAGCGCTGCCTGGCGATGGACATGAATGTGCAGGTTTATGATCCCTACAAGGCAGCCGCAGAGATCAAGGCGGCAGGCTGCGAGCCGGTCGCCGACCTCGATGCCGCGCTGCCGCACGCCGATTTCGTCACCATCCACTGCCCGAAGACGCCGGAGACCGTCGGCCTGTTCGACGCGGCGCGGATCGGCCGGATGAAGCCGAAATCCTACCTCATCAACACCGCACGCGGCGGCATCGTGAAGGAGACGGCGCTGTACGACGCACTGGTCTCGGGCAAGCTCGCCGGTGCCGGCATCGACGTCTTCGAGGTCGAGCCGCCGCCGGTCAGCAACGCGCTGTTCGCGCTGCCCAACGTCATCATGGCCCCCCATGTCGCCGGCGTCACGGTCGAGGCGGTGAGCCGGATGAGCGAGCAGACCGCGCGCAACATCCTGAGTGTGCTGGACGGCGATCCGATCCGGCAGAACATCATCAATCAGGATGTCCTGGGCTGAGCTATATCAAGGGCGGGCCGCCGCCCCCCGCCTTCGGAACGCCAGAATGAGTCCCATTTTGGTGCAGATCGAGCCCTCACTCAGCCTTAATCAAACCCGCGTAATAGGTCCGGCCGCGGCGGCAGTGGGACAGACTTGCCGGCCGCGTCGAGCTGGAGGATGGACCCTTGTCAGAGATCGACCCGACCGACCACGCGTTGGCGACCATCGCCAGCATCCTGGAGCATCCTGAACCCGTTCTCGTCGTGCGCGAGACCGAGACCGTGCGCGAGACCGAGACCGTCATCGTGACCGAAATGGTGGTTGCCGGTGAGCACGGGGTCGCCGACGAGCACCCTGTGGTCGATGAGCATCCGGTGGTCGAGGAGCAGCCGCTGGTGCCGGAGCACACCGATGCCGACGGCTACAGCAAGGTCGGCCCCGGGCCGATGGTGGCGATCCGTCTGAAATGGACGGTCCATCGCGGCGATGACGGCCAGTTCTACGTCCACGAGACCATCGGCGAGCAGTCGGTGCCCGTGGTCAGCGGCCCGATGACCGGCGAAGCCGCGGTGGATTTCGTCGACGCGCATGAGGACGAGGCCCATCGGCGCTTCGAAGAGCTGCGCAGCGAGATCGCCGGCCGCAGCTCGCTCGCCGATTACGAGCGCAAGGGCGAAGCCTAGCGCGTTTTCGCGCGAAGTGGACGCCGGTTCGGCTTATCGTCGTCCGAGATAATCCTTCTTCACGAGCTCGACGCCTGCGTGCCGCAACAGGTCGTAGGCGGTCGTGACGTGAAAGAAGAACTGCGGCATGCTGAAGGTCAGCAGCAGCGTCCGCCGGTGAAGGGCAACTCGGTCCCGTTCTTCAGCCTGAAGAAGACGTTCCGTTTCGCCGCAGCATTGATCTCCGCGCGCGGCAGGCTTTCGATGAACTCGATGGACGTCGCGATGCGGGCCTGCAGTCCGGCCATGTCGTGCTCCAGCACCGGCAGCGTCACCGGCTCGCGCTCGGCCAGCAAGGCCGCGGCGACCGTGGCATGGCGGCAAGCCTCGCCGATCTGTTGCGCCAGATCGTACATGTCGGGCGCGATGCGCATGCCGAGCAGGACGGCCGGATTGAACTTCCGGGCTTCGGCATAGGCAACGCCCTTGTCGAGCAGTGCGGACAGGTTGCCCAAGTAAGGCACGAAGACGCCGACCGAGGCGTCATGCATCGAGATCGTCACTTCAAAATTCCCTTCACTTCCGCCTCGCCAGCCACGGGCATCTGGTCTAAATCCAACCCTCGAGAGCTGCACAATGACAGCTTGGGCATGGGTGGAAAAGAGATGATCGTTCGAATGACCATTCGAATTCTGGCGACTTTGGCCGTGGTGCTGCTGGCAAACCTTTCGGCGCAGGCACAGCAGGCGGCGCCGTCCCGCCTCGACGAGATCGTCAAGCGCGGCACTTTGCGCGTCGGAATGACCGGCGACTACAAGCCCTTCACCTATCTCGACAAGACGACGCAGCAGTTCAACGGCTTCGATGTCGACATGGCGGAGGCGCTCGGCAAGGCGCTGGGCGTCAAGGTCGAATTCGTGCCGACGGCCTGGCCGAAGCTGATGAAGGATTTCGAGGCCGATCAGTTTGACATCGCCATGGGCGGCGTCTCGGTCACGCTGGACCGGCAGAAGAAGGGCTTCTTCTCGACGCCGATCATGCGCGAGGGCAAGACGCCGATCGCGCGCTGTGCCGACGTCGGCAAATACCAGAGCATCACCGACATCGACAAGAAGGGCACCCGCGTGATCGTCAATCCCGGCGGCACCAACGAGCGCTTCGCACGTGCCAACATCAAGGACGCCGACATCACCGTCTTCCCGGACAATACCGTGATCTTCGACGAGATCGCCAAGGGCAATGCAGACCTGATGATGACGGATGCCTCCGAGACGCGCTACCAGCAGAAGCAGCATCAAGGCGTGCTCTGCGCGGTGCATCCCGACAAGCCGTTCGACTTCTCAGAGAAGGCCTATTGGCTCCAGCGCGACATGGCGCTGAAGGCGTTCGTCGACCAATGGCTGCACATTTCCATGCAGGACGGCAGCTACAAGAAGATCTACGCCGCCTGGTTCGACTAGGACCGCGTTCTCCTGTCGCTTGCCCCGGCCAAACTTTGGACCGGCTCCGGTGTTATTGAACCCGAAACGCAGAAAGCACGACTCATACGGTGACAGTGATCTAGATCACTTTTTGCGATCAAACCGGGGCGTAAGCGTCGGTGCGGGGACCACCTGTTTCAGGAGATGCGAAATGAGGAAGCTGTTGGCCACGGCCGCATTCCTTTTGGCGAGCACCGCTGCGCAGGCGCAGTACACCTTCGACTATGGCGGGCGTACCATCCGCATCGATCCCGACCGCGGCACGGTGCAAATCCCCGGCGTCTACGACAACACCGGCCAGGGCAAGGCGAAGAAAACCAAGAACGATGCCAAGGCGGCTCCAAAAGCGGACCCGCAGGCACCGCAACAAGCCAAAGCTGACCCGCAGCCGCCGGCCAATCCGGCCCCGGCCCCGGCACCGGTCACGGCGGCTCCGGCGGCGGAGCAGGCCCCTGCCCAAGCCCCCGTCCAAGCCCCCGTGGCCGTCGCGCCTCCTGCCCCACCGGCGCCTCCGGCCACCACGGCGAACAACGCTCCGGCCCAAGACGCGCTTGTGCCGCCGCCCCAGCCGGCCCCGAGTGCTGCCCCGACGGTGGCCGCAGTACCGCCCGCACCGCCGCCGCCGCCCGCCCCGACCGTCGCAGCCGCGCCTCCGGCGCCATCTCCGCCTCCCGTCCCGGCGCCTGCGCCCGCCCCCGTTCAATCGGCTGCCGTCGCGCCGCCGGCTCCCGCAGCCGCACCCACGCGCGACCTCAATTCACCGCTCGGCGTCTGGCTCACCGAGGAGAAGGAAGGCAAGGTCCGGATCGAGCAATGCGGCAGCAATCTCTGCGGCTACTCGGTCGATTCGAAATCGAACCAGAATGGCGAGCAGGTTCTGATCAACATGAAGCCCGGCAAGGATCAGAACAAGGACCAGAAATGGTCCGGTCGCATCCTCGATCCGAACTCCGGCTCGACCTACGATTCAACCATCGCGCTGAAGGGCACCGATCGCCTGCGCGTGCAGGGCTGCGCCTTCGGCGGCATGTTCTGCGGCGGCCAGACCTGGACGCGTGTGAACTGACTTCGGGGCGACACTCTGACCGACACAAGGGGACCCGCAGCGCGGGTCCCTTTGCTTTTGCCGCCAAATCGATTGCGACGTGCGCGACATCACAGAGCCCGTCGCGCGCGTGACAGCCCTCACATCGCCGGTTCCGAGGCCGTGACACGATGCCCGCATGATCAACCCCAGGGGCGTGTCATGAACGGATTTCGCAAGGCTCTCTTCGCCACAATCATTGTCATCGCATTGCCGGCCGCGCAGGCCAGCGCCAGCACTTTCGACGGCGCATGGAATGTCCGCATCTCGTCGTCGAGCGAGACCTGCGGTAACGGCTCGACCGTCGCAATCGGCATCAACAACGGTCAGATCGCCTCGAGCAGCGCCATGGTGACGGCGTCAGGCCGCGTTGCGGATGCCGGCAGCATCAATGTCACCTTGAGCACCGGCATCAAGCGCGCCGTCGGCTTCGGCCGGCTCAGCGGCACCTCGGGCTCAGGTACCTGGCGCGGCAGCATGTGCACGGGCACCTGGACGGCGGAGCGGATGTAGGGTGCCGTGTCCCGGACGAACAGCGACGCAAAGCGTCGCTGCGCAAAGCCGGGTCACGCAAACTAGCCGACCGCCGCGCCGTATTCCGCGTCGGTCACCGGATCCAACCAGGTCGAGAACACACCGTCGAGCGCTTCCTGCATGGCGATGTGGGTCATGCCATTGGTCGGCGACCCGCCGTGCCAGTGCAGCTCGCCCGGTGGAATCCAGACGGTGTCGCCGGGACGGATTTCGATGACAGGGCCGCCCTTGGTCTGGACCCGGCCAACCCCCGAAATCACATAGAGCGTCTGCCCGAGCGGATGGTGATGCCAGTTGGTGCGCGCGCCCGGCTCGAACGAGACGCGCGAGCAGTTCAGCCGCGCCGGCGCGGGCGCCATGATCACGGGGTCCTGCCACACGGTGCCGGTGAAGTGTTCCCCGGGCGCACGGCGTGTCGGCCGCGTGCCTGCTACAGTGATCTCCATTGGATTTACCTCGTTTCCTTCCCGATTACTTCTTGCTTGCGGCGTAGCGCGCCTTGGTCTCGGCGTTCATGGGATAGAGGCCCGGGAGCACCGCGCCGTTGTTCACCTCGTTGACGATCCAGGCTTCCATCCGCTCCTGCTCGACGCCCTCATTGAGCACGTGTTCCAGCATCGCCTGCGGGATCAGCACGCAGCCGTCCTGGTCGGCGACAACGATGTCGTTCGGGAACACCGCAACGCCGCCGCAGCCGATCGGCTCGCCCCAGCCGACGAAGGTCAGGCCGGCAACCGACGGCGGCGCGGCATAGCCGTCGCACCAGACCGGCAAGTTGGTGCCGAGCACGCCCTCGACGTCACGCACGACACCGTCGGTGACGAGTGCGGTGACGCCGCGCTTCATCATGCGCGCGCACAGGATGTCGCCGAAGATGCCGGCGTCGGTGATGCCCATGGCATCGACCACGGCGATGCAGCCCTCCGGCATCGCCTCGATCGCGGTGCGGGTCGAGATCGGCGACGACCAGGATTCCGGCGTCGCCAGATCCTCCCGCGCGGGCACGAAGCGCAGCGTGAAGGCCGGCCCCACCAGGCGCGGCAGACCCGGGCGCAGCGGACGCGCGCCGCGCATCCAGATGTTGCGCAGGCCCTTCTTCAGCAGGACCGTGGTGATGGTGGCAGTGGTGATGCCGGCGAGGGTCTTGCGGGCTTCGGGGGACAGCGACATGGAAACAGACGAGCTCCGGATGGGCGGGAAAGAACGCGCGCATCTTGCGGGGTGCGGGCCTTGCGTCAAGGCCCAAGAGGATACCAATCATGCAGGGCCGCAGCGCAGTTATGCGTCGCGATAACAAGGCTTTATCGCCTCCCCCTGCATTAATTTATTGGACTTGCGGGCGCATTTACGCGAAGCAGGGACGAGCGGAGCTCAAGGCCGAGCCCGCGTAGCTCCAGAAGCCCGATTTCGACAGCCCATGTCCGCGACGCTTCCCCCGCCCCGCCTTCTGCCCAGTGGCGACAGCGCCGTCACGGTCGAGTTCAGCCGTACCATCGACGACGACGCCAACCAGCGCGTGCTGGCGCTCGACAAGGCGCTCGCAGCAAGCTCGATCGATGCCATCACCGAGTCCGTGCCGACCTATCGCTCGCTGCTGGTGCATTACGATCCCGGCAAGATCGACTTCGACGTACTTGGCGAAAAGCTGCTCGCGCTCGCCAGCCAGCCGCTGCCGCCAGCCACTAAGGCGCGCCGCTGGCGTATTCCCGTCGCCTATGGCGGCGAGCACGGCATCGACCTCGAGGACGTCGCGAAGGCGCTGAACACCACACCCGACGACATCGTCGCGCGCCACGTCGCCGGCGACTACAAGGTTGCCATGATCGGCTTTACACCGGGCTGGTCCTATCTCAGCGGCCTCGACAAATCCCTGCAGATGTCGCGGCGGCAGAATCCGCGGCTGCTGACGCCTGCCGGCACGATCTCGATCGGCGGCATCCAGGCCGGGATCCAGTGCCTGGCAGCGCCGAGCGGCTGGCACCTGCTCGGCCGCACGCCTGTGCGGACCTATCAGCTCCACCGCAATCCGACCTTCCTCACCGAACCCGGCGATCGCGTGACGTTTTTCGCCATCGACCACAAGACGTTCGAGGAACAGGACCGCGCCGCCGAGGCCGGCGAGATCATCGCCGAGCAGGTGGTCGCATGAGCCGGCTCGTGATCGCCAGCATCGGGCCGGCAAGCTCGGTCCAGGACGGCGGACGCCATGGCGCGCAACGCTATGGCCTGACGGTCAGCGGAGCGATGGACCGCCTGTCGCTCGCGGCGGCGAACACGCTTATCGGCAACGAACCATTCGCAGCCGTTGTCGAGGTCGGCCCGTTCGGCGCCTCGTTCACCGCGCGCGACGGTGCCGTGCGCGTCGCGGTTTCAGGCGCGCCGCGCAATGCGGACGTCGCGGGAAGTCCGGTCGCCATGGACACATCGGTGACGTTGAAGGACGGCGAGACGCTGACGCTGGGCTTTGCCCGCGGCGGCGCGTTCACTTATCTGGCGATCGAAGGCGGGATCAAGGGCGAGCCGGTGTTCGGCAGTCTCGCGGTCAACGCCCGTGCCGGGCTCGGCAGCCCCTACCCGCGCCCGCTGCAGGCCGGCGACGAGTTCACCGTCGATGCCGCAAGCAGTGCACCGGAACTGCGCATCGAATTGCCGAAGCCATCGAACGGTCCGATCCGCGTCTTGCTGGGACCGCAGGACGACGAGTTCGACGACGCCAACAAGGCCCTGTTCCTCGACAGCGAGTGGAAGATCTCGGCGACCTCCGACCGCATGGGCTACCGGCTGGAAGGCCCCGCGATCAAGCATCTGCATGGCCACAACATCGTCTCCGACGGAACGGTCAACGGCAGCATCCAGGTGCCCGGCAACGGCGCGCCGATCGCGCTGATGATGGATCGCGGCACCTCCGGCGGCTATCCGAAGATCGCGACCGTGATCACGGCCGATGTCGGCCGTCTCGCGCAGACCTCGGCAGGAACGGCGTTCCGCTTCAAGGCGGTCAGCATGGCCGAGGCGCAGGATGAGGCAAGGAAATTTGCGCAGCTGATCCGTAACCTGCCCGATCGCCTGCGCTCCGCCGACACCGTCGCGCTCAACATCGAAGCGCTCAGCGATGCCAATGTCGCGGGCTATGCTGTCAGTGCCGTCGACGCCGGGACCTGGCAGATTGCGGACGAGCCGTAAACGACAAGACGACCAGAGACGGAGAGCACCCCATGAAGACGATCGATCTCAATTGCGATCTCGGCGAAGGTTTTGGCGCGTGGGAGATGGGCAATGACGCCGCCATGATCGAGCTGGCGAGCTCGGTCAACGTCGCCTGCGGCTTCCACGCCGGCGACCCCGATATCATGCGCCGGACGGTCGAGCTGGCGAAAGCGCGCGGCGTCTCCGTCGGCGCGCATCCCGGCTATGGCGACCTGCACGGCTTCGGCCGCCATCCGATCGCGGGCCTGAAGGCCTCCGAGATCGAGAATCTCGTCGCCTACCAGATCGGCGCGTTGCAGGCGATCGCGACGGCGGCCGGCCACAAGGTCACGCATGTGAAGGCGCATGGCGCGCTCTCCAACGTCGCCTGCGAGGACGACATGACGGCGAAGGCGATCGCGGCCGGCATCAAGGCGGTCGATCCCAGCCTGATTTTCGTCGTGCTCGCCAATTCGAAGCTGGTGAAGGCCGGCGAAGCCGCCAATCTACCGATGGTGCACGAGGTGTTCGCCGACCGCGCCTATGAAGACGACGGCAATCTCGTCTCGCGCAAGAAGCCCGGTGCGGTGCTGCATGACGCCAAGGCGATCGCCGACCGCGTGGTGCGCATGGTGCAGGACGGCGCGGTGGTCTCGGTCACGGGCAAGGTCATCAAGATGCGCACCGACACGGTCTGCATCCACGGCGATACGCCCGGCGCCGTCGACATCGCGCGCGGCCTGCGGCAGGCGTTGAAAGATGCAGGGATCGAGGTCGCGCCGTTCAAGCGCGGGGCGTGAGGCTTGCTCGGTACCGTAGGGTGGGCAAAGCGAAGCGTGCCCACCAAAATCCATACTGCTTGCTGAGAGATGGTGGGCACGGCGCAAGCGCGCCTTTGCCCACCCTACGAGAGCTGCGAAGACTCGTTAAAACGGGTGCACCGAGAGCGTGCCGAACACGATGGCGGCGATGACCGCGAAGGCGCTGTACATCGCAGCATGATGCACGCTCGCACCGGTCCGCCGCGAGAGCGAGCGCGCGTAGAAGTGCAGCCTGGCTTCCGCCGATAGTTCGCGCATGGTCGATCTCCAACGCCCCATTTGCGGGATTATGAGGGATCAACGGGGGTGGCGGGCAAGAGACCCGCGGAAATAGCGATGCGGGTTCTCTAAAAACGCTGCATTGCAGGAGCAAATTCTCCCCACCCCCAAGTTCCGAGAATCTTATTCGTTCAAATCCGAGCCAGTTGGAACCGGCCCGGATGACGGCAGGATGACAGCTAGTAGACGTCAGCCTGAAAGCGGCCGGTCTTCTTGAGTTCGGCGACAAAACTGACGGCTTCGTCAGTCGAACGCGCCCCGAACTGGGCGACGATATCGACCAGTGCACGTTCGACGTCCTTGGCCATGCGCTTGGCATCGCCGCAGATGTAGAGATGCGCCCCCTCGGCGAGCCACGTCCACAGCTCGCGGCCGACCTCGCGCATGCGGTCCTGCACGTAGAACTTCTTCTCGCCGTCGCGCGACCAGGCCAGCGACATGCGCGTGAGCAGGCCCGAGGTCTTCATCGCGTTGAGCTCCTCCTGGTAGAAGAAGTCGCAATCGCTGCGCTGATGGCCGAAGAACAGCCAGTTCTTGCCGGGCGCACCGGTCGCCTTGCGGTCGAACAGGAAGGCGCGGAACGGCGCAATGCCGGTGCCGGGGCCGATCATGATGATCGGCGTCTTCGGATCCTGCGGCAGGGCGAAATTGTGCGCCTTCTGCACATAGACCTTGAGCTTCTCGCCCTCGGCGATGCGCTCGCCGAGGAAGGTCGAGGCGACGCCGATGCGCTTGCGCTTGCCAATCACGTAGCGCACAGAATCGACCGTCAGCGACAGCCTTCCAGGCGTCGCATTGTGCGAGGACGAGATCGAATAGAGCCGCGGCTGCAGCGGCTCCAGCGCCTCGACGAAGGCTTCCGGATGCGGCCGCGTGCCCGAGAATTTCTGCAGCGCCGCCATGACGTCGAGCGTGGCGGCATCGCCATCGGGATCCTCGCCCTGCGCCAGTGCCCGCGCCCTCTCGCGCTGCGCGCCGCCAGTGATGAAGGAGAGCAGTTCGAACAGCGTGTCGGGCGCCGGCGACAGCGAGACGTCGTCGATCAGCACCTCGCGCAGCGTCTTGCCATTGACCTTGGTGGTGTGGGACGCGCCAAGCAAGGCGATGACCTGGTCGACGAGACCGAGCTCGTTGCGCGCGAACACGCCAAAACTGTCACCGACGACATAGTCGAGCTTACTCTCGGAAAGGTCGAACTCGACGTGATAGGTTTCCTTCTCCGACTTTCCCTTGTTGAGAAGACGGCGCGACAGGAAGGTCGCCGCAACGGGGTTGTCGCGCGAGCGGCCGGGCTCGGCGATCGTCACGGTCACGGCGGGGGCCGCCACCGCGTCGACCTTGTCGGACGCCTTGGCCCCCGGCGCCTTGTCCAGTTCTTCGTGGAGCGACTTCAGCATCCGCGCGGTTTCCTTGCCGCCGGGGACGCAGAGGTTGAGCCGCGCTTCACTGCGGCTCGCGATCGCCTCCGAATAGTCGTGGCAATTGTAGCCGCACTGCCCGCAATCCTGCTGCGCCATCGCCGCCATCATCTTGCGCCGTACGGGACGGCCTTCGGCGAGCTTCATCCGATCGGCGATCGGCATGGTCTGGTCGTGCCACGGCGCTTCACCGTCGTCACCATCACCGGCCTGCATGACAGCGGCGCCCTGCTCGGCCGACAGCGGCGTGGCCGCCTCAGGCGAAAGCAACCCGGCAAAGAAGCCGTTCAGCCAGGAGCGTTGCGCGTCGGAGAACGGAGCGCTCGTGGGAATGATGTCGAGTTTGGGCGGAGGGCTGATCTGGTTCATGAGGACACCTCGGCATCGGCGAGCTTGCGCAGCGTCTCGCCGTCGTGGCGACGCGCAAAGGACAGGAAGGTTTCGTCGGGAGACGAGCGATGGGCGATATAGGCCTTGAGCAGTCCTTCGACCGTCTTCGGCGCGTCCTCTGCCTTGAGGTCGTGGTAGACCTCCTGCCCGACGTCGGCGTCGGGACCGAACCCGCCGCCGGTGAAGAGATGATAACCCTCCACCGTGTCCTCCTCGTTGACAGGCACGCGCGCCCCGATCAGGCCGATGTCGCTGATGTAATGCTGGGCACAGGAATGGTGGCAGCCGGTGACGTGGATGTTGACCGGCTTGTCCATCTCGACGCGCGGCTCGCACCAGTCGCCGATCTCGGCAGCGTGGCGCTTGGTGTTGGAGGCGGCAAAGCGGCAACCGGCATTGCCGGTGCAGGCGATCAGGCCGGCGCGGATGTGCGACGCCTCGACCGCGAGCCCGATCTGCTTGATCGCCGCAATGGCAAGCTCGACATTCTCGTCACGCACCCCTGATATCAGCAGGTTCTGCCAGACGGTCAGACGGATCTCGCCGTCGCCGAGGTCCCGCGCCACCTTGGCGAGGCCCCTCATCTGATCGCAGCTGATCTTGCCGAGCGTCAGCGACACGCCGATCCAGTTCAGGAAGTCCTGCTTCTGCCTGTGCACGCCGATATGCGCCATGCGGTCCGCGGCCGGCCGCGGCGCAAACGCCTCTTCCGGCACGCGCGTAAATGGTGTCTTCAGCCGCTCTTCGACGATCTTGAGAAAGCCATCATGGCCCATGGCGTCGAGCACGTATTTCAGCCGCGCCTTGTTGCGGTTGGTGCGGTCGCCGTGCTCGATGAAGACGCGCACGATGGCGTCGGCAACAGCGGTCGCCTGCTCCGGCTTGACGATGATGCCGGAGTACCTTGCGAAATCCTTGTGACCGGTGATGCCGCCGAGGCCGAGGCGGAACCAGATCCCGGGCTCGACGCCGAAGCCGTCCTTCACCTCATACGCCGTGAAAGCGATGTCGTTGGTCTCTTCGAGCACGGCGATCCTGCCGGCACCGTCGAAGGCGACGTTGAACTTGCGCGGCAGGCCATACAGCGAGCGCTCATTCAGGATGTGGTAGTGCCACTCGCGCGCATAAGGGCGCGTGTCGATCAGCTCCTGCGGATCGATGCCCGCCGTCGGCGTTCCCGTCACGTTGCGGATGTTGTCGGCGCCGGAGCCGCGCGAGCACAGGCCGAGGTCCTGAATGCCCTCGATCAGCTTCACGGCGTTCTTCGGCGGGATCTCGCGAAGCTGCAGGTTGGCCCGCGTCGTGACGTGGCTATAAGGCCCGCACGTTTCATCGGCGAGATCGGCAAGGCCGGACAGCTGCCAGTGCTTCATGATGCCGTTCGGAATGCGCAGACGGCACATGTAGGAGTCCTGCGTCGGCGCGACGTAGAAGATGCCGTAATAGCGCCAGCGGAAATTGTCCGCCGGGCTCGGCGGCGTATTGTCGAGCGCCTGCTGACGAAGACGCGGATACGCGTCGAAGGGATGCTCGTCGCGCTTGACCTTCTCCTGGTCGGCGAGCTTCTTGCCCGCGGCGATGACCTTGTCCTGCGCCTTGATGTGCACGGCATCGGGACCGGTCGGCTCCGCGTTCGCCTTGCCGGCGCCGCCGCCGAGACCGCGACCGACGAGACTGATCTGCAGACCGGTCGTGAAGCCTTCGAGGTAGCGTTTCTGGTCGTCGGTAAAGTCGACTGAGACGGTGTCGATTTTCATGGTCAGTAACGAAGCTCCTGCGGCCACCGGGGTGGTATCGACGGAAAGTGCACGACCCGCGAGGAGCTCGGCTGGCTCGATAGCCGGCTGTGCCCCCAACGGTCCGATCAGCTTCGTTGCTGGGGACTTGGCTCAGCAGGCATCTGTGACAGGCTGGCCGCACTGCAACATTCAAGTTGCGTGCCAGCTTCGGCGAAATGAAAATGTGTGGGGTATCAGGCGGTTAAGGGCGCCCGTGGGAACTCCGGCCTCTAGAACTCTTATGAAATTCGAGCAGTCGGCCTAAAATTTAGACTCGGATCTCCAGCGCTCAAAAACGATGCAGACCCGAATCACGCCCTCCAGCGGCCCACCTCGAAGGCTTCAAGATGCCCCCGAATATTGGCGGGGTCGAAAGCGGGGCCGGCGAATGCGCCGAATGCCGCGGGGGCCTGGGCGGGCGGCCGGCGGCCGAGGGCGCCGTCGTAGAGATCGGGCCTGAACACGGCCATGGCCGTCTTGACCCCGTCGGGCGTCAGCGTCGTCTGCCCCCAGCGCACCATCTGCGCATAGAGCCAAGCAGCCTGGACCGGATCGGGGCGCCCTGCTTCCTCGCGTCCCACCAGAAGGTAGCTGCCGCTCTCGCGAAAGGTGCCGTCCGGCGAAATCTTGAGGCGTCCCGTGAGGGTGCGCTGGATGACTTCGGCATCGACGCCGATCCGCTCCGGCTGCGCCAGGATTCGCGCCGCTTCTGTGCGGTTTTCCGGATGCTCGATGAACTCGGCGGCTTTCACCGCCGCGCGCACTAGGCTGGCGACCACGTCCGGATTCTTGTCGGCCCAGACCTGGCGGAGCGCCAGCACCTTTTCCGCCGCATGGGCCAGGATGTCGGAGACGAAATGCAGGATGTGGCCGATGCCGAGATCGACCGCGATCGAATTCCAGGGCGCGCCGACGCAGAACGCATCGACATGTCCATTGGCCAGACTGTCGACCATATAGGGCGGCGGCAGCACCACCAGCCGCACGTCCTCCTCGGGATCGACGCCGGCCGCCGCCATCCAGAATCGCAATTGATAATTGTGGGTCGAGAACGGGAAGGTCATGCCGAAGGTCAACGGGTCGGCCCCCGCCTTGCGCCTCTTGGCGACCACACGCGCCAACGCTTTTGCCGTGGCGAGCGGATCGAAGCGGTCGCCGTCGATCTCCTCCATCAGCGCGGCATGAAGCGCCGGCGACACCGTGATCGCATTGCCGTTGATGCCGAGATTGAACGGCGCCGCGATCGGCACCTTGACGTGACCGAGACCGAGCGAGGACGCAATCGCGACGGGCGCGAGCAGATGCGCGGCGTCGAACAAGCCGATATTGAGCTTGTCGCGGACGTTCGACCAGGAGACCTCGCGGACCAGTTCGACCTCGAGCCCTTCGGCCGCGGCAAATCCCTTGTCGACAGCAACGATCAGCGCTGCGGCATCGACCAGCGGAATGAACCCGATGCGGAGGGGAGCGGTCATTTCAGCATCTCCGACGCGGTGATGATCGACTGGGCGATCTCGCCGATTTTCTTCTTCTCGCGCATCGCAGTGGAGCGCAGCAGCACATAGGCCTCGTCCTCGGTGAGGCCTTTCACCTTCATCAGGATGCCCTTGGCCTTCTCGATGACCTTGCGATCCTCGAGCTGCGACTTGGTGCGCTCCAGTTCCTCCTGGAGTTTTGCGAAGGCATTGAAGCGCGACACGCAGAGGTCGAGGATCGGCTTGATGCGTTCCTTCCTCAGCCCGTCGACGATATAGGCGGAGACGCCCGCCTCGACCGAAGCCTGGATCGAGGATGAGTCGCTCTGGTCAACGAACATCGCGATCGGCCGCTTCACGGCGCGGCTGACCTGGAACATCGCTTCCAGCACGTCGCGGCTGGGGTTTTCCAGATCGATCAGGATGATGTCGGGATCGACCGCATAAATACGGGCGAGCAGGCTCTGCATCTCGCGGATATGGACGATCTGCGTGAATCCGGCCTCCCGCAACCCTTCTTCGAGGATCGCAGCCCGGATCGGGCTTTCGTCGACGATCACGATTTTGGGCGACTGTTCGGCGCTCATTGCTCACTCACCACCAGTGATTCATCCATAGCATGCCCGCAGGCCATGCAAAGGGTTGTAATTATGGGCAATTGGGACTAGCTCAACCCTGTCAATCAGGCAGATTTGGATATGGATCAGACGGCTGCGCCGAAGGTCAGCTTCGTGTCGCTCGGGTGCCCCAAGGCTTTGGTGGATTCCGAGCGCATCATCACGCGCCTGCGCGCCGAGGGCTACGAGCTCGCCCGCAAGCATGACGGGGCTGACATCGTCATCGTCAACACCTGCGGCTTCCTCGACAGCGCCAAGCAGGAATCGCTCTCGGCGATCGGCGAGGCCATGGCCGAGAACGGCAAGGTGATCGTCACCGGTTGCATGGGTGCGGAACCCGAGCAGATCGAGCAGGCCTATCCCGGCGTGCTCTCGATCACCGGCCCGCAGCAATATGAGAGCGTGCTGGACGCCGTGCATCGCGCGCTGCCGCCCGCCCACAATCCGCATCTCGATCTGGTGCCGCCGCAGGGCATCAAGCTGACGCCGCGGCACTACGCCTATTTGAAAATCTCCGAGGGTTGCAACAACCGCTGCACCTTCTGCATCATTCCAAAACTGCGTGGCGACCTCGTCTCACGTCCGGCCAACGACGTGCTGCGCGAGGCCGAGCGCCTGGTCGCTGCCGGCGTCAAGGAGCTGCTGGTGATCTCGCAGGACACCTCGGCCTACGGCGTCGATCTCAAATACGCCGAAAGCCCGTGGAAGGATCGCCAGGTCCGCGCCAAGTTCATCGACCTTGCGCGCGAGCTCGGCGAGCTCGGCGCCTGGGTGCGGCTGCAATATGTCTACCCCTACCCGCATGTCGACGAGGTCATCGCGCTGATGAACGAGGGCAAGGTGCTGCCCTATCTCGACATCCCGTTCCAGCACGCGAGCCCCGAGGTGCTGAAGGCGATGAAGCGTCCGGCCGCGCAGGACAAGACGCTGGCGCGCATCAAGCGCTGGCGCGAGCAATGTCCCGATCTCGCTTTGCGCTCGACCTTCATCGTCGGCTTCCCCGGCGAGACCGATGCCGACTTCGCCTATCTGCTCGACTGGCTGGACGAAGCCGAGATCGATCGGCTCGGCTGCTTCAAATACGAGCCTGTCGCCGGCGCGACCGCGAACGGGATCGAGAATCCCGTGCCGGAAGAGATCAAGCAGGAGCGCTATAATGCGCTGATGGCGCGCCAGCAGAAGATCTCTGCGCGCAGGCTGAAGCGCAAGGTCGGCACCCGCCAGCAGATCATCATCGACGAGGTCGGCCCGACCGTCTCGAAGGGCCGCTCCAAGGCCGATGCGCCGGAGATCGACGGCGCCGTCTACCTGTCGAGCCGCCGCCCCTTGCGCGTTGGCGAGATCGTCACCGCGAAGATCGAGCGCGCCGACCAATACGACCTGCACGGCAGCGTCGCGGGATTCTGATCTTCGGCTGTCACGGCCGGTGCAGCCACGATCTCGCTGCGACCTCTCCCGCTTACGGGAGAGGTTGCGAGCCGTCGCTAAGCTACGGCAACATCACGCCCGCCGTTCGCTTCTCCCGACGCCTGCTGTTCGTCACGTGCGGCGAACACTTCCTTGGCTGCGAACAGCCCGTTCAGCGCCGCCGGGAAGCCCGCATAGACGGCCATCTGCATGATGATCTCCACGATCTCGTCGCGAGAGAGCCCGACGTTCAGACCTGCCTCGAGATGGACTTTGAGCTGAGGCGCGGCATTTCCGAGCGCCGTCAGCGCGGCGATGGTCGCGATCTCTCGATCGCGCAGGCCAAGGTCCGGGCGGCAGTAAATGTCGCCGAACGGAAACTCGATCACGTATCGTGCGAAATCCGGAGCGATGTCGGCGAGTGAAGCGACGACCGCTTCACCAGCTCTGCCGTCAATGCGTGACAGGGCCCGCTGGCCGCGATCGAAGCGGCTTTCGTCTTGTGTTTGGGCGTGCGTCATTTTCCTTCGTCCTCTGTTCGTCGCTGGCATAGCCGGCGATCTTGGTATCAAGGACGAGCAGGCATTCCTGGAGTTCGGCAATCTGCGTGCGTACCTGTTCCCGGTGGACTTCCAGAATCTGCCGCCGGCTTGTGCCGGTAGCGTCGCCTTCATCCCGAAGCGCCGCGTAACGCAACATGTCCCGGATCGGCATTCCCGTGGTCTTGAGCCGCCCAAGGAATGCGATCCATGTGAGGATCGATGCGTCAAAGTCGCGCTGGCCGGAGCGATCCCGGTCGGCGTATGGCAGCAGCCCGATGCGCTCATAGTAACGCAGCGTGTGCGTCGACAGGCCGGTCCGTTTTGCGAGGTCGCTGATCTTCATGTGTGCCCGTTCTCGTACTGACGCACGTACAGATACCCCTTCGAGCGCGCTCTAAGTCAAGGGGGATCGAAGGTGCAAAGATTTCGGCGCGCCGGCTGGGTGGCAGCGTCGCGGCACTCCGAGCTTCAGGATCCCGCCAGCCATTTCGGCACCCAGCGCTCCGGCCGAGGCGCGCGGGCAAGATCAGCTTGCGCCTCGGACAGCTTCGCCAACTCGCCGTCGATGCTCGGGCGCACATCGTATTCGAAGTTGGGCATGACGCGGCCGTCGGCATAGAGGCCGAATTTCATCGCGAACCATAGCCCGAGCTCGGGCTGCGCCTTCCGCATCTCCTCGCGCAGATCGCGCAGCAGGGATTCGATCGCGGCGGCTTCCTCGAACGGTTGCGGTCCGCGCGACAGGATGCGCGCCTGGTATTGCCTGCCGACGATCGCGATTTCGAAGCTCGTCTTGTCCCAGGGCTTCTTGCGCTTCGGCAGATGCGCGGCGAGGCGCCAGCCAAGTTCGGCCATCAAGCGATGATTGGCCCAATAGTCTTCGCGATCCCGGCTCCATTTTTCCATGAAGCCGCGAAAGTCGGGCAGCTCCGACGGATCGTCATCGGGCGCCACCATCTCCCCGCTCAGGCGTCCGGTGAGCCACTGCGCGAGCTCGACCGTCTGGCATTCGACCTCGTCGTGCGGCTTCAGATCGCTCCAAGCCTTGTCGAATTGTTGCGACGTCAGTTTTGCGAGCAGGCCATCGAGGCTCGGCGCCAGCAGCTCGTAATCACCCTCGGAGCCAAGCCCCACGATCGGCGGATTGTCGCGGTCGAGACCCGCGCCATACCAGCCGCCAACAGCCGAGCCATCCGGCAGCCGCATGAACAGCGAAAACCTGTCGCGCAAGGGACTGCCGTCGACAATCGGCGCCTGATCGGAGAATTGGCCTTGCAGCGAGAAACACCCGACGCTGCCCCAGGGCCGGCCCTTAAGCCAGCCGGCGAAGTCCAGCAACAGCGGCGGCGCCTCGATACCCGGCGGAAACGCGCCGCGAATGCTGTCGAGGTCGATCGGATAAGACGTCTCGGACAAGGCTTAAAACTATCTGGTTGGTCCCGCCCTCTTGGTCTGAACCTTCATGCGTTCGGTTCGAACCAATTCGCGTCCTGTGATCACAAACGCGCTAGAGACGTAATGGTTTCCAGGCGCGCATCTTTCACCTGCCCATGCACGCTGCGCGTGTGTCTTGGAAAGCGCCCGCTTGACAAGCCCCGCCATTCGCATGTATTGCCGCGCCCCATGATCAACGCTCGGACCCATCAGCGCACCGAAATGCTCCGCCGTCGCTTCCGCGACGATGAGAGGGTGCGCCATGTCCGACGACGCCGCTGAACCACTGAATTCAGCGTAAGTTTTCGAAAAGGCCGCACCCGCAAGGTGCGGCCTTTTTGCTTTTCGCGCGCCCTTTCCGCCCGCCTCCAGAGGAGTTCGACATGACCAACGCTACCCATCCGTACGACGCGTTGATGGACATCACCGCTCGGCCCAAGGCCGTGTTCGTCCGCGGCGCCGGCTCCTACCTCTGGGACGACAGCCGCAAGCGCTATCTCGATTTCGTGCAGGGCTGGGCCGTCAACTGCCTCGGCCACTCCCCGCCCGCGATCGCCGACGCGCTTGCCGCGCAGGCCAAGCGGCTGCTGACGCCGAGCCCGGCCTTCTACAACGAGCCGAGCCTGAAGCTCGCGCAGGCACTTGTCGCAAAAAGCGCGTTCGATCAGGTGTTCTTTGCCAACTCGGGTGCGGAAGCCAATGAGGGCGCGATCAAGCTCGCGCGCAAATATGGCAGCATCCATAGAGGTGGCGCGTTCGAGATCATCAGCTTCGAAGGTGGCTTTCACGGCCGCACGCTGGCGACGATGTCGGCCTCGGGCAAGAAGGCCTTTGAACCGCTGTTCGAGCCGAAGGTCGCCGGCTTCAAGAAGGCGAAGCTCAACGACATCGCGTCGGTCGAAAAGCTGATCAACGACAACAC
Source organism: Bradyrhizobium sp. 134 (assembly GCF_023074155.1). NCBI lineage: Bacteria > Pseudomonadati > Pseudomonadota > Alphaproteobacteria > Hyphomicrobiales > Nitrobacteraceae > Bradyrhizobium > Bradyrhizobium sp. 134. Next base: position 404,603 of record NZ_JADPKX010000069.1, on the reverse strand, counting down.
CGTCGCTGTGATGCTCGAGCCGATCCAGGGTGAATCAGGCGTGTGGCCGGCGTCCGATCAGTTCTTGCAGGAATTGCGTGCCCTCACCGACGCGCACGGCCTCCTCTTGATCTTCGACGAGATCCAGACCGGCATGGGCCGGACCGGCAAGCTCTTCCACTACGAGCACACCGGCATCGCGCCCGACATCATGACGCTCGGCAAGGGCATCGGCGGCGGCGTGCCGCTCGCAGCCCTGCTCGCGACCGAACGCGCGGCCTGCTTCGAGCACGGCGACCAGGGCGGCACGTTCAACGGCAACCCGATCATGTGCGCGGCGGGGCTTGCGGTGCTCGACGAGGTCAGCAAGCCGGACTTCCTGAAGACGGCGACCGAAACCGGGCTGCTGCTCGAAAGCGAATTGCAGAAGGTCTCGGCGCGGCAAGGGCTCGGCGAAGTGCGTGGCCGCGGGCTCCTGCTCGCGCTCGACCTCAAGCTGCCGATCGCGCCCGGCATCGTCGCGCAGGCGTTCGAGGCCGGCGTGCTCCTCAACGCACCACAGGTCGACACGCTGCGCTTCATGCCGGCGCTCAACGTCACGAGGGCCGAGATCGCCGAGATGATCGATTGTCTCGACGGGATCTTGACCAGGGCCGGCGCGGCACGGCGGGGTGGCCTAAGCTCGTCATTGCGAGAAGCGCAGCGACGAAGCAATCCAGACTGCCTCAACGGAAAGATTCTGGATTGCTTCGCTTCGCTCGCAATGACCTGAGTTACGGCTTCAAGATCGACGCGCCCGTGGTCTTGCGGCTTTCGAGATCGATATGCGCCTTGGCGGCGTCCTTGAGCGCGTAGGCATGGTTGATCGGCACGTGCAGCTTGCCGTTGATGACGGCAGCGAACAGCGTGTCGGCGCCTTCCAGCAACTCCTTGCGCGTGCCGATATAGTCGTTGAGCTTGGGCCGGGTCGCAAACAGCGAGCCGTGGGTATTGAGCTCGGCGATCGAGAACGGCGGCACCGGCCCTGAGGCATTGCCGAAGGAGACGAACATCCCGCGCGGCTTCAGGCAGGACAGCGAGCCCGGGAACGTCGCCTTGCCGACGCCGTCATAGACCACGTCGCAACCCTCGTTGCGGCTGATCTGTTTGACGCGCGCAACGAAGTCTTCCTCATTGTAGAGGATGACATGGTCGCAGCCATTGGCCTCGGCAAGCGCAGCCTTTTCGCGCGAGCCAACGGTGCCGATGACGTGGGCGCCCATGGCCCTCGCCCATTGGCAGGCGAGCAGGCCGATGCCGCCGGCCGCGGCATGGATCAGCACGCGATGATGCGGCTCGACCTTGAAGGTCTTGTGCAGGAGATACCAGACCGTCAGCCCCTTCAGCATCAGCACGGCGCCCTGCTCGTGGGTGATGTGGTCGGGCAGCTTGACCAGCCGCTCCCAGGGGATGTTGCGCTCCCCGGTATAGGCGCCGAGATTGTGGTAGTAGGCGACGCGGTCGCCCGGATGGAAATTCGTCACGCCTGGCCCGACTGCGAGGACCTCGCCCGAGGCCTCGTTGCCGGCGATGAAGGGCAGCCCCGGCGCCTTGTAGAGGCCGGTGCGGTAATAGACATCGATGAAGTTCAGGCCGACGGCATGCTGGAGGATGCGCACCTCGCCGGGGCCGGGCGCCGGAACATCGACGCTCTCATAGACCAGGGCTTCGGGGCCTCCGACCTTGTGCACACGGACGGCTTTGGTCATCGCCTGACCTCCTCTTCTCGCGGGGCCAGCGAAAGACATCGCGCCCGCCTTGTCAACTCGACGCCGGCTGGAACGCCTAGACCGACGGTTTTTTGCGGGTGTTCCTGCGGTTGCGCTTGGCCAGCACATTGAAGAACTCGACCGCCGCCGAGAACGCAATCGCGAAATAGATGTAGCCGCGCGGGATGTGGAATTGGAATCCGTCCGCAACCAACGCGACGCCGATCAGCACCAGGAAGGCCAGCGCCAGCATTTTCGTGGTCGGATGCTCCGCGACGAATCGCGACACCGGTCCGGCCGAAATGTACATGATGAGACAGGCGATCACGACGGCCGCGATCATGATCTCGATGTCCTGCGCCATGCCGATCGCCGTGATGATCGAGTCCAGCGAGAACACGATGTCGATGATCACGATCTGGACGATGACCCAGAAGAAAGCGCTACGAGGGGACTTCGCGTCGCCTTCGCCGTCATCGGCTTCGACCTCACCATGGATCTCGTGCGTCGCCTTCGCGATCAGGAACAGGCCGCCGCCGATCAGGATGAGGTCGCGCCACGAGAAGCCATAGCCCGAAAACGAAAACACCGGCGCGGTCAGGCCGATCAGCCAGACCAGCAGGCTGAGCAGGATGATGCGGAAGATCAGCGCCAGTGCGAGCCCGATCTGGCGGGCGCGGTGCGCCTGCTTCTCGGGAATGCGCGAGACGATCACCGACAGGAAGATGACGTTGTCGATGCCGAGCACGATCTCGAGCGCGGTCAAAGTGAGGAGCGCGGCCCAGGCTTCTGGGCTGGTCAACAGGTGCATCATGCGAAGGATCTTGTCAGCCGTATTAATGCGTCGCTGAAGCTGATCCAGAGCGCGATCGCGCAGAGCACGACAGTCACGCCCGTGCCGACGCGAAAGTCCATCTGCAGGGTATAGAAGGAAAGCAGAGCCCAGATGGCGATCAGCGACATCGTCAGCCAGCGCAGCCGCACGACGCGCACCGGATGCAGCACGTGGAACGGCACGAAGGTCAGCACCACCAGGCTTGCGACCAACAGCGTCGACAGCAGCGGCGGCCAGTGCAGCAGGAACAGATAAAACGCCGCCGCATTCCACAACGCCGGAAAACCGCGGAAATGATTGTCGTCCGCCTTCATGCGCAGATCGGCGAAATATAATGCGCTGGTGACGATGATGGCGACGCCGAGCAAGGGTGCTGCGACCGGCAGCAGCAAGCCGCTGGCCACGATCGCATAGGCCGGAACGAAGACGTAGGTGACGAAATCGACCACGAGATCGAGCACGTCGCCCGACCAGTTCGGCTGCACGTCCTTGACGTTGAGCCGGCGCGCGATCGGCCCGTCGATCGCGTCGATGATGAGGGCGACGCCCAGCCATTGAAACATCGCCGCCCAGTGCTCGCGCACGGCCTCAAGCATCGCCAGCAGCGCGATCGCCGCACCGAACGCGGTGAAGATGTGCACCGAGAAGGCAGCGGCCCGGATCGCGGGCCTGGGCTTCAGGGAATCCTCTTGGCTGTCCATGGCTTCTGCTATCAGAATGACACCGGTTTGCACATAAGCCATTGCGGCGCCCGGTCGCACAATTCGTCATAAAATCAGGGCAATATGACTGGGCTTGAATTTGCCGCGGGGCGTGTCCAATGTCGTTCCATGACAGATGCATCGACACTCTTTGACGCGGCCGTGATCGGCGGCGGACCGGCGGGACTTAGCGCGGCCATCGCACTGGCGCAGGCGGGCGCACGGACCGCGCTGGTGGCGCGTCGCGTGCCCTATGCCGACAATCGCACCACGGCGCTGCTCGGTGCCTCCGTCGATCTGCTGGAGAGCCTCGATGTCTGGCCCCGCTGCAAGGACAAGGCGGCCGCGCTCGAAATCATGCGGCTCGTCGACGACACCGGCCGGCTCTTCCGCGCGCCTGAGGTCCGGTTCTCCTGCCATGAAATCGGCCGCGATGCCTTCGGCTACAACATCGACAACCGCTCGCTGATGCTGGCGCTGGAAGCGCGCGCGGCCGAACTGCCCGGTCTCGTCCGTTTCGACGACGAGGCCGAAACTGTCGTCATCGAAGCCGATGACGTCGCGATCCGCACGGCGGCTGCGCAATTTCTGTCGGCCCGCCTCGTGGTCGGGGCCGATGGCCGGCATTCGCTTTGTCGCGAAGCCTCCGGCATCGCGGTGACGCGGCGCGAACTGACCCAGACGGCGCTGACTTTCAACGTCGGCCACGCGCGGCCCCATCGCAGCGTCTCGACCGAGTTCCACACGCCGCACGGTCCTTGCGTGTTCGTGCCCCTGCCCGGCGATCGCTCCAGCGTCGTCTGGGTCTCGGCGCCTGCGGAGGCCGAACGGCTTCGCGGATTGAGCGACAAGGAATTGTCCGCCGCGATCGAGAAGCAGTCGCATTCGATCCTCGGACGCATGACGGTCGAGCCGGGCCGCCATCTGTTTCCGCTGGCGATCGAACGTCCCAAATCCTTTGGCCGCGATCGCATCGCGCTAGTCGGCGAAGCCGCCCATGTGGTTCCGCCGATCGGCGCCCAAGGCCTCAATCTCGGCCTCCGCGATGCCGCCGACATTGCGCGGCTTGCGGGCGAGGCCATCGTGTCCGGTCAGGATCCTGGCGCAGCAGACGTGCTCAAGCGTTACGACCGGGCCCGGCGTCCCGACATCCTGAGCCGAACCTTTGCGATCGACATCGCCAACCGCTCGCTGCTCAACGATTTCCTGCCGCTCCAGCCGGTCCGCGCGGTCGGCATGCACCTGCTCGGCGCCATCGGCCCGCTCCGGCGTTTTGCGATGCGCGAGGGGCTGACGCCGACCTGGCGGAAGTAACGACCGCTCAAGGAAACGCCAGCCGGCCGGTCTGAATCGCCCACATCACGCTGGTCAGGGTGACCACGGACGCAAACGTCCCGAGCAGCACCGCGACGGAGGCGGACTCGATCCAGGCGTCGTTCTGCCGGGCGATGACGAACACGTTCAACGCCGGCGGCAGCGAGGCCATCAGCACGGCGGTCGCCGCCCAGGGCTGCGCGAACGGGCCGAACGCCAGCATCAGGCCGAACGCTGCGAGCGGGTGGATCAGGAGCTTGACCGCGATCACGCCCGGCACTTCCCACGGGACCCGATCGAACGGGCGGAGTGCGACGGTGACGCCGAGCACGAACAGTGCGGTCGGGGCGGCTGCGTTCTGGAGGAATGTGATGGTGCGATCGAGCGCGACAGGCATCTCAATATGCAGCGATGCGAAGGCCGCGCCAAAACAGGCCGACATGATCAGCGGGTTGAGCACGATCTGCTTCAGCACGACGCCGAAGGCATGCACGATCGAGGGATGATCGCGGTCGGAAAGCTCGATCAGCAGCGGCACGATGGTGAACAGGAAGATGCTGTCACAGCAGAAGATCAGCGCAGTGGGCGCCGAGGCCTTGGGCCCGAGCACGGCGAGCGCCAGCCCGGGTCCCATGTAACCGATGTTTCCGTAGCCACCGGAGAGCCCGGCGAGCGTCGCCTCGCGCAATGTCAGCCCGCCGAGAACCTTGCCGACGACCAGCGCGAGTGTGAACGCCGCAACGGTCGACAGCGTGGTCGCGACCAGGAATGGCGGGTTGTTCAATTCGGAGAACGGCGTCTTCGACATGATCGCAAACAGCAACGCCGGGAGCGACACATAGAGCAGGAAGAAGTTCATCCAGGCGAGGCCCGATTCCGGCAGGGATTTGACCTTTCCGCAAGCGAATCCAACGAAGATCAAGCCGAAATAAGGTAGAGCTAGATTGAGGATATCGACCATTGATAAAGTGTTTTCTGAAGATTTGGGGGCTATCTGCCCCGCACCCGCGGGTTAATTCCAGATCAGGGCACTAGCATCGGCCACAATCCTGGTCTATCGACGGGGAATGATTAAAGCGCGGACCGCCAAATTCCAGATCGGACAGGTCGTGCGCCACCGGATCTTCTCGTTCCGGGGCGTGATCTTCGACATCGATCCGGAATTCAACAACACCGAGGAGTGGTGGCTGTCGATCCCCGAGGAGGTGCGGCCCCACAAGGACCAGCCGTTCTATCACCTGCTCGCGGAGAACGCGGAGTCGGAATACGTCGCCTACGTCTCCGAACAGAACCTGGTGCCGGACGATTCCGGCGAACCGGTCCGGCATTCCCAGGTCGCCGAGATCTTCGTCAAGGACAAGACCGGCGGTTACCGCCCGCGCAATCCGTCGCTGAACTGAGTTCGCAGCCATCAGCTGGCCAGCAAAAAAGGCGCTCGAACCGAGCGCCTTTTTCATGTCCGGGATCGGGTCCCGATTACTTCTGTCCAGCCGGAGGGGCGCCAGGCGCTTGCTGCTGCTTCTTCTGCAGCTCTTCAGCCTTCTTCTGGAGCTCTTCCTGCAGCTTCCTCTGGGTTTCCTCGAACACCTTCGGGTCGGTCGGCGGACCGTCATAGGCCTTCTGGAATTCGCCGGCGAGCGGCAGCGGCAGCGTCAGCGGCGCACCGTTGGCATTGATCGCCTGAACAACGAGGTTCTGGCCCTTCTTCATGCTGTTGATGAACTCGGGCGTGGCCTCGTAGTCGGACATGCAGCCGTTCTGGAAGCAGATCACGTACGGGCTCTGCAACGGCGCATTGTTGTCCACGATGATGCGGGTGCCGTGCACCAGCTGCATGCCGAGCGGCAGCGTCACACGCAGGATCTTCTTCGGCTCGCCTTCCGGCTCGATGATGACGGCCGCGATGACCGGCTGGCCCGACTCGATACGGCCGTCCTTGCCGGTGAAGCAGACCTGCTTGGCATTGGCGTCCTGGCCCTTGAGGCAGAACTTGGTCCAGGGGGCATAGATCAGCTGAATCTGCTGATCCGCGGGCTGAGCCGCGCCCTGCTGAGCCGGAGCGCCTTGGGCGGGAGCCGGCTGGGCGGGTGCCTGAGCGGCCGGCGCCGGCGCCTTGGGGGCAGCCTTCGGAGCCGCCTTCGGCGGAGCCGCCTTGGGCGCGGGCGCGCCCGGAGCTGGCGCGGGAGCCTGAGCCTCGGCGGCAAACGGGACGGCCAACGCTGTCGCCGTCAACAAGGCGAGAAGTCGCCCGCGCGGCCGGACGGACGCGGCCAAGTAACGGAAATTCATTGCGGAAAACCCTTTCTAAACGGGAAGTGCCCGAACCGCTTCGACGCACCGAACCTGGCCGCGTTGGGCGCGGCTCTCTCCCCGTCAAATGAGGCGGATAAGTGACGGCTCGGCGCTCGTGCGCGATTGCGTGCCTTCTTAACGTGGCCGACGAAAAGATCAATGCCGACAAGCGTCTTTGGCCGCGCGCCGGCGTGCGCCCCCGGGAAAATCCCTGTGATAGGATTCAGGCCCGCAGTCCTCGAATCAACGTGTGCAGATGTTCATGTTCCAGCGCCTTCTCGAGGGCCGCCCTGAGGGTCTTTGCGTCCGCCTCTGCATCCTGGCTTTCGCCTTGGGGCTCCCGGCAAGCGGCGCAAGGGCCGCGGAAGCCCACGCCATCGCCATGCACGGCAAGCCGGCGATGCCTGCCGATTTCACCCACATGCCTTACGTCAACCCTGAAGCCCCCAAAGGCGGCCGGCTGACCTGGGGCGTTCTCGGCACCTTCGACAGCCTCAATCCCTTCATCGTCAAGGGACTGGCCGTGCAGCCGGTCCGGAACTACGTGGTCGAGAGCCTGCTCGCGCGCGGCAATGACGAGCCGTTTACGCTCTACGGCCTGCTCGCCAGATGGGTCGAGACCGATGACGAGCGCAGCTTTGTCACGTTCCACATCGATCCCCGCGCCCGCTTCTCCGACGGCAAGCCAGTCCGCGCCGAGGACGTGCTGTTCTCCTGGCAGTTGCTGCGCGACCACGGCCGCCCCAATCACCGGCAATATTACGGCAAGGTCGCAAGGGCCGAGGCGCTGGATCCCCTCACCGTCCGCTTCGACCTTGCGGGAGCCAATGACCGCGAACTGCCGCTGATCCTCGGCCTGATGCCGATCCTGCCGAAACACGCGGTCGACGTCGCGGCTTTCGAGGAGACGACGCTGACGGGCCCGGTCGGCTCCGGCCCCTATCGCGTCACCGCCGTGAGGCCCGGCGCCAGCGTGACGCTGACCCGCAATCCCGACTATTGGGGCCGCGACCTCCCAATAAATCGCGGGCTCTACAATTTCGACGAGATCAGGCTCGACTATTTTCGCGAGGCCAACGGCCAGTTCGAAGCTTTCAAGCGCGGCCTCTATGATTTCCGCATCGAGCACGAGCCGCTGCGCTGGCACGACGGCTACGACTTTCCCGCGGCGAAGAATGGCGACGTGATCCGCGACACCTTCAAGCCGGGCGTGCCGCAACCTTCCGAATTTCTGGTGTTCAACACGCGGCGTTCCATCTTCGCCGACATCCGCGTGCGCCAGGCCTTGACGCTGCTGTTCGATTTCGAGCTGGTCAACCGCAACTACTTCTTCAACCTCTACTCGCGCGTCGCCGGCTATTTTGCCGGCTCGGATCTGTCAGCGTATGGCCATCGCGCCGATGCGCGCGAGCGCGAGCTGCTCAAGCCGTTCGCCGCGCAGATCCCGCCTGACATCCTGGACGGCAGCTACCGCCTGCCGGTGACCGACGGTTCGGGCCGCGACCGGGCCACGCTCCGCGCAGCCCTGAAGCTGTTGTCGGAAGCCGGCTACGATCTCGACGGCACCGTGCTGCGCAACCGCGCGACCAAGGCGCCCTTCACCTTCGAGATTTTGGTCACGACCCGCGACCAGGAACGCGTCGCGCTGGCGTTCCAGCGCGACCTCAAGCGTGCCGGCATCGAGCCGAGCGTGCGATCGGTCGATCCTGTGCAATTCGACCAGCGCCGGCTCGCCTACGAATTCGACATGATCCAGAACCGCTGGGACCAGTCGCTGTCGCCCGGCAACGAGCAATATTTCTACTGGGGGAGCGCTGCCGCCGACAATCCGGGCACCCGCAACTACATGGGCGCCCGGGATCCCGCGGTCGATGCGATGATCGCCGCACTGCTGGAAGCCCGTGAACATACGGATTTCGTATCCGCAGTGCGGGCGCTCGATCGCGCTTTGATCTCCGGTTTCTACACAATCCCCCTGTTTAACGTATCGGAGCAATGGATCGCGCGCTGGAATCGGATAGAACGGCCAGAGGCCACCTCGCTGTCCGGCTATTTGCCGGAGACCTGGTGGTCGAGGGGGCCGCCGCAAGCTCATCAAGCAAAGTGACGCCGTGAACCAGCCAGCCGTATCGCCGACGCTCGACACGCTGTTTCAGCGCACGCTGATGCGGCAGCCGCACGCGACCGCTCTGCTCGACCCCCTGAACAAGTTCCGCGTGACCGGGCACCAGCCGCGGCGGATGAGCTATGCCGAGGCTGACACGGCCATCGAGGCGCTGTCGGCCTATTTCGTCGAATCGGGCCTGCCGGCCAATTCCGTCGTCGCGATCCAGCTGCCGAACACGGTCGAGTTCGTGCTCACCGTTCTCGCCGCCCATCGCGCCGGCCTCGTCGTCGCCGTGCTGCCACTGCTCTGGCGCCATGCCGAACTGACCGCCGCTCTCAACCGCACCGCGGCGCGCGCCATCGTCACCATGTGCACGGTCGACGGCGTCAGCTATTCCGATCTCGCGATGCACGCGGCCGCGGAAGCCTTCTCCATCCGCCATGTCTGCGGCTTCGGCACCAACCTGCCCGAAGGTATGGCCTCGCTCGACGACGTGCTGGCCCGTCCGCCCGGCACCGCGCGCGCCGTGATTCAGGATGGCCGCAAGGCGGCGATGATCTCCTTCGACGTCACCGCGGAAGGCTTTCGTCCGGTGCCACGGCCGCATTTCAGCCTCATCGCCGGTGGGCTCGCGATGTCGCTGGAAGCCGACATCAGGCAAGGCGCGACCGTGATGGCGGCGTTCACGCCGATGTCGTTCGCGGGGCTCGCCTCCTCGCTCGCGGTGTGGCTGCTGTGCGGCGGCACGCTGGCGCTGCATCATCCGTTCGAGAACGACGTGCTGGAGCAGCAGATCAACGCGCACGAATGCGACGTGCTGATCGCGCCGGCGCAATTTGCCCAGCGGCTGGGCGATTCCGATCTTGCGGCGCGGATGCCGACCTTGCGCAACGTCATCGGCCTGTGGCGTGCCCCCGAGCAGGTGGCGGCGAGCGAGGCATGGATCGCGCCGCATGCGCCGTTCACGGACGTCTATCTGTTCGGCGAGGCCGGATTGTTCGGCGCCCGGCGTGGCGAGGACGGCATGCCGGTGCCGGTGATGCCGGGACCGCACGGCGCGCCGCGCGAGCAGTCGGGTTCGTCGATCGCCGGCGAGATTCTGCTGACGCCGAAGGGCACGCTCGGGCTGCGCGGCCCGATGGTGCCGATCGCGGCCTATGCCCCGCCGCCGCCGGTCGGCGACAGCCTGATCGCGCAGCCGCCACGCGACTATGTCGATACCGGCTATGCCGCGCGGCTCGATCGTCCCAGCGGCGCGATCTGCATCACCGCGCCGCCCTCCGGGATCATGGCCGTCGGCGGCTACCGCTTCCTGTCCAACGACCTCCAGGAATGGGCGCGCCGGCTCGGCCAGGGCGCCTTGCTGACCGCGCTGCCCGACCGGCTCTCCGGTCACCGGCTCGCGGGCCGGGCCCAGGACAATGCCCGCGCCCGCGAGGCGCTCAGCGAACTCGGGCTTAACCCTCTGATGGTCGAAGCTTTTCGCGACCGTTCCGGGCCGGTCTAAGCGTAGTTTCGACCGTTCCATTGACGCTGCATTAAGGCGGCCGGACTAGATTGCGCGGCACCTGTTGCGTGATCAGAGTCTCTCGATGTCCCAGGCCGGCCCGATCCTGTTTGTGTCCAATGGCGAGCGGCCGGCCTTCATCGCGGCGCTGGACGAGGCGCGATTCTTCCCCGTGATCGACACCGCCTGGGCCGGCGCGGTGCGCGCGGTCGAAGAGGTACAGCCGGCCGTGGTTCTCGCCGCGATGGATGCCGGGCACGAGCCGCATCTGGCGCCGCTCGCCAGAAAGATCGCGGAGCAATCGCCCTACCTTCCCTTCGTGGCGCTGGATGCGGCAGGCGCACTCCCGCACAACGCCCTGCCCTTCTCTTCCTCGCGCGCCGGCCATTCCGAACGCCTGATCGCGCGGCTTCGCGCCGCACTACGGATTCGCACGCTCCATGCCACGGTGCTGCGCCGGCTGCCCGAGGTGAAAGTCGCGCTGCCGGAGGCTGATCCCGTTCGCGATGCCACGGTGCTTCTGATCGGTCGCGGCGCTGCTTACCCCGCGCTTTCCGTCGCGCTCGGCGAGCGCGTCGGCGTCATCGGGGCACTGTCGATCGAGGCGGCGGCCAAGCATCTCAACACCCGCGACCTCGACGGCGTCGTGCTCGCCGAAGGTTTTACCCCCCGCGTGACCGATGCCTTCCTCACGGTGCTCGCCGAGGACACCCGCTTCCGCAGCCTGCCCGTGATCGTCACTGCGCATCAGCTCACGCAGACTTACGACCTGCCCAATCTCGAGCTGATCCCGGGCGAGCCGGCCAAGGTCGCCGCCAACGCGCTGCCCCTGATCCGCCAGCACGCGATGGAAGCCCAGCTGAGCCGCACCCTGCGCTCGATCGATGCCGGCGGCTGGCTCGACCCGCGCAGCGGCCTGCTCACGGTGGAAGCCTTTGCACGCGATTTTGCCAAGGCGGTCGAGCAGACACTGGCCCGCGGTGGCGGCCTCTCGGTCGCGCGCTTCGCCTTCGACCCCGGCAATTCCCGCGCCCAGCTCGATGCCGCGCGTATTCTGAGCCGCCTGATGCGGCAGATGGATTTCGGCGTGGCGCAGAAGGACGGCTCGGTCATCGTCGTGTTCGCGGAGACCGACTTCCGCACCGCCCACATGATCGCCCGCCGCCTCTCCGCGGTGATGCGGCATACCTCGAACGGCAAGCACGAGATGCGCAGCGATCCCGTCATCTCGGTGGATTCGCTGTCGCCGTCGGATACGGCACGGTCGCTGCTTGGGCGGCTGTCGGCCGATGCGTCACGGGCGGCGTCATAGTCATCCGCCGGCGCTCGCTGCCGTCAGAGCTCGACTGCTCTTATGTGGAACTTTACGCGAAACGGCGTTCGCATTCTCATTCGCGACGGCCGGCAGCCGGCGCAAAAAACCCGCGGCCGGTGAACGGTCGCGGGTCCAAAGATCCGAAGCTCTGCCAGTACATCCGTGGTCAAAGCAACGTCAATGAGATTGCGGCAGCCTATGCGGCGCGCAGATCTTCAGCAGCAGACTTGCCGGTCCGGCGATCTGCAACGATTTCAAAAGAAACCTTCTGCCCTTCGTTGAGGGTATTCATGCCGGCGCGTTCAACGGCGCTGATATGAACGAAGACATCCTGGCTGCCTTCGTCCGGCTGAATGAATCCGAAGCCCTTTTGGCTGTTAAACCACTTCACAGTTCCCGTCGTCATGGGGATCGTCCTTTAAGATAGATAAACGTTTAGCCGCGCTCAGAAGCGCGGTGGGTGTCGTCGAGATCTGGAGGGAGGGTCGTCAGTCAGGCGCGCTTTTCAGCGGCGAGGCCAAGTCGTTCGGCCGAAACTCGATAGATTGAAGGTAGCAACTGTTCGATCATTCCGCAAGTGATCATATGTCGCTGTTCCCGGATCCGGGCGCGGCGCGTCGTTTCGCGCCGCGCCGCCTCCGGAAACTTCTACGCCGCCTTCTTGCTCTGCGCGAGCTGGGCCAGCTGGCGCATGATCTCGGTGGTGCCGGCCAGACGCTCCTCCGGCGTCTCCCAATCCTGCAGGAACACCACCTTCATGTCGGGCCGCACCTTCGCGGCCTGGCCATGACTGCGGATGAACGACACCAGGCGGTCGGGATGGGCGAATGAATTATCACGGAAGGCGATGACGGCGCCCTTCGGACCGGCATCGATCTTCCCGACATTGGCCTGACGGCAGAACGCCTTGATCGCGGCGACCTTGAACAAATAGCGCACCTCGTCCGGCAGCACACCGAAACGATCGCGCATCTCGGCGCCGAAGTTCTCGATCTCCTCCTCGCTGTCGAGGTCGGCCAGCCGGCGGTAGAGCGACAGCCGCACCGAGAGATCGCCGACATAGTCCTCCGGAATGAGCACGGGCATGCCGATGGTAATCGTCGGCGACCAGCGGTCGGCGGCGGGCTCGGACACGCCGGCCTTGAGGTTGACGATCGCCTCCTCCAGCATCGACTGGTAGAGCTCGAAGCCGACCTCCTTGATGTGGCCGGACTGCTGCTCGCCCAGGATGTTGCCGGCGCCGCGGATATCGAGGTCGTGCGAGGCGAGCTGGAAGCCCGCGCCCAGCGTCTCCAGCGATTGCAGCACGGTGAGCCGGCGCTCGGCCTGCGCCGTGATCTTCTGCTGCGCCGGCAGCGTGAACAGCGCATAGGCCCGCAGCTTGGAACGGCCGACGCGGCCGCGGAGCTGATAGAGCTGGGCGAGGCCGAACATGTCGGCGCGATGCACGATCAGCGTGTTGGCATTGGGAATGTCGAGGCCGGATTCCACGATCGTGGTCGACAGCAGGATGTCGAACTTGCCGTCGTAGAACGCGGTCATGATGTCCTCGATCACGGCGGGCGGCATCTGCCCGTGCGCAACCGCGACCTTCATCTCCGGAACGTTCTTGTCGAGGAAGTCCTTGACCTCGGCGAGGTCGTCGATGCGCGGCACCACGTAGAACGCCTGGCCGCCGCGATAGCGCTCGCGCAGCAGCGCCTCGCGGATCATCAGGGGATCGTGCGGAGCGACGAAGGTGCGGACCGCGAGACGGTCGACGGGGGGCGATGCGATGATCGAGAGCTCGCGCACGCCGGTGAGCGCGAGCTGGAGCGTGCGCGGGATCGGCGTGGCCGACAGTGTCAGCACGTGCACCTCGGCGCGGAGCTGCTTCAGCCGCTCCTTGTGGGTGACGCCGAAATGCTGCTCCTCGTCGACGATCAGCAGGCCGAGGTCGCGGAACTTGATCGACTTGCTGAGCAGCGCGTGAGTGCCGACGACGATATCGACCGAGCCGTCGGTGAGGCCCTTCTTGACCAGATTGAGCTGCTTGGCCGGGACCAGGCGCGAAGCCTGCGCCACCTGGACCGGGAAACCCTTGAAACGGTCGGTGAACGTCTTGTGGTGCTGGCGGGCGAGCAGCGTGGTCGGCACCACGACCGCGACCTGCTTGCCTTCGAGCGCCACGGCGAAGGCAGCGCGCAGCGCCACCTCGGTCTTGCCGAAGCCCACGTCGCCGCAGATCAGCCGGTCCATTGGACGGCCGAGCTCGAGGTCCTTCAGCGTGGACTCGATCGCGCCAAGCTGATCCTCGGTCTCGTCATAGGGGAAGCGCGCGCAAAACTCGTCGTAGAGGCCCGGCTGCACCGGCAACTTCGGCGCTTCGTGCAGATGCCGCTCGGCGGCGATCTTGATCAGCTCGCCCGCGATCTCACGGATGCGGTTCTTGAGCTTGGCCTTGCGCGTCTGCCAGCCCGAACCGCCGAGACGATCGAGTTCGACCGAGGTCTGGTCGGAGCCGTAGCGCGACAGCAGCTCGATGTTCTCGACCGGCAGGAACAGTTTTGTCTCGGCGGCATAATGCAGCTCGAGGCAGTCATGCGGCGCACCGGCGACGTCCAGCGTCTGCAGGCCGATGAAGCGGCCGATGCCGTGATCGACGTGGACCACGATGTCGCCGGCGGCGAGGCTCGTCACCTCCGAGATGAAATTGTCGAGCTCGCGGCTCGCCTTGCGCGGCCGGACCAGCCGATCGCCAAGGATGTCCTGCTCGCTGATGAGCGCGATCTCGTCGGTCTCGAAACCGCTTTCGAGGCCGAGCACGGCGAGCATGGTCTCGTTGCGCGGGGTCGCTTGCACCGTGCGCCAGCTATTGACGCTGGTCACAGGCGTGAGCTTGTGATCGCGCAGCATCGAGGTCATGCGGTCGCGCGAGCCCTCCGTCCAGAGCGCGATGACCACCTTCTTGCGGCTTGTCAGTAGCCCATGCACATGTGCGACGACGGCTTCGAAGACATTGACATTGTTATCGTTGCGCTCCGGCGCGAAGTCGCGGCCTTTGCGTGCGCCGGCATCGACCACGCTGGTGCCATCGGCAGGCACCGAAAACTGCGTCAGCCGCACCAGCGGCATCCCGCTCTCGCGCTTGGCCCACTCCTCCTCGGTCAAATAGAGCCGGTCAGGCGGCAGCGGCTTGTAGATGGCGCCGCCGCCCGGATGCTCCATCGCGTCGCGGCGGGCCTGGTAATAATCGAGGATCTGCTTGAAGCGCTCGCGGATGGCATCCTCGGCCTGCGGCTCGATCGCGACGGCTGCTCCTTGCAGATAGTCGAACAGCGTGTCCATCCGGTCCTGGAACAGCGGCAGCCAGTGCTCCATGCCGGGATGACGGCGGCCCTCGCTGACGGCTTCGTAGAGCGCATCGTCGCGCTCGGGCGCGCCGAACTCGGCGACATAGCCCATGCGAAAGCGGCGGATGGTGTCGGTGACGAGCTGGAATTCGGAGATCGGCACGAGATCGAGCGCGCGCATGTCAAGCAGCGTACGCTGGGTCTCGGCATCGAAGGTGCGGATCGATTCCAGGCTGTCGCCGAAGAAGTCGAAGCGGACGGGCTGTTCCAGGCCGGCCGGAAACAGGTCCAGAATGCCGCCGCGCACCGCGTATTCGCCGGGCTCGCGCACGGTCGAGGAGCGGTTGTAGCCGTTGTGCTCGAGCCAGGCGACGATGGTGTCCATCGGCACGACGTTGCCGGGCGCGACCGACAGCGCCTGCGCCGCAACGAGGTCGCGTGCCGGCACGCGCTGCACCGCGGCGTTCACCGTGGTCAGCACGATCAGGGGCTTGTCGCTGCCGGTCAAGGACGCCAGCCGTGCCAGCGTCGTCAGCCGCTGCGCGAGGACGCCGCCATGCGGCGAGACGCGGTCATAGGGTTGGCAATCCCAGGCCGGAAATGTCAGCACGGGCAAATCGGGCGCGAAGAATTGCAGCGCACGTTCGAGCTGCTGCATCCGCGGGCCGTCGCGGCAGATCACCGCGAGGCTGACAGCCGGCTTCTTCGGCCGCGCCGCGATGGCGCGCGCGAGATCGGAAACGACGAGGCCCTCGGCACCCTCGGCGACATTGGCAAGCGTGAGTGCGCGGCCGGGCGTGAGCAGCTCGGCCGGCGATTTCATCCCCGGCTTCATACGTCGCGGTCCGCGATCGGAAACGCCTTGATGCGCGCAAACAGCGGGCCGACGACGTCGGCGGCAAGCACCTTGTCGCCGGTGATGGCGGCATAGAGGTCGGGATCGGCCTCTTCGAGCAAGGTCTCGAGCTGCGTCAGCTCGTCATCGGACAGGTTGCCGATCTCGGCATCCGCGAAGCGGCCGAGGATCAGGTCCATCTCGCGCGTGCCGCGGTGCCAGCAGCGGAACAGAAGCCGCTTGCGGCGGTCGTCCAGCCCGTTGCTCGATCGTGTCGTTCCCGTCATGTCTCAATTCCAGTCAAACGCCAAAAGCCCGGACGTGCCGGGCCGGGGTGATATAGCCACTCGGGCGGGCCCTGTCAGCCCTCGATTTGTCATGGCCCGCTGCCGCCGCAGGGACACGAAAAAACACGTGGATGCCGGCCATAAAGCCGGGCATGACCAGCGAAAACGATCCTAGGTTCGCCTGATGCGCCCCAGCCTGCTCAATCCGCTGTTTGCCCCCGTGACCAGCCTGCCCGGCGTCGGTCCGAAGCAGGACAAGCTGCTACAATATCTGCTCAGCCGCAGCGAGACGCCGCGGCTGGTCGATCTGTTGCTGCATTTGCCGAGCCAGGTCATCGACCGCCGGGCGCGGCCGAAGATTCGCGACGCCGTGCAGGGAACCATGGTCACGCTGGAGGTCACCGTCGACCGCCACCGCCCGCCCCCGCCGCGCAATGCGCGTGCGCCCTACCTCGTCTACGCCAGCGACGATACCGGCGACGTCGTGCTGACTTTCTTCCGCGCAAAGCCCGGCTATGTCGAGAAGCTGCTGCCGATCGGCGAGAAGCGCTTCGTCTCCGGCACGCTGCAGATGTACGACGGCATTCCGCAGATCGTGCATCCCGACCGGGTGCTGGACGAGGAGGCGATTTCAAAACTATCCGGCATCGATCCCGTCTATCCCTTGACCGAAGGCCTTGCGCTCGGCTCGCTGCGCCGCGCGGTCGCGCAGGCGCTGCAGAAGCTCCCGGCACTGCCGGAATGGATCAGCCCGGAGGTGCTGCGCCGCTGCGGCTTCCCGCCGATCACCGAGGCGCTCATCCGCGTGCATCAGCCGGTCGAGCTCACCGACATTCTGCCCGACCAGCCGTTCTGGTCGCGCCTCGCCTTCGACGAACTCCTGGCCGGGCAACTCGCCCTTGCCCTGATTCGCGCGCAATTGCGTCGCCCGGCCGGTGTGCGCAACGCCGGCGACGGGCACCTCCGCAACAAGATCATCGACGCCCTGCCCTATGCGCTGACGTCATCCCAGCGCGACGCAGCAGCCGCCATCGCCAATGATCTACAACAGCCGGTGCGCATGTTGCGCCTGCTCCAGGGCGACGTCGGCTCCGGCAAGACCGTGGTCGCGCTGCTCGCTGCCGCTGCCGTCACCGAGGTCGGCAAGCAGGCGGCGCTGATGGCTCCGACCGAAATCTTGGCCCGTCAGCACATCAAGACCATCGCGCCGCTCGCCGAGCGCGCGGGCATGCGGGTCGCGATCCTCACCGGCCGCGAAAAGGGCAAGGAGCGGCGGGACCTGCTGGCACACCTCGAAGCCGGCGAGATCGACCTGCTCGTCGGCACCCATGCGCTGATCCAGGATGACGTGATCTTCGGCGATCTCGCCCTCGCCGTCGTCGACGAGCAGCATCGATTTGGCGTGCGCGAGCGGCTGGCGCTGACGTCGAAGGGCGCGGCCGTCGACGTGCTGGTGCTGAGCGCCACGCCGATCCCGCGCACGCTGGTGCTGACCTATTTCGGCGACATGGACATCTCCGAGCTCAGGGAGAAGCCGGCCGGCCGCCAGCCGATCGAAACCCGCACCATATCGATGAGCCGCCTCGGCGAGGTCACCGACAGCATCGGTCGCGCGCTCGAATCCGGCAAGTTGGTCTACTGGATCTGCCCGCTGGTCGAGGAATCCGAGGCCGAGGGCACCGAGCACCTGACCAATGCGACCAAGCGTTTCGAGAGCCTGCAAAAGCGTTTCGGCGACCGCGTCGGCCTCGTCCACGGTCAGATGAAGGGCACCGAGAAGGACCGCGTCATGGGCCAGTTCGCCGCCCACGAGATCGGCTTGCTGGTCGCGACCACCGTGGTCGAAGTCGGTGTCGACGTGCCGGCGGCGACCATCATGGTGATCGAGAACGCCGAACGCTTTGGCCTCGCCCAGCTTCATCAATTGCGCGGCCGCATCGGGCGCGGCTCGGAGGCTTCGACCTGTCTGCTGCTCTACTCCGAGCCGCTCGGCGAGATGTCGAAGGCGCGGCTGAAGGTGATCCGCGAGACCACCGACGGCTTTCGCATCGCCGAGGAAGATCTGAAACTGCGCGGCGAAGGCGATGTGCTCGGCGTGCGCCAGAGCGGCTTGCCCGGCTACCGCATCGCCCGCTCGGAGGTGCACGGTCAGCTCATCACGCAGGCCCGCGACGAGGCGCTGCGCATCCTGAAGGACGATCCAAAGCTGAAGGGCGAGCGCGGCGAGGCGTTGCGATGCCTGCTGTATCTGTATGAGCGGGATGAAGCGATTCCGCTGATCGGAGCGGGTTAGCTGGCCGCTCGTTGCCGCCCAATCTCATAGGCCGCCACATGCGCGCGGGCCAAATCCAGCAGCGGCGTGTCGATGCCGAGTGCACGGGCCCGGTTGGCCATATCGCCGAGGATATGCTCCGCCTCGGTGATCGAGCCGCGCTCGATATCACGCAGCATCGAGGCCTTGAGCGGGGAGTCCGGGGTCGTGAACAGCTTCCGGTCAAACTCGATGAAAGGCGCTCGCGGCTCAAAACCCGAGGCCGTCGCGACGGCGCAGCATTCGGCGAACAGGCGGAAGATGTACTGCTCGCCGTTCGGCACGGCCAGAATGTCTCCGATGCTCGCACGCATCAGGCAGGTGATGCCGGCGAGCGTCGAGAGCTGGACGAATTTCTCCCACATGTCCTGCATGATCGCTTCGCTGGCGCGCACGTCGATACCGGGCACGTGCAGCAGCGTCTCCAAGGCCAGCACACGCTCGCTCAACGAACCCTCGATCTCGCCGAACACGATGGTCTGATTGGCCATGAAGTGAACGACACGGCCATCCGCGTCGAGCCCGGCACTGACGTTCGCGAGCCCGCCGAGGACGCAGCTCGCGCCGAATCGCGCAGTCAGGGCGTCGACATGTTTCAACCCGTTGAGGATCGGCAAAATCATCGTGTTCGCGCCAACGGCCGGGGCAAACTGGGCCATCGCATCGTCGAGCGAGTAGGATTTCACCCCGACGAGCACGACGTCGAAGGGGTGCTTGACATCGTTGGCCAGGATGACGTTCGGCTGCACGGCGAAGTCGCCATGCGGGCTCACGACCTGCAATCCATTCCGCCGCAATTGCTCCGCACGCCCGGCCCGCACCAGAAAGGTCACGTCGCCGCCGGCTCGGACCAGGCGCGCTCCGTAGTAGCCTCCAAGCGCTCCCGCGCCGATCACAAGTACTCTCATTCGAACTCCCGATGCGGAGGAATTTCTTCCGAAGGAACAATAACAGATGGGCCGCGCGCCGTCTCGCGGCGACGCCCCCTCACCCCGAATGCGCTTGCAAAAATTTGCCGTGCTCCGCTTCGGTCGCATCGTTGGCGGGGAACATGCACTCGAGCCGCAGTTCCTCCGCCGTCACCGTCTGCGGCGTTCCGACCGTCGTGATCAGAGAGAAGTAGTCCAGCGTCACGCCGTCCTTGACGAAGGACAGCGGGATCATCGGCATCGCATCGGAGGCCGACGGCGCACGCCATTCCGGCTTCACCCCGGGGTACTGCGACAATTGCTCCAGCAGTGCCTTCGTCCTGATGTCAACCACGTGTCCGACGGCCTCGCGATACACCCGCGCCAGCAGCCCGCGTGCGGTCTGCGGCCAATTCGCGATGAAGGGGCGCATGCCCTCCGGATCGAACATGAGATGCAGCAGGTTTCGTGGCGCCGGCCGTGCGGACATGTCGATGAAGCAATTGAACATTAGCGGCGCAGCCTCATTGGTCATCAGCACGTTCCAATACCGGTCCATGACGATGGCGGGAAACGGCTCGTGCTGACGCAGCATGCGTTGCAGGGCACGGTTGATGCTCGTCATGGCGGGCGCCTCGAGCGCGGGATCGGAATAAGTCGGCGCATAGCCTGCAGCCAGCAGCAGCTCGTTGCGTTCGCGCAAGGGCACGTCGAGGGCTTGCGCAAGATCGAGCAGCATCTGGCGGCTCGGAACGCTGCGGCCGCTCTCGACGAAGCTGATGTGCTTCTGCGAGACGCCGGCGTCGAAGGACAGATCGAGCTGCGTCTTGCCACGAATGTCCCGCCATTGACGCAGCAGCGCGCCCGCGGAACTGGCGCGCGTCTTGGGGGCACTGGCCGTCGCTTTCATGGCCGACTGATCCTTCCTGTCAATGTGCGGCATCGTCAACGCGCATCGGCGGCGGTGCGTCGGCTTATCCGAGACACCGCCGCCGATGGTAGCAGGTTCGAAGCGATCAACCGAAGGCGACCGGTCCCACGGCGCCGACCCAGTGCCGTACCTTGGTGGCGTCCCTCTCGTCCATGTAGAAGAAGTGCGTCATCGTCGGATGAACCGTCTTCATCGAGGGATCATCGGGTGTCATGTCCACGATACCGCGAAACACCTTCAGGGCGCCGGCGTCCCAGTATTCGGTGACGTGATGCAGCGCGGTGAAGCCGGTGTCGATGAAGGCTTTGAGGTTGGCGCGGATCGCCTCGCGCCCCTTCCAATCGGCGACGCCGAGGTTGCAGACGGCATCCTCCGCAAAACAATCAAAACCTCGTCCAAAGGTCTTGTCGTCGATCTCCCGCCACATGTCGAGCAGCCATCGCGGCGGCTCCTTCTTCGTAAACATGACTTGCATAGCTCTCTCCTGATGCACCGACACACGCGCGACAGGAGGCTTGATTGAATGCGTCCTGTCGGGTGGATGACCGGGACAGTAGCCAGGCTGCGGATGGGCTCAATTACATGCCAGGTAATAAAGCGCGTTCGGGAAGCCTCCTCTTTCCCTGGCCCCGACTTTATGGAACCCTACGACGATGCGCCGGATCATCGTCGTGGGCTGTCAGGGCAGCGGAAAGACGAGCCTCTCCCGGAATCTCGGGCGAAAGCTCGGGCTGCCCGTGGTGCATCTCGACGTGCTCTACTGGCGGCCGGGCTGGAAGCCATCCGACAAGCCGAGCTTCCGGGCGCGTGTCACTGACGCGATCGCGGGCGACGCATGGGTTGTCGACGGCAGCTTCTCGGGACTTGCCTTCGATCTCACGCTCGCGCGCGCCGATACGCTGGTCGTCATCGACCGCCCGCGCTGGCTCTGCCAGTGGCGCATTCTCCTGCGATCCGCCTTCGATCGCGACAAGACCCGGCCTGACCTCCCCGAAGGGTGTCCCGAACAGTTCGATTGGAAATTGATGTGCGAGGCCTGGCGCTACGACACCGAGCGCGCGCCTGTCATCGAGGCCGAGCGCGTGCAGTATGGCGCTGACGTCCCGGTCGTTCGCTTGAGACGCGATCGGGACATCCAGGGTTTTCTGGATTCGGTGCACGGCAGATGATCGATGGCCGTGACGTGAGACTGGACGATCAGGATTTCTTCTGCGCGATACGTGCGGCGAATGCCTTCATCAGGTCGGTATCCGCCGCGTCGCCTTTGGCGTCCTCGGCGAGATGCTCGAACCAGCGCGCAAAGCCTTCGTAAACCTGGCTCGCCGGATGATCGGGGCCGAGAAAGCCGGAAATCTCCCGCATCTCCGCAACCCAGCGATAGGCTTTCGGAATCATGTCCGGCAGCGCGACTTCGAGCCGGGCCAGAACCGCGGGCTGGCTGAGTGCGAGTTCGTCGCGCAGCGCATCCGCAGCCCCCGCTTTCGTTGCCGCGACCACCATCGCCGAGCCGATGCCGGCGAGGCCCTTGACGATACCGGCATAGGACATTTTCAGCGCGGACGCGGCACCGACCGGCCCTTCGACGATCCGCACGTCGAGCCCGAAATCCTTCAGCACGGCGACATCCTTGGCGTGCTCGCCCGACATGTAGAAGGCCGGGCTCTTGCCGCCGGGCTGGGGCGGGAACCCGATGATGCCGGCATCGACGAACGGCGCCTGTGCCGAGCCGATGATCTCCTCGATCCTCATCACGGTATCGACGTTGACGGCATTGCAATCGACCACGACCGGCTTCTTCTCGCGCCGGACGATCAGCCCGGCAAGCCACTCGGCGAGCGCCACGGCTTCGCCCGGCGGCACGATCGAGAGGATGATGTCGGCGTCCGCGATCGCGTCGTCCTCGGCGCCGATCATGCCGGTATCCGCCGCGCGTTTGCGCGTCGCCTCGCTCCGCCCTCTCAACGACGTCAGCACGCGCGCACCGTGCTCGCCGAGACGGCGGGCCACGGCACTGCCCATGGCACCGGGCGCGAGGATCGCAATGGTTTTGGACATCGTGCACTCCAGATCGAATTTCGAGCAACGCGCTCGGTTCAACCGGAGACTAGCAGAGGACGGGACGCCAGCGTGAGCGCCGGCCATCCCGCAGAGGAATGGCCCTACTCCACCTTCGCAGGCTGAGGCTGGAGCGCCGAGGCGTTGGCAATACGCGCGGCATTCGCCATGCCAGCGAGGGCCGCCGCCTTCTTCGAATCGGGCGCCGAGCCCGGCTGCACCACGCCGGCCGACATGATCAGCGTCGCGGCGTCTTCGGTGCTCATGTCGACCTCGACGATCTTGCCCTTGGGCACGTAGAAGAAGAAGCCGGTGGTCGGGTTCGGCGAGCAAGGCAGGAACACCGAGACGTGCTCCTCCTGACCAGGCAGGCTGCGGGAGACATCCTCGTTCGGCGATTGCGAGATCAGCACGATCGACCACATGCCCGGCGAGGGAAACTCGACCAGGCCGACCTTGCGGAAGCTCGAGCCCTTGCCCGAGAACAGGGTCTCGAACACCTGCTTGAGGCCGCGGTAGATGGCGCGCACTGCCGGAATGCGGCCGAGGAAAGTCTCGCCAACATCGACCAGTGTCCGGCCGATCAAATTGGCCGCGAGGAAGCCGACCAGAGTCAGCGTGAAGAATGCGACGATCAGCCCCCAGCCGGGGATGACGTACGGCATGTAGGTTTCAGGCCGATAGGCCAGCGGCACGAACGGCCGCACCACGCCATCAACCCAGGTGACGAACCACCAAACCAGATAAAAGGTGATCGCAACCGGTCCCGTCACCACGAGCCCGGTGAGAAAATAATTGCGGAAGCGGCCTATCAGGCCGGTATGCGGCTCCGGCACGGGATCAAGAGGCGCAGGCGCGTCGTCACGGGGGTTCATTCGGGTTCCAGGTCGGTCGCTTCGTTCAAGCTAGGGTCTTCTAGCAGGTTTTGGAAGACCACGAAGCATTCCGCACTCGACCCTTCTGCCTATTCCACCGTCACGGATTTCGCGAGATTGCGCGGCTGGTCGACGTCGGTCCCCATAATGACCGCCGTATGATAGGCGAGCAGCTGAACGGGGACGGCATAGACCATCGGCGTGAACGCCGCCGCCATATCAGGCATGACGATGGTGACGAGGGATTCGACGGTCGCCTCCGCCGCGCCTTTGGCGTCGGTCATCAGGATGATCTTGCCGCCGCGGGCAGCGACCTCCTGCATGTTAGAGACGGTCTTTTCGAACACCCGGTCGTAGGGCGCGATGACGACGACGGGCATGGTCTCGTCGATCAACGCGATCGGACCGTGCTTGAGCTCGCCGGCGGCATAGCCCTCGGCGTGGATGTAGGAGATCTCCTTCAGCTTCAACGCGCCTTCGAGGGCGAGCGGGAAGCTGGTGCCGCGACCGAGATAGAGCACGTCGCGCGACTTGGCGATCTCGCGGGCGAGCTTCTCGATCTGGAGCTCGGTGGTGAGCGCATCCGACATCAAACGCGGGATCTCGACGAGCCCGTGGACGAGCTTGGTCTCGTCCTCGTCGGACAGTTCGCCGCGGGCCTTGCCGGCTGCGATCGCAAGATTTGCCAGCACCATGAGCTGGCAGGTGAAGGCCTTGGTCGAGGCGACGCCGATCTCTGGGCCGGCCAGCGTTGGCAGCACAGTCTCGCTTTCGCGCGCGATCGTCGAGGTCGGCACGTTGACGACGGCGATCGTATGCACGCCCTGGTCCTTGGCGTAACGCAGCGCGGCCAGGGTGTCGGCGGTCTCGCCCGATTGCGAGATGAAGATGGCGAGATCGCCCTTGCGCAAGGGCGCCTCGCGGTAGCGGAATTCGGAGGCGACATCGACTTCGACCGGCACGCGCGCGAAACGCTCGAACCAGTATTTTGCGACGAACCCGGCGTAGCTCGCAGTGCCGCAGGCCGTGATGTTGATGCGCTGGATATTCTTGAAGTCGAACGGCAGCTTGACCGGCAGCGAGACCCGCTCGGTCGCCATGTCGACATAGCGTGCCAGCGTATGGCCGACCACTTCAGGCTGCTCGTGGATCTCCTTGGCCATGAAGTGGCGATAGTTGGCCTTGTCGACCAGCGAGGTCGAGGCGGCGTGCTTGGTCTTCTCGCGCTGGACGGCGTGGCCGTCCTTGTCGAAGACCGAAGCGCTCGTATGGGTCAGCACGACCCAGTCGCCGTCCTCGAGATAGCTGATCGTGTCGGTGAACGGCCCCAGCGCAATGGCGTCGGAGCCGAGATACATCTCACCGTCACCATAGCCGATCGCGAGCGGCGGACCGTTGCGGGCGCCGATCATCAAATCGTCCTCGCCGGCGAAGATGAAGCCGAGCGCGAACGCGCCGCGCAGCCGCGCCAATGTCAATTTCACCGCTTCCACCGGCTTGTTGCCGCGCGTGAGCAGATCGTCGACGAGATGCAGCACGATCTCGGTGTCGGTCTGGGTGTGGAACACCGTGCCTTTCTTCTCGAGCTCCTCGCGCAGCTCGCGGAAATTCTCGATGATGCCGTTGTGAACCACGGCGACACGCTCGGTCGCGTGCGGGTGCGCATTGTTCACGGTCGGCTTGCCGTGGGTGGCCCAGCGGGTGTGACCGATTCCGGTCGAGCCCTTGAGCGGCTCGGCTTCCAGCCGCTTCTCCAGATTCTTCAGCTTGCCCTCGGCGCGGCGGCGCTCGAGATGCTTGCCCTCGAGCGTGGCGACGCCCGCGGAATCATAGCCGCGATATTCAAGACGTTTGAGCGAATCCACCAATTGCTCTGCAACCGGCTCGCGCCCGAGAATGCCGACAATCCCGCACATGCGGATCAATATCCCCCAAATCGTCGAAAAATCGCCTAAACGACGCGCTCGGTTTTTAGCGAAGTTCCTAAGGAACCAGATACTCAATAATTATTGCCGATTGAGACAGCACCGACGGCAACGCGCCTCGCCTGCGTCGAACTGGCTGAGCCTTAAACCTCGCGCATTAACTTGTTGTCAACGAATTTGGCCAACCCTTGCGTCCCAAGGAGAGAGGCCATGAAAGGCTCATCCAACCGCAAAAGTCCGTCATCGATGGCGGTGCGCGCCAGCGAGACCACCGGCACGCACCTTGCGCATTGGCCGCCGCCCCAGCGCGGCAAGGAAAGCAAGCCCGTTTTCATCAAGCACGCCGCCGGCGAGCCGGCGAAGCGTGCAAAACCGCGCGGCTGGCGCCTGACGCGCGCGATCTTCTCGGAATTCGCCGACGACGAATAGCGGCGCGCCTCACCACCTCAGCACCAGGGCACACACGAGGAATACGACGAACGCCCAAAACGCTATTCCGGTGAACAGCGGCGCGGTCTCATGCTCATGCGGGCGGCGTACGCCGAACTGTTCCAGCAGCCATCGTCCCGGCGGCTTGATGACGTTCTCGACGAAGAATTTGAGTACTTCGTAGTCGTTATCGTCGTTCATGAGCGCGCAGCTCTGGCAGCACCGATCAATTCAGCCGCTCACTTCTCCGCCTTCTTCCCTCGCGTCTTCATCTCGCGATAGCGCGCCGCACCACCTTCGCGGATGGTCTGCGGGCTGCGCTCCAGCGCCATGGCGTCATCAGGCACGTCGCGGGTGATCACCGAGCCCGAGCCGATATAGGCCCCGTTGCCGATCGTCACCGGCGCGACCAGCGAGGAGTTGGTGCCGACGAAGGCGCCCTGCCCGATGATCGTCTTGTGCTTCTTGAAGCCGTCGTAGTTGCAGGTGATGGTGCCGGCGCCGATGTTGGAATTGGCGCCGATCGTGGCGTCGCCAATGTAGGAGAGATGGTTGACCTTGACGCCGGCCTCCAGCGTCGCGGCCTTGGTCTCCACGAAATTGCCGATGCGCGCGCCGTCGCCGAGCGACGTGCCGGGCCGAAGCCGCGCATAGGGGCCGATGGAGACCTTCTTGCCGAGCTTGGTCTCGACGATATGCGAGAAGGAATGGACCACCGTGCCGTCGCCGATCGAAACGCCGGGGCCGATCACCACGAACGGCTCGATCGTCACGTCCTTGCCGAACACGGTATCGGCGGCGAGATAAACGGTTTCGGGCGCGATCAGCGTGACGCCGGCCTCCATCGCCACTTTCCGCAGCCGCGCCTGCATCACGCTTTCGGCCTCGGCGAGCTGCGCCTTGGTGTTGATGCCGCGCACTTCGTCCTCGCTGGTTTCGATCACCACGGCATCCCATCCCTGTTCGCTGACAATGCCGACCGCGTCGGTCAGATAATATTCGCTCTTGGAATTCGCATTGCCGATCTTGTCGAGGATCGCGAGCGCGCGGCGCCCGTCGATCGCCATGACCCCGGCATTGCAGAGGTCGATCTTGCGCTCCTCTGCGCTGGCGTCGGCCTGCTCGCGGATCGCGACCAGGCGGTCGCCGTCCACGATGAAGCGGCCATAGCCGGTGGGATCGGCGGCCCGGAAGCCGAGCGCCGCAATCGCGGCGCCTTTGGCGAGCGGCGCGCGCAGCCGCGCAAAGGTCTCGGCCGAGATCAGCGGCGTGTCGCCGAACGCAATCAGCAGGTCGTCCACGCCCCGCACAATGGCATCGCGCGCCGCCAGCACCGCATGCGCGGTGCCGAGCCGGTCCTGTTGCACGAAGGTGAGCGCGTCGGGGCGGATGCGCTTTGCCTCGTCCGCCACCGCCTGATGGTCGGGTCCGATCACGACCGCGAGCGAGGTGCCGGTTCCCTTGGGCGCCGCGGCGAGCACGTGGGCGAGCAGGCTCTGATGCGCGACCGAATGCAGCACTTTCGGCAGGTGTGAGCGCATACGCGTGCCTTCGCCGGCGGCGAGCACGATCGTGAGGCTGGAACGGGCGGTCATCGAAATCCTGTCAATCGGCCGAATCAAGTGGCGCCAGCGGGCGACGGCCGCCCTGATGAGTTATCGCCTTGCTACCCC
Organism: Bradyrhizobium sp. 134; assembly: GCF_023074155.1. NCBI lineage: Bacteria > Pseudomonadati > Pseudomonadota > Alphaproteobacteria > Hyphomicrobiales > Nitrobacteraceae > Bradyrhizobium > Bradyrhizobium sp. 134. Next base: position 377,244 of record NZ_JADPKX010000069.1, on the reverse strand, counting down.
CGCAAACGCCCGGAGTTCAAGTGCGACACGCTTTTCCTGTTAATGTTCCCTGATTGATTCGGGGAAGCCGGACAGGGGTTGGGCACTTAACGTTCATGGCAAAGGATTCCGACCCACTGGCGGATGCCTTCGGCGCCAAGGAGACCGGCGGGCTGTTCTCCGGACTTGTGGCCGAGGAGAGTTCGTTCGATCGCGGCATGATGTGGCGGCTCGGCTCATGGGGCGTGGCGGCCGTCGGCGCCGTGGTGCTTGCCGTGTTCGCCAACCAGGCCCAGCTCGGCTGGCGGCGCGATCAGGTTGCGTCCGCCGATCTCGCGCGGCAGGCCGACCGGCTCCAGATCCTGACCAAGGAGAGCCAGAACGAGGCCCGCCGGCTCGCCTCCGCGATCGAGACGCTGAACACCGATCGCGACCGGCTCTATTCGCGCGTCACCGTGCTGGAGCAAGGGCTCGATTCCGTCACCGGCGCCATCGCCAAGCAGACGACAACGCCGCCGCAGGCGTCCATTGCGAAGCCGCAGGACGCGCCGGCTTTGATCGGGCCGCCGGCGCCCGGCATCGGGCCGGTCGCCTCGACACCAGCTCCGGCCAACGACAAGCCGCGCACCGAGGCCGCAAAGGAGCCGTCGAGCCCGCCACCACAGAGCGCAGCGGCGGCCTCGCTGGTCGCGCAGTCGCCGGCGACGAATTCGGCACTGCCGATGCTTCCGTTGGTCCCATCCAAATCGATCATGGCGCCGCCCGATCCGGCCGCCCCGAAACTGGTTCAGCCCGAGGCCGCTGAGAAGACCACTGAGAAGGCTGCCGAGAAGAAGCCCGATCCAGTTCCCGCCCCGGTCGAAGTCGCCGCTGCACCAGCCAAGCCGCCGGAGGCTGCCGAAAGCGAGGCTCCCGCGATCGCGGTCCAGCAGACGCGCTTTGCGATTGATCTCGGTGGCGCCAACTCGCTCGAAGGCCTGCGTGCACTGTGGCGCGGGGTGACCAAATCCAATCCCGAGATCGCGGCGCTGCGGCCGATCATCATGATCAAGGAAGGCAACACCGGCCTCGGCATGCAGCTCCGCCTCGGCGCCGGCCCGCTCATCAACGCAGCAGCTGCGGCAAAACTCTGCGCCGGCCTCGCCGAGAACGACCGCCACTGCGAGACCACCGTGTTCGACGGTCAGCGGCTGTCACTGCGCGGCGGCCAGGAAAAGCAAGAGAAGACTCAGGATCGAGTTCAAGAGAAGAACTCAGACAAGAACCAGGACTCGGTGCCGCAAGCCGAGACCGCCCCGGCGCCCGCGCCCGCCGCCAAGCCCGACAAGCATCGTCGCAGCTATTCCTCGAAACGCTCGTCGAAGCGCGAGGAGCCCGCGCCTGCTCCTGCGGCGCAGCCGGCCGCACAGCCGAAGCCGGAGACGGCGTCGGCGGGATCGACGCTGTCGTCGTTCTTCAGGCGGTAGACGCGGCATCCGCTCTGCGGCGGGAAGACCATCTCGCGGCTAACGTATCAAACGATACGGAGGTGCCCGACATAAAACGGCAGGATCCGCGACGAAGATGATTCGGAGCGGAGATGGCGGACGAGATGTTTCTGCGCGAGCACCTCGCGCTCATCCGCGAGTTGGCCGAACAGGCCGACCCCCCATATCAAGAAGCGATTGCTGGCCTTGGCCGAAAAATACGAACGTCGGCTGAGGGACCAGAACCGGACGATACAAACTCGCCCTTGAGAGCTCATCGGCGCACGCAACCACCTACTCGATGCGCGCTTTTTCCTTCAGGTCACGAATGCGGTTGTCAGCCTCATCCTTCGACTGAACCAGTTCCGACCAATCCTCGACCCGAGCTTGCTTGCTCAGCCGCTTGAGTTCGTCCAGTTGCTCCTGAGTTGGCTTTTCCATGCTCGCTCCTTGTATGCAGCGTGCGTTGCGCGGTCACACCGTTTCAAAACCTGCGCAGCCCCAGCCTGTTCCTGGATATCTTCGGGCCAGGCGCGGCCGCCTTGCTCCTCCCTCAACTGGCCGCAATCGACATAAATTCACCTTCCCTGTTGCCCGTCCGCGCCTTCCCGACCATATTGGCGCCATGACAAAAAAGCCCTTCCGCCTCACGCCCTACCAGGTGCAGTTCTTGATCGTCGTCGGCTTCGCCAGCGTCGGCTATGCGCTCTATCTGCGCTATCTCGGAATCGAAAACTCGCAGGTCGGTCTCGCCTGCGACGCCGGGCTTCAGACCCTGGTCTGCAAGGCGCGCTCGGTCTCGACCGTGCTGTTCAAGAATTCGGTGTTCGGCATCGTCGCGCTGGTGGTGGCGACGCTGAACCTGATGCGGCCGTCGATCGTGCTGCTCACCGTCGGCATCATCGCCGCCGGCCTCGGCATCGTGCTCTACAATATCGTGCTGTCGGGCCTGGCGATCGGCCTGTTCATTCTTGGATTTGCTCGGCCCGCGCCCGCCACAGCGTGAGCGCGAACAAGAGATAAATCGCGCAGGTCCACAGCGACTGCCAATTGTCGCGGCCTTCGTTGAACAGCACATAGGCCGCCGACAGCGTCAGCACACCGGCGAACACCGACTCCGCGATCGGACGCTGGCCGATCTGCGGCCGGTTCAGCATCAACAGCGCGAACGGCACCACCGCCATCGTCAGCGAGGCGTAGGGGAAGTCGTGGTAGCGTGGGTCGAACACGAAGGCGAGCGCGGTCTGCGCCGCGATCACCGCCGTCACCGCCAGCGTCAGACCCAGCACGGCGGTGAGCTTCGACCATTTCCGGCCCTCGCGCGGACCGAGCAGATCGAGGAAGGTCGGAAGGCTGCGGCCAATCACCATCGCCTGCGCGCAGAAGATCGGCGACAGGATGCCGGCCGCGAGCAGCGTGCCCCAGAGCAGCCAGCCGCCGATGCCGTAGCTCTCGTAGTACATCTTGTCGGCGCCGATCCCGAGCAGGATGCCGGCCGAGGTCGCCGAGATCGCCACACCGAGCCATGCCGAGAAGCGCGGTGTCCAGGGCCTGCGCCGCAACGTCAGGCCGGCCACCGCGAACACCAGCACGCAGAGGCCCATGCCGGCGCCCATGTACCATTTCCAGTAAGGGAAATTGCTGATCGGCTGGCCCGGCGGATATTTCAGGCTCCGGCGCACCGAATCATAGAGGCCCCAATAGCCGCCGACGGTACCTTCCAGCTTGCGCTTCCACGGCTGGTCGTAGGACTCGATCAGATTGACGCGGAATTTCTGCGCTTTCGCGAGACTCAGGATCTCCGAGACCACGCGCGCCTGGTTGGTGCGCGACGGCAGCGCCCCCTCGCGCATGCGCCCTTCGCTCGGCCAGCCGGTTTCGCCGATCAGGATCTCCTTGCCGGGAAATGCGACCGCCATGCGCTCGCGGATCTGTTCGACATGGGACGCGGCAAACTTCGCCTTGACCGGGAAGTCCTCCCAATAGGGCAGGATGTGGATCGTGACAAAGTCGACGGCGTCATAGATTTCGCGATTCCTGAGCCAGAACTCCCAGACATCGGCATAGGTGACGGGCACGCTGACTTGCGCCTTCACGGAGCGGATGATGGAGACGAGGTCCGCGGTCGTCATCTCGCCGCGCAGCAGCACCTCGTTGCCGACGATGATGCTGGTGATGATTCCGGGGAAATCCTTGGAAAGACGAATGGCGAGCGCGGCCTGCTCGAAATTCTTGGTGCGATTGCTGGAGAGCCAGATGCCCTGGAGCACTTTCAGCCCCCCGATCCGGGCCGCGATCGCCGGCACCTGGTCCAGCCCGTTCTCCATCGAATAGGTGCGGACGCAGTCGGTGATCTCCTTGAGCTGGCGCAGGTCCTGCTCGATCTGGTCGGCCTCGATATGGGTCCATGCGTTCAGCGGCGACTGCTCGCCGCGGAACGGCGCGTAGGAGACGCACTGGACCTTGTCGGCGGGATCGATCGGGGCGCGCGCGAGCGAGATCGGCGTGGCAAGCCACCACCACACGGCAGCGATCGCACCCAGTGAAACGAGCAGAAGCGCCAGTGGCGTACGAAGAGAAATCGGTTCCGTCCTCCGCGAAGGGCCGTCGATTACCTGCTAGCACGCCGTCTGCCAAGGGGGTGACTCCGTTATGGATCCATCCCTCCCCTGAGGAATTTACCTGCGGCCGTTCGACCGAGGCCTAGGATCGTGACTTTGCTGGACAAAATTCCAGATTCAGGCCATGGACTCGGGAGGACTTTTCCGCCGCATTGGAGACCCATTTGGACGCCATCACGCAGGCGCGTCCGCGAAGGTCCTGACGCGGACGGTCAGTGATATATTGGGGAATTCATGCGGCAACGGGTGTTCGAGTTACGAAATGCGGTCCTGCGGCAGTTCGCCGCCACCTTGGCCGTTTCTTCCCTTGTCATCCTGATGGGTATCGGCGCGGCCTCCGCCCAGAGCGGCACGCCCGCCCCGGACCAGAGCAAGGCAGCCGCCCAACCCGCCGACGCGGCCAAGGATGCCGCCCAGAACCAGCGCCGCACCGACGAATTCGCCGAAGCAGCCCAGGTCATCAGCGGCCCCGCCGGCAACCCCGAATGCGTCTGGCTCGGCCGCCGCGTGGTGCGGCTGATGTGGCGGGATGACCTCGATACCGCATTCCGCCATCTCGACCTCTACGACCGCTTCGGCTGCCCCGGCGGCCACATCCAGGCTGCGTTCCGCTGCCTGACCCGCTTCGGCGGCCAGATCGATCCCAAGGTCGCCGAGACCCTAGATAGCCGTGTGCACGCTTGCTGGATCAACCCGGCGTCGCAGCCGCAACAGGCGGCGGCCGCAGCCTCGCAGCCGGCCGCGCCGGCAGCGGGCAATGCGCAGCCGCAGCCGGCCGCGAGCCCCTCGCCGGCGGCAAGCCCGTCACCGGCGCCCCCGAAATAGCCGCGATTGTTTCAGCCTCCGTTCAGGAACGATCGGCGATAGAGGCAATTGGCACTGCTGCGAATTCCGAAATGTGCATGCCCTCATATGGTCATGAGGCGATGACAGTTGTGAAACCGCGCGGCAGAGGTATGCTCCATTTGCCGCGGACTTGGTCGGATCTCGGGGTCGGATCCGCTTCCCTGCCCCCTCAGCCCCTTTTGGTTTAGCCGCGATGCGGGTTGTCGCCGCCGTTCTGTTGCTTGTGTCCGCGCTCCACGCCGGCCTCTGGGGAGTCTTGCGCGACAAGGAACCCGCGCCCGACTTCAAGGGCTTGCTGCCCAGCGTCTCCTACGCGCCGTTCGAGGGCTCGGCTCACCCCGACATCGACAACATCCCATCGGTGGAGAAAATCCGCGCCGACCTGAAGACGCTGTCGACGATGACGCGCGCGATCCGGCTCTATTCGTCCACCGGCGGCGTGGAACTGGTGCCGCCGATCGCGGCCGAGTTCGGCCTCAAGGTTACCGTCGGCGCCTGGATCGACAAGGACAAGGATCGTAACGAGCGCGAGATCAAGGCCGCCATCGAGCTCGCCCGCAAGAACAGCAACGTCAACGGAGTCGTGGTCGGCAACGAGGTGATCTACCGCGGCGAGCAGAAGGTCGAAGACCTCATCGAGATGATCAAGAAGGTCAAGGGCTCGGTCCGCGTGCCCGTCACGACCGGTGAAATCTGGAACATCTGGCGCGACAATCCCGACCTCGGCTCGAACGTCGACTTCATCGCCGCCCACGTGCTGCCTTATTGGGAAAATTTCCGCTCGGACCAGGCGGTCGATCAGGCCGTCGACCGCTACAATCTGTTGCGCAACCTGTTCCCCGGCAAGCGCATCGTGATCGCCGAGTTCGGCTGGCCGAGCGCGGGTTACAATCTGCGCAACGCCGACCCCGGTCCGTTCCAGCAGGCACTGACCTTGCGCAACTTCGTCAGCCGCGCCGACGCCATCGGCATGGAATACAACATCGTCGAAGCCATCGATCAGCCCTGGAAGTACTTCGAAGGCGGCGTCGGTCCGTACTGGGGCATCCTCAACGCCAGCCGCGAGCCGAAATTCGCCTGGACTGGCCCGGTGGAGAATCCCGACTATTGGAAACTGATGGGTGTCGCGCTTCTGGTCGGAATCCTGCTGTCGCTGCCGATCCTCCGGCTGCAGCAGCCCACGGCGAAGCAGGCGTTCCTGCTGTCGGCCACCGCCAATGGCGTCGGCGCCTGGGCCGCAACGGTGTTCGCGTTCTGGAACGGGCACTATTTCATCTTCGGCTCCGCCTTCGCGCTCACGCTCGGCATGATCCTGCTTGTTCCCCTCGTGCTGATCGCGATGGCGCGCGTCGACGAGATCGCGGCCGTCGCGTTCGGCCGGCCGCCGCAGCGGCTGCTCACAAAAGGCAAGCCGCTCGAGAACGTGCCCGAGAACTATTACCCGAAGGTCTCGATCCACATCCCCGCTTATTTCGAGCCGGTCGAGATGCTCAAGCAGACGCTCGATGCGCTGTCGCGGCTGAACTATCCGAACTACGAATGCGTCGTCATCATCAACAACACGCCGGACCCTGCCTTCTGGCAGCCGATCCAGGATCATTGCCGCGCGCTCGGTGAACGCTTCAAGTTCATCAACGCCGAGAAGGTGCAGGGCTTCAAGGCCGGTGCGCTGCGTATCGCGATGGACCGCACCGCCGTCGACGCCGAGATCATCGGCATCCTCGATGCCGATTACGTCGTCGATCCCGACTGGCTGAAGGATCTCGTGCCGGCGTTCGCCGATCCCAGCGTCGGCCTGGTGCAGGCGCCGCAGGAACATCGCGACGGCGATCTGTCGATCATGCACTACATCATGAACGGCGAATATGCCGGCTTCTTCGACATCGGCATGGTCCAGCGCAACGAGACCAACGCCATCATCGTGCACGGCACGATGTGCCTGATCCGCCGCGCCGCGATGGACATGGCCGGCGGCTGGTCGTCCGACACGATCTGCGAGGACTCTGATCTCGGCCTTTCGATCCAGCAGCTCGGCTGGACCACGCACTACACCAACCACCGCTACGGCCAGGGCCTGCTCCCCGACACCTATGAGGCCTTCAAGAAGCAGCGTCACCGCTGGGCCTATGGCGGCCTCCAGATCGTCAAGAAGCACTGGCGGAATTTCCTGCCGGGACGGAGCCGGCTCACGCCCGACCAGAAGCGCGAATACGGCCTGGGCTGGCTGAACTGGTTGGGCGCCGAGAGCCTCGGCGTGGTCGTGGCGCTGCTCAACCTGGTCTGGGTGCCGATCGTCGCCTTCGCCGACATCGCCATCCCCGACAAGATCCTGACGCTGCCGATCATCGGCGCCTTCGTCGTCTCGCTCGCGCACTTCTTGTCGATGTACCGCGCGCGCGTCGCGATCAAGCCCGGCCAGATGCTGGGCGCGATGATCGCCGCCATGAGCGTGCAGTGGACGGTGTCGCGCGCGGTGGCGCAAGGACTGATCACCGAGCACATCGCGTTCGCGCGCACGTCCAAGGGTGGCCTGTCCCGGATGTCGATCGAGTTCCAGGCGTTCTGGGAGGCCGTGATCGGCGCCCTGCTCCTGATCGGCGCCGGCGTGCTGGTGGCCTCCAACAGCTATCGCCAGATCACCGAGATCTACATCTTCGCTGGCGTGCTGGTGCTGCAGAGCCTGCCGTTCCTGGCTGCGGTCGCCATTGCGATCCTCGAGCTCAGCCGCATCAACTCGTTCCAGTTCTGGCGCGACAGCGCGATCCGCACCGCCGAGCTGATCGGCCTGCGCCCGGTCGCGCTGCCGACCCCCGCCGGCACGCCGCAGCAATTGCCGGTGCCGAACGAGGTCCGGCGGGAAGCGAGCTGACAGGGCCCCGAACGCGGCATCCGGCCCATGGGCGGATGTCGCGGCTTCTTCGGCGTGGATGACGGCCGCCATTCCGGTTGAGAATCCCGGCTCAAGCATTGGAAACGGCGAGCGAATTCCCGCCGTTGCCTTCAACTTCGGCACCCTCGCCTGCTATTGACCTCCGCGCCCCATCCCCCTACACAGCGCGGGCCGAAAGCATGATCCGGAAACAGCCGGTTTTTCCGCAACGCTTGCGTCGATGTGGCGGCAAGACATGCTTTTCCAAATGTCCGAAGACGATGGCGATCTCTTTGAAGCCATCAGCGGCCATGGGAGCGCGTAGCTCAGCCGGTAGAGCACGTGACTTTTAATCACGGGGTCCTGGGTTCGAGCCCCAGCGCGCTCACCACATTAAGCAATTACTTACGCCGAGACGACGCGCTCCGATAAGACTGTGTGTCTGCAGATCGGCTGCCGGGTTGGCACGCGCGGCGCTTCGATGCCCCCTCTGCACCGCGCGCGGCGGGCGCGCCGCGGACATGAGGCCCGACTGGACGGCAAAAGTCCTGCATCGGTGATCGCTGCCCCGTCGCTCTGTGACTATCGCCGGAATGAATGCTCGATCTCGCGCAGCATTGCCAAGACCCGGTCAGTATACCGCCCGTAGGACAACTGCTGGTCTGCGAGACTCACCGCCGCCAGCACGAGAGCAGTTATGGCCACGCCCTTGATCATGGGCCCTTCCGCTTTTGCGTCACCAGTCGCAATGGAATGTTGTGCAAATTCGCGCGGCCTCGCACGGCCGGTTCTGTCCTGCCCAACGCCTGCGCGATCTCGTCGGGTCGGTGCCCAGCCGCCGCCATCGCCAGCAGTTGTTGATGCTCCTCCGGTGTCCACCTCCGGATCAACGGATAGCGTGACTGTGCCATCGCCCGGCGTCCCCAGCCTGTTGCCAGTTTATCCTCGGCTGCATTTGCTGAGTCGCGCTTTAACCTATGATAGCCAACCCCCGCAGGACGGGGGCGAGCGGATGGCGCCGGACTGGCGCGTCCACAGGGCCAGGGCTTGGACGCAGGCTCCACGGGGGCGTAAGCCGGTAGTTTTCCGGGCTGTAGATTTTCGCCGGTCTTAATAATTCTGGCGAATGATTGCTCCGATGATTGGAGACCTCGACCATCAAGCAGAAGCCATCGCCGCGATGCAGAAGGCGATCGCCGCGACCTGTCCCGCCGAGCGGTTGAAGTGGTTGCGGACCGCCTTGGCCTGGAAGGACCTTGCAAGCTTGGCGAAGGGCAAGGCGGCAGCCTGAAGGTCACAGCCAACCCCTGCTAGCCGCTCAAGATCTCGCGCAGTTTTCGATCATCTTCCCGAGTGCGGAGCGGAGAACCGGCTTCTCCAATCGGGGACATCGCGGAAGCCAACTGACAATCCATCGGATGTGTGGCTGATCAGGAAGAAAATGGCAAGCCGCGACCACGAGTGATCTCCGCCACCAGTTCGGTCGTTTCATTGCCAAGCCTCAGGTCGAGAATGGCCAAATCGAAGTCAGCCACCCGCGCGACTTCGATTGCTTCCTTCAGGGTGCCTGCTTCGGCGACGACTTCGCGACCCAACTCCTCCAGCATGTCGCAGACCATCATACGGATGACGGATCAGCGCGACGTCCTCCACGACCAAGATTGAGAGTGCGCCCATGCTTCGTCTCGTTGGCCTGATGTCAATGTATGTCGCGTCATGCGGCCCGGCAGTTCCTGGGGCCTCCGCACCCTCTTATGTTTCACTTTTGGACACATTTTGGGGAAACAAAGCCGGGCAATTGTAGGTCAGCCATCGGAGACGGAGTAAACCTGACAGCGCCGCCGCCTCTCATCCTGGTGGTTGAGGATGAATATCCATTGCAGGCGGTGGTCGAGGAAGCCCTGCTGGAGGCAGGCTTCGCGACTGACATCCTGTCGTCTGCCGAGGAAGCTCTGACTCTCTTCAGAAGCGGTATGAAGGAGTACCGGGCGCTCGTCGCGGATGTAAACCTCAAGGGCAGGCTCAGCGGCTGGGACTTGGCCAGACAGGTCAGAGAACGAGAGCCGACGTTGCCCATAGTCTACATGACCGGTGGCGTGGCGGACGATTGGGGCTCGCAAGGGGTCCCAAGCAGCATCTTGTTGCAGAAGCCGTTCGCGCCGGCCCAGCTCATCACTGCGGTTTCGCAGCTCCTCAATTCACGTCACTCGTGAGTAAAACCGCCGTCACCCATTCACTGGCTCTCGTACCGGCCACCATCCTAAGCGTGGCGGCGGGAACCAAGCTCGGCAATGAAAGTTTTTTATCTCAGGTGGCCACTCAGGCTTCGCCTGCAATGACGCAGGATATCTTCATGTGCGGCAAATGCGATGAAATCGACGAGAAGATCGCGCACCATAGCCGGTTGTTGTCTCTTATCACTGACAAGATCGTGAGAGACGGCATCGCCGGCTTGATCGAGGAAATGAAGACGGAGAAAGCTGCACTTCATCCCGAACCAGAGGAGAAGTAACAGTGCACTCGCTGCCGAGCCAAGTTTTGCACGGAGCCTTTCGTCCGGATTTCAGGCATGCCGCGCTATTTTTTCCACGTCCGGGGTGTTGAACCGAGCACCGACACTGAAGGCGAAGACCTGCCGGACGCTGAAGCGACCTGGCGAGAGGCCACGGTTTTTGCCGCCGACCTTCTGAAGAACATGCGAGGTCGACTTGAACCGGGCCACGAATGGCACCTGGAGGTCACCGACGAGGCCGGAACGTCGATCTTCAACATCTACATCAGCGCGCAGAACGGGCGATAGCCTCACTCTGTTGGAGGGGTTTGGCCGGAACGATCCCACGGCCGGGCGATTGCCTCTTTGAGTAGGAGTTGCGTCATGCGTCATGCGCCGTCGATTGTGCCCCTGGATCGGCTCGACCGTGAGATTTACCTGGTGCTGGAAGACTTCGGCGCGCGCGCCGGCTGCTCCTGGCGCGAGACCGACGAGCAGGACACCGATGTCGAGACCATCATCCGCGACCTACTCTCCGGGCAGTACGCGTATCCCGTCCGTATTGTCGCCTTCAACGCGATCGAGGGCCGGTCTCGCGATGCCACCAGCGAGATCGCAGATGAGCTTGCGGTGCGTGTCAGGGGTAGCGAGATCACGCCGGCCTTGCGGGCCTTCATCCAGGCAAATGCTTCCCGACCTTTTGCTGTACAACTGGCGCTCCCTCTACGGGGAGCCGCCTGACAGCAAATCTGCGATCACGATGTTGCGTGGGATTGATGCGATGACAGTGCGCTAAACAGGCACAGTAATCGAAGGTTCGCGCTTCCCTTTGGCTTTATTTTTTGGTACCAAAATAAATGAAACCAGCAAAAAAGATTCGTGCCAAAAAACATCGCGGCCGCCCCGCGACTGGTCAGGGCGTCCAGATCGGCACGCGCTGGCCGGAATCGACTGTCGCTCAGATCGACGCATGGGCGTCGGGACAGCAAGACACTCCCGCTCGTTCTCAATCCATCCGTCGGCTGGTCGAGATTGGCTTGGGCAAACCCGCCCCTGCCCTCGCGGTTACGTCTGCCGCCAAGGCCTCGTCCGAGCGGGCTCGGGAAATGGCGGGCAGCGCGATCGACAAGCTCAAAGACAACAAAGCGAGCCCGGATGACCAGGCCAGCCGCAAGCGGCGGCTCGTCAAGGGACCCGAGGAATTCCAGAACGTTCGACGCGACCGGCCAAATCGAAAATGAATTGACCGGCGCCCGCTTGGTTAATCTCGACTGAAGGCAGAAAGCAAATGATCAAACCCAAGCGGTCCGCCGCGCAACAAGTGGCGGACGAAGCCGAACGAAGGACCCTCAATCCGATAGGATCGAGACAGACTATAGCCGACAGTCAAGCCACGCCCGAGTTTCAGGAAAACCTGAAACGCCTGAAGTCCGAGCGGCTGGAGCGTGAGGCTCGACTGAATCCGAAGCGCAAGGTCTGATTTGGGCTGATCCCGCTTTCGCCTCGCCTCGCCTGGTGGGGCCGGTCAGGCGAACGAGCCGCGTCGGATGGAGGGTGCAGAAGGTCATGGAATGTTGAATCGTCGGTGGATGATCTTCCTGTTGGTTTCCGTGGTAATTGTTTGCTCGATCTTCGCAGGCGCTCGATACTATCTAAGCAAATGCCATGGCATGGATGCGTGCGCGGCCGCCGAAGCCGAGAGCCACGAGCGCGACAAGCCAACCGAGCCACAATAGTTTTCGGGTGAAACGCCGGCCCGCAATAGCGGCTCCGGAGCCGCGGCGGGTGCAAGGTCGAAGGTGCTAATCCACCGTTTTACAACCTGGGGAAAACTCCCTGCAGGTCAGCGCGCCTGCATTTTCCGAATCGCCTGTGCGTGCTCGCTGCCTCAGTATGTTCTGCTTGTGGGGGGCGCGTGAGCCAGTTTTTGTCCGTGCTGCTGTTGGCGACCGCTATGACTCTGACCCTGTGCTTCGGGGTGGCGGCGTGGCGCCAATCCGCTGTGAGAGACGTCGATATCACTGCCACCATTCCCCATCAGGAAAACGGCTGGCGAGCGAGGCCGACGAACTAAAGCACCTTCCGTTGCGCTATCCACCGTAGTTCTAACAGTTCGATGAACGGTCTCTTGATCTCGCGCTTGGGCCTGTACCCATAACTGAGTACGCGTGAATGTCAGCGGCCGCTGATCGTAGCAATCAACGACCATGTCGAGCAGATCACCGGTAACGGACAAAGCTGCACGCACCGCACCACCGCTGCCGATGAAGCGCCGGCGAATTTCGCGACGAAAGTCAGAAGACCGCGACGGCGGACTACACCACGCCGCCGAAGTCGATGCCTTCCTTGGCGAGCGCCTCGGCTTCCTCGGCGGACGCTGTCGGCTTCGTCTCGAGGTAGGGACGCTCAGTCGCCGGCAGAATGGTGCGAATGTTCTGGCCGTCTGTCCGCGTGATGCGAGCAACCCAGCGCTTGGGGCCGTGCTCAACTTGCTCGATATGGTACTGCTTGTACGTAATCATGACTCACGGACGCAACTGACGCTGGCGGAAGGTTCCCTTTATATCCAACGGGACGCCTCCGGACAACGATTTCTTAGAGTGAGGTTAAGATCGCCGGCGTGAACCCGTTCAGCGATCATTCAGCCGCTCAGTCGTAGGCATATTGCGATTGGGAGGAGATCCGATGATCGGTGCAGTCGTCGCAACCTTGCTGGCTCTACAGCTCGGTGAGGTTCATCAGGTTCAATACCGCGTCCCTGTACACCCACCGCCGTGCGGCAACGGCTGGGACGTCGGCGCCCGCGACGGCATGTGCTACCCCAACGGCTACTTGCCGCCGCAAGAACAGGCCGCACGGCAATACTATGGTGGCGGCAGGGGCACTGGCCACTACCCCGTTCCTTGCGGACACGGTGCCGATATCGATACCCGCGACGGCCAGTGCTACCCGAACGGAACGGTTCCGCCGCAGTTTCAACAGGGCCGGCAAGGCTATTACGGCGATGATTATTACGAGCGCCGTCCACGGCGCCGTTACTATTGAACGGCCCCTCGGGGTAAGCCCGCGGCCCCTAATAATCGCTTCTTCGGATCCGTGGTGACGGTGCCGGACTGCACTGTCACCTGCATTCTTTCAATTCCAAGTCGGGCAAAAGCCCCGCTCGCGTGAGCCCGCCAAGTGAGCGCGGACATGGTCCCAGATCACTTGGTCCCAGGTGACTTGGTCCTAGATGACTTGCCTGACCCTATCTTCAGCTCTCCGGGGCCGAAACTGTAGCAGGCACGCTCAGCGGCGCTCCTCCAACTGAAACGGGACCTACAGATTTCGACTGCCGGGCGAGCCGCTTGCGGATCGCTGCGGACAGTCCGTAGCGCGCATGCGCTCTTCGAACGGAGGACGTGACGTCCGACATCATGGCATTTTGCAGCGAGTCGATCTTCGCAATCAGAGTGGACAGCTGGGAGGATACCTTCTTCACATCGACGCGTTCGTCCGTGATGCTCTGTCGCAGCGAAAGCAGCACCATGGAATCGGCCTGCAACACAGCCGCGTTTTGCTGCAGTGCCTGGTTGCTCTCCTGCAGCGAAGCCGTGTGTTGCTGCTGGGTCGACTGAATGTCCTTCAAGGCGGCGACAACCGGATCCGGCTTTGGCGCTGAAGCCTCTTGCCGCGGTAGCAGATCCGCCAGGCTGCTCAGGTTCAGCGATGGCAGGCCGGACGGCCATGTGTAGATCGCCGCCGCGCCGTTGATGGCGAGGGCACACACCGACAGCGCCATGACCGACGTGCGGCTGGAGCGCTTGATCGGTTCTGGAGCGTCCAAGCTTGCGGGTTCGTCGGCCGCGATGGCCGCAGCCAGTGCTGCAGGGTCGAGCTGTTCGACAAGGCCTTGCGTTTCGAAAGTCGTGGTCATGGCATTGACCCCAAATGAGCGAGCAACAGGAAGCCGTCGCCGGAACGTCCTCGCGACGGCTCCCTTACGCAGCACCCATCTACAACTGTCTAAAATTGTGGGCTTTTCAGCTTAATTCCACGTTAGCGACCGCGGCCTGCTGCAGACCCCACCACCCCGGCCGACTACGGGGGCGTACGACAGACATGACACGCAGGCCGGCGCGAGAGCTCCTCCCGATCCCGGGAAGCCGCCGCGTCCCGAAGCGGATTTTCCGAAGTTGGCAAACTACCCCTGTTTTGCCCGACGAGTCAACGGCGTCTCCGCCGGAGGCAAGACCGCCGTGTGCCAAAAAGAAAGCGTTGCGCCAGCGGGACTTAGCTACTGTGCATGGGGTTGTTTTCGCGATTTTGGCCACCGCCTGCTCCTGCGCCGGCCCCCTGTCCCAAAAGCCGCGAGACAACCCGCTCAAAAAGTGTAGGATTCGACAATACAGGGAGGAACGGCATGTTTGAAATCAGCGGTTTCGACACGGCAGGAATCGTCAGCCTCAAGCGGCTGTCACTCACCGCCGCCCTCAAGAAGGCCAAGGAGCTTATTGCTGACGGGTGCTGGGGCGTTCAGGTGATTGGTCCAGGTGGCCAGGTCTACACCTCGTTCGAGGAGCAAGCCGCGTAGCCGCCCGCCTTCGGCATCAATCTTCGGCATCATTCGGAAAGCACCCGACCGATCGCGCGCCGCGCGCTCTGGCCCTTGCGGTGATCGACGTGAAAACCCCAGCGCCTGGTGGAGCGCTGGGGCGTTTCAAAATATCAATTGGTGAAGCAATGAGGCCTTCGTAGCAGCGATCCCGACCATCGCTTGTGAACTGCTTCACACGTCCTTCGATTTTTCCACACCTTGCTGAGGCTCAACTGCCGCGCGCCGTGCCGTTGCCAATCAACTCGTTTGGGAGCACGCTCTCTCCAGGCGCGCAGACGCCGCTCAGGGAGAAAGCCATGAAGGACACGGGCCTGGATCATCGCCACCGCGACAAGGATGGCGCGATCAGCAAGAAGCACGGCAACACGCTGGTCGGTACGTTGCGCAAGATCTACGGCAAGGGTTTTGCCGCCGGTTATCCAGATACGACTGAACTCAGCGAGGTCTTGCACCAGCTGAACGAGACATCGCTGAGCCAGTTGCGTCGCGATCACGACACCGGGCATCTCGGCCACAAGATCGACCACGTCCCGAAGTGACGGCCTCCCCTCGTCCCAACTTCAGGTAGTTGAAATCAACTTCGCTGCCGGGTGTCTCGGCGAATTTGCCGTTTGAGCCCTCGCCGCCCGAGCGCTAGAATGAGCCTTTTAATGGAGGCTCATTTGAAACAGCTCATTGTCATCACCGCCATTGCCCTCGCCGTGACGGCTCCCGCCCGCTCGCAGGCCCTCGTCGATCCCAACAAGGTCGCTCCCGAATATCGCGAGGCGGCCGAGAAGCGGCGGGCCGAGCAGATGCGGCAGCGCGAATGCGCGCTGAAGGCGGATCTCGAGAAGGTGCTGCCCAGGGATCGCACCGTCTATCTCAACCATTGCCTGGAGACGATAGCGGCCAAGCAATAGGCGGCTGTTTCAAGCGGCTTGAAGTCCCGGACGCGTTCAAGCTTTCTTCAGACATTTGGGATCACCTGACGATCCATTTCCATCAGTCATTGTCGATCGACCGCGCATGAGTTTCGTCCAGATTCAGTGCACGCGCTGCAAGACCGTGTTCCGCGACCGCGCGGGACGGTTGCAGGACGGCTATTCCAGGCAATGTCCGAGCTGCGAGGTGGTGCTGTTCTTCGCGGAGGATTCACCGAACCCTCAGGTCAAGCAGGCCATGAAGCGCGCGCGCAAGGTTCGCAAGGAGCAGCGCGAAACCGAAATGGCCAGGGTGTCCGCGCCGCAACCGCGCGCCAATTTTTCGCGGGCCCACACCGGACGGATACAGCTCTCGTCGGAGGACGACGGGGACTAGCTCACCCGCGCTTCCGCGGAAACAGGCGGTCGCGGATATAGCGCGAGGTCGGCGTCAGGCGGATGCCGCGCGGCTTCTGCCAGACGGCGCGGTCGATCTCGTTCTTGTCGCCGATCGCGAGCCTGCCCTTGGCGCCCTTGGCGATGAATATCGCGTCGCTCATCTTGCGGCCGGAGCGCTTGTTCCTGGCCGTCACTTCCTTCCAGAGGCTGATCCGGCCGAGCTTCAGCTTGGGCAGCTCTTCCTTGATCTCCCGCCGCAGGCAGTCCTTGTCGGACTCGCGCGCGCGCTTGCGGCCGCCCGGGAACATCCACAGGCCGTCCGACCGGCGCCTGACCAACAATACCTTGCCGCGCTTGGCGGCGACCAGCTTGGAAGACTTCGCCATGTCCGCCGTAATCGAGAACAGAATCGAGCCCATGGTAACTTGTCTAGTCGGATAGACAAGTTCCGTGGACCTTGATCACACGGGGCTAAGGCCGCCAGGTCTGATTGACTCCGGCAGGCAGGCCGATCCGCCGTTCGAGGGGCCGGATCAGCCCTCGCCCGTCGCTGTCCCCGCCCTCGACCCCGCCTCTGCCCGATCCTCCGTCCTGATCCAGGCCATCATCATCTCCCAGGCCACCGAGAGGATGATCGGGCCGATGAACAGGCCGACGATGCCGTGGGCCAACGTGCCGCCGATCACGCCGACGAAGATGACGATGGTCGGCGTGGTCAGGCCGCGCCCCATCACCAGCGGCTTCAACATGGTGTCGAGGAAGCCGACGACGACGAGAAACACGGTGAGCAGCAGCGCGGTGGTGACGTCCTTGGCGGTCCATATCCAGATGATCACCGGCAGCAGCACCAGGAAGGCGCCGATCTGCACGATCGAGAGCAGCAGCACGATAAAGGCGAGCAGGCCTGCGCTCGGCACCGCGGCAAGCTTGAAGCCGATGCCGGCGAGCAATGCCTGCACGATCGCGACGCCGATCACGCCTTGCGCCACGGCACGGATGGTCGCCCCCGCGAGCCCCAGGAAATGCTCGCTCTGTTCGGGCACGATGCGAAACAAGAAGCCGCGGCCGGCCGCAACCAGCCTTGGCCCGTGCGGAAACAGGAAGCCGGCCACGAACACCGAGACCAGGAACTGCAGCGTGCCGACACCGGCGTCACCCGCGAGCCCAAGCAACGGTCCCGCCAGCGGCTGGAGATACGGCGCCACCTCGCGCAGCACCGCGCGGATGTTGTTGTAGGCCTGCTCCCACAAATCGAATAGCCAGGGGCCAACGAGCGGCCACGATTTGAGCTGCTCCGGCGCCGACTGAAGCGCGAGGTCGCCGGTGCCGAGCTGGTGCGCCAGCTCGCGCACGCCGTCCACTGCGCTGATGCCGAGCCAGGTCGCAGGACCGATGACGATGCCGAGCGTGATCAGGGTCAGGATCGCCGCTGCGGTCTTGGGCCGGCCGCCCAGGATCTTCGCGACCCAGCTGAAGGCCGGGTAGAACGCGACCGCGAGCACGCCGCTCCAGGCAAGGATCGGCACGAAGGGGCGGATGATCAGGAAGGTCCAGATGATCAGCAGGCCGAGCAGGCCGACGCGGATCACGAGCTGGATGATCTCCTCGCCCGTCAGGAGCTGACGCAGACTTTTCACGGGCACGGCTTTCCTTGCGGCATTGACGCGGGTTCCGCCACTTGCGCGGCCCAGCGTTATTGCCAGCCGCGCACCCGGCGTCAAGGCGACGGGGCCGGCCCGAGCCGGTGATTAGGAACGCATCGGGCCATTCGGCATTCCGAGACGATGGCACGCCGCCCCAGAGAGCCCGTCGCACACGCAGGCATTCACCGCGGCGTCCATTTTTCGCTGAAGCCAAACGCCGCACCGGGCTATTGGCGCTACGCCTATGCCGTCGGCGACAGGGCCCGCTGCGGGCGCGTGCAAGGCAGGCTGCCGTTGCTCGCCATCAGGCGCGTGCAGATGCGCATCGACCGGGACATGCGGAGCATTAACGACGGTTAACCGGATTTCAGCCGACCGGTTTACGCCGTTGCAAAGGCGGGCACCTAGGCTTCCGTCGAGGTCCCCCAAACCACTTTCGGTGCAATGGCCAATAGCATCTGGACGATCGAAGAATTCACCTGCCCGGGTTGCAGCATGAACTACACCGCGACAAGGGAGGAGCACGCCGAAGTGCATTCCGGCAGCTTCAAGTGCAGCATCTGCAGCGGCGTGGTGCACACCTGGTCCGGCAAGCATCATTTCTTCGGCTGGGAAGCGGTGAAGGCCAAGCCACCCGTGTTCGGAAGACGCTGGGCCGGAGCGGGCTGGTAGACTGCTTCCAGCGGACCCAGACCCGCTACTCCCGTCAACGCTGCCTGCCCGAACTGCGGCTTCTGCTACTCTGCGGCACCGGTTAACATCCGCGCCCCGCAACTGAAGCCGACACGCAATGACCTCACCCTTCATTCCCCAGATCGCCCTTTACCGCACCTGGCTCGCCGAACAGCGCGGCCTTACCTTCGCAAGCTACGAGGAGATGCGGCAATGGTCGGTGCGCGATCTCGACGGGTTCTGGCACAGCATCTGGGACTATTACGATCTGCAATCGCCAACGCCGTTTGCGGCCGTGATCACCGAGCGCAAGATGCCCGGCGCGGTCTGGTTTCCCGGCGCCCAGGTCAACTATGCCCGGCAGGTGTTCCGCCATGTGGAGGCGGCCGACGCCGCCGGCCTGCCAGCGATCGTCAGTTCCGGCGAGGACGGCAGGCTTTGCGAGACGAGCTGGCCGGAGCTGCGGCGCAAGGCGGCTGCCCTCGCGCTGCATCTGAAAGAAAAAGGCATCAGGCCCGGCGACCGCATCGCCGCCTATCTGCCCAACATCCCCGAGACCATCATCGCATTCCTGGCGAGCGCCAGTATCGGCGCGATCTGGAGCGTGTGCGCGCCCGACATGGCCGCACCCGCCGTGATCGACCGCTTCAAGCAGATCGAACCGAAAGTGCTGATCGCCTGCGACGCAGTCACCTATGCCGGACGCCGGCACGATCGCAAAGACGTCCTCGCCGAGCTGCGGCGATCGCTGCCGACGGTCGAGCACGTCATTCTGCACAGCGACGCCGCCGCGCGCCCAGCGGCGGACGCCCTGCTCTCCGAGATTGTCGCAGCAACAGGCGCGGAGATCGACACATTCGAGCCCGCGTGGCTGCCGTTCGATCATCCGCTCTGGATCGTCTATTCCAGCGGCACCACCGGTCTGCCGAAGCCGATCGTGCACGGCCATGGCGGCATCGTCATCGTGGTGCTGGCGCTGCTGGGATTGCACAACGATCTCGGCTGCTCCTACCACGAGAACTCGTTCGGCGAGCGTTATCACTGGTACTCTTCGACGGGCTGGATCATGTGGAACAGCCAGATCGGCGGCCTGCTCGGCGGCACCACCTGCTGCATCTTCGACGGCAGCCCCGGCGGCGCCAAGGACAAGCCGGACTGGACCACGTTGTGGCGCTTCGTCGCGCAATCCAAAGCGACCTTCTTCGGTGCGGGCGCCGCGTTCTTCGCCAACTGCGCCAAGGCCGAGATCAACCTCACCGCCGCCGGTGATCTCTCACAGCTTCGATGTCTCGGCTCGACCGGCTCTCCGCTGAGCGCCGACACGCAAGCGTGGTTCAACGACCGCTTCGCGGCGCTCGCGAAGATCAACGGCAGCAAGGCGCAGGCCGATATCTGGTGGGCCAACATCTCCGGCGGCACCGATTTCGCCGGCGCCTTCATTGGCGGAAATCGCGAACTGCCGCAGACGCCGGGCGCAATGCAGTGCCGTCTGCTGGGTGCCGCCGTGGAAGCCTTCGACGAACAGGGCCGCGCCGTCATCGGCGAGGTCGGCGAGCTCGTCTGCACCGAGCCGATGCCGTCGATGCCGCTCTATTTCTGGAACGACAAGGGCGATGCGCGCTATCGCGCGAGCTATTTCGAGACCTATCCGGACAATTTCGACGGCAGCGGCCGCGGGCCGGTGTGGCGGCATGGCGACTGGCTCAAGGTCGACCCCGACGGCTCCTGCATCATCTATGGCCGCAGCGATGCCACCATCAACCGGCATGGCCTGCGCATGGGCACGAGCGAACTCTACTCCGCGATCGAGGCCTTGCCGGAGGTGCTGGATTCCCTCGTCGTCGATCTCGAATATCTCGGTCGTGACAGCTACATGCCGCTGTTCGTGGTGCTGCGCGAAGGCGTCGCCTTCGACGGCGCGATGCGGGCGAGGATCAACAAGGCGATCGAGGCAGGCCTCTCCCGCCGCTTCCTGCCCAACGAGATTTTTGCGGTCGCCGAGATCCCGCGCACGCTCTCGGGCAAGAAGCAGGAGCTGCCGATCAAGAAGCTGCTGCTCGGCCAGCCCGTCGAGAAGGTCATCAACCGGGAGGCGATGGCCAATCCCGCCTGCCTCGACTGGTATCTTGCCTTTGCACGCGACTATCTGGCGCGGAGGGAGACCTGAGGGGAGATCGCCCCAATTGTGCCGATGCCGTTTGGACTCCGTTCACCGATCGCCGCTAGAGCAGGATGGATCTTCCGAAAACGAACGCGCGCCATGGCCGACCTCAACGCCGTCCTCACCAGGCTCAACGACCGTCTGCTCCGCCTCGAGGGCGAGTTGTTCGTGCTGCGCTCGCTGGCCCGCGCGACGCTGACGGCGGGCGATGACCACGCGGCGCGAATGCGCAAGCTGGTCGAGGCCGCAAAGGTCGCGCTCGACGATGAGGCCACCCGCGCCCTCGACAAGCCGACGCGCAAATATGTCGATGCGGCGACCGCGCTGGTGGAGGAATTGCTGGTCGAGCCGACCCAGGCACGGCCGTTGTTCACCGTCATCGACGGCGGCCGGCGCGACTGAGCGTCAAATTGACTGACCGTCGTCCGTCGCAGCGATATCGCCTGACTTGAGCCGGCTGAGGCCGGCTTCGATGATCGCGATCTCCTCGTCGATCTGCCCGATCGGCAGGCTGAAGTCGTAGCCGGACCTGCTCTTCAGATCGACCGCAAGCCGCTGTCTATGCATCATCAGCTCGTCGAGGCCGCGCCGGTTCTTCAGCCGGACATAGACGTCGACGATCTGCTCAATCGCGCTCGGCATGAAATCGGTCCCGGCGAAAAAGCCCGCACGGCGCACCCACGCCGGCGGGACGATCTCGGTGTCGCGGTACGCAATACAAATCCGCGACGGATTCGTCGATACGCCAAGCTGGTTGAGATCATGTTACCGTCAGATGATTTCGTGATGGCCGCGCATGAAAAAGCCGCTGGCGATCATGCCAGCGGCCAAATCCGGGGTCGAAAACGGATACGGGTTGAAATGTCGCCAGCCCCGGTTGGTCCACGTTCTACCGGCAAATCCTGGATCTCTGTGTTAAAAACGAAACACAGGAACAGGCCTATCTCTAATCGCCGCCCGACCGTGGCGGTGTGGCACGGCTAGTCTGTGACGCAGAAATAGTGCGCGGCAGCCTGCGGTAGGCGCTGTAGCGGTAATGCGGCCGGTATGCGTAGCCGCGATAGAGTGCCGGCGGCTCCTGGCCGTAATAGGCGCCGTGATAGAAATTGATGACCGGCCCTTCCGCGCAGCGATAGGTGTCCCAGGTCGGACCGATGAAGGGCGCCACACCAACCTCAGGCGGAACCACCGGATAGGGCTGTCCGCCGGCGCGCGCCGGAGGGGTTGCGACCAGGGCCGCGAGAAGGACAAACCACGCGCTTCGCATGCGTTCGCTCCGAGCCGATGCCATCCGCGTATGGAAGCACCGGACCGGCCGACGCCGCAATCGCGGAATTCATCGCGCAGCCTCGCTCGGTGCATTGTTGATAACCGGCGCAAACGCAGTGCGGGTGGTGACAGGACGTCCGGACGTGTTATCGGGAGATGACGCAGTTGCGAGACGGATCGGACACCCATGCGCATTACCCTCGTCGGCTCCCGCCATTTCGGCGTGACCACCCTGAACATGCTCCGGGAGCACGGTGTCTCGATCGTGCGGGTTGTGGTGGCCGACGCCGAGGATCGTCTCGCCGCGACGGCCAAGGCGGCGGGCATCGAGGTCGTGGTCCAGGCCAATCCCAAGCTGGTGGTGGCCTCCGAGATCGCCCCCGACACCGATCTGATCGTCACCGCGCACAGCCACGCCCGGATCGGCAAGGACGCGCTCGAGGCCGCGAAGCTGGGCGGGATCGGCTATCATCCCTCGCTGCTGCCGCGTCACCGCGGCAAGGCGGCCGTGGAATGGACCATCAAGGAAGGCGACCCGATCGCCGGCGGCACGATCTACCACCTCGCCGACCGCATGGACGCCGGCGCCATCGCGGCCCAGGAGTGGTGCTTCGTCAAGAAGGGCGAGACGGCGCGGGAGCTGTGGGAGCGCGCGCTCGCCCCGCTCGGGCTCAAATTGCTGGCCGACGTGATCGATTATGCCAAGGTCCACAAGGCGCTGCCGTCAAAGACTCAGGACGAGCAGTTCGCGACCTCGGCGCCAAGCCTTTCCTAAGGCCCCTTTCCTGAGTCGCTGTCCCGACGTTTACCCATAATGTGAAGGGGCGTTGATTCTGCTTCGAAAATTGCAGCCGGAAATCCAAATAAACCATTGTTCCCGCAGGAACAATTTTCGATTTGGCACCGCACCAAATTTCCGTCACATTTGGCCCGAATAAGGGTCAGCATATCAGACAAATTCAAGGACGGATTTTATGCGTTTTGCTCGCATTGCGGCGTTCTGTGCCGCTTCAGTTTTCACCCTCGCCGCGCCCGCTTTCGCCCAGACTCCCTATGACGGCAACTGGCAGGTCACCATCGTCACCAAGAGCGGTTCCTGCGAGCCGACCGCAAGCTCCTTGCTGACGGTTGCCGACGGCAAGATCACCGCGCCGGGCGCTAACGTTTCCGGCACCATCGGCAGCGGGGGACTTGTGAAAGTTTCGATCAATGGTGCATATGCCAACGGTCAACTCAGCGGCAACGCCGGATCGGGGAAGTGGAATGGAGCATCTGCAGGCATACCGTGCAGCGGGCGGTGGGAAGCATCGCGCCAATAGAAGAATCGTGACCAGCGGTCTGGGCCAGCGGCTCCTGATTGCGGCTGCCGTCATGTTTGCGGCCGGAATTGCCAATTCCGAGAGCAAGGCCCAGTCGGGCCCGTTTGCCCCGCTGGCAGGCAGCTGGAGCGGGTCGGGAACGGTCACGTTGGACGACGGCTCGACCGAGCGGATCCGCTGCCGGGCCAAATACGCTCCGGTCGGACCGACGATGG
This sequence comes from Bradyrhizobium sp. 134, assembly GCF_023074155.1. Taxonomy (NCBI): domain Bacteria; kingdom Pseudomonadati; phylum Pseudomonadota; class Alphaproteobacteria; order Hyphomicrobiales; family Nitrobacteraceae; genus Bradyrhizobium; species Bradyrhizobium sp. 134. Next base: position 353,795 of record NZ_JADPKX010000069.1, on the reverse strand, counting down.
AGTTGTCGCTGACCTGCGCCAGCGACGCGTACAAGTTCAACCTCGGCGCCAACGTAAAGGCTGAAGGCAGCGCCATCGCGGGCAGCTGGTCCGAGGCCAGCCGCAATATCAGCGGCTCCCTTTCGGGCCGCGGCGCGGGTGGAAACTATGAGCTGCTCGCCTCCACCGCCGGCTTCAACGCCAACATCTCGCTGAAGACGTCCGGCAACAAGCAGAACGTCACGATGCGTGCCGATAGCCAGTTCCGCGGCGCCAACATCTCGCTGTCGCGCTAAGCCGATACAAGTAGATTGACAATCGACCCGGCGATCTCGCCGGGTCGATTTTTTATGTGCCCGGCACGAACGCCGTGACCTCGATCTCGACCTTGGCCCGGTCGTCCACGAGGCCGCCGATGTAGAGCAAGGTCGAGGGCGGGAAATTGCGCCCCAGCGTTTCCTTCCAGGCCGCGCCGATGCCGGACCCGGCTGCCTCATATTCGCTGCGGCTGGTCAGGTACCAGGTCAGGCGGACGATATGCTCGGGGCCGGCGTCGGCCTCGCCCAGGAGCTTGATGACCCGCTTCAGCGCGGTCCCGACCTGCGCTGCCATGTCAGGCGCGTAATTGCCGGTCTCGTCGCCGCCGGTCTGCCCGGCCAACACCACCCAGCGGCCCGGCCCCTCGACCGCGACGCCATGGGAAAAGCCGCGCGGTTTTTTCCACTCGGCCGGCTGCAAGATGTGCATGAGCGAATATCTCCCGATTTTTCTCGTTGTTCAGTGATGCCTTAGCACGCCGCCATGCATCGCTGCACCGGCAGATTTGGCCGTTGCAAACGGCGACGATGTCGCCGATACCGGCCCTCCCTCAGAACCCTCGCCTCCCAAACCTGCGCCGATGAACACCACACCGTCCAAAACGATGGCTGCCCTGTGGATGGCGGGCTGGCTGTCGCTGATGCTGGTCATGGCGGTCGCCGGGCGCGAGACCACGCGCGAGCTGAATGTATTTCAGATCATGGAAGTGCGTTCGGTGATCGGGTTCACGCTTCTGCTGCCGATCATCTACCGGTCCGGTGGCTTCAAGGCGGTCGCGACCAAGCGCCTGCCCCAGCATCTCGCGCGCAATGGGGTGCATTATTTCGCACAGCTCGGCTGGTTCTACGCACTGACGCTGATCGGGATCGGCCAGGTCGTCGCGATCGAATTCACCATGCCGATCTGGACGGCACTGCTGGCCGCAACATTCCTGTCCGAACGCATGACCGTCTGGAAGATCGCCGCGATCGTGCTCGGCATCGTCGGCGTGGTCATGATCGTGCGGCCCGCCACCGGCGAGATCAATCCGGGCCAGCTGATCGCGCTAGGAGCCGCGATCGGCTTCAGCATCTCCATGATATTGGCGAAATCACTGACCCGGACCGAGAGCGCATTGTCGATCCTGTTCTGGATGATCGTCGTGCAGATGGTCGTAGGTCTGCTCCCTACGCTCTATGTCTGGACCTGGCCGTCGGCCTTCCTGTGGGGTTGGCTGTTCGTTATCGGGGTCTGCGGCACATTCTCGCACTATTGCCTCGCCAGCGCGCTCCGGTACGCGGATGCGACCATCGTGGTGCCGATGGACTTTCTGCGGGTTCCGCTCACGGCCACCGTCGGCTGGCTGATCTATTCCGAGCGGCTCGACTCCTGGACCGTGCTCGGCGCGGCGCTGATCCTCTGCGGCAATCTCCTGAACTTGAAGCCGGCTTCGCCGGTTCCCGCCCGCGCACGCTGAACCTCGCGCCGCTTCGCGCGACAAAACCAAGTGGCCGTGTGATTTAGATCACGTTGGAAGGGTATTCCATCGTGCACATTCTGCCACACTGCAGCGGGTTGAACGCGACGAACTGCCGTTTTGGTGGCGCCAAATCGGCCACTTCGTGTAAGTTCGTTGCCAATCTGTTGCTGCCTGCAATTTCGATTCTGTTGGGGATTCCAGATGCGCACTCTCACCCTCCTCGCGTCGCTGATGTGCATGGTACTGTCGGTCAGTGCCGCGAAGGCCGACCGCCGTGTTGCTTTCGTCGTCGGCAACGGCACCTACAAGAACGTCGCACAATTGCCGAACCCGCCGATCGACGCCAAAGCGATGGCGGCAACGCTGCGCAATGTCGGCTTCGAGGTGATCGAAGGTTCGAACCTCTCGCGCGACCAGATGACGGAGAAGCTGCTGGACTTCGGCCGCAAGGCGCAGGGCTCCGATGTCGCAGTGTTCTATTATGCCGGTCACGGCATCGCGGTCGGCGGCTCCAACTATCTTCTGCCTGTCGATGCCGACATCAAGTCGGAGATGGACGTCAAGCTCGGTGCCGCCATCAACATCGACCTGACGCTCGAGCAGACCATGGGCGACGCCAAGGTCAAGCTGGTGTTCCTTGACGCGTGCCGCGACAATCCGTTCGCCGCCAAGATCAAGTCGAACTCCGCGACCCGCAGCGTCAACGTGCAGAGCGGTCTCGCCGAGATGAAGTCCGGCGAAGGCACGCTGATCGCGTTCGCCACCGGCCCGGGCCAGACCGCGCTCGACGGCCAGGAGGGCAACAACAGTCCGTTCACCCGTGCGCTCATCGACAACATCACCAAGCCTGGCATCGAGATCCAGCAGGCGATGACGTCGGTCCGCGCCCAGGTCAACGAGGAGACCCACAAGGGTCAGCTGCCCTGGGGACACACCAATTTGATCGGCGCGGTCTATCTCAACCAGGCTCCGACGACCCAGGTCGCCAATGCGGCCCCGATGGCTGCTGGCATCACGCCAGCAGCAACCGGCGGCAATTCGGACGGTGTCGAGCTCGAATATTGGCGTTCGGTCAAGGAGAGCAACAAGCCCGAAGAGCTCAACGCCTACCTCTCCGCCTACCCCAACGGCCAGTTCAAGGCGCTGGCGCTGGCGCGGCTCGCCGCGATCAAGAGCGGCCCGTCGACGACGACCCGCAACCTCAACGCCGGTGTCGATCCTGCCACCTTCACCGACGACGCCAGCCAGCTCACCGAGGACCAGATCGGCCTCGACAAGGGGCAGCGCCGCGACGTGCAGCGCCGCCTGACCGGACTTGGATTCGACACCAAGGTCACCGGGGCGTTCAGCGAGGACACCCGTACGGTGCTCAAGCGCTGGCAGGCGGCACGTGGCTATCCATCGAGCGGCTATCTCAACAAGCTCCAGCACAAGGCCCTGCTGTCGGAGATCGTGGCCTCCGCGCCGACCACTGCGAGCGACGACAGCGCGAAGCCGGCCCGACGTGCCCCGGCCCAGGCGCAGAGCGCACCCGCCCAGCATCGCGGCGGCGGCGACGCCGGCGCAGCCTTCGTCGGCGGCGTCGTCGGCGGCATGATGGGCGGCATGTTCCGCCGCTGAGGCGAGGCCAATCGCAAACACAAAGCCCGGCTCGCGCCGGGCTTTTTCGTTCCGATTAGCCAAACCTTTGGCGCCTACTTCCCCGCGGCCTTTCGCAGCGCCTCGTTGATGCGATCCTGCCAGCCGGGGCCGCCGGCCTGGAAATGCTCCAGCACGTCCTGGTCGATCCGCAGCGTGACCTGCTCCTTGACCCCCGGCGCCACGTTCTGCTTTGGCGGCGCCGCGGCGACCCTGGCCGTCACCTTCTTGAACGCCGCCTCGGCCTCCGTCCTGGCGTCGCCCAGCGTTCGCGGCCGCCTCGGTGGTTGATCCGCCATGTCCTAGATTCCCTCAAACAGAGCCGTCGAAAGATACCGCTCGGAGAAGGACGGCACTATAGCCAGGATGGTTTTTCCCGCAGCTTCCGGTCGCTTGCCGATCTCAAGGGCCGCGGCGATCGCGGCGCCCGAGGAGATGCCGCCCGGAATGCCCTCGTGCCGCGCCAGCGCCCGCGAGGTCTCAATCGCCGTCGTGGAGTTGATCTTCACGATCTCGTCGATCACCGAGCGATCGAGGATGTCAGGGACGAAGCCCGCACCGATGCCCTGGATCTTGTGCGGCGTATGCTGGCCACCCGACAGCACCGGGCTCTCCTCCGGCTCGACCGCGACCACGCGCAGCGAGGGCTTGCGTGGCTTTAGCACCTGGCCGACGCCGGTGATGGTGCCGCCGGTGCCGACGCCGGCGATGAAGAAGTCGACTTTGCCGCCGGTGTCGTTCCAGATCTCCTCCGCGGTGGTGCGGCGGTGCACCTCGGGATTGGCGAGATTCTTGAACTGCTGCGGCATCACCGAATTCGGCGTCGTCTTCAACAGCTCTTCGGCCGTAGCGATGGCGCCCTTCATGCCTTGTGCGGCCGGTGTCAGCACCAGCTCGGCGCCCAGAAAAGCCAGCATCTTGCGTCGTTCGATCGACATCGACTCCGGCATGACCAGCTTGAGCCTATAGCCGCGCGACGCGGCGACGAAGGCCAGCGCGATGCCGGTATTGCCGGAGGTCGGTTCGATCAGCACGGTGTCGGGCTTGACGATGCCGGCCTTCTCCATAGCGATGATCATGGCCGCGCCGATGCGATCCTTCACGCTTGCGGCGGGATTGAAATATTCAAGCTTTGCCAAAATGGTCGCGTTCACGCCGTGCATGCCAGGAAGCCGGCGCAAACGCACGATCGGCGTGTCGCCAAAAGCATCGACGATCGAGTCATAGATCCGGCCGCGGCCGGGTTGGTGCGCTGCACCCGTGGTGGACGAAGCATCCATGATGAACTCCCTGTGGCTATGAATGTGCTTCTGTTGCAGCTCTTGCGCAGTTAGAGACAGCCTGCGGCGACACGCAAGCGAGATTGCGGCACATGTTAAATACGCTGCATCGCAAAATCGCGTGAGCAATAATTATCAGAAAACCAACGCATTTGTGTTGCGACCTCGTCAACTGATTCTGCTTATGTTAGACTTAGGTCTCAAAGCTGGGAGGTCACCACGATGTCAGCAGTCGCTGAAGTGTTGTCGACCGTCGCAACGAACCGCGCTCCGCGTTGCAGTGAGTTGCCGACCTGTCCCGTCTGCGCCGACTCCATGATCGCCGCCGAAGGTTCTGCGTATCTGTCGGAACACGTGATCAGCTATCTCTGGACCTGCGACAATTGCGGCTACGGCTTCGTGACCAAGCACTCCGTCAAGCAGCGTTTCCTCTGCAACTGACCTAGCGCGGGGCGATGTCGCCCCTCGCCCAGTTCTCGCGCGTACGCCGATAGAACTCTTCGAACATGCCCTGTGCGACCGCGTCCCTGATGCCCTGCATCAGAAACTGGTAGTAAGCGATATTGATCTCGGACAGCAGCATCGCACCCAGCGTCTCGCCCGCCTTGACGAGATGATGCAAATAGGCGCGCGCGTAGGTGCGCGCCGACGGCCAGGTACTCTCTTCGTCGAGCGGCCGGGGATCGTCGGCGTGGCGCGCGTTGCGCAAATTCACCTGGCCGAAGCGTGTGAAGGCTACGCCATGCCGGCCATTGCGCGTCGGCATCACGCAGTCGAACATGTCGATGCCGCGCTTGACAGCCTCGAGGATGTCGTCGGGCGTGCCGACGCCCATCAGATAGCGCGGCCGCTCTCTCGGCAGCAGCGGCGCTGTCTCGTCGATCATCGCGAGCATCACGGCTTGCGGCTCACCGACGGCAAGGCCGCCAATCGCATAACCATGGAAACCGATCTCGACGAGGCCTTGCGCGCTGGCATGGCGAAGCTGGGGTATGTCGCCGCCCTGCACGATGCCAAACAGCATGTAGCCATCGGGCGCGCTCTCGAAGGCGCGCTTGCTTCGCTCGGCCCAGCGCAGCGACAATTGCATTGCGCGGTCGATGTCGGCGCGCTCGGCGGGCAGCCGCACGCATTCGTCCATCTGCATCGCGATATCGGAGCCTAGCAAACGCTGCACCTCGATCGAGCGCTCCGGCGACAGCTCGACCTTGGCACCGTCGATATGCGAACGGAACGTCACGGCGTGCTCGCTGACCTTGCGCAAATCCGCCAGCGACATCACCTGGAAGCCGCCGGAATCCGTCAGCATCGGCCCGTTCCAGCCGGTGAATGTCTGCAAGCCGCCAAGTGCTGCGATCCGCTCGGCGCCGGGACGCAGCATCAGATGATAGGTGTTGCCGAGCACGATGTCGGCACCGGCCTCACGCACCTCGCGCCAGTGCATCCCCTTCATCGCGCCGGCGGTACCGACCGGCATGAAGGCGGGCGTGCGCACCACGCCGTGCGGCGTGGTCAGGCGCCCAGTGCGCGCGGCGCCATCCATGGCGAGCAGTTCGAAATGATTGGGCAGACCGGTGTCAGGACGATTCATGACGGTGCTTATTGCGTGTCGGAGCGGGCCGATCAACCCGCCCAGGCGCTGCATCGGCCGGCTTATGCATCGGATTGGGACAGGGCCACCAATATTTGGAACACGGAAATTTGCGCCTGCTACGCTTGTTGAACAAAACGATACAGTGTAGTTTTATCCTCGGGGCTGGATGAGCTGCCGCGGCGATGTTGCCGGCGGTGGTAGATGCGTGATCGCCAGCCACCGACAATGCCCTTCCCTTTAAATTCGACTGACACGTCCGGCAGTTCGCATGGCTGGTCAAGGCAGACCTGCGCCCGCCTGTTCGGATGGCTGGTCCTGACGTGTAGCCTGGCGCTCGGCGCCTGCACCTCCCTGCCCCGCACGCCCTATACGGCCGCTGAAGCCAGCACATCGCGCGTGCTCGATATCGACGGCCTGCGGCGCTACGCCGACGAACCCATCACGAGATTCAGCTTCGAGAAGGACACCAGCACCGCGACCAAGTCCTACCTGGCGCTGTCAGGCGGCGGCGCCGATGGTGCCTACGGCGTAGGCGTGCTCAACGGCTGGACCGCGGCCAGAACCCGTCCCACCTTCTCGGTCGTCTCGGGCGTGAGCACCGGCGGCCTGATTGCACCCTTTGCGTTTCTCGGCTCGCGATATGACGACACGCTGAAGGAGGTCTACACCAGCGGCGTGGCGGAGAGCCTGTTGAGCGATCCCAGCATCATGCGCGTGCTGTTCGGATCCGGCCTGTTCGGCAACACGCGGCTGCGCGAGCTCGTCGCCCGTTATGTCGGGCCCGAGATCATGGCGCAGGTCGCGCGTGAAAACGCCAAAGGGCGCAAGTTGCTGGTGGTGACGACAGATCTCGACACCCAGCGCACCGCGATCTGGGACATGGGCAAGATCGCCACGATCGGCACGCCCGAGGCGCTCAAGCTGTTTCGCGACGTGATGGCGGCCTCCGCCAGCATCCCGCTGGTGTTTCCGCCGATCATGATCGACGCCGAAGGCGAGGGCCGCAGGTTTCAGGAGATGCATGTCGACGGCGGCGTAACGGCGCCGGTGCTGACGCTGCCGGAAGCCCTGCTTTTCCAGGGCAGTCGCCTGCCCGGCCCTGCGAAGCTGGACATCTACATCCTCGTCAACAAGAAGATCGAACGCAATTTCGAGCTCGTCTCCAACAGCACCATCGACGTCGCCTCACGCAGCCTGTCGTCGATCACCCAGTCGCAAACTCGCTCGATCATCTTCTCGACCTATGATTTTGCCAGGCGCAACCGCCTGGGCTTCCATCTCTCCTACATCGCGCGCGATTATCCGGCGGCCCCCTCGGAAGGGTTCGACACCGCCTATATGCGGGCGCTGTATCAGTACGGATATGAGAAGGCGGCTTCGGGCCAGGCCTGGACTTCGACGCTTCCGTGAGCGCTCGCTGAGGAACGGGGCCGTGCCGAGACGGTTGACGATGCGGGCCATTCGGCCAGATTGGCCATGACGCACCCGTTGCTGCGCGTTATAGAGCATCACTGATGTCACGACTGCGCAGGAATCATTGGGCATGGGATTGACTGCGAGCAGGACCAGACCGGCAGCTCAGCGGCGCGAGGTGCCGAAATCACGCGGCGGCCGGCCGACGAAAAGCGCCGCGATCGAGCGCGATCAGCGGCTGATCGAGGTCGCCACCCGGCTGTTCCTGGATCGCGGCTTTGACGCCACCTCGCTCGATGCGGTCGCGGAAGCCGCGCGAGTGAGCAAGCCCACCGTCTATGCCCGTTACGGCGACAAGCGCGGCCTGTTCGCCGCCGTGCTGCGGCGTGAGATCGCGCGATGGCTTGCACCGCTGTCCGCGGCTGCCGAGACGAAGCTCAGCAGCGCCTCGGACATCTCGGTCGAGCAGCGGCTGGTCGAGATCGGGCGCGAGATGCTGACATTCACCTGCGGTCCCGATGCCGTCGCCTTCAGCCGCATGATGACGTCGCAGGCCATCAACTTCCCCGACATCGCCAAGCTCGGCAAGGAGGAAGGCTGGCTCAAGGCCGTCGCCACCACGGCGCGCTTCTTCGACCATCTGGTGGCGCAAGGCGCTCTCGACGTCGACGACACCACCATCGCGGCGGAAGTGTTTCTCGACGTCGTCGTCGGTCACAACCATCGCCTGGCGACGTTTGGAACGCCGCCGGAGATGAAGGTCGCGGAAAAGCGCATGCGCGCTGCGATCAAGCTGTTCCTGGCAGGCGCGCTGGGATCTGCGGACGACAGCCAGAGTGCAGCCAAGACCACGCAGCGGCGGCGCCCCTCGCGCTGACAATTCCGTGAGGTTGCGATCTTTCCTAGGGATCCCGCGGCCGTCCCGTTGACCAAAACAAAACGATACGGTATGGTTTAATTATAGGGCGATGCGGATCGCTTTTTCACCAGCCCCAAAGAGGTCCGCACCGCCTCGATCGCCGCGGCGGACAGCCCGTCACGACGCTCAGCGGCCGACCGATGCCCAAGGTCGGCCGCAAATTCTTTACGATCATCCGGCACACTCGCTGGCCGAGGGGTTCGAGCATGACGACGGCCAAACGACGGATCTCGGGATTGCTCGCAATCGCCCTGTCCGCACTCCTGCTCGCTGCGCCGGCGCGGGCGATCGTGAGCTCGGGCACGCCGACCACGCTTCACAGCGACACAGATGGTGACGCCGAGGCCGATCGCCAAGCGGTCAGTCGCGAGATCGAGCGCTTCCGCAGCTCGTCGATCTCGATCAACCAGGCCATGGCGATTGCGGAAGCCCGCCACGCCGGTGCCACCACGGCGGATGTGAGTTTCGACGGAGCCTCCGGCGTGCCGGTCTACCGGGTGAAGACCCTGCACAATGACCGGATCTGGCGCCACACCATCAATGCCGCAACCGGCGAGCTCGTCGGCGGGGAAGCCGCCCTCCCTCTGGCCGAGCTCGACCTCGACGATCGCAGCAACCTCGCAGCGCTCGGTGCCATCAAGCACCGACTTGCGGATGCCGTGCACGTCGCCGAACGCGCGGCCTCGGGCAAGGCGATCAGCGGCGGGCTGGTGCGCGAAAGCGGCCGGCTGAATTTCGCGATCGTCGTCATCAGTGGCGACAACCTCAAGGAGGTCATCCTCGAACCGCCGGGCGCCCGGACCAAATAGCGGCAGCCCCAATCCCGCCGAAAAGCCATTGACGGGCGCAAGACTCTCCCGCATAAGCTCCCGCCATGTTCACGACCACCAAACGCGCGACTAAAACCACCACGGCCTTCGGGGCCCGGGGAGGCGTGCGCGTGTAGTCGTCGACTAGAACGCAATCACTCTACCGAAGCCCCGCCCTCGTTGGTCCGGGGCTTTTTTGTTGTCTGAATTCTCAAATCAATGGAGGACACAGTGAGTAACGATCCCGTCGTCGCGATTGTCGGCGTCACCGGTGCGGTGGGCGCCGAATTCATCGCCACCATGGACAAGCGCGGCTTTCGCGTCGGCAAGCTCAAGGCGTTGGCCAGCGCCCGCTCGGCCGGCAAGACGGTGTCGTTCCGTGGACAGAACGTGGTCATTGAAGAGCTGACCGAACGCGCTTTCGAAGGCGTCGACATCGCCCTGTTCTCCGCCGGCGGCAGCATTTCGAAGAAGTTCGCGCCGATCGCGGTCAAGGCCGGAGCCGTCGTCGTCGACAACTCCTCCGCCTTCCGCATGGACCCGAACGTGCCGCTGGTGATCCCCGAGATCAACCCGAACCGCATCCGCGACCACAAGGGTATCATCGCCAACCCGAACTGCGCCGCCATCACGGCGCTGGTGCCGCTGTGGCCGATCCACCAGAGCAACCGCATCAAGCGCGTGATCATCTCGACCTACCAGGCGGCCTCCGGCGCCGGCGCTGCCGCGATGGACGAGCTGGTCGAGTCCACCCGCGCCAACCTCAACGGGCAGGTTTATACGCCGAAGGTGATGCCGCATCCCTACGCGTTCAACCTCTTCAACCACAACACGGCGATCGACCCTGACACCGGTTACAACGACGAAGAGACCAAGGTCATCAACGAAACCCGCAAGATCTTCGAGGACGACAAGATCGCGATCGGCGTCACCTGCGTGCGCGTGCCGGTGCTGCGGGCTCATTGCGAGGCCATCACATTCGAATGCGAGAAGCCGATCAGCGAGGATCATGTCCGCGCCATCATGGCGCGAGCGCCGGGCGTCAGGATCGTCGACGACCGCGCCAAGAACTACTTTCCGATGCCCATCGACGCCTCGGGCCAGGACGACGTCCTGGTCGGCCGCATCCGCAAGGATCTCAGCGACCCCTCCGGGCATTCGATCTCGATGTTCGTGGCGGCGGACCAGCTGCTCAAGGGCGCGGCGCTCAACGCGGTGCAGATCGCGGAGCTGTTGCCACAGCGGGTGATGGCGTAACGGACGGTGCCGTAGGGTGGGCAAAGGCGCGCAAGCGCCGTGCCCACCATTTCCCTCGCGCATCCACGAAAGATGGTGGGCACGCTTCGCTCTGCCCACCCTACTCCGCCAAAATTAGTCGTGCGCCCGAAACAACAGACACGCATCGCCATACGAATAGAACCGATAGCCGGTCGCGATCGCGTGTGCATACGCCTGCTGCATCGTCTCCAGCCCGGAGAACGCCGACACCAGCATGAACAGTGTCGACTTCGGCAAATGGAAATTGGTCAGCAGAACGTCGACGGCGCGGAAGCGGTAGCCGGGAGTGATGAAGATCGACGTCTCCGCGGCGAACGGCTCAATGGTGCCGTCCTCGCTGGCTGCGCTTTCGAGCAGGCGCAACGACGTGGTGCCAACCGCGATGATACGGCCGCCGTTCTTGCGCGCGGTGTTGAGTCGTTCCGCCGTCTCGGCCGAGAGCGAGCCCCACTCGGCATGCATCTTGTGGCCTTCGGTGTCGTCCACTTTCACCGGCAGGAAGGTCCCTGCCCCGACATGCAGCGTAACGCGATTGATGCCGACACCGCGCGTGTGCAGCGCCTGCTCCAGCTCCGGCGTGAAATGCAGGCCGGCTGTCGGCGCGGCAACGGCGCCCTCATTCGCCGCGAACATGGTCTGGTAGTCGGCGAGATCCTGATCGTCAGGGGTACGTTTCGAGGCGATGTAGGGCGGCAGCGGCGGGCTGCCGAGATCGGCGATGGCTTGATCCAGTGTCGGGCCGTGGAACGAAAATGACAGCGTCACCTCGCCCTCCACGCCCTTGGCCTCGACCTCGGCGTCGAGATGGCCAAGCAAGCAGACCTTTCCCTCATTGCCGAAGCGGATGCGGTCGCCGGCTGCGAGTTTCTTGGCCGGCTTCACCAGTGCCTGCCAGCGCGAACCGTCGAGGCGCTTGATCAGCGTTGCCTCGATCTTCGGCTCGGTCTCGCGGCCAATGCGACGGCCTTTCAATTGCGCCGCGATCACCTTGGTGTCGTTGACGACGAGCTGGTCGCCCGGCTTCAACCATTGCGACAGATCGGCGATGATATGGTCGCGCAGCGTGCCGTGGTCGACAACCAGCATCTTCGCGGAGTCGCGCGGGCTCGCCGGGCGCAATGCGATGTGCTCGGCGGGCAGGTCGAAATCGAAGAGGTCGGTGCGCATCGCGTGCTCACGGCCGTACAGTCAGACCCTCATGGTGAGGAGGCGCGGAGCGCCGTCTCGAACCATGAAGGCCGGGCTGCAGCAGCGGGGCCTTCATCCTTCGAGACGCGCGTTCCGCGCGCCTCAGGATGAGGGTTGAACGCCTACTCCGCGTCAGCCGCCATTCGCGCCTTGACGATCTTGTCGGGGTTCTGCACGGGCTCGCCGCGCTTGATCTTGTCGACGTTCTCCATGCCCTCGGTGACCTTGCCCCACACCGTGTACTGGTTGTCGAGGAAGCGGGCGTCGTCGAACACGATAAAGAACTGGCTGTCGCCGGAATCCGGGCTGGCGGCGCGCGCCATCGAGGTGGTGCCGCGCACATGCGGCTCCTTGTTGAACTCGGCCTTCAGCTTCTTGCCGGAGCCCCCGGTGCCGGTGCCCTGCGGGCAGCCGGTCTGCGCCATGAAGCCGTCGATCACGCGATGGAACACGATGCCGTCGTAGAAGCCTTCACGCACGAGTTCCTTGATGCGCGCGACGTGGCCCGGCGCCAGATCAGGCCGCATCTCGATGGTGACGGGGCCCTGCGTAGTTTCGAGGATCAGTGTGTTTTCGGTGGCGCTCATGCTCGTCTCTCTTGGGTTGGGGGTGAAGTCCTGTCAGGTGAAGATTTGCGGTTGCGAAACTGGATCGCGAATGGACGCCCCGCAGCGGCGCCAGCCATCGCATCGGTAAATGGCATCGGCGTGCAGCGTTGCAATGCCTCCATCACCGCGATCCGGTATTGCAGCCGGTCATCGTCGGAGGCCTCCGCGGATTCATAGGTAATCCTCGGATGGCCCAGAATGTTTCCAGCCCGGTTAAAGCTCACGACGACGGTGATGTCGATCGGGCGGGCCTTGGCGGCGGGCGGCGGCTTCCAGCAGGTGCGCAGATGCCGGAAGATGTCCTGGATGGTGTTGACCTGTGCGTCGTCGGCGACCGCGCCGGGGACGCCGAGCAGCAGCACCGCGGCAACCAACAGGAGCTTGCCACCGCAGCGCGCCATCGCCTCTCCTACTTGATGTCGGAAGCGACCTGCACCTTCACCATCTTGTCGGGGTCGGTGACGGTGCCGCCGCTTGATCCGGGAGGCGCCTTCTTCAGCTTGTCGACGACGTCCATGCCCTGCACGACCTCGCCGATCACGGTGTACTGGTTGTCGAGGCTGCCGCCGTCGGCGAACATGATGAAGAACTGCGAATTGGCGGTGTCGACGCTGTCGCCGCGCCGGGCCATGCCGACGATGCCGCGCGCAAAATGCACCTTGGAGAATTCCTGCTTCAGGTTCGGATATTTCGACCCGCCGGTGCCGTTGAAGTTCTGACCGTCGCCGGTCTGCGCCATGAAGCCGTCCATGACGCGGTGGAACGGCACGTTGTTGTAATAACCCTCGCGCGCGAGCTGCTTGATGCGCTCGGCGTGCTGGGGCGCAAGGTCCGGCCTCAGCTTGATGACGATGCGGCCCTTGGTGGAGTCGATGACGATGGCGTTGGCCTTGTCGAGGCCGGCCGGCAAAGTTTGCGCGAACGCCGGCACTGCGAACAGAACCGCGGCAAGAACTGCGAGAATTCGGATCATGACAACTCCGGATCAGAGATGAGAAAGGAAACGCGCCGTTATCAGGCGAATTTTGCCTTGAGCTGGGCCGCAACCAGCGGCGGGACGAAGGCCGAGACATCCCCGCCCATGGCTGCGATCTGGCGCACCAAAGTGGCGGTGATCGGGCGGACCATGGGAGAAGCCGGCAGGAAGACCGTATGCACCTCGGGCGCCATGGCCTCGTTCATGCCGGCGAGCTGCATCTCGTAGTCGAGGTCGGTGCCGTCGCGCAGGCCCCGAATCATGATCGTCGCCCCGTGCTTGCGCGCCGAGGTCACCGACAGGTCGTCAAACGTCGCAGCTTCGAGCACGCAGCCAGCCTGGGCCGCCACCGGCCCGCAGACGTCGTGGAGCATCTTGAGCCGCTCCTCGGTCGAGAACAGCGGCTTCTTGCCGGGATGGACCCCGATCGCGACAACGAGCCTGTCGCACAGCGACACGCTGTGCCGGACCACGTCCAGATGGCCGTTGGTGATGGGGTCGAAGGAACCTGGATAGAAGGCAATGCGCGGCATGGCCACGTCCTACCGCGCCCGGCCCGGCCCGGCAAGCCGGTCCGGTTCCCTGGCGGTTTTTCCGCAAAACCATGTCGGAATGCGCCGAATTGTTTCGTCCTGAGGGGGCCACGAAACAAAACGGGGCGCGAACGAAACCATTTCCCACGTTCGCGAAGACGTCCGGAAACTGGCCATGGTTACTAATCCGGCCAACGAACGACGGGCCGCACACTGGGCGTAGCGGTCGCATCACAGGGGACTGTCATGATCAAAGCTCTTTCGGCGATCGCCATTTCTGCGTGTGTTGCTGCCGCCCTCACCCTCCTGCCCGGCTTCGCCCCTACCGTCGAGGCGAGCGTGCCGCAGCCGCTCGCCAAGAGCGACCGGCTCGATATCCGCACCATCGGCAAGGACTGCTCGCAGCAGGCTTGGCCGAATTTCGAGGCGTCGTGCCTTCGCCAGGCCGGCACCAAAGCCAACATCCGCGAGGCTCGTCTCGTGACCGCCAACCGCACTCCGTAGCGGGGTCTGTCAGTTTCGCGTCAGGAATCCTCGCGATAAGTCCCAACGATAAACCCCAAAGATGACCCATGGATATTTGCGACGTCCCGTCGCAGACTGCCCGATGCTCGCGTCCGCCGGAATGACCCGTCGGGCGCAATCCCATCGAGGGGTCGCCATTGTCCAGTACGCCCGCAGTCGCCTCCGGCCATCAACCTGATCCACTGCCGCTTGCCATGACCATGGGCGCCCTCGGGGTGGTCTATGGCGATATCGGCACTAGCCCCCTCTATGCCCTGAAGGAAGCCGCCAAGGCCGCCGCCCACGGCGGCACATTGACGAATGATGCCGTTCTGGGCGTTGCGTCATTGATCCTCTGGGCGCTGTTGCTGATCATCTCGCTGAAATATGCGCTGTTGATCCTGCGCGCGGACAACCGCGGCGAAGGCGGCATCGTCGCACTCCTGGCGCTGCTGCACGCGCGCAACGCCCAGCCCGGCACCTGGCGCGCGCATCTGCTGGTCGTCGGCCTCGTCGGCGCCGCGCTACTGTACGGCGACGGCGCGATCACGCCGGCGATCTCGGTGCTGTCAGCCATTGAAGGTCTGAAGGTCGACGCTCCCTCGCTCGCGCCGGTGGTGGTGCCCGTGACCGTCATCATCCTGATCGGACTGTTCATGATGCAGAAGCAGGGCACCGGCTTCATCGGCCGCATCTTCGGACCGGTGATGCTGGCCTGGTTCTTCGTGCTGGCAGCGCTCGGCATCCACGGCATCGTCAAGGCGCCGGCGGTGCTGGCGGCGCTGAGCCCGCTCTATGCGTTCGACTTCCTGATCCACCAGGATTTTCATGTCTCCTTCGCGATCCTGGGGGCCGCCTTCCTCGCGGTGACTGGCGGCGAAGCCATGTATGCCGACATGGGGCATTTCGGCCGCCTGCCGATCCGCCTGGCCTGGTTCGCGATCTGCCTGCCCGCGCTGGTGCTGAACTATTTCGGCCAGGCCGCGCTGCTGATCACCGACCCCACCATGATCGAAAATCCGTTCTTCCAGCTCTGCCCCGACGCCCTGCACTATCCGCTGGTCGCGTTCTCGGCGGTCGCGACCGTGATCGCCTCGCAGGCCATCATCTCGGGCGTGTTCTCGCTGACGCAGCAGTCGATCCAGCTCGGCTTCCTGCCGCGCATGCAGATCCGTCACACCACGAGCGCAGCGATCGGCCAGATCTACGTGCCGTTGGTGAACTGGCTGCTCGCCGCCGCAACGCTCGGCGCCGTGCTGAGCTTCGGCAGCTCGGAGGCGCTGGCCGGCGCCTACGGCATCGCGGTGTCGCTGTTGATGGCGATCACCACGCTGCTCGCTGCCCTGGTCGCGATCCAGTGGGGCTATTCGCCATGGCTCGTGGTGGCCGTGAACGGCTTCTTCTTCGCAATCGACGTGATCTTCTTCTCGGCCAATTCGATCAAGCTGTTCGAGGGCGGCTGGTTTCCATTGATGCTCGCGGCCTTCGTCGCCTTCCTGATGCTGACCTGGCGCAGCGGCGTGAAGCTCGTCGAAGCGGCACGCGCGAAGCTGCGCCAGCCCGAGGAGGATCTGATCGAGACCGCAGTCAACAAGTGCAGCGCCAGACTCCCCGGCACCGCCGTATTCCTGGCGTCGGCGCCGCGCGGCGTGCCGCTGGCGCTGACCCAGTTCGTCAAGCACAACCACGTGCTGCACGAGCGCATCGTCCTGGTCACCGTGCTGATCGAGGAGCTTCCTCACATCGCCGACGAAGACCGCACCGAGGTGATCGAGATCATTCCCGGCATTACCCGCGTCATCCTGCATTACGGCTTCATGCAGAACCCGACGATCTACGAAGGACTGACCCTGGCCTGCCGCCACGGCAAGCTGCCCGGCATCGACCTCTCCGACATCACCTATTACGTCGGCCGCGAGACCATCATCCCGCGCGAGGACGTGCCGGGCATGTGGGTCTGGCGCGAAACCATGTTCGCCTTTCTGCAGCGCAACGCCGAACGCTCAGCCGCGTTCTTCGGCGTGCCGACCAAGCAGGTGGTGGAGTTCGGCACGGAGCTGGAGATTTAGCGCAATTCGTAGCCCGGATGGAGCGACTTGTCCGCCGTAGCTCTGAGAGCGAAGGCGGAGGCGCAATCCGGGACTCTCTGCGCGGCGCAAGAAACCCGGATTTCGCTTGTGCTCCATCCGGGCTACGGGGGTGACGCATCACTCCCCGTTTGCGTCTCCGTTCGCACCATTCCCGCTCTCGGCCTCTTCCGTGATGTGCTCGACCGAGACGACGTGTTCGTCCTCGGCGGTGTCGAACACGATCACGCCCTGGGTCGAGCGGCCGGCGACGCGGATGCCTTCGACCGGGCAGCGGATCAGCTGGCCCTTGTCGGTGACCAGCATGATTTGATCAGCGTCTTCCACGGGGAAGGATGCGACCAGATTGCCGTTGCGGTTGTTGACGCTCATGGCGACGATGCCTTTGCCGCCCCGGCCCGTGGTGCGGTACTCGTAGGACGAGGTCCGCTTGCCGTAGCCGTTGACGGAGACGGTCAGCACGACCTGCTCGGCCGCCGACATCTCGATGTAGCGCTCCTGGGCGAGCTGGAAGCTGCCGGAGGTCTCTTCGGCCTCGGCGTCCGCCGCCGGCTCCTCGGCCGCAGCTTCGCCGGCGACCGCACGACGCATCTTCAGATACGCCGAGCGCTCGTCGGACGTTGTCTCGACGTGGCGCAGGATCGCCAGCGAGATCACCTTGTCGCCCTCGGCAAGCGCAATGCCGCGCACGCCCATCGAGGTGCGGCCGGTGAACACGCGCACGTCGGTGACGGGGAAGCGGATGCACTGGCCGCCGGCGCCGGTCAAAAGCACGTCGTCGTGCTCGGTGCATATCTGCACGTCGACGATCGCTTCGTTGTCGTCGAGTTTCATCGCGATGATGCCGGAGCGGCGGACATCGACGAAGTCGGACAGCTTGTTGCGCCGGACGTTGCCGCCTGTCGTGGCGAACATCACGTCGAGATTGCCCCAGGTGGACTCGTCCTCCGGCAGCGGCATGATGGTGGTGATGCGCTCGCCCTGCTCTAGCGGCAGGATGTTGATCAGCGCCTTGCCGCGCGCATTCGGCGCGGCCATCGGCAGGCGCCAGACCTTGATCTTATAGACCTGGCCGCGCGAGGAGAAGAACAGCATCGGAGTATGCGTGGACGCCACGAACAGCCGGCTGACAAAATCCTCGTCGCGGGTCTGCATGCCGGCCCGGCCCTTGCCGCCGCGGCGCTGGGCCCGATAGGCCGACAGCGGCACGCGCTTGACGTAGCCGGCGTGAGAGACGGTGACGACCATGTCCTCGCGCTGGATCAGGTCCTCGTCCTCGACCTCGCCTTCCTGCTCGATGATGACGGTGCGGCGCGGGGTGGCGAACTCGGCCTTCACTTCGGCGAGTTCGGACTTGATGATTTCAAGCACGCGGTCGCGCGAGCGCAGGATGTCGAGATAGTCGGCGATCTCGCCGGCGAGCTTGTCGAGCTCCTCGCGGATTTCGTCGCGGCCGAGTGCGGTGAGGCGTTGCAGGCGCAAATCGAGAATGGCCCTCGCCTGCTCCATCGACAGCCGGATCGTGCCGTTCTCGCTGATGCGGTGGCGCGGATCGTCGATCAGCGTCAGCATGTCCTCGACGTCCCGGGCGGGCCAGTCGCGCGACATCAGGGTGTCGCGCGCGGTCGTCGGGTCGGGCGAGGTCCGGATGACGCGGATCATCTCGTCGATATTGGCGACCGCGATGGCGAGACCGACCAGGATATGGGCGCGATCACGGGCCTTGGCCAGCAGGAACTTGGTGCGCCGCGTGACGACCCGCTCGCGGAAGTCGACGAAGATCGCCAGCAGGTCCTTCAGATGCATGATCCGCGGACGGCCGCTGTCGAGCGCCACCATGTTGACGCCGAAGCTCGTCTGCAGCGGCGTGAACCTGTAGAGCTGATTCAGCACCACATCCGGCACGGCGTCGCGCTTCAATTCGATGACGACTCGGTAGCCATCGCGATCGGATTCATCGCGCAGGTCGCCGATGCCCTCGATCTTCTTTTCCTTGACCAGCTCGGCGATGCGCTCGACCATCGTCGCCTTGTTCACCTGGTAGGGAATCTCGGTGATGATGATCGCCTCGCGCTCCTTGCGGATGGTCTCGATCGCGACCTTGCCGCGCATCATGACCGAGCCGCGGCCGAGGTGATAGGCGGCGCGGATGCCTTGCCGTCCGAGGATGACGCCGCCGGTCGGGAAATCCGGTCCCGGCACGATGTTGATGAGCTCGTCGATGGTGAGCGCAGGGTTGTCGATCAGCGCGACGCAGGCGTCGATGACCTCGCCCAGATTGTGCGGCGGGATGTTGGTCGCCATGCCGACCGCGATGCCGCCGGCGCCATTGACGAGCAGGTTGGGGAACTTGGCCGGCAAGACCGACGGTTCGGTCTCGTTGTTGTCGTAGTTCGGCTGGAAGTCGACCGTGTCCTTATCGATGTCGGCCAGCAGAGCCAGCGCCACCTTCGTCAATCGGGCTTCGGTATAACGATAGGCAGCCGGGGGATCGCCGTCGACCGATCCGAAATTGCCTTGGCCGTCGATCAGCGGCACGCGCATGGAGAAGTCCTGCGCCATCCGGACCATGGCGTCGTAGATCGACTGGTCGCCATGCGGATGATATTTACCGATGACGTCACCGACCACGCGGGCGGACTTGACGTACTTCTTGTCCGGCGTGTGCCCCTGCTCGTTCATCGAGTACAGGATGCGGCGATGCACCGGCTTCAGACCGTCGCGGGCGTCAGGCAGCGCCCGCGCCACGATCACGCTCATGGCGTAGTCGAGATAGGACTTCTTCATCTCCTCGAAGATGGAGACGGGGCGAATATCCGAGGGTTGCGCCGGCTGGTCGCCGGGCTTGTCGTCGTCGTCAGCCAAGGGGAAATCCGGTGAGGTTTTATCTGGGAATCATATAGCGCATCGAGCCTCTGATAACCACCCTCGCGGCGATCTGGGAAGCGCTTTTTCCGCCTATTTTTCCAACAACTTAAGCCCTTGCGATCGGTGTCTTGGACAGCCCCCGTATCGACCTTGCAAAATCGCCGATCACGCGTCGAAAAACGCGCGGCGAGCTTGCCCCGTCAGCGCGCTTGCCAAGCCGCAATCCGAGCTCACCCGAAACATGAAGCGGGCCCGGAAATCCCGAGCCCGTCCTGCCGATTAGTGGGATTTTCTGACACGAGATGAGAAGCGCCGCCCATCCGGCCGGCGCGTCGCATTGAGACCCCGCGTTCTCAGAGCGGGATCGCTCAGAACGGGATATCGTCGTCCATGTCGCTGTTGCGGCCACCGCCGCCAGCGGCAACGGGACGGCGCGGTGCGCTGCTGACCGGACCGGAGGAGCCGAAATCGCCGCCCGGCTCGTCGCCGAAGCTGGCGCCTCCCCCACCACCGCTACGACCGTCCAGCATCGTCAGGGTCGAGTTGAAGCCCTGCAGCACGACTTCGGTCGAGTACTTCTCGACGCCGCTCTGGTCGGTCCATTTGCGGGTCTGGAGCGCACCCTCGACGTAAATCTTGGCGCCCTTCTTCAGATACTGTTCGGCGACCTTGCAGAGCCCTTCATTGAAGATCACGACGCGGTGCCACTCGGTCTTTTCCTTGCGCTCGCCGGTGGCCTTGTCGCGCCACGTCTCCGAGGTGGCGACGCTTAGATTGGCGATCGGCCGCCCGTCCTGGGTGCGGCGGATTTCAGGATCCTTGCCGAGATTTCCAACCAGAATGACCTTGTTGACGCTTCCCGCCATCTCCGCTCTCCGCTCCGAATGCCACTGAATTCAAGAAGGCCGGTCCGCTCCCCGCGTTCCGCCGTGCCCGTTGAGGCGACCCTATACGCTCGCCGAACGCTTGCGGACGACGATCAGTCCGTCACCCCTCCGGTTATCCCCACATATAGCATCGACCTCCAGTTCGTTCCAGATTTGTTCTTGGCGAAACCACCGCATCGATGTGGCGTCGATCGGCCAATGTAGTGCGGGAATGCGCGCAGCGGTTGGAACCTTTGTAGGTTCCCGAGAACGAGGGAAAGAACTTAAGATTCAGTGTGTTATGGGTACTCGCAGTGCCCCGTTCTTGTTGCATTTCGGAGACGGACTCTGCCGCCCCGTAGAGCTACGGTTTCCTCGGACTTAGTTCATATGGGCCCTCGCGCCTGATCAGCCGCTTCGGGGAAGAAAGAAGCGGACGAACCTGGGGAGACTGGCAATGAATAAGCTTCTTGTTGGTGCAATCGGTGCAGTGGCGATGGGCCTGTCGGCTCCCGCGAGCGCGGCGGATATGGCCGCGCGTCCCTACACCAAGGCCCCCGCGCCGGCGATTGCCACCATCTACGATTGGAGCGGCTTCTATATCGGCATCAACGGCGGCGGTGGCTCAAGCCACACGTGCTGGGACTTCGTCACGCCCGCGACCGGCGTTTTGGTCGGCGAAGGCTGTCACAATGCGACGGGGGGCACCGTCGGTGGCCAGATCGGCTATCGCTGGCAGTCCGCCAATTGGGTGTTCGGTCTCGAAGGCCAAGGCAACTGGGCCGACTTCCGGGGCGACAATGTGAGCACCCTCTTCCCGGGTACCGCTTTGGTGACGGGTGATCGCAACCGTTCCCGCATCGACGCTTTCGGCCTCATCACCGGTCAGGTCGGTTACGCCTGGAACAACGTGCTGTTCTACGTGAAGGGCGGCGCCGCCGTCGTCGGCGACAAGTACGACATCTACGCTGCTACAGGTACGCCCGGCGCGGGCGCGCTCCTGGCTTCGGCGCGGGAGACTCGCTGGGGTGGTACGGTCGGGGCCGGTCTGGAGTTCGGCTTCGCCCCGAACTGGTCGTTGGGCTTTGAGTACGACCACATCTTCCTTGGCGATCGCACGATCGGCTTCACAACGCCCCCAGGTGGGGTCTTCGGCAGCGACCGGATTCGGCAGGACGTCGACATGGGCCTCGTCCGCCTGAACTATCGCTGGGGCGGTCCGGTGATCGCGAGGTACTGATCGAACTGACATCCATCAAAGCAAGGCCGGCCTCGCGCCGGCCTTTTTCGTTGCTGTTCCCATGGGGGAACCAAAGGTCAGTAAATGCACCATTTTCAGGCCGCTGTGGCTTTCCAGTGACACAACTTGCGGCTTCAATGGTGTAAGTACGGCTTCAGTTGGGCAAGTGAGTCCGATGCCCTTCCTTATCGTGGAAGGCACAATCAGAAACTGGGACTGGGATTAGTTGAAAATGAAAAAGGTTTTGTTGGCTTCGGCCTGTTTGTTCGCTCTCGCTGCCCCGGCTTCGGCCGCTGATCTCGCGGCGCGCCCCTACACCAAGGCTCCGGTGGCCATGGCTTCGGTCTACAACTGGACCGGCTTCTACCTCGGTGTTGTCGGTGGCGGCGCCTGGGAAAATTCCTCGACCGACCCGAAGATGAAGGGCGGCTTCGTCGGCGGTACCGCCGGCTACAACTGGCAGACCGGCAATGTCGTGTTCGGCATCGAGGCCGATGGTGCCTGGGCTGACGTCAGCGCGTCGGTCACCGGCCCCGTTGCCGTCCCCGGCTTCGGCCTCGTCAGCACCACCCTCAGCTCGAAGACCGATGCGATGGGCACCGTGCGCGGCCGCATCGGCTACGCCGTCAACAACGTCCTGTTCTACGGCACCGGTGGTTACGCCTGGATCGACAACAAGCTCAGCATCAGCGCGCTCGGCGTGACCGTTTCCGACAGCAAGTGGCACTCCGGCTGGACCGTCGGTGCGGGCGTCGAAGCGTTCTTCGCTCCGCAGTGGTCGGTCAAGGGCGAGTACCTCTTTCGCAGCCTCGGCGGCGAGACCTACTTCTCGGGCGCCCTGCCCACCGGCACGCTCGAGTTTCACACCGTGCAGGTCGGCGTGAACTATCACTTCGGGGGCCCGATCGTCGCGAAGTACTGATCTTCGCTATCGACGCCATCGTGTTACGAAAGGCCGGCCTCGCGCCGGCCTTTTTGTTTGCCGGGCACGTTACTGCGCAGTTCCACCGCCCTGGCTCCTGCCAGATGCCGCCAGCGTGCCAACAATCGGTTGACGATTCGCAGACGCCACTGGAAATCCGTCCCCGTTCTTCCTACGTTCGCTCACATACCCATCGGCGCCGATCCCGGTTCCGGGCGAAGCGCGCCTATTCAGTTGGCGCGATCGCGCGCTTTTGGATTCCCTGAGGACCACCAGGATGGATGAAGTGATCAAGGCGAAGCGCCAACAACAGAACGCGGGATCAAACCTGCGCGCAATAACGATCCGTGGCGCGCGCGAGCACAACCTCAAGAACGTCGACGTCGAGATTCCCCGCGACAAGCTGGTGGTGTTCACGGGGCTGTCAGGCTCCGGCAAATCCTCGCTCGCGTTCGACACCATCTATGCCGAGGGCCAGCGCCGTTACGTCGAATCGCTGTCGGCCTATGCCCGCCAGTTCCTGGAAATGATGCAGAAGCCTGACGTCGACCAGATCGACGGCCTGTCGCCGGCGATCTCGATCGAGCAGAAGACGACGTCGAAGAACCCGCGCTCCACCGTCGGCACGGTGACCGAAATCTACGACTACATGCGCCTGCTGTGGGCGCGCGTCGGCGTGCCCTATTCGCCCGCCACCGGCCTGCCGATCGAGAGCCAGACCGTCTCGCAGATGGTCGACCGCGTGCTGGCGCTGCCCGAGGGCTCGCGCCTCTATCTGCTCGCGCCGGTCGTGCGTGGCCGCAAGGGCGAGTACCGCAAAGAGCTCGCCGAATGGCTTAAGAAGGGCTTTCAGCGCGTCAAGATCGACGGCGCCTTCCACGAGCTCGCGGAAGCCCCTGTGCTCGACAAGAAATTCCCGCACGACATCGACGTCGTCGTCGACCGCATCGTGGTGCGCGCCGACATCGGCCAGCGCCTCGCCGAAAGCTTCGAGACCGCACTGAAGCTCGCCGAGGGCCTCGCCGTCATCGAATTCGCCGGTGCGCCGGCTGCAGCAGCACCCGCGGAAGAGAAAAAGAAGACCGCAAAGATCCACGACAAGAGCGGACCCGAGCGCATGCTGTTCTCGGAAAAGTTCGCCTGCCCGGTCTCCGGCTTCACGATCCCCGAGATCGAGCCCCGGCTGTTCTCGTTCAACAATCCCTATGGCGCCTGCCCCGCCTGCGGCGGACTCGGCGTCGAGCAGCATGTCGACGAAGACCTCGTCATCCCCGACAAGGAACTTGCCATCGGCAAGGGCGCGATCGCGCCCTGGGCCAAGTCCTCGTCGCCCTATTACATTCAGACGCTGACTGCGCTCGGCAAGCACTACAAGTTCACGCTGACCACCAAGTGGAAGGATCTGCCCAAGAAGACGCAGAACGCGATCCTCCATGGCTCCGGCGAGGACGAGATCAAGTTCTCCTACGAGGACGGCGTCCGTTCCTACGACACCAAGAAGCCGTTCGAAGGCGTCATCACCAACATCAACCGCCGCTATCGCGAGACCGAGAGCGAGTGGGCGCGCGAGGAGCTGGCGAAGTATTTCCACGACGTGCCCTGCGAGGCGTGCCACGGCTTTCGGCTCAAGCCCGAGGCGCTCTGCGTCAAGATCGGCGGCAAGCATATCGGCGACATCTCCGAGATGTCGGTAAAGGGCGCCGGCGCGTGGTTCGAGACCGTTCCGGAGGCGCTGAACACCCAGCAGAACGAGATCGCCGGCCGCATCCTCAAGGAGATCCGCGAGCGCCTCACCTTCCTGCTCGACGTCGGCCTCAACTACCTCACGCTGTCCCGCTCCTCCGGCACGCTGTCCGGCGGCGAGAGCCAGCGCATCCGTCTGGCCTCGCAGATCGGCTCGGGGCTAACAGGCGTGCTCTACGTGCTCGACGAGCCCTCGATCGGCCTGCATCAGCGCGACAACGCGCGCCTGCTCGACACGCTGAAGCGACTTCGTGACCTCGGCAACACCGTAATCGTGGTCGAGCACGACGAGGACGCGATCCTGCTCGCCGACCACGTGCTCGACATCGGCCCCGGCGCCGGCATGCATGGCGGCAACATCATCGCCGAAGGCACGCCCGCCGAAATCATGCGCAACCCCAACTCGCTGACCGGCAAATATCTCACGGGCGAGCTCGAGGTCGAGGTGCCGGAACGGCGTCCGCCGAACCATCGCCGCACCATCAAGGTGGTCAACGCGCGCGGCAACAATCTCAAGAACGTCACGGCCGAAATTCCGCTCGGCCTGTTCACCTGCGTCACCGGCGTCTCCGGCGGCGGCAAGTCGACGTTGCTGATCGACACGCTGTACAAGGCGATCGCCCGCAAGCTGAACAATGCCAGCGAAGGCGCCGCACCGCACGACCGCATCGAGGGCCTCGAGCACATCGACAAGATCATCGACATCGACCAGTCGCCGATCGGTCGCACGCCACGCTCCAACCCCGCGACCTATACCGGCGCCTTCACGCCGATCCGCGAATGGTTCGCAGGCCTGCCGGAATCGAAGGCGCGCGGCTACGAGCCCGGCCGCTTCTCCTTCAACGTCAAGGGCGGCCGTTGCGAGGCCTGCCAGGGCGACGGCGTCATCAAGATCGAGATGCACTTTTTGCCTGACGTCTACGTCACCTGCGACGTCTGCAAGGGCAAGCGCTACAACCGCGAGACGCTGGAGGTCCTGTTCAAGGGCAAGAGCATCGCCGACGTGCTCGACATGACGGTCGAGGAAGCGGCCGAGTTCTTCAAGGCGGTCCCGCGCGTGCGTGAGACCTTCCAGACCCTGCACCGCGTCGGTCTGGATTACATCCATGTCGGCCAGCAGGCCACGACGCTCTCGGGCGGCGAAGCCCAGCGCGTCAAGCTGGCCAAGGAGCTGTCGAAGCGCGCCACCGGCCGCACGCTCTATATCCTGGACGAGCCGACCACCGGCCTGCATTTCCACGACGTCAAGAAACTCCTGGAGGTGCTGCACGAGCTGGTCGCGCAGGGCAACACGGTCGTCGTCATCGAGCACAATCTCGAAGTCATCAAGACCGCCGACTGGGTCATCGACCTCGGCCCCGAAGGCGGCGACGGCGGCGGCGAGATCGTCGCCTGGGGCCCTCCGGAAGACATCGCGAAAGCGCCAAGAAGCTATACGGGCAAGTTCCTGGCGCCGGTGCTGGCGAAGGCACGGAAGCCGAAGCGGCGGCGCGCGGCGAGCGAGGCGGCGGAGTAGGTTACGCAGCGAGAGCATGCCGACACATTGTCTGAGGGAGACTGAGCTTGCCTGCAGGACTTGTGCAAACCTATCGTGCGTTCGCCCACAATAATGCCTGGGCAAATCACCGGCTGCTCACCGCTTGCGCGACGCTGTCTCAGGCCGACTTCGAAGCCGCACGAACCGGCTTCTTTCCGAGCCTGCAGCGTACGCTGAACCACATCCATGTCATCGACCTCTTCTATGTCGATGCGCTGGAGGGCGGGTGGCTGGGACCGGCGGCTTGGAAGAACGAAGTGCCCCACATTTCGCTTGCCGCGCTAAAACCCGCGCAGTCCGCGATCGACAAGCGCTTGATTGCCGCCTGCGATGGACTGACGCCCGAGCTTCTCGACGGTCTCGTGCGGATCAATCGCGACACCCGCGTGCAGACCGAACGTCGTGACCGGCTGCTCATGCATCTGTTCCAGCATCAAATTCATCATCGCGGACAGGCGCACGCGATGCTGTCTGAAACGCACGTTCCCCCGCCCCAGCTGGACGAGTTCTTCGCCGAGGGAGAGGCGCCGCTCAGGGCCACCGAATTCGACCAACTCGGATGGACGGAGGAAACGGTGTGGAAAGCCTAGCGGTGTAGCTTCGTCTCCATGCCTTACTCCCTCGCCATCTTCGATCTCGACGGCACGCTGGCCGACAGCTTTCCGTGGTTCCTGCGCACCATCAACGACGTCGCCGATCGCTTCGGCTTCCGCCGCGTCGCGGATGAGGATATCGAGGGGCTGCGGAATGCTTCGTCGCGCGAGATTCTCAGCCGGCTCGAGGTGCCCTTGTGGAAGCTGCCGGCGATCGCGCGGCATGCGCGGCGGCTGAAGGGAGAGGCGGCGGCGGAGATTGCGTTGTTTGCGGGCGTCGAGGCGATGTTGAAAACGCTGGCCGGTAACGGTGTGCAACTGGCGCTGGTGACGTCGGATAGCGAAGCCAATGCGCGCGAGAAGCTCGGCGATTGCGCGGCGCTGTTCGCCCATTTCGATTGCGCGGCGTCGTTGTTCGGCAAGCCGTCGAAATTTCGCCGCGTCATGCGGCGCGCCGGCGTGGAGCCGGGCAAGGTCATCGCGATCGGCGACGAGGTGCGCGACATCGAGGCGGCTCGCGCTGTGGGGATTGCCTGCGGCGCCGTGGGCTGGGGTTATGCGGCGCCGGCGGCGCTGCGGGCGCTGGCGCCGGATCACATGTTTGAGCAGATGGATGAGATTGTCTGGACGCTGTGCCCCGGTGCAGTAGCCCGGATGAGCGAAGCGACATCCGGGAACGCCGGTGGATGAGGAGAGCCCTGTCCCGCATGTCGTTCCGCTCATGCGGGCTACACGCCCCTACTCCGTCCTGCGCAAGAACGCCCCAAACGCGCGCGGGCCGTCGCCGGTCTTGACCTCGCCGATCACCTTCAGCTCGACCGCATCGATGATATCGAGCGTGTTGCTTTCCCAGCAGGCGACGATGATGCGCTTGCCGTCGGCGGTCGCGGCAATGCCTTCGGGATAATCGCCAACGTTGATCCGCTTGATCGGCTTCAAGGTCGCCAGATCGAACACACTGACAGTGCCGCCATACTGATCGGTGACGAAGCCGCGGCCCTGCGCCAGCGCCACCGCATAGGGACGCATCCCGACCGGCACGCGGCCGATCTCGCGCGCTTCGGCGATGTCGATCACGGAGACGTCGTCAGAGCCGACATTGGCGGTGTAGGCCCGCTTGCCCTCGGCATCGACGGTGACGCCGAAAGGGCGGGTGCCGACCTTGATGGTCGCCCTGCGCTGGCGCGTCGCGGTGTCGACCACCGAGACGCTGTCGTCGTCGCGGTCGGCCGAGAGCAGCAGCTTGCCATCCGGCGTCACCGCGAGCCCCGACGGCGAGGCGCCGACCGCGATGCTGGCCGTGACGCTGCGGCTCGCCGCGTCGATCACCCGCACGGCCGCCGCATACCAGTCCGCGACATAGACGGTCTTGCCATCAGGCGCGACGGCAACGCCGAGCGGCCCGCCGCCGACCTCGATCCGCGCCGCAACCTGCCGCGTTGACGCGTCCACCACCGTCACGGCCTTGGCATCCGGGCTCGTCACATAGGCAAAGCGCCCGTCCGCGCTGACGGCGACGCCGGCCGGCTTGCCGCCGATCGGGATGGTCGCGACGCTGCGTGCCGTGGCGAGATCCACGACCATCAGATTGTCGCTGAGCTGGTTGGTGACGAACGCCTCTTCGGCGGAGGCGTGCACGATGCCGTCCAGGCAAAGGCTGGCGGCGAGCGCCGCCAGGACCAGCGCCCGCACCGTCAGCTTCCGCCCTCGACCTTCTTCTTCAGCGCTTCGAGGCCGGCCTGGTACAGCCCCTTGACCGCCTTGACCGCGGCCTCGTCGCTCAGCTCCGGCGGCGGATCGTTGTTGGGAAAGCCGCGGTAGAACGCGCCGGCCCATTCCAGCGTCGAGGCCTTGCCGTCGGCGCTCGGCGTCACCGTCAACGTCGAGGAGTAGTTGGTCACCGGCAGCACCTTCACGTCCACATTGGTGATCCGGTAGGAATAGCTCATCGCGGCGGAGTCGAACTTGTAGAGCTCCTCCTCGACGGTCGCGCCTCCCGTCAGCGTCAGCTTCCGCGTCGCGCCGATCTCGTTGCCCTTCTCGCCCTCGGTCTTGGTGACCGGCGGCAGCCAGCTCATGTCCTGGAAATTGCCGACCGCGGCCCACACCTTGGCCGGGGCAGCATTGATCTCGATGGATTCGCGCACCTTCTGCCGGGTCGGCCCATGGGCCCAGGCCGGTGTCGAAGCCGGGCCAAACGCCGCCGTCAAAGCCGCCGCGCCCACGGAAGTCAGCACCGCAGCCAGGACCGTGCGCCGTCCAATCGTCACCCTCATCTCGTTTCCTCATGCGTCTCGTTGATCATGCGCGGCTTCAGGCGCGCTCCGATCATCCTAGCGCATTTTGGGGCCGAGGGGAGACCGGTTCATGGCGGCGTTACGGCGGATGCCTCGCAGGCCCACAACTCCTTGCGCCGCCCTGCGGGCAAAACACCCAATGGCAGGTCAATCACGTCAGGTAAAAATATTTCTCTTTATCCGCATTTCGGATTATCATATAGAAAGCCATCCCAACCCGGGCCGAGGGGCGGATCGCGATCGTCACGAACGCGGGATGGGACGTGGTGGACGCAGGCGGCGTCGGCGCGAAGGGCTTTGCAGGGCGGGAAACCGTGAGCGAAGGCGGCGCGCAAACGACCGGTGCAGCCTGCGTACGGCAAAATCGTGTGGTCCTGGCGCCCGGGGTCTGTGCGCCAAGTGTTGCGGTGATGTGGCGGCCCGACCGGGTCCGCACCATCAGTCATCCGCAAGGCGACGGGGGCAATAGTGCATCGCTCCCCAGGGAGATCACGACATAAGCCGTAAAACCACTGCGCAGGGAAGGCCGTGTGTTGGGCTTCACCTGTATGCCGCTGTGCAGCCTCTTGTAGCGCAACCTTCGCACAGTGGACCGTGGGTGCCAGCCGGCACCCGGCCTTCCCTGCGCCCTCGGCATTTTTGAGGGCAAAGAATACGGCAAAGCTCGGGCGCGATGTGCCGCGAGGAGGCGAAGGTGTGTCTACGATTCAGAAGCGAGTTGGTGGAGAACAACGAATGCTGCTCGCTCCGTCATTGCGAGCACAGCGAAGCGACCAGAGTACCTCCGCGGAGAGACTCTGGATTGCTTCGTCGCAAGGGCTCCTCGCAATGACGACCGAGACAGTGAGTGCCGGTCACGCCGCTCGATCACTCCGCCAGCGTCGTCTCTACGAACCCGCGCGGGTCGTCACAGAACTCCCGCATCACCCGGTAATGATCGGTCTGCTCCACTGTCGTCGGCTCCAGGCCGTATTTCCCGAGCCGAAGCAGTTGTGCGTTGGGATAGGCCATCAGCATCGGCGAATGGGTCGCCATGATGACCTGGCAGATGCGGGAATCCTCCATGCGTCGGAGCAGCTTCAGAAATTCGATCTGGCGCGCCGGCGACAACGCCGATTCAGGCTCGTCGAAGATGAAAATGCCCTGGCGCTGGCAGCGCTCCTCGAAGAAGCGCAGGAATCCTTCGCCGTGGGAATGCGACAGGAAATCGGGGCCGACCTGCCCGGCATCACGTGCGGCCTTGTCGAGATATCGCGCCACCGAGAAAAAGCTCTCGGCGCGAAAAAACCAGCCATTCGTGATTTTCGGCAGCCAGCTTGCGCGCAGCGCCCTGGAGAGTTGGCCACCCATCTTCTCCCGCGCTTCGGAGTGATCGACCGGCATGTAACCCTTGCCGCCACCGGCGTCGTCGTAGCCGGCGAGCGCTGCGATCCCTTCGATGATCGTCGACTTCCCGGTGCCATTCTCTCCGACGATGATCGTGATGGCGGCGTCGAAGTTGAGATCGAAATCATCCGGAAAGATGGGCAGGCAAAACGGATAAGCCTCGCGATCGCGAACTTGCGACGGGTCGAGCCAGACCCGCTTCAGGTAAGGCGCCGGCAGGTTGATCGTTCGGCTGCTTCTTCGGCTCATGTCCGGTTTCCGATCCATTCCGTCCCGTCGGGACGCCAGAACATATCCGGAACGCAACCCTCGCGAAAGCTGCATTTGAGAAACATACAGCAACAAACCCGACACGCGTGGCGAGGGCAAACTGGAATCTGGAATTGCGGTCCGAAATCGCCTTAGAGAACGCAGCTCTGAGGCAGTCGGCAGGCATGAGACCCGCCCCCCACCTCGCGACCCCGCAATGATTGACGGACGTCCGGGACCGTAAGAGCCGCGAGGAGTGCGCGATGGTATCAACGTATTTCAGTTACAGCTACATCACGCGCAATCTCAAGCAGTCCTTGACGCGGGTCGAACAGCAACAGGACGTGGCGCGAGAGGCCGCCTACTACAAAGCCCACATCGGCAAGGTGAAGTCCGTCGACGACTTCATGAAAGACTATCGCCTTTATCACTATGCAACGAAGGCGTATGGCCTGGAAGACATGGCCTACGCCAAGGCCTTCATGAAAAAGGTGCTGGAGAGCGACCTCTCCGACGCAAACAGCTTCGTCAACAAGCTGGTCGACAAGCGTTACCGCGAGTTCGCCGCGGCATTTTCCTTCAATGGCAGCGCCACGCCGGTTGCGCAATCGGAGAACCAGACCGATGAGATGATCGGTCTGTACACGGCGACCAGGAAGAGCCAGGTCGATGCACTTACCGGCGACTCGAATTACTACAGCGCCGAAATCGGCAACATCAGCAGTGCAGACCAGCTCCTGAACAACGACCGACTTCGCAATTATGTCTTTTCGGCGTACGGCATCGATCAAAGCAAGTGGTCGCGTGACACGATAAGTCAGGTCTTGCGCAGCGATCCGTCCGATCCAAACAGCTACGTCAACACCACTTTCGCTTCTCAGCTGAGTGGCCTCAACGCCGATCTTGCTCAGGCCCGATCGGATGTCACCGCGGCCACTTCAAGGATCGGAGACTACACCGCCCAATTATCGCAACCGGGCGCGAACGTGACCCAGTTGAACGTCCAGATCCTGGTCGAAAAATATCACCTGGAGTCATATGCGAGCAGCATTTCCAGCCTCAGCGACCAGATAGGGACGATTGGCGGGTTCGTCGACCTGGCCGGCGCGTTCGAGTTTTCGCCCGACGGCTCGCTTCCGTCAGGTGTGTCGGCGCAGACTGCTGCAAATGTCACGATCACGAAACAGAAGTTCGACGACAGCAAGTCCGCCGTCTATTCGGCGGCAAGCCCGTTGAACGAAGCTTTCGCAATCAGGCAATTCAGAACTGCCATCCTCAAGATCAATTCAGTCCAGACGTTCGTATCGACACCAGGCGTGTATGATTTTGCGCTGGGAGCTGTCGGCCTCGACCCCGGAAACGTCCCGCCGGCGACTGTCAAGGCCGTGCTCGAAAGCGACCTCAACGACCCCAAGAGCTACGTCTATACCCTCAAGGACAATCGGTATCTGGAGCTGGCACGCGCCTTCAACTTCGACGCAAAAGGCAATCTGACGACCCCCCTGGTGGCTCAGGACTCGGCTGAAGTCCTCCAGATCGCCAAGGACTACGTCATTGGAGCGGCGAAGAGCGCAAGCACGGCAACTCCCCAGCAGCAGACCGCGGTTCGGGCACAGGCCACGAAGGATGCGTCGGAATATCAGCAAGCCATCGCCGGCATCGACAGTGTTTCCGATCTCCTCGCAAACAGGCCGATGGTTGATTTCATTCTCCTGGCCAAGGGTCTGGATCCCAAGAAGGTCAGCACCGAATTTCTCGGGAAGGTCTTCAGCTCCGATCTGAACGATCCAAAGAGCTTCGCGAACACCGAGAGCGATCCTCGCTTTGCCGAAATCGTCGCGTCGTTCAATTTCGACAGCAAGGGCAACGTCGCGCGTCTTCCGATGATGGGTCCACAGAAGCGGGATCAGTTTCGGGAAACACAAGCGAACTATGTCGAGCAAAGCCTGGAGCAGCAGCAAGGCGATGCGAATCCCGGCGTGCGCCTGGCGCTCTATTTCCAACGAAAGGCGGGGGACATCACGTCCGCGTACGACATCCTTGCGGACAAGGCTCTTTCGGAGGTGTTCAGGACCACCTTCGATTTGCCTGACTCGATGGCGGCGATGCCGATCGATCAGCAGGCCAAGTTCGTGGACAGGTTCATGAAGATCAAGGATCTGTCCGATCCCGCGAAGGTTACGAAGCTGCTGAACCGTTTCTCCGCCATGTATGACATCAGAAACAGCCAGAGCACCGGCCAGGGTCAATCCCCGCTGCTCAACCTCTTTCAGGGATCCGGTTCGGGGATCAGTGACTCCACGTACTTGGCCATTGCCAAGCTACGCACCCACTGATGATCACTCGCCGCGACTAGCCCAACACCTCGAGCACCAGCTCCATGGTCATCAGCACCGGATTGTCGCCACGGATCAGACGGCCCTCCGCCAAGCCGCCGGTGTAGTCGATCAGGGCAACGTCGAGTGCGGCTTCGAGCGCGCCGGAGGAGCCCACCGCAATCGTGCCGCCGGTCACCGCAAGCTCGGTCGCGAAGGGTTCGGTCACGCCGCCATGGCTGAAGCGAGCGCCGATGGTCGAACCAACACCGCCATGGATCCTGGCGCGCGCGATGCCGTGCGCGCGGCAGAAGTCTTCGAGACAACCGGCGAAATCCTGGTTGGGGCGCAGCCGCAGCGCGAAAGCGCGGCTGGTCGTGCGTGCGCCGGTGCTCGCAGCCGCCACCGGCCCGAACAGCTTGAAGTTGGTTTCGGAATCGGGCTCTGCGCCGAACATCGCACCATCGATACCGAAGGCCTTGACCTCGAACGGCTCCGCGACATCCGTCTCGTCCGGCAGCATGTGGCCGCCACTGGCGCGGCCATCGGCCTCTGTCCACAGCCCATGGCAATGAAAGAACGGCGCGCCATCGCGCATGCCCAGCGTCATGCTACCGAGTCTGGTGCGCGTCACGCCGCTCGGCCGGAAGGTGTCGCTATAGAACGCGGCGTTCTCATTGGTTTTCGACAGCGCCGGCATGACATAGCCGAACGGCCCGAGCGTGCCGTGCCCGAAGTTGAGCACACCACCGGCAAATCCCTCCGCGGCAAAACCGCGGCGCGCCGCCTCCAGCAGCGGCAGACCCGCTTGAAGCGTGAAGGAGAAAGCGCGTCCCCTCGCCTCCACCCATTGGATGCGTTCGGCGACCGGCGCGCCGGGCTGCTTGATGCTGCGCATGACCTTCGCTCAGCCCGCCCGTATCTTGTCGAGATCGAGCAGCCCGCGCGCCTCGAGCTCGTCGCGAACCATCCGTTTGGGAATCTTGCCGTAGCCGGATTTCGGCAAGGCCTCCCAGAAGAAGAACCGCTTCGGCATCTTGTAGCGCGGCACCTTGGGCGACAGGAACGCCGCCATCTCCGCTTCACTCACCGGCTTGGCGCCATCGCGGGCGACGCAGACGGCAACGCCGACCTCGCCCCAGGTTGCATCGGGCACGCCGAGCACCGCGACCTCGCCGACGCAAGGATGGGTCAGGATTTTCTCCTCGATCTCCCGTGGATAGATGTTGGAGCCACCGGAGATGTACATGTCGGAGGCTCGTCCCGTGATGTAGACGAACCCCTCCTCGTCCATGTGGCCGAGATCGCCGGTGCGGAACCAGCCGTTGCGGAACGCCTTCGCGTTGGCCTCGGGATTGTCGTAGTAGCCGGCCAGCACCGCGGGGCCGATCACGCATATCTCGCCGCTCTGGTTGGCGCCGAGTTCACGGCCCTCGTCGTCCTGGATCGAGACCTGCATGCCGGTACGCTCGAAGCCACAGGTACCGATCTTCGCGTGCGGCCCGTCCTCGGGATCATGCAGCGCCGCCGGCAGCACCGTGATGTTGCCGGTCACCTCGCCGAGACCGAAATACTGCACGATGACTTTGCCGAGCTTCCTCAGCGCAGCCTTCTGGTCCTCGCGATACATCGGCGCACCCGCATAGATCACCTGGCGCAGCGAGGAGTGGTCGTATTTGTCGGCGGCGGGATGCTCGACCATCATCTTCAGAATGGTCGGCACCACAAAGAGATTGCTGACCCGATGCGCCTCGATCAG
Organism: Bradyrhizobium sp. 134; assembly: GCF_023074155.1. Lineage (NCBI taxonomy): Bacteria > Pseudomonadati > Pseudomonadota > Alphaproteobacteria > Hyphomicrobiales > Nitrobacteraceae > Bradyrhizobium > Bradyrhizobium sp. 134. The sequence continues at coordinate 319,437 of NZ_JADPKX010000069.1, read as the reverse complement.
GCGGAACGCCTGGTCGATGTCGAATTTCTCCGTCGGCAGCAGCACGGTGCACACGCCGCGCGCGGTCTGAACCAGCTGATGCACGCCGGCGCCATGCGACAGCGGCGCCACCACCAGCGAGGCATCCGCTTCGGTGACGCCGGGCGTGAGATCGGCGAGATGGTTGGTGACGACAAAACCCATCTGGCCGTGGGTGAGCACCGCAGCCTTGGAACGGCCGGTGGTCCCCGACGTGAAGAAGAACCAGCAGGGATCGTCGTGCTCGACCGCGACGTTCTCGAGCACCGCGCCGGCGCGCGACGCGACGGCATCCGCAACCGACGTTTCGGCAAATGGCGCCCGACCGTCGATGCTCCAGGTGAATTCCAAAGCGCTACCCTTCACCGCCGCGGCTTGCTCGGGGAAATCGACATGGCACAGAAACGCCTTCGCGCCGGAGGCCTGCGCAAGATAAGTCACTTCGTCCGGCATCAGTCGGAAATTGGTGGGTACCCAGACGGCACCGAGCCGGAACGCCGCGAACATCGAGAAGAACATCTCGTCGCCGTTCTTGGAATGGACGAGGATGCGGTCGCCCTTCGCGATGCCGCGCGCCGCGAGGGCTGCCGCCAGCGCCGAGACCTGCGCGTCGATCTCGCGCCAGGTCCAGGATCTGTCGCCCCAGACGAAACCGGGACGCGCCCCGTGCCGCCGCGCATTCTGGGTCAGCATGTGAGCGAGATTCATGACGCGGCGGGACATGCGCAGGGGCTGCATCGGGCTTCCTCTTCGGCGGCGGACGGCACGCGAGCCGCCCGCCCATTGCAGCCCATTTATCGCCATCGCCCACGACCTCGCAAGGCCGTCGGCCGCACGCCTGCCCTACGGCTGCTTGAACGCGAACGGCGTAGCCGTGATGGCCTTCTCCTTGACGCAGGCCTGCGCACCAAAGCCGCCGCAATAGTTGCCATGCAGATCGAAGCGGATGGTGCGCCCCGCACCCCGCTTCGTTGGCTTCGGCTTGATCTCGTAGCTGCGGACATGGCCATCGAAGACGGGTTGCACACTGCCGTCCGGCAACGTGACCAGGATGTTCATGACGCAGCCGCCGGTTCCGCAATAGGTCGTCTCGCGATCGCCGCATCTGGTGTCGCGGAAATCGACGATGTAGTCATCGCGGCCGTCACCGGTCAGGTCGATCCTGCGTACCGTATCGACCGCAAAAGTCACCGCGCCGCCGCCCTGGCTCTCGCATTCCTCGTAGGCGTAGCGCACAGCCTTCTGCACGCCGGGCGGATAGTCGGCGGGATTGAACGGCTTTGCGTTGTCGGCGCGCGCAGCGGTTACGAATAGTACGAGCAGGAGGATCAGATATCGCATTGGCATTGGTCGTCAGCGCAGCCGCGATCGTTCAGGAAATTTTAAACATGATCGGCGCAACCTTCATCAGTTCTCGCGTACAGAGTGCCGCATCATGGTCAAAGCGCCCGCCCTCCTCCTGTTGTCGCTGGCGCTTGGCGGATGCGCCGTGGGCCCACAAGCGCACCTCGCCTCCGATCCCGCTTTCAAGCCTGCGCGCTACGCCTGGGACGGCGCCGGCGAAAATCCCAATCATTCGCGCGCTGCCTCAGAGCCAACACGGATCGCCCGATCCGAGCGCAACAGGTCGCAAGCCGGGCTTCAGCCCTATTCGAAGGAATGGTGGCAGGCGCAGGACGGCATCGAGGCGGAACAGGACGCCAGGGTCAACCGTTCACTCGTCATCTGCCGGGGATGCCTGCACCCGCAGGCGCAGCCGGAGGATTCCAGGCTCGCCAAGGCGACCGATTGAAGCATCCGGACTCTCAGGACCTGATGGAGGTGCAGCCCCGTCGTCGCGAGAAGCGGCCGAGAGCTACAACGCCCCGAGCTTCCGTAACGACTCCTGCGCCGTCGGCAAGCCCGGCTTCAATTCCAACGCCTTCCTGAAATCGGCGATCGCGCCCTGTTTGTCGCCGAGCCGCAGCTTGGCCTGTCCGCGGTTGTTCCACGAGAACACGTCGGAGGGATCGTATTGCAGCGCCTTGTCGTAATCGAAAACGCCGCCCTTGCTGTCGCCCTGATAGAGCCGGATCATGCCACGATTGCGCCAGCCGCGCGCGTCGGTCGGCGCAACACGGATCGCCTCGCCATAATCGGCGGCGGCGCGATCGAGCTGCTCGCTGTCGCGATAGACGTTGCCGCGGTCGATATAGGCGAGCAGATCGGGCGCAAGCTTGATCCGCACGGTGTAGTCGGCGATGGCGTGCGCCATGTCGCGCCTGCGGTAATACACCAGTGCGCGATTGGCATAGGCCATGGCGTATTTGGGATCGCGCTTGATCGCGGCGTCAAAGTCGGCGAACGCACCGTCGAGATCGCCCTTGTTGAAACGCGACTCGCCGCGATTGCCGTAGGCCAGCGCCAGCGAGGGATCGAGCTTGATCGCCTGGTCGTAATCAGCGATGGCGCGATCGTAGTCGCGCTTGAAACTGTAGACACGGCCCCGATTATTGTAGGCGCAGGCATAGCCGGGGTCGAGCTTGATCGCCTCGTCGAGATCGGACAGCGCCGCGTCGAGCTCGCGCTTCTCGGTGAAGCCATGACCGCGATTGCAATAAGCGCCGGCGAGCCGGGGTCCGCTCTCGCTCTTCGTTTCGATCACGGTCGAGCAAGCCTTGATCCGCTCGTCCGGCGTGCTGGCCAATCCGACGCAGGCCTCCCAGGCCGGACCGCCGGCTGCCAACGCCGGAGCCGGCGAGATGAGCGCGGCGAGCAGCGCGATGAGGCTGAGCGGGACACGCATTTTCCGGATATCTCCCCTGCGGCAACCACTCTTGGTCGCACCTTGGCAAGGGCCGGTTCAGACGCCTAGATCAAAGGCAAGCAGCAGGTCGGAAGGATTTTCCATGGCGCCATCGGTACGGGACAACAAGGACCGAAGCCGCTTCGAGCTCGATGTCGGCAGCGAAATCGCCTTCGCCAATTACCGGCTGACGCCGTCGGCGGTGATCATCACCCACACCGAGACGCCGCGTGCGCTGCGCGGCCGGGGCATCGGCTCCGAGCTGGTCAAGGGCGCGCTGGAATTGATCCGCCGCGACGGCAGGAAGGTGATCGCCGGTTGCGGCTTCGTCGTCGACTATCTCGACAGGCATCCGGAAGATGCGGATCTCGTCGCCTGAATGCAAAAAGGGCCCGCGCGATCGCGGGCCCTTGGATTGCGACCGGGCGAACGGTCAGTGCTTGATCTCCGGCGGCAGCTTGCCGCCATTCGCCGCGAGCTTGGACATCACCTGCTTGTGCAGCCAGACGTTCATGGTCGCGGAATCGTTGGTGTCGCCGCTGTAGCCGAGCTCCTTGGCCAGGTCCTTGCGCGCAGCGAGGCTGGAATCGATGTCGAGCGCCTTCATCAGGTCGACGATCGAGGTGCGCCATTCCAGCTTCTCGCCCTTGTGCGCGGCGGCCGCCGCGTCGACGATCGAGGCAACGTCCACCGTCGCCGCGGGCGCCGATCCGCTCGGCGCGGCCCCTGCGGGCGCGCTGCCCGACGGTGCGCTGCCTGCGGGCGCGGCGGAAGCTGGCTGGCTACCGAAGATCGCGCCCATAATTTTCCCGAAAATGCTCATGTCTGCTCCCCGAAAAGGACCCGCTGGAGGGCCTTGAGTGGCACTTATAGACCAAGTTGCGTCGTTGCACCCGCAAAGTTCCGCGGACCAACAAGCAGCATCAGCTTATCTACGGCGAAATGACGACCGAATGACATCATCGAGGTTGCGCTGCGGCATCGAATCTCACCCAAGCGTGAGGGACAGGACTCGCAAATGGGCGTACGCTTGACATTCGGTTCGCGTGCCATCCGGAATTCGAGCGTCTGGTTGGGAATCGCGAAACTCAGAATAGCGGCCGCTTGCGCCGTTTGCTGGCGCCAGATGCGGCCGCATGGCAAGGGAGCTAGCGACCATGGCCACACTCTACCAGGGCAATGTCCCCACCGTGGCCCAGACCGCAGAAGCGGCTGGGCCGGTGATCCGAACCATCCAACTCTCCGATCTGCACGATGCGCTCAAGCGCGGCTGGGACGATTTCAAGGCGGTGCCGAGCCACGCCATCATCCTCTGCGTGATCTATCCTGTGCTGGGCCTCGTGCTCGCCCGCGTGGTGATGGGCTATTCAGTGCTGCCGTTGTTGTTTCCGTTGGCCGCGGGCTTCGCGCTGATCGGCCCGTTCGCGGCGCTCGGTCTCTACGAGCTCTCCAGCCGGCGCGAGCGCTATGAGGAGGCCAGCGCCTGGGATGCCATGGAGGTGCTGCGTTCGCCCTCCTTCGGCGCCATGCTCGGTCTCGGCGCGCTGCTGCTGGCCCTGTTCGTGACCTGGGTTGCGACCGCGCAGGCGATCTACGTCGCCGCTTTCGGCTATGAGGGCGCGTCCGGGATCTCGGATTTTCTGACGCGCGTTCTCACGAGCCGGCAAGGCTGGTGGCTGATCGTGGTCGGCTGCGGCACCGGCTTCCTGTTCGCCCTTGCCGCGCTCTGCATCAGCGCCGTGTCGTTCCCGCTGATGCTCGACCGCCATGCCGGCGCGTTCGAGGCCATGGTGACGTCGCTGCGCGTCGTCGCGAAGAACCCGGTGCCGATGGCGGCCTGGGGCCTGATCGTGGCCGTCCTGCTGGCGCTGGGCACGATTCCGGCCTTCCTCGGCCTTGCAGTGGTCGTCCCCGTGCTCGGCCATGCGACCTGGCATCTCTACCGCAAGGTAATCGCCGCCGATCCGGGCGCGCGTCCGGTGCCGCCTCCGCCGCATCGTCCACGCAAGCCGGCCGCCGACTTCCCCGCCAACCTCTTCCCCTGGCGCAATCGGAACGACGCCTGACGATTTCGTGACGTGCGATCCTGCCCCGGAGCGGGCAGGATCGCGCACTGTCATACGCCTTGCTTTGGCCGCGGTTTCCATCGAGATTGCGCCCGCCGTTCAGATCACTTCACGGAATTTATTTGCTCGAATGACCCCGACGATTTCTCGTCTCGCCCTCGCAGCCTTAGCCATCACCGCATCCATCCTATCCGCTCAGCCAGCGCTCGCCGCGGTTGCCTGCGGTTCGGGCAATTTCGACGCGTGGCTTGCAGACTTCAAAACCGACGCCGCGACCAACGGCGTCTCGCAACAGGCCATTTCCGCCGGGCTCGCCGGTGTGACGCTCGATCAGAGCGTGCTCAACCGCGACCGCTCGCAGAAGGTCTTCAGCCAGACCTTCGAGGAGTTTTCCGGCCGCATGGTGCCGCCGCGCCTGACGCGCGGCTCCAACATGATGAAGCAATATGGCTCGGTGCTGTCGCGCATCGAGCAGACCTACGGCGTGCCCGGCGAGGTGCTGGTCGCGATCTGGGGTCTCGAGACCGATTTCGGCGTCAATACCGGCAAGTTCGCGACCATCCGCTCGCTGGCGACGCTGGCCTATGACTGCCGCCGCGCCGAACAATTTCGCGCCGAGCTGTTGGATGCGCTCCGCATCGTCCAGCGCGGCGACCTTGCACCGGCCGACATGAAGGGTGCCTGGGCCGGCGAGCTTGGCCAGACCCAGTTCATGCCGTCGTCATGGATGAAATACGCCGTCGATTTCGACGGCAATGGCAAGCGCGATCTCCTGCACAACGCCCCCGACGTGCTCGCCTCCACCGCGAACTATCTTGCCGGTTATGGCTGGCAGAAGGGCAAGGATTGGCAGCCGGGCAGTCCGAACTTCGCGGTGCTGCAGCAGTGGAACAAGAGCGAGGTCTATTCGAAGACCATCGCTTATTTCGCCACGCAGCTCGCGCGCGCCCCTTAGCAGCCCCTCGTCAAAACGCGTAGGGCCGATCCCTGACGACCGGCCCTCTCTGTGCGTTTTTTACCCCTATTTGCCCATGGTGGCGTGCATCGCCTTGTTCAGATGCGCGCCGCACGCACCCATTTTGCCGTTGAGCAGCGAGTCCTGCGCGGCCGCGATCTCCCTCTGCGCTACGAATTTGCCGTCACCATCGGCCATGTTCTCGATCGCGGTCTCGGTCTTCTCCAGATTGGCCGAACTGCAGCCGCCTGCGGCGTGCTTGGCGGCTTGGGCCGGCGCGACGGCGAACGCGACAGCGGCAATTGCGATAACCCCGAGTAACTTCGTCATGACGTTACCTTCCTTCTCTTGTTCTTGGGCCAGAGCCAGCGACATTGCCGGAGTCTGCGACATCACCTTCCTCCGCGCGCGGCAACTTGACGCAATGAATTCCCCGCGAGAATTGCGTGATGTTGCGTGCCACGCAGAGCCACATGCAAAATTTCTGATTTTCGTTACACGCTTGTAATCAACGGCACACGTTCGGCTTGTGTGCACCGCGCCCGCGGGTTGGGGCTGACCAAGCGGAATGAACTCGTCCCTGCCTGGCCGCCGTTCGTCACGTCGATCCGCCGGCGTCGGGTGAATCGCTGGCCACAGTGGAAAGGTGTCCGCGCAGGCCGTCGAGATGAACTTAGGTTCACTTTTATACTTCACCGAGCATGCGATTCGCGCATGCGAGACTTGGGTATAGGAGCTAGTCAATCACCTTGCGACGACCGGAAAGCAGCCTATTTGACTTTGAATGGAACCGACTGGGCTAAGATTAAATCCGCGAATTCACGGGCATTTTAACACCATGCCTCCTGTTCCGCCTACGCTTTGGGCGGGAGTGCTTTCGGGTTAATCGTCCGTTACCAATGCCATGCATTGAGCGCTTAGCTGCATCGCAACATCGGAACTTTCGCACTGCACCACTCCCACCTATATTCATTTCAACGATGAGGCTCGGGCAAGAGCTGAATCGAACTACAGGAGACTACCAATGCTGCTCTCGCTCATCCGTATGATCCAGGCTTTCCGGGACTATCAGCGCAATGTTGCCGAGCTGTCCCAGCTCAGCGATCGCGAATTGGCCGACATCGGCCTCGATCGCTCGGACATTCCGCGCGTTGCCGCCGGTCAGTATCAGGGCTGATATCGTTCAGCCCTCAACCGGACGAACCGATAGCGCCCGCCTCGTGCGGGCGTTGTCGCATCCGGAGGCAGAAAACTCGATCTCGGCGATTCCACTGACCGCCGAAAAGCGCTACCTGTCCGCCCCATGACAGGACCCCAATCAAATACCGTGCACGTGATCGGCGCAGGCCTTGCCGGCTCCGAAGCCGCCTGGCAGGTGGCCAAATCCGGCGTGTCCGTGGTGCTGCACGAGATGCGGCCGACCCGCACGACCGAGGCACACCGCACCGACGGGCTTGCCGAGCTCGTCTGCTCGAATTCGTTCCGCTCGGATGATGCCGCCAACAACGCCGTCGGCCTGCTGCATGCCGAGATGCGCCGCCTTGACTCGCTGATCATGCGCGCAGCCGACGCCAACCAGGTGCCCGCCGGCGGCGCGCTGGCGGTGGACCGTGACGGCTTCTCCGCGGCCGTCACCAAAGCGCTTAATGACCATCCCCTGATCGAGATCGCGCGCGGCGAGGTCGCAGGCCTGCCGCCCGCCGAATGGAGTAACGTCATCGTTGCGACCGGCCCCCTCACTTCGGCGCCGCTGGCCGACGCGATCCGCGAGCTGACCGACGAGAACGCCCTCGCCTTCTTCGACGCGATCGCGCCGATCGTGCACCGCGAATCCATCGACATGTCGGTGGCCTGGTTCCAGTCGCGCTACGATAAGGTCGGCCCCGGCGGCACCGGCGCCGACTACATCAACTGCCCGATGACAAAGGAGCAGTATGACGGCTTCGTTGCAGCGCTGGTCGCCGGCGAGAAGACCGAATTCAAGGAATGGGAGACCAACACGCCCTATTTCGACGGCTGTCTGCCGATCGAGGTCATGGCGGAACGCGGCCCCGAGACTCTTCGCCACGGGCCGATGAAGCCGGTCGGCCTCACCAATCCGCACGATCCCACCACTAAGGCCTACGCGATCGTACAACTGCGCCAGGACAACAAGCTCGGCACGCTCTACAACATCGTCGGCTTCCAGACGAAGCTGAAATACGGCGAGCAGCAACGCATCTTCCGCACCATTCCGGGGCTGGAGAACGCCGAATTTGCTCGCCTCGGCGGCCTGCATCGCAACACCTTTCTCAACTCGCCAAAGCTGCTCGACGGCCAATTGCGCCTGCGCGCGCAGCCGCGGCTGCGTTTTGCCGGCCAGATGACGGGCTGCGAGGGCTATGTGGAATCCGCCAGCGTCGGCCTGATTGCTGGCCTCTACGCGGCAGCGGACGTGCGCGGCGAGACGCTTGCGAGTCCGCCGGTCACGACGGCGCTCGGATCCCTGCTCGGCCACATCACCGGCGGCCATATCGAGACCATCGAGCCCGGCACGCGCTCGTTCCAGCCAATGAACATCAATTTCGGCCTGTTCCCGCCGCTCGCCAGCGCACCGACGAAGAAGCCCGACGGAAGCCGACTGCGCGGCAACGAGAAGACGGTGGCCAAAAAGCAGGCGATGAGCGCGCTCGCGCTCGCCGATCTCGATCGCTGGATCGCCGATCACCTGCGCATTGCCGCCGCGGCGTGAGTTTTCGATGAACCTTCCCAAAGACGACGCCGCAACACTCTCGGCGCGCTGGACCGAGGGCGTGCTGCTCAAGCGCGACGTGTTCTCGACCGTCGAACGCGGCCGCTTCCGCGACGATGACGGCGAGGTCGACGCGGTGCTGCGCCGCCTCGACGAGGTGCCGTGGTGGTCATTCCTTTTGGCGCGCCATCTGTTCGCCCGTGAGACGCATGCGCTGGCACTCGCCAAGGGGCTCGATGTCGGCCCCGAGCTGCTGTGGGCCGGACGCCGCGCGCTAGTGCGCAGCTTCGTCGATGGTGTCGCGCTGCATTTGGCGAAACCGCATGGCGACCTCGCCTATTTTCGCTCGGCCAAGGCCGCGCTGCGACGGCTGCGCCGCGCCGGCATCTGCCACAACGATCTTGCCAAGGAACAGAACTGGCTGGTCGGCCGCGACGGTCGCGCCTATGTGACCGACTTCCAGCTCGCGGCCTGCTTCGACCGGCGCGGCCGGCTTTACCGCATCCTGGCCTATGAAGATCTCCGGCATCTGCTCAAGCACAAGCGCTCCTACGCGCCCGAGGCGCTGACGCCGCGCGAGCGGAAAATCCTGGCGAAGAAGTCGTTCGCCGCCAGCCTCTGGCTGGCTACCGGCAAGAAGGTTTATCGGGCAATCACGCGCGGCCTGTTCAACTTCACCGACCGTGAAGGCGGCGGCCGAAGGCTCGTCAACGACGCGCCGGTGCTGGCGGAATTGATCCGCAAGAACCCCGCCGTGCGCGACACCGCCATCGTGGCCTTTGCCGACCGCCGCTCCGGCGTCGGGCTCTATGCTTTCGTCGAAGCCGATCAGGCCGCGCTCGAAGGCCAATTGCGGAACGAGCTCAGCGCCGCCAAAGGGCCGAAGCCACCGGAACACATCCAGGTCGTGCACGCGCTGCCACGCAACGCCGACGGCAAGCCGCGCACCGAGATTCTGCAACTGGTCGCCATGAACCAGCTCGACCTGATCGAGCCGATGATGAAGAACGACCAGGACCGCGCTTTCCTCAAGGACATCTTGGAGCAGCGCAAGAACCTGCGCGACCGCTTCAATTTCGAGGCCGACCTGCCTGCCGGCTAGCGTGGATCACGCCTTGAAGCGTCCACATTGGCGATGGAGAAGCGATCCGATAATTCGAACTTGGCGGCGGGGCTGGGCGGGGTCATGGGCACTCGGGGGACGATGATGCATCGTGTGGTTGGCGGCCTGATCGCCGGCCTTCTGCTGCTCGCCGCCGCGCCCGCAATGGCCGAGTCCCCGGCCGAGCTGATCTCCAGCTTCCGCCTCAAACATGGAGAGGTCCGCGTCGTCCGCGATTCGACCCTCGACCGCATCGCAATGGACCAGGCGCGCGCGATGGCGACGAAGGACGACCTCAGTCACGACGCCCTCGGCCCGTTCAACCGCCGGGTCGCACCGGCCGGCGCAGGCCGCGCCGCCGAGAACATCGCCTACGGCTACGACAATTTCGAGAAGACCTTGGGACAGTGGATCGATTCGTCGGGACACCGCAAAAATTTGCTGCTGCACAACGCTTCCCGCGTCGGGATCGCGAGTGCGAAAAACGCCAGCGGCAAACGCACCTATTGGGCGATGGTGATCGCCGGCGACTACGAGCCGAAGGGCAAAGGCAAGAAGGACAAGGAGCCCCTCGTTGCCGTGAAACGCGAAGCCGCTCCTGCGAGCAAGCCCAAATCCGGCGGCTGCCACATCAAGCTGCTCGGCCTCTGCATCTGAGGCGAGACGCCACGCCGGAAGCATTGTTGCGCGCGCTTCTCCGACCGGCCAATATGATCGCGCCGCTATCCTCAACCAACCTGAGGCGATCAATGGCCAAAAAATACACCGCTCAATGCGCCTGTGGCGCAATCAAGTTCGAATTCAGCACCGATCCGTCCTTCATCGCCAATTGTCATTGCAACGACTGCAAGCGCGCTTCCGGCGGCGAGATGGCGACCTTCTTCGCGGTGCCCGAGGACGATTTCACGCTTCTCTGCGGCAAGCCGAAGGCGTTTCACTACATCGCCAATTCCGGCGAAGGCCTGGATCGCAATTTCTGCCCGGAATGCGGTTCGCGGGTCTTTACCACTAACCTCGATAGCTTCCCCAAGACGGTCTTCGTCCAGTTGGGCAGCCTCGACCGGCCCGACCTCGTCGCACCGAAGCTCGAGATGTTCACCAGGCGTCGCATGTCGTGGAACACGCCGCTCAACCTGCCGCAGTTCGAGGAAATGCCGCACTGACGCGACGATAGTCCGAGCCGGAGATTGACTTGATCAACATCGAGCGAGTACGTGCCGCCACGCCAGCCACTTCCAGGCTTGCGTATCTGCACAACGCGGGGGCGGCTCTCATGCCTGTCGCTGTCGCCGAAGCCATGAAGCAGCATATCGATCTGGAGAGCGAGGTCGGAGGCTATGCCGCCGCCGACCGTGAAGCGCCCCGGCTTGAATCCGTCTACGGCTCAGTGGCGCGCCTGCTGAATGCCGCACCCGATGAGATCGCCCTCATGGAGAACGCGACGGTTGCTTGGCAGATGGCGTTCTACGCGCTTCCATTTCGTCAGGGCGACCGGATCCTGACCGCCGAGGCGGAGTACGCTGCCAACTATGTCGCCTTTCTCCAGGTCGCCAAGCGAACAGGCGTCGCGATCGACATCGTGCCGAGCGATGCGAGCGGCGAGCTCGACGTTGACGCGCTCGAACGCATGATCGATGAGCGCGTGAAACTGATTGCGATCACATGGGTTCCGACCAATGGCGGGCTGGTCAATCCGGCTGCGGCCGTCGGCAAGATCGCGCGAGCGCGAGGCATTCCTTATCTGCTCGACGCCTGCCAGGCGGTCGGACAAATGGCGGTCGACGTGGAGGCCATCGGCTGTGACATGTTGTCGGCGACCGGTCGCAAATTCCTCCGCGGCCCGCGCGGCACCGGTTTTCTCTACGTCCGCCGGGCGATGCTGCAGCGGCTCGAACCGCCAATGATCGACCACTTCGCCGCACCCTGGGTGTCCCGGGACGCTTACCGGCTGCGTGACGATGCGCGCCGTTTCGAGACCTGGGAGAACAACTACGCAGCCCGGCTTGGGCTGGGCGCGGCTGTCGATTATGCCCTCGATATCGGGATAGGCCCCATCGAGCAGCGTTGCCGCATGCTGGCGGACCGCCTCCGGGGCAGCCTTGCGTCCATTCGCGGTATCAGAATTCGTGACCTCGGACGCGCTCCGGGAGCCATCGTCAGCTTCACGGTGGACGGGTACGAGGCTGAAGCGGTCGTCAGCAACGCGGCCGCAGCCGGCATCACGATCGGTGCCTCAGATCCGTCGAGCACGCGCATCGATGCCGAAATTCGCTCGCTGCCGCCGGTGGTGCGCGCCTCCCCGCATTACTACAATACGGAAGCCGAGATCGATCGGTTGATCGTCCATCTGGCGGTTTGACGCCGCGATAGCGGCGGGCGCGCGCACAGCTCAGGTACAGCGCGCACTCAATCCGGATGCCCCAAGCTTCGCCATGACCTCGTCGAGATGGGCGCTGTCGCGGGTCTCGATCACCAATTGCAGCAACGTTGCCTTGGCCGGAAGATCCGAGAAGGTGCGCTGGTGCGAGACCTCGATGATGTTGGCGCCGGCCTCGGCCAGCAGTGCCGCGACCGCAGCCAGTTGGCCAGGCCTGTCGGGGATGTCGAGCGACAGCTGGGTGAGCCGCCCCTCGCGCGCCAACTCGCGGGTCAGGACCGATGCGATCAGCCGAGTGTCGATATTGCCGCCGCTCAGCACCAGCCCGACCTTCTGGCCGGCGAAACGGGATGGGTCGGACATCAGTGCGGCGAGACCGGCGGCGCCGGCGCCTTCGACAACGGTCTTCTCGATCGAGATCAGGGTTGCCACCGCGCGCTCGAGCTCGGCTTCGTTGACGAGCGCAATGTCGTCGACAAGGCGGCGGACGATTTCGGTCGTGAGCTTGCCGGGCGACTTCACCGCAATGCCTTCGGCGAGTGTGTCGCCACGCGCCGGCAGATTGCCGTTATGGATGGCATTGTACATCGAGGGGTAGAGCCAGGCCTCGACGCCGAGGATCCGCAGCGACGGCTTGATCGATTTCGCGGCAATGGCGATCCCGCTGATCAGGCCAGCGCCGCCGATCGGGACGACCAGCGTATCGAGCTCCGGCACGGCCTTGAGTATTTCCAGCCCGACCGTGCCCTGCCCCGCGATGACAAGCGGATCGTCATAGGGATGGACGAAGATCATGCCGCAGGCTTCGCCGTGGCTGCGCGCATACGCGGCCGCCTCCTCCAGCGTGGCGCCCGTCACCACCACCTCGGCGCCGTGATGCCTGGTGTTTTCGACCTTCACCATGGGTGTGCCGACCGGCATGACGATGGTGGCGGGAATGCCGAGCCGCTTGGCGTGATAGGCGACGCCTTGCGCGTGATTACCCGCCGACATCGCGACGACGCCTCGCGCGCGCTCCTCCGGCGTCAGCGCCGTGAGGCGGTTGAGCGCGCCGCGCTCCTTGAACGAGGACGTGAACTGGAGGTTCTCGAATTTCAGCCAGATGTCGCAGCCGCAGATCTTGCTCAGCGTGCGGCTGTAGCTACAGGGCGTCTCGACGACGGCGCCGCGGATCGTCTCGGCGGCGGCATGGATGTCGGCCGGTGCGACCGGAAGGCCGCTGAGATCTGAGGAGATGCTTTGGGACAACTCAGCCATAGGACAGCATAGAGCATTTGCCCGGCTCCGGCGATAAGCCAACCGCTATTTGGTAAATTCCCGCGAACGTGAAGCCCGCCAAAGAGTCCAAAGCGCACGCAGCCGCGATAACGGTTGCGGCGTAAATGGATTGCGCCCGGGCTGCGACAGGCGCTTGAGGTCGGCCCGCGCTTGTCCGAGCGGAAGGAACGCTGGACGCACTGATGCCGGCACCTCCACCAGCAGCGACAAGGCCGTCGTCAAATGTTGCCGCGCCTCGCCCGAGAGTTGGTCCAGCGCGGCGCGCAAGTTTGGCGTCTCCTTGCCGGCGAACACGTCTTCCACGTCGCAATCGTGGCTCGCCAGCACCTGCTGCGGCATGAACAATTGCCGGCGCGCCGCATCGCGCGGCAGATTGGCGATGACCTCTACGATGCCCTGCGCCAGCCCGGCATGGCGGGCGAGATGCTCGGCCGCCTCCGACGGTGGTCCCATGATCCGGGCGGCGAGATCGAATAGCGCCGATGAGGTCGCCGCGAGGTAGCCTTCCAGCGCCGCCATTGTTGGCATTGGGTCGTTGTAGAGATCGAATTGATGCTCGTCGGCGAGCAGCGACAGCGGCTCGACCGGCAGGTCGAAATCACGGATTGCGCGGAGCAGCTCCGCCGCTACCGGATTGCCCTCGGCGCTGCCATGGACCTGGCCCGACAGCATGTCGGTCCACCATTGCAGGCGGATTTCACCGGGCAAGGGCTGGCTCACCTGGTCGCGGACGCGGACGATCTCGACATTGAAGGCATAGAGCGCCAGCAGCGCGCGACGCTCGGCAGCGGGCGCGAACAGGGTCGCGGCATAGCGCGGAAAGTCGTGGCTGCGTACGAGGTCAGCGCAGAACGCGGCAGAATCCGGCGCCGGCGCGGAGCCACTCATGGCACGGCGATCAGCGCGGCCGCGACGCGCCGCCGTTCGCCGATCATGATGTTGTAGGTGCGCACGGCGGGACCGGTCTGCATCGTGTCCAGAACCACCCGCGCCGCTTTGAGCGCCTGGCGCAGTTCCGCTGGCGGCAGCCAGACCCCGGTTCCGGTGCCGATCAGGAGCGTGTCGATGCTGTTGGCGGACTTGAAGACTCGATCCAGCGAATAGCGGTCGATCTTCGCGGGGTCCGTTATGTCCCAGGCCCAGATCGCGTCGGGCAGGCAAAGCAGCGATCCCCGATGCGACATGCCGGCAAAGGCAAAGCCGCCCTTGCCATAGGCTTCGATCGGCGCCGAGCGGGGGAAATGCGGTGCGTTGGGATCGCCGGCCATGAGCTTCGTCCGAATGAGCTTACTGCCCTCGCAAACTCCTGCGAGGGCATGCGGTTCGGATCATGCCTTGCTTTTCTTCGCCGGCGTAGCCTTATCGACCGCATCTTCGCGATGCTCGCCGACGCCGAGATAGATCAGGATCGGGGCTGCAATGAAGATCGAGGTATACGTGCCGACCAGCACCACGCCGAACATCATCACCGCGGTGAAGCTGTGGATGGCATGGCCGCCGAACAGCAGCAGCGCCAGCAGCGCCAGCGTCACGGTGAAATGGGTGATGATCGAGCGCGACAGCGTCGAGTTGATTGATTCGTTGAGAAGCTGCGGCATCGGCATCTTCTTGTAGCGCCGCAGCATTTCACGAATGCGGTCGTAGATGACGACGGTGTCGTTGAGCGAATAGCCCAAAATGGTCAGAAGCGCCGCGATGCTGGTCAGATCGAAATCGACCTGGCTGATCGACATGAATCCGATCGTCAGCACGATGTCGTGCACGTTGGCGATCATGGCCCCAAGCGCGAACTGCCACTCGAAGCGGAACCAGAGGTAGACCAGGATCGAGACGATCGCCAGCATCAGGCCGAGCATGCCGTAGGCGAGCAATTCGCCCGATACGCGCGGTCCCACCACCTCGACGCGGCGATAGTCGACGGAATCGCCAAGCGCGGTGCGGACCTTCTGCACGGCCTCCTGCTGTGCGGCGTCGCCGCCCGGCTGCTCCGCCACGCGGATCAGGACGTCCGCGGGGCCGCCGAATTGCTGCAACTGGACTTCGCCGAGACGCAGGCCATCCAACGTCGTACGCATCGCCGCAATATCGGCGGTGCCAGACTTGGCCTGCACCTCCAGCAGCGTGCCGCCGCGGAAGTCGATGCCGAAATTCAGTCCATGGGTGAAGAACAGCGTGATCGCGACGATCGACAGCGCCGCCGAAATCGGGAAACTGATCCGGCGAAACCGCGTGAAGTCGAAATGAGTATCGTCGGGGACGATGCGCAGCGACGGCAGCCAGCCGAATGCCGCAACCACGGTGAGGATGGCAATGAGGACGCCGAGCCCGATGAGAACGGTGTGATTCACGATCAGGCTCCTAGATCGGCACGCTCTGCGGCCGCTTCCACCGCACCCACCAGGCCACGATCAGCCGGGTCAGGGTGAAGGCGGTGAACACCGTGGTGATGATGCCGATTCCGAGAGTCACGGCGAAGCCGCGCACCGGACCGGTGCCGATGTAGAACAGCACCGCGGCGGCAATGAAAGTGGTGATGTTGGAATCGAGGATGGTCGCAAGCGCCCGCTTGAAGCCGGCGTCGATCGCCGAGATCGCGTTGCGGCCGCCACGCAATTCCTCGCGGATGCGCTCGTAGATCAGCACGTTGGAATCGACCGCGATGCCGACGGTGAGCACGATGCCGGCGATGCCGGGCAGCGTCAGCGTGGCGTTGAGCAGCGACAACAGGCCGAAGATCATGGCCACATTGATGGCCACCGCGATGTTGGCGAACACGCCGAACAGCCGGTAGGTCAAGAGCATGAAGATGATCACCAGGATCGAGCCGACATAGGCGGCGAGCTCGCCCTTCTCGATCGAGTCCTGGCCGAGGCCCGGACCAACGGTGCGCTCCTCCACCACCGTGAGCGGTGCCGGCAGCGCGCCGGCGCGCAGCAGGATCGCGAGATCGTTGGCCGATTGCACGGTGAAACTGCCGGAGATCTGGCCCTGTCCGCCAGTGATTGGTTCGCGGATCACGGGAGCCGAAATGACCTTGTTGTCGAGCACGATCGCGAAAGGCAGCCCCACGTTCTCCTGCGTGGCCTGCGAAAACTTGCGCGCGCCTGACGTATTGAACTTGAAGCTGACGACGGGTTCGCTCGTGCGCTGGTCGAAGCTCGCCTGGGCATCGGTCAGATCGCCACCGGCGACCAGCACCTGCTTCTTGACCACATAGGGTGTGGGCGGCGGCGACGCGCTCATCAGAAGCTCGGATTCCGGCGGCAAGCGTCCCTGCTGCGCCTGATCGGGCGGCACAGACGTATCGACCATGCGGAATTCCATCTTCGCGGTCTTGCCCAGCAATTCCTTCAGACGGGTCGGGTCCTGGAGGCCGGGGACCTGCACCAGGATGCGGTCGTTGCCCTGGCGCTGGATGACGGGCTCGACGGTGCCGAGCTCGTTGACGCGGCGTTCGACGATCTGGATCGACTGCTCGATGGTCTTGCGCATGCGGTCGAGCATCGCAGCCTGCGGGATGGTGAGGCGGATCACGCCGCCGCCGGCGTCAGTGACATCCAGGTCGCGCTGACCGCTGGAGCCCACCAATCCGCCCAGCGGCTGGGACAGCTCGCGCAGCTTGGCGAGCGCAGGCTGCAGGTCGGATTCCTTGGTGATCCGCACCTCGGCCGCGTCGTTGCGCACGGTGACGCCGCCGGTGAAGCCGATCTTGGCATCGCGCAGCGTCCTGCGAACATCGTCGCGGACCTGGTCGAGCCTCTCTTTCTTCACATAGTTGCCGTCGACCTCGAGCAGCAGATAGGAGCCGCCTTGAAGATCGAGGCCGAGCACGAGCCGACGCTGCGCCCAGGCGGGCCAGGTCTTAACCTGCGCTTCCGGAAAGAAGTTCGGGACCGCGCAGAGGCACACGATCAGCGCCGTCAGGATAATCCCGAGCGCCTTCCACCGCGTGAAATACAACATCGACTGGACCTGTCAGATCAGGGGATTTCAGAGACTCGCGGAAGCGCTCACTTAGCCGCGGCGTCGTCCTTGGCGCTATCCTTGGCGCTTTCCTTGGTGCTTTCCTTGGCCGGCTCGCCCTTGGCGCGCACGCCGGAGACCATCGAGCGCATCTGCCGCACGCGCACACCATCGGCGATCTCGAACTCGATCTGGTCGTCGTCGACGACCTTGGTGACCTTGCCGACGAGGCCGCCCGAGGTCACGACGGTGTCGCCGCGGCGGATGTTCTTCACGAGGTCGGCGTGGTCACGGACCTTCTTCTGCTGCGGACGCAGAATCAGGAAGTACATGATCACGAAGATCAGGGCGAACGGCAGCAGCGACATCAACATGCCGCTGGTGTCGCCGGCGCCCGCAGCCTGGGCATACGCAGGGGTAATCAGCATTCGGACGATCCTCGTGAGAACGGGGGAAAACCGGTCAGGCCCAAATGGCGACCGGTTCGGTCAAATTCGCGCGGACTATAGCGGCCATTGCCCCAATTGCAACGCTGCCAGACCGCCCTTTTAGCCACCTTGCGGCGCGCGCTCAGGCCCGATAAGGCTGCATTCTCAGGAACTTCGGACATGCCCCAAAAACCAAGAAAAAGCCCGGCCGGCAAAGGCCCCCGTACCCCTGCCACGAAGCCAGCCCGCGTCGCGGCAAAACGTCCCAAGGCGGCCCCCAAAGCGGCTTCCAAGGCGACTTCCAAGACAACTTCGAAGGCCAGCCAAAGCGTCTCCCAGGAGCGCATCGTTCGCGCGCTGGAGACGATTGCGGCGCACCTCTCCGCTCAAGGCAAGCCCGCCGTCGAACGCGAGTCGTTCAAGCAGGCGGATGCTTTCGTCTGGCATCCGGACGGCCGCCTTGCGGCGGTGCCGCGGGTCAGCCGCGTCGAACTGTTCCTGCTCAAGGGCGTCGACCGGATGCGCGACATCCTGATGGAGAACACCCAGCGTTTCGCCAACGGATTGCCCGCCAACAACGCACTGCTCTGGGGCGCACGCGGCATGGGCAAGTCGTCGCTGGTGAAAGCCGCGCATGCCAGCATCAACGCGGAGCGCAAACCGGCCGACAGACTGAAGCTGATCGAGATTCATCGCGAGGACATCGAGAGCCTGCCGGCGCTGATGGAGCAGCTTCGCGCCTCGTCCTTCCCCTTCATCGTGTTCTGCGACGACCTCTCCTTCGACGGCAATGATGCGTCCTACAAATCGCTCAAGGCGGTGCTCGAAGGTGGCATCGAGGGTCGGCCGGAGAACGTCATCCTCTACGCCACCTCCAACCGCCGCCATCTGCTGGCGCGCGAGATGATCGAGAACGAGCGCTCGACCGCGATCAATCCCGGCGAAGCCGTCGAGGAGAAGGTCTCGCTGTCGGATCGCTTTGGTCTCTGGCTCGGCTTCCACCGCTGCAGCCAGGACGAATATCTCGCCATGGTGCGGGGCTATTGCAGCCATTTCGGCGTCAAGGTCGACGACGACGCGCTGGAGCGCGAGGCACTTGAATGGTCGACGACGCGCGGCTCGCGCTCAGGCCGCGTCGCCTGGCAGTTCGTGCAGGAGCTTGCGGGACGGCTTGGCGTGAAGCTGACGGCGACGTAGCAAGCTGCTGCCACTTCCCTGACCTGTCATTCCCCGCGCAGGCGGGGAATCCAGTATTCCGGAGACGGTTTTGATCGATCGAGACGCTGCGGCGTACTGGGTCGCCCGGTCGAGCCGGGCGACGACACCGCGTTTGTGGCGATGGCGTGCCCTACTCCGAGCTCACGCGCCGTTCAGGAATTGAAGCGGGTCAACCGGGCTCGATCCCTTACGGATCTCGAAGTGGAGCTGCGGCGACGCCACCTCCCCGGATTGACCCGATTTGGCAATGACCTGGCCGCGCTTGATGGTATCGCCGCGCTTCACCATCAGCTCACTCGCATGGGCATATGCGGTGACGTAGCCGTTGGAGTGCCGAACCAGGACGAGATTGCCATAACCTTTCAGCTCATTGCCGGAATAGGCAACGACACCGTCTTCAGCCGCCTTGACCGGCGTACCCTCGGGCACCGCGAGATTGATGCCGTCGTTGGACTTGCCATTGGTCTTGGCGCCGTAGCTCGTGACCACCTTGCCGCGCACCGGCCAGCGGAAAGTCGGCAGCGCGCTGGTGGTCTCCGCAGCTTTCGCCGGAGCTTCCGCGGTCTTCTCTTCGACATTTGCCGTGGCCTGGGCCAGGCGCGCGCTCTGCACCGGCGCGGCAACGGCCGCCATCTTGGTGGCGGGCGCCGTTGCGGCCGCAACGGGCTGCAGCGTCCCCGCGACGGGAGCGGCTCCGACCGGGGTCGCGGCAAGCGGTGCCGCGACAGCGGCGGTCTTGGCGCCGGGCACGGCCAGCTTGGCGCCGAGCTTGAGTTTTGCAGTGGGGTCGAGGCCGTTGGCGCGGGCCAGTTCGGCCGCCGAGATATGGTTCTTGCGGGCAATGCTGGCGAGCGTGTCGCCGTGGTTCACGAAGTGCGTGCTTGACGGCGCGGCAACGGCCGCAACCGGCCTCGCAGCAGGCGCCAGCGCGGGTGCAGCGGCAACGGGAGCCATGAGCGGCGCGGGCGCAGCGGCCGTAGCCTGGTGCGGAATGATCAGTTGCTGGCCGGGCGAGAGCGCGCGCGGGCCCTTATAGCCGTTGGCAGCGAGGATCGCCTGCGGCGTAACGCGATAGCGTTTGGCAAGCAGGTCGAGCGTATCGCTGGTGCCGACGATGATCTTGGTTCCACCGACCGGCTGGGCGGCTGCAACCGAGCGCGGCGGCACGGTGGCCGTGGTCTCCAGATGCGGCTGCGCCGGGGGTGCGTAGGACCCGACACCCCGGCCGCCTCCGGACACGCCGCCTGCCGAAACGGGGTAGGATTGCGGCGCGGACACCGCCGGCGGCAAAGGCTGCGACTGGTAATAACCGGGCTGCGTCTGCGGCCGCGAATATTGCGGCAACTCACGCTGCGGCGGCGGTGCCTGCTGCACCGAACCGGTCGATTCCTGCGCAAAGGGATTGGAGAAGTTCGACTGGGACATGCGCGACGACATGTCGGCGCTGCACCCTGCGAAGCTGAAGGAGATCAGCGCCAGCACCGCGACCTGCGGCACACGGCGCGAGTAAAGCAACTCGGCGGCAACGGACATGGTTACTCACTCGTACGCAACAGAACTGGTGTTTTAAGTAAACACGCGCCGAGTAAATAACGGCTTAACCCTCCCAATAAGATGTTGGCAGCACAGCCAATCCGGAATTCTACAGCTCCCGCGCCACACCGGGCAGCGCCGGCACGAACCGGACCTCGACGAGTTCCTTGCGCTCGATCCCGGCTTCGGTCCGGCTCAGGCGGATCAGCGTCTGCACCCCCTGATGCGGGCCGACGGGCGCGATCAGGATGCCGCCCACCTCCAGCCGCTCGACCAGGTTGTCCGGGAGCTGCTCCATCGCGGCCGTGACGATGATGCGGTCGAACGGGCCGATATTGGGGGGCAGATTGAGTCCGTCGCCCAGCATCACCTCGACGTTGTGATAGTTGAGCTTTTCAAGCCTGATACGTGCGGCATCCGCGAGCTTGCGGTAACGCTCGACCGTCAGCACCTGGCCGGCGAGTCGCGACAGCACCGCCGCCTGGTAGCCCGAGCCGGCGCCGATCTCGAGCACGCGGTGCTTCTTCTGAAGCTGGAGCTGCTCGGTCATGTAGGCGACGACAAAGGGCTGGCTGATGGTCTGCCCGCAGGCGATCGGGAGCGCGCTGTCGCGATATGCGCCGTCGCGATCGGCGTCGTCGACGAATTGATCGCGCGGCACCTCCTCCATGGTCCGCAGGACCGCCTGGTCGCTGATGCCCCGACGCCTCAGCGTGAGCTGAAACATCATCTTTTCCGGCGGGTGCTGATGGGGGGTCATTGCCTGCTTGTGCTGTCTTTACGGTCCGGGACGCCAGCCTGGGGCGCGAGATTCTTGTTCCGGCTCAGGGAACCCATGATAGGCTTAGGATGGCGTAGTTGACCACAATTTGGCTTGCAACGGGCGAGCCGCGATGGCCATTTTCAGGCATCCGTTCGTCGAAACGCGCATTGCGTCGATTCATGTTATCTGCGAACGTTTTTGGCGATGGGCAAGGACTCGACCATGACTGCGACGGGGCTTACCGGCCGCTCTGTATTCCTCGTGGAAGACGAGGTGATGATCAGGATGATGGTCGCCGACATGCTCGAAGAGCTTGGCTACAAGATCGCAGCCGAGGCTGGCGACATCACCGAAGCCATGCGGCTTGCCCAGGCAACCGAGTTCGACATCGCCATTCTCGACGTCAACGTCAACGGCAAGGTCATCTCGCCGGTCGCTGATGTCATCAAGGCGAAGGGCTGCCCGTTCATCTTTGCCACCGGATACGGTTCCTCCGGCCTGCCCGAGCAGTACCGTGATCGGCCGGCGCTTCAGAAGCCATTTCAGCTCGACGCCCTCGGCAAGACCATCGAAGCCGCACTTCGCGGCGGCTAGACCAAGTCCCGTGCCAGGTCGGACTTACTTCAGCGTCGTACTCAGCGCCTCGGAAAACGCCTCGTTGGTCCGGTCGAGCCTGAGCGGCGTGACGGAGACGTAGCGCTCGCGCAGCGCCGCGAGATCGGTGCCGTCGGCCGGCGTATCCATCATCGCGGTGCGCTCGAAGCCGATCCAGAAATAGGGATTGCCACGGCCGTCCCTGCGCTCGTCGATCTTGAGGAACCCGAGATTGCGCTTGCCCTGCCGCGTCACGCGAATGCCAAGCACATCTTCCGGCGCGCAGGCCGGGAAGTTGACGTTGATGACGGTGTCCTTCGGGATGCCGGCGGCGATCACCTTGCGCAGGATGTCGGGACCGAATTTGCGCGCCGTGTCCCACAGCGGCTGGTCGCGAGTCTCGACGCTGAACTCCTGCGACAGGGCGAAAGATGGTAATCCCAGGATGGTTCCCTCCAGCGCGCCGGCGATGGTGCCGGAATAGACCACGTCTTCGGCAACGTTGCGGCCCTTGTTGACGCCCGACAGCACGACATCGGGCAGCTTGGCGCCGAGGATGTGGCGCGCGCCCATGATGACGCAGTCGGTCGGCGTGCCGCGCACCGCAAAGTGCCGGGGTCCGACCTCGCGCAGGCGCAGAGGATCGTTCAGCGACAACGAATGCGACACGCCGGACTGGTCGAGCTCAGGCGCGACCACCCAGACGTCATCGGACAATGCGCGCGCGATCTCCTCCAGGACCTTGAGACCGGGGGCGTGGATGCCGTCGTCATTGGTGCAGAGAATGCGCATGCGAAAGGTCGATTCCTGAAGCGGGGTCTGAGCCGTCTTATCCGGCCGGGGCCGATCAGGCAAACCGGACGGTCGGGGCCGGCGGCAGGTTTCCGGCCTGGTCCTGTTAGCGACGAACGCGCCATTGCGGCAGGAAGCGCGCCAGCCGGCCCTCGGCATGCAATTTCATCGCCGGCACGACCGGGGTCACGATCGGCACCTCGATCACGCCGAGCGCCTCCAGCTGTGCAACGAACGGGTCCGCTACCGGCGTCTGCGGAAAGCGTTCGCGCGCCAGCGTCAGTGCCTGGTCGAAATCCGCGGCATTCACACCGGGCTTCGCCCGCCGGCTCTGGACCAGATCGTCGTCCCAGAGCCGCTTGGTCTCAATGTCGAGCACACCACGCAGCCGCTGATCGACGGCCTGGATGCCGGCACCCGTCACCGCCCATTGTCTGCCGACCCAGAAGATATCGCGGTGCAAGGCCATGAACGATGGGTTCGCGTTGTCGGGTGGCCGGCAGGATAACCGGCCGCCCGATCTTCGCAACCAAACGTTTCTCCGTTTCAGATGGGCAGCACGCCTAGTCGCGTGCGACCACCTTCAGCCCGCCCATATAGGGCTGGAGCACGCTGGGGACCGCGATAGAGCCGTCCTCCTGCTGATAGGTCTCCATCACGGCGATCAGCGCGCGACCGAGCGCGGTGCCGGAGCCGTTGAGCGTGTGCACGAACCGCGGCTTGCCATCGGGGCCGCGCGAGCGCGCGTCCATCCGGCGGGCCTGGAAATCGCCGCACACCGAGCAGCTCGAGATCTCGCGGAATGCGCCGCCGTCGCCCTGGCCCGGCATCCAGACCTCGATGTCATAGGTTTTTTGCGACGAGAAACCCATATCCCCGGTGCACAGCGTCATCACACGGTAATGCAGGTCGAGCCGCCGCAGCACTTCCTCGGCACAGGCGAGCATGCGCTCGTGCTCGTCCTTGCTCGTCTCCGGCGTCGTGATCGAGACCAGTTCGACCTTGGTGAACTGGTGCTGCCGGATCATGCCTCGGGTGTCGCGCCCAGCGGCGCCCGCCTCCGCGCGAAAACACGGCGTCAGCGCAGTCAGTCGCATCGGCAGCTGCTTTTCGTCAAGGATGGATTCGCGGACGAGATTGGTGAGCGCCACCTCCGCGGTCGGAATGATCCCGAGACGCTCGGTGCGGAGCCGCTCATGGTCGGGCTCGGCGAGCAATTCGCCCTTGATCGCCCAGAACTGGTCGTCCTCGAATTTCGGCAACTGTCCGGTGCCGAACATAATCTCGTTACGCACGAGCAGCGGCGGATTGATCTCGGTATAGCCGTGCTCGTCGACGTGTAGATTCAGCATGAACTGACCGAGCGCGCGCTCGAGCCGCGCCAGTCCCTTCTTCAGCACGACGAAGCGCGCGCCGGAGAGCTTCGCCGCGATCTCGAAATCCATGTCACCGAGCGCGGCGCCGAGATCGTCATGGGGTTTTGGCGCGAACGTGTAGTTGCGCCTGTTGCCGAAGACATGGCGCTGCACATTGCCGTGCTCGTCGACACCATCGGGCACCTCGCCGAGCGGCAGATTCGGGATCGCCGCGAGCTCCTTGGCGAGCTCCTCGTCGGCAGCCTTCGCGGTCGCCTCGAGCTCCGGCATCGTGGTCTTGAGCTCGGTAACTTCCGCCATCAACTTCGCCGCGCGCGCCTCGTCCTTCGCCTTCTTGGCATCGCCGATTTCCTTGGAGGCCGCATTGCGCCGCGCCTGCGCCTGCTCGGAAGCCAGGATCGCCGCACGCCGGGTCTCGTCGATCGCGAGCAGCGACGCCGACAGTGGCTTCAGGCCGCGTCGTGCAAGGCCGGCGTCGAAGGCTTGCGGGTTGTCGCGGATCGATTTGATGTCGTGCATGGCCGAGGTCCTGGGGCTTGTTGCAACCCTGCAAATCCTGGATTTGCATTTATGCAAATGGCTGCTTCCCCTAGCACGGCTGTCATCGCCCGCGAAAGCGGGTGATCCAGTATTCCAGAGACGTCCGTGATTCCCCCGATGGGCGGCGGCGTACTGGATTCCCCGCTCCAGTGCGCAATTGCGCGCAAGGCGGGGAATGACAGCGGAGATCGGGGCGCCTTACTCCGCCGGGTCGGCCGGCGTCGATACGTCAGTGCCGGTGGTGGCCTTTGAAGCGGCCGCCTTCTTCTCCACAATTCCCACCGCGATGATCGAGCCCTCGTAGAGCGCGAGCAAGGGGATCGCGAGCGAGCACTGGCTGAGCACGTCGGGCGGGGTCAGAACGGCCGCGATGACGAAGGCAACGACGATGAAATAGCGGCGCTTCTCGCGCAGCATCTTTGACGTGACGATACCGATGCGCCCGAGCAGCGTCAGGATCACCGGAAGCTGGAAGGCGATGCCGAAGGCGAAGATCAGCGACATCATCAGCGACAGATATTCGCCGACCTTGGGCAGGAGCTGGATCTGCGCGGTCTCGTCGCTGCCGGCCTGCTGCATGCCGAGCGAGAAGCGGACCAGCATCGGCAGCACGACGAAATAGACCAGTGCGGCACCCAACACGAAGAAGAACGGGGTCGCGACCAGATACGGCAGAAAGGCCTGCTTCTCGTGCTTGTAGAGGCCCGGAGCGACGAACTTGTAGATCTGCGTCGCGACGATCGGGAACGAGATGAAGCCGGCGCCGAACAGCGCAAGCTTGAGCTGGGTGATGAAATATTCCAGCAGCGCGGTGTAGATGAATTTCGAGTTCTCGGGACCCGCGACCCACACGAATGGCCAGACCAGCACATTGTAGATCTGCTTGGCGAAGAAGAAGCAGAAGATGAAGGCAATGCCGAAGCCGAGCAGCGCTTTGATCAGCCGCGAACGCAGCTCGATCAAATGGTCCATCAGGGGAGCTTTGCTGGCCTCGATATCAGCGGCGCTCATGACGCTTTGGCGTCCTTGATCGCCTCGGCCGGCGCAGTGTCCTGCGTGACCGAATCTTGCGTGATCGAGCCTTGCGTGACCGAACCTTGAGCGACCTGCGCCTGCTCGACCTCACGGGTGATGGCGAGCGGCTCGTTCACGGCCGCATGTGCCTCGGCTTCCACGAAGGTCTCGGGCGTCGGCGCCTCCGGCGTGGTGGGCGTCGTCAGCGCTTCGCCTGAAGTCGCCGGCGGTTCGACAGCGGTGGAGATCGAGGTCTCGGCCGGCTTGTCCAGCGCATCGACGCGGAGCGCGTCGCTGACGTCTTTCTGAAGCGAGGTCATCAGATTGTTGCCGGCGAAACCGGAAGCCGCTTCCTTGACCTCGTCGAAGCTCTTCTTGAGGTCGGCCATTTCGGCCTCGCGCATCGCTTCCTGGAATTGGCCCTGGAATTCGGCGGCCATCTTCCGCGCCTTGCCCATCCACTGCCCGACCATGCGCAGCACGCCCGGCAGCTCTTTCGGGCCGATGGCGATCAGGGCCACGACCCCGATCAGGACCAGTTCACTCCACCCGATATCGAACATGAGGTCTTCCGTTCACGCCAGCCGCAGCCGGCCCAATCCCTCGCGCGCAGGATCGGGTCCGCTACCCGCGTCTCGCGTGCTCTCTGGCTTAGACGGCCTTGCTGCCGACGTCGGACCGTGCCGCGGTCGGCGCGGCATTGTTGTGCTCGATGGACTTGGCCGGCTCGGGCTTGTCGGCGACCTTGTCGTCGTCCTGCATGCCCTTCTTGAACGCCTTGATGCCCTGCGCCACGTCGCCCATCAGATCCGAAATCTTGCCGCGACCGAACAGCAGCAGGACCACTGCGATCACCAGGACCCAGTGCCAAATGCTGAGTGAACCCATCCTGCAACCCTCCAAACGCGCATGGCCGGGGACCGGCCGATCTTCACCGAAACCTAGGCTTGGCAGGTGTCAAAAACAAGGACCAAGGCAGCGCCAATTCGCTGTTGGCGCTACGTAATTTTGCTAGTGTTAACTGGTCGCAGGGGGCCACTAAAAGGCCCAGACGTCAGTCCTCGCTGCCGCCCTCGCCACCCTCATGGCCGCCTTCCGGCGGCGTCTCGGGCTCGACAGCAGGCGCCAGCGCGAGATCAAGGTCCTCGCCCGGCTCCAGCGGATCCTCGTCCTCCCGCAAAGTCGGGTCATCCGACGGCGTCGGCACGCTGAATCCGGTCGGCAGGCGCGAATCCAGCAGGCCCGTGCCCTTCAGCTCCTCCAGACCCGGCAGATCGCCGAGCTGTTCCAGAGTGAACTGCGACAGGAAGTCCTCGGTGGTTCCGAAGGTCAAGGGACGGCCCGGCGTCTTGCGACGACCACGCGGCTTGATCCAGCCGGTTTCCAGCAGCACGTCCAGCGTGCCCTTCGAGGTGACGACGCCACGGATCTCCTCGATCTCCGCGCGCGTCACCGGCTGGTGATAGGCGATGATCGCCAGCACTTCGATCGCGGCGCGCGACAGGCGGCGGGTCTCGGTGCTCTCGCGGGTCATCAGCCAGGCGAGATCGCCCGCCGTGCGGAAGGTCCATTTGTTGGCGACCCGCACGAGATTCACGCCGCGCAGGGAATAGTCGGCCTGCAACTGCTCGAGCGCAGCCTTCACGTCCACACCCTCGGGCATGCGCTTGGCCAGCGTCGCGGTGTCCAGCGGTTCATTCGAAGCGAACAGCAGCGCTTCCAGCAGCCGCAATTCTTCGGGACGTGCCTGGGACTCGTTCTCCATCGGCTCGGCCTCTTCTACCCGCACTTCAGCCAGGCTTGCCATGGCAGATTCTCCTTGTTGCACTTAAGCGACCGGCGCATCGGGCGCAGGAGCTGCGTCCATGACCGGCTTGGGGCGCCCCTTCCGGAAATAGATGGGCGCAAACGCCTCTTTCTGATTCAGCTCGAGCTGACCTTCGCGCACCAGCTCGAGCGCAGCCGCGAAACTCGAGGCGAGCACCGTCGCGCGCTGCGTCGGATCGGCGACGTGCTGCAGCAGAAAATCGTCGAGAACGCCCCAATCGTCCTGCTCGCTGATGCTGCCGACCAGCCGCTCCAGCGTGGCGCGCGCCTCGGCGAGCGACCACACCGTGCGCTTGGCCAGATGCACGCTCGCCAGCACGCGCGACTGGCGCTGCGCGGCATAGGCGGTGAGCAGGTCATAGAGCGTTGCGGTGTATTTCGGATGCTTGATCTCGGCGATCTGCTCGGGCTCGCCGCGCGGGAAGATGTCGCGCAGCAATTGCTGCCGGTTCATCAGCCGGTTGGCGGCTTCACGAATGGCCTCCAGCCTGCGCAGGCGGTTGGCGAGCGCCGTCGCCATCTGCTCCGCGCTAGGGCCTTCCGCACTCGGCGGCTCCGGCAGCAGCAGGCGCGATTTCAGGAAGGCGAGCCAAGCCGCCATCACGAGATAATCGGCGGCAAGCTCGAGGCGGATCTTTCGCGCGGCTTCGATGAAGTGGAGATACTGGTCGGCGAGTGCCAGGATCGAAATCTTGGCGAGATCGACCTTCTGCTGCCGCGCCAGTGCGAGCAACAGGTCGAGCGGACCCTCGTAGCCCTCGACGTCCACCACCAACGCCGGCTCACCCTCGGCGAGCTCTGCGGGCCGCCCGGTTTCAAACGATAGGATTTCTGCGGTCATGCCGATGCCGTGTTTGCCCGTGCGATCAATGCGTCCAGTTCGGCGCGTGCGGCCGCGCGATCGAACGGCTGAGGTCCCTTGCGCGCCGCGAGCGCGGCGTTCGCCCGCTCCAGCGCCCTGCCCGCCAGTTCGGGTGTCTGGCCGGCGACCTCACGCATCTCCTCGATGTTGCCGTTGCAATGCAGGGCCATGTCGCAACCGGCCGCAAAAATCGCGCGGGTCCGCTCGGCGATATTGCCCGACAGCGCATTCATCGACACGTCATCACTCATTAACAAACCCTGGAACCCGATTGTGCCACGAATCACCTCAGCGATCATTGTCGCAGATGTCGTCGCCGGATGGGCGGGGTCGACCGCGCTAAACACAACATGTGCAGTCATGGCCATCGGCAAATCCGCCAAAGGCTTGAACGCCGCGAAGTCGGTGCGATCCAGTTCGTCTCGCGACGTGTCGACCGTCGGCAGATTGAAATGGGTATCGGCCGTAGCTCGGCCATGGCCGGGGATGTGCTTGAGCACCGGCAACACGCCGCCCTCTTCCAGGCCCTCGGTGACCGCGCGGGCGATCGCGGCGACCTTGCCCGGTTCGGTGCCGTAAGCCCTGTTCCCGATGACGGCGTTGGCGCCAGCCACCGGCACGTCGGCCAGCGGCAAGCAATCCACGGTAATGCCGAGATCCGCGAGATCGGCCGCGATCAGCCGGGCGCTGAGGCGCGCCGCCTTCAGCCCGAGCGTCGAATCAGTATCGTAGAGGCCTGCGAAAATAGCGCCCGGCGGATAGACCGGCCAATGCGGCGGCCCTAGGCGCTGCACCCGGCCGCCCTCCTGGTCGATCAGGACAGGGGCATCAGGAGAGCCCGCAACCGCCCGCAATTCCGCAACGAGTGCAGCAACTTGAGCCGGCGTCTCGACGTTGCGCTTGAAGAGGATGAAACCCCATGGGCGTTCGCTGCGGATAAACTCCCGCTCAGCGGCGGTTAGTTCCGTTCCGGAAACGCCGGTAATGAAGGCCCGCGTGCTCATACGGCCGATTAACCCCGACCCGCGAGAGGGTCAAGGAAACGGCCGTTAATTCCTC
The DNA here is from genome assembly GCF_023074155.1 of Bradyrhizobium sp. 134. Taxonomy (NCBI): domain Bacteria; kingdom Pseudomonadati; phylum Pseudomonadota; class Alphaproteobacteria; order Hyphomicrobiales; family Nitrobacteraceae; genus Bradyrhizobium; species Bradyrhizobium sp. 134. The sequence goes on along the minus strand of NZ_JADPKX010000069.1, from coordinate 290,156 downwards.
TGGACGAAGCAGGCAGACAGGCCCGCGGATTTCAAACTGTTGCAGGCCTGGTTCGCCTCTTCGAGCGAGCCGTAGGGTCCAGCGAAGGCGCGGTAGACGATTCCCTTGCCCTTGTCGGTCAGGTCGACCCGCTTGACTACCGGTGCGCGGGAGCCGAGCACGCTGCCGTACTTGCCCTGAAGCACCCGGTAGGAGGCATGAGCGCTATCCTCGGTCTGCTGCGAGGAGACCTGCACGACGTAGCCGCCGCCGCTGCTCGCGGGCGCAATCTGCGTCGGATTGGTCGCAGCCATCCGCTGCGGCGGCTCCGCAGCCGGCGCCGATTGCGGCGTCAGCGAGAGCGGCTGATTGGCACTGGCATTGGCCGAGGTCGGTGGCGTGCGCGGTGCAGCGGGTGCCGCAACGGGCTTCGGTTGAGCTGCCGGCTTCGCGACGGTGGCGGCTTGCGACGCCGTGGCGTCGGTCTGATCGCCCTTCACGGCCACGGTCCTGATCGCGCGCGGCGAATTGTTCGGCAGCGTGCCGTTGCTCGGATTCGGTCCCGCACTCGACAACGGAATGCTGGACGGCGAGACGCTTGCGACCGGCGGCGGGTTCGCGTTCTGGTTCAGCGGCGGGAACACGACGCGGGGACCTCCCGCCTTGGCGTTGACGTCGACAGGCGCCTCCTCGCGCGGCACGATCTTCTCGGCGCCATCTCCGGTGACCATGCGGTCCGGCACCTTGGCCGAGGAGTCCGACGGCGCCGGCACGATTTTGGTCGGCGTGTTGTCGGCCTTGATGATCGGCGGCTCGCCGCTGCGGGGCGAGCCCACATAGGTCTTGTAGGCGAACGCAGCGCCGGTCCCGACCACGGCAAGAGCCAGGATCGCCGCGACCGTCATCATGCCTCCGCGCTGCTTCTTCGGCTCGTCGAGATCGGCCTCGGGATAGTCGCTCTGGAACGCGTAAGGATCGTCGGGATAGGCGGGATCGCGCTGGTAGTCCTGCTCGCCCGCCTCCAACCGTCCGTAGAGCGCATCGTCATAGCGCGCCGGATCGGGCTGCTGATAGGCTTGCTCTTGGTAAGCCTGATCGTGTTGCTGGTAGGCCTGATCCTGATAGGCAGGAGCTTGATAAGCAGGAGCTTGATAGGCCTGATCCGGATAGGCCTGCGGCTGACGAAAATCAGGTTCGGGCTCGGGCGCAGTCGGCTGGGCTGAATAACGATGCAGTGGATGAACCGGGTTTACGGAAGCGGGATAGGCAGGCTCAGCTGGCGCCGTCTGCGGCTGCACATTGGCGCGCCGCATCCATGAGGGCGGTCCGGGCGGCGGCGGGGCCTGCTCGGCATAGTCCTGCTGGTCATCGTCCTGGCGATAGTCGTCGTCCTGATAGCTCCGAGCAGGCGCAGGCGCTGCTGGCGGGTGCGCACCCGGCCGCCCTTGCGCTGCGAACGGATCGGTCTGCCCGATCAGGCGGGCAAGTTCGGCCAAGGGATCGCCGCTCCCATGCTGATCGCCACCGCGATAGTCATCGGAAGGAAACGGTCTGTCCTGATATCGTTCGGCCATCGTGATGATGCGTCCCTTCGGGAAAGCCGCGCGCCCCTCGACCAAGGCACGGCTTTCGACCCACAAGGCTTTCAACCAAGTCTAAGCGATCCGGCTTCTGCCGGTTACCCCCGAAATCCCTTAAGTAGTTCGCCCCAAACTACCGCATCTCGTCCGGAGCATGGACGCCGAGGATGGCGAGGCCCGATGCCAGGACAGAGACGACGCCCTGGACCATGGCCAGCCGCGCCTTCGTTAGATCTGCATCATTATTGATAATGAAGCGTAAATAGGGCAAATCGCGCCCCTTCGTCCAAAGTGCGTGAAATTCACTCGCTAAGTCATAGAGATAGAAGGCAATTCGGTGCGGCTCGTGGGCGCTTGCAGCCGCTTCCAGCATGCGCGGAAAAATTGCGAGCCGCTTAAGAAGGTCGAGCTCAGCCGGGTCCGACAGCCGTTCCACCGCCGACTCACCGAGCCAGGCGACGCGCTTTGCCGTTTCCTCCGGGAGTTCCGGGAACACGTCGGCCCGAGCATTGCGGAAGATCGAATGGCCGCGGGCGTGGCCGTACTGCACATAGAACACCGGGTTGTCGCGCGACTGTTCCATGACCTTGGCGAGGTCGAAGTCGAGCACCGCGTCGTTCTTGCGGTAGAGCATCATGAAGCGGACGGCGTCCTGACCAACTTCATCCACCACCTCACGCAAGGTGACGAAGTCCCCGCTCCGCTTGGACATTTTCACCGGCTCGCCGTTACGCAGCAACTTCACGAGCTGGACGATCTTGACGTCGAGCGCCCCCTTGCCGGAGGTCGTCGCCTTCACCGCCGCCTGCATGCGCTTGATATAACCGCCATGGTCGGCGCCCCAGACGTCGATCATCTCCGCAAAGCCGCGGTCGAACTTGTTCTTGTGGTAGGCGATGTCGGCGGCGAAGTAGGTGTAGGAATTGTCGGACTTGATCAGCGGGCGATCGACGTCGTCGCCATAGGCGGTCGCCTTGAACAGCAACTGCTCGCGATCTTCCCAATCCTCGGCCGGGGCCCCCTTTGGCGGAGGCAGACGGCCTTGGTAGATGTCGCCCTTGGCGCGCAGGAAATCGATGGTCTCGGCGACCTTGTTGTTGCCGGCGTCCTGCAGCGAGCGCTCCGAGAAGAACACGTCGTGGCGGATGTTGAGCGCGGCGAGATCGTCCTTGATCTCGTCCATCATCATCGCGATCGCCTTGGCGCGTACCGCCGGCAGCCACGCGCCCTCGCTCATGGCGAGGAGCTTGTCGCCCTGCTCTTTGGCCAGCGCCTGCCCGACGGGCTTCAGATAGTCGCCGGGATAAAGACCTTCCGGGATCGCGCCGATGTCCTCGCCGAGCGCCTCGCGATACCTGAGGAACGCGGAGCGTGCGAGCACGTCGACCTGGGCGCCGGCATCGTTGATGTAATATTCGCGCGTGACGTCACGGCCTGCGAACTCGAGCAGGCTCGCCAGCGCGTCGCCGAACACGGCGCCGCGGCAATGGCCGACATGCATCGGTCCGGTCGGGTTGGCGGAGACATATTCGACGTTGACCTTGGAGCCGCCGCGGACGCGGCCGTAATCGGCGCCCTCGCGCAGCACGGTCCGCAGTGCCTCGGCCCATGCGGCCGGCTTCAGCGTCAGGTTGATGAAGCCGGGACCGGCGACGTCGACCTTCGTGATCAGCGGGTCCGCGCGCAGCCGTTCGGCGATCTGCTCGGCGAGGTCGCGCGGCTTCGCCTTTGCCTCTTTCGCAAGCACCATGGCCGCGTTGGTCGCCATGTCGCCATGGGAGGCATCGCGCGGCGGCTCGACCACCACGCGCGAGAAATCGATGCCCTCAGGCCAGTTGGATTCCGCCGCGAGCGCGCGGCAGACGGCGTGCACGCGCGCGAGCACGTCGGCGAACAGGTGCAGTGCTGAGGATGTGTCGGGCATGGGCGCCGCCTAACGCAAATCCGGGGTCGAGTCAAAGAGCCGCTGGTGCTCGGTCAGGGCGAAACGATCGGTCATTCCGGCAATGAAATTCCCGATCCGGCGGGCCCGGTCGTCCTCATTGTCCACCTCCGCCCCGACCAGCCATTCCGGCGGCAGCTCGCCGGGCGATGTGAGGTATTTTGCGAACAGGTCGAACAGGATCTGTTCCGCCTCGCCCATCACCCGCATCACCCGCTTGTGGCGGTACATGTGCTGATAGAGAAAGCGCTTGATGGCTGCCTCCTCCTCGACGACTGCTGCGGGGAACGCGATCAATGCCCGGCTCTGCTGGCGCACGTCCTGAGCGGATTGCGGTTTCACGGCCGCAAGGTTTGTCTGCGCCTCGGCGAACACGGCACCGATCAAGTGTGAGATCAGCTCGCGCACCAGCTCGGCGCCGCGCCTGACGTCTTCGAGATCGGGGTAATGCGCAGAAGTTTCGGCGATGATCTCCGCGGTCAGCGGCATCACCTTGAGGTCGTCGAGGTGAAACAGACCCGCGCGCAGGCCGTCGTCGATATCGTGGGCATCATAGGCGATGTCGTCGGCGATCGCGGCGACCTGTGCCTCCAGCGAGGCGAAACTCCACAATTCGAGATCGTAGGTCTTGATGTAGTCGGCGATGCCGACGGGAATGCCGTGCTCGCGATAACGCCCGACCGGCGCACCGCCGCGATCGGTCAGCGGGCCGTTGTGCTTGACGATGCCCTCCAGCGACTCCCAGGTCAGGTTGAGTCCGTCGAATTCGGGATAGCGGTGTTCCAGCGCCGCAACGACGCGGAGCGTCTGAGCGTTGTGGTCGAAGCCGCCAAAATCCTTGAGGCAGGCGTCCAGCGCCCGCTCGCCGGCGTGCCCGAACGGCGGATGGCCGAGGTCGTGGGCGAGCGCGAGGGTTTCCGTGAGGTCCTCGTCCAGCCCGAGCTGCCGCGCCAGCGCCCGGGCGATCTGCGCCACCTCCAGCGAATGGGTCAGCCGGGTGCGGTAATGGTCGCCCTCGTGGAACACGAACACCTGGGTCTTGTACTTTAAGCGGCGGAATGCGGTGGAATGGATGACCCGGTCGCAATCCCGCCGGAACGGGCTGCGGGTCCGGCTCGGCGGTTCCGCGACCAACCGGCCGCGGCTGCGATTGGGATCGCAGGCATAGGGCGCGTGGGGGGCAGCCATTCCGACGGACACGGCGAATTTAGTCCCTATCCATTTGATTCTGCGTATGGTGGCACTTAACTATGCCGGACGCGGGATACCAACTGAATTGGGCAAGCGACCTTCAGGTGACTTGGTATGACCGCGGGGACTATCGGAGACGAACGATGACGACTGACGTGACCATCAGTGACAAGGCCGCACGCCGGATTGGGGAGATCCTCAAGGGCGAAGGGTCTGGCGCGATGCTGCGGATCTCGGTCGAGGGCGGCGGCTGCTCCGGCTTCCAGTACAAGTTCGACATTGACCGTGCCCGCACCGACGACGACCTCGTGATCGAGCAGGACAATGCGGTGGTGCTGGTCGATTCCGCCTCGCAGCCATTCCTGGCGGGGTCGCAGGTCGATTTCGTCGATGACCTGATCGGCGCCTCGTTCCGCGTCAACAACCCCAACGCCACGGCGTCCTGCGGCTGCGGGACCAGCTTCTCGATCTGACGTCGCCGGCTAAGCGCCGGTGATCTGCCTTTCCTCGTCCGTCCAGTCCGCCTCGACCGGCATCTGCTCGGGCTGAAGCGGCGCGCCCTCCGACACCCATTGGCCGTCCAGCGCACGCAGCAGCGCCGTGACCAGCGCAGGCTTGCGCAGCGGTTTGGCGAGGAAGTCGGACATCCCCGCCTCGCGGCAGTCCTTGACGTCTTCGGGGAAGGCATTGGCGGTGAGCGCGATGATCGGGGATTCGAATCGTCCGCCTAGCGCACGGATCGCCCGGGTCGCGGCAAGGCCGTCCATCTCGGGCATGCGCACGTCCATCAGCACGATGTCGTATTCGCCTTCGGACACGGCCGCGACGGCCTCGACACCGTCGGCCACGACGCGCAATTCGACATCGAAGGCACCGAGCATCTTGCTCACGACCATGCGGTTGACGGCGTCGTCCTCGGCGACCAGCACCTTCAGCGGTCGGTCGAGGCCCGCGATGCGCGCCTTGAGATCGTCGGCTTCCTCGCGGCCTGCGTCGTGATCGGACGTTTGCACCTGGCTCCACGGCAGCACCAACGTGAAGCGGAAGGTCGAGCCTTCGTCCGGCGTCGAGGTGACGCCGATGGTGCCGCCCATCTGCTCGATGATGCGTCGGGAGATTGCAAGCCCAAGCCCGGTGCCGCCGAAGCGGCGGCTGATCGAGGCGTCAGCCTGGGCGAAGTCGGAGAAGAGCTGGCCGAGCTTCTCGGGGGCGATGCCGATGCCGCTGTCGGTCACGCTCCATTCGACGGTGGCGAGCAGATCGCGGCGGGCCTGACAGACGGCCGTGATCGTGACTTCGCCCTCGTCGGTGAACTTCACCGCGTTGGAAGCGAGATTGAGCAGCACCTGGCGGATACGCGCGACATCGCCGCGCAGCGTCGGCGGCAGGTTGGGATCGAGCTCGACCTTGACCGCGAGCCCCTTGCTCTTGGCGCTCGCGCGCACGACGGTCGCCACCGCTTCGACCAGCGCCTGCGGCGCGAAGTCGATCACCTCGAACGCGAAGCGTCCGGCCTCGAGCTTGGAGAGGTCCAGGATGTCGTTGAGGATGCGCTGGAGGTTGTCGCCGGACTCGCGGATCGTGGTGACGGCTTCGTGCTGCTCCGGATCGAGTTTTGTCTCCAGCAGCATGCTGGCAAGCCCCAGCACGCCGTTCATCGGCGTGCGGATCTCGTGGCTCATCACTGCGAGGAAATCCGATTTGGCGCGGCTCTCGGCCTCAGCCTTTTCCGCGCGCCAGCGCTCGGTCACGTCACGGCCGAAGCCGCGATAGCCGAGGAATTGACCGTCGCGGTCGTAGGCCGGCTTCGCAGTGAGCGACCACAGCCGCGCCTCGCCGCCTGCGACCACCTTGAGGTTCATCTCGTGCAGCGGTTCGGCGTGCTCCATCAGGCCGACGACGTTGTAGGCCGCGCTCTTGTCTTCGGGGCACAGCATGTCGAGCACGTCGGCGAAATGCGCGCCCTTCAGCAGCGGCAGCGGCAGCTGTGCGACGGCGGCGAAGCGCTCGGGCACGTCGACCAGATGCCCCTCGGCGTCGGTCTGCCACAGCCAGTCGCTGGCATTCTCCTGAAAATCCTTCAGCAGCAGCGAGATGATCTCGGTCTGCCGCTCAAGCTCGAGCTGGGCCTTGAGATTGCCGAGGAACAGATTGCCTTGCGAGACGATGTTGCGCGCCATGAAGAACGCGAACAGCAGCAGGAACACCGCGGTTACGAGATACGGCCCGGTGCCGCACAACAGCAGCGCCGCGACGCAAGCGATCGTCGTCGTCGCGAGATAGACAAGGCCCGCGCGCGGGAAGGTCGAGAGCGTGAAGGCACCGCCGGACATCATACCGACCATCAGGCAGGCGAGAATGAGCTGGCTGGTCGGCTCGATGCGGCTGAAAAGCGCGACCGGCAGCGTGCCCCAGATTGCGGCGAGGAAAAACGCCTGCCGCAACATCTGCCGCGCGGCGCGGGGCGAGGCTTCCTGTGGCGGGCTCTGGTGGGAGCGCCGCCACGCGCGCACCGCGAGCGAGGCGGCGGTGGCGAGGGTCATGCCCCAGATCGCGAGAAAGTCGTTCCAGCCCCTGCCCCAGAACAGGACCAGCACGACCGCGACGTTGAGCATGGTGACGGCCATCGTCACCGGGATCAGCCGTATCACCGCGTCGATCTGCTTGGCGCGGATGCGGCTCAGTTCGCGCTCGCTGAGACCGGCGGTCAGGCCGTCCTCGATCTCGTAGCCGCCGAGCCAGTACAGGAACGCGCCGATCAAGCCGTCGCGGGGCTCGGTTCGCATCATGGATTTGTCCGGCCGTCCCATCGAAAAACCTTTTCACGATCAATGGCCCAGGCCCGACTTAAGCCGGGTTAATTTTGTGGGAGATTTCGCAGCATCCTTGACGGGCGCGTTTGCATTTTGTTCTAACCATGGCCCCTGCCCGGAGCCGCCAAGATGCCCATCAGAATAGCCACCTGGAACGTGAACTCGGTCCGGCAGCGGATCGATCTCCTCCTGACCTGGCTGAAGGAGTGCCAGCCGGACATCGTCTGCCTCCAGGAGATCAAATGCGTCGACGAGGCGTTCCCGCGGCTGGAGATCGAGGCGCTCGGCTACAACGTGGTCACCCACGGGCAGAAGACGTTTAACGGTGTCGCCCTGCTCTCGAAGCTCCGGTTCGACGAGACCAAGTCGGGGCTGGCCGGCGACGACGAGGACGCCCATGCCCGCTTCCTCGAAGGCGTGGTGACGCTCAAGTCCGGCGTGCTGCGCATCGCCTGCCTCTATCTGCCCAATGGCAACCCCGTCGGGACCGAGAAATATCCCTACAAGCTCAAATGGATGTCGCGGCTTCTTGAGTATTCGAAGGAGCGCCTCAAGACCGAGGAGCCGCTGATCCTCGCAGGCGACTTCAACGTTATCCCGCATGCCCGGGACGTCCATAATCCCGCCGCCTGGACCGAGGACGCCCTGTTCAAGCCCGAGACGCGGGAGAGTTTTCAGTCCCTGCTCGGCCTCGGCCTGACCGATGCGCTTCGGGCCGTCACCGACGAACCCGGGCTCTACACGTTCTGGGATTACCAGGCCGGTGCCTGGCAGAAGAACCATGGCCTGCGGATCGACCATCTGCTGCTGTCGCCACAGGCCAGCGACCGGCTCGCCAATGTCGGCATCGACAGCTATGTGCGCAGCTGGGAGAAGCCGTCGGACCACGTGCCGGTGTGGGCGGATCTCGATCTCGAGGCGGCGTGAGGCCGCCTCAACCACTTACTCCCGGCGGCCCTGCACCCATTGCTCCAGCATCTGCAGGCACATGGCGCGATCGTCGTCGGAGGCCTTTGCGAAGGCGCGGTTGTAGTTTTCCTTGATCCAGGTCTCGTCGCTGCCTGCGCTGTCGCGCGCCAGCGTCAGCCACATCAGGCCGCGCGCAGCCTGCCGCGGCAGGCGGTCGCCGTTGAACAGCATCTGGCCGAGCAGCGCCTGGGCCTCGTGCTGGCCCTTCTGCGCGGCGAGCCCAAGCCAGCGCGCGCCGTAGCGAAAATCCTCGCGCGAAGCGTCCGGCGTCTTCAGGTACAGGCGGGCGAGATCGTATTGCGCATCCGCATTGCCGAAATAGGACGCGGCATAGGAGAACATCTCCCGCGCCCGCTCCTGGTCCGGCTTGACCTTCGAATTCGGGATGCCGCTGAGATAATAGCGGCCGAGCGCCACAAAGGCGTTGGCGACGATCTGCGCCTGCGGCGCCGACGGGCTATCCTCGGCATGCGCGTTGGCGATGCGGGTGAAATACTCGAACGCACGCACATCGTCCTGGGCGACGCCGTCGCCATTGGCATACATGCGGCCGAGCTTCCACTGCGCGATGGGGTGGCCACCCTCCGCGGCATATTGCAAGGCGCTGAGCGACGTTTCTTGGGTCACGACCGCTGGCGGCACATTACGCACCTTGCCTGCTGCACCCGGCAAGCTCGTGACCACCGGGATGGTCGCATCCTTCGGGCTGACGGGGGCGCCGTCAAAGGCGAGCGCCGGCGCGGCCAGCGCAGTAGCCCCCAACACAAACGCAACGATGGTACGCCTAGATGTCCGCATAGCACTGTTTCTCGTGCGCGCCGCCCGGGTGGGTCACTGCCCCACCGACCGCTGGTCCAACCTGCTGAGCATATTTCCAGAGCGCGCCCGTCGTGTGGTTAGTCGCGCGAGCGGTCCATTTGGTCTTGCGTTGGGCAAGCTCCTGGTCGCTCAATTTTACGTTAAGGGTACCGGCGACCGCGTCGATCTCGATGATATCGCCGTCCTCGAGCAGCCCAATCGGGCCGCCGATGGCGGCTTCCGGCCCGACGTGGCCGATGCAGAAGCCGCGGGTGGCGCCGGAGAAGCGGCCGTCCGTGATGAGCGCGATCTTGCCACCCATGCCCTGGCCGGTCAGCGCCGCGGTGGTCTGGAGCATTTCCCGCATCCCGGGACCGCCCTTGGGCCCCTCGTAGCGGATCACGATGACTTCGCCTTCGCGGTAGGTGCGCTTCTGCACGGCCTCGAAAGCATCCTCCTCACGGTCGAAGCACCTGGCCGGACCGGTGAACCTGAGGTTGGACATTCCCGCGACTTTCACGATCGCACCTTCTGGCGCCAGATTGCCCTTCAGACCGACCACACCGCCGGTGACGGTGATGGGCTTGTCTGCCGGGTGCACCACGTCCTGGTGCGGATTCCACTTCACGCTTTTGAGGTTTTCGGCGATCGTTCGACCGGTGACGGTCATGCAGTCACCGTGGAGAAATCCGTTGTCGAGCAGCGTCTTCATCAGAAGCGGTATGCCACCTACTTCAAACATGTCTTTGGCGACATAACGGCCGCCCGGCTTCAAATCCGCGACGTACGGTGTCTTTTTGAAGATTTCGGCGACGTCGAACAGATCGAACTTGATGCCGCACTCGTGCGCGATTGCCGGCAGGTGCAGTGCAGCATTGGTCGAGCCACCGGACGCGGCGACCACGGCGGCGGCATTCTCCAGCGCCTTGAGAGTGACGATGTCGCGCGGCCGGATGTTTTGGGCGATCAGCTCCATGACCTGCTCGCCCGCGGTCATGCAGAAGGCGTCGCGAATTTCATAGGGAGCCGGAGCACCGGCCGAGTACGGCAGCGCCAGGCCGATCGCCTCGGAGACCGTCGCCATCGTGTTGGCTGTGAACTGGGCGCCGCAGGCACCCGCCGAAGGGCACGCCACGCGCTCGATCTCGTCGAGGTCCTCGTCCGACATCGCACCGACCGAGTGCTTGCCGACGGCTTCGAACATGTCCTGCACGGTGACCTGCTGGCCCCGGAAATTGCCGGGCAGGATCGAGCCGCCATAGATGAAGATCGAGGGCACGTTGAGGCGGACCATCGCCATCATCATGCCCGGCAGCGACTTGTCGCAGCCGGCCAGGCCAACGAGGGCGTCATAGGCGTGGCCGCGGATCGTCAGCTCGACGGAATCGGCGATGCATTCGCGCGACGGCAGCGAGGAGCGCATGCCGTCATGGCCCATGGCGATGCCGTCGGTCACGGTGATGGTGCAGAATTCCCGCGGCGTGCCGCCGGCGGATGCGACACCCTTCTTCACCGCCTGCGCCTGGCGCATCAGGGAGATGTTGCATGGCGCAGCCTCGTTCCAGCACGAGGCGACGCCGACGAAGGGCTGGTGAATCTGATCGGTGGTCAGACCCATGGCGTAGAGGTAGGACCGATGGGGCGCGCGCGCAGGGCCTTCCGTCACGTGACGGCTCGGCAGCCTCTGCTTGATGTTGCTCTTCGCGTCCATCGCCAACCAGTTTCCCCGGCCAACCCTTTCAGACCCGAAAAATCAGAGCCAAGATTTTAATCGACCTTTTGAATCGACCTTGGGGATTTCCCGTCGCCTTCCAGGACCACCGCTGCCGCTAAAACATTCGAGTGATTTTATTCATGTTCAGGTGTGGCCAAAAAGCGGCGTCGATGCGAACGGACAGCGATGATGGTTAAATCGGTGGCGGGTGTTGCATGGACGGCACAATCGTGGCCTGGAGGACACGGGCGAGCGTACCAAGATACCCCCGCTGGGAGGACGATCCACAACTTGAGATTTAGCGGCTCGCAGCTATGCCCAGTTTCGGCCCGACGCCAAGGCGCAGCCAGGATGAGTCGCACTCTCACATTCCCACCGCGTGCCCGAGACACGCTGCAAAGGCGCTGCGCAGCGTCCGGGGTATGTGGAGGAGAGTGAGGCCCACACTCCCTCCACATCGTCATTGCGAGCGCAGCGACTTGTCCGCGAAGCTTTAGCGAAGGCGGAAGCAATCCAGAATCCCTTCGCGGCGGCAGACTGGATTGCTTCGCTGCGCTCGCAATGACGGAGCATGAGGCGGCAGCGGCACTCTTCCAACTCGCATTCAGATTGCAGACACGCCTTCGCATCCTCGCGGCGCGTTTCGCCCGAGCTTTGCTTCGTCACTCCACCCTCAAATCCAAGAGGGCGCAGGGAAGGCCGGGTGCCGGCTGGCACCCGCGGTCCGCTGCGCGAAGATGTAGCGCAAAGAACCGCACAGCAGGATACAGGTGTAGCCAATCACTCGGCCTTCCCTGCGCGATGGTTGGACGGCTTATGCCGTGCTCTTCCGGGAGCCGAGTTCCTTTTGGCCTCCCTCGCCTTCGCGAAAGTCACCGGCGCCGCGCCGGTTGACGCAAGTGCCGCATCCGCAAGAGCTTGACCGTAGCCAACGACGGCCAGGACCACACGGTTTTGCCGTACGCACGGCCCGCCATTTCGCCGCAGTTTTCCCAGCCCTGTCGACAAAGCCGGAAACTTACAGACGAGACGAAGCCTAGCAGCGCCGCTCGTCGGAACGAAGCCTCGGGCTCACGGAGAGCAATCCGCCCTGCCCTTGGCCTCTCGCACCCGAACGCTGCCGCGTCCACCGCAAGCCCGGCTCGCGAACATGACGACCACAAGATCGCCCCTCAAGGATGAGCCGGGATGGGCGACACATACGTCATTTCCGAATTTCGGTAAAGTAGAATATTTTGGACGCGCCGGCTTGACACGGACATGTCGAGAATTGGTAGATGTTTTGCCCGACGGACAACCGCGACAGCTTCGTGGCGCCTGGCCGTTCGGCTTTGTCGAGACGGTCTGGACGGCGGTCGCCTTGCGGCGCTGGGTCTGTCATCGCCATGACTAGACCTCAGCGCCTCACCTTCTTGTTCCTTAAACGGGCGGGCTAGGCTCGCCCTCTTGCGCGCTGGGCCTGAGCCCAGGCCGCGGTGACGTCGCGCGGCGGGACGTCGACGCGCCGGATCGGCGTCAACTCGCCGGAGGCTGAGATGATCGCAGTCTCCTCGCGACGGCAGCGCGGGCACACGAAGCGGACCTCATTTGGCGAAGCCGACCAGCTCGAACGTTTCACATTGGCCGCCATCGGCCAGGCCGCGCAATGCGAGCATGACACCAGGAACCGACCGGGATCGAGCATACCCATTCCAAAGGACTCCGCGTCCTGCCATCCCTTCAATGATTAACCCATGTGAATCGTTCCGGTGCCAAAACACCGTCAAGACACCGTCAAGACACCCTCGCGGCCCCAAACCAGGAGGCTGATCGGCTCAGTGGGCGCCCTTGAGCGTGCATGACGTGCTGCAGGTGACCGTGTTGCCGTGATCGCACGCCTTGCAGGCGGCAACGCACTGGGCCATGTCGCGGGGATTGAAGGAGGTGTAGTTCCGCATCGCGCAGACCGGGGTCGAGCCGGTGATGTCCTGCTCCTGGTTGCAGGCTGCCGTCATGAGTCCAAACATGATGACTACAAGGAGGCGCATGGGATCGCCCTGTGAGGCACGACAAAACAATCTCGCGAGGCGCGCTGCACCGCAGCGAGCCCCGGCGATTTCCACAGCGGAAAATCGCCGCAGGCGTCCCCGCATCTGCACTGAGGATGCGCGCCAAGTGTTAAGAACGGATTGCCGGCGTCAGGCCGCAGCCTCGCTTGCGATTGCCTGCCGCATGTCCACAGCCAGCTGGCGGTACTGCTCCGAAAGCTTCAGATAAAACTCGCGCTTGGTGCTGTCGGTGGCGAGCCGGGCAATCAGCTCGCATTCGGCGGTGAGCGTCTCGAAGCGTTCGAGCCTGTTCTCAAGTTCTGTCATCGGCGTGTCCCCGTCAAACGCCTCAAGGACACCAAACCTAAGCCCGGGAAATAGGTCACGGCGAACATCGTTATCGAGTAGAATCAATTTTTCCGCGCGGCCGGCTATTTCTGCTCCAACCGCCACGCGCCGTCCCAGCTCTCGTCCGGCGGATTGGCCTCGAATTGCGTAATGCGGGCGAGCATTGCGCGCGAGGGGCCGTCGCCGGGGACGGATTCAAGTGCGGCGTTGAAGGCGGTACGGGCCTCGTCGAAGCGGCGGGCGCGATAGGCGGCGAGGCCACCGGCGTAGTGCGAACGCAGGCTCTCATGCGCGGCAGTGAGCGCGCCTCCCCGGCCCATCACCTCGAAAATAGTTTGCGGCACGCTCTGGCCGGCGACCGCAAGACGATCGACTTCGCGCAATTCGAGGTGCGAGCCGATCGCATCCGCCGTCGCCTGCGAGATCAGAATACGGGTACCATAGGTCTTGTTGACGGCTTCGAGCCGCGAGGCAAGGTTCACGGCGTCGCCCATCACCGTGAAGCTCATCATCAGCTCGGAGCCGATGCTGCCGGTCAGGACCTCGCCGGTGGCGATGCCGATCCGCAAGTCGCACGGCACCGGCATGGCGCGGATGCCGAGGAGATCCGGGAGCTGCTTCTGGAGCGCGGGCACCTGGTCGGCCATGTCGAGCGCGGCGAAGCAGGCAAGCTGAGCCTGCTCCTCCTCCTCGATGAAGGGCGGCCCCCAATAGGACATGATGGCATCGCCGATATATTTGTCGATGATGCCGCGGTTGCTCCTGATCGGACCGGACATGACGGTGAAATAGTGGTTCATCACCCTGACGAGACCGCGCGGGGTCATGCCCTCGCTCATCGAGGTGAAGCCGCTCATATCGCAGAACATGATGGTCATCACCCGGCGCTGGCCGTCGATGGCGACCTCCGGCCGGTCTATCAAGCCCTGAACCACCTTGGGATCGATATAGCGGCCGAAAGTCTCGCGGATGCGCTCGTTCTGGCGCAACTGCTCGACCATGCGGTTGAAGGCGGCAGCGAGCTCTCCGATCTCGTCCTGGGTCGAGACGGTGATGGTCTTGTCGAAATGGCCTGCCTCGACCTCGCGGGTGCCTGCCAGCAGCAGCCGGACCGGTCGCGTGATCCCGGTGGAGACCATGATTGCAAAGGCAAGTCCGACGATCGCCGCGAGGATGGTCACGATGCCCGAGACGATGATCGCCTGGCGCTGATGGCGGATGACCTGCGCGGTGCTCACGAACACCTGCGAGAGCATCTCGGCCCGGATCGCATCGATCCGCTGGGTGAAGAGATCGCGGAGCGCGTCCACATGGACGAGCACGTCGCGCGTGGCCGCAAAGTCCTTGGCATCGAGCAGCCGGAGCAGCTTGGCGTCCTCCTCGTCGAGTTCGCGGCGAAGCTCCTTGACTGCATTCTCGATGCGCGTCTCGATCCGGGCGAGTGCCGCGTTGTCCGACGGTGTGCTCTCATCGTCGATGATCGCGTTGATCAGCTTTCGCGCGGCTTCGGCCTCCTGCTCGACCTGGGCGTCCGTTTCCCTGAAGATCTTCAGCCGCGCCGCAAAGCCCTCCTCGTCCGGCGGCGTTTGCATTTTGGCGATCACCATGCGCCGCATCGCCAGCGCCCGCTCCAGCGAACGCACATTGGACCGCGCCAGGTGGCCGTAAGCCGGAATATACCGCGCGGTCAGCTCATCCAGGAGATGGCCGACGCGGCTCGACATCACCATCGACAGGATCGCGGTGACGACCATCAGGATGATGAGGCCGAGCGCAATCCCGACGATCTTGCGCCGGATCGACTGGTTGAAAATCGGCATGGGCGCGGGACAATGGGCTGAAGGGAAAAGGCCTTGGAACCCAATACATCGGATTTGCCGTCGGGAATACGCGCAATTTGGCCGCTTGTGGCGTCCTGAACCGCCGCAATCGTCGCGCGAGCCCTGTTCGTTAATGAAAGGTTAAGAGACCCGCTCGACCCGGCGTTGCACAGGTTCCCTCGCTCCATCCGTATTTCGCCGCATTGTTGGAACAGCTTGAGGATGCGAAACGACGTCGTGTCACCATTTTTGACGCCGTTTTGATTCTCGAGCCGCATCTCGTCGCGGACTTTGGTTTGTACTGGTTTCGCAGGGGGAGCACGGAATGAACCAGTGCCTACGCTCGCTCGCGTGTGTCGTTGCCGTGGCCGCTTTGGCCTTCATCCCTACAGATCTGGCAGCGAAGAGCAGTCACAAATCGTCCGCGCCGAAAAAAACGCATGAGGCGAAAGCCGGCAAGCAGCGCCATGCCTCCGCCGGCAAGGCGCGGCACGGCAAGCATGCCGAGGCCAAGCGCAAGTCGAAGAAGCAGGACGACGCCCCCTCAGACAAGGCGGCAGCCCCGCCGCTGACCGGCGATCTCGCCGCGTTGAAGGATGCCATCGATCTCGCGCGGAAGGGCAAGACCGAGGACGCGGGCGCGGCGCGCGACCGCATTGCCGACCCAGCCGGGCAGAAGCTCGCCGACTGGTTCATGCTGCGCCATTCCGAAAGCACGGCGAATTTCAAGCGCTACGCCGCCTTCCTCGCCGCCAATCCGGACTGGCCGAGCAGCGCGCTGCTCCGCCGCCGTGCCGAGGCGCGGCTGTGGCAGGAGAAGGCCGACGCGGCGACCGTGCACAAATTCACGATGGACCGGCCGACCAGCGCCAAGGGCAAGTTCGCACTCGCCCGCGTGCTGATGACCGAGGGCGACAGCGACAGGGCCGCGCGTCTGGTGCGCAATGCCTGGCGCACGGACGAATTGTCCGAACGCAGCGAGGAAGATTCCTACGAAGCGTTTCGCGATCTCCTGACCAGTGAGGATCATCGTGCCCGCATGGACAAGCGCCTCGGCGCCAAGGACTATGCGGGGGCGCGGCGCGCAGCCAAGCGGCTCGGCGAGGATGCGCTCGCGATCGTCAAGGCCTGCTCCGCGGTCACCGGCAAGGCCAACAAGGCCAAGGATTACCTCGATGACGTCTCAGCCGAGGCGCGCCGTGACCTCGGCTATGTGCTGTGCCGCGCGCAATGGCATCTCCAGAATGACCGCATCGACGACGCGGCCGAGGTGATCCTGGCCGCCGCGCCCGATACGATGGCGGCGCAAGACACCGACGCCTGGTGGCGCGAGCGCCGCCTGCTCGCGCGAAAACTGCTCGACCAGGGCAAGTTCAAAACCGCCTATGACGTGGTGCGCTCGGCGGCCGTGCCCGCGATGGAGGTCTATCGCGTCGACTATCACTTCATGTGCGGCTGGATCGCGCTGCGCTATCTCGACGATCCCAAGGCGGCGATGACGCACTTCGCCGCGATCGACGAAGGCTCGGCCAACCCGATCGCGCTGTCGCGCGCGCATTATTGGCGCGGCCGCGCGGCCGAGGCGATGACCGCAACCGCCGATGCGCGCCTGAGCTATCAGGCAGCGGCGCGCTATCCGACCGCCTATTACGGCCAGCTCGCCCGCGCCAGGCTCGGCCTCGACCGCATCGAGCTGCGCGCGCCCTCGCTTGTGCTGGCAGCAGTCGACGCGCCGCCCGCGGACGAGCGCGTACGCGCCGCCGACATGCTCTACGGCGTCGGTGAGCGCGACATGGTGTTTTACTACGCCGAGGATTTCGCCAAGGAGAGCACCGACGTGGCGGCACTCGAAGCGCTCGGCGAGCTCGCCGGCCGGCGCAACGATGCGCGCGTGATGCTGGAGGTCGGCAAGTCGGCGCTGGCGCGCGGGCTCGCGCTCGATCACTACGCCTTCCCGACCATCGGCATCCCTGAACATAAGCAGGTTGCGCCCGCGATCGAGCCCAGCGTGATCTATTCGGTGGCACGCACCGAAAGCTCGTTCGACCAGCGCGACAAATCGGCCGCCAATGCAGTCGGGCTGATGCAGGTGACGCCGGAAGCGGGCCGCGACACCGCAAAGCGCTTCGGCCTGACCTACGACTGGGATAAAATGGTCTCCGATCCCGTCTACAACACGCAGATGGGCGCGGCCGAGCTCAGCGCGCTGATGTCGGAATACCGCGGCAACCAGATCATGACCTTCGCCGGCTACAATGCCGGCCGGGGCCGCGTGCGCGAATGGGTGCAGGCGCGCGGCGACCCCAGGGATCCCAAGGTCGATCCGGTCGACTGGGTCGAGCGCATCCCGCTGTCGGAGACGCGCAACTACGTCCAGCGCGTGATCGAGAACGTGCTGGTCTACCGCGCGAGGTTTGAGGCCAGCAGCGTCGTCGCGGTGAAGTCCGAGCAGCGCGTTACGACGCCGAACGTGGGCGCGATGCCGACGGCATCGGCCGCAGCCGCCGCGCCCTAGCTTCGCGACGCCGGGGCTGGACGCGGCGTGAAGCTGGATGCAGTGACTGCGACCGACCTCTCTGCGCGGGTCCGCATCGTTTGGCGAGCCGTCACCTCCTTCCGTGGTCAGAGGGTTCGTACGCGCGCAGAAATGCTTCCGTCAGCGAGCGCGAGAGCGCGCCCGTCGGCAGTATCCAGTTCCAGCTCGACACCGTGATCGCCTCGAGCGAACCGCGGTAAGGCCAGAGCATTTCCACCGTCGTTTGCTGATATCGACGGTAGCAATCATAGTCGCAGTACCGCCGCTCAGCGCGCACATGGCGGACGTAACTCGCGCCCAGCGGCTGGGCGCACGCGCTGCAGGTATCGCCGCAGCGAGGCCCTTCCTGATTGACGAGCATGAATCTCATCGTCATGTCCTCTCACCCTGACGGCAGATCCACCGCCGGTTTCGCTCTCCTGCCCGTTCAGGACGCCGCTCGCGTGCGTCCCTCGATCAACGGCGCAGCTTCGCCATGAAGCGCGTAGCACTCGTAGCCGCAGTAGGGCAGCAGCGTCTTCGCTTCGCGAAGATAGCCGCTGCTGATCTCCTCGCAGCACCAGAGGCAGAACGTTTTGCGGAAAGGGGTCCTGCCGTTCACCAGTATGAACCTCATGTGGCGCCTCCGAGCGCAAAGCAGTAGACCGTGTCGACGAGAGAGGCGGACGGCGGCGGCGCGCAAAGATGGTTGCGGCCGTCGGGATTATCCCTGTTTCGCTCGACCTTCTGAGGTGGAATGAGGATGTATTTCCCGTCTTCCCGGCGCAGCGCGTAGATGCTTTCCTCGACTCGCCGTATCTCCGTCGGGTAGCAGTCGGCGTTGCTGCAGCAAGTCAGCACCGGATTGTCCGGCATGTGCCAACTCGAATAGAACTGGCTCGTGCAGCAGCAGATCCCGAGGCGGATGACTACGATGTGCGCCATCCTGTCCGGCCTCGTCCGCCTCCGCTCCCGTCATCAACGAAAGCGGCAGCGTGATCGCCAAGAGGAGCTTGCAACAACGGTTCAACGCGCAGCCTCCCGATACAGAATTGCCGAACGCAGCGGATCCGGTGACTAGTGCTTACGCCGCCTGAGACCGAAACAGCCATCGGCGATCGCGTTCGCGGCGCGCCCTGAAGCGATCGAGACATTTCCGGGAGCAAAGCGGCGCTCGCCAGGAATAATACCGGACGAGGCCGAACTTCCCGCTGCAGACGGCGCAGCTTTTTGCGGCGGAAGGGCGCTCGGAGTGTTCGGGCTTATCGCACATGATCCTCTCCTCCTGGCCTCTGATGGGCGCCTCTGGCGGTCGAGGATCCCCACGGGCGCTGATGCACAATCATAACGTTCGTCAACGAAATGCGGCTTCTCAATCGTGACCAGCCAGATCATCGGCAAGTCAGCGCCGGCGGAGGCGAAGCTGGCCTCTTGAGTGCACGACGCCGCGCTACTCGAGTGTTCATGCGTCGCGATCGACACCACTGGATTGCCGGTGAGACTAGTCCCCATGTGACGGGCCGCTCAATTGTACGGAGGTAAATGCAGCGTATGACTAGGATTGCGCGACCTATACATAGGTTTGTCCGGTGATTTACCGGAGTTTCGTCCGCTCGCAACGAGACGGCGCAACGCTGGCAAGCTGCACGGAGCCCGCGAACTTTCGATGCGGAATCCTGCTTTGATCAGGGAATTGCCCCTGCTGTCGCAAAGTGCTCTACTCGCCCTGCCCCACGCGGGCCGGGACGCTTGCGATGATGCCTGGCCAGATCGCAAAACTAGGGAACTCGGCCGCGCAATTCCTGCTCGGCGGCCTTGCGGCGCTTCGATCTCTCGGCAATGCGGCGAAAGACGAGTCCGCGACTGGAGAAGGCTGGCGGCAGGACAATGCCGACCTGCGCGACGCCGTGAAGCAATGGCGACAAGTGTTCGAGCACAATCCGGTCATGTATTTCATGGTCGATCCGGCCGGAACGGTGCTCAACGTGAATACATTTGGCGCCGCGCAACTGGGCTACACGGCGGCCGAGTTGACCGGCCAATCTGTGCTGAACGTCTTTTTCGAAGAGGACCGCGATTTCGTCCGTCGCTGTGTCGGGCTGTGCCTGGAAACCGTGGACCAGTCGCACACCTGGGAGATTCGCAAGATCCGGAAGGACGGCTCGGTCCTCTGGGTCCGTGAGAACGCCAAGGCCATGCGGCGCGGCGACGGCACGCCGATCGTGCTGGTCGCCTGCGAAAACATCACCCAGCGCAAGGAGGCGGAGGATGCGCTGCGGCAGAGCGAGGCCTACCTTGCCCAAGCGCAGGAGTTGAGCCGCACCGGCAGCTTCGGCCTGAGCCTGGCAACCCGCGAGGCCGTCTGGTCCAGGGAGACCTTTCGCATCTTCCAGGGTGACCCGCAGGTCAAACCGACGCTCGATTTTGTTTTCCAGCGCATCCATCCGGAAGATCGCAATGCGGTCAGCAAGACCCTTGATCGGGCCTTCCGTGACGTCGGCGATTTCGACCATGAATATCGCCTGCTGATGCCCGATGGATCCATCAAATATCTCCATTCCGTGGCACTCGCGGTGAGACATGGATCCGGCCACATCGAGTTTGTCGGAGCGGTCACTGACGTCACTACGGCAAAGGAAACCGAACAGCGACTGCGTCGCAGCGAAGCCTATCTGGCCGAAGCCCAGCGCCTCAGCCACACGAGCAGCTGGGCCTGGGACGTGCGCCGTCAGGAATTCGCTTACCGATCGGCCGAACTCTATCGCCTGTTCGGATTCAACCCGGACCAGATTGATCTGTCGGCGCAGGCTTTCCAACAACGGATCCTCGCCGAAGACTTTAAGCGGATCGTCGATGTGGAACGTCAGGCAATCCGGCAAAAGCAGCCTTTCGAAGTTGATTTTCGGATTGTGCGTCCGGACGGTTCGGTACGACACGTCCATACGGAGGGGCATCCCGTCGTCGGCGGGGACGGCGATGTGACGGAGATCATCGGCACCCACGTCGATGTCACCGAGCAGTTTGCCGCAAGACAAGCGCTGCAAAAAGCCTTTGACGAGCTCAAGCTGTCCGAGCAGCGATTTCGCGACTATGCCGAAACCGCCTCGGACTGGTTTTGGGAGAGCGGGCCGGACCACCGTATCACACGGATTTCGGAACATGCCGACACGGCCGGTCCCGTGCCCACGGGCGTGATCGGCCTCGCCCGTTGGGACATTCCGCCCGACGCCGAGCTCGAGCCAGAGAAGTGGGAGCGGCATCGCGCGACGCTCGATGCCCACCTTCCGTTTCGCGACCTGGTCTACCGAAGCAAGGATCGCAACGGATCTCCGATCTACGTGCGCACCAGCGGCAAGCCCTTGCACGACGCGAACGGCAACTTTCTCGGCTATCGTGGGGTCAGCAGCGACGTGACGGCGGCCATCCGCGCCGAGCAGGCCGAGGAAGCACTGCGCAAGGCGCAAGCCGAGCTTGCTCACGTTACGCGCGTCACGATGCTCGGCGAACTCACGGCCTCGATCGCCCACGAGATCAATCAGCCCTTGGCCGCCGTGATCTCCAATGCGGATGCCTGCATCGGATGGCTCGACCGCGAACCGGCCGACCTGAATGCCGCGCGCCGTTCCGTGGAATGGATCGTCGAGGACGCCAATCGCGCCAGCGAGGTGATCCGCCGGATCAGAGCGCTTGCGAAAAAGACCGAGATCGAGATGGCTCCGGTCGACATGAACCAGCTCGTCAGGGAGACCGTGGCGCTCGTCCGGCGCGAGCTTGCCACCCATGCCGTGTCGGTGCGAATGGAGCTGGCGTCCGCTCTGCCCAGAGTCTGCGGCGACCGGATCCAGCTCCAGCAGGTGCTGATCAACCTGGTCATAAACGGGATCGAAGCTATGCACGCCAATGTGGAACGCCCGCGCGAGCTTGCGATCCGCTCCAGCCAGGTGAGCGAGCACGGCGAAGGTCGCATGCTCCTGACCGTGACAGATCGCGGGGTCGGGCTTGGCAACAGCGCGACGGAGCGCATCTTCACACCTTTCTTCACGACAAAGCCGAGCGGCCTGGGGATGGGACTGTCGATCTGCCGATCGATCATCGAGGCTCATGCGGGCCGGCTCTCGGCCCTCCCCAATGACGGAAGCGGAGCAACATTCCAGATTGCCCTGCCCTTGGCGATCGAGGACACGTCGTGACCGACATTCCCAAGGCGGCGACGGTGCAGACGAGTTCCGACGATCCGATCGTCTTGATCGTCGACGACGATCCATCGATGCGCCGTGCGCTCACCAACCTCTTTCAATCCGTCGGTCTCAAGGTCGAGGCTTTCGGCTCCGCGGCGGAGATCATGGAAGCCAAGCCACCGGCGGTCCCCAGCTGCCTTGTGCTCGACATCCGCCTGCCGGGCTCAAGCGGCTTTGACCTGCAGTCGGACCTAGCGAAGGCGAACATTCACACGCCCATTATCTTCATCACCGGTCATGGTGATATTCCGATGACCGTCAGGGCCATGAAGAGCGGCGCGATCGATTTTCTGACCAAGCCGGTGCGCGACCAGGACATGCTGGATGCGGTGCGGGCCGCGATCGAACGGGATCGCAAGCGACGCAATGCAGAGGAGTCGGTCGCGGGAGTGCGGTCCCGCTTCGAGGGTTTGAGCGCGCGCCAGCGCGACATCCTCACTCTGGTGGCATCCGGCCTGATGAACAAGCAGGTCGCTGCCGAGCTTGGATTGGCCGAGATTACCGTCAAGATCTATCGTGGGCAGATCATGCGGAAAATGGGCGCCAAGTCGTTGGCCGATCTCGTCAGAATGGTGGAGGCGCTCGGAATCTCACGCCCGGGCGGAAAGATGCAAACCTAAGTATGCTTTTCAAGCTCGCTCCAAGGGCTCACTTTCGCCAAGTGCGGCACCGTGATCGGCGGCTCCCCGATCAGGAGCGATCATCTTGTCAATCCCGTTGGCCATTTCCGTCATTGACGATGATCGATCAGTCCGCCTTGCGACCAATAATCTGCTGACGTCGCGGGGATACACGGTCAACATCTTTCGCTCCGCTGACGAATTTCTTCAATCGGCCGAACTGAAGACGACGTCCTGCGTGATCGCGGATGTGCAGATGTCGTTGATGGGCGGCCTTGAGCTCTTGACGCACATGCGCAGCCTTGGTCACCACACGCCCTTCATCTTCATGACGGCTTTTCCCGACGATGCCGTGCGCGACCGCGCGCTGAAAGCGGGCGCTATCTGCTTTCTCGCGAAGCCGTTCTCCACGCCCGCTCTGCTTGAATGTCTGCGGATGGCCCTGTCCGGCTCCGATCAAACCGAGACATGATACGCCGGCGCCGAGCCCTGCGACACGGCGCTCAATCCACCTTGATGTTCGCCGCCTTGATCATCGGCCACCACTTCGCGATCTCAGCCTTCTGGCGGGTGCCGAGGGCCTCGGGCGTGAGCTGATTCTGGGGTGTCATCTCAAGCCCCTGGCTTTCGAGCTGCTTCTTCACGCCGGGATCGTTGAGCGCTTCCACAGCTGCGGCGTTGAGCTTGGCAACGATCTGCTTCGGCGTACCCTTGGGCACCCACATCCCGGACCACAGCGTCATGTTGAAACCCTTCAGGCCCGCCTCCTCCGCCGTCGGGATGTCGGGCGCCGAGGACAGGCGCTTGTCGTCGGTGATGGCGTAGGCGCGAATGGTGCCGGCGCGGACCTGGTTGATGGAGTTCGAGGTCTGGTCGACGATGACGTCGATCTGGCCGGCGATCAGATCGTTCAGGGCGGGCGCGGTGCCGCGATACGGCACGTATTGCAGCTTGATGCCGGAGACGCTCTCGAAATAGACGCCGGCGATGTGGCTGCCCGAGCCCGCGCCCGCGGTGCCGGCGGTCGGCGGCGACGGCCGCGACTTCAGCCAGTCCAGCAGCTCCTTCAGCGAGGTTGCGGGCACCGCGTTCTTGCTGACGACGATCATCGGATTGCTCGGCAGCAGCACCACCGGCTCCAGGTCCGCGACCAAGTCGTAGTTGAGCTTGTAGACGGCGCCGTTGGCAACGTGGGTGCCGAGATGGCCGAATGAGATCGTGTAGCCGTCGGGGGCCGAATGCACGGCACGGCCGACGCCGATCGAGCCGCCCGCGCCAGTGACGTTCTCGATCACCAGCGGTTGCCCAAGCGATGTCCGCATCCGCTCGGCGAGCACACGCGCCATCGCATCCGACGGCCCGCCCGCCGCGAAGGGGACGATGATGGTGATGGGACGTGAAGGATAGTCGTCGGCGCGCGCGGCGCCTGCAACAGCGAGAATAGCAATCAGCGCAGCCCAGGCGGCCTTCATTGTCTTCTCCCAACGATGTCATTGTTGTTTTTGTCTCTTCCCGCGTACGGGAAGAGGGATCGTTCGTGAAGAGACGAAATGCCGCGCTAGAACTGCGAATAGTCGATCGGCTTGTGGCGATCGAGCGTGCGGTTGACCGGCGGCAGCGGGTATTTCAGGCCGGTGGCGCAATTGAACAGCATCACGCGGTCACCCTTCGAGACGCGTCCGTCGGCGAGGCTGTCCTTGTAGGCGGCGTAGGTCGCAGCGCCTTCGGGGCACAGCAGCAGCCCCTCCTCGCGCGCGACCTCGTTCAGCGCCGACGAGATCTTGTCGTCGTCGACGGCGATGGCAAAACCCTTGCTCTCGCGCACCGCGCGCAGGATCAGGAAGTCGCCGATCGCCTGCGGCACGCGAATGCCCGACGCGATGGTGTGGGCGTCCTCCCAGCGCGTGGCATGCTCGGTGCCGGCCTCATAGGCGCGCACCATCGGCGCGCAGCCGGAGGCCTGCACCGCAACCATGCGCGGGCGCTTCGAGCCAATGAAGCCGATCTTCTCCAGCTCGTCGAAGGCCTTCCACATCCCGATCAGGCCGGTGCCGCCGCCGGTGGGATAGAAGATCACGTCGGGCACGTCCCAGCCGAGCTGCTCGGCCAGTTCGAGCCCCATCGTCTTCTTGCCTTCGATCCGGTACGGCTCCTTCAAGGTCGAGGTGTCGAACCAGCCGACTTTCGCCTTGCCCTCGCCGACGATCTTGCCGCAATCGTCGATATAGCCGTTGACGCGGTAGACGGTCGCGCCCTGAAGCTCGATCTCGCTGACGTTCACCTCGGGCGTATCGGCCGGACAGAAGATCGTGGTCTTGATGCCGCAGGAGGTGGCATAGGCCGCGAGCGCCGCGCCGGCATTGCCGTTGGTGGGCATCGCCATGTGCTTGATGCCGAGCGCCTTGCCCATCGACACCGCCATCACGAGGCCGCGCGCCTTGAACGAGCCGGTCGGCAGCCGCCCCTCGTCCTTGACGATGATCTCGCCGCCGCCGAGTTTTGCGCCGAGCTTGGGCAGCCGGATCAGCGGAGTCGTGACTTCGCCGAGGGAGACGATGTCCTTGCATTTCCGCACCGGCAAGAGCTCGCGATAGCGCCACATGTCGGCGGGGCGCTGGCTAAGCGCATCCTTGGTCAGCGCTTTCTTCACGCCGGCAAGGTCGTAGCGCACCAGCAAAGGCTTGCCGGCCTTGGAGAGGTTATGGACCTGGTCGGCGGCGTAATGGTCGCCCTCCATCGCGCATTCGAGATGGGTGACGAAGGTCGGGCGTTCGATGGTGAGGTTGTCGTTGTCGTGCATGGGGTGGTTTCCTTCTTGTTTTGCAAACAGATCCCTCCGCTCGTCATTGCGAGCGCAGCGAAGCAATCCAGAATCTTTCCGCGGAGGCAGTCTGGATGGCTTAGCTTCGCTCGCAATGACGGTGTCGGGCGGCGATGCGCGCTCGTCAAATATTCAGCACCCGTCCATACGCATCCAGCACGGCTTCCTTCATCATCTCCGACAGCGTCGGATGCGGGAATACCGTGTGCATCAGCTCCTCTTCCGTCGTCTCCAGGTTCATGGCGACGACGTAGCCCTGGATCAACTCGGTGACCTCTGCGCCGATCATGTGGGCGCCGAGCAGCTGGCCGGTCTTTTTGTCGAAGATCACCTTGACCAACCCCTGGTCCTCGCCGAGGGCGATGGCCTTGCCGTTGCCGACGAAGGGGAAGCGGCCGACGCGGATCTCACGGCCGTTCTCCTTGGCCTTGGCTTCGGTGAGGCCGACGGAGGCGACCTGCGGATTGCAATAGGTGCAGCCTGGGATCAGGTTCTTGTCCATGGCGTGCGGGTGCAGGCCCTTGATCGCCTCGACGCAGATCACGCCTTCGTGCTCGGCCTTGTGAGCCAACATCGGCGGGCCGGCGACGTCGCCGATGGCGTAGATGCCGGGGATGTTGGTCTTGCCGTAGCCGTCGATCACGATGACGCCGCGATCGGTTTTGACGCCGAGCTTTTCGAGACCGAGATTCTCGATGTTGCCGACGACGCCGACGGCCGAGATCACGCGCTCGAACTCGGTCGTCACAGGCTTGCCCTTGCCGTCGTCAATGGTAGCAACGACGCTATCGGCCATCTTCTCGAGCTTGGTCACCTTGGTCGAGGACAGGATCTTGATGCCCTGCTTCTCAAAACGCTTGCGGGCCAGGCCTGCGATCTCGGCGTCCTCAACCGGCAGGATCTGCGGCAGCACTTCAACCACGGTGACGTCAGAACCCATGGTGTGGAAGAAAGACGCGAACTCGATGCCGATCGCGCCGGAGCCGACCACCAGCAGCGATTTCGGCATCCGCTCCGGCACCATCGCTTCGAAATAGGTCCAGATCAGCTTCTTGTCGGGCTCGAGGCCCGGCAGCACGCGCGGCCGCGCGCCGGTCGCGACGATGATGTGCTTGGCCTGATACGTCCCCTCACCCAGCGTGCCCTTTGGGCCCTCGACGTCGGACTTCTTCACGGTGACTTTGCCGGGCGCATCGATCGAGGCCGCACCCCAGATCACGCTGACCTTGTTCTTCTTCATCAGGAAGCCGACGCCGTCGTTCAGCCGCTTCGAGACGCCGCGCGAGCGCTGCACCACCGCCTTCGGATCGAACGAGACGTTGTCCGCCGACAGGCCGTAATCCTTGGCGTGCTGCATGTAGTGGTAGATCTCGGCCGAGCGCAGCAGCGCTTTGGTCGGGATGCAGCCCCAGTTCAGGCAGATGCCGCCGAGATAGGATTTCTCGACGATCGCGACCTTGAAGCCGAGCTGGGCCGCCCGAATCGCGGTGACATAGCCGCCGGGACCGGAGCCGATGATGATGACGTCGAAGGATGTGTCGGCCATGGCGGCTCCCCATTCAACTCAAGAGGCGCCGCGGACGCGGCGCCTGGAAATGATAACCCGGACCAGCCATTCGAGCAGGATCGCGCCGGCCATGATAGCCAGCGCGATCAGAACGACCGCCTGGCCGATGCTCCGTGCCAGCTGCTCGCCGGCAAAGAACGCGGAATGCAGAATATCGAGCCCGACAGGAATGAGTGCAACCACAGCCGAGAGCAACAAGGAGATCCAGGGCCAGCGCGTTCGCATTCACCCGGCGCCTCCCTGGGCTACACCATCATCATGACGGGATTTTCGATCAGCTGCTTGAAGGCGCCGATCAGCTCTGCGCCGAGCGCGCCGTCGATGGCACGGTGATCGCAGGACAGGGTCACGCTCATCATGTTCGCGATCTCGATCTTGCCGCCGCGGACGACCGGCCGCTCCTCGCTGGTGCCGACTGCGAGGATCGTCGCGTGCGGCGGATTGATCACGGCGGTGAAGTGGCTGATGCCGAACATGCCGAGGTTGGAAACGGCCGTGGTGCCGCCCTGGTATTCTTCCGGCTTCAGCTTGCGCGAGCGGGCGCGTGTCGCAAAATCCTTCATCTCGTTGGAGATGGTCGACAGCGTCTTGGTCTCAGCCTTGCGGATGATCGGCGTGATCAGGCCGCCGGGCATCGCCACCGCAACGCCGACGTCGGAATGGTGGTGCTTGACCATGCCGCTTTCGGTCCAGCTCACATTGCAATTCGGGATCTTCTGCAGCGCGACCGCCATCGCCTTGATGACGAAGTCGTTGACCGAGATCTTGTAGAGCGGCTTCTTCTCCTTGTCCTTGGGAGCAGCCGCATTGATCTCCTCGCGCGCGGCGAGCAGCTTGCCGATGTCGCAGTCGATGGTGAGGTAGAAGTGCGGGACGTTCTGGATCGACGCGGTCAGGCGCTGCGCGATCGTGCGGCGCATCCCGTCATGCGGGACGACCTCGTAAGAGCCCGGCTCGAACAGCGACAGGATCTGCTTGTCCGACATGGTCGGCGCGCTCGAGGGCGCGCCTGACGGCGTCGCGGCGGATGCCTTGAGGCCCTTGCCGGACTTGGCCTGCTCGACGTCGCGCGCCACCACGCGGCCGTGCGGACCGGTGCCAGTCACCATCGACACGTCGAGGCCGGATTCTTTGGCGAGACGGCGCGCCAGCGGCGAGGAGAACACGCGGCCGCCATGGCCGTTGCTCTGCACGGCCAGTGCTGCGGCTTGCGGTGCAGGTGCTGCGGCGGGCGCCGGCGCGGCCTTGGGCGCAGCAGCCGCAGGAGCCGCTGCGGCAGCGGGAGCTTCAGCAGCTTTCGGAGGTGCGGTGGAAGCACTGGGCTTGGCGGCACCTGCCGCCTTCACGTCCTCGCCCTCGCCGGCCAGCACCGCGATCACGTCATTGACCGGGACGTCCTGCGTGCCCTCGGGCACGAGGATCCTGGCGATCGTCCCCTCGTCGATGGCCTCGACCTCCATGGTCGCCTTGTCGGTCTCGATCTCGGCGATGACGTCGCCGGATTTGACCTTGTCGCCTTCCTTCTTCAGCCACTTGGCGAGGTTGCCCTTCTCCATCGTCGGCGAAAGAGCGGGCATCAGGATGTTGATGGGCATGCTGACCTCAAGAAGAACTTTGCAAAAACCGTCTCCGGACCGAAGACGGACAGACCAGGTTAGTTGCCGATGTCGCCTTGCCACAGGCGCTCATTGGCAGGAATAGAACGCCAATTTTTCATCATCGTGATGGAGCGGTCGTCGGCAAGGTCGATCCACGGGATGCCGAACTTGTCGAGAATGTCCTTGGAGCCCTCGAAGGTGACGGACTCACCGATGACCACGAGCTTGACCTTGAACAGCGCGAGCGCACCGGCACACATCGCGCATGGCGACAGCGTGGTGTACATGACGGTATCGTGGAACGAAATCGCACCCGCCTCGCGCAGGCAACTCATCTCGCCGTGCAGGATCGGGTTGTTCTCCTGCACGCGATTGTTGTGGCCGCGGGCGATCACATTGTTATCGCGGGTCAGCACGGCGCCGATCGGCAGGCCGCCTTGCGCGATTGAGGCTTCCGCCTCGCGGATCGCCTCCAGCATGAAATCGACATGATAGGATTCGATTGCCACGGTCAGTGCCCCTTCCCGCGCGGCGTCGTGGTGCCGGTGTCGGTAGGACGCTCGATCTCGGCCTGGAACATCTCGATGATCCGGTTCAGCGCGTCCTCCTCGGTGTATTCGCTCTCGCGCGCATAGGCGCGCGCGGCGTGACGGGCGAGATCGACGAGCAGTAGGCCCCACATGTCGGGCTCGTCGAAGGCTCGCTGGAACGCCATCGACAGCCCGCCGTCCAGCACGAACACGCGCAGGATCTCGACAGCATCATCGCGGACGAGGACGTCGGGTGGCAATGGCTGCTCCTTCGGGCCCGCCATGGTCTACCTGTAGCAGACGGCTTTGGCGGCCTCGACCACTTCGGCAGCCGAAGGCAGCGCGAGCTTTTCCAGGTTCGCGGCATAGGGCATCGGCACGTCCTTGCCGGAGACGCGGGTTACAGGCGCATCCAGATAGTCGAAGGCATGCTCCATGATCCGCGCGGCGATCTCGGCGCCGACGCCGCTCTGGGCCCAGCCCTCTTCCACCGTGACGGCACGTCCCGTCTTCTTGACGGAGTTGATGATGGTCTCGGTGTCCATCGGACGCAGCGTGCGCAGGTCGATCACCTCGGCCTCGATGCCGTCCTTGGCGAGTTCGTCGGCGGCTTTCAGCGCGTAGCTCATGCCGTTCGACCACGAGATGATCGTGACATGGCTGCCGGAACGCACGATGCGCGCCTTGCCGATCGGAATCACGAAGTCATCGAGCTTCGGCACCTCGCCGGTGTGACCGTAGAGCATCTCGTTCTCGAGGAAGATCACCGGATTGGGATCGCGGATCGCAGCCTTGAGTAGGCCCTTGTAATCAGCGGCCGAGAACGGCGCGACGACCTTGAGGCCCGGGACGTTCGAATACCAGGACGAATAATCCTGGCTGTGCTGAGCGGCCACGCGGGAAGCAGCGCCGTTGGGCCCGCGGAACACGATCGAGCAGCCCATCTGGCCGCCGGACATGTAGAGCGTCTTGGCCGCGGAGTTGATGATCTGGTCGATCGCCTGCATGGCGAAGTTGAAGGTCATGAACTCGACGATCGGCTTCAAACCGCTCATCGCAGCGCCGACGCCGATGCCGGCAAAGCCGTGCTCGGTGATCGGCGTGTCGATGACGCGCTTGGCGCCGAACTCCTGAAGCAGCCCTTGGGTCACCTTGTAGGCGCCTTGGTACTCGGCGACCTCTTCGCCCATCACGAAGACGTCGGCGTCGCGGCGCATTTCTTCTGCCATGGCATCGCGCAGGGCTTCGCGGATGGTCTGCGTCACCATCTCGGTGCCGGCGGGCACTTCCGGGTCGGGTTCTGCGACGGCCTGCGGCGCCGGCGCAGCTTTGGGAGCTGGAGCCTCGGCCTTCGCGGCGGCAGGAGCTGCGGATTCGGCAGCCTTCTGCTGCTGGGCAGGCGCGGGCGCCTTGGCGAGATCGGCGGCACTCTCACCATCGGCGAGAATCGTTGCGATCGGCGTGTTCACGGCCACGTCGGCGGTGCCCTCGGGGATCAGGATCTTGCCGAGCGTACCTTCATCGGTCGCCTCGACCTCCATGGTCGCCTTGTCGGTCTCGATCTCGGCGATGACGTCGCCGGACTTGATCGTCTCACCCTCTTTTTTCAGCCATTTGGAGAGGTTGCCCTTCTCCATAGTGGGCGACAACGCGGGCATCAGCACTTGAATTGGCATATCGACTCCAAAAGAAAGCTTGCGCGCGTTCAGCGGTAAATATCGGTCCAGAGCTCGGCGGCATCCGGCTCGGGATCATGCTGGGCGAAATCGGCGGACGCGTTGACGATGTCGCGCACCTCGGCATCGATCGCCTTCAGATCCTGCTCGCTGACCTTGGCGGCCAATAGGCGGTTGCGCACCTGCTCGATCGGATCCTGGTCGTGGCGGACTTTTTCGACCTCCTCGCGCGATCTGTACTTTGCGGGATCGGACATCGAGTGGCCGCGGTAGCGGTAGGTCTGCATCTCCAGGATGAAGGGGCCCTTGCCGGCGCGGCACCAGGCCGCCGCCTCGTCGCCGGCGGCCTTGACGGCACGGACGTCCATGCCGTCGACCTGCTGGCCGGGAATGTTGAAGGAAGCGCCGCGCTTGGAGAAATCCTGCTGCGCCGAGGCGCGCGAGACCGAAGTGCCCATGGCGTAGCGGTTGTTCTCGATCACGTAGATCACCGGCAGCTTCCAGAGCTCCGCCATGTTGAAGCTCTCATAGACCTGGCCCTGGTTGGCCGCACCGTCGCCGAAATAGGTGACGCTGACATTGTCGTTGTCGCGATAGTGATTGGCGAAAGCGAGCCCGGTGCCGAGCGAGACCTGGGCGCCGACGATGCCGTGGCCGCCGTAAAAGTGCTTCTCCTTGCTGAACATGTGCATGGAGCCGCCCTTGCCCTTGGAATAGCCGCCGCGACGGCCGGTGAGCTCGGCCATGACGCCGTTGGCCTCCATGCCGGTGGCGAGCATATGGCCGTGATCGCGATAGCCGGTGATGACCTGGTCGCCCGGCTTCAGGGCCATCTGCATCCCGACCACCACGGCCTCTTGGCCGATATAAAGGTGGCAGAAGCCGCCGATCGCGCCCATGCCGTAGAGCTGGCCGGCCTTTTCCTCGAACCGCCGGATCAGGAGCATGTCGCGGAGCGCCTTGAGCTCCTGCTCTCTGGTGAATTCCGGGGGCGAACCGCCGTCGGTCTTGTCCTGTGCAGTGCTTGCGGCGGCTTTCTTGGGTGCGGCCATGGGAATTCCGGGTCAGAGAAAACTTCAGCCCTCTCTAACCCAAGTCAAATGCCCTTGGAAAGCACCGCGGCGGCATGGCACGACTTTCATTATGCCGCACTGCAACGTGATCGTAATATTGCAAAATCTTTGACGCGGATCGGGCAACAAATCGACACGGTCGCCGCACGCGCAGATTCGTGACCTCATCAAAAAGCGTCGAGCCGATAAAGTCCCGCCGTTTGGAGTGGGCGACGCCGAAGCGGCGCCGCCCACTTCCGTCCGATCAGAAGAAGCCCAGCTTCTTGGGGCTGTAGCTGACCAGCAGGTTCTTGGTCTGCTGGTAGTGATCGAGCATCATCTTGTGGGTCTCGCGCCCGACGCCCGACTGCTTATAGCCGCCGAAGGCCGCATGCGCGGGATAGGCATGGTAGCAGTTGGTCCAGACCCGGCCGGCCTGGATTGCCCGGCCGAAGCGATAGCAGCGGTTGGCGTCGCGGCTCCAGACGCCGGCCCCCAGGCCGTAGGGCGTGTCGTTGGCGATCTCGAGCGCCTCCTCGTCGTTCTTGAAGGTCGTGACAGAAACGACGGGGCCGAAGATCTCCTCCTGGAAGACGCGCATCTTGTTGTGGCCCTCGAACACGGTCGGCTGGACGTAGAAGCCGCCGGCGAGATCGCCGCCGAGCTCGGCGCGTCCACCGCCGGCCAGCACCTTGGCTCCCTCCTGCTTGCCGATGTCGATGTAGGAGAGGATTTTTGCGAGTTGCTCGCCGGAAGCCTGCGCGCCGATCATGGTGTCGGCCGCGCGCGGATCGCCCTGCTTGATCGCGGCGACGCGCTTCAGCGCCCGATCCATGAAGCGGTCATAGATGTCGGCATGGACCAGCGCTCGGCTCGGACAGGTGCAGACCTCACCCTGATTCAGCGCGAACATGACGAAACCTTCGATCGCCTTGTCGAAGAAATCGTCGTCTTCGGCGATGACGTCGCTGAAGAAGATGTTGGGCGACTTGCCGCCGAGCTCGAGCGTGACGGGAATGAGGTTCTGGCTGGCATATTGCATGATCAGCCGGCCCGTCGTGGTCTCGCCGGTGAAGGCGATCTTGGCGATGCGCGGGCTGGACGCGAGCGGCTTGCCGGCTTCCAGACCAAAGCCGTTGACGATGTTGAGGACGCCGGGCGGCAGAATGTCGCCGATGATCTCGGCCCAGACCATGATCGAGGCCGGGGTCTGCTCGGCCGGCTTGAGCACGACGCAATTGCCGGCGGCGAGCGCGGGCGCGAGCTTCCAGCAGGCCATCAGCAGCGGGAAGTTCCAGGGGATGATCTGGCCGACCACGCCGAGCGGTTCGTGGAAATGGTAGGCAACGGTGTCGTGATCGATCTCGCCGATCGAGCCTTCCTGGGCACGGATGGCGCCGGCGAAATAGCGGAAGTGGTCGATGGCCAGCGGGATGTCCGCTGCGCGGGTCTCGCGGATCGGCTTGCCGTTGTCCCAGGTCTCGGCGATGGCGAGACGCTCGAGATTGTCTTCCATGCGGTCGGCGATCCGGTTCAGCATCGCGGCGCGCTCGGCGACGCTGGTGCGGCCCCAAGCGGCCTTCGCGGCATGCGCTGCGTCGAGCGCTGCCTCGACGTCCTGCGCGTCGGAGCGCGCGATCTTGCAGACGATCTGGCCTGTCACCGGCGAGGCGTTGTCGAAATACTTGCCGGAGATCGGCGCGACGAATTTGCCGCCGATGAAATTGTCGTAACGTTCGGCGAAGGG
Source organism: Bradyrhizobium sp. 134 (assembly GCF_023074155.1). NCBI lineage: Bacteria > Pseudomonadati > Pseudomonadota > Alphaproteobacteria > Hyphomicrobiales > Nitrobacteraceae > Bradyrhizobium > Bradyrhizobium sp. 134. The sequence continues at coordinate 256,611 of NZ_JADPKX010000069.1, read as the reverse complement.
AATTTTGGTGACGCTGAGGAATTCTACCTTGTTCATTGATCGCTCCCGATGTTTGCTGTTTGCGCAATTCGTCGCGTGGTCGCGACTTGCGCCGACGATGTCGCGGGAGGCGTCTTCTGTCAGCCCTGATAGGAGCGATGACGGAGCCGACCTGTCGCAGTTCTGCGACAGGTGACGAGGCTGCACGTCGTGCCGCCGCACGTAATGACGCCGCCGCACATACTGACCTCATCCTGAGGAGCGCGCTCTTGCGCGCGTCTCGAAGGATGGCTGGGGTGACAGCAGGGCATCTTGTGGTTCGAGACGACCGCTTCGCGGTCTCCTCACCATGAGGATCTACCAGCAGCTCAATGCGCGTTCAGCTCGAACCGCTTGAGTTTTCTGTGCAGCGTGGCGCGGCTGACGCCGAGGGCCTTGGCGGCCGCCGAGACATTGCCGCCCGCACGCAGGAGCGCCCGCTGCAACACTGCGCGCTGACCGCCGGCAAGATGGTCGCGCGCGGTGTCGCCGCCGAGGAGATCGGCGGCAGGCATCGGCTGCAACGCCCGGCCGGGCGCAATCCCGAGTCCCGCTCGGGCGGACCGGGTGGCGCCGATCACGAGATCGTCCGCATCGACCGCAACGAGGCCGCCGCACTGGCCGTCCGCAGCTTGCGTCAGCACGATGCGGGCATGGGCGAAGGCCCTGCGAAACAGATCGGCCTCGATACGCCTGGCCGCCTCACCGGCCGCGAGCGCGATCAGACTGGAAAACACGTCGGTGCGGTCGGCGCGGCAGGAGGAGACGTCGAGCACGCCCGCGAACGCAGCCTCATGGTCGTAGATCGGAACGGCGGTGCAGCTCAGAAGCGTGTTGCGGGTGAAGAAATGCTGATCGCGGTCGATCGTCAGCGGACGCTGCTCGACGAGGCAGGTGCCGATGCCGTTGGTGCCCTCATGCTCCTCGCTCCAGAGCGCGCCGGTCCAGAGGCCCCAGGACTGAAATGTCGCATCGTCCGCCGGGCTGCCGCGGCGATCGACTGGCACGCCCTCGCCGTCCGCAAGCAGCACGCAGCAGCCGCTGGCGCCGACCGCCTGATGGAGCCGGTCCATCGCACCCCGCGCGGCGGCGAGCAGCGGCGCGACGCGCTCCCGCGCGCGGTGCAGCTCGGCTTCGCTCAGCCGGTTCGGCGAGCTACGGCCGGCGGGATCAAGACGATGCAATCTGGATGAACGGCGCCACGAGGCCACGAGCGACGAGCGTGCCGCCTGGCCTGACGTAATGGCGGCCTCGACACGGGCAGCGTGATGCCGGGGGGATTGCCCATTCATCACTGTTTCCTCCGGGTGGCAATCTAGACGGTGCCGGCACGGCCCGGTTGATCTGCGTCAACCCTGGCCATGATGATGGAAGCCATGAGCCGGTTGCGGCGCTGCCGTCAAGACGGCAGTCCGGTTCCAGGCCTTCAACTTAGAGGCCTTCAACTTGGAGGCCTTCAACTTTCGGAAGAGTTGTCAGTTCGCCGGGATCGTCCGGACGAGATCGCGCGGATTGACGTAGTCGAGCTGGAAGCGCGCCCGCTCGTCCAGCATGTCGGGGTCGATCTTCGCGGAGCGCAGCAGCGAAACGCGCTGCTCGCTCCTGGCACGCTCGCGCTTGAGCTGGGCAAGCTCGCTCGTCAGCGCCACGATCTCCTGGTCGAGCTCCTGGCGGGCGTTGAGGCCGTATTTGCCGGTATAGGCGTTGACGCCGAAATAGCCGACGATGGCGGCCGCCATCGCATAGAGGGCAAGACCGGTCAGGATCGATTTCAGGCGCGCGCGGGAGACCATCCTGGGAAGATGGGACAGGTTGGTTAAGGGCGTGCTAATTGCCCCCGCCCGCATCGCGTTCCCGTGCCTGACTTAGCCGTCATGCCCGGCCTTGTGCCGGGCATCCACGTTCTTCGTCAATTTAGCGAGCACGTGGATGGCCGGGACATCTAGCGCGAAGACGCGCTTCGCGCTTTTGCCCGGCCATGACGAAGTCCTGAGAATCGCGCCTCAGCCGTGGTGCTTCGCCACGTGCACCGCAAACGCGTCGATATAGGCCTGGAGCACGGGCTTCAGGGACTCCTTCGTCAGATTGCCGTCGGCGTCGAAGGCGTCGCCCACCCCGTTCAGATAAGCCTCCGGCTGCTGCAGGATCGGACCGGAAATGCCCGGCAGGATGTTCTGCAGCGTCTTGGCGGCGCTGACGCCGCCGAGCGGACCCGGCGAGTTCGCGACGATGCCGACCGGCTTGCCGTTGAACGAGCTCTTGCCATAGGGCCGCGAGGCGACGTCGATGGCGTTCTTCAGCACGCCCGGGATCGCGCGATTGTATTCCGGCGTGACGAAGATGACGCCGTCCGACTTCTGGATCTTTTCGCGAAAAGACAGCCAGTCGGCCGGCGGCGCGCCCTCGAGGTCCTGGTTGAAGAACGAGATGCCGGCCGGCGTGATGACCTCGAGCTTGAGCGAAGCCGGCGCGAGCTTGGCGAGCGCATGAGCGATCTTCAGCGAGAAGCTGTCCTTGCGCAGGCTGCCGGCGATCGTGACGATATTGTAGGCCATGGAGTGTCCTCGAAATCTTCAGCGGGAGTGCCGGGGCGGCACTTAAGCGGTCCCGAGTGATGGATGCAAGTGCATGGACCGGTCGGATTTGGAAACGCTGGGTTTCTGAACGGTTGCCCAAACAATCAGGCCGCCAAGTGGCGGCCTGACTCCTCGGCACAAATCTGCAAACCGGCTCAGATCGTCGGATTCCACGCCGACGGGATCAGGCGATATTTGGCGCCGTCCTTCTCGACATGGCCGACCGAGGGGAAGGTGAAGTGGAAGCCGATCACGGTCGCCTTTTCGGCTGCCGCCATGTCGTAGAATTTGTGGCGGGTCTCCTGCGCCAGCGCAGCATCGGTGTCGAACATCACATGCCAGTCCGGATTGCGCAGGAAGAACTCTGGGATGTTGGTGACGTCGGACTGGATCAGCACCTTAGCATCGCCCGAGGCGACCGCGAACGAGGTGTGCCCGGGGGTGTGGCCGGGCGTCGCGATCGACGTGATGCCCGGCGCGACCTCCTTGCCCCACTCGTATTTCGTCACCTTGGATTCGAGGCCGGCAAAGGTCTTCTTCACGTTGGCGAAGTAGTTCTTCATCATCGCGTTGGACTCGGCCTTGGCGGCGTTGTCCTCGCTGGTCCAGAACTCCCAGTCCTTGCCCGGCACCATGATCTCCGCATTGGGGAAGGCAAGCGCGCCGTCGGCGAGACGAATGCCGTTGGTGTGGTCGGGATGCAGATGCGAGAGCAGCACGACGTCGATGCTCTTGGGGTCGATGCCGGCGGCCTGGAGGTTCTGCAGAGTGCGGCCGACGGCGCCCTTGCTGGACTCCAGATTGGCGACACCGTTGCCGGTATCGATCAGCACGAGCTTGGAGCCGGTGTTGATGAGCTGCGGGTTGAACGGCACCGTGACCATGCCCTTCGGCATGTAGGCCGCCTCGCCCGCGGCCAGCGCTTCCTCCTTCGGCGCGTTGACGACGAACTTGTCCGGCATCGGGAAAGTGCGCGCGCCGTCATTGATCGAGGTGCACTCGTAGCTGCCGACCTTATAGCGGTAGAAGCCCGGCGCCTGCGTGCCGGCTTGCGGCACCGCGGCATTGGCGGCGGTCGGTCCAAGCTTGGTCACGGCCGCCGCACCGAGGGCGGCGGCGCCTGCGAGCAAATGGCGGCGGTTGAGATCGGTCATGGAGAGGTCCCCTTCTGAGCGCGCCTTGCGGTTTTGTCCGCTTTCAATGGCGGCGGAATAATCTCCCGCTTCGCTCAGAAGGCAAGACCTTCTTTAGACAAGTCCTTCTTTAGACAAGACCTTCTTTTGGTGACGTGCCCTTGCACATCACGATTATTTATTTGGGTTGATGAGGAATTTTTCGCCGGTGGCGCGTTTGGCGTAGACCGCGATATTGGCGGGATCGAGCGCCTCCGAAAGCGACACCACCTTGGTGTAGTGGCTGGCAAACGTGGTCTTCAGTTCGTCGACGACGCGCTGGCGCAGCCTAGCCCCGTCCGCCTGCCCGATCTTCATCAGAAACGGAAACAGCAGCCAGCCGCCGACGCCCCAGGCCATGCCGAAGCCGCGCGGCAGCTCGATCGGGCGAACATCGAGCGCGCCATAGACGTAGACCTGCTTGTGCACGTTGGAGCCATAGCGGCTGTATTCCTTCGCGGTCTTGTTGATCGCGACTTCCATGCAGTTGAGGATGTCGCCGGCGAGCTTGCCGCCGCCGATGGCATCGAAGGCGATGGTGGCGCCGGTCTCGACCAGCGCATTGGTGAGATCGCCGAGGAAGCTCGGCGCGGTGGAATCGACGACATATTTGGCGCCGATCTTGTGCAGGATGTCGGCCTGCTCCTTGCTGCGCACGATGTTGACCAGCGGGATGCCGTCCTTGATGCAGATCTTGTTCAGCATCTGGCCGAGATTGGATGCGGCCGCAGTGTGCACCAGCGCCTTGTGACCCTCGCGTCGCATGGTCTCGGTCATGCCGAGCGCGGTCAGCGGATTGACGAAGCAGGAGGCCCCTTCGGCCGGCGTGGTGCCCTCGGGCAGCGGCAGGCACTCGCGTACTTTCAGCGTGCGATACTGCGTATACATCGCGCCGCCGATCATGGCGACGGTCTTGCCCATCAGGGCCTTGGCGGCATCCGACGAGCCGGTCCTGATCACGACTCCCGCACCTTCGTTACCAACCGGCATGGACTCGTCGAGCCGGCCTGCCATCGCCCGCATCGCGCCTTCCGGCACCTTCGCGGTGATGACGGGAGCGCCCTTGTCGCCCGAAGCCTTTGCCGTGCTCATGTCGGCCGCGCCGATCAGGAGCCCGAGGTCGGACGGGTTGATCGGCGCCGCCTCAACGCGGACGACGACCTCGTCCGCGGCGGGTTCGGGGGTCGGCACGTCGAGCAGCGAGATTTCGAGCTCGCCGCTCTTCTTGATCAGCGAACGCAGTTGCAGGCCGTTTTTGCCGTCGCTCATGTCGATCCTCCCCTGTTTTTGTCCGACCGCTGGCTTATGCCAGAGCCTTCAGTGCCGCCTTGCCGCCGTAGAGCGCCTGCTTGCCGAGCTGCTGCTCGATGCGCAGGAGCTGGTTGTATTTGGCGGTGCGATCGGAGCGTGCAAGGGAGCCGGTCTTGATCTGTCCGCAATTGGTGGCGACCGCGAGGTCGGCGATGGTGGAATCCTCGGTCTCGCCGGAGCGGTGCGACATCACCGAGGTGTAGCCGGCCTTGTGCGCCATCTCGACGGCGGCGAGCGTCTCGGTCAGCGTGCCGATCTGGTTGACCTTGATCAGGATCGAGTTGGCCCGTCCGGCCTTGATGCCTTCGGCAAGGCGCTTGACGTTGGTGACGAAGAGATCGTCGCCGACGAGCTGGCACTTCTTGCCGACGAGGTCGGTCAGCTCTTTCCAGCCGTCCATGTCGTCTTCCGACATGCCGTCCTCGATGGTCACGATCGGATAGCGCGAGACGAGGTCGGCAAGGTACTTGGCCTGCTCGGAGATCGAGCGGGTCTTGCCCTCGCCTTCGTAGACGTATTTGCCGTCCTTGAAGAACTCGGTCGAGGCGCAGTCGAGCCCAATGACGATGTCGGAGCCCGCCTTGTAACCGGCCTTGCCGATCGCGTTCATGACGAATTCGAGCGCGGCGTCCGCCGACGGCAGGTTCGGGGCAAAGCCGCCCTCGTCGCCGACATTGGTGTTGTGGCCGGCCTTCTTCAGCTCCGACTTCAGGGTGTGGAAGACCTCGGCGCCGTAGCGCAGGCCCTCGGCAAAGGAAGACGCGCCAACCGGCAGGATCATGAATTCCTGGAAGTCGATCGGGTTGTCGGCGTGCATGCCGCCATTGATGATGTTCATCATCGGCACCGGCAAGAGACGCGCCGAGGTGCCGCCGACGTAACGGTACAGCGGCATGTCGAGCGAGTTCGCAGCCGCCTTGGCGCAGGCGAGCGAGACGCCGAGAATGGCGTTGGCTCCCAGCCGGCTCTTGTTCGGCGTGCCGTCGAGGTCGATCATGATCTGGTCGAGCTGGGCCTGCTGCTCGACATCGAGGCCGTTCAGCGCCTCGAAGATCTCGCCGTTGACGGCGCCGACCGCCTTGGTGACGCCCTTGCCGAGATAGCGGGCCTTGTCGCCGTCGCGCAGTTCCACCGCCTCGTGGGCGCCGGTGGAGGCGCCGGACGGCACGGCAGCACGGCCAAGCGCGCCATCTTCCAGCACGACGTCGACCTCGACGGTGGGATTGCCCCGGCTATCCAGGATTTCGCGTCCGATGATGTCGATGATGGCGGTCATGAGGGCCTCTTTTCGGGGGACTAAGCAGTCAGTTGGGGTGCTTCTACCGCAATGCATCGAAGCGGAAAAGGCCGGGTGACGGCCGCACGATGATTGGCTAAGAGGGCGCCACGGAGGCGGCCTGATGTCGAAAAAGCCCAGCAAATCGAACAACTCAAGCTCGGATTCAGCTGCCCTGCAGCTTGGCCGCGCCGTGGAATGGCCGGATGCGCCCGAAAAAGCCAAGCTCGACCGCGTGCCCAATCCGCAAGGCGGCACCGATTATCTGGTACGCTTCACCGTGCCGGAATTCACCTCGCTCTGCCCGGTCACGGGACAGCCGGATTTCGCACATCTGATGATCGACTACGCCCCCGGCCAATGGTTGCTGGAGTCGAAGTCGCTCAAACTCTACATCGCGAGCTTCCGCAATCACGGCGCCTTCCACGAGGACTGCACCGTCATGATCGGCAAGCGCATCGCGAGCGAGATCAAGCCGAAGTTCCTGCGCATCGGCGGCTACTGGTATCCGCGCGGCGGCATCCCGATCGACGTGTTCTGGCAGACCGGCCGTGCGCCGAAGGGATTGTGGGTGCCCGAGCAGGGCGTCGCGCCTTATCGCGGGCGGGGCTGAGCTCTCTCTCGTGTCCAGGCCTCAGCGCGCGTCGGATGGCGCGCGCTGCTTGAGCAACCGGGCGCACACGAAACCGAGCGCGACCATGATCGCAGCGCTCGCGAACAGCGTCGGCATCTTGCCGCCATGCTGGAGGCCAAGGCCATAGGCGAGCGGCCCGACCGTCTGCCCCATGAAGAAGAAGAACGAATGCAGCGACAGCGCGGTCGCGCGCGCCTCGACCGAGAGCTCGCTGGCAAACATCTGAAGGCAGCCATGGGCGATGTAGAAGCCCCAGCCCATCACGATGAGATTGAGCGCCTGCACTTCCCAGCGTAGGCCAAAGGCGACGACAACGAGCTGCGAGGCCACCAGTGTCATGCCCGCGATCATCATTCCCTTCATGCCCAGCCATGGCAGCAGGCGCGACACCGTCAGGGTGTAGAACAAGCCGCCGACCGCAAAGCCCGCGATGACGAGACCCGCGATCGAGAGCGAGGTCTGCCCGAGCTCGAACAGGAACGAGGCGATGTAGGGAAACAGGCCGAGCACACAGCAGCCTTCGATGAACACCGCCGCATAACAGACATAGGCGTTCGGGTTGGTGAAGATGGTGCGATAGCCGGCCTTCAGCGCCGCCAGGCTCGTCTTCGGCGGATGCTTGACCTTGGCGCCACGAAAACCGGCGGCGACCGCGATCGACGCAACGATCACGAGCACGCCGAGCACCGCCAGCACGCCGCGCCAGCCGAGGAAATCGCCGATCAGGCCGGAGGCCGAGGCGCCGAGGAGATTGCCGGTCATCGCGCCCGCAAGCGTGCGGCTGATCGCGACCTGGCGTTTCTCCGGACCGACGAGATCGCTGGTCAGGCTGAGCGCCACCGGAAACACGCCACCGGAGCCGATGCCGGCGAGGATACGGGTCGCGAACAGAACCGAGAATGAGGTCGAGAGTGAGCCCAGGATGTTGGCAAGGCCGAGCAGCGCGAGGCAGCCGATCATCAGCCGCGTCTTGCCGAACAGATCGGCGGCGGCGCCGACGATCGGCTGGATGATCGAGAAGGTGAAGGCGAACACCGCGGCAAAGCCGGCAGCGGTCGCGATGCTGACGCCAAAATCCTCGGCGACGTGCGGCAGCACCGGATCGAGCGCGCGCGCGGAGAGCGCTGCGGCGAAGCTTGCACCGGAGATGACGTAGAGCGCGGCCGGCAGGCCGTGATCGTGCGGCCGCGCTGCGCCTTCCTGCATCAGTGCGGATCGGCTTTGGTGGAATCTTTGGCGAGCGCGTCGAACGCCATCAGCTTTCGGATCAGCGCCTCGAATTCGCGCAGCGGCACCATGTTGGGTCCGTCGGACGGCGCGTTATCAGGGTCGGGATGGGTCTCGATGAAGACACCGGCAACACCGACGGCAACGGCTGCGCGTGCGAGCACCGGCACGAATTCGCGCTCGCCCCCGGAAGACGTCCCCTTCCCGCCCGGCTGTTGCACCGAGTGAGTGGCGTCGAAGATCACGGGGGCGCCGGTGGTCCGCGCCAGGATCGGTAAGGCGCGCATGTCGGAGACCAGCGTGTTGTAGCCGAAGGAGGCACCGCGTTCAGTGACGAGCACGTTCGGATTATTCGCGCTCGTGATCTTGGACACGACATTGGCCATGTCCCAGGGCGCGAGAAACTGGCCCTTCTTGACGTTGACGACCTTGCCGGTTGCGGCGGCCGCCAGCAACAGATCGGTCTGGCGACACAGGAAGGCGGGGATCTGCAGGATGTCCACGGCCTGCGCCACATCGGCGCACTGCGCGGCGTCATGCACGTCGGTCAGAACCGGCAGGCCGAGCGACGATCGGATTTCGGCGAAGATCGGCAGCGACTGGGCAAGCCCGAGACCACGCGCAGCCGACGCGCTGGTGCGATTGGCCTTGTCGAACGAGGTCTTGTAGACGAGGCCGATCTGCAGCCGCGCGGCGATCTCCTGCAGCGCGGAGGCCACCTCCAGCGCATGCTGGCGGCTTTCGAGCTGACACGGCCCGGCAATGATCGAGATCGGCAGATCATTGCCGAATTTGACCTTGCCAATGGTGACGACCGGCGCCGCTGACGTCGAAGAGCTCAAGGCAAATCCCTCGTTGCGGCGCGACCATAGCCGCGATGAAGGGCGGATCAACCCCATTCGGCCTGGGCTCCCAGAATATCAGGGTTGCGCTCAAGCCCCCGCGAAGCCTCGCGCCGGCACCCTCTACTTCACCGCCGAGAAGGCGGTCGGCGCCAGGATCTGGCTGACGATGTTGCCGACGATCTGGCCGTCCGCCTCGCTCTCGGCCCGCCCTTTCATCCAGTCCGGATCGGTCATGAAGGCGGCCCACTTCTTCTCGCGCTCGGCGAGCGACTCCCAGGCCAGGAAATAGGTCAGCTCCTGGTTGGATTCACCGATCAGGGTCGTAAAAAACCCGGCCTGCTTGATGCCGTGCTTTTCCCACACCTTCAGCGTGACGGTCTCGAACCGCTTGAGCAGTGCCGGCAGGCGGCCGGGCACGCAGCGATAGATGCGCATTTCGTAGATCATTCTTGTTCCTCCCTGATCAGGTCCGGCGGTTATATCGGCTGGCCCTGACGGTGTCTTGAGGCCCGCTCGGCCGCCCCCTGTGGCGTTCCGCGCATGGCTAAGGTCCGCTCAAAGCCGCTTCATGGAGAGCCGGTTCCCGCAATGCTGCCGCAATGATACGCCCGCTAGATTGACGCGATTGAGGTTGAGGTGCGGATCATGCGGATTTTGCTCGTCGAGGACGAGGCCGAAATGGCCGACGCGCTGGCGTCGGCGCTGAAGCGCTACGACATGGTCGTGGACCACGCCCCCACGCTCGCCGAGGCGGAAGAGGCCATTTCTGCCGACGTCCACGCCGCCGTCCTGCTCGATCGCCAGCTTCCCGATGGCGACGGTCTCACCCTGATCCCGAAACTCAGGGCACGCGCCGACGGCGTACCGATCATCGTGTTGACGGCGCGCGGCGAACTCGCCGACCGGGTCGCCGGGCTCGACTGCGGAGCGGATGATTATCTGTCAAAGCCGTTCGCGGTGGAGGAATTGCTGGCGCGGCTGCGCGCCGTGCTGCGCCGGCCCGCCGGGCTGCATCCCGACATCATGCACGCCGGCCGCCTCGCCTTCGATTTCGGCCATCGCGAGGCAAGCATCGACGGGGCTCCGCTCGAGCTGCCGCGGCGCGAGCTCCTCGTGCTGGAAGCCCTGGTCCGCCGCATGGGCCGGACCGTGCTGCGCTCCGCGCTGGAAGAAGCCGTCTACAGTTTCGACGACGAGATCCAGTCGAATGCGCTCGATACGCATGTGTCGCGCCTGCGCCGCAAACTCTCGGAAGCCGATGCGCACGTGGAGATCCATGGCATCCGCGGCGTCGGCTATCTCTTGAAGAAGCTACCATGAGCAAGCACCACGATCCCTATTGCCTGCGCTCGCGGCTGAGCTGGCGCCTGCTGTCGCTCCAGGCGGTGCTGCTCACGGCGCTCGTTGCCGTCATCGTCGGGGCGTTGAGCGTATCGGGGTTCGTGCTCGCCGGGCGCGACGAAGATCGGGTGATCGATATCGTCCGGCGCGCGCTCGGACGCGACGCGCAAGGCGACCTGGTCCTGCGGTCGACGACCGAGCTGAAACAATTGCGCAGCGAGACCCCCGATCTCTGGTTCCTGGTCCGCGACAGGCAGGGACATTCGCTCAGCGAAGGCGCCGTGCCGGCCGAATTCGCCGCCATCGGCAGCGGCCTCGACCAGATCAGCCAGGCCCGGCTCGGCTGGCAGCTGTTCGAGGACGATCCGCGCAAGGCCCCGGCGCGGCTGAAGCGGGTCGATACCGACGCCGGCAATGTGCAAATCATCACGGCGACACAAGGCAAGCTCACCGGCGCCAAGGCGTTGTTCATGACCTCGCTTGCATTGCTGGGCATCGCCCTGCCCGGCCTGCTCCTCATGGGAACGGCGACGTTCATTGCGACGCCGATGATCGTGCGGCGCGCCTTCGAGGCGCTCGATGCGACGGCGGACCAGGCGCGGCACATCGACATCCATCAACGCGGCGCGCGGCTGTCGCTGGACCGGATTCCGCTGGAGGTCGTGCCGCTCGTGACTGCGGTCAACGACGCGCTGGCGCGGCTAGACCAGGGCTATGCCCGCCACAAGCGCTTCGTCGCAGATGCCGCACACGAGTTGCGCACGCCGATCGCAATCCTGAACACGCGGCTGGAGTCGCTTCCAGCGGGGCCGGACAAGATCCGGCTGCTGGAGGATTCCGCGCGGCTGGCGACACTTGCCGAGCAATTGCTGGACATTCAGCGGCTCGATCGCTGCGGTCATCCCTTCACGCGCGTCGACCTCGTCGCAATCGCGCAAAGCGCGGCCGCAGATCTCGCGCCGCTGGCCATTGCCGCCGGCTACGAGCTGGCGCTCGACGCCCCCTTCACGCCGGTCGAAACGATCGGCGATGCGGCGGCGCTGGAGCGCGCGCTGACCAACCTCGTGCAGAATGCGATCCAGCACGGCCCTCGCCGCGGCACCATCGGCATTCGTATCAGCAGGCCCGCGAGCATCGAGGTCACGGACGAAGGCGCCGGCATTCCGGCCGATCAGCGCGAACAAATATTCGAGCCGTTCTACCGGCTGACACCGCTCGATCGCGGTGCCGGTCTCGGCCTCAACATGGTGCGCGAGATCGTGCTCCTGCATGGTGGCCACATCTCGGTCGCGGACGCAGCGATCGGCGGCGCGTGCTTCAGGATTTCACTGCCGCCCGTCCGGGAGAATTGACGCAATCGGCATGCAGCCCGCAATGCTGTCGCAATGCACTCAAGCGATTGTTCGGCCGCCTCACCACTGACCTGCGAGGCGCAACCAAGATGCCGGAGTGCGCATGCCCAACGATTTCCTCTCGTTCTTTCTGTCATGGATGTCAGCCCCGCGCCGAGTCGGCGCGATCGCGCCGTCAAGCGCGGCGCTGGCCGATCTCATCACCCGCGAGATCACCGCATCGACCGGCCCTGTTCTCGAACTCGGCCCCGGCACCGGCGCGTTCACCTACAAGCTGCTCAAACGCGGCGTGCGTCAGCAGGACCTCACGTTGATCGAATACGGCTCCGACTTCATGAAGGTGCTCCAGATGCGTTTTCCCAACGCGCGCGTCTTGTGGATGGATGCGGGGCGGCTGGCAACGGAGCGCCTCTATGACGGCGCGCCCGTCGGCGCGGTCGTGAGCGGCCTGCCGCTGCTCAACATGTCGACGCGCAAGGTCGTCTCGATCGTCGGTGGCGCGTTCAGTCATGTCCGCCCCGGCGGCGCCTTCTACCAGTTCACCTACGGCATGAGTTGCCCTATCCCGCGGCCCGTGCTCGATCGGCTGGGCTTGCGCGCAAAACTGGTGGATCGTGCCCTGCTGAACGTGCCGCCGGCCGCCGTCTACAAGCTGACGCGCCGGCCGCAGATGAAGCTCGTTACGGGATCGCTTACGCCTGATACGTCAATGCCGGCCACGCCGGAGCCGATGCATCTCGCACGCGACTGCACGGCCACGCCCTGAGCCGCTTACACCAGGCGGCTCTGCACCATCGCCGCGCGAATGAACGACGCGAACAGCGGATGCGGCTCGAAGGGGCGCGACTTCAGTTCGGGATGGAACTGGACGCCGATGAACCAGGGGTGATCCTCGTACTCGACGATCTCCGGCAGCACGCCGTCGGGCGACAGGCCCGAGAATTTCAGCCCGTGCTGCTCGAGGCGATCCTTGTAGGCGGTGTTGACCTCGTAGCGATGGCGGTGGCGCTCGGAAATCTCGGTCGCGCCGCCATAGACCTCCGAGACACGGCTGCCGCGATTGAGCGCCGCGGGATAGGCACCCAAGCGCATCGTGCCGCCGAGATCGCCGGCGTTGGTGCGCTTCTCGAGTTCGTTGCCGCGCAGCCATTCCGTCATCAGGCCGACCAGGGGCTCCTTGGTCGGGCCGAACTCGGTGGAGTTGGCCTCCTCGATCCCGACGAGATTCCGAGCAGCCTCGATCACCGCCATCTGCATGCCGAAGCAGATGCCGAAATACGGCACGTCGCGCTCGCGCGCGAACTGCGCCGCGCGGATCTTGCCCTCGGCGCCGCGCTGGCCGAAGCCGCCGGGCACCAGAATGCCATTGACGTGCTCGAGGAACGGCGCGGGATCTTCCTTCTCGAAGATCTCGCTTTCGATCCAGTCGAGATTGACCTTCACCTTGTTGGCGATGCCGCCATGCGAGAGCGCCTCGATCAGCGACTTATACGCATCCTTCATGCCGGTATATTTGCCGACGATGGCGATAGTAACGTTGCCCTCGGGATTGCGGATGCGCTCGTTGATCTGCTGCCAGCTCCGCAGCTCCGGCGGAATCCGCGAGCCGATGCCGAAGGCGGCAAGCACTTCGTCGTCGAGGCCTGCGGCATGGTAAGCCTGAGGGACAGCGTAGATGCTGTCGGCGTCGCGCGCCTCGATGACGGCGCTCTCGCGCACGTTACAGAACAGCCCGAGCTTGCGCCGTTCCTCCTTGGGGATTTCGCGATCGGTACGGCAGAGCAGGATGTCCGGCTGGATGCCGATCGAGCGCAGCTCCTTGACGGAGTGCTGCGTCGGCTTTGTCTTCAGCTCACCGGCGCTCGGGATGTACGGCAGCAGCGTCAGATGAATGTAGATGGCGTGATCGCGCGGCAGCTCGTTCTTGAGCTGGCGGATCGCCTCGAAGAACGGCAGGCCTTCGATATCGCCGACAGTGCCGCCGATCTCGACCAGCACGAAATCGTAATCGTCGTTGCCGTCGAGGACGAAATCCTTGATGGCATTGGTGACATGCGGAACCACCTGGATGGTGGCGCCGAGATAATCGCCGCGCCGCTCCTTGGAGATGATGTCCTGGTAGATGCGCCCGGTCGTGATGTTGTCGGCCTTGGTCGCCGGCCGCCCCGTGAAGCGCTCATAGTGACCGAGATCGAGGTCGGTCTCCGCGCCGTCATCGGTCACGAATACTTCGCCGTGCTGATACGGCGACATCGTTCCGGGATCGAGATTGAGATAGGGGTCGAGCTTGCGGAGGCGGACCTTGTAGCCCCGGGCTTGCAACAGGGCACCGAGTGCCGCTGAAGCCAGACCCTTGCCGAGCGAAGAAACCACGCCGCCGGTGATGAATATGTACCGCGCCATGGGGCTTAACCTCTAATCCCTCGAATTCGATTCGCCAAAGCGATTCGTATTCCGCCCCAAACATTTTGCGGGGCTGTGGGTGAGCCAGAACTAAGAGTGGTGACAGAGCCTTGATGGGGATTGTTGATGCAGGACGGTAGAAGCCGCCCTGCATGGCCCCCCTGCTTTATTGCGAACGAGGTACCTGCGGGCCGCTCGGTGCCGGCGCCTGCTGCTGCTCGTCGGCCTTCTTCAGCGAATCCAGGATGCCGCCCGAGGTCGGCGGCGCGATCGGCCCGCCACCGGCCGGCTGGGTCTGCGACGCCGGTGCGCCGATGATCGACGACGGCTTGCGGTCGTAGCCGGCATACCAGGACAGGAACAGGCTGGTGAGGAAGAAGCCGACGGCCAGGATCGCGGTGGTCCGCGTCAGAAGGTTCGCCGTGCCACGGCTCGACATGAAACCTGCGCCACCTCCCATGCCCAAGCCGCCGCCTTCCGACTTCTGGAGCAGGACGGCGCCGATCATGACGGTGACGATCATGAGGTGAATGACGATGACAACGGTCTGCATAGTGTCCTTCCGTCACAAGCCGACAGCGCCGAGACGGCGGCCAATCGTGCTTCGCGGGGTTTTCCTGAAGTTGCGCGGTGTTACACGATCAGACGGGTCATTGCCACCCCCGATCGGCCGGGTCCTAACGTTTGGAGTTAGCTAGGAACAGCCCTGCGCAATCGCAAGGAAATCCGTCGCCTTCAGGCTGGCCCCGCCGACCAGCGCGCCGTTGACGTTCTTCACGGCCATCAGCTCGGCCGCGTTCGAGGGCTTGACCGAGCCGCCATAGAGGATGCGCATCCCGGCGCCGTCCGCCTTGAACCTGGAGGTCAGGAATTCTCGGATAAAGCCATGAATCTGCTCGACATCCCCTGACGTCGGGGTCAGGCCGGTGCCGATCGCCCAGACCGGCTCATAGGCCACGACCAGATTTGCGGCAGTGGAGCCGTCCGGCAGCGAGCCGTTGAGCTGGCCGCGCAGGACGTCCAGGGTCTGGCTCGCATCGCGCTGAGCTTGCGTCTCGCCGATGCAGACGATCGCCGTCACCCCGGCGCGCCAGGCGGCCTCGGCCTTCTGCCGGATCAGAGCATCGCCCTCGCCATGGTCGGCGCGGCGCTCGGAATGACCGACGATGATCGCGGTCGCACCCGAATCCGCCAGCATTTCGGCGGCAATATCGCCAGTATGGGCGCCGGAGGCCTTTGGGTGGCAATCTTGGGCCCCCACCGCGACCTTCTTGCCGCGCGCCTTCTCGGCAAAGGCTGCGATCAGTGTCGCTGGCGGGCAAACCAGCAAATCGGCTTTGCCAGCCACCTCTGCCGCACCATTGAGCATGGCGTCGAATTCGGCAGTCGAGGCCTTCAGGCCGTTCATTTTCCAGTTGCCGGCGATCAGGGGGCGGATGGGATCGGTCATGTCAAATTCCAGCAAAATTTGGTTTGTGCATGCGCTAGCAGAGGTCCCGTGGCAGTTCCAGTGACCAGGGGCTTTTAACCGCAGGCATCGAAAGCCTGTCGGACCCGAGGTTGCGGGGGGAAAGCCACCACTTTATGATGATTGATCAATTTGGTGACGCGCTTTTGCGGAATCTGCATTAAGACGCGCTCCCGTTCCCCTCCTGCCAAACAAGTTGGACCAAATGCTTCGAGGAATGCGCAAGGCCTCATCAAACTGGCTCGGCAAGACCATTATGGCCGTTGTGATGGGCGTGCTGATCATCAGCTTCGGCGTTTGGGGCATTGCCGACATCTTCAAGGGCTTCGGGCAATCCACCGTGGCCAAGGTCGGCGGCACCGAGATTTCGTTGAACGAGTTCCGTCAGATTTACACCGATCGCCTCCAGCAGATCAGCCGCCAGTTCGGCCGGCCGCTGTCGCCTGAACAGGCGCGCGCCTTCGGTCTCGACCGTCAGGTGCTGCAGCAGACGATCGCGGAAGCCGCCCTCGACGAAGAGGCGCGCCGGCTTGGGCTCGGCCAGTCTGACGACCAGATCCGCCAGCTCATCATGAACGATCCGAACTTCAAAGGCGTCGGCGGCAACTTCGATTCGAACCGCTTCCAGTCCGTGATCCGCAATTTCGGCTATACCGAGCAGCGCTACGTTTCGGAGCAGCGCAAGGTCTCGTTGCGTCGGCAGATCACCGGCACGATCGGTGCCGGCCTCGAGCCGCCGAAGGCGATGCTCGACGTGCTGACGCGCTTCCAGAACGAGCAGCGCGCCATTGAATTCGTCAGGCTCGACGCGGCCCAGGCCGGCACCATCGACGCACCATCGCCCGAGGCGCTCGCCGCCTATTTCGAAGATCACAAGGTCCAGTTCCGCGCGCCCGAATATCGCAAGATCGCGTTCGTCGTGGTCTCGCCGGAGGAGATCGGCAAGTGGAGCGAGGTGTCGGACGAGGATGCCAAGAAAGCGTTCGACCAGCGCAAGGACCGGCTCGGCACGCCGGAGAAGCGCCAGATCCAGCAGATCGTATTTCCCAACGCCGCCGAGGCGCAGGCCGCACGCGAGCGGCTCACCAGCGGGACGTCGTTCGAGGACCTCGGCAAGGAGCGCGGACTGAGCGCGTCCGACGTCGATCTCGGGCTCGTGACCAAATCCTCGCTCGATCCCGCAGTTGGAGACGCCGTCTTCGCGCTTCCCGCCGGTGAAATCAGCCAGCCGATCCAGGGCCGTCTCGGCACGTCGATCGTCAAGGTCGACAAGATCGAGCCGGGCGCTGAGGCGAACTATGCGAGCGTTGCCGCCGACATCAAGCGCGAGATCGCCACCGAGCGTGCGCGGGTCAAGGTCGCCGATCTCCGCGACAAGATGGAAGACGAGCGCGGCGGCGGTGCCAGCGTGATCGACGCGGCGCAGAAGCTCGGCCTCACCGCCGTCACCATCGACGCCGTCGACCGTTCCGGCCGCGCCCCGAGCAGCCAGCCGGTCTCCGGCATTCCGCAGGGCCTCGACGTGGTGTCGCAGGCCTTCAACACCGATGTCGGCGTCGACAACGATTCGATTTCCTTCAAGGGCGGCTATGTCTGGTACGACGTGCTTGCCATCACGCCCTCGCGCGATCGCAATCTCGACGAGGTCCGCGACCAGGTCGAGGCGCGCTGGCGCCAGGACCAGATCGCGACCAAGCTGAAAGCCAAGGCGACCGAGATGGTGCAGAAGCTCGAATCCGGCGGCAAGCTCGCCGACGAAGCAGCCGCGATCGGCGCCAAGGTCGAGACCGCCACCGGCTTCAAGCGCGACGACTCGCCCGCCAGCGTGCCCGTAACCGTGGTGTCGGCCGCCTTCCGTGTCGCCAAGGACGGCGTCGGGCAGACGGCAGTGACCGGCGGCACCGAGGTGATCGTGTTCCGCGTCACCGAGATCGTCGATCCCACGGTCGATGCCGCTTCCGAGGCGGTCAAGAAGCTGAAGGACAGTCTCGACCGCGCGCAGACCGAGGAGCAGGTCGCTTCCTACGTCAACAAGCTCGAAACCGACATCGGGACCACCATTAATCAGGCCGCCTTCGCGCAGGTGACCGGCGCGAACCAGTGAGTTGAAAGCACGCGATGGACGACCTGAAATCGATCATTGGAAAAGTGGCGACCGGCGCCAGCCTGTCGCGTGACGAAGCGGCTTCCGCCTTCGACGCCGTGATGTCCGGCGAGGCTACGCCCTCGCAAATGGGCGGCCTGCTGATGGCGCTGCGGGTGCGCGGCGAGACCGTGGACGAGATCACCGGCGCGGTCGCGGCAATGCGCTCCAAAATGCTCACGGTCGATGCGCCCGCGGACGCCGTCGACATTGTCGGCACCGGCGGCGACGGCTCCGGCTCGGTCAATGTCTCGACCTGCGCCTCCTTCATCGTTTCGGGCGCCGGTCTGCCGGTGGCCAAGCACGGCAACCGCGCACTGTCGTCGCGCTCCGGCGCCGCCGACGTGCTGGCTTCGCTCGGGGTGAAGATCGATCTGAGGCCGGAGCAGGTCGGCCGCTGCATACGCGAATGCGGCATCGGCTTCATGTTCGCCCCCGCCCATCATCCCGCCATGAAGAACGTCGGCCCGACCCGGGTGGAGCTTGCGACACGCACGATCTTCAACCTGCTCGGCCCCTTGTCCAATCCGGCGGGCGTGAAGCGGCAGATGGTCGGCGTGTTCTCCCGGCAATGGGTGCAGCCGCTGGCGCAAGTACTCAAGAACCTCGGCTCTGAATCCGCCTGGGTCGTCCACGGTTCCGATGGCCTCGACGAAATCACCCTCACCGGCCCGACCTTCGTCTCCGCGCTCCACAACGGCGAGATCCGGAATTTCGAGGTGAAGCCGGAGGACGCGGGCCTGCCGCGCTGCGAGGCCGGTGCACTCAAAGGCGGCGACGCCGACGCGAACGCTATCGCCTTGCAGAGCGTGCTCGACGGCAAGCCGAGCCCCTACCGTGACGTCGCGCTGATCAACGCCGCTGCCGCATTGGTCGTGGCGGGGCGAGCCAAGGACCTCAAGGAAGGCGTCGTGATCGGCGCAAAATCACTCGACAGCGGCGCGGCGAGCGCGCGGCTGAAACATTTGATCGCGGTCTCGAACGGCTGAGCCTGACATGTCGGATATCTTGACCAAGATCGAAGCCTACAAGCGCGAGGAAATCGCGGCGGCCAAGCGCGCGCAGCCGCTGTCGGCTGTGGAAGCGAAGGCCAAGGCGCAAGCAGCACCGCGCGGCTTCCTGCGCGCCATCAAGGCCAAGCACACCAATGGCGACTACGCGCTGATCGCGGAGGTCAAGAAGGCCTCGCCGTCAAAGGGCCTGATCCGCGCCGATTTCGATCCGCCGCTGCTCGCAAGGGCCTATGAGGCCGGCGGTGCTGCCTGCCTGTCGGTGCTGACGGACACGCCCTCGTTCCAGGGCCATCTCGACTTCATGGTAGCGGCACGCGCGGCAACGTCACTGCCGGTGCTGCGCAAGGATTTCATGTTCGACACTTACCAGGTGGCGGAGGCCCGCGCGCACGGCGCCGACTGCATCCTGATCATCATGGCGGCGCTCGATGATGCCACGGCAAAAGAGCTCGAGGACGCCGCCATCACCCATGGCATGGACGTGCTGATCGAGATTCACGACCGCGCCGAGCTTGATCGCGCACTGAAGCTGCGTTCGCCGATGATCGGCGTCAACAATCGAAATTTACGCACCTTCGAAACCACGCTTGCGACCAGCGAAACATTGGCGCCGCTGATTCCGCAGGACCGGCTGATGGTCGGCGAGAGCGGCATCTTTACGCCCGCCGATCTCGCCCGGCTCGAGCGCGTCGGCATGTCGACCTTCCTGGTCGGCGAGAGCCTGATGCGGCAAGCCGACGTAACCGCTGCGACCCGTACGCTGCTGGCGCGCGAGACGACGGCGCGCGCGACGGGCACGCGCTGACATGGCCCGCAAGCCGAGCGCGACGAAACCAGCCAAGTCCAAGTCCAAGTCCAAGTCCAAGTCCAAGACCGGCCCTGCCCTCACCCATATCGGCGCCTCCGGCGAGGCGCGGATGGTTGACGTGTCGGATAAGCCCGCGAGCGAGCGGCTCGCGGTCGCGGAAGGACGCGTTGTCATGACCAGGGCGACGCTTGACCTGATCGTGTCCGGCAACGCCAAGAAGGGCGACGTGCTCGGCACCGCCCGCATCGCGGGCATCATGGCTGCCAAGCGCACCGCGGAGCTGATCCCGCTCTGCCATCCCCTCGCGCTGTCGAAGGTAACGGTCGAGATCGAGCCCAACGCGAAGCTGCCGGGCTGCCTCGTCCGCGCCAGCGTGAAGGTCACGGGCCCGACCGGCGTCGAGATGGAAGCGCTCACCGCCGTCTCGGTCGCCTGTCTCACCATCTACGACATGATCAAGGCGGTGGAACGCGGCGTGCGCATCGAAGGCATCCACCTGGTCGAGAAGCTCGGCGGCAAGTCCGGCCATTACCGCGTCTGATTGCCGCTGCTACTTCAGCGACGCGCTGATCGACCCGAATTTTGAATTGAGCTTGCTGCCCAGGCCGTTCACCACGGCGATGATCGCAAGCGCGATGCCGGCGGCGATCAGGCCATACTCGATCGCGGTTGCGCCGGTTTCGTCGGCGAGAAAATCCTTCAAAGCATTCTTCATGATCGTATCCCTCTGCGTCGTTGCGAAGACGTTCGTCGTTGCGAAGACGTTCGCAATTCGTGTGCCAATACGGACGTGAGGATCGCCAGCACCTTAGATGGTTAAGCTTCGATTGATCATCGCGATGATCGGCAGAAATTGCTCGGCCGCGGAAGCTTCCGGCAATTCCTGCAGGCCGCGCGTCCCGCATATTGATTGCTTTTGTGAGCGTCCGTTCACGGCGCATTAACCCAGCTTGCTAACTTCGCCTCCACTCCGTTCCCGTAAACCAACGGATGTTTCCGGGGCCAAGAATTGACCCTGACGTGCGCACGACAACGATCGATCATGATGACGGGATTCGGCAGTCGCCTTTTTGACCAGGCCTTCGTGCGCAGCGGACCGATCCGCTGGCTGGTGGTGGGCGGCACGCTGCTGATCGCTGCGATCGCCGTCGGCGCGACGCTGATGGCGCAGAATTTCCGCGAACGTGCGCTGCGCAGCTCCGGCCGCGAGCTGGAAAACACCGTGCTGATGCTGGCCCATCATTTCGACCAGCAATTGCAGGATTTCGCGGTCATCCAGAAGGATTTCGTCGACTACGTCCGCGCGAGCGGCATTACCAGTGCGGCGGACTATCGCAAGCGCCTCGCCGGCCAGGACCTCCATCGGATGCTGCGTTCGAAGATCGACGCACTGCCCTACATAGGCGGCCTCAATATCATCGATGCCGAAGGCAATTTGATCAATTCGTCGACGGTATGGCCGGCTCCGAACGTGAACGTTGCCGATCGCGCCTATTTCCAGACCTTCCGGTACAATCCCGACGCTCCCGACGTCCTGATCGAGCCACTTTACAGTCGCATCTCCGGCGCCTGGACCATCCTGATCGTGCGCAAGATCGTCGGACCGAACGGCGAATTCATGGGTGCGGTCGGACGCGGCATCGAGCCGGCAAATTTCGAAAAATTCTTCGAGTCAGCCGTGCTCGGCGAAAGCACGACGATCTCGATGCTGCACCGGGACGGCACGATGCTCGCCCGTTATCCCCATTCCAATGAATTGATGGGACGGAATTTCAAGAACGGTCCGTTCGCGCATCAAAGGGTTTTCGGGCTCGACCATTTTACCGGCCGCTTCATGAGCCCCGTCGACGGCGAGGACCGGCTGATTTCCTCACACGCCCTGCCTCACTTCCCGATCCTGATGATGGCCACCACGACGCGCGCGACGGCCCTGACGGACTGGCGCGAGCAGATCGGCATCCTGATCTCGGTCGCGGCCTCTTCCGCGCTGGCCATCGCGGGCGTGTTGATCGCGATCGTTCGCAAGCTCCTGGAGCAGCATCGTCTTTCGCGGGAACGGCTGACGCTGGAAAAGCAGCGTCTCGACCGCGCCGTCAACAATATGACCCAGGGCCTGCTGCTGTTCGACGCCTCGCAGCAGCTCGTGATCTGCAATCAGCGCTACATCGAGATGTACGGGCTGTCGGCCGAAATCGTGAGACCCGGCTGCAGCTTCCACGACATCATTGCGCACCGCAAAGCCACCGGCTCGTTCACCGGCGATGTGGACCAATATGTCGCACGGGTCCTGCGCGACGTCCACGTGCGCAATTCCATGGTGGTCGAGACCTCCGACGGTCGCTCGATCCAGATCGTGAACGAACCGCTCACGGACGGCGGCTGGGTGGCGACGCATGAGGACATCACGGAGCGCCGGCGTATCGAGGAGCGCATCACCCATCTCGCTCATTACGACGCGCTGACCGACCTGCCCAACCGTACCATGTTCCACGAGCATCTGCGTCAGGAACTCGATCTCGTCGCCGGCGGCGAACAACTCGCGGTGCACTACATCGACATCGACGAGTTCAAGGGCGTCAACGACGCGCTCGGGCACCTCGTCGGCGACGAGCTCCTGAAGTCGGTCGCGCAGAGCCTCCACCGCTGTGCGGGGCCGGCGGACTTCGTGGCGCGCCTCGGCGGCGACGAATTTGCCATCGTCCAGAGCGCGGTGAGATCGCTGGATCAGGTCAACGAACTCGTCGCGCGGGTGTTTGAGGCCATCCGCGCGCCGTTCGACTGCATGGGACATCATCTTGCCACCGACGCCAGCATCGGCATCGCGCTGGCGCCGCAACATGGAACGGCGCTGGACCAGATCCTGAAGAACGCGGATATGGCGATGTACGCCGCCAAAGCCGCAGGGCGCCGCACCTACCGCTTTTTCGAGCCGGAGATGGACGCCAAGATCCACGAGCGGCGGCAGCTCGAGATCGACCTGCGCCACGCCATCGCCCAAGGCGGGCGCGAAGGCGGCCTCGAGGTGTATTACCAGCCCTGCCTCGGCCTGAAGGACGACCGCATCACCGGCTGCGAGGCGCTGGTGCGCTGGCGCCATCCCGAGCGCGGCATGGTCTCGCCGGCCGAGTTCATTCCGATCGCCGAGGACACCGGCCTGATCAACGAGATCGGCGAATGGGTGCTGGCGACCGCCTGCCGGGACGCGGCGAACTGGCCTGACGACATCCGCCTCGCCGTCAACGTCTCGCCGGTGCAGTTCAAGAGCGGCACGCTGGCGCTGAAGATCATGGCGGCGCTTGCCGCCTCCAATTTGCCGGCGAGCCGGCTCGAGCTCGAAATCACCGAGGCGGTGCTGATCCGCGACGACGACACGGCGCTTGCAATCCTGCATCAACTCCGCGCCATCGGCGTCCGCATCGCGCTGGACGATTTCGGCACCGGCTACTCCTCGCTGAGCTATCTGCACCGCTTCCCGTTCGACAAGATCAAGATCGACCGCTGCTTCGTCAACGACTTCGCCGGCCCCGACGGCTCCGCCAGCATCGTGCAGGCGGTCGTCAATCTCGCGGCCGCCCGCCGCATGACCACCACGGCCGAGGGCGTCGAGACCGAGGAGCAGCAGCGGCTGCTGCGCGCACTCGGCTGCTCCGAGATGCAGGGCTATCTATTCAGCGCCGCGAAGCCCGCCGACAAGGTGCTGGAGCTGTTCGCGCTCCATCGCAGCCGTCTCGCCCAGCGCGGCGGCAACGAAAGCCGCCGCCGTGAGGCAAGCTAGAAAACATCGACGTACAGCCAAACGGCGCGAGCGACCGCTTGAATTGAAGACCGTTTGGTCTATATATCGGCAATGCGCCGCCAAAACCCAGTGCCCTCGCCCCGTGGCCGTCCCCGAAGTTTCGACACGGACGCCGCTGTCGAACGCGCGATGGGGGTGTTCTGGTCACGCGGCTATCACGCCACGGCGCTACCGGACCTGCTTCGTGCGACGCAGCTCTCGCGTGGCAGCCTTTACGCCGCTTTCGGAGACAAGCACTCGCTGTTCCTGCGTGCGCTTGATCGCTACGTCGCCGAGGCCCTGACACGGATGGACGTCGAATTCGACAAAGAGCCGGTCGATGGACTGCGGGCCTACCTCGCCGGCTACGTTGACCGAACGAGCGGGGCCAATGGTCGGCGCGGATGCCTGCTGGTGGCCACAGCCATGGAACTGGCTGGCCGTGACGCTGAAGTCGATCGCCGCATCGCGAGCTTTTTCAAAGCCATGGAGGCCAGGGTGGCTGATGCCCTGTCCCGTGCCAAGGCGGCGGGCAAATTGGCCGATGGCGTCGAGCCTTCCAGTGCCGCCAAAATTCTCCTCTGTTTCGTCGAGGGGCTGCGCGTGGTCGGCAAAACGGCACCGACGCGGATCACGTCGCAAGCCACCGTTGACGCGCTTCTCGACCGTTTCATCAGGTAGACACGTTTGGACGCCCCTGCTGCTGGCACGCCAATATATGGACTGATCGGTCTTTAAAGGAAGAATGCCATGTCCGCCATCCAGATCGTCTGCGCTGTGGCCGTCCCCCTGCTCTGGGGTTATCAGTTCGTGGCCATCAAAGTCGGCGTTGCGGAATTTCCGCCTCTGTTCTTCCTCGCGCTGCGCTTCCTGGCCATCGCAATGCTGCTCGTTCCGCTCGTCAAACGTCCCACGCGTCCACAGTTCGGCCCGATCGCGGCTATTTCGATTTTCCTCGGTGGGCTGAACTTCGGGCTGTTCTATGTTGGCCTTGGGCTCGGCTCGGGAAGCATGTCGGCCCTCGCCTATCAACTCGCCACGCCCTTCACCGTGCTGTTGGCGTGGCCACTGCTCGCGGAGAAGCCGTCTCTCACCACGTCCGCCGGAGTGGCGCTTGCATTCGTCGGCGTGGTCGTGTTGGCAGCAGGGCCCGGCCTCTCCGCAAACGCGCTTCCACTGCTGCTCGTGGTCGGGGCGGCCTTCGCTTTCGCGGTGTCCAACGTGTTGACGAAGCGCTACGGCCCTTTTGATCCCCTGATGTTGATGGGATGGTCCTCGCTGCTCACCGTGCCGCAGGTCATGTTAATGTCGCTGCTCCTTGAACATGGACAACTCGCGAGCCTCGTCACGGCAGATGGACGTGGTTGGCTGGCGCTCGCCTACACGATTTTCATCGGAGGAATTGTCGGGTTTGGCCTTTGGTTTTGGCTAATCGGGCGTTGCTCGATTGGCCGCGTCGCACCTTTCGGTCTGCTGCTTCCAGTGTTCGCCTTGATGTCGAGTGTGTTGTTCCTGGGCGAACACATGACTTCAAAATTGATGATCGGCGGGCTGCTCGCGATCTCCGGCGTCGCCTTGACACAGTTGAGACCGAGCGCCTTGAACCTCGGCTGAGACGGCGTCCCAAACGAATTCGCCCGGGAACGGCTATCCGCTCCCGGGCGATCAATACTTTACCGTCGCGAGCGCCTAGTTCGGCACCGCAGTCTTCGGCGCCGGCTTGGCGGCGACCGCGTTCGCGGTCTGGCCGTGCAGGAAGTCGTAGGCCGTATGCAGCGCCTTGTCGTCTTTCGCTTCCGGCGGGACATAGGACTGCGATCCGGTCTGCTCGGTGCCATCGGCCGCCTGGAGATGGCCGCGCATCTGGGACTCCGCCATGGTGTCCATCCGGCCCTTCAGCTCGGGCGGCACGTCCTGGAGAATCTCGATGTCGGGCGCGATGCCCTGGGCCTGGATCGACCGGCCCGAGGGCGTGTAGTAGCGCGCCGTGGTCAGCGCCAGCGCGCCGTTGCCGGTGCCGAGCGGAATGATGGTCTGCACCGAGCCCTTGCCGAACGAGCGCGTGCCGATCAGCGTCGCGCGCTTGTGGTCATGCAGCGCGCCGGCCACGATCTCCGAGGCCGAGGCCGAGCCGCCATTGACGAGAACCACCAGCGGCTTGCCCTTGGTGAGGTCGCCACCATGCGCGGTGAAGCGCTGGGTCTCTTCCGGATTGCGGCCGCGGGTCGAGACGACCTCGCCACGCTGCAGGAACGCGCTCGACACCGACACGGCCTGGTCGAGCAGTCCGCCCGGATTGTTGCGCAGGTCCATCACGTAGCCCACCAGCTTCTCCGGCGGAACGTCCTTGGCGATCGATGCGATCGCCTTCTTCAGGCCGTCGGTGGTCTGCTCGTTGAACGAGGTGACGCGGATATAGCCGATGTCGCCGTTCTCGACGTGGAAGCGCACGGGGCGCACATGGATGATCTCGCGCTTGATCGCGACGTCGAGCGGGGCGTCGGCCCCCTTGCGCACGATCGTGAGCTTGGTCTGGGTCTCGACCGGCCCCTTCATCTTGTTGACAGCCTGCTCAAGCGTCATGCCCTGCACGGCATCGCCGTCGATCTTGCTGATGAGGTCGCCCGACATGATGCCGGCCTTGGAGGCCGGCGTGTCGTCGATCGGCGAGACGACCTTGACCAGCCCCTCCTCCATCGTGACCTCGATGCCGAGCCCGCCGAATTCGCCGGAGGTGGTCTCCTGCATCTCGGTCCAGGCCTTGTCGTTCATGTAGCGCGAGTGCGGATCGAGCGAGGTCACCATGCCGGTGATCGCACCTTCGATCAGCTTGGCATTGTCAGGCTTCTCGACATAGCTCGCCTTCACCCGCTCGAACACTTCGCCGAACAGATTGAGCTTGGAATAGGCGTCATCCGCGCTCGCTGCCGCCCGTGCCGCCCACACGCCGCCGTGCGGACTGGCTACCAGAAGGGTCAGACACGCTCCGGTGAGCGCGCCCAGTGGAAACAGCAGGGTTTTCCGCATGGATAGGCTGGCCTTTTTGCTTCGCGGTTCGGTGGGGCTGGAGAGCCGCCATGCAAATGGCGATCCAGCCTGCTTCTCACAATACCATTCTGGTTTCTTCAAGGCCGGGATGCCACGCCGGCGGGTACACCGTAAAAATCCCTTCGCCGGGACCTAAACTTTTGGCAACGTTGCAGGACCCGGTTCGTGCCCAGCGGGGACGGCCGGCCGGCCCACGCCTTGCAGCCATGCCATTTTAGGATGGTTTTGGCGACCTGGACGGGTTAGGCGATGAGGTAAGGCTTCAAATTCTCGGGAGGATAACAATGAACGAAGCACCCCGCATCCAACCGGACAGGAACGTCGAGCTCGGCGCCAGCACCGAGCCGTTCCAGAATCTGCATGAATTCATCCGGAAAGCGCGTTCCAACCTCAACCAGAATGCCTGGGATTATATCGTCGGCGCGGCCGAAACCGAGACCACGATGCGTCGCAACCGCATGGCGCTGGACGAGATCGCCTTCCGCCCGCGTGTGCTGCGCGATGTCCGCAAGGTCACCGGCTCGGTCGAGCAATTCGGCCGCAAGATGCGCCTGCCGGTGGTACTCGCCCCTGTCGGCGCGCTCGAGATCTTCGATCCGGATGGTGCGGCGAGCGTGGCACGCGCCTGCGGCACTTTCGGTGCGGCGCACATGCTCAGTTCGGTGTCCGAGCCCGGCCTCGAGAAGACCGCCGAAGCTGCGCCCGACGCGCTGCGCCTCTACCAGCTCTATGTGCGCGGCGATGACGCCTTCGTCGCCGACGTCGTCAGCCGGGCTGAGAAGAACGCCTATGCCGCCTTCTGCCTGACCGTCGATACCGCTCATTACAGCCGTCGCGAACGTGACATCGCCAAACGCTACGTTCGCGAGAGCCGCCTGCGCGCCACCGGCGGCGATTACCAGAAGGGTCTGGAGTGGCGGACGGTGAAGATGATAAAGGACAAGTTCAAGATCCCGCTGATCCTCAAGGGCATCGCGACGCCGGAGGACGCGCTGATCGCGATCGATCACGGCGTTGAATGGATTTACGTCTCCAACCACGGCGGCCGTCAGCTCGATCACGGTCGCGGCGCCATGCACGTGCTGCCCGAGATCGTTGACGCCGTGAACGGCCGCGCCAAGATCATGGTCGATGGCGGCGTCTGTCGCGGCACCGACATCGTCAAGGCGATCGCGGCGGGCGCCGACCTCGTCGGCATCGGCCGGCTGCAATGCTGGGCGCTGGCGGCGGCCGGCGAAGCCGGCGTGGCCCGCATGCTGGAGCTGCTCGAAGACGAAGTGCTGCGCTGCCTCGGCCTCTTGGGTGCGACCTCGTTCGCCGAGGTCAACAAATCCTGCCTGCACCAGGCCACCGCAACCAACGCGCCGAGTGTGTTCAGCGCGTTTCCGCTGTTCGACCACGAGCCGTATCGATACTGAGTGAAAGGACGAAGGTGACATCGCTCTCTCCCGGCAGCGCGGATGCGCTTCTGTTCGATCTCGGCCGCGTGGTGCTCGATATCGATTTCTCCAAGGCGATCGCCTGTTGGGCGGGACATGCCGGCTGCAAGCCTGAAGCCATCGTCGCGCGCTATGTGCGGGACAGCGAAGCCTATCGGTTGCACGAGATGGGCAAGATCAGCGATGAGGACTATTTCGCCTCACTGCGAGCCTCGCTCGGAATCGGCATTTCGGATGCGCAGTTCCTGGAAGGCTGGAACGCGATCTTCGCCGGCGAAATGCCTGACATCGCCGCGCTGCTGCCTCGCGCAGCGAAGCAGATGCCGCTCTATGCTTTCTCCAACACCAACCGGCCGCATGTGGACCATTTCTCGAGGGAATATGCCGGCGTCCTCGGCCATTTCCGCGAGCTGTATTTGTCGTCCAGCATCGGCTTGCGCAAACCGGATGCGGAGGCCTTCGACCACGTCGTTGCGGCGATCGGCGTGCCCGCCGGGCGCATCGTGTTCTTCGACGATCTTGCCGAAAACATCGAGGGAGCGCGGGCGCGCGGCTTGACAGCCGTGCATGTGACCTCGCCGCGTGACGTCGGGAACGCATTTAAGGCATTGGGCATTTGACGACGAGCCGGTGTCGCGAAACCCACTGCGGCACGGCCCGACGGGACCAATTTTGAAAAATTGAGGAACCCGATCACTTTGTGCATTTTTATACAGAGTTCCCGGAACGGAATACCACCTTCCGGACTCTTAGAGTCCGTTGGGACTTCTACGGACGGATGCATCATCGTGTTGGGCAAAACCTACCTCACCAAGCAGGCCTCTCTTCTTCTTGAATTCGCGAGGACAACTTCAGATTCGGACCTTTCCGCCAAGCTTGTGAGCAAGGCCGCCGACCTGAAATCCCAGGCCGATCCGCTGCCCGACAAGGATCAGGGACCCAAGGCGCCCGACGTAACTCACGGGCAGCCAGGGAGCTGATCGATGCAGTCCGGGGCGCTCGTCGTTCTCGTCTTGCCATGACCACTGTCCTGCCGATCTGACACGTTCTTCGGATCATGCCGCAACGCGCTTGATCCTGCCTTCCGGAACAATGCGGTGGGATGACTGCACCCGCTCAGCCGTTTTTGCCTCTGCGCGCGCGCTCGGCTAGAAGACGTGCGGAACATTCGCCCGAACGTGCCGAGCAGGAGTTTTCGCCGTGGCCTTGATGCCGGTTTCCGACGCGCTTGCCGCGGTGCTGGCGGGTGCAGAGCCGCTGCCGGATGAAATGATTTCCCTCGACCAGGCCTACCATCGCGTGCTCGCGGGTGACGTGGCGGCGCGGCGCACGCAGCCGCCGCAGGCGATGTCGGCGATGGACGGCTACGCGGTGCGCGCGGCCGATGCCGCGACGATCGATTCGGAGCTCACCATCATCGGCGAAGTCGCGGCGGGCCGACCGTTCGCGGGGATGGTCGGCGCCGGCGAGGCCGTGCGGATCTTCACCGGCGGCGTCGTTCCCGGTGGCGCGGACGCCGTCGTGATCCAGGAGGACACCGTCGCCGCCGGCAAGCGCATCACGATCAAGGAAGCCGCGATCGCCGGTCGGCACATCCGCCCCGCAGGCGTCGATTTCCGCGAGGGCGACGTGCTCCTGCGCAAGGGAAATCGTCTCACCGAGCGCGACCTCGCCCTCGCCGCCGGGATGAACCATCCGCACCTTGGCGTTTTCAGGCGTCCGAAAGTCGCGATTCTCGCCACCGGCGACGAGCTGGTGATGCCGGGCACCATGCCCGGCCACGGCCAGATCGTCTATTCCAACGGCTACGCCCTGCACGCGCTCGCCCGCAGCGAGGGCGCCGAGACCATCGACCTCGGTATTGCCGCCGACACGCTGGAGGCGACCGCCGCCGGCATCCGCCGCGCCCGCGAGAGCGGCGCCGACATCCTGATCACGACCGGCGGCGCATCGGTCGGCGACCACGATCTGGTCCAGCAGGCACTGCGGGTCGAAGGCATCGCAATGGCGTTCTGGAAGATCGCGATGCGGCCAGGCAAGCCGATGATGCACGGGCGGCTCGGCGCAATGGGTGTGATCGGCCTGCCGGGCAATCCCGTGTCGTCCTACGTGTGCGCTTTCCTGTTCATGGTGCCGCTGATTCGCGCCCTGTCGGGCCGTTCGGTGATTCACCATCGCCGTGAACGCGCCGTGCTCGGCCGCGACGTCGGCGCCAACGACCAGCGCGAGGACTATCTGCGCGCGCATCTGGAGGAGCGTGACGATGGCACGCGCGTCGTTCTTCCCGTCAATCATCAGGACTCTTCGCTGCTTGCGAATCTCGCTGCAGCACAGGTACTTCTCGTGCGCGCACCGTTCGCGCCGAAGGCCGAAGCCGGCACGGCTTGCGAAGTGTTGCGGCTCCCCGTCTGAGCGTCCGGCAATGCACGTTCCGCGAACTTTGCTCTGTTCACGGTAAATTAAGCAGTTGCGGAACATGTATCGAACATATAGTGTCCGTTCATGATTTGTTTCGAGCATGTAGCGGCTTATTGCCGAATTCAGCGTCTCGGAATCGGACGACATCAACCGGGGGACTTTGGTCGAGATGTTAACGCGCAAACAATACGAGCTTCTGCGGTTCATCAGTGAACGTCTGAAGGAAAGCGGCGTACCGCCCTCCTTCGACGAGATGAAGGATGCGCTCGACCTGCGCTCGAAGTCGGGCATCCATCGCCTGATCACGGCGCTCGAGGAGCGTGGCTTCATCCGACGCCTGCCCAACCGCGCCCGTGCGATTGAAGTCATCAAGCTGCCGGAGCTCCAGGCAGCCGCCGGCAGCCGCCGCGGCTTCACGCCGAGCGTCATTGAGGGCAATCTCGGCAAGGTGCGTGCGAGCTCCAGCCTGCCCGCGGACGAGGGCGAACGTCCCGTCGCGGTGCCGGTGATGGGTCGCATCGCGGCCGGCACGCCGATCGAGGCGTTGCAGACCCGCAGCCATACTATCAGCGTACCGCCTGACATGCTCGGCTCGGGCGAGCATTACGCGCTCGAAGTGCGCGGTGATTCCATGGTCGAGGCCGGCATCCTCGATGGCGACATGGCGCTGATTCAGCGAAACGAGAGCGCCGATACCGGCGACATCGTGGTGGCGCTGATCGACGACGAGGAAGCCACGCTGAAGCGCTTCCGCCGTCGCGGCGCCTCGATCGCGCTCGAGCCCGCCAACGCGGCCTATGAGGTCCGCATCCTGCCACCCAACCGGGTGAAGATTCAGGGCAAGCTGATCGGGCTTTACCGGAAGTACTGATACCGGGCGTCCTTGATACCGGGAGTACTTCATACCGGAGGTGCTTGGCGCCGCGCGCGCTTCCGATCGGCATCGCCGGTCAGGGATTGGAGCGGATCATCGTCCGCTCCGGCTGGGTAGTCTTTCTGGTTCTGCACAGACTATCCGGCCCCTCCTTCGGCGCTGGCTCCTCGCGACGCCCACGAAGCGGAACTGGTTCGCGGCGCAAGTGTTCGAGGAAACAGCGGCCAGCGATCAAGCTCGACCGTTGCGGTCAAGCCGGCGATATTCGCGCACGCGCCTCCCGAATGCATCGCAGCAGGCTTTGTTCCTATTGAATGCGGGAAAGATAATGTGATCGCGGCTTGCGGAAACCAGCCGCAGATTTGCCCACAACCAAGCAGAGCGTTCATGCTTCAACTCTGATAGAGGCCTGCGCCTCGATTAAGAGACGCGGGTTGCTATCCCAGCATGAGGAGCACCCGATGTGTGACTACAGCCTGCATGCCGTCGCGTCGCGCCCCGCCGAAGTCGGCGAGACGATCGTCACGACAAGCTTCCGCGGCACCTCGACGCGCGGCTTCGCCTCGGCAGCCGATCCGTCTGTTGCCGTGTGCCTGCTGCCGGGAACGGAGCTCGCCTTCGCCGACGACGTTCGCTACGACAATCGCTGGATCTGGACGCGCACCATCAATTCCCGCGTGGGCAAGTTCGGCAAGATCGACCCGCACGTTCCCGACCGCCATCATGACGCGATCGAATTCCCGGACGGCAAATATGTGCTGGTGACGCAGCTCGTCGAAGGCCAGCGCGCGACCGTGCTGCAACTGCCTGTGACCGAGCCGGTGACGGAGCGCGAGCACAAGGCGCAGGTCATCGCCGACAGGCAGCCGACCGTCACGCGCCTGCCGATCGGCTGACGCAGCCGGCTACGAGGTCGGAGGTCAAGATTGAATCGCCATCGCCGGCCGTGGCCGGCGAGATGGCGTGGTTTGCGCCCAGCGAATCCGAGCAGATGCACCGATCCACTGCATTGCTCCGCACCGTCAGATCAATCGTCGGCCTGCAAGTCGGTCTCCGCCGGCGTTGCGTCCTTGATGCGGGGCGCGATCGCCTTCGGCGCAAGGCTGCCGTCGAAATCACCCTCGCCTGCGCCGGCTGGCAACCAGGGGCGGCTCGCGCCTCTCGCCCTCACCGCGTGAACCACAAAGCCGTCACCACGCTGCGTCAGCGCCAGCGCACTCTGACTGGCGAGCCGTTGCCGATCGACCACCATCGCCGCGCAATCGGGCGGCGCGGGGCGTGTCGTCACCACCAGCGCGGCCCGACTACAATCGTCCGCAAGAGCGTCGACGCGCAGTGCCAGCGCGACCAACCTCCCGTCGGCCAGTGGCGTCACGCAGCCCGATTCGTCACATGACACGCCATCGGCCAGCGAGGCTCTGCCGGCATCGCGCGGATCGGCGTCGGCAGCGAGCCATTCCTTGAGCAAAAAGCTGTCCTTGCTCGTCCTGATCAGGTGCAGATATCCGTCCCTGCCCCGCACCGCGACGCTGGCGCCATCCCCGGCAATCAGGATGTCGGGCTGCCGCGCCGACAGTCCCCAGAGGATCGCTGCCAGCAGGACCAGGGCGCCGGACCAGCGTAGCGGCGTGCGCAACAAGCCTAGCACAATGATTCCCAGGCTCGCCGCGATCAGCGACGTGATCCCGAACGCCGGGATGCGGCCGACCGCGCCCGGCAATGCCGCGACCCAGCGCGAGACCGCGACCATCCACTCGATGCCGATCCCCATCAGCCACCAGAACACGCTGTCCAGCCCGAACGGCGCAGCAAGCAGCCCCAACAATCCCGCCGGCATCACCAGCGCCGAGACCACCGGCATCGCGCAGAGATTGGCAAGCACGCCAAACGGCGTGACACGGTGGAAATGGAAAGCGGCGTAGGGCGTGGTCGCAAGTCCCGCAATCAGCGAGGCCATGAACAGCATCGCGATCTCGCGGCCACCCCACATCGCAATGCGCGCGGTCGCCGAATGGTCCGGCGAGGCAAACAAATTGGGCATGCCGATCTGCACCAAGGCGACGAGCCCGAGCGTTGCCGCAAACGACATCTGAAAACTCGGATGCACCAGTGCTTCCGGCGCGACCGCCAGCACGATCAGCGCGGCGACAGCAAGCGTGCGAAAGGTGATGGCGCGGCGATCGACCATCACCGCGATCAGCACTACCGCCGTCATGAAGAACGATCTTTGCGTTGCGACCTCCGCGCCCGACAGCAGCAGGTAGAACGCAGCAGCGACCAGCGCGGCGGCCGCCGACCATTTCTTGATGGCGAAGCCGGCCGCAAGTCCCGGGATCAGAGCGAGCAGCGCCCGCACCGCGAAGAACACGACACCGGCAACGACGGCCATGTGATAACCGGAAATCGAGAGCACGTGGCCGAGACCGGAGATGAACATCGCATCGTTGACGGGCGTGGTGATCGCATCGCGCCGCCCGGTAAGCAGCGCGGTCGCGATCGCCCGGTTGTCGCCGTCGAGCGTCGCCCGGATGCGGGCATCGATCGCATCGCGCAGGCCTTGCATGAAGGCCGCATAACGCAGCCGCAAGCCGGCGGTCTCAGGCGGCGGCGCCGCCGTGATTGCGCCCATCGCGAAACCGGAGGCGCCGATGCCCTGGAAGAACATGTCACGCGAAAAGTCGTAGCTGCCGGGCCGCACCGGCGCGAGCGGCGGCATCAACCGTGCCTTCAGCTGAACGAAGCTACCGACCTCCGGCGCGGTGCCTTTGCGGACCGACAGGCGCACGCGCTCAAGCCTGACGTCGCTGCGTTGCGCCTCCATCGCAGTGACGCGCAGCACGAAACGATCGGTACGCTCGCGGATGTCGCGAGCCTCGACAAAGCCCGACAACGACACCGAATAGAGCGCCTTTGCCAGCACCGGGTGGGCGATGCGCGCCGTCTTCCAGGTCGCGACGGCAAAGCCGGCCGCGACCGCCGCGATCATGATGGCTGGGGCGAACAGCCGGCTCCGCCGCAACAGAGCCGCGCCAAGCAGGAGTGCGATGGCGGTCGTGGCAACGACCCACAGTACTGGCTCGTGATCGGCAGAGAAATAAAGCGCGATGCCGCAGCCAAACGCTACGGGCACCCACGGCAACAGCCGCCCGGCGCCAGCCTCGGCGCGTAGCCATGCGCGGAGGGTCTCGGCCAGCGATGTCCAGAGGTCGAGGCCTGCAGGCGCGAGGCCGCCCGCGGACGCGGTGCGGCCCGCGGGCCACGTCCCTGCGATCCCCTGCGACCGTACCGGCCGGCCCGGCTCCGCCATTTCGTGCACTCGATGATCCGCAACGAAGTCAGAAGCTACCGGAACGTGCAGGCGGGCGGATAGCGGTACGGATCAGGAACGAAAGGTTGCGATCGCTACTTTTCCTCTTCCATCGTCACAGCGACATCGGCCTTGGCCGACAGCCGAACCTTGTTGCCCTCAATATCGGCGACGAGGCCCTTGTCGATGAAGTGATGATGCCCCTTGTGGCTGCCTTCGCCGCTGTCTTTCTTGGTCAGCTTGATGCGATTGCCTTCGACCTTGTCGACGGTGCCGATATGGACGCCGTCGGCGCCGATGACTTCCATATGCTCTGCGATGTTCTGCATGGTGGGTTCCTTGTTGGACCCACCCCAACGCGCAGGCCGCACGTTCGTTCTCTCACGGGAATGACGAAGCCGTGTGCCCCCGCTGGTCAGATCAGCGGCGCCTGCGACGAAGCGTGGTGATTGACGATCTTCCAGTCGCCGTCCTCGCGAATGATGACCCAGCTCATTTTGACCGAGAAATCGGGGCGTTCGCCGGCAAGATCGAACGAGATGGTCGCGGCCATGTTGATGAGGTCAGGACCTGCCTGCGCCGCCCTCACCTCGGAAAACACCGCGCCCGGCTTGCGCCAGCGCGGCAGGCCGTTGAAATAGTCGGCGACGCCGTCCCCGCCCCGGTAGAGCTTTGGGTTGGAGCCGAAGAAGAAGGCATTCTTCGAATACAGAGACGAGAGTGCCGCGGCGTCGAGCGTTGCGAAGCCGGCGCGCCATTTCGCGATGACGGCGGAAACGATCGCGTCGGCTTCATTGCTCATTGCGGTCTCGCAGCTCTTTTCAGCCCTTGGCAACTTCCTTCGCGAACGTGTCGCGCAGACCGATGGTCCTGGAAAATACCGGTCTGCCGGGCGTCGAGTCCTTGTCGCGCACGAAATAGCCCTGGCGCTCGAACTGCATCGGCTCGGTCGAATTGCTCTCGGCGACCGATGCTTCGACGCGGGCATCAGCGAGAATTTCCAGCGACTGCGGATTGAGGTCGGCCGCAAAATTCGAGGCGTCCGGGCTCGGATTGGCAAACAGCTGGTTGTAGACGCGGATTTCCGCGGGCACGGATGTTGCCGCCGACAGCCAGTGCATGGTGGCCTTGACCTTGCGGCCATCGGGCGCGTTGCCGCCCTTGGTCGCGGGATCGTAGGTGCAGCGCAGCTCCACCACCTCGCCGGCCTCGTTCTTGATCACGCCGGTGCACTTGACGAAATAGGCGTAGCGCAGCCGCACCTCGTTGCCGGGCGACAGACGGAAGAACTTTTTCGGCGGGTTCTCCATGAAGTCGTCCTGCTCGATATAGAGCTCGCGGCCGAACGTGATCTTCCGGGTGCCGGCAGAGGGATCGTCCGGATGGTTGATCGCCTCGAGCTCCTCGGTCTGCCCTTCCGGGTAGTTCTCGATCACGACCTTGAGCGGCTTCAGCACCGCCATCCGCCGCTGCGACGTG
This sequence comes from Bradyrhizobium sp. 134, assembly GCF_023074155.1. NCBI lineage: Bacteria > Pseudomonadati > Pseudomonadota > Alphaproteobacteria > Hyphomicrobiales > Nitrobacteraceae > Bradyrhizobium > Bradyrhizobium sp. 134. The sequence goes on along the minus strand of NZ_JADPKX010000069.1, from coordinate 220,684 downwards.
CGGTTCAGCTCCTCGCGGATGCAGAACTCGAGCATGCCGACGTCGACAACGCTGTTGGCCTTCGCCACGCCGATGCGCTTGACGAATTCGCGAAGGGCGGCCGGCGGCACGCCGCGGCGGCGCATCCCCGCCATGGTGGGCATACGCGGATCGTCCCAGCCCGCGACATGGCCCTCGCGGACGAGCTGGGTCAGCACGCGCTTGGACAGCAGCGTGTAGGTGAGGTTCAGCCGCGCGAATTCGTACTGGTGCGGCTTCGACGGCACCGGCAGCTTCTCGATGAACCAGTCATAGAGCGGCCGGTGGTCCTCGAACTCCAGCGTGCAGATCGAATGCGTGATGCCCTCGATCGCATCCGACTGGCCGTGGGCATAGTCGTAGCTCGGATAGATGCTCCACTTGGTCCCGGTGCGCGGATGGTGCGCATGCAGGATTCGGTACAGCACGGGGTCGCGTAGATTGATGTTGCCCGCACCCATGTCGATCTTGGCCCGCAGCACGCGCGCGCCGTTCGGGAATTCGCCCGCCTTCATGCGACGGAACAGGTCGAGGTTTTCATCCACGGTGCGATCGCGGAACGGCGAGTTCTTGCCGGGCTCGGTCAGCGTGCCGCGCGCAAGACGGATCTCCTCCTGGGTCTGGTCGTCGACATAGGCGAGCCCGTCTCGGATCAGCTGCTCCGCCCATTCATAGAGGCGATCGAAATAGTCCGAAGCGAAGAACAGGTTCTTGCCCCAGTCGAAGCCGAGCCAGCGCACGTCGGCCTGGATGGAATCGATATATTCCTGCTCTTCCTTGACCGGATTGGTGTCGTCGAAGCGCAGATGGCAGCGGCCCGGAAATTCCTGGGCAATGCCGAAATTAAGCGCGATCGACTTGGCGTGGCCGATATGGAGATAGCCGTTCGGCTCCGGCGGGAACCGGGTCACGATCTCCTTGTATTTGGCCTGGTCGAGGTCGGCCTGGATGATGTCACGAATGAAATCGCGCCCAACCTCGTTCGCCACCGGTTCTGTCATTACGAAAATCCTGTAGGGAAATCAGCGGCCCTTCTGCCAAATTCGGGAGGCTGAGCCAAGGGCTTAAGCAAGGTCTCAAGCAACCCTTGGCGGTCCGCTGCCGGGCTTTAGTTATGCTCCGGTCCTGTTATATACCACCGCCTCCAATGCATAGGCCCTGCCAAGAATGACCTCTCCCGTCGTCACCCGCTTTGCTCCCTCGCCGACCGGCTTCCTCCATATCGGGGGCGCGCGCACGGCGCTGTTCAACTGGCTCTATGCGAAGAAGCACGGCGGCAAGATGCTGCTACGGATCGAGGATACCGACCGGGAGCGCTCCACCGAGGCGGCGATCGGCGCCATCCTCGACGGCCTGAAATGGCTGGAGCTCGGCTGGGATGGCGACGTTATCTACCAGTTCAGCCGCGCCGCCCGCCACCGCGAGGTCGCCGAGCAGCTGCTCGCCGAGGGTAAGGCCTATCGTTGCTACGCGAGCGCCGAGGAGCTCACCGCGATGCGCGAGAAGGCGCGCGCAGAGGGACGCACGCGCCTCTATGACGGCCTGTGGCGAGACCGCGATCCGGCGACGGCCCCGACCGACGTGAAGCCCACCATCCGGCTCCGCTCGCCCCAGACCGGCGAGACCGTGATCGAAGATCAGGTCCAGGGCCGCGTGGTCTGGCAGAACGAGAATCTCGACGACCTCGTCCTGCTGCGCGGCGATGGCAACCCGACCTACATGCTCGCGGTGGTGGTCGACGACCACGATATGGGTGTCACCCATGTCATCCGCGGCGATGACCATTTGATCAACGCGGCCCGCCAAAAGCAGATCTACGACGCGATGGGCTGGACGCTGCCGAGCATGTCCCACATCCCCCTGATCCACGGCCCGGACGGTTCGAAGCTCTCCAAGAGGCACGGCGCGCTTGGCGTCGACGCCTACCGCGCCATGGGGTACCTCCCGTCCGCGCTCCGCAACTATCTCGTCCGGCTCGGCTGGAGCCATGGCGACCAGGAAATCTTCTCGACCGAGGAGATGATCGCGGCGTTCGACCTCGCCAGCGTCGGCCGCGCAGCAGCGCGCTTCGATTTCGCCAAGCTGGAAAACCTCAACGGCCACTACATCCGCAATGCCGACGATCAATCACTCGTGAAGATGTTCGAGGACGTGCTCGACCACGTCGTGCCCAGCCGCGACGAGCTTAAGGCCAAGTTAAACGACACCACGCGCGCGCAGCTGCTGAAGGCCATGCCGGCCCTGAAGGAGCGCGCCAAAACGCTGATCGAGCTGATCGACGGCGCCTATTTCATCTTCGCGGACCGGCCGCTGGAGCTTGATCCGAAGGCGGCAGCGCTGCTGACGCCTGAGAACCGCAAGCTGATCGGCCAGCTTCATTCCGCGCTGGAGAAAGTCGAGATGTGGAGCGCAGCCAATGCAGAAGCCGCGCTGCGCGCCTATGCCGAGGAAAATAGTCTCAAGCTCGGCGCGGTCGCCCAACCGCTGCGGGCGGCGCTGACGGGACGGACGACGTCGCCCGGCATATTCGAGGTTTTGGACGTCCTGGGACGCCAGGAAAGCCTGGGCCGGCTTAAAGATCAGGCCACGGAATAGGCCTAGGACCGCGCTAAGGACCCGGGCCCAAGGACCAGGCTACGACGTAAGTCGACCATGCGTGGCGCCATCTTGCAGCGCACACAGCAATAATATACCCATCTCAGCCGTACCTTCTGGAACATCCGGCTTGCCCCGCGATATCTCATCGGGGCCTCCGGGTCCGGCCCGTTTCACCATACATCGGGGACCTCTGATGGACGCAAAACCAAGCAATAAGACCGCCACACTGACGGTCGGAAACAAGAATTTCGATCTTCCGATCCACAGCGGCAGCGTCGGGCCCGACGTCATCGATATCGGCAAGCTCTACGGCCAGTCCGGCCTGTTCACCTACGACCCGGGCTTCACCTCGACCGCGAGCTGCCAGTCCAAGATCACCTATATCGACGGTGACGCGGGCGTGCTGGAATACCGCGGCTATCCGATCGAGCAGCTCGCCGAGAATGGCGACTTCCTCGAGACCTGCTATCTGCTGCTGTTCGGGGAGCTTCCGACCGCCGCGCAGAAGAAGGATTTCGACGACCGCGTGATCCATCACACGATGGTGCACGAGCAGATGGCCCGCTTCTTCCAGGGCTTCCGCCGCGACGCCCATCCGATGGCGATCATGGTGGCGGCTGTCGGCGCGCTCGCCGCGTTCTATCACGACTCAACCGACATCAACGATCCGAAGCAGCGCATGATCGCCTCCATGCGCATGATCGCCAAGATCCCGACGCTGGCTGCGATGGCCTACAAGTACACGGTCGGCCAGCCCTTCGTGTATCCGAAGAACTCGCTGAAGTTCGCCGAGAACTTCCTGCATATGTGCTTCGCCGTGCCGTGCGAGGACTACAAGATCAACCCGGTGCTTGCGGATGCACTGGACAAGATCTTCATCCTGCACGCCGACCACGAGCAGAACGCCTCGACCTCGACGGTGCGTATCGCCGGCTCCTCCGGAGCCAACCCGTTCGCCTGCATCGCCGCCGGCATCGCCTGCCTGTGGGGCCCGGCGCATGGCGGCGCCAACGAAGCAGCGCTGGCGATGCTCGCCGAGATCGGCTCGGTCGACAAGATCCCCGAGTTCATCGCCAAGGTGAAGGACAAGAACTCTGAAGTCCGCCTGATGGGCTTCGGTCACCGCGTCTACAAGAACTACGATCCGCGCGCCAAGATCATGCAGAAGATGTGTCACGCCGTGCTCAAGGAGACCGGCCATGGCGACGATCCGATGCTGAAGGTGGCGCTCGAACTCGAGAAGATCGCGCTCAGCGACCAGTACTTCATCGACCGCAAGCTCTACCCGAACGTCGACTTCTATTCGGGCATCACGCTGAAGGCGATGGGCTTCCCGGTCTCGATGTTCACCGTGCTGTTCGCGGTCGCCCGCACCGTCGGCTGGATCAGCCAGTGGAGCGAGATGATCGAGGATCCGCAGCAGAAGATCGGCCGTCCGCGCCAGCTCTACACCGGCGTCACCCGCCGCGACTACATCGCGATCAAGGACCGGAAGTAAGTCGAGCCATCACGGCTTTCGAAACGGCGCCATCTCCGGATGGCGCCGTTTTCCGATACAATCTTGCTGCCGCGCACAACAACAAGTCGGCGCAATGCCTCGGCCGGCGCTTGACGTCGAAACGCTTCGCGCGCAAATTCTTACTCTAAGTAAGAATGACGACAGGGATGGAAATGCCGGAGCAGCCGAGAAGTCGGCGGCAGACGCGTGCTGCCATTTTGACTCATCTGCTTCAGTCGGGCGGGTCGTTCCGGCCGCCGCTGGCCAAGGCCGTGCGCCTGTCGGAAGCGAGCCTGTCGCGCATCCTGTTCGACCTGAAGGCCGAAGGCCTGATCGAGGAAGTGCGGCGCCCTGCCCCTTATGTCGGTGGCCCGACGGGCCTCGTGTCGCTCGATAAGGCGGTGGCGCTCGCGGCGTTTGAGCTGACCACTCAGCGGCTCAGCGTCTGCGTTGGGGACCTGTCGGGCGAACTGCACTACAGCGGGCATGTGCCGCTACCGAAGACGCCGACCGTCGCGACCGTCAGCCGGGCGTTTCGCGAGGCGATGACATTGCTGCACGAGTGGACGCGGGGCCGACGCATCCCCCTCGCGCAGATCGGCGTCTCCATTCCGGGTCTCGGCCGGCTGGGCGCGTCAGGCAATCCGATCATTCCCTGCGATGTCGGGCGCATCAGCGAGATGTTCGGCGAGAATTTTGCCGGCGTGCCGGTCGAGTTCACCAACTCCGTCGTCGCGCACGCCATTTTTCACCGTTGCCGCACGGAGAACTATCCATTCAGCGGGGCGCATCTCTTCGTCTTTGTCGGTCAGGGCGTCGCGGGCACCTGGATGGATGATCCGATCGAGGACGATGCTCTCCAGCCGGTCGAGCTCGGCCACATGGTGTTCGGAGCCGACGGACCAATTTGCCGCTGTGGTCATCATGGCTGCGTCGAGGCCTATACGTCGCTTCCGGCCCTGGCCGAGCTTCTTGGCGTCGCGGAAGCCGAATTGCTTCAGCTCGGCAGCGAATGGGTGACCGCGATGCCGCTCTCATCGCGCGTGCGGCAGGAATTGCGCCGGCGGCTATTCCGGCTTGGCCTTGCGATCGGCAATACGCTGAACGTGAAGCCCTGCAAGGGCGTCGCGATCAGCGGCTGGCCGTCGCTTCTCGCCGAAGACGATCGCAACGCGCTCGTCGAGGGGATCGACGCCTGTCTGTTGGGCGGCCGCAAGCACGCGCAAGTGTCGCTCGCTTTCGTGCCGCCGTCGAATGGCAACGATCCGCGGGCGGCGCTGGCGTTCGCGGCTTTCTGCCTCGCTTGCCGCGGCGGCATGCCGGCCGCATCGAGCGAGGCCGCCTGACATACCTGATGCCGCGCGGCGCTCGCGCGAAAGAGTTCACACCGGGAGGAACTTGCCATGCCGATCACGACAACAAGGCGCCGTCTGCTCGCCGGATCTGCGGCCGCGCTCGCGCTGCCGGCATTTGCCCGCGCGCAAAGCGCGGTGAAGCCGCGTCTGACTGCGATCTCGCAATGGTCCGCAGGCAGCGACGGGGCGGCCATCACCGCGCTCGGCAAGAAATTCGAGGAGAAAGGCGGAGTTTGGCAGCACTCGCCCGTCCCCGGCTTCACCACCGAGATGATGAACAAGCTGCGTGCCCAGATCATGGCCGGCGATCCACCGGCCTGCTCGCAGCTCAAAGGTCCCGAGATCGCCGCCTGGTCCAAGATTGCCCCGACCGTCGATCTCGACGCCGTCGTCGCTGCCGCCGGATACGAAAAGGTTGTCGCTCCAGACCTTGCAAAATTGCACAAGCCGGGGGGCAAGTGGATTGCACTGCCGTTGCAGATCTACAGCACCAACATGCTGTTTCTCTCCAAACGCGCGATGGACAGGGCCAAGGCCGACAAGATCCCCGTCACATGGGCTGAGTTCAACGACCTCGCCGAGAAGATGAAAGCAGGCGGAGTCCCCTATCCCATCGCCAACGGTGGCACCCGCGCGGACGACGGCCAAAAATTCGAGGCCGCTTTGGCGGGCATCAGTCCCACTGCCTACCGCGCAGCCATCATGAACCTCGACAAGAAAGCCCTGGAAGGCCCCGAGATAAAGGCGGCCTTCGTACAGGTGCGCAAGATTGCCGACTGGATGGATCCCAACGTCGGCGCCCAGCACTTTTCGACCAACCTAAAGCGCTTTGTCGACGGCGACATGGGGATGATGATCATGGGCGGGTGGGCGCAGGGCGTCTTGCGCAACGCCGGCTTCAAGTTCGAGGACTTCATCATCGCCCCGGGCCCGAGCGACAATAGCAAGCCGGTCTTCCTGTTGAATGCCGATGCCTTCATATTCTGGCAGCGCAAGGAGCCCGATTTGCAAGCCGGCCAGACGCTGATGGCCCAGCTCGTCATGGATCCAGCGATCCAGACCATGTATTCGCAGATCACGGGATCGATCCCCGTGCGCACCGATGTCGATCTCTCCGGCGAAGGCTGGTCGGACGGTCAACGGCGGACCGCAGCAGCCCTGAAAGACGCGATCGCCAGCAATCAGGCCGTCCTCAGCCTTGCGCACAACATGGCACAGGAAAACGGCATGACCGCAGCGATCATCGACGTGATCACGGAGTACGTGAAGAACAAGACAATCAAACCGGAGCAAGCGGCCATACGCCTCGCCGACGCCGTCGAGAGCTCACGTTGACGATCGCCGTCTCGACAACACCGGGCCGGCCGGCGGCCGCTGACTGGGTACGCCGGCTGCCCGAATATTTGACGATCTGGGTGCCGCTGCTGTTGTCCGCCGCGCATCTCATTGCGTTTACGCTGTGGACGATCTGGATATCGTTCACGCCGTCCACTCTGGTCCCGGTCTCGGGCTGGGTCGGTTTGCGCAACTATTCTTCGGTTGCAGCATCGCGGAACTGGCAGATTGCCTTGGACAATCTGCTGCTGTTTGGCAGCGCCTTCGTGTTGCTGAGCCTGGCGACCGGCCTCATCCTTGCGATCCTGCTCGATCAGCGCATTCGCGGCGAGAACCTGCTGCGGTCTATCTTTCTCTATCCTCTGGCGGTGTCATTCGTGGTCACCGGCACGGTCTGGAGTTGGCTGCTCAATCCTGGCCTCGGAATCCAGAAGCTGGTCCGCGACCTCGGCTGGACCTCGTTCCGGTTCGACTGGCTGATCGACCGCGATATGGCTATTTGGACCATCGTTATCGCTGCGATCTGGCAATCCTCCGGTTTCGCCATGGCGCTGTTCCTGGCCGGCCTCCGCTCCGTCGACGCCGACCTGATCAAGGCCGCGCAGATCGACGGCGCCGGACCGATCCGAATGTACCGGCGGGTCATCCTGCCGACCCTTTGGCCGATCACCATCACCGTCATCGTCATCCAGCTGCAGTTCGCGATTTCGACCTTCGACCTCGTCCGCGCGCTCACCAACGGCGGACCCGGGATCGCGACCCAGCTGCCGGCCCTCGTCGTCTACGACCTGATGTTCCAGCGCAGCCTGCTCGGACGGGGAGCGGCGGCGGCAGTGCTCATGTTGCTCATTCTTCTCGCGGTTTTACTGCCCTATGCAGCGTGGCGCTATGTCCAGCGGCGGCGGGCGATCCATGCGTGAGCGAACCATCGCGCCAGGCCGGATCCTGATCTATCTCGTCGTCTCGCTGGTCGCTGCAGCGTGGCTCGCGCCATTGGCTGTTGTCGTCCTGAATTCGCTCCGTACCAACGAGGAGATCGCGCAGGCCTCGATGATCGGCTGGCCGAAGCAATGGGCATGGAGCAACTACGCCGCGGCCTGGAGCGGTTTCTGCGTCGCCGAGACCTGCGCCGGCATCCGGCCGTACATGCTGAACTCCGCGCTGGTCACGATCCCCGCGACGATTTTCTCCACCCTGCTTGGTGCTGTCGCCGGTTACGCCATATCGCTCTGGCGCTTTCGCGGCGATAGCTGGATCTACGGCATCGTGACTCTTGGGCTCTTCCTTCCCCAGCAGATGCGCTTGCTTCCCTGGACCATCGTGTTGCGCGATACGGGCCTGATGAATACGCTGACTGGCCTGGTCGTGATCCATACGATCCAGGGGCTCTCCTTTACCGTCTTGTTCTGCCGAAACTACTACACTGCCATCCCGCAGGATTTGATAAGAGCTGCGCGCATCGATGGCGCCGGGTTCTTTCGTATTTTCTGGCGCATCATCCTGCCGCTCTCGCCGCCTATTCTGGTCGTCACCGTGATCTGGCAGTTCACGCATATCTGGAACGAGTTTCTCTACGGCGTGACATTCACGACCGGTCAGCAGCAGCCGGTCACCGCCGCGCTGATCGCGCTATCCGCCGCGGTCGCCGACATCCCGCAACATGGCGTGCAAAGCGCGGCGGTGATGATCGCCGCCCTGCCAACCCTGCTGATCTATCTGATCGGCGGCAAGTATTTCGTGCGCGGCCTCACCGCCGGGGCCGTGAAATGATCGGATCGTCATGGCAGCCCTAAGCATTCGCTCCCTGTCCAAGCGCTACGCCAATCTGGAGGTGCTGAAGGGCATCGATCTCGACATCGAGAGCGGTGAATTCACCGTGCTCGTCGGCCCATCCGGCTGCGGCAAGTCCACGCTGCTCAACATCATCGCCGGGCTCGACCTCCCGAGCGCAGGCACCGTGGAAATCGGCGGACGTATCGTCAACGACATTCCGCCGAAGGACCGCGACATCGCCATGGTGTTCCAGTCCTACGCGCTCTATCCGTCGATGACGGTGCGCCAGAACATCACCTTCGGCATGGAATGCCGCCACGTACCGAAGGCGGAGCAGGAGAAGGCGCTGGCGAACGTGGCCCGGCTGCTCCAGATCGAGCCGCTGCTCGGCCGCAAGCCCTCGCAGCTCTCCGGCGGCCAGCGCCAGCGTGTGGCGATGGGCCGGGCGCTGGTACGCGATCCCCTGCTCTTCCTGTTCGACGAGCCGCTCTCCAATCTCGATGCCAAGCTGCGCGTCGAGATGCGGATGGAAATCAAGCGGCTGCATCAGCGCATCGGGGCCACCATCGTCTATGTCACCCACGACCAGATCGAGGCGATGACGATGGCGACGCGCATCGCCGTGATGCATCGGGGCGTGGTGCAGCAGTTTGCCGATCCTGACACCGTGTATCGCTATCCCGCCAATCTGTTCGTGGCGCGTTTCATGGGCTCGCCGCCGATGAACACGATGCCGGCACGGCTCGACGCCGACGCCGGCGGGCCGGTGGTCGTGATCGGCGCGGGACGGCCGGACGAGGTCCGCCTCCGCCTTGGCCAATACGACGCGGCGGCCCCTTTCGTCGGCCGTGACGTGGTGGTCGGGATCAGGCCGGAATGCATCGCCGAGGGGAGCCGCGTGTTCTCCGCCGATCCGCCCGTCGTCGTCAACGCGCCGGTGGAGATGGTCGAGCCGACGGGGGCCGAAACGATCGTGCTGCTGCGGCTTGGCGGCGAACCTGCGCTGGCGCGCATCACGCCGGATATCCGCCCCACACCGGGCGCCGCCGCCCCGTTCGCGCTCGACACGCGCCGCATCTGCCTGTTCGACCCTGAGACGGAGCGACTGATCGCATGACAAGAACGAGCTATGCCGGCCTTAGGGATCGCGTGGTATTGATCACCGGTGGCGCCAGCGGCATCGGTGCCGCCTTCGTGCGGGCGTTCGCAGCCCAGGAGGCTCGCGTCGCGTTCCTGGATCTCGATGAAGCAGCCGGCCGGGAGCTGGTCGCGGAAGTCAAGGCCGCGACCGGAGCCGGACCCCTGTTCATGCCGTGCGATCTCCTCGACATCGACGCCTTGCGCGGCGCCATGGCGCAGGTGCACGGATCGCTGGGCGACGCCGCGGTTCTCGTCAACAACGCCGCCAATGATCAGCGTCAGGTGCTGGCCGAGGTAACCCCGGCCGAGTTCGACTGGATGATCGGTGTCAACCTCAAGCACGTCTTCTTTGCCGCGCAAGCCGTGGTGCCGCAGATGCAGGCGCGCGGCGGCGGTTCGATCATCAACATGTCGTCGATTGCCTGGATGCGCGGCGCGCCGGGGCTGCCGGTCTACGCCGCGGCGAAGGCCGCGATCGTCGGCTTCACCAACTCGCTCGCCCGGTCGGTCGGTCCCGACCGCATCCGCGTCAACGCGATCGCGCCGGGGATGGTGATCACGGAGCGTCAGCGCCGGCTGTGGTACCCGGACGACCAGACGATCGCCGAGTTGCGCACGCGTCAGGCCATTCCCGACGCGGTGACGCCCGACGACATCGCGAACATGGCGCTGTTCCTCGCCTCCGATGAGAGCCGGCGCATCACGCGCCAATGTTTTCAGGTCGACGCTGGTCTCGGCTAGACCGTGAACCGAGCCGCTGTCGTAGAGGTCCGCTCCGTCTCCGACAGCAGCCGCGTGAGCGCACCTCACCTTGGGTCCGAGTTGGGCTAATAAGCGACATCGGCACGGAATGGCCCTAGTATGACCGTGGAGCGGCGAGCACTAAAAAGCGCTTACTCGCCCAGATGTTTACTGGGGACGCAAATGAACAGCGAGCAAAGCCACAAAATACACCTAAGTCTCGAGGATCAGCAGCGATTGCAAGAACTTCGGGCGCAAAAGCCGGCACGCAACACACCCAAACCTGCCCTAGCTCCGGGAGCGATCCTGGCTGACCGGGTGGCCGAAACGGTTGGCTCCTGGCGTTTCATTATCATCCAGAGCGTACTACTTGGCATCTGGATCGTTCTGAACATGATGGCATTCATCAATCATTGGGACCCCTATCCCTTCATCTTGCTGAACTTAGTTCTTTCCTTCCAAGCAGCCTACGCAGCGCCCATCATCATGATGAGCCAGAACCGTCAATCCGAGATTGATCGCAAGCACGCAGAACACGACTACCGAATAAATGTGAAGGCTGAACTCGAAATCGAATTGCTGCACAACAAGATTGACGCCTTGCGTGAGCAGGAAATCTTACAGCTACTCAATATCATTCAACGTTTGTCTGCGCACCTTGCGCCCGAGCTTGTCGCGGCTATCGAGGCCGAAGCGGTGCCGCATAAGGCCTAGGTGACCTTCCTTGTCGCTGGACCGTCAGGCGAGTCGCTGCCTCTAGGGATCGAGTGCTACGCGGGTCTTCCACAGTCGCGGACGGCTCCTACTCAATGACTGCTTTGAGTCACAAACCGCCGATCACGCCCAAGGTGGGAGACTTCCGCTTTTCGCTGGTAAGCCGACCTTTATGAGCACGCGTCCTAGCTAGCCCGCCTGCCCTTGCGCATGGTCGCCAGCACGATGTCGGCTGCGAGCACGCTCGGCGACTTGTTGCCGGTCGACATGATCGCGTCGAGCTGCGCGAACGCTTCCACCTGCCCTCGGCGCAACGGTGAATCGGCCAGAAGCTCCGTGAGCGCGGGCGCCAGCTTCTCTGGCGTGCAGTCTTCCTGCAGGAACTCCGGGATGACATCCTTGCCGATCACGAGATTGGCGAGGATCACCGAGGAGACGCGGATCGCGCGGCGCAGGATGAAGGCTTCGATCGCGCCGACGCGATAGGCCGTCACCATCGGAATGCCCGATAGCGCGAGCTCCAGCGTCACAGTGCCGGATTTTGCCAATGCCGCGCGCGCGATGCGGAAGGCGGCGCGCTTCTCGTTCTCGCCGACCACAATTTGAGGCTTGACCGGCCAGTTCGCGATGCCTTCACGAATGGTGGCTTCGAGATGCGGCATGGTCGGCAGCATCAGTTCGAACGCGCGGCCGTCCGTCCGCAATCGGCCGAGCGTCGCCCCGAACACGTCGAGATGGTGCCTGATCTCACTGCGACGGCTGCCGGGCAACACCAGCAAGACCGGCGGCTCGCCGTCGCGACGCGCCTGCTCCTCCGCGTTCGGCCGCAGCGAGGGCAATTGCTCGATCAGGGGATGGCCGACATAGCTGCATGGCGGCCCGCCGAGCTTGCGATATTCGTCCGGCTCGAACGGCAACAGGCCGAGCACATGGTCGACATAGCCGAGCATGGTCCGCGCCCGTCCCGGCCGCCAGGCCCAGAGCTGCGGCGAGACGTAATCGACGATCGGGATCGCCGGATTGCGCGCCCGCACGCGGCGGGCGACACGGTGGGTGAAGTCGGGGCTGTCGATGATGACGAGCGCGTCCGGCGCGGCTTCGGTCACGGCCTCCGCGGTCTCGCGGATCAGCCGCAGGATCTTCGGCAATTGCTGCACGACCGCGGCGAAGCCCACGATCGAGAGCTCCTCGATCGGAAACAGCGTCTCGAGCCCCTGGCGCGCCATGGTGTGGCCGCCGACACCCACGAACTGCACGCCGTCGCCGAGCCGCTGGCGCAGCACCTTCATCAAGGCGCTGCCGAGCCGGTCGCCGGATTCCTCCGTGGCGATCAGGAAGATCTTGCGCTTGGGATCGCGGCCTTGCATCACGCCGGCAGGCCAATGACGAAGAGATATTTGGCGTCTGCGAGTGCGATCATCGCCTGCGGCTCGGCCGCGATGGTGTTGCCGGCGACGACGGCGATCCCGGCCAGCCCTGCGGCGGCGACGCCCTCGAGGGTGCGCGGGCCGATCGTCGGCAGGTCGAAGCGCAAATCCTGACCGCTCTTTGGTACTTTCACCAGCACGCCGCGCCTCGTGGCGGCGCGGATGCGGCCCTCTTCGCGCAGCCTTGCCACGCGCGCGAGCAGCGCATCGGTGCCCTCGATATCCTCGACCGCTACCACATGGCCATCAATCACGACCGCGGCCTGGCCGATGTCGAACGGACCGAGCGCGGTCAGCACCGCGCGTCCGCGCTCGATGTCGGTCTTGCCGGTGTCGCTCGGCCAGGCGCGGCTGATGCAGCCCTCGGGCATCAAGAGGTCGGGCGCGACATCCTTGATGCCGACCATGCGAAAGCCGCCCTGCTCGAGAATGCGCCCGACGCCGGACAACAAATGATCGTCGCCGCCGCGGAAGGCGCGGATGACATTGCCAAGCAGCCGGAGCGTCGTGAAGTCGACCCGGACCTCCGAGAGCGAAGGCCGTACCAGCGTGCCGATGAAGATCAGGTCGCGGCAGCCCTCCTCGCGAAACAGCCGCATGGCGCGGCCGAGCTGGCCGACCGAGATCCATCGATGACGGAATTTTTCCACCCGTGCCGGATCGCAGGCTCCCCGAAGGGGAAACAGCACTGGTGTGATGCCGCGGGCAGCGAGCGAGTCGGCAACCGCGAACGGCATCGCGCCGCCGCCAGCGACCACGCCGACCGGCGATGAAATCTCCGAAGCCGCCGATGTCATGCCCGGGGCCATCGCATCATCACTTCGCGATGGCGGGAAGACAGAGCGGGCGCTTACCCTTGCCGATGAAGTCGAGGATTTCGCCGATCGCGGGATCGTCACCGGCGAGCGGCCGCGCCGCCTCCAGGCGTTCGGCAAAGGTAGCGGGGCCGTGGAAGAGCTTCTGGTAGAACGCGCGCACGGTCGCAAGCCGCTGCTTGGTGAACTTGCGCCGCTTCATGCCGATCAGGTTGAGGCCTTCGAGCACGGCATACTGGCCGTTGACGAGGCCGAACGGAATGACATCGTCGCGCACGCCGCACACCCCGCCGACCATAACCTGCGGGCCGATGCGGGTGAACTGGTGCACCGCGGACAGACCGCCGATGAAGACGAAATCGCCGATCTCGCAGTGACCGCCGAGCGTGGCCGAGGTCGCGAAGATCACGTCGTTGCCGACATGGCAGTCGTGGCCGACATGGCTGCAATTCATGAAATAGTTGCGGTCGCCGACCTCTGTGACGCCGCCGCCTGCGACCGTGCCGGCGTTCATGGTCACGGACTCGCGGATCGTGCAGCCCGAACCGATCTTGAGCTTCGTCAATTCGCCACGATAGCTGAGTGATTGCGGCGGCGTACCGAGCGAAGCGAACGGATAGATGGTGCAATCGTCACCGATCGTGGTCTGCGCGGTGATATGCACATGTCCGATCAGCTTGCAGTTACTGCCAATCACGACATGCGGGCCGATGATGCAGAAGGGGCCGATCTCGGTGCCCTCGCCGATTACTGCGCCGTCCGCGATCCGTGCGGTGGGATCAATCTTACTCATCAAGCAATCTGACTCATCAAGAAGGTCTGATTAGGTGTTGAAGTCGCTCGGTTTTCCGCTGGTTAGCGCGACTATGCCCGATCTGTCCAGTGACGTATGATCTCTCCCTGTTTCAAGTGCCGGATGAGGCAGCCTTCCCAGCGCATCAATAAGTTCACGCGGAGCTTCAGGTATCGTGGTCAGGGCCTTGGCACTTCTCCTCGCGCAGCTCGCCGCCGCGCCGATCATATCCGAGACGATCGAGACCGGCGAACACCGCCTCGTCGATCTCAAGACATTCGAATGCCGCGACATCACCCGCAGCACGGTGCTCCAGCGGGTCTGTTACGACCGTGCGCAGCAGGCTCTCATCGTGGCTATGGACGGCGCTTACGACCGCTATTGCGGCGTGCCGGTTGAGACGGTCGAACGCCTGCTGGGCGCACCGTCCATGGGCCAGTTCTTCAACCAGAACATCAAGCGCGAGGTCAGCGGCAGCCGCTACGCGTGTCCTGCACGCGAGCGCATCCAGAGAAGTTGATCCGCTCAGTCGGTCAGCATGGCGCCGACATCGGCCTCCGCAACCACCTGGCCATTGACCTTGGCGTCGCCGTGAAACCACCACATGGCTTTGCGGCGGCCGATCGAGCGCATGTGGTATTCGATGGTATCGCCGGGCAGCACCGGCTTGCGGAACTTGCACTTGTCGATGGTCAGGAAATACACCGCGCGCGGCTTATCGGTGCCCTCGACCGACTTGATGCCGATCACACCGGCAGTCTGCGCCATCGCTTCGATCATCATGACGCCCGGATAGACCGGGCGATCGGGAAAGTGGCCCTGGAACGGCGGCTCGTTGAAGGTGACGTTCTTGATGCCGATGCCGCTGTAATCGGTGCGGATGTTAATCACGCGATCGATCAGCAGCATCGGAAAACGGTGCGGGAGCGTTTGCAGGATCATGTTGATGTCCACAAGCTCGAACCTGACCGGTGCTTCGTCCGTCACTCCCGTTCCTCCTGCTTCGGATCGGCCTTGCTGTCGCGCGCCAAGCGCTCGACCGCCAATATTTCCTTGAACCATTGCCTGGTCGGCTTGGCGAAAAAACCACCCCAGCGTCCGTTGGGAGGGACGTCGTCCTTGACGCCGCTCATGGCAGTCACCTGAGCTCCATCCCCGATCTTGACGTGATTGTTGATGCCCACCTTCGCTCCCAGCGCCACGTTGTCGCCGAGGGTGAGGCTGCCGGCAAGACCGATCTGGGCTGCCAGCAGGCAGTGCCGGCCAATGGTCACATTGTGGCCGATCTGGACCTGATTGTCGATTTTGGTCCCCTCCCCGATCACGGTGTCGCGCAAGGACCCGCGATCAATGGTGGTGCCGGCGCCGACCTCCACGTTGTTCTGGATCAGCACGCGGCCGGTCTGAGGCACCTTCAGGTGGCCCTCGGGGCCGAAGAAGATGAAGCCGTAGCCGTCCTGGCCGATCGAGCAGCCTGGGTGGATCAGCACGTCGTTGCCGATCAGCGCGCACTGGATGGCGGTGCGTGCCCCGACATTGCAGTCCCGGCCGATCTTGACGCCCGGGCCGATCACAGCCCCCACGCCGACCACCGTGCCGCTGCCGATCTCCACGTCGGGGCCGATTACGGCCAAGGGATCGACGATCACGCCGTCCTCGAGCTTGGCCGTGGGATCGATGATGGCCGAAGGCGCGATACCCTTGTTGCCGGTCCAGGATTGCGGCCGGAGCGCGTCGTGATGCCACTCCCGCGCGATCCTGACGAACGCGCGGAACGGCTGTGGCGCCCGCAGCACGGCTACGTGCGCGGGCACCCGAGCCTCGAAGCGTGGGCTCACCAGGCAAGCACCGGCTTTGGTCGCCTTGAGCTCATCGGCATATCTGAGATTGTCGAAGAACGTCAGGTGCATCGGGCCGGCTTCGTCGAGCGAAGCAAGGCCCCTGATGATTTGGCCACCCTTGGTGGGATCGACCAGCTCCGCCTTGGTCAGCGTGGCTATGTCAGCCAGCGCTGAGGCGGGCGGCTGTATGAAGAAGGTCGGCTGCGCCATTCCACCCCGTCGCGGTCCGGCTTCGGCATGAAGCGGCCAAGCCGCATCATGCCTGATCTCCTGGATTGGCACGATCCCTTTCGGAAACCGGCTCCGTAGTCCGGATCGTGCCGTGCTGTTCGAATTAGAACGAGGTGCCGCCGCCGAACCGGAACTCCTGCGTACGGTCGTTCTTGCCCTTGGTCAGCGGCACGGCGTAGTCGAAGCGCAGCGGACCGAACGGCGAGGCCCAGATCAAGCCGACACCGACCGACGACCGGACGGCATTGCCGTTGTCATACACCAAGCCGGTGCAGGTTCCAGCCGAGGCTGGATTGACGGTCGACGGCGTGCAGCTCGAATTCTTGGTCGTGGTCAGCTCGTTGGTCACAGACCACGTCGTCGGGCCCTGATAGTCGAACAGACCGCCGGCGTCGGCGTAGACGGCGCCCTTCAGACCCACTTCCTTCGGCAAGAACCAGAACGGCATCTGCAATTCGAGCGAAGCGCCCCAATATTTGGTGCCGCCAAGCGCGTCCTGCGTGCCGAAGGGGTTCAAATCGCGCGGGCCGATGCCGTTCGGAGCAAAGCCGCGGACCAGATTCGGGCCCATCTGGAAATGATCCAGCATGCGCAGATCCTGGTTGCCGATCTTGTTCAGCATGCCGCCCTGGATACGAGCGAGGCCGACGATATCGGACACCAGCGGAGTGTAGTACTTCGCGTCCACCACAGTCTTCAGATAGGAGACATCGCCGCCAACACCGGCGAAGTCCTGCCGGAAATCGACCAGGAGACCGTCGGTGGGGTTCTTGTTGTTGTCGAGCGTGTTGTAGGTCAGCGTGTAGCCGAGCGCCGAAGTCAGCGTCTTGCCGTTCGCAAGCTCCTTGCGGACCGGCAGCGAGGCCTCGCCGTCGCTGTAGCAGCCGAGGCCGTTGGTCGAGGCATCCAGAGGAATACCGCTCGCCGCCGAGAAAGCCGGGCTTGGATTGAATGCCGCCGACCCAACTACGTTGTTACAGTTCGCGAGGTAGGACGGCAGCGTGATTTCCTGCCTGTAGATCGAGTAGCGCACCTGCAGCGACAGATCTTCACGCAGGGAGAAGCCGAGGCGCGGCGAGAAGCCGAGCGTCTTGGTGCCGTAGGAGATGTAGCTGTTGGACCTCTGCTCGCGCTGATAGAGGTCGAGACCCAACGCGACCCGGTAGTCGAGCAGATAGGGTTCGACGAACGACAGCGAATAACCGCGGGCATACTGGCCGTAAGTCACCGCCGCCTTGGCGAACAGGCCGCGGCCGAGCAAATTGCGTTCGGAGACCGAGACTTCGGCCAGCGCGCCGTCGGTGGTGGAATAACCACCCGAGACCGAGAAGTCGCCGGTCGATTTCTCTTCCATGTCCACGAGCAGGATCACGCGGTCGCTCGACGAACCGGGCTCCGTCGTGATCTTCACGCTCTTGAAATAGTCGAGGTTCTTCAAGCGGCGCTCGGCACGGTCGACCAGCGCGCGGTTGTAGGCATCGCCCTCGGAGACGTCGAACTCGCGACGGATCACGTAGTCGCGCGTGCGGGTGTTGCCGCGCAGGTTGATGCGTTCGATATAGGTGCGCGGACCCTCATCGATGTTGAACACGACCGACACGGTGTGCGCCTCGAAGTTGCGGTCGCCGCCGGGACGGACCACGGCGAAGGCATAACCCCGCCGCGAGGCTTCGATCTGCATCTCCTCGACCGATTTCTCGACCGATTCGACGTTGTAGAGCGAACCGACATTGACGCGCGAATAGTTGCGCATCGGGGTGGGATCGAAGTTCGGAATGCTGGAGCGGAAGTCGATCGAGCCGACCCGGTATTGCGAGCCTTCCTCGATCTTGAAGGTAACGTTGAAGCCCTTCTTCTCCGGATCGTATTCGGTGAGCGCGGCCACGACCTGGACGTCGGCGAAACCGTTCTTGAGATAGAAGCGGCGGATCAGGTCGCGGTCGGCCTCGACCCGATCGGGATCGTAGATGTCGCTGCTGGCGAGGAAGCTCAGCAGGTTCGATTCGTGCGTCTTGATGACGTCGCGCAGGCGGTAGGACGAGTACGCGTTGTTGCCGACGAACTCGATCGACTTGACGCCGGTCTTGGCGCCCTCCTCGACCGTGAAGATGAGATCGACGCGGTTGTTCGGCTGCTCGATGACTTCAGGCGTGACGCGGACGTCGTAGCGGCCTGAACGGCGATAGATTTCGGCGATTCGCAGCGTGTCGGACTGCACCATGGCGCGGGAGAAGGTGCCGCGCGCCTTGGACTGGACTTCACCGGTGAGCTGCTCGTCCTTGATCTTCTTGTTGCCCTCGAAGGCAATGCGGCCGATCACCGGGTTTTCCACCACGGAGACGACGATCTGGCCACCGGCACCGCGGTTGATCCTGACGTCCTGGAACAGGCCGGTCTCGATCAGCGCCTTGAGGCCGTCGTCGATGGCACCCTGATCCAGGCGACCGCCGGGACCCGGCTTGAAGTAGGAGCGGATCGTCTCCACCTCGACCCGGCGATTTCCTTCGACGGAAATCGACTGCACGGTCTGAGCAAGCGCAGACGAAGACACAAAGGCAGCCCCAACCGGGGCAAGCACCGGCGCGCCGAACATGATCAGGGTTGCGAGCAAGCCCCCCCGGAGTCGCAGTCCAAACTTCATTGCGCAACGCGCCCTTATCATTCCGTACCAGACCCAACCCCAAAGCCGGTCTGGAGATTCCCCAAGTTCAAGCCGCTTGTAGACAATTTCACCGACGCCGCAAACGGCCGAGCGCGCCGTAATTTCATTTTCATTCCAAGACGTTGCCCAAGAGCAACGCCCGGGCAACGCCACAAAAAAGCCCCTATCAGGATGCGGCCATTCGCAGGATGTCGTTATAGGTCGCAAACACCATCAACATCAGGACCAAGCCGAGCCCGATTCGGAACCCCATCTCCTGCGTCCGCTCGGACAGGGGCCGACCACGGGCGACCTCCGCCGCATAGAACATAAGGTGACCGCCATCGAGCAGCGGGATCGGGAAAAGATTCAGAAGGCCGATCGACACCGACAGCACCGCGCAGAGATTGATCACGAACTGGAACCCGGCGCTGGCCGCCTGCCCCGACATCTTGGCAATGCCGAGCACGCCGCTGACCTCGTTCGGATTGCCGTTCCCGACGAACAACGAGCCCAGGAACTTGAAGGTGCTGGTGATGATGAACCAGACCTGCTCAACCCCGATCTTGAGCGCTTCGCCGACGCCGACCGGCGACGTCGAGGCCTCCCCGGCCTGGGACTTGTGTTCGACGCCGAGCACGCCGAGACGGTGGCTGTTGCCGAAGGGATCCTTGCGCTCGAGCAGCGCCGGCGTCGCGGTCAGCGACACGATGGCACCGTCGCGCTTGACTAGGAAGGCAAGCGGCGAACCAGCATTCATTGCAACCATGCGCTGCATGTCGGCAAAGCTTTCAATCGGCTTGCCGTCGATCTGGACGACGACGTCCCCGATCTTGAAGCCGGCTGCCGCCGCAGCGCCGTCGGCGACGACACCGTCGACGCGCGCGATCGTGCTCGGCTTGCCGTAATACAGCGCCATGCCGGCGAAGATCAGCGCGCCCAGGATGAAATTGGCGATCGGTCCGGCGGCAACGATGGCGGCGCGCGGGCCGACCTTCTTGTGATGGAAGCTGCCGGCCCGCTCCTCGGCCGTCATGGCCGCAAGCTTCTCGGATGACGGGGTCGAAGCCTCGCTTTCGTCGCCGAAGAACTTGACGTAGCCGCCGAGCGGGATCGCCGAGATCTTCCAGCGGGTGCCATGGCGGTCGTTGAAGCCGACCAGCTCAGGTCCGAAACCGAGCGAAAAAGTTAACACGCGAACGCCCGCCCAGCGCGCGACCAGGAAATGGCCGAGCTCATGGAAGAACACGACGATGGTCAGGACGAACAGGAAGGGAACCGCGTAGCCGAGGAGCCCATGGCTCAACGTGTTGAAACTATGGACGAAAAAGTCGATCATCGAATTCCCTCATCCAGCGCCGCAAGGCCCTGGCCCCGAACCATCTAGGATGCCTTTAAGGCAATTTGAGGCAATAGGGCGGCAGCCCTATTTCGCGCAACATGGTCAACAGCGATTGCATCGTCCGCTGATGTCAGCGGGGCCTGGTTCCCGCCACGAACCCAGTCGTCCAGCGTCGCCTCCACCAGCCGGGCAATCGCGCCGAACCGGATCTTGCCCGCGATGAAGGCGGCGACCGCGACCTCGTTGGCGGCGTTGTAGACGGTGGTCGCCCCCTTCCCGGTCCGGAGCGAATCGAAGGCCAGGCGCAGCCCGGGGAAGCGCTCGAAATCCGGCGCCTCGAAGGTCAATTGGCCGATCTTGGCCAGATCGAGCTTGGCGGCGGGACCCTTGATGCGGTCGGGCCAGCCGAGGCAATGCGCGATCGGCGTGCGCATGTCGGGTGAGCCGAGCTGGGCCACGACCGAGCGGTCGGAGAACTCGACCATCCCGTGGATGATCGACTGCGGATGAACGAGGACGTCGATCTCGTCCGGCGAGAGCGCGAACAGATAGGAGGCCTCGATCACCTCGAGCCCCTTGTTCATCATCGAGGCGGAATCGATCGTGATCTTCTGGCCCATGCTCCAGTTCGGATGCTTCAGGGCTTGCGCGAGTGTCGCCTGCTCGATGTCGGCAGGCTTCCAGGTCCGGAACGGACCGCCGGAGGCCGTGATGATGACACGGACGAGCTCGTCACGATTGCCCGAGGCGAGCGCCTGGAACAGCGCGTTATGCTCGGAATCCGCGGGCAGGATACAGGCGCCCGCTTTCGCCGCGCGCTGCATGAAGAAATCGCCGGCGCAGACGAGACATTCCTTGTTGGCGAGCGCGACATGCGCGCCGCGATCGACCGCCGCCAGTGCCGGCTTCAGCCCGGCCGCGCCACTCACGGCGGCCATCACCCAATCGGCCGGACGCGCGCCGGCCTCGATCACCGCGCTTTCGCCGGCGCCGCATTCGGTGCCGGTGCCCGCGAGCGCAGCCTTGAGCTCGGCAAATTTTGAGGTGTCGGCGATCGCGACGAAGCGCGCGGAAAACTCTTTCGCGAGCTTTGCCAGCGCCTCGACATTGCTGTTCGCCGTCAGCGCCTCGACACGGTAACGCTCGGGAGAGGCGCGCAGCAGATCCATCGTGCTGTCGCCGATCGAGCCGGTGGCGCCGAGAACCGTGACGCTGCGGACGGTCGACGCCGCAGCCTTGTTGTTACGCAATGGAACCGCGCTCATATCTTCACCAAACCATAAGACCGCTTCCGGCGCTATGCACACCATGGCGGAGGAAGCCGATAATCCATGCCACCAGGATGGCAGCGACAAAACCGTCCAGACGGTCCAATAGCCCGCCGTGGCCGGGAATTAAGTGACTGGAATCCTTGACATCGAAGCGCCGCTTGACCGCGGATTCGAACAAATCGCCGCAGGCCGACACGACCGAGAGGACCGCGGCGACGAGCAGCAATGGAGCCATCTTTCCGATCCCGCAAGCGGCAAAGCCGGCCGCGACCAAAAGGCTCGCGGCAAAGCCGCCGAGCGCCCCTGCCCAGGTCTTCTTCGGGCTGACGCGCGGCCACAGCTTCGGTCCGCCGATGCCGCGGCCGGCGAAATAGCCGCCGATATCGGTCGCCCACACCACGAGCAGCACGAACATCAGCGCGGCGAAGCCGTTCAGGAGATCCTTCCGCAGCAGGATCGAGGCGAGCAGCGCCGCCGACGCATAGGCGAATCCGGAGGCCGCCCAGACGAACTTGCCCCGCGCGATCACCGTCACGATCGCGCCCCCAATCAGGCCGGTGATGATGGCAGTCTTGAGCGCGCCGAAGGCAACGCACAAGCCCATCGTGGCGATGACGATCGTCCCCGCCCCGGTCAGCGCGGTCGAGCCTGCGCCCACCACCGTCAGCCATTCCGCGAACAGTCCGATCGACACCAGGGTGACGAGCAGCGCCCACAGCCAGCCGCCGGCATAAGCGAGCGCAATGGCGAGCGGCGCCAGCACGAGCGCTGCGAGGATTCGCATCACGAGATTGCTCGGGGCAGGCTGAGAGCCGGCCGGTGCGGAGTCGGGGTCGCTCACGAGGCGGTTTTCGCGACCAGGCCGCCGAAACGGCGCTCGCGCCTGGCAAATTCGGCGATTGCGCCTTCCAGCGCCGCCTTGTCGAAATCGGGCCAGTGGATCGGCACGAAGACAAGCTCGCTATAGGCGGCCTGCCACATCAGGAAGTTGGACAGGCGCTGCTCGCCACTGGTGCGGATGATGAGATCGGGATCGGGAATGTCGGGCGCGTCGAGATGCGCCCCCAGTGTCTCGGCATCGATCGTATCAGGATCGCGCCTGCCCTCGGCGACTTCGCGCGCGAGCTTCTGCGCCGCCTTCGCGATCTCCTGCCGGGAGCCGTAATTGAAGGCGACGACGAGCGTGAGCCGCGTGTTGTCGCGCGTCAGTTCCTCCGCCTCGTTGAGGAGCGCGCAGATGTCGCCCTCCAGCCCGTCCCGCTCGCCGATGATGCGTACCTTGACGCCGTCGCGATGCAGGCTCGCCAGATCGTTGCGGATGAAGCGGCGCAAGAGGCCGAACAGATCGCCGATCTCGCTCGCCGGACGCGACCAGTTTTCCGAGCTGAAGGAGAAGATGGTGAGATAGCGGATGCCAAGTTCATGCGACGCGCGAACGACGCGGCGCAGGGCCTCGACGCCGCGGCGATGGCCTTCCGCCCGTGGCAAGCCGCGCGCGGCCGCCCAACGTCCGTTGCCATCCATGATGATGGCGACATGCGCAGGCACATCGGACCGATCGGGTCCTTCCGTTGCGGGCGCGGCGGCGTTGGACATGAGGCTGCCTTAAAGCATGATCCGGAAGAGTGCGAAGCGGCCTTCCGAAAAGATCATGCGCGAACAATAACCTAAAGCGCGATCCAGCGCGCTTTAAACGGTGAGGATTTCTTTTTCCTTGGCGGCCAGCAACTGATCGATCTCGGAGATCGTGCCGTCGGTCGCCTTCTGCACGTCGTCGGCGTGGCGCTTCTGATCATCCTCGGACATCTCGTGATTCTTCTCGAGCTTCTTGAGGACGTCGAGACCGTCGCGGCGGACGTGGCGCGCGGCGACCTTGGCGGCTTCCGCGTATTTGTGCGCGACCTTGACGAGCTCCTTGCGACGCTCCTCGTTGAGCTCCGGGATACGCAGGCGCAGCACCTGGCCTTCGGTCGCCGGCGACAGGCCGAGATTGGAATCGACGATCGCCTTCTCCACCGCCTTGACCATCGACTTGTCCCAGACCTGCACCGAGATCAGGCGCGGCTCCGGCACGCTGACGGTGGCGAGCTGGTTCAGCGGCATGTGGCTGCCATAGGCGTCGACCTGCACCGGATCGAGCATCGAGGCTGAGGCGCGACCGGTACGCAGGCCGCCAAGTTCGTGCTTGAGCGACTGGATCGCGCCCTGCATGCGGCGTTTGACTTCGTTGAGATCGAAATTATCCGTGGCCATCACGTTTCTCCTTCAAAATCCCGGCGACCTCTCCGCACCCTTCCCTTGAGGGCGCAACGACAAGCCGTCAGCCGGCGACAATGGTTCCGTGGCCGCCGCCACGCAGTACAGCGCCGATCGAACCCGGCTCCGCGATCGAGAACACAATGATAGGCAGCGACGTCTCGCGGGCAAGCGCGAAGGCGGTCGCATCCATCACCTTGTAGCCGCCCTCGATCGCCTGCGAATGGGTCAGACGGTCGAATCGCGTCGCCGTCGGGTCTGTCTTCGGGTCGGCCGAGTAGACACCGTCGACATTGGTCGCCTTCAGCACCGCCTGGGCGCCGATCTCGGCTGCGCGCAGCACCGCGGTCGTGTCGGTGGTGAAGAACGGATTACCGGTTCCGCCGCCGAGCAGCACGATCCGACCCTCGGCGAGGTATTTGTGTGCCGCGGTGCGGGTGAACAGCTCGGAAATCTCGGGCATGACGAAGGCCGACAGCGTGCGCGCAGGCGTACCCTTGCGCTCGATCGTGGCTTCGAGCGCGAGGCAGTTCATCATCGTGGCGAGCATGCCCATGGTGTCGCCGGTCGGGCGCGACACGCCACGCGAGGAGACTTCGACGCCGCGAAAGAGATTGCCGCCGCCGATCACGACGGCGACTTCGGTGCCGAGATGGCGGGCCGCGATCAGATCGTCGGCGACCCGGTCGATGGTCGGCTGATCAATGCCAAAACCCTGCGGTCCCGCGAGATATTCGCCGGACAGCTTGATCACGACGCGACGATAGACCGGATCAGTCATGAGCACTTTCCTTGTCCGGGCGCCGCTTCCGGCGGCACGCCGGAAGGAACGTTCCGGCGCTTACTTCTTGCCGCTGGCGGCCGCGACCTCGGCCGCGAAGTCGCTTTCCTGCTTCTCGATTCCCTCACCGAGAGCATAGCGCACAAAGCCCGCGATCTTCACCGCGCCGCCGACCTTGCCTTCGGCTTCCTTCACCGCCTGCGCCACCGACTTGCCGGTATCGTGGATGAAGGCCTGCTCGAGCAGGCAGACTTCCTTGTAATAGGTCTTCAGGCCGGACTCGACGATCTTCTCGATCACGTTCTCGGGCTTGCCCTGCTGGCGATATTTGTCGGCGAGCACGTCCTTCTCGCGCTTGACGACCGCCGGATCGAGACCGGACGGATCGAGCGCCAGCGGGTTGGCGGCCGCGACATGCATCGCGATCTGGCGGCCAAGCGTTGCGAGTTCGTCCGCCTTTCCCGGCGATTCCAGCGCCACGATCACGCCCATCTTGCCGGCGCCCTCGACGACGGCGCCGTGGACGTAGCTCGACACCACGCCCTGGCTGACTTCGAGCGAAGCTGCGCGGCGCAGCGTCATGTTCTCGCCGATGGTGGCGATCGCGTCATTGATCGCAGTTTCGATCGTGACGTCGCCGACCTTGGCGGCCTTGATCTTCTCGACGTCGGCGCCGACGTTGAATGCGACCTGGGCGATCATCTTGACGAGGCCCTGAAACTGGCCGTTGCGCGCGACGAAATCGGTCTCGGAATTGACCTCGACCACGACGCCCTTGTTGCCCTTGACGAGCGCACCGATCAGACCCTCGGCGGCGACGCGGCCCGACTTCTTGGCGGCCTTCGACAGGCCCTTCTTGCGCAGCCAATCCTGCGCCGCTTCCATGTTGCCTTCGTTTTCGGTCAGCGCGGCCTTGCAGTCCATCATGCCTGCGCCGGTCGACTCGCGCAGGTCCTTGACCATCGCAGCTGTGATCGTTGCCATCATTCAAAATCCTTTTTGCCTGCCGGTTTGCCGCGGCGCGGCCAGATCGCCTCGCCGCGGTCCATCTCAGGAATTCGCGTCAACTGAAATGGTGGCCGGAGCTTGTCCGGCCAACCCATCGCTCTTTTTGACTTATTCCGCTTCCGCGGTCAGCGCCTTGGCCTTGGCCACCCAGGCGTCCGCGCGGCTCGGCAGGCCGACTTCTTCGCCGATCTTGTGCGCAGTGTCGTGATCGAGCTCGGCCAGCTGCCAGAAGTGGAAGATGCCGAGGTCGTTGAACTTCTTCTCGATCGCGCCCGACACGCCAGGGAGCTTCTTGAGGTCGTCGGAGGTGCCGCGCGGACCGGCGAGGCCCTGGAAGCCGCTCGTGGCGGCCGGCAGCTCTTCTGCGGCCGGCCGAACCGAAGCGCCGACGTCGATGCCGGAATCGCCCTGGGCGCGCGAAATGCCGTCAATCGCTGCACGCGCGATCAGATCGCAATAGAGCGCAATCGCGCGGCCGGCGTCGTCATTTCCCGGCACCACATAGGTGATGCCCTTCGGATCCGAATTGGTGTCGACGATCGCCGCGACAGGGATGTTGAGCCGCTGGGCTTCCTGGATCGCGATGTCTTCCTTGTTGGTGTCGATCACGAAGATCAGGTCGGGCAGACCGCCCATGTCCTTGATGCCGCCGAGCGAGCGGTCGAGCTTGTCGCGCTCACGCTGAAGCGTCAGGCGCTCCTTCTTGGTGTAGGAGGAGGCATCGCCGCCGGCGAGCACGTCGTCGAGATGACGCAGGCGCTTGATCGAGCCCGAGATCGTCTTCCAGTTGGTCAGCGTGCCGCCGAGCCAGCGCGAATTGACGAAGTACTGAGCGCAGCGCTTGGCTGCGTCGGCAACGCCGTCCTGTGCCTGGCGCTTGGTGCCGACGAACAGGATGCGGCCGCCCTTGGCGACGGTGTCGCTGACCGCCTGCAAGGCGTTGTGCAGCAACGGCACGGTCTGCGCGAGGTCGACGATGTGGATGTTGTTGCGAGCGCCGAAAATGAACGGCGCCATTTTCGGATTCCAGCGGTGAGACTGGTGACCAAAGTGCACGCCGGCTTCGAGGAGCTGACGCATAGTGAAATCGGGTAGTGCCATCGTTCTAATTCTCCGGTTGGTTCCTCCGGAAGCGTGTGAGCAGGACAGAGCGTTGTCGCCCCGGCTGCCACCGGACGGCCTTGTGAGCCATGCTTCCGTGTGAGATGGCGCGGTGTATAGCGCGATTTCGACCAGAAGCAAGGAAATAAGGGCCTTTCGGGGCGGCTTTCGCCCGCGAGAGGCCCCCTTCCTTAAAGACCACGCTGCGGCCTAGCCCCTGCCTAGCATCTGGGCTGGTTCGGCGGGCACTTCTTTGCCGCCGGCGGCGGAGCCGGAGGACGCGGTGGGGGTGCTGCCGGGCGCGGCGGCGGCGGTGGCGCGACGGCCATCCGGGGCGGCGGAGGTGGCGCCGGCCGGGCGACCGGCGGCGGCGGCGCGGGTCGCGCCATTGGCGGCGGCGCCGGCCGAGCGACCGCCACGGGCGGAGCCGCCCGTGGCGGTGGCGGCGGCGCAATACGCGGCGGAGGCGGAGGCGCTGGCCGAGCCACGGCCTGAGGCCGCGGTGGTGGAGCCGACGGCCGGGCAGCCTGGGCGGGAGCAGCGGTCGGCTGATGCTGCGGCCGGATCGGCTCCCGCGCCGCCGAGGGCGGCGGCGTGACCGGTCGTCCAACCGGGCCAGGAGGCGGAGGCGTGCGGGCAGCAGACGGCGAACCAGCCGGCTCGCGGATCGCGGACTTGCCATGATCCCCAGGCCCGGTCCCGGGCGGGGTCTGGGCCACCGGAGGCTTCGGCAGTTGGCCGGGGACAGCGGCCGGGTTTGTCGCCGTGGGCGCCGTCGCCGATGCGCCGGTCGGCGCACCGGGATGGGCTGGCGGCGTGGTGCCGGGAGCAGCAGTGGTCGGCGCCCCCGGATGGTTCGGCAGCGGCGCGCCGGGTGCAGTGGCCGTGGGCAGCCCGGGTCTGCCGCCCGGCAGAGGCCCGGCTCCCGCTGGCGGTACGGGCGGACCGCCATGGGTGCCGGGAACCGGCAGCGTGTTGGCTTGGGGCAGCTTGGCCGGTGGCGTGGCAAGTGGACTGACAAGTGGACTGGCAGGTGAAGCGGTCGGTGGCGTCCCGGTCGGCGCGGCATTGGCGGGCGTCGCCGGGGGCGTTCCTGGCCTCGCCGTCGGCTGCATCGTTGCGCTCGCTGGCATCGGCGCCTTGCCCTGCTGAATCAGGGCGGCGCGCTGCACGGCTGCCTGCGGCATGGCGGGACCAGCCGGATTGGTGCGCCCGGCAATGGCCGGCGTGAGATTGCTCGCTCCGACACCGGCACCCGCACCTGCCGGCGGTGCTGGCGGCTGGTTGATCACCGTGTTGATGACCGTCCTATTATGGATATTCTGATAGATGATGTTGTTCGGCGGCGGAGCAACATAGAGCGGCGGCCTGACGAACACAGGAATCGGCACGAACATCGGCTGCGGCAGCACGAACAGGCCGATCACCGGCATCGGCGGCGACAGCACGACGAAATCCGGCGGCGGCGGCGGCAGATAGTAGACCGGCGGCGGCGGTGGCGGCGCGAAGCCAAAATCCGGATCGCTGAAATACAGCACGGGACGGTCGACATAGACCACCTCCTCCGGCGACGGTGGCGGCACGTCGTAGTCGATCATCGCGAAGCTCGGCGGCGGCTCGGCCGGCGCGGTGAGAATCGCCAGGCGCCGGCGCGCATCTGCCGCATGCGGACCGCGCGAATAGCGACGCAGGTACGACCAATAGGCTTCCGGCGTGTCGCTACGATAGGTTCGCCGCCAGGTGATGGCCTCGCGGCGCGCCGCGACGATCGCCATCACGCGCTTCGACAGCGGGTCGCCGGGATAGGCGGTGAGAAACTCTTCGTAGGCCGGCAGCGTGTCGCGCGTGAGCGCGGCGGCATAGGCATCCTGCACGCCGAGATCGCGGATCGGCTTGTTGCGGATCGCGGCGACCTGGTCGGGTGCGGCCTCAGGCGGCGGCGCGTCGGGCCCGCGCTCGAAGAACGAGAATTGGGCGGAAATCTTCTGCTCGTTCCAGGGCACTTGCGCGCCCTTGCTGGCCTCGTTGACGCGCAGGCGAACGCGGTCGAACACCTCGGGCAGCGGCAGGCCGCCGGTGCGGATCATCTCCGCCAGCGACTGCGCATAGATGCCGTAAGGTCCGGGCTCCTCGGGCGCCACCGTGCCCGGCGCGGCGTTGAAAGCGATCAGCATGTTGGCGTCGGGCTCGACCAGCGCAAGTCCGCTCGCGATCTGCTGGCCGCCCTCCACGAAGGGCTGCGCCCGCGCAGCGTCGAGCACGACGATGTTGGCCTTGAGCGGAACGGAAGCCAGCTGGCGGAGATAGTCGCCGATGCGCAGGCCTTCGGTCGGAATGTCGGTGTCGCGGGTGATGTTGGAATCGACCGGGATGAAGTAGTTCTCACCCGCAAGCTGCACGCCATAGCCGGCGAGATAGACCATCGCAACGGTGCCCGGGCCTGAGGCCTGCGCCTTCTGGATGAAATCGCGAAAGCTCTTGCGCAGCGTGTCGCCGTCGAGATCGCGCGCGCCGACGACGTCGAAGCCCGCCGCCTGCAGCGTCTGCGCGATCAGGCCGGCATCGTTTGCCGTCGTCGCCAGCGGCGACTTGGCGTAGGCGCCGTTGCCGACCACGAGCGCGATACGCTTTTCCTGCTGCTGCGCACGCGCCGGATCGGGCGCGCCTGCGGCAAGGACCGCGACCGGCAGGAGGAGGCAAATGAAGGCTCTGAGCGTCCCACGCATGGCTTGCTTGCCCGTTTTTGTTGTTGAGGTGCCGCCACGCATCAGACGCGTGGCCAGCTGAATGGCACTTGAACGAAAGGCTTCCAATTGAACGAAAGGCTTCCAAATAGCGAAGGCTTGGATTGAGGCGGCGGCATGGCGCCCGGCACCAACGCCAGGCGCCTGCGTCAGCCTCGCGACAACGAGCCGGCGCGAGCCGGTCCGTCTCGTCAGATCTGCGCGATCAGGTCGACCGTTCCCGTCGTGAGCCGATAGATGCCGCCGACGACCTTCAGCTTGCCCTGCTCCACGGCCGCATTGAGGATCGGCGCTGCCGACTTCAGCTTCGCGACGTTGTCGATGACGTTCTGCCGGATCGCCTTGTCGAGGACGTCCCCACCCTGCTGCATCGCAGCCTTGGCGGCGGGCGCGATCGCATCGACCAGCGAGGGAATATGGCCCGGCGGCGGCTTGTTGTCCTTGATCACCTTCAGCGTGGCATCGACCGCACCGCAAGCGTCATGGCCGAGCACGAGGATCAGCTGCGTATTCAGCACGGCGACCGCGTATTCCATGCTGGCGACAGTTTCGGTGCCCGCGAAATTTCCGGCGACGCGGCAAACGAACAGATCGCCGCGGCCGGTGTCGAAGGCATATTCCGGCGCGATGCGCGAATCGGCACAGCTCAGCACGGCCGCGAACGGATTCTGTCCGCCGACCAGCGCCTCGCGCTCGTGCTTGAAATCGTGCCGCCGCGACACGCCGTCGACATAGCGCGCATTGCCTTCCGTCAGGCGCTTCAATGATGCGTCGGGCGACAGCACGTTCTGCGGCTTTGGCGGCGTCTTGGTCTCCTTGGCGAAGGCTCTGCCGGTCAGGGCGAGGCCGAGCGCCGAGGCGCCCAACAACATCGCGGACCGCCGCGACGGCGCGATCCTCTCATGTGGGGATTCATTGCACTTGTCGCACATGTCACGATCCCTCCCGGCGCGATGGGCCAACGGCCTCACGGTGATCATAGCCGCAACGCTGTGACGACACCACAAATGACGGTGCGGGCGGGACCGAATTCGCGCGGGGCTATTCCGCCAGCCGAAGCTCTGCGATCGTCGTCCGGGCGGCCGGTTCATCCAAAGGCAGGAAATCCAGCGGCCCCTGGTTTTTATAGCCGGACGTCATCGCAAGCGTGAGACCCCAGCCCAGCACCCCAGTGCTCGCATTCGCGATCATGGCGCTCTTGCGCTGACTGAAGCGCGCTACGAAGAACACGGTCTGGCCTGACTGAGCCGAGAAGTCCACGCGCGTGACACCGAGCGCTGCTTCCTCTGCTACGAACTGGTGCTGGCCTGCCGGGCGATCGACATAGACATATGTCCCGGTCTTCAGGCCCTTGATCGGCGTACCGTCGAGGGAAAATTCCCAGTCCGGATCGCCGATGCCGCCGAAGCCCTTCTCGCGAAACACGACGACGCGGGCCTGCCCGGCTTTCGGCGGACCCAGCTTTCGTACCGTCTCCGAATATCCGAGCCCGCTCCTCGCCGTCTCACAGCCGCACAGCAGTGCCGCAGCCACGAGCAATACCAGCCCACGCAATAGCATCACGCCCCCAGATTTTTCCCCGAGCGCATGCTAACGGAAAACAGCGAGAGGTTGCAACAGGGCGGTAGCATCCCCCACGCAAAACATGCAATCGCCTGCAACAGCGTGCGTGTGGCTAGAGCTGCTGCACGTCCACGACGCCAGCGACCGCCTTGATGGCGCCGGCGATCTGCGGCGAGACCTTGAAGCGGCCGGGCAGCTTCATCTCGACCTCGGTCTCGAGGTCGAGCATCATGACCAACGAGACCTCGCCGTCGCCGTTGGAGCGCGGCGCGGTGCCGGGACTGCCGACCTTCGGCGCGGCGCCGTTCGAAGCGGTCATGTCGGGGCCGGCGAGACGCTTGGCGATCGATTCAAGCGGCTTGGTGTCGCGCACGAAGATGCGCAGGCCCTTCTGCGTCTTGGCCGCGGCCTCGTCCAGCGGCTCGGCGTGGAGCACGCGCGCGCGGACGTCCTCGCCCTGGAGCTCGGCGCCGAGCTGGAGCAGCACCGCGGCGCCCGGCTCCAGCACGTCGCGATATTGCGCGAGGCCTTCGGAGAACAGCACCGCCTCGAAGTGACCCGTGGGGTCAGAGAGCCCCATGATGCCCATCTTGTTGCCGGTCTTGGTCCGACGCTCCATCCGCGACACCACCGTGGCCGCGACCTTGCCTGCCGTGGCGCCGGTCTTCACCGCGCGCGAGAACTCGGCCCAGGATTGGACGCGCAGCCGCTTCAGCACGGTGGCGTAATCGTCGAGCGGATGTCCCGACAGGAAGAAGCCGATGGCGTCATATTCGCGGCGCAGCCGCTCGGCCGGCAACCAGGGCTCGATCTGCGGCAGCATGATGGTCGGCGCGTCGGCCGAGCTGCCGAACATGTCGTTCTGGCCGATGGTTGCGGCTTCGTTCGCCCGCTGGCACGCGGCGAGAATCGAGTCGGCGCCGGCGAAGACCCGCGCCCGGTTCGGCTCCAGCGTGTCGAAGGCCCCCGCAGCGGCGAGGCTTTCGATGATGCGCTTGTTGATCGCGCGGGGCGACACCCGCGCGGCAAAGTCGGCGAGCGAGGTGAACAGGCCGTTTTTGGTCCGCTCCGCGATGATCTGCTCGACGGCCGCGATGCCGACGCCCTTCAGCGCCGCGAGCGCGTAGTAGATGGTCTTGTCGCCGACCTCGAAAGTCGCGCCGGAGCGGTTGACGTTGGGCGGCTCGACCTTGATACCGAGGCGCTGCGCCTCGGCGCGGAATTCGGACAGCTTGTCGGTATTGTTGAGATCGAGCGTCATCGACGCCGCGATGAACTCCACCGGGTAATGCGCCTTCATGTAGGCGGTGTGGTAGGACACCAGCGCATAGGCCGCCGCGTGGCTCTTGTTGAAGCCGTAGTCGGCGAATTTCGCCAGCAGCTCGAAGATGGTGTCCGCCTGCCCCTTCGGCACACCGTTCTTCACCGCACCGGCGACAAAGATCTCGCGCTGCTTCTCCATCTCGGCGCGGATCTTCTTGCCCATGGCGCGGCGCAGAAGGTCGGCGTCGCCGAGCGAATAGCCCGACATCACCTGCGCGATCTGCATCACCTGTTCCTGGTAGATGATGACGCCGAAGGTCTCCTTGAGAATCGGCTCCAGCACGGGGTGGAGATATTCCGGCTCCTCGTCGCCGTGCTTGCGCGCGCAATAGGTCGGGATGTTCGCCATCGGACCCGGTCGATAGAGCGCGACCAGCGCGATGATGTCCTCGAAACGGTCGGGGCGCATGTCGACCAGCGCACGCCGCATGCCCTGGCTTTCAACCTGGAACACGCCGACCACCTCGCCGCGCGCCAGCATCTGGTAGCTTTCGGCATCGTCGATCGGCAGCGTGGCGAGATCGACATGGATGTCGCGCGGCTTGAGCAGTTTGCACGCGACGTCGAGCACGGTCAGCGTCTTCAGACCGAGGAAGTCGAATTTCACGAGGCCGGCCGGCTCGACCCATTTCATGTTGAACTGGGTCACCGGCATGTCGGATTTCGGATCGCGATACATCGGCACGAGTTCGCTCAGCGGCCGATCGCCGATCACGATGCCGGCCGCATGCGTCGAGGCGTGGCGGGTCAGGCCTTCGAGGCGCTGCGCGATGTCGAAGGCGCGCGCCACCACCGGGTCCTCGTCGCGGAACGCCTGCAGCTTCGGCTCGCTCTCGATCGCCGCCGCCAGCGTCACCGGCGCGGCCGGATTCTGCGGCACGAGTTTTGTGAGCTTGTCGACCTGCCCATAGGGCATCTGCAGCACGCGGCCGACGTCGCGGAGCACGCCGCGGGCCTGCAGCGTACCGAAGGTGATGATCTGCGCGACCTGGTCGCGACCGTAGCGCTCCTGGACGTACCTGATCACCTCGCCGCGGCGGTCCTGGCAGAAGTCGATGTCGAAGTCCGGCATCGAGACGCGTTCCGGATTGAGGAAGCGCTCGAACAGCAGGCCGAACTTGATCGGATCGAGGTCGGTGATGGTCAGCGCCCACGCAACCAGCGAGCCTGCGCCGGAGCCGCGGCCCGGCCCGACCGGGATGCCCTGTCCCTTTGCCCATTTGATGAAGTCGGAGACGATCAGGAAGTAGCCCGCGTATTTCATGCGCATGATGACGTCGAGCTCGAACGCAAGCCGCGCGTTGTAATCTTCTTCCGTCGTGCCTTGCGACAGCCCGTGCACGCGCAGGCGGTTGGCGAGCCCCTCCTCCGCCTGCCGCTTCAATTCGGCCGCCTCGACGGAGGCGGCATCGGAGCTTGCGGCAGCGCCGACCGTGAAGAACGGCAGGATCGGCTTGCGCGTCATCGGCCGGAACGAGCAGCGCTCGGCGATCTCCACCGTCGAGGCCAGCGCCTCCGGAATGTCGGCGAACAGCACCGCCATCTCGGCGCGGGTCTTGAAGCGATGATCGGGCGTGAGCTGCTCGCGCTCGGTCTCCGCGATCAGCCGCCCGCCGGCGATGCAGAGCAGCGCGTCATGGGCTTCGTAATCGTCGGTCGCGGCGAAATACGGCTCGTTGGTCGCAACCAGTGGCAGGCCCTTGGTGTAGGCGATGTCGATCAGGCTGCTTTCGACCCGCCGCTCCTTCTCGGTGTTGTGGCGCTGCAATTCGATGTAGAGGCGGTCTCCGAACAAGCTGGCGAGACGCTCGCAGCGCGCCGCCGCGAGCTCGCTGTAACCGCCGGCAAGCGCCAGCGAGATCGGCCCGTCCGGACCGCCCGTCAGCGCGATCAGGCCTTCGGTCTCGCCTTCGAGCCAGTCGAACTTGATGTGGGGGGCATG
This sequence comes from Bradyrhizobium sp. 134, assembly GCF_023074155.1. Taxonomy (NCBI): domain Bacteria; kingdom Pseudomonadati; phylum Pseudomonadota; class Alphaproteobacteria; order Hyphomicrobiales; family Nitrobacteraceae; genus Bradyrhizobium; species Bradyrhizobium sp. 134. The sequence continues at coordinate 186,433 of NZ_JADPKX010000069.1, read as the reverse complement.
AGTGTCGGGCGTCTCCAGGAACGCGCGCGAGTTCAGCCGCATCAGACTGCGGTAGCCGCGCTCCTGCGCGGCCAGCAGCACCACGCGCGAGGGCAGAAGCGCGTTGCGGGCAGTGGGATCCTGGTCGCCGAATTCGATCGCGAGTTCGCAGCCGACGATCGGCTGGATTCCGGAGCCCGCCATCTTGTCGGAGAACTCCAGCGCACCGAACATGTTGTCGGTGTCGGTCAGCGCCAGCGCCGGCTGATGGTCTTTCTTGGCTAGCTCGGCGAGCTTGGCGATCTTGATCGAGCCCTTGAGCAGCGAATAGGCCGAGTGAACGTGAAGGTGGACAAATCCGGCGCTCGGCATGGTCGCGTGACGGCCTCTTGCAGATGAGATGGAGCGGTCGCCGGCACCGGAGGCATCCTGCACTCGCCTGGCCGACTCGCCTCACAATGGTGGGGCGCCACGCTGCCAGAGTCCACGCCGGAGCGGCCAATCGGCCGCGTCGTCCTGCTTTTCCCCAACCTAGGCCCGCGCCTAGAGCTGCGGGAGCACCTGGGCCCAGATCGCGATCATCCCGACAAACAGCGCGATCGAGGCTAGCGCGGCGGCTTCTTCGACGAAAATCCTGAACATGGCTTGCTCCATGGCGAGAACGTATGAAGAACATTGTTCTCATTTCGTTCTCAGGAGTCAAGCCATCTTCGCCACCTCGAAACCGAATGGTTAACCCGCTGAACTTGAACAACAAAAAAGCCCCGGCCAATGGCCGGGGCTTTCGCCGACCGCTCGAAGTCGAGCGATCGAGATCAGGCTTCTGCTCAGTAACGGCCGAGGCTCGGGCCGCCGAACTTGTAGTTCAGGCGGACGAGGCCCATGTCGACATCCTGACGGATGCGGTCGGTCGAGGGCACCAGCGCGAAGGTGACGTTCTTGTCCTGCAGGAAGATATGGTTGTACTCGACGCCAACCGACCAGTTCGGGGCGAAACCGTACTCGAGGCCGGCACCGACCGTGCCACCCCAACGGGTTTGATCGTTCGAGGACAGCAGTGCGCCGCCAAGGGTCGAGACTTCATACTTGCTGCCGGCGACAGCCGCACCGCCCTTGGCGTAAATGAGGACGTTGTTCCAGGCGTAACCGATCTGACCGGTGATCAGACCGAACGAATCGATCTTGGAGCGGTTGCGAGTGGCGAACAGCGCGCTGACGTTGTCGCCCGAGAAGTCAGCCCAGTTGCCCTGACCTTCGATGCCGAACACCCACTGGCCCGACTGCATCCGGTAGCCGATCTGACCGCCGACCGTGCCGCCCGTCGCATCGTGGGAACCTTCACGGCCACCGCCGACGAGATCCCAGGTCGAATGCGCGGAACCGCCGCCGCCGTTGACACCAATGTAGAAGCCGCTCCAGTCGTAGATCGCGGCAACCATCGCCGGCGCCTTGGTGTAAGGCCGCGCAGCGAGGTCAGCAGCCACCGCCGGTGCAGCCGCGCCGAGCGCGACAAGGCTCACAGCAGCAAGCAACAGATTCTTGTTCATTTGATTCCCGTTCCAGTTTCGTCGTTAGGCCCCCGGGCCGTGGCGTCGTCATAACAGCGCTCGACGGAATTGCTGTAACCTCGACGCCACAGTCCGCGCCAAAGGATCGCGCTTCATTAATGAAGATTTACCAGCGCGCGCGGGAAATCCTTTGAAACAAGTGTTTTCATGAGTTCCATCGTCGGCTACACGACGTCTGCAGCACGTGCGCGTGACAACGTCGCGCGCACGTTCGCGTGATTGGAGAATTGAATGCGCAGACGAATTGCTCTCCCCATTGTCGCCACATTTTCGCTCGCACTCGCCACATTTGCGCTCACGCTCGACGCAAGCACGCCGGCGCGCGCGTTCGGTACTCACCATGCCTTTTGTCTCACCGGCGATGAATGGCCGGGGCTGAGCAATTGCACGTTCGATACTTACGCGCAGTGCCAGGCGAGTTCATCGGGCCGCGCCCTCAGCTGTATCGCGAACCCGTATTTCGCGGGCCAGAGCGACGATCCCTATGCATATCAGAACAGGCCGCGCGCCCAGGTGCCCGGCTATTCACCCGGTTACTACGTGCCGCGCTGAGATGCGCCGCGCTCGCCTCGCGCTGTTCGCGATCGGCCTGTTCCTCGCGGGCGCGCCTGCGCACGCGCAGACCTACGATCCGAGCTATCCGGTCTGTATGCAGATCTACGGTCCCGTCGGCTATTTCGATTGCCGCTACGCCTCGCTCGAGCAGTGCAGATTTTTGGCCGTCGGTCGATCGGCGACGTGCGTGGCCAACCCGTATTTTGCGCAGAAGAAGCCCCCTCGCCGCCCGAGTCGCGTCAACTAAATCGGGACGCTGATATGCGGCCTGCCCCGCATTGAGCGTCCAGTGTTGACGCGGGCTGATCCGGGTTTAAGTACGACAGAGAAATCTTGCAGGGGTGGCGACGTTCGCTGGGCTGGTTCCCGTTGACGCCACCATTGCAGGACATATGACGACATCGAAGCAAGCGACATCGCAGCAAGCGACCTCGCCCCGCGCGACCGCGGTCTCTGCGCCCCCTCATCTCGCCATCGTCCTGTTCTCGCTCGCGATGGGCGGCTTTGCGATCGGAACCACCGAATTCGCATCGATGAGCCTGTTGCCGTTTTTCGCCGCCGACCTCGGGATCGACGAGCCGACCGCAGGACACGCGATCAGCGCCTATGCACTCGGCGTCGTGCTGGGCGCGCCGCTGATCGCCGTGCTCGGCGCACGGTTGGCGCGGCGCGCGCAGCTGTTGGTTCTGATGGCCGTGTTCGCGCTCGGCAATGCCCTCACCGCGCTGGCGCCGGGCTTTGGCTCGATGATCGCGGCGCGTTTTCTCTCGGGCTTGCCGCATGGCGCCTATTTCGGCATCGCCGCGCTGGTCGCAGCCTCGCTGGTCCCCCAACATCGTCGCTCGCAGGCGATCGGCCAGGTGATGCTCGGCCTGACCGGCGCCACCATCATCGGTGTGCCGCTGGCCAATCTGATTGGGCAGGCCATCGGCTGGCGTGCGAGCTTCGGCCTCGTGTCGGTGCTGGCGTTGCTTACGGTGCTGCTGTGCGCCCTGTTCGCGCCGCGCGACCAGGCTGGCCGGTCCGATCCGCTGCGGGAGCTCGGAGCGCTGCGAAGCGGCCGCGTCTGGATCACGCTGGCGATCGGCGCCATCGGATTCGGCGGCATGTTCGCGGTCTACACCTATCTGGCGACGACGCTGATCGAGGTGACCAAGGTCAGCCCCGCGCTCATACCGCTTTTTCTGGCCGTGTTCGGCATCGGCGCCACGCTCGGCAATCTGGTCATACCGCGCTTTGCCGACCGTGCGCTGATGCCGACGGCGGGCGGCATCCTTCTGTTCTCGGCGGTTGCGCTGCTGGTGTTTCCGCTTGCCGCCGGCAATCCCTGGGCGCTGGCGGCAGACGTCTTCGCCATCGGCGCCGGCGTCTCGCTCGGAGCCATCCTCCAGACGCGGCTGATGGACGTCGCCGGAGACGCGCAGGCGCTCGCCGCCGCACTCAACCATTCGGCGTTCAACACCGCCAATGCGCTCGGCCCGTTCCTCGGCGGCCTCGCCATTCGCGAGGGGCTGGGGTGGACCTCCACGGGGCCCGTCGGCGCCGCGCTGGCGGTTCTGGGTTTCCTGATCTGGATCGTCGCCTATCGGGACGCCAAGTCTGTTGAAGCCAAGTCTGTTGCAGCCAAGTCTGCTCCAGCCGATATCCGCTCGGGAAGCAGCGCGGCCCCACCGGAGAATCCCCCGGCGAGACCGGCACCGCCGCTGGCGCCGGATGATCGAAGCCGTTCGGATGCTGCCCGAGATCCGGTGGCTTGAGGACGCCTCCTTAACCAGCGAGCGTCACGATCAACGGTCCGCTTCGGGTTGCGATCACGGTGTGTTCGTATTGAACGGTCGGCGCCTCGGGGCTGCTGTAGAGCGTCCACGGATCATCGCCATCCTGTGCCCATTCGGCGCCAAGGGACAGGAACGGCTCGACGGTGAACACCAGGCCTTCGCTCATGATGCGGCGTTCGGAGCGGTCGGGCCATGTTGCGATCTCCGTCGGCTCCTCATGGAGCGACAGGCCGACGCCGTGACTGGCAAGGTTCCTGACCAGGCTGTAACCGTTCTTCCGCGCAAAGGTCCCGATGGCCTGACCGATACCGGCAATCGGTTTGCCGGCTCCGACCTGCTGCAGGCCCGTCCACATCGCGCGCCGGCCATCCCTGCAAAGACGTTCGACGGCGCGGGTTGCGGGCGGAACGGCGAACGACGCTCCCGTGTCCGCAAAGAAGCCGTTCTTCTCGGCTGACACGTCAATGTTCACGAGGTCCCCGCGCGCGATCCGCCGATCGCCCGGGATGCCATGAGCGATCTCCTCGTTCACGCTGATGCACGTCGCCCCGGGAAAGTCGTAGGCCAGCTCCGGAGCCGAACGTGCGCCGGCAGCCTCCAGCAGTGTTCGCCCGATGCGGTCGAGCTCGGAGGTGGTCATGCCCGGCTCGAGCGCCTTCCCCATTGCCTCCAGGGTATTGGCGACGATGCGCCCGATCTCTTTCAGGCGCGCGAGGTCGTTGTCATCCGAGATTGTCATGTCGTGCTCTTCCGAAAGCCGGGACATAGCGCTTGTGACGGCGGCTTGCAAACGGGAGAGATCGTTTCCAAAACGCGTTCAGATTTCGTCGAGCAAGATGCGGACTTTGGCAGCCAGGTCTTCGATAGCGAAGGGCTTTGGAAGCAGATGCTTGCCGGCATCGAGCACGCCATTGTGAACGATTGCATTGCGCGTGTAGCCGGTGGTGAACAGCACTTTCAGCGCGGGGTATCGTCTCGACAGCTCGGCCGCAAGCTCGGCGCCGGTCATGTCGGGCATGACGACATCCGTGAACAGCAGATCCGGAACGAAACCATTTTCGATCGTCCTGATCGCCTCTCTGGCACTGGCTGCCTCGATGACGACGTAGCCGAGTTCGCGCAGGCTTTCGGAAGACATGCTGCGGACGCTCGTCGTCTTCCACGACGAGAATGGTTTCGTTCTGATGGCTCGCACCGGCGGGTATCTCTTGCTGCGACAGGTCCGAGCCCGCCTCCTCGCCGGCGAAGCGTGGAAGATAGATCTTCACGGTCGTGCCAACGTCGACTTCCGAGCCAATTTTGACATGGCCGCCCGACTGCCGCACGAAACCGTAGACCTGACTGAGGCCGAGGCCGGTGCCCTTGCCCACGACCTTGGTCGTGAAAAACGGATCGAACACCTTGCCGAGCACATCGGCCGGAATTCCCGTGCCGTTGTCCGTCACGGCCACCAGAACGTACTGCCCGGGTGCGAGTGCATACTCGCGCGCATACTTTCGATCGATCGAGGCGTTGCTGGTTTCTATCGTCAGCCTGCCCCCCTTTGGCATGGCATCGCGCGCATTGACCGCGAGATTGATCACGGCGCTTTCCAGCTGGGCCGGGTCTACCTTGACCCGCCAGAGGCCAGCCGCCAGCACCGTCTCGAGGCGGATAAGCTCGCCGAGTGACCGCTCGAGCAGCTCGCTCATCCCGCCGACCATCTTGTTGATGTCCACGACCTCAGGCGCGAGAGGCTGTTGGCGCGAGAACGCGAGCAGCCTCTGCGTCAACGTGGCTGCGCGATTTGCACCGTCGATCGCGCCCTCGATGAAGCGGTCTATGCTGACCTCTCCCCTGCCGAGCCGCCGCTTGGCAAGGTTCAAGCTGCCGAGGATCACGGCCAGCATATTGTTGAAGTCGTGGGCAATACCTCCGGTCAATTGCCCGACGGCTTCCATCTTCTGGGATTGCCGCAACTGCTCTTCGGCTTTCATGCGCTCGGCGATTTCGTCGGCAACACGTTGCTCCAATCCGGCATTGAGCGCCTCGAGCCGGGTCAAGAGCTGGGCGTTGTCGATAGCGGTGGCGGCATGGCCGGCAATACCAAGCAAGGCGGCCTCATGCTCGGCCTGGAATTTACCCGTCTCGGCGTGGCCGAAGAAAAGTCCGCCGAGGACTTCGCCGGTTCGCGAGATCACGGGGACCGCCAGGTAGGATCGGACCGGAAGATGGCCCTCGGGCATGCCTTTCCGCGGCACGTTCTTGCCATAGCGGGGGTCCTGCAGGATGTCGTCGGACCTCACCACGCCAGAGCCCTCAAAGGTCGGGCCAAAGACCGCGGTGTTGCGGGGCATCGGAAAGGTTTCAAACGCAGATCGCGGCGCACCCGACAGCGAATACAGCACGTAGCTGCCGCCATCCGGCGCCAGAACGTTGTAGAAAAAGGCACCGAATTGAGCACCCGTGAGGCCGACGCCGGCATCCGTCACGATCTGGACGATTGTCTCGAGGCCGCGTTCGCGAGAGACCGAAGCCCCGGTATCATTCAGTATTCTGAGATGACGCTCGGTTTTCTTTTGCGCGGTGATATCCAGAACCGTCCCGATGAACCGAACAGCCTGGCCGTTGGCAAAGATGGCTTGACCGGTGGCGGCGATCCAGCGTTCGACGCCGTCCTCGATGCCGATGGTTCGGTATTCCATATTGTAATGTGCCGGCGCGTGCGGCGTCAGCGCTGCGGACACGGCCTCGTGGGCGCGCTGCCTGTCTTCGGGATGAAGGCCCTTCAGGAACGACCCTTCATAGCTGACTTCGGCGTCCGGCGATAAACCGAACACCTCCTTGCAGCGCCTGTCCCATCGAAGAACGTTGTTGACCGGGTCGTAGTCCCAGGTGCCGATACCAGCGGCGTTGTTCGCAAGCGTCAGTCGTTCGGCAGCCTCCCGCGCCGCCTGCTCCGATCGGACGCGCTCGATGTGAGCCCACGACCGCTCGGTCACCTCGGTGAGCAAGGCGAGCTCCCGCGGCGTCCACTGGTGCGGGCCCCGGTGATGAATCGCCATCAGGGCGGTCAGGCGCCCTTCTTTCACCAGGGGCATGCAGATCGTCGAACCGATCCCGATGTTCTGGAAAGTGGCGGCTTCCTCAGGCGCAAGCTCCTTCAAATTATCGTTGATGATAAGGGGCCTGCCGGCGCCGAGCTCTCGCACCGCCTTCTTGCCGAAGTCAGCCAGACTGTAGTGCCCGAGGATATGCACCGCGCCCGGCGCCGCCCAATCCCCGCGGATGGTGAAGCCGTCCTGGTCGGGATCCATATCGGCATAGGCGCAGCTCGATACGTCGAGATGCTCGCCAAGCATCCTGGTCGTCACCGCCATCACGCCGTCGGCATCACGGGTCTTGGCCGTCTCCTTGTTGAGTGTGTCCAGGAAAAGCAGCCGGGCTTCGTTCTCCCGGACGGCCGTCTCCGCACGTCGGCGCTCTACGGCCGTGCGCGTGCGCTCGGCAACATCGCGGATAAGCTCCAGCTCTTCGGGGCTCCATTCGCGCGGCCTGGCATTGTTCAGATACAGCAGCGCCACCACCCCGTCGGGTTCGGAGATCGGCATGTTGACGAGCGCGCGCGCAGAGATCGCCTCGAGAGCCTCGGCACGATCGCCGACGCGAGGGTCTTTTTCCGCATCGGCACAGATGACGGTCTCGCCCCGCTTGAGGTCTTCGATGTAGCTGCCATAGTCGCGGAAGCGCAGCACGCCTGCGAGGCTCAGGATGCCCGGTGCGTTCCAGTCGCGGACAATGGTGATGGTCTCGGCTGAGGTGTCGACCGTGCCGTAGCCTGCCCTGCTGACGTTCAGGCTGCGGCCAAGCAGCTCTGCCGCGGCATAGGCGAGATCGTCCGGATTGTTGATCTCTCGGATGTAGTCGCCGAGCGTGGCTAAGACGGAATTGCGATCGGCCGAGCGGACCCCGGTCGCTGTCGTCATTGGTCTTCCCCTGCCACTTTCCTGGCTCCACGATGAGCCAGTGTTTGATCGTCCCGCTGCTGCTCGCTTCGACCGTGAGCCCGCCTGACCCTGTGAGTGATGCAGGCAGGTGGCACAAATGTCTGCGCAATAACCGCATGATGGCATTTAGGTTCCCGTCATCACCGTCCCCTGGAAGCCTGGCCATCGACCCGGACTTCCACCAGGTCGGTCCAGCTGCCGCTAGGCGGCTCCAAGCCCCACGCCCACCCTACACCGGCGTGTAGATCACGAGCTTCAGCGCCGGATCGTCATTGGCCTGAAAGCTCGTGTGCTCGAACCGGAGCACGCCCTTGGTCGGATGGTTCATGGTCTTGAGGCCCGCGGCAGTGCTGCGGATCTCGTGCGCTTCCCACCATTTGACGAATTCCGGACTGCCCTGGCGCAGCCGCGTCAGCAATTCCGTAAAGGCGGGATCGCCGGCCCAGACGTCGTGAGTGGCGCGAAACATCGCAACCATGCTCTTCGCGACATCCGCCCAGCCGGCACCGTAGAACTTTCGCGTCTGCTTGTTCGTCAGCACCAGCAGCAGCGTGTTGCGGTCCTGCTCGGGCAATTGTCCGAACCCGAAGATCTCCTCGGCCGCCGCGTTCCAGGCCAGCACGTCCCAGCGCCGCCCCGTGATGTAGGCCGGCTGCTTCAGGCTTTCGATCATCCGCCGAATTGGCGGCGGCACGATCTCGCGCGTGAACGCGCGCCTGTCGCCGTCGCGGGCCAGTGCCTTGAGATGGGCGTGCTCGGTCTTGCTGAGGCGTAGCGCACGCGCCAGCGCGTCGATGGTGGTGACCGAGGGGCTGACGGTGCGCCCCTGCTCGAGGCGGATGTACCAGTCGACGCCGATGCCGGCGAGCTGCGCCACCTCCTCGCGGCGCAGGCCCGCGGTACGGCGCCGCCGGCCGGCAGGAAGCCCGACCGTCTTCGGCGACAGCTTTTCGCGGCGGGACCTGAGAAAGTCGCCGAATTCGACGCGGCGTGGGTCGGCCATGGTGACGTGCCTCGATGGAGGGCCTAGGGAATACTAGGATAATACCAGGCCTTCTTGGGCTTGGGAAGGCGGTGCATATGGGCATCACCCGAATATGAGGTGACCCATGAAAGCCGCCGTACTCAAATCCCTGGGATCTCCGCTCGTCATCGAGAATGCACCCGAACCGGTGCTCGGGACCGGCGAGGTCATCGTGGACGTCATCGCAACGCGGGTGCTGTCCTACATGAACGAGGTCTTCAGCGGCGAGCGGAACTATGCGCTCGAGCTGCCGATCATCCCGGGACCTGGCGGCATCGGCCGGGTGCGCGCCATCGGCCCGGACGCGACGAAGCTCAGCGTCGGCGACTGGGTGTTCTGCGACCCGACGGTGCGTTCGCGCGATGATGTCGTTTCGCCCGACATCGCCCTGCAAGGCCTCACGGCCGCCGGTGCGGGAGGCATGCGCCTGCAACAGCATTTTCGCCACGGCTCGTTTGCCGAGCAGATGCGGGTGCCGACGGAGAACGTCAAGCGGCTCGGCACGATCACGCCGGAGGACGCCACGCGATGGTGCGCGCTGGGGACGCTGCTGGTGCCCTATGGCGGCTTTCTCGCCGCCAACCTTCAGCCCGGCGAGACCGTGCTGGTGAGCGGCGCCACCGGCAATTTCGGCAGCGCCGCCGTCTCGGTCGCGCTCGCGATGGGCGCGGCCTGTGTGGTCGCACCCGGCCGCAACGACGAAATTTTGGCCGACCTCGTCCGGCGTTTTGGTGACCGCGTGAAGCCGGTCAAACTCACCGGCAACGAAGACGACGACCGTGAGCGCATGAAGCGAACGGCGCCCGGACCGATCGACTGCGTGCTCGACATCATGCCGCCCTCGGTGAGCACGAATGTCGTGCGCGCGGCGATCATGACGGTGCGCGCCTACGGCCGCGTCGTGCTGATGGGCGGCGTCGGCATGGCCGGCGGCACTGGCCTCGAGCTGCCTTACCCCTGGATCATGCGCAACTGCATCAGCATCCACGGCGTCTGGATGTATCCGCCGGATGCGGCAGGCCGCCTGATCACGCTGGTGCGCGCGGGACTGCTCAGGCTGGAGGAGTACGAAGCTACCGCGTTCGACCTCGACCACGCCAACGAGGCGGTAGCCCATGCCGCCGCCAATGGCGGGCCGTTCAAGTTGACGGTGATCCGGCCTTGAGCGCCCCGGGCGTGCGGCCGCCCATTTTTTTCGTCAGCCCGGCCAAGCACTTGGCTACTGTGCATGGGGTTGTTTTCGCGGTTTTTATTCGAGCTCGATCACCTGGCCGTTCGACAGCGACACGCGGCGGTCCATGCGGCCGGCGAGCTCCATGTTGTGGGTCGCGATCAGCATGGAGACCTTGGTCGCCTTCACGAGCTGCATCAGGGCCTGGAAAACGTGGTCCGCGGTGTGCGGATCGAGATTGCCGGTCGGCTCGTCCGCAAACAGCACCCGCGGAGCATTGGCCACCGCGCGCGCGATCGCGACGCGCTGCTGCTCGCCGCCCGACAGCTCGGACGGACGGTGCGTGATGCGCTCGCCGAGGCCGAGATAGCCAAGGATCTCCTTGGCGCGCTTGATGCTCTCGGATTTCTTGAGGCCGCGGATCATCTGCGGCAGCATGACGTTCTCCAGCGCCGAGAACTCCGGCAGCAGCCGGTGCGACTGGTAGACGAAGCCGATATCGGTGCGGCGAAGCTGGGTGCGCTCGATGTCCGGCAGTTGCGAGGTCGGCGCGCCATTGACGTAGACCTCGCCGGAATCGGGCGCTTCCAACAGACCCGCAATGTGCAGCAGCGTCGACTTGCCCGAGCCGGACGGCGCCACCAGCGCGACGGACTGGCCCGCCCACAGCGCGAGCTTGGCGCCGTCGAGAATCGTCAGCGGCACCTCGCCCTGCAAGTACTGCCGCTTTATCTCGTGGAGATAAATGACCGGTACATCTTCCGCCCCCTGCTGCTCCATCAGCCCCTCACTCGTACCGCAGCGCTTCGACGGGATCGAGGCGCGCGGCGCGCCAGGACGGATACAGCGTCGCCAGGAACGACAGCGTCAGCGCCATGATGACGACGGCCGAGGTCTCGCCGATGTCGATCTCGGCGGGCAGCTTCGACAGGAAATACAGCTCTGGCGAAAACAGCTCGGTGCTGGTCAGCCAGGACAGGAATTGCCGGATCGACTCGATGTTGAGGCAGATCACCAGCCCGACGATGAAGCCGACCATCGTACCCACCACGCCGATCGAGGCGCCCGTGATCAGGAAGATGCGCATGATCGAGCCTTGCGAGGCCCCCATCGTGCGCAGGATTGCGATGTCGCTGCCCTTGTCCTTCACCAGCATGATCAGGCCGGAAACGATATTGAGCGCCGCGACCAGCACGATCATGGTGAGGATCAGGAACATCACGTTGCGCTCGACCTGCAGCGCGTTGAAGAAGGTCGAGTTGCGCTGGCGCCAGTCGACCAGGAACACCGGCCGCCCCGCCGCCTCCGTCACGGCCTGACGGAACGCGACGATCTGATCCGGATTGGTGGTGAAGACCTCGATCGAGGTGACGTCGTTACTGCGGTTGAAATAGGCCTGCGCCTCCGCGAGCGGCATGAACACGAAGCCGAGATCATACTCGGACATGCCGATCTCGAACACCGCGGCGATCTTGTACGGTTTTATGCGCGGTGTCGTGCCCATCGGGGTGACCGCGCCCTTCGGCGCCACCAGCGTGATGCTGTCGCCGGCGTGCAGCGACAGCTGGTCAGCGAGGCGCCGGCCGATCGCGACCCCCTGCCCGTCGTCAAAGCCCTCGAGCGAGCCCTGCTTGATGTTCTTGGCGATCGACGTGAGGTTGTTGAGGTCGTCGGAGCGGATGCCGCGCACCAGGACGCCGGAGGCGTTCCACGGCGATGAGGCCAGCGCCTGGCCATCCACCACGGGCGCTGCGAGCCGGATGCCCTGGACCTGGCTGAGGCGGTCGGCGACGTCCTTCCAGTCCGTGAGCGGCGATTCCAGCGGCTGGACCAGGATGTGGCCGTTGAGCCCGAGTATCTTGTCGAGCAGCTCCTTGCGGAAGCCGTTCATGACGGCCATGACGATGATCAGCGTCGCCACGCCCAGCATGATACCGAGGAAGGAGAACCCGGCGATGACCGAGATGAATCCCTCCTTGCGGCGCGCCCGTAAGTAACGCGCCGACAGCATCCACTCGAATGGCGCAAAAGGCGCGGTTTGAACGGTTTCGGTCATGGTCTCATCCATCGCTCGATAGTCCCATGATTCGGGGTCAAATGTGGCCGGATTGGCGGCCGCGATCTCGGGCGATGAACAATATTCAGCCGACCAGCCTTATCAGCCCACAAGTCTTGCGACCGCGTCCTCAGGCGACATGGTCTCGCGGGCGCCGTCACTTCGCCGCTTGAGCTCGACCTTGCCGTCGGCGAGCCCCTTCGGCCCAATCATGATCTGCCAGGGGATGCCGATCAGGTCGGCGGCGGCGAATTTGGCTCCGGCCCGCTGGTCGGTGTCGTCGTAGAGCACGTCGACGCCCTTGGCGGACAGCTCCGCATAGAGCTTCTCGCAGGCCGCGTCGACCGCGGCATCGCCCTGCTTGAGGTTGAGAATCGACACGCGGAACGGGGCAACGGCCTCCGGCCATTTGATGCCGGCATCGTCATGGCAGGCCTCGATGATGGCGCCGAGCAGGCGGGAGACGCCGACGCCGTAGGAGCCGCCGTGGATCGGCACGTCGACACCGTCGGGGCCCGCCACCAGCGCCTTCATCGCGTCGGAATACTTCGTGCCGAAATAGAAAATCTGCCCGACCTCGATACCGCGGGTGTTCACCCGCTTATCCGCGGGCACTTCCTGCTCGAAGCGCGCGGCGTCGTGAACGTCTTCCGTCGCCGCATAGACCGAGGTCCATTGCTTGATGATCGGCGTCAAATCGCTCTCATAATCGACGTCCTCGCCCGGCACCGGCAGATCCAGCACGTCGCGATTGATGAAAACGCCGGATTCGCCGGTCTCGGCGAGCACGATGAACTCGTGGCTGAGATCGCCGCCGATCGGGCCGGTCTCGGCGCGCATCGGGATCGCCTTCAGCCCCATCCGCGCGAAGGTGCGCAAATACGCCACGAACATCTTGTTGTAGGCGACGCGCGCCGCGGCCTCGTTGAGGTCGAACGAATAGGCGTCCTTCATCAGGAACTCGCGGCCGCGCATCACGCCGAAGCGCGGGCGCTGCTCGTCGCGGAATTTCCATTGAATATGATAGAGATTCAGCGGCAGGCTCTTGTAGGACTTCACATAGGCGCGGAAGATCTCGGTGATCATTTCCTCGTTGGTCGGACCGTACAGCAGCTCGCGCTTGTGCCGGTCGGCGATGCGCAGCATCTCGGGGCCATAGGCATCGTAGCGGCCGCTCTCGCGCCAGAGGTCGGCAAGCTGGAGCGTCGGCATCAACAGTTCCAGCGCACCGGAGCGGTCCTGCTCCTCGCGCACGATCTGCTCGATCTTCTTCAGGACGCGGAAGCCGAGCGGCAGCCAGGCATAGATGCCGGCGGCCTCCTGCCGGATCATGCCGGCACGCAGCATCAGCCGATGCGAGACGATCTCCGCCTCTTTCGGATTTTCCTTCAGGATGGGCAGAAAGAACCGCGACAACCGCATGGCAATACTCGAGGAATCAGTGATGGCTTGCAGTGAAACCGGATTGGGAGCCAAAACACAAGACCGGGAATGAGGAAAACCCGCTAACACAGCGGAATTCCTGTCATTTTTCCGTCGACTTCAGGTTCGACGCGAGGTGCCGAAGAGCCGGGTTCAGGGCGCCGCCACCTCAAGTTCGTCCTCCAGCGTGATCTTCTCGAAATCGGTCACGAGCGCGTCGATCCGCACATGCCAACGGCCGGCAAAGGGCAGCTCGACCTTGCGCACGTGCCAGTAGCGGTCCGGCCCCAGCAAGGCGTTCCGCTCCATCGGCTCAATGCCGCGTTCGGGCAGGCTCAGCGTCAGCGTCACCTCCTTGGCCTCGAGAACCGCCCCCTCGCCGGTCATGAGCTGCAGGACGAAATCGTCGATACCCGCCTTGCCCGGCGAGACCAGGACCTGAAACATCGCCCTGTCGGTGTGGATGTGGATCGCCAGCGGCGTCTCCGGAGCGATCGTTCGCGGCGGCGGCGTGAAGCGCCAACCGGCCACGACGGCGAAGATGCCTAGCGCGATCGCGCATTCGAGTACGATCGAGCACTTCAGTGCCGGCGCGGCCTTGTGATCCCCCGCCAGAGCTGGAGTCAGGCGGAAGCGGTTGAGCGCGGCAAGCGCCAGCAGCACGAGGACCAGTGCAAGCTTGATCGAGAGGATCAATCCATAGCGGGTCTCGACCAATGCAGACGGCTTTTCGAGCTGGACGATGGCGAGCGCGAGGCCGGTCAATGCGAGAACGCCAACGGCCGGCGCCGCGATGCGAGAAAAGCGGTTCACGACGGGCAATGTCGCGACGGGTCGCTTTGACAACAGGGCGCCCAGCGGCGCGAGGGCCCCAATCCAAAAGGCGACACCGAGGCCATGGAGAAAGATTGCCGGCCGCGTCAACAGTTCGGGCGGTGCCGTAGCAGCGTGCCCGGTCATGGCCAGCGACAAGCCGACGCCGACGAAGGCAATGATCGCCAGAGCGCGCGCGCACCACGCGCTGCCTAGCGCCAGCAATGCGAACAGCATTGCAGCGACGGCCACGAGCAAGGCCGGGCCCGCGCTGGTCCCGGATGCGACTTTCCAGGGAGCCATCGTCGCGAGAGCGGATAGCGGTAGGCCGAGGAGATCCAGCCCCAGCACACCAAGGGACACCACCGCGCTCGGGACGCCGATGGCGAGCGCCACGCACGGGATGGTTATGCCGGTCATCGACCACGCAACCCAGCGTGCAAAGAAAACGCCGCCGACGCCGACGAACAGGCCAAGATAGAGACCGACCCGCGCCAGCCAGATCAGCACGTTCAATCCGCCATCGGCGTTTGCGGGAGGTTGCGTTCCCGTCGGCGTGCCGATCGAGAAGATCACCGATCCAGCGACGGGATGGCCGTCCTGCGAGATCACGCGATAGCTGACGACGGCCGTGCCTTGCGGCAGGTCCGCCGGCATCGCGACCGAGATGGTCGCGCCCGATGCGTCGACGCGCACGTCATCCCGCGCCGTGCCCGCGCCGTCGATCAGCCGGATCGCGCCCGGCGTCACCGTCTCGTTGAAGCGCAACTCCACCATCTTCGGCGCGCTCGCGAGCATGCTGCCGCTCGCCGGCTCGACCGCGACCAGCGCCGCGTGCGCCGAGGCGCCGGTCGCGAAGCCGACAACGAGGAGCAGCGTCGCGAGCGCGGCAAGCAGGCGCATCAGGGTTTCGGCAGGAGTTTCACGCCCGGAGCCGGCGATTTGCTCTCATGCGAATGCCCTGCGCCCTCCGCGGGGATCTCGATCCAGCGACTGACGCCGGTCTCGCATTCCTGGACGACGGGGAAGTACAGGATCGTGTTCGGCTTGAGCGTGTCGGTCAGGGCCGTGTGCATGACGAACTCGTCATAGTTCTTGTCCGGCAGCTTGCCGCCAGACCAAGTCACCTCCTTGACGCCGGACGAGAGCTTGTTGCCGTGATAGTCGTATTCGCTGGCGTATTTGCCCTCGACCACGTCAACACTCCAGCCCGCCTTCGGCATCGGCTTTACCGCGATGACGCCTTCCGGAATCTGCACCCGGATTTTCACCGTGGGCGAGCCCGCGCAACCGTGCGGGACGGCGAAAACGGCTTTGTACGATCCCCCCACTGTCGCCTGCTTGCCTTCGAGGAAGACGTGCGCAGTTGCCGGCGTTGCCGCAAATACGCCCAGAAAGATCAGCCAGGTTCGCTTCGACATATTGGGTCTCCCGAAGGTCCAGATCACGCGCGTCACATCTTCATTCCCGAATGATCAGGCATTTTCTTCATCATGTGCCCGCCCTCGCCGGGCGCCTGCGCGCCGACCCCCTGGACGTCGAGAGAGACGGCGACCTTGCCGGCCTTCTCGAACTGAAGCGTCACCGGCACCTTGTCGCCCTGCTTGAAGGGGCCCTTCAGCTCCTGAAGCATCAGGTGGTAGCCGCCGGGGGCGAACTTCACCGTCTTGCCGGGATCGATCACGAGCCCCTTGTCGAGCAGGCGCATCTTCATCACGCCATTGTCCATCGCCATCTCGTGGACCTCAGCCTTCCCCGCGATATCGGCGGAAACGCTGACCAGCTTGTCTGCCACTGGGCCCTTGTTCTCGATGGTCAGATAGCCGCCGGCCACCTTGGCTCCGCCTGGTGTCGCCCGGCTCCACGCCTGCGAGATGACGAGATCGCCGGCCTTGATGTCCTCGGCCTGCGCGACGGCACAGGCGGTCAGCAACAGTGAAATTGCAAGGAGAGTTCGTCCGATAGTCTTCATGTTGATTGCCTCTTTCACGATTGATCGGGCCGAGAATGGCCCTGCATTCTTCCGCGACGATCTTCCGCCGCCACCCGCATCGGCATTCGGAATGCCGGCCTGCCGCGGAGCCGAATATAGACCCAAGCGCCATTTGCACGTCACCATCGATACCTCATTCCAGCATACACTGCCCGTCCCGTGCCCGGCTCAAACAATGCTGACGTCGCCGTCGCTCGATCGATGATGCTCGCGCTGGCTATGTAGGTCTTGTTGGTGAGATTGCGCCCCTCGATGTAGGCAGACATCGGGCCACCATTGTCGAAGCCGGCTTTCAATCCCAACAGGGCGTAAGGCTCTGACGTCAGCGTGTTCATGCTGTCGACGAAGTAGGCCTGTGGCACCCATTCGACGTTGGGTCCAACATAGAACCCGGTAGGGTGCTTGTAGAGAAGCTCCGCGCGCAGGTAGTGATTTGGAGCTCCCGGCAATCGATTGTTTCCGAAGGTCGGATCTTTGTCGAAGCGGAAGTCGTTGAAGGAATAAGCCAGATTCAGCCAGATCTTGTCCGGAGCCGGGCCGTTGACGAAGATGTCACGAAAGATTGCTGCGCCCGCGCCGGCCTCGATGCCTTCATGGATGGTGCGGTCGGCGTTGGTCACATTGCAATTGCCGAAAGTACTATAGAGGCATTGCAATTCGTCGCGAATGTTGGCCCGGTAGGCCGTCAGTTCCCAGGCATAATCAGATCGCTTCATGCGAGTCCCGATTTCGTACGTGGTGGCAATCTGCGGGCGGATGCTGGTGAACGGGATCGTCGGAATGCCGAGACCGATCGCGCTTTCGCCAAAGCTCGGCACCTCGGCACTCCGCGAGACATTGGCGAAGGCTTGCCAGGCCGGATCGATTTGCCACAACAGACCGCCTTTCGGCGACCAGAGATTAAAGCGCGTTGCCCCCGATTGATCCCCGTCGCTGAGGAAACGATCCTGCCGATTGCGGGTCGCGTACAGAAACTGCGTGCCGCCGATCACTGCAAGATTTGGAAGGACGTAGAAGCTGTCTTCGACATAGGCGGAGGTATTCTCCGACCGATCGATCGAGGAAGAAAGCAGTGCACCCTTCTGCCCGCCAATGTTGGCGAACTGCTGGTTGTCGATGCTGCCGTTCAGCACATTTACGCCTGCGACCAACTTGTTGCGGAAGCCGCCAATGGTGCGGTCATCCGTGATCTTCGCGAATCCGCCGTAGTCCTTGTACCGGTAGTCCAGCCACTGGAAAATCGGATGCATCAAATGGCGATCGACGCCAAAGGCGCCGAATTCGACTTTGGTGTCATCGAAACGAACGGTGGTTTTGTTGGCGAGCCTGACAGTATCGATGTTGCGCTGCTGATCCATCGCAACATTCGCCGGTGCAGCAGCTTCCGGATCGGTCAAAGCGGACGTTTTGGTCACGGTACCCGGAATTCGCTGCCGCACTTCGTTGGCATTGAGGTAGAACCGTGTCTCGACATCCGGGGAGAACTGATAGCCCACATTACCGCTCAAGCGGTTGCTCGAGCCGAAGCTGTGATCGCGAAATCCGTCTGCGGCCTGCGTGGAAGCGGTCACGAACCCGTCCCACGGCCCGTTGACGCCGCCTGCGTTCGCCTGGAGTCGTTTGTAGCCAAATCCTCCGACATCGAAGGACACACCATTCGGAAACGAGTCGCGGCCGGTCGGGGTCACGAAGTTGATCGCGCCTCCCAGCGAATTGGCGCCGAACTGAAGCGCGTTGCCGCCCTTGAAGACTTCGACATATTTGTAGGCGCTCGGATCGATCTCCTGGAAATCGCCATAGCCATCCGCAGTGTTGATCGGAATGCCGTCCATATAGAGCTGCACACCGCGCAGATGAAAATTGCGCGACAGGCCGGACCCGCGAATCGAAAGGCGGGTGTCGTCGCCCCATTTGGGCTGGGCGTACACGCCGGGCACGTAATCCAGAACATCCTTGATCGTGTTGGACGGCGTCGAGTTCCTGTACGCCTCGGCCGACACGAGCGCCACGCCGCCCGGAGTCTGGTTAATCTCCGCCAGCGCTTGTTGCGCCGTCAGAACCGTCAGGGCACCCGGAGCCCCGGCACTCTGTTCGCTCGCGGTTTGCTGCGGCGATGGGGTCGTTCGCGGGCTTCGCGTGACGCGCGCCGATCGCGCCGTATTGCGTGGCGGTCGGACCGCCGACGCGCGCTTCTGCTGAGGCGCCTCGACGGTGATTGGCGGCAACACTGCGCTGCTGCTTTGGGCAAAGGCGCCGCTCGACGATGCAAGCAGCGCGGCCTGAATGGCAACGACGCTCACACCACGGCGGGCATGACAACGTAACATGGGGCATTCCTGACGCCGGGCGTTCTCTCCGGCCATTCGACAGCATCAATCGCCTGCGGCGGACCGCGGCGATCACGAGAGTCGTCAGGAAAATTGAGGCGGTGCGCGCGCCTGCGCGTTTGTGCCTTTATGGGCTGCGCCGGCGGATGCCTCCGCCGCGTGCCACACCACGCGCTCGGCGTGGCGGAAGGGAACGGAAAGCGCGGCGTGCGGCGGCGAATCGAGCGACGCGCCCACCTGCGCCAGGCAACAGAGGGCGCATGCACCGGCATGTGCGACCGGCGTACCCGCCGGATCGTTCAGGCCGCCTTGCTCGCCTGCGCTGTGGCAGATGACGGCGGCGGACAACGGATCGGCCACGGCTTGGCCGGCCGCCAGACAGGCGGCAATCGGCGCCAGCACCTGCATCACCAGGGCGAGCAGGACCAGAGGTAGGAATTTTTGCAGCCGTGCGCGCATCCGCCGAACCATTCGTTCGTCTACTAAACACCGGCGGATGGCCAAGTCGAGCCCGGTTCCGCCGCCTCCTTAATCCAGCGCAAATTTCCCGGAAAACTGTGGTCCGGCCGCCCGCAGGAGGGAACCTCCGGCATTTGAGGCAGTCGAGCACCCGGCCCCATCCACGGATTTCCTATATTTGTCATATGCTTACAGAGCCAAACGCCCGATCATTTCGTCAATTGCTCGAATTTTGAACATTCGTTGCCGAAAATGATGACAAGTGAGAAAAGTTGATCTAGCATCCTCTTGCTCAGGCTGGCCGCGAGGTCGAAGTCTGGTGGTCCAAGTCTCGGGAGGAGCCCCTGACGCGCAAAATGCAGCGTCGCCCCGCCAATCAAGATCAAATCTTAGAATCGGGGATAATAGGGTCGACACAATTTTCGAGCGGGGCTAGGGCCCCGCTCTTTTTTTGTCTGCGGGGCTAAAGCACCGATGAATGCTTCTCCCAATCCGATCGAACAGAGCTTTGAACTTGCAGCCTCGCGCTGCACCGATCTCACGCCACACGTCTATCAGCGGCTGTTCGAACAGCATCCCGAAACACGGGCGATGTTCCGCACGCAAGGCAGCGAACTCGTGATGGGATCGATGCTGGCTCTCACGATCGAGGCGATTCTCGACTTCGCCGGTGATCGCCGCGGGCAATTCCGGTTGATCGCGTGCGAGGTCGCCTCGCACGATGGCTACGGCACGCCGCGCGAGCTGTTCATCGCCTTCTTCGCCGTCATCAGGGATACGCTACGCGATCTTCTCCGCGATGAATGGTCGGAGGACATCGCGCAGGCCTGGGACCGACTGCTCATCGAGATCGACGCGTTCGCGGGTGTCCCGGCCTGACGCTTTGCGCTGCACCAACACGGGCTCGCGGCGACCCGCCGTTGATTGCGGATTGAGTGGCACCAACTCTTGTGAGACACTTTCGGACATCGGTCGCGCAATCAATGACGCGCCGAGATAAAATTGTATGGGAGCGAGCGATGTCCGGGACGAAAGATTTCTCGACGACGAGGCGCGATCTTCTTCAGGCGGCAGCAACCGCCGGCGCCGCGACTGCCATCCTCGGCAGCATGGGCATTAACCCCGCCCTTGCAGCCGAAGTCGGACGAAGCGAGAAGCCGCTGAAGGCGGCGTTCTCCAACGCAGGCCTCCAGGCCACCTGGTGCGCGCAGGGCAAGCAGGCCGCGGAATTCTGGGGCAAGCTGTTCAATGTCGAAGTCACCTGGTTC
Source organism: Bradyrhizobium sp. 134 (assembly GCF_023074155.1). NCBI lineage: Bacteria > Pseudomonadati > Pseudomonadota > Alphaproteobacteria > Hyphomicrobiales > Nitrobacteraceae > Bradyrhizobium > Bradyrhizobium sp. 134. The sequence continues at coordinate 166,034 of NZ_JADPKX010000069.1, read as the reverse complement.
GACGGCCAGCTCGATGCGGTGAAGCAGCGCGCGGCGATCGACAACATGGCCTCGCAGAAATGGGACTTCGTCGCAATCCAGGCCTTTGGCATCGGCACCCTCACCCAGCCGGTGCAGAAGATGATCGACGCCGGCACGCCCGTGATCGACATGGACACGCTGATCGCGCCGCTGGACCAGATCAACGTCCACTCCTTCCTCGCCCCCGACAACGAGTTCATGGGCGCCTCAGTGACGCAGGCGCTGTGCAACGCCATGGGCGGCAAGGGCAAGATCATCATGACGCAAGGAGCCCTCGGCCACACCGGCGCGCAGGGCCGCGCCAAGGGCTTCAACAATGTCGTGAAGCAATTCCCCGGGGTCGAGGTGCTCGACACCCAGCCGGCCGACTGGGATGTGTCGAAGACCGCGCGTCTCTGGGAAACCTACCTGACCAAGTATCCGCAGATCGACGCGGCGTTCTTCCACAATGACGACATGGCCCTGGCCGCCGCCAACATCATGAAGGCGCGGGGCCGCACCAACATCCTGATCGGCGGCGTGGACGCGATGCCGCCGGCGATCCAGGCCGTCAGCGAAGGCCGCATGTTCGCCACCGTTCGCAATCCGTCCTGCCGGATTCATGGCGGCGCCGTCATCGCGGGCGTTTCCGCCGTGGTCGGCGGCGAAAAGAGCGGACAGGGCATTCCCAAGAACGTCGTCACCGACGGTCCTGTGGTGACCAAGGCCAACGCCGCCGGGATGCAGTGGATGCAGGATCACTTCCTGATCTGAGCCTCCATGCGAGAGGATCGTTCGCCTATCCTGGAACTGCAGGGCATCACGAAGAGCTTCGGCGGCGTCGAGGCGCTTCGTGGTGTCGACTTCGCGCTCTCACCCGGCGAGATCCATGGTCTCGTCGGCGAGAACGGCGCGGGAAAAAGCACGCTGATGAAGATCATCGCCGGCGTGCACACCGAATTCTCCGGCCGCTTCCTGATCGACGGACAGGAGATGCATTTCCGGTCGGCCCGCGACGCCCACAGCGCCGGCATCGCCATGGTGCACCAGGAGCTCTCGGTCGCGCCCGACCTCACGGTCGCGGAGAACGTGTTTCTGGGCAACCAGCCGACCAACCGCCTCGGCCTGGTGCAATGGCGGCGGATGGCGCGTGAGGCCGGCGAGCAGCTCGCCCGCTTCGGCATCGACGTCGATCCGATGAGCAGGCTCGGCGATCTCCCGATCGGGCTGCAGCAGCTGATCGAGATCGCGCGCGTGCTGTTCTCCGGCGCGCGCATCGTCATCCTGGACGAGCCGACCTCTGCCCTCTCCCCGCCCGAGGTCGAGCGATTGTTCGCGACGCTGCGCCGGCTGCGTGAGGAAGGCACGGCGATCGTCTTCATCTCGCATTTCATCGAGGACATTCTTCGGGTGTCCGACACCGTGACCGTGTTCCGCAACGGACGGAAGGTCGCGGAGACGGCAAGTGCTGCGACCAGCAAGGGCGCGCTGATCGAGGCCATGATCGGCCGCGGCGGCGAAGCGCTCGAGCACAGCTACAGCGACGATCTGATGCTGCCGCGGGCGAGCGACAGCTCGGTGGTCCTGAAGGTCGACCAGCTGTCGCTGGCCCGCAGCCTGAAGGACATCTCCTTCGAGGCGCGCGCCGGCGAAGTGCTCGGCATCTACGGGTTCATGGGGTGCGGCCAGCAGGAACTGTCGCGCATCTTGTTCGGCAAGCTGAAGCCGGACGGCGGCACGCTCGCGGTCGATGGCAAGCCCAAGACGTTTGCCAGCACGGCAGCGGCGCGGCGCGCCGGCGTGGCGCTGGTGCCGGAGAGCCGACGCGCGATGCTGTTTCACCAGGAGCCGGTCTATAAGAACATCTCGATCAGCATTCTCGATCGCATCTCGGCGTTGCTGCTCAAGCCGGCGCAGGAGCGCGACATCGCAAAGCGCCAGGTCGAGCAGCTCCAGATCAGGCCGCCGGTGGTCGGGCTCGATCTCGGCATGCTCTCCGGCGGCAATCAGCAGAAGGTCGCGCTGGCGAAATGGCTGACCTATCCGCCCAAACTCCTGGTGCTGTGCGAACCGACCCGCGGCATGGATGTCGGTGCCAAGAACGACGTCATCAATATCGTCCGCGATCTCCGCGCCAAAGGGCTCGCGATCATCGTGCTCTCGACCGAGCCGGAAACGGTGCTGTCGCTGGCCGACCGCATCCTCGTGCTCAAGCGCGGCGCATTGGTGCGTGAATTCAAGAACGAGCCGGTCAGCAAGGACCGCCTGCTGGAAGCGGCGTGACGGAGAAGCACCATGGCGAGCAGTGACACGGCTTTGGCGGCGGGGCAGCGGGCGCGAGGGCTTGCGCCGTTCCTGCGCTCGCAGATGCGCAACATCGCCCCGTTCCTGACGCTGATCTTTCTGTCCGGCTTCTTTGCGCTGGCCAGTCCCTCCTTCGCGACGCTGGACAATCTCGGCAACATCCTGACCCAGGTCTCGGTCACGGGAATCATCGCCGTCGGCCTCACCTTCGTGATCCTCTGCGCGGAGATCGACCTCTCGATTGCCAGCATCGCCAACGTCACCGGCATCGCGGTCGCCTACTTCACGCTCCAGGAATCCTACGTCAACATTCCCAACATTCCCCTGCCCGGCGCGGCGGCGATCCTGCTGGCCATTTTGCTCTGCGCGTTCCTCGGTCTCGTCAATGCACTGGGACTGACCGTGATCGGCATCCCTTCCTTCATCATGACCTTGGCGATGATGCAGATCGCGGCCGGAATCTCGGCGCTGCTGGTGCGCGGCCAGATCGCCTACAAGGTGCCCGGCGTGATCACCACGCTCGGCTCCGGATCGATCGGCGGCATCCCATGGATCGTCATCGTCGCCGCGATCATGCTGCTCTTGGGACATCTGTTGCTGACCTACACGCGCTTTGGCCGCTACGTCTACATGGTCGGCGGCAACCGCGAGGCGGCCGAATATTCCGGCCTCAACGTCAAGCTCATCCTCGGCGCAGTCATGGTGATCTCGGCGGTGTGCTCCGGTATCGGCGGCATGCTCGGTGTGGCGCATTTCGGCAGCGCGCAGCAGAACGAGTTCGATACCTATCTGCTCGACTCCATCGCCGCCGTCGTGGTCGGCGGCACCAGCCTGTTCGGCGGTCGCGGCGGCATCGGCAACACCATCGTCGGGCTCTTCGTCCTCGGTGTCCTCAATAACGGCCTTGACCACGTCAACATCGACAGCTTCCTGAAAATCCTGATCCGCGGCCTGATCCTGCTGGCGGCGCTGGTCATCAACGTCTATGCGCAGCGGCTGAGGGAGAAAGCGGTGGAATAGCCACCCCTCAAAACAAAAAGCGCGAAAACAACCCCATGCACAGTAGATACTGTGAGGGAATTCAACGAGTTATAAAATCCGAAATGCGATGATGCGACCGCAGCGACGGTTTGACTCGTCGGGCAAAACAGGAGCAGGATGTCACGATGGCGCTTGCTCCGGTGCCTCCCCTCGTCATTGCGAGCGCAGCGAAGCAATCCAGACTGCCGCCGCGGAAAGATTCTGGATTGCTTCGCTGCGCTCGCAATGACGGTGGGCAACAGAGGCAATCCCAAGATCACCTCGATCGCGGAGCATGAGACCGCCGCCTAGCTCTCCGCCTTCTCATCCGGCGCAAGCCGCGAGAACCGGAAATTGCAGTGGCTCGCACCGCCCGCGAGCGTCTGCGTCCTCTCCAGGTGGATGCCTCGCGCTGCGTAGGCGACGAAATCGAGCCCGCAAATATTCGGCAGGATGTCCTTGTCGCCATGGCGCGCCGCCAGCTTGCAGAAGCCGCAAGCCTTGTAGTTGATGCCGAATTCAAAACTGTCACCCGTATCAGGCTCGACGAAATCGTAGACGAAATCTTCCGGAAACTCGGTCTGATGGCTTTCGGTCGCGCTTCTTGCCGCCTGCTCGCGCAGCAAGGCCAGGTTCTCCGGCGACATGAACTGACGACCCGAGGCGAGACGATCCGCTTCCGACACGGTGAGCAATTGCGCCTTGTAGGTTTCCCGCTCGATCTCGCCGATCACAGGCACTGGGACGCCGTGGCGTCGCAACACCCGGCTGATCGCCGTGAAGCCCATGAGACGCATGAAGAAATCGCTCATGCGGCTCGCCGCGCCGCCGACATAGGGCATCTGGGTGAGCACGATGTCGAATTCGTCCATCACTTCCTGCCTGATCCCGTCGATCCCGGAAAGCTGCGCGCGCTCGCGCAACATCGCTTCGGCCAGGTCGAGCCGATCGCGCATGGCGGCCTCCATTGCACCGCGATGCGCCTCGTAAAACGGATGAATGATCTTAGCCATGGGACACCTGATATGATTGGTTCATTGCAATGTCGGCGGGTTTCATTCGGCGGCGATCGCCTCGATCTCCAGCAGCCATTTGCTGTCGACGGTCTCGACGATCACGACCGTCAGCGCGGGCTGATGTTCGCCCAGCATCGCGCGACGAATGGAGCGGTTGGTCACGAGTTGATTGCGGTCGGTCAGGAACGTGTTGACCTTGACCAGATGCGCGATGCCGAGGCCGGCGGCGGCGAGCACCTCGATCACGTTGCGCCAGGCCTGCTCGCACTGCGCCTCAAAACCGTCAGGGACGGCGCCGTCGGTCGTCTCAGGCACCTGGCCGCTGATGAACAACAGGCGGCGATGCTGCGTCAGTTCAAGCCCCATGCTGTAGCCGCCGGCGGGCGGGTGGACCGTTGCGGGATTGTGGCTGACGATGTGAGCTGGCGGCATGGGGTTTCTCCGGATTGCGGGCTGACCGTAGCCGGCGCCATCACCGCTTCGCAAAGCATCATTGCTGCGGTTCAACGCAAGAAAATCTATTGCAAGGCCGCAGCCCATCGGTGTCAAAATGGAGCCCGATGACCTACGCCCTTCCCCCACTCAACGCGCTCCGCGCCTTCGAGGCCGCCGCCCGGCATCTCAGTTTCAAGCTGGCCGCATACGAGCTGCACGTGCCCCCCGCCGCCGTGGGGCAGCAGGTGAAAGCGCTGGAGGCGCGCCTCGGCGTGCAGCCGTTCGAGCGGCTGCACAAGCAGCTCATCCTCACCGCGGCCGGTCAGGCCTATCTGCCCGGGGTCTCCGAAGGCTTTCGCCACATCGCGGAGGCGACCTCGCACTTGAGACCGGCAGGTGCGGTGCTGCTGCAATTGGGCGTCCATGGCAGCTTCGACCTCCGCCGCCTCGATCTGGCGGCGTTTCGCAGCACGCATGCGGAGATCGGCTTGCGGGTGCTGCATCCGGCCGGCCTGCAGGAATTGCTCGAGGGCAAGGTCGACCTGCTGATCGCCCGAGGTCTGGGCCACCATCCGGGCTATCGCTGCGACCGGCTCGATGAGGGATCGGGTCTCGGTGACTGGCTGGTTGCGCCTGAAGGCACCGCGGATTGCCCCGAGATCGTCAGTTTTCGCGCGTGGCTGCGGGCGCTGCCGGTCGAGAAGGCGCTCGCAAATCGTCGCCCTCGTCTGGTAGGTGTCAGCGGATGGCGCATCCGGTGAGCGTTTGGCTCACGCTGAGGGCGCAGACTTCTCATATCGGAGACATTCGCATGACCGCAATTGGTCGCCGGGCCCTGCTTATGGGTGGGGGGGCGCTTCTCATGAGCGCAGGTCCGCTTACCTCGGCTCCGTTCGACTGGCAATCGATGACGCCATCCGAGGCAGGCTTTGTGCCGGATCTCGATGCGCGGCTCGACAAACTGATTGCCGAAAATCGTGCTTGGGGTCTGCATGGTGTCTTCGTCACGCGAGCGGGCAAGATCGTGCTCGAACGCTATTTCGCCGGCGAGGACGAAGCCTGGGGCGCTTCTCTCGGCCGCGTCGCCTTCGGTCCCGACACCCTGCACGACCTGCGCTCCGTCACGAAGAGCGTTCTCGGCCTGCTTTACGGCATCGCCCTCGATCTCGGAAAGGTGCCTGCGCCGGATCAACCGCTGATCGCGCAATTTCCCGACTATGCCGATGTCGCAACCGATGCCCGCCTCAAGCGTCTGACCGTCGCGCACGCGCTCACCATGACCCTGGGGTTCGATTGGAACGAGGACATTCCCTACCAGGATCCCAATAACAGCGAAATCCAGATGGAGAGCTCGCCCGATCGTTTGCGCTACGTCTTCAGCCGACCGTTCATTTCCGATCCCGGAGCGCGCTGGATCTATGGCGCGGCTGGAACCGAGCTTATCGGCAATTTGCTGGTAAAAGGCGTCGGCCAGTCGCTACCCGACTTTGCGCGCACACGACTGTTCGATCCCATCGGGGTTGGTCCGACCGAATGGTCCAAAGGATTCAACGGCCAACCCGCACCCGCATCCGGCCTGCGCATGACGCCGCGCGACCTTGCGCGCGTTGGGCAATTGGTCCTCAACCGTGGCCAGTGGGATGGACGCCAGATCGTTTCGTCGGAATGGCTCGCGAAAGCGTTCCAGCCCTACGTCCCGTGCGACGAGCAGCGTCAATACGGCTACTTTTGGTACAGCGGCAACTTCCAGTACGGCCATCCGCCGAACCGGCCCATCACGCATTGGATCGGCGGCTTCGGTTACGGTGGTCAGCGGTTGTTCGCGATGCCCGACCTCGATATCGTGGTGGCCATAACCTGCGGAAATTACGCCGATGAGAGGCAATGGATGCCGCCCATCCGGGTGGTTCGTGACGTTGTGTTGGCTGGACTGAAGTGAACCTCGCCTTCCACCCTAGAGCGGCTGGCCCTCAGGCAAGGCCAACGCCGCCTGCCCCGCAATCTCCTCCGCCCGCCAGCATCGCACCGCATGCCCATCAGTTCGCGTTTCCAGCGCCGGCTCCGGCTCGCTCCGACACACAGCTTCCGCATACCGGCAGCGAGGGCTGAAGGCGCATCCGTTCGGCGGATTGAGCGGGTTGGGAAGGTCGCCGCCTGTCGTCGCCAGCGGTGCATGACGCAAGGGATCGGGGATGGCGGCGATCAGGGCTTGCGTATAGGGGTGCGCCGGCCGCTCGAAGATCTCGCGCCAGTGGCCGTTCTCGACGATGCGGCCGAGATACATCACGGCGACCTTGTCGCTCATGTGTTCGACGACGCCGAGATCGTGGCTGATCATGATGTAGGAGAGACCGAGGGTTTCCTTCAATTCCAGCAGCAGGTTGATGATCTGGGCGCGGATCGAGACGTCGAGCGCCGAGACGGGCTCGTCGCAGATGACGATCCTGGGATTGAGGATCAGGGCGCGGGCAATGCCGATGCGCTGGCGCTGGCCGCCCGAGAATTCATGCGGGTAGCGGTCGGCCTGCTCAGGCCGCAGGCCCACATGCCGCAGCATCTTCGCGACGCGGTCCTCGATCTCGCTCTTGGCCGTGACGCCATGCACGCGCAGGGGATCTTCCAGCGTGCGGCGAACGGTCTGGCGCGGATTGAGCGAGGCATAGGGATCCTGAAACACGATCTGCACGATGCGGGCCAGCGCCTTCCGATCGCCGGATGGCCGGTTGGTCACGTCCTGTCCGTCCAGCACGATGCGGCCGCGCGTCGGGGTCACCAGGCCAAGGATCGACAATGCGACCGTCGACTTGCCGGAGCCGGACTCGCCGACGAGGCCGAGGCATTCGCCGCGCTTCAGGGTGAGATCGACCCCGTCGACGGCACGGAGCAGCCGCCGGCCCCGCCCCAGCAGGCCGCCTCCGAGCGGAAAATGGACCGCGAGATCCCTCACGCTGAGAATGACATCGTCGTCCGGCCGTGTCTCATCCAACCTGTCTTGCGGCTCATGCATGGTGATGACACCTGACCAGACCGCCGGCCTCCAGAAAATCCGCTCCCGGCGCGACTGTCCGGCAAATATCGGTCGCCTGAGCGCAACGCGGATTGAACCGGCAGCCGTCGGGGAAATTCGTGATGGCCGGGACCACACCTGCGATCTCCGTCAGCCGTGTGCGGCCAAGCGCGGCGCGACTGCCGAGCCGCGGCAGCGAGGCGACCAGGCCTCGCGTATAGGGGTGCGAGGGTGCCCGGAAAATATCAGCCGAGCCGCGCTCCTCGACAATGCGGCCGGCATACATCACGGCCACGCGGCGACAGACATTGGCGACCAGCCCGAGATCGTGGCTGATCATCAGGATCGCGGTTCCCCGCTCGGCGCATAAATTCCGCATCAGCTCGATGATTTCGGCTTGCACGGTGACGTCGAGGGCCGTTGTCGGTTCGTCGGCGATCAGGAGATCCGGACCGCAGGCGAGCGCGATGGCGATCATCACGCGCTGGCGCATACCGCCGGACAGCTGGTGCGGGTAATCCTTCACGCGCCGCTCCGGCGCGGGAACGCGGACGCTCGCCAGCGCCTCGACCGCCAGCCTGTCGGCTTCCCGCCAGCTCTTGCCCTTGTGCAGCACGAACATCTCGGCGATCTGCCGACCCACCGGCGAGACCGGGTTCAGCGCCGTCATCGGCTCCTGGAAGATCATGGCGATGCGATTTCCGCGCAGCTCCCGTTGCTTTCCGGCTGAAAGGTGCTGGATCTCCTGCCCCTCAAACCGGATGACGCCCCCGCCGATCGACAGCGGCTGCCGCAACAGGCCGATCAAGGCGAGCGCCGTGATGCTCTTGCCGCAACCGGATTCGCCGACCAGGCCGAACGTTTCGCCGCGATCGATGCGGAATGAAATACCCTCGGCCGCCGCAACGCGTCGCGATCCATCGTCGAGATCGATCCGCAGATCCTCGACTTCGATCAGCGGCGCGCCGGTCATGTGCGCCGGCTCCGCGATTGTGGATCGAGGATGTCGCGCAGGCCGTCGCCGAGCAGATTGAGCCCGAGCACCGTCAGGAAAATGGCAAGGCCGGGAAACACCGAGAGCCACGGTGCCGTCGTGATCTGGTCGCGGGCATCCGACAGCATGCTGCCCCAGCTCGGAAACGGCGGCCGGACGCCGAGGCCGAGAAACGACAATGCGGCTTCTGACAAGACCGCGCTGCCCATGCCGAGCGTGCCGATGACGACGATTGGCCCTAGCATGTTGGGCAGCAGCTGCGTGATCATGATGCGCAGATCGCCGTAGCCGAGCACGGTCGCGGCCTGCACATAGCCCTGGCTCCTCAGCGACAGCGCGGAGGCCCGCGCGATCCGGCACGTGAAGGACCAGTTGGTCAAACCGAGTGCGATCAGCAGGCTGGTGAGGCCGGGACCGAGCACCGCCATGATGGCCAGCGCGAAGATCAGGGATGGGATCGCGAGCATGAGATTGGTCAGGCCGTTGACGACATCATCCCACCAGCCGCCCCAATAGCCGGCGCTCAGGCCCAGCGCCACGCCGATGACGCTGTTGATGAGCTGCGAGACGATGCCGACCGTCAGCGAAACGCGCGCGCCATAGACGACGCGGGAATAGATGTCGCGGCCCTGATCGTCGGTGCCGAACCACCAGGTCCAGCTCGGAGGCTCCTCCGCGTTGAGCAGATTGGCATCCAGGACGGGATCGGTATGCGCCAGCCAGGGCGCGAGCAGACCGACCAGGATTGCGAGCGCGAACAGCGCGCCACCGATGATGAGATTGGCGCGCAGCTTCATGCGTATCGGATCCTAGGATCGATCACCCCATAGAGCACGTCGATCAGCAGATTGATCGCGAGAAAGGACAGCACCACGACAAGAATGGAGCCCTGGACGGCCGGAATGTCGCGCTGCAGGACACTGTCGACCAGCAGCGAGCCGATGCCCGGCCAGGAGTACAGTTTCTCGACCACGACCGCCTGCCCCATCAGCGCGCCGAACTGGAGGCCGACGGTGGTGAGAATGATGACGAGCGCGTTGCGCATCACATGCCACTTCACGACCCGCGTCTCGCTCATGCCCTTGGAGCGCGCGGTGCGGACGAAATCCGCGGTCATGATCTCGAGGACCGCGGCGCGTGTGGTCCGGGCGAACAGCGCCATCGGCGAGACGCCGAGTGTCACGGCCGGAAGGATCAGGTACTTCAGTCCGCCATCGCCATAGCCGAAACTCGGCAGCCAGCCGAGCTTCAACGCAAACAGATACATCAGCACCAGTCCGAGCCAGAATTTGGCGATCGAAAGGCCTGACACCGCCACGACCATGGCCAGCGTGTCGACGATGCCTCCCGGCTTCAGCGCGGCGATGAAACCCAGGGGAACACCGATCACGACGGAAAACGCCATGGCGGTGAAGATGAGCTGGAGCGTCGGCCATATCCGTTTGGCGATCATGAATGTCACAGGCTCCCGCGTCCGGAACGAGGTTCCGAAATCGCCGGTCGCAAGCTTGGCCATGTAGGCGCCGAAACGGACATAGACGGGATCGTCGAGGCCGAGCTGCTTCTTCATGCGCAGCTCGACCTGCGGATCGGCATCGTCGCTCATGGACGAGACGATGCTGCCGGGAACGACGCTGAACAGCACGAACACCAGAGCCACCACGGCGAGCACGGTCGGAATGGTCTGCAGCAAGCGGCGGAACAGGAACGAGAGCATCGGCACTTTTCCTCTCCCCCTCCGTCGTTCATGGCGACGGAGGGAGCGCGAGAGCGTGTGTCACTTCGCGGGCGAGGTCTCGCCGACCCAGAGGTCTTCGACGTTCTGATGGGTCAGCTCGGTTGCGTTCAGCTGAACCCCCTTGAGCCACGGCTGCACCGCCATGACCGCCTTGTTGTAGTTGAAGAACCAGACCGGCGCCTCTTCGTAGAGAACAGCATTGGCCTTTTGCAGCAGCTGGGTACGCTTTGCAGCGTCATCGGACTGCCCGGCCTCGTCGATCAGCTTGTCGAACTCGGCATTCTTGAAGTTCATGTAGTTGCAGGCCGACTGCGGCGTCGATGAGTGGAAGCATTTGAGGGCGGCCTGGGGATCGGGTCCGGTCGCTTGGGAATAGACAAAGGCCTGATAGTCGCCGCTGCGGACCACCTCCGCCAGCACCGCTGTTTCGACCTGCTTGACCTTGGCCTTGATGCCCACCCGGTCCAGCATCGGGATCACGGCCGAGACGATCGGCAGGCCCCAGCTCTCGTTCTGGCTGGTGGTCCATTCGAATTCGAAGCCCGAGGGATAGCCGGCCTCGGCGAGCAGCTGCTTGGCCTTGGCGGGATCGAAGGCGTAGGGCTTCATGGCCTTGTCGTAGACGGGAGAGGTCAGCGGCAGCCAGCTGGTCGCGCGATAGGCCTTGCCCTTGACCAGCTTGTTGATGATCAAATCGGTGTCGATCGCATAGTTGATCGCCTGCCGGACACGCTTGTCGGCAAATGGCTTGAATGCGGGATTCATCCCCATGTAGCGGGTGAAGACCTCGGCGACTTCGACGACGGTGCCCTTGAGGTCGGCGTCGTTCTGATAGGCGACATATTGCGCCGGTCCCAGCACGGAGGTGTCGATCTCCTTGTTGCGGAAAGCGACATCGCGGGCCGCGGCCTCGCCCATGACCGACACGATGATCTTGTCGGCGTAGGGCTTGCCGGGCTTGTAGAACCGGTCCCATCGCTCCAGAACGATGCGCGATCCCGGCACGTGCTCGACGAATTTGAAGGGTCCAAGACCGATCGGCTTCTGGAGAAAGCTCTCCTTGGCGGCTTCGTCGGCGGGATAGATCGACGTGATCGCGTTCCAGAAGTAGAAGCCCGGATCGACTTTCTCGGTCAGCTTCATCTCGATGGTAAACTCGTCGATCTTCTTCAGGCCGGAGATCTCCTTGGCCTGGCCCTTCTCGACCGCCGCCGCGCCCTCGATCACGCGGACATAGCGCGCGCCGGGATATGCCTTGGTGCCGTCCATGATGCGGTTGTAGGTCCAGATGACGTCGTCGGCCGTCATCTTGCGGCCGTTGTGGAAATAGGCGTCGTCGCGCAGCTTGAAGGTGTGGACGAGACCTCCGCCCGAGACGACGTCCTCCTTGGCAAGCTCCAGCACCGGCTTGCCTTCCGTGGAATTCCAGATGTAGAGCGACCGGTGCAGGGCCTTGGCGTAGATCTCGTCCTGGGCGCGCTGCGTGGTGTGAATGTCCAAGCTTGTGAAGCTCGACCCATAAGGCGCGGTCATGCGGACGGTTCCGCCCTTGCGCGGCGTCTGGGCCTCCGCCGAGGCCGCCAGTGCCAGCCCCAGACCCGCGACGATCGCCACTATCCTGAACATCATGGTCCCTCCGACAACGCAAGCCGTGCTCTGGTCCGAGAGTTGACCATCCACGGCGGGTCGAGCGCAAGCGCCTTGAAGGGGTTGACGTATGCGAGCGTCGCGCGGGCCCCGCCGATTTGCGAAGACGCCCGCTAGAACTCCGGCTGCCAGTCGCGCAATTTTCGCGCTGCAGAAGTAACGTCCGCGATGGCCGGAAACGCCCCCGCCTCCAGCATCAGCGCGCGCGCCAGCCGCACCGCGCGTGCTTCGCTGGTGGCGCGCCGGCGCGGATCATCGATCAGCTCGAAATCGATATTGTGGGCGAGGCCGAAGATGCGGCGGATGGTTTTTGCCGCGGCGAAACCGACCGTATCCGCGAACAGCCGCTGCATGTAGGCCTGCCGCTCGGCCTCCAGCCGTGCCGCGCCTGTCTCGCCGGCGAAGAGCGAGGCGGGATAGGCATCGCCTGCGGCGCCAGCGCGCCAGAGCTCGAGGAACTTGCGCGCGAACGCGTTCCAGACCTGCTCGACCGTCTCCAGCACCCAGACTTCGAACGCACGCCGTTCGCCCGGGGAGCGTTCGTGGCCGGCGGAGGCAAAATAGGCCATCAGGAGGTTGGCCAGCACGGCGCCGACATCGAAACCCATCGGGCCGTAGAATGCGAATTCGGGGTCGATCACCCGCGTCTCGCCGTCCGTGACCATGATCGAGCCGGTGTGAAGGTCGCCGTGGAGCAGCGCCTCGGGGCTCGCCATGAACTTCAGCTTCAGCCGGGAGATCGCGACATGCAGATCCATGTCCTCGCGCAGCTCTGCGGCGAGCACATCGAGATATGGCGCGGTCCAGCGGTTTTGCTCGGCGATCCGGTAGGGATCGGTGAAGATCAGATCCTCGGTGATCTTGCACAGCGCATGATTGCCGGCGAAGGCGGCGATGCCTTGCTTCTTCTCGGCCGCCGACAGCGCGAGGTCGGAGGTGAAGAACAAGGTCTGCGCCATGAAGGTGGTGATGTCATCGACAAAGCGCGGATATTGCGAGCCCGCAACCATCCCCTTGCGCATGATGATGTGGGGTTCGAGCAGCTCCATCACCGTCAGCGCCAGGGCCTCGTTGTGATGCAGCAGCGCCGGCACGAGGCCGGGCGCGAGCTCGGCCTGCCGCGACAAAGCGAGATATTCGTAATGAGCCCGGGACAGCGGCAGCGGCCAGCTCTCGCCGACCAGGCGGACATAGGGCAGCGCCTGCTTGACGGCGACGCCGCCGCGGCCGCCCTTGACGATGAAGACGAGATTGAGATTGCCGTCGCCGACTTCGGTGATCGACCAGGAGGCCGGCTCGCCACCGAGGGTCGCAGCGATATCCGGAACGCCTGCGAGATAATCCCGCAAGGCCGCCTCATGCAGAATCCGGTAGTCCCCCTGCCCCTGCGCCATGACGATCCCATCCCATATAGGGGCCGGATCGTTACTCCCGCTCCAGGAAGCTCGAGCCGATCTCGGCCTTTCTTTTGATCGGATCGTAATCACAATAGACGCTGTCCGCCACCAGCGTGTAGCTGGCGCTGACTGTGTATTTGTCTGTTTTGACCGAGTTCAGGCCGATCACCGCGGTGCTCTTGCCGCCGTTCCATTTGAACGGCGTCGAGCTCTTGGCCTGCTCGCAGGCGACCACGGCCTCGTTGAAGACGTAGCCCTCGACGAACGCCTTCAGGGTGCGCACCTGCACGGCCATCTTCCACTCGAAATACCCGATGGCACCGAGGCCGGCGACGATCAGCACCAGAAGCGCGACGACGATCCGCTGAAAAGTCATTGGTCCCCCAACAAAGCCAACCAAAAATTCTTAGAACGGCATGCCCATCAATTTCGACAGGCGCTCGATCGAGAGATAGCCGGCGTGATAGGCGACCATGGCGATCCCGTAGATGATCGCCGAGATGATCGTGGTCCAGATCAGCTTGCTCCTCATTCGCGTCAGGATCGGCGCGCCGGGGTCGCTGCCCGGCACTCCGACGCCGTCCTCGTGCTGGCTGCGCACGCCGAACGGCAGCGTCAGGAACAGCGCGACCCACCAGATGACGAAGTAGATCGCGATTGCGGTTGAGATCTGGATGGCCATGGCTTCGGCCTATGCCTGCTCGATTTCGACCAGCGCGCCGGAAAAGTCCTTCGGGTGCAGGAACAGCACCGGCTTGCCGTGGGCGCCAATCTTCGGCACGCCGTCGCCGAGCACCCTTGCGCCCTCCTTCACCAGCGTGTCGCGCGACGCAATGATGTCGACCACCTCGTAGCAGACGTGGTGGATGCCGCCGTCGGCGTTGCGGTCGAGGAACTTTGCGATCGGCGAGGCTTCGCCGAGCGGCTCGATGAACTCGATCTTGGTGTTGGGCAGCGTCGCGAAAACCGTGGTGACGCCATGCTCGGGCAGCGCGACGGCCTCCGAGATCTGGGCCCCGAACGCGGCGCCATAGATCCTGGCGGCCTTGACGGCGTCCTTGGTCGCGATCGCGACATGGTTGAGCCGGCCCAGCATGTTTGTTCTCCCGTTACACTGTCAGGACGTGTACCAGACAGGGGGGCTTTTTACCCCAATGTTCGTTGATCACGGAGCGGACAGCGCGTCGCACCGACTCCGCCAGCGCATCCGCGTCGCGACGGCGCGCCTTCGGCAGGCCTTCGACAGTGGAGACCACGGCGTCGAAGACGATGTCGTCGAAGGGCTCGCCCGCTCTGTTCTTCTCGGGGATGCCGACCAGTTCGACCGCGGGATCGTCGGCAAGCTCGCCCTGCTCCGTCATGACGATGGCGACAAAGGCGCAGCCGGAGAAGGCCATGCGGCGCCGCTCGACCACCGCGCGGGACTTGGAGTCCTCCAGAATCGTGCCGTCCTTGTAGAGACGGCCCGCAGGCACTTGCCCAATGATGCCGGGATCGCCGGGGCCGAGCTTGACGAGATCGCCGTTGCGGCAGACCAGCACGCGCGGCACGCCGGCGGCACGCGCGAGCTTGGCGTGCTCGTTCAGGTGCAGGGCCTCGCCGTGGACGGGAATCAGGAGCTGCGGCCGGGTCCAGGCGATCATGTCGCGCAATTCGTCGCGGCGGGGATGGCCGGAGACATGGACCAGCTGGTCGCGGTCGGTGATGACCTCCACGCCCTGCAGAACCAGGCCATTGATGATCGCGCCGACCGCCTTCTCGTTGCCGGGAATGGTGCGCGAGGAGAAGATGACGCTGTCGCCGCGGTTGAGCGTGATCTCGGGATGGTCGTCATTGGCGATGCGCGCCAGCGCGGCACGCGGCTCGCCCTGGCTGCCGGTGCAGAGCGCCAGCACCTTGTCCTGCGGCAGATGACCGTAGACCTCGGCGGAGCGGAAGCTCTGCACGCCGTCGAGATAGCCGGTCTCGCGCGCGACCTGCACCACGCGTTCCATGGCGCGGCCGACCACGACGACCTCACGGTCGGCGGCCTTCGCGGCGATGGCGACGGCCTTGAGGCGCGCGACGTTGGAGGCAAAGGTCGTGACCGCGACGCGGCCCTTGGCGGCCTTGACCAGCTCGGTGATGGATTTGGCAACCTCGGCTTCCGAGGGCGAGCGGCCGTCGCGCACGGCGTTGGTGGAATCGCCGATCAAGGCGAGCAGGCCCGCATCGCCGAGCTCCCGCAGCCGCTTTTCGTCGGTCGGGCGGCCGATGATCGGGGTCGGATCGATCTTCCAGTCGCCGGTGTGCAGCACCGTGCCAACGTCGGTGTGAATCGCCAGCGCATGCGACTCCGGAATCGAATGCGCGACCGGAATGAACTCGACGTTGAATGGGCCGATATCGACGCGCCCGCCCGACGGCACCACCGTCACCGGGATCTTCGGCGCATTGCGCTCGGCGGCGCATTTGGCCTCGAACAGCGCGGCGCTGAACTGGGTCGCGTAGATCGGGCATTTCAGCTTCGGCCACAGGTCGATGATGGCGCCGAAATGGTCCTCATGGGCGTGGGTCAGCACCAGCCCCATCAGGTTCTTGCGTTCCTTCTCCAGGAAGCTGACGTCCGGCATGATCAGGTCGATGCCCGGCAGATGCTCCTCGTCGCCGAAGGAGACGCCGAGATCGATCGCCAGCCAGGCCCGCTGCTGGCGGTTGCCGAGGCCGTAGATCGACAAATTCATGCCGATCTCGCCGACCCCGCCGAGCGGTGCAAATACCAGTTCTTCAGGCTTCGCCATCACGCAGCTCCCACGGAGGCGACCGTGCCGAAGAACACCTCGCCCGCGGCCACCGGCACGCGCCGGCCCTCCGCGGTGCGGACGATCAGGCAGCCGGTGTCGTCGATCGTGTCAAAAATGCCTTCCAGCGTCATCACTCCCGTGTGGATCGCGACCCGCTCGCCGAGGCCGGCGGCGCGCTCCAGCCACAATTTGCGAATTTCGGCAAAGCCGCGACCATCGTCCCAGATACCACGGAATTCCACCCAGGCATCGGAGAGCGCCGAGAACAACTCCTCCGCGCTGATCTGGACGCCGAGCGCGGCCAGTGACACCGCCGGTGTGGGCGTGCCCTCGGGCGCGGCGACGACGTTGGTGCCTATGCCGACAACGATGGCGAGACGCGCGCCGATGGCTTCGGCCTCCAGGCCGATGCCGACCAGCTTCTTGCCGCCGGCCAGCACGTCGTTAGGCCATTTCAGGGTGTAGCGGGGACGGCCCTCGCGGCGCAGTGCCGCCTCCAGGCTGACCTTCTCCAGGGCGGCCTCCTCGGCCAGCCCGGCCGCAAAGCCGATCGTCGCGGCGACGGAAGGGGCGACGTCGAGGACTTCGAGGACGCTGGCTGCAAGGTTACCCTTCGGTGCGATCCAGGCGCGTTGGCGGCGGCCACGGCCGGCGGTCTGCTCCGACGTCACGAACCACATCGGGCCGCGTTCGCCGCCCCTTGCGTGCTCGATCGCCTCGGTATTGGTCGAGCCGGTCCGTTCAAAAGCTGCGAGCTTGTAGCCCGCCGACGCCGCACGAGGACCGAGCGCGAATGCCATCCTAGAACAGCGACTTTGCCGCGGCGGAGGCAACGCTCACCACGGGACCTGCGAACAGGGCGAACAGAATGTTGAACAGGCCCGCGACCGCCAGCACCGTCTTGACTTCGACGCGCACCGGATCGACCTGTCCGGCCGGCTCGTCGAAATACATCGTCTTGACGATGCTGAGATAGTAGTAGGCGCCGACCACGCTGGTCAGCACGCCGATGACGGCGAGCGTGAACAAATTCGCCTTGATGGCGGCGACGAAGACGTACCATTTGGCGAAGAAGCCGGCGAGCGGCGGAATGCCGGCGAGCGAGAACAGCAGCATCGCGAACATGAAGGCGAGCAGCGGATTGGTCCGCGAGAGCCCCGCGAAATCGCTGATCTGCTCGACCGGCTGGCCGTTGCGCTTCATGGCCAGGATGATGGCGAAGGAGCCCAGCGTCATCGCGACATAGATCACGATGTACATCAACACGCCCTGCGCGCCCTCGACCGTGCCTGCGGCAAGACCGACCAGGGCAAAGCCCATATGGCCGATCGAGGAATAGGCCATCAGGCGCTTGATGTTGCTCTGTCCGATCGCGGCGAACGAGCCGAGCGCCATCGAGGCGATCGCCACGAACACCAGGATCTGCTGCCACTGCGAGACGATGCCCGGGAATGCGGTCAGCGTAACGCGGGTGAAGACCGCGAGCGCGGCCACCTTCGGCGCCGAGGCGAAGAAGGCTGTCACCGGCGTCGGCGCGCCCTCGTAGACGTCGGGCGTCCACATGTGGAACGGCACCGCCGAGACCTTGAAGCAGAGGCCGGCGAGCAGGAACACGAGGCCGAACACCAGGCCGACATTCGAGATCGTCGCGGCCGCCGCGATGCCGGTGAAGGCCACCGTGCCGGTGAAGCCGTAGATCAGCGAGGAGCCGTAGAGCAGCATGCCCGAGGACAACGCGCCGAGCACGAAGTACTTCAGGCCGGCTTCGGTCGACTTGGCGTTGTCGCGGTTGGAGGCCGCCACGACGTAGAGTGCCAGCGACATCAATTCGAGGCCGAGATAGAGCGAGATCAGATCGCCGGCCGAGATCAGCACCATCATGCCGAGCGTCGAGAGCAGCACCAGGATCGCGTATTCGAAGATGCGGCGCGACGGATCCGACAGGAACTCGGTCGACAGCACCAGCGTCACCGCCGAGCCGATCAGGGCCAGGATCTTCATGAAGCGGGCAAAATCATCGACGATGAAGCTGCCGCCGAAGGTCACGTGCTTGCCCGCGGGCAACATGTATTCGAGCACGCCGACCACGATCAGGAGCAGCACCGCGAGCGTTGTGACCGTCTTGGTGGTCTCCTGCCCGCGATAGGCGCCGAGCATCAGGAGTGCCATCGCCCCGACCGCGAGCACGAGCTCGGGCAGCACCGGCGCCAGTTGATAACCTGCAGTCTCAAAGCTCATGGCGATATCCTGACCTGCCCGCTCACTGGAGCAGTGCGGCGGCCTTCACGGCCGTCACAGCGGTGTTGTAATTGTTGACGAGTTGCTGGACCGAGGCCGCCGACATGTCGAGCACCGGCTTCGGATAGATGCCGAACAGGATCGTCAGCGCGATCAGCGGGAAGAGCGTCAGGCCCTCCCGGAAGGTGAGATCCTTCATGCTCGCCAGCGACGGCTTGACCAGCGCCCCGAACACGACCTTGCGGTAGAGCCACAGCGCATAGCAGGCCGAGAGGATCACGCCGAAGGTGGCGAAGAACGCGGTCGGGATCGAGACCTTGAAGGTGCCGAGCAGCGTCATGAACTCGCCGACGAAGCCGGAGGTGCCGGGCAGGCCGACATTGGCCATGGTGAAGACCATGAAGGTCAGCGCGTAGAGCGGCATCCGGTTGACGAGGCCGCCATAGGCCGCGATCTCACGCGTGTGCATGCGGTCGTAGACGATGCCGACGCAGAGGAACAGCGCGCCGGAGACGATGCCGTGCGAGATCATCTGGAACACGCCGCCAGCGACGCCCTGCATGGTGCCGGCAAAGATGCCCATGGTGACGAAGCCCATATGCGCCACCGAGGAGTACGCGATCAGCTTCTTCATGTCCTCCTGCATCAGCGCCACCAGCGAGGTGTAGATGATGGCGATGGCCGAGAGCGTGAACATCAGCGGCGCGAAGTCATGCGAAGCGAGCGGGAACATCGGCAGCGAGAAACGCAGGAAGCCGTAGCCGCCCATCTTCAGCATGATCGCAGCCAGGACCACCGAGCCTGCGGTCGGCGCCTCGACGTGGGCGTCGGGAAGCCAGGTGTGCACCGGCCACATCGGCATCTTCACCGCGAACGAGGCGAAGAAGGCAAGCCACGCCCAGGTCTGCAGCGAGCGCGGCACGGCGGTGTGCATCAGGGTCGGGATGTCGGTGGTGCCGCCGTTCCAGTACAGCGCCATGATGGCAAGCAGCATCAGCACCGAGCCGAGCAGCGTATAGAGGAAGAACTTGAAGGACGCATAGACCCGGCGCGGACCGCCCCAGACGCCGATGATCAGGAACATCGGAATCAGGCCGCCTTCGAAGAACAGGTAGAACAGCACGAGATCGAGCGCCGAGAAGGTGCCGATCATCAGCGTTTCCAGGATCAGGAACGCCATCATGTATTCGCGGACGCGGTTGGTGATCGCCTTCCAGCTCGCGATGATGCAGAACGGCATGATGGCGGTGGTCAGGATCACCAGCGGCAACGAGATGCCGTCCACGCCCATGTGGTAGGTGATGCCGGTGGCGAGCCAATTCGCCTTCTCGACGAACTGGAAGTCGGCGCTCGACGCATCGAACCGCATGACCAGGATCACCGACACCGCGAAGGTGATCAGCGTGGTCCACAGCGCGATCCAGCGCGAGTTGCGCCTGCTAGCCTCGTCATCGCCGCGGCTGAGATAGACGATCAGCGCGCCGACCAGGGGCAGGAACGTCGTGACGGATAGAATTGGCCAGGTCGTCATTTTACTGGCCTCCAAAGCCGAACATGAACCAGGTGATCAGGCCGGCGGCACCGATCAGCATGGCGAACGCGTAGTGGTAGAGATAGCCGGTCTGGATTTTCACGACGTTGCGGGTGACATCCAACACCCGGGCAGAGACGCCGTCGGGACCGAGGCCGTCGATGATGAAGCCGTCGCCCTTCTTCCAGAGCTGGTAGCCAATCCACTTCGCCGGACGGACGAAGATGATGTCGTAGAGCTCGTCGAAGTACCATTTGTTGAGCAGGAACTTGTACAGCATCGGCTGCGTGTTCGCGAGCTCGACCGGCAGATAGGGCCGGCGGATGTAGAACAGGTATGACACCAGGAAGCCCAGCACCATCATCACCGTCGGCAGGAAGGCGATGGTCTCGGGGATGTGGTGCATCTCCTCGATGATGTGCGGGTTCATCTTCACGGATTCGCGGAAGAACTCCTCGATGCCGTGACCGGCGAACAGCTCCTTGAACGGGAAGCCGGCCAGGATGGAGCCGACCGCGAGCACACCGATCGGGATCAGCATCCAGATCGGCGCTTCATGCGCAGCCTCGTAGTGATGATCGTCATGCGGCTCGCCGTGGAAGGTCTTGAAGATCAGGCGCCACGAGTAGAACGAGGTCAGGCCGGCCGCGACGACCGTCATCAGGAAGCCGTACATCGCGAACGGATTGTGCGAGGCGTAGGCCGACTCGATGATCGCGTCCTTGGAGAAATAGCCGGCGGTGAGCGGGAAGCCGGTGAGCGCGAGCGTGCCGACCACCATCACTGCGTAGGTGTAGGGGATCTTGCGCCACAGGCCGCCCATGTTGCGGATGTCCTGCTCGTGGTGCATCGCGTAGATCACCGAGCCGGAGCCCAAGAACAACAGCGCCTTGAAGAAGGCGTGCGTGAACAAATGGAACATGCCGACCGAATAGGCCCCCGCCCCCATCGCCACGAACATGTAGCCGAGCTGCGAACAGGTCGAGTAAGCGACGATGCGCTTGATGTCGTTCTGGACGAGGCCGATGGTCGCCGCAAAGAACGCCGTGGTGGCGCCGAAGAACGTCACGACGGCCTGCGCGTTCGGCGCGAGTTCGAACAGCGGCGACAGGCGCGCCACCATGAAGACGCCGGCGGTGACCATGGTCGCGGCGTGGATCAGGGCCGACACCGGGGTCGGGCCTTCCATCGCGTCCGGCAACCAGGTGTGCAGCAGGAACTGCGCCGATTTGCCCATCGCGCCCATGAACAGCAACAGGCAGGTCAGGGTCAGCGCGTCGGCGTGCCAGCCGAGGAAGTCGATGGTCTTGCCGGTCAAGCCGGGCGCAGCGTGGAAGATGGTCTCGAAATCGGTCGAACCGGCCAGCAGGAAGATCGCGAAGATGCCGAGCGCGAAGCCGAAATCGCCGACGCGGTTGACCACGAAGGCCTTGATGGCGGCGGCGTTCGCCGACGGCTTCTGGTACCAGAAACCGATCAGGAGGTAGCTCGCCAGACCCACGCCTTCCCAGCCGAAGAACAGCTGCACGAGGTTGTCGGCGGTCACCAGCATCAGCATGGCGAAGGTGAACAGCGAGAGATAGCCGAAGAAGCGCGGCCGGTTCGGATCCTCGTCCATGTAGCCGATGGAATAGAGGTGCACGAGCGAGGACACGGTGGTCACCACCACCAGCATCACGGCGGTGAGCGTGTCGACCCGCAGCGTCCAGTAGACCTGGAGATCGCCGGAGAGGATCCACGGCAGCAGCGGAATGCGGATGTCGTGGTGCATGAAGCCGACATCGACCAGCGTCATCCAGGACAGCGCAGCCGACACGAACAGCAATGCCGTGGTGATCAGCTCGGCGCCGCGCGAGCCCGCCGCGGGCGGCTCTGAGACGTGGTGGTCGTCGTGGCCGTCGCCGGGTTCGTGGTGAGTTTCGTGGATGACCGACGCATCCTCGTTGATCGTATCGGACGCATGGGCGTGCGCGCCATGACCGTGATCATCGTGATGCTCGACCGTGTCGCCCGAGGGGTTGCGGGCATGCGCGCCGAACAGCGCGATGAGGCCGGCCAGAATGGCGCCCAGCAGAGGCAGAAAGACGATTGCCTGGACCATGATTTAATCTTTCCGCATGATCTGGTCGGAAAACCGGTGTCCACTTTTCCGGATCATGCGATCAGCCCTTCATCAGATTGACGTCCTCAACCGCGATCGAGCCGCGGTTGCGGAAATAGACCACCAGGATGGCGAGACCGATCGCGGCTTCAGCGGCCGCGACGGTGAGCACCAGGAGCGCGAAGACCTGCCCGACGATGTCGCCGAGGAAGGTCGAGAACGCCACGAGGTTGACGTTGACCGCGAGCAGGATCAGCTCGATCGACATCAGGATGACGATGATGTTCTTGCGGTTCAGGAAGATGCCGAGGATCCCGAGCGTGAACAGGATCGCGCCGACCGCCAGATAGTGTCCGAGCCCGATCGTCATTTCACCCACTCCGCCGCGTCAGAATCCTGGAGCCCCTGCCCCGGCGCCACCTTGCGGATCGCCATCGCTATTTCGGGCGTGCGCGCGTTCTGAACGTTGATGTCCTGCCGCTTGACACTGGCCTTGTGCCGCAGCGTCAGCACGATGGCGCCGATCATCGCGACCAGCAGCACCATGCCCGAGAGCTGGAAGTAGTGGATGTACTTGGTATAGAGCACCAGGCCCAGCGCCTCGGTATTGGAGACGTTGGCCGGGATCGCCGCCGTGATCGTCTTGGCGACGCCGGGGTTGATGACCCAGAAGCCGACCGTAAGCAGCAGCTCGAACAGGAAGATGCCGCCGATCACGAGGCCGACCGGGAGGTACTCGATGAAGCCCTCGCGCAGCTCGAGGAAGTCGACGTCGAGCATCATGATCACGAACAGGAACAGCACCGCGACCGCGCCGACATAGACGACGATCAGGATCATCGCCAGGAACTCGGCGCCCATCAGCACGAACAGGCCGGAGGCGTTGACGAAGGCCAGGATCAGGTACAGCACGGAGTGCACGGGATTGCGCGAGACAATCACCATCACCGCCGAGGCGACACAGACGCCGGCGAACAGATAGAAGAACAGCGCGGGAAGGATCATGCTCTCATCTCACCGGTACGGCGCGTCGAGTTCGATCGCTTTCGCGATTTCGCGTTCCCAGCGGTCGCCGTTGGCGAGCAGCTTGGCCTTGTCATAGAACAGTTCCTCGCGGGTCTCGGTCGCGAACTCGAAGTTCGGACCTTCGACGATGGCATCGACCGGACAGGCTTCCTGGCAGAGGCCGCAGTAGATGCACTTCACCATGTCGATGTCGTAGCGCACGGTGCGGCGGGTGCCGTCGTTGCGGCGCGGGCCGGCCTCGATGGTGATGGCCTGCGCCGGGCAAACCGCTTCGCACAGCTTGCAGGCGATACAGCGTTCCTCGCCGTTCGGATAGCGGCGCAGCGCATGCTCGCCGCGGAAGCGCGGCGAGATCGGGCCCTTCTCGAACGGATAGTTCAGCGTCGGCTTCGGCTGGAAGAAATAGCGCATGGCGAGGAAGAACGCCGAGACGAATTCCGACAACAGGAGCGAGCGTGCAGTGGCGTTGATGTTGATACCCATGACGGCCCTCACTTCGGCGCGATGCCGGCAAAGTGCAGCACACCGGCCACCACGATCACCATCGCCAACGACAACGGCAGGAACACCTTCCAGCCGAGACGCATCAGTTGATCGTAGCGGTAGCGCGGCACGATCGCCTTGGCCATCGCGAACAGGAAGAACATGAAGAACAGCTTTAGCGAGAACCAGATGATGCCCGGCACCCAGTTGAAGGGCGGCAGGTCCACCGGCGGCAGCCAACCTCCGAGGAACAGGATCGTCGCCATCGCGCACATCGTGGCAATCGCGACATACTCGCCGAGCATGAACAGAAGATACGGCGTCGAGCCGTACTCGACCATGAAGCCGGCGACGAGCTCGGATTCCGCTTCGACGAGGTCGAACGGCGGGCGATTGGTTTCCGCCAGCGCCGAGACGTAGAAGATCACGAACATCGGGAACAGCGGCCAGACGTACCAGTTCAGGATCGTGAGCTGCGGCAACCCGATCAGGCTGGCGAGGCCGCGGACATGCTGCGCCTCGACCACGGCCGAGAGGTTCAGCGTGCCGGCGCAGAGCAGCACCGTGATGATGACGAAGCCAATCGAGACCTCGTAGGACACCATCTGCGCCGCGGAGCGCAGCGCCGCCAGGAACGGATATTTCGAGTTTGACGACCAGCCGGCCATGATGATGCCGTAGATCGACAGCGACGAAATCGCGAAGATGAAGAGAACGCCGACATTGATGTCGGAGATCACCCAGCCGAGATTGGTCGGGATCACCGCCCAGGCGGCGAGCGCGAGCACGCATGAGACCAAGGGAGCAAGGAGAAACACGCCCTTGTTGGCGCCGGACGGGATGATCGGCTCCTTCAGCACGAACTTCAGGAGGTCGGCGAAGGATTGCAGCAGGCCCCAGGGACCAACCACGTTCGGGCCGCGGCGGATCTGCACCGCCGCCCAGATCTTGCGGTCGGCGAGCAGGATGTAGGCGATCGCCACCAGCAGGACGACCAGCACCAGGACGCTCTCCGCGATCATGATGATCAGCGGCCAGAGGAACCCGGTCCAGAAGGCGCTTTCGAAGAATTCCATCAGCTCACTCCGCTGCGGTCAGCATCTGCCCGGAGGCAAGCCGCGAACACTCCGCCATCACGGCGGACGCACGCGCGATTGGGTTGGTCAAATAGAAGTCCTCGACGAGCGGCTTGAACGGAGCCTTCTCCGTCGGGCCGCCCTTCCCCGCGAGTTTCTTGATCTGGTCGGCCGCGCCGGCCTCGATCTGGTCGAGACGGATCAGATGCGGCACAGCCTTGAAGATCGCCTGGCGCAGGGCCGAGAGCGAGTCATAGCCGAGCTTCTTGCCGAGCGCCTCCGACAGCGCGCGGACAATCGCCCAGTCCTCGCGGGCCTCACCCGGCGGGAATGCGGCCCGTCCGGTCATTTGCACGCGGCCTTCGGTGTTGACGTAGATCGCGGACTTCTCGGTATAGGCGGCTGCCGGCAGGATCACGTCGGCGCGATGGGCGCCGCGGTCGCCGTGGGTGCCGATATAGACGACGAAAGTGCCGTCCGACGGCTTGATCTCGTCGGCGCCGAGCAGGAACAGCAGATCGAGCGTCCCGAACGTCGTCATCTGCGCTGCGTTCAGTCCGCCCTGACCGGCGACAAAGCCGATATCGAGCGCGCCGACGCGCGAGGCGCTCTCGTGCAGGACGCCGAAGCCGTTCCAGCCGTCCTTGAGCGCGCCGACGTCGAGCGCGAGCTTGGCCGCGGCTGCGAGAATGGCGGCGCCGTCGTGACGCGAGGCCGCGCCCGCGCCGACCAGGATGATGGGGTTCTTGGCGTTCTTCAGCACGTCCATGAAGGAGTGCTTGCCGGCCGCGAGCTCACCGAGCGTGTCGGTGCCCGCGCCGAGGTGATCATAGTCGTACGTGAGGTCGGGCTTGGCGCCGATCACGCCGACCTTGAAGCCGCCGGCGCGCCAGCGCTTGCGGATGCGGGCGTTGAACACCGCCGCTTCCTTGCGCGGATTGGCGCCGATGATGAGCAGCGCATCGGCCTGCTCGACGCCGGCGAGCGTCGGATTGAAGATGTAGGAGCCGCGGCCAAGCGCGGGATCGAAGGCGTCGCCGCCCTGCACCGCCAGATTGGCCGAGCCGTATTTGGCCAGCAGATCCTTCAGCGCGAACATCTCTTCGACGCCGGCGAGGTCGCCCGCGATCGCGCCGATCCGCTTGCCGTCGGTGCGCGCCGCCTTGGAGGCGATCGCGGCAAAGGCCTCGGGCCAGCTCGCCGCGCGCAGCTTGCCGGCTTCGCGGATATAGGGCCGGTCGAGGCGCTGGGTGCGCAGGCCGTCGACGACGTGACGGGTCTTGTCGGAGATCCACTCCTCGTTCACGGCCTCGTTGATGCGCGGCAGGATACGCATCACTTCGCGGCCGCGGGTGTCGACGCGGATCGCAGATCCCACGCCGTCCATCACGTCGATCGACTGGGTCTTGCCGAGCTCCCACGGGCGCGCGGCGAAAGCATAGGGCTTCGAGGTCAGCGCGCCGACCGGGCAGATGTCGACGAGATTGCCCTGAAGCTCCGACGTCAGCGCGTGCTCGAGATAGGTCGTGATCTCCATGTCCTCGCCGCGGCCGGTCGCGCCCATTTCGGGGGCGCCGGCGACTTCCGCCGAGAAGCGGACGCAACGGGTGCACTGGATGCAGCGGTTCATCGAGGTCTTGACCAGCGCGCCGAGATATTTGTCCTCGACCGCGCGCTTGTTCTCGGCGAAGCGGCTGGTGTCGACACCGTAGCCCATCGCCTGGTCCTGAAGGTCGCACTCGCCGCCCTGATCGCAGATCGGGCAATCCAGCGGATGGTTGATGAGAAGGAATTCCATCACGCCTTCGCGCGCCTTCTTCACCATCGGCGAACGGGTGGAGATTTCCGGCGGCTCGCCCTTGGGACCCGGACGGCAATCGCGCACGCCCCAGGCGCAGCTCGCGACCGGCTTCGGGCCGCCCTTCACCTCGACGAGGCACATCCGGCAATTGCCGGCGATCGACAGCCGCTCGTGATAGCAGAAGCGCGGAATCTCGGCGCCGGCCGCCTCGCACGCCTGAAGCAGCGTGTATTCGGCGGGGACATCGATCTCTTTACCGTCGATGATGAGCTTGGTCATTGTCTCTACTCCGCCGCGACCATGTTCACGGGATCGCGGACGCCGGCATCGTCGATGTCGGCCTTGTGCGAATATTGGTCGATGCGCGCTTCGATCTCATGACGGAAATGCGCAATCAGGCCCTGGATCGGCCACGCCGCCGCGTCGCCGAGCGCGCAGATGGTGTGGCCTTCGACCTGCTTGGTGACTTCCAGCAGCATGTCGATTTCGCGCTTGTGGGCGCGACCGTCGGCCATGCGGGTCAAGACGCGCCACATCCAGCCGGTGCCCTCGCGGCACGGCGTGCACTGGCCGCAGCTCTCGTGCTTGTAGAAATAGGAGATGCGGGCGATGGCGCGGATCAAATCGGTCGACTTGTCCATCACGATCACGGCCGCGGTGCCGAGGCCCGAGCGCAGCTTGCTCAACGAGTCGAAATCCATCGGCGTGTCGATGATCTGCTCGGCCGGCACCATGCGCACGGAGGAGCCGCCCGGGATCACGGCCTTGAGGTTGTCCCAGCCGCCGCGGATGCCGCCGCAATGCTTCTCGATAAGCTCACGGAACGGAATGCCCATGGCCTCTTCGACGTTGCAGGGCCGCTCGACATGGCCGGAGATGCAGAACAGTTTGGTGCCGACATTGTTCGGACGGCCGATGCCGGCGAACCACGCCGCGCCACGGCGCAGAATGTCCGGCGCAACCGCGATCGACTCGACATTGTTGACGGTGGTCGGGCAGCCATACAGACCGACATTCGCCGGGAATGGCGGCTTCAGGCGCGGCTGTCCCTTCTTGCCTTCGAGGCTCTCGAGCAGCGCGGTTTCCTCGCCGCAGATATAGGCGCCGGCGCCGTGGGCGACATAGATGTCGAACGGCCAGCCGTTGACATTGTCCTTGCCGACCAGCTTGGCCTCATAGGCCTGGTCGATCGCCGCCTGGAGATGCTCGCGCTCGCGGATGAACTCACCGCGGACATAGATGTAGCAGGCATGCGCGTTCATCGCGCAGCTCGCGATCAGGCAGCCCTCGATCAGGAGATGCGGATCGTGCCGCATGATCTCGCGATCCTTGCAGGTCCCGGGCTCGGATTCGTCGGCGTTGACGACGAGATAGCTCGGCCGGCCGTCGGTCGATTCCTTCGGCATGAACGACCATTTCAGGCCGGTCGGGAAGCCGGCGCCACCGCGGCCGCGCAGCCCCGACGCCTTCATCTCGTTGATGATCCAGTCGCGGCCCTTGTCGATGATGTTCTTCGTGCCATCCCAGGCGCCGCGGCGCCGCGCGCCCTCGAGCCCCCAATCGTGGAGGCCGTAGAGGTTCTTGAAGATGCGGTCCTTGTCCTCGAGCATGTCAGTGCTTTCCGATCAACGGTTGGCTTGCTTGTAGGCAAGCCCGGCGGCGCAGACGGCGAAGGTCAGCGCCCAGAGCAGACTGGATTCCAGCGACGCGTTCAGGGCGAAGCGCTGAAGCAGGAAAATGAACGTGGCCGCCACGGCGGAATGCATTGCGACGAAGCCCCACTTCTTCACAACACTGCTCCCTTCAGCTGGCGGCGAGAGATCACGCATCAGGTGATCTCCTTCAGCGTGGTCGGCCCACCGGTCGGCGCCGAGAACTGGCGGCCGTTCTGCGGACCGGGCTTGGGCGGATTGCCCGAAGCAAAGCCGTCGAGCACCTTGCCGAAGCTTTCCTTGGTCAAATCCTCATAGGTGTCCTTGCCGATCAGCACCATCGGCGCGTTCACGCAGGCACCGAGGCACTCCACCTCCTCCCAGCTGAAATTGCCGTCCTTGGAGAGATGGAAGGGCTCGTGATGGATACGGTGCTCGCAGACGTGGATCAGATCCTCGGCGCCGCGCAGGCGGCACGGCGTGGTGCCGCAGACCTGGACGTGGGCTTTCTTGCCGACCGGGGCCAGCTGGAACATCGTGTAGAAGGTCGCGACCTCGAGCACGCGGATATAGGGCATGTCGAGCATGTCGGCGACAGCGCGGATCGCGGCCTCCGAGACCCAGCCGTCGTGCTGTTCCTGTACGCGCCAGAGAATGGCGATGACGGCCGAAGCCTGGCGCCCGGCCGGATATTTCGCGATCTGCTGCTTGGCGAACGCGAGGTTCTCCTCCGTGAACGCAAAGCTCGCGGGCTGGACTTCCTTCGGTGCTAATCGGCGAACGGACATCTCTTCAATCTCTCACTGCATGCGGCGCGCGGTTTTCGCATTCAGGGCATTGATCCTGTCCTGCCAGAATGCGCTTGCGGTGCCGAAAACATTGTAGCCGACGTGGGTCGAGACCTTGATGCGGTCGAGGATCGACAGCTCGGTCACCGTTTCCATACGCCTTGTGCTGGGATCGTAGACGATCAGCTTCAGCGGGGTGTGTTCGAGGATGTAGCGCGAGACCGCGTGCGAACGGTCGCTGCCGTGCTCCTCGCACATAATGACGCTGTCGGCCTGGAGCAGCCGGGCGCCGCCCTTGATCGCCTCGATCTCGACGCCCTCGACGTCGAGCTTGATCAGGTACTTGCCGGTCGCGGCGACCTTGCCGTCCTCGATCAGATTATCGAGCGCGATGACCGGCACGTCCTCGCCGCCCGCCGACGCATCGCCGGCGATGCTGAAGGCCTCGTGCTTGGTGCCTGACAGACGCGCGGTGCCACGGGCCGCACCGATCGCGCATTTCATGGTCTCGAAGCGGCTGCCGTTGATGCGGGCGTTGTTGGCGAGCTTCGGATGGTTCTGCCCCGACGGCTCGATCGCGATCGCCTTGTGCGAACCGAACGGCTTGCTCGACACCAGCACCGACCAATAGCCGTAATTCGCGCCGCAATCGAGCAGCGTGTAGTCGACGTCGATGGAGTCGGCGAACAACAGCTCCAACTCGTCCTCGTAATTATAGGAGCGGTTGAGCAGTTTGCTCCAATAGCCGTCGCCGTAGGGAAATTCGAACACGGCGTCGGGGTTGAGCTTGATCGCGATGTTG
Organism: Bradyrhizobium sp. 134; assembly: GCF_023074155.1. Classification (NCBI taxonomy): domain Bacteria; kingdom Pseudomonadati; phylum Pseudomonadota; class Alphaproteobacteria; order Hyphomicrobiales; family Nitrobacteraceae; genus Bradyrhizobium; species Bradyrhizobium sp. 134. The sequence continues at coordinate 136,195 of NZ_JADPKX010000069.1, read as the reverse complement.
CGCTCGGGCAGCGTCTTGCGCAGCAGATTGGCGCAGGCGATGTAGCCCATATGCGAGAAGTGCGAGGAGATCTTCGATCCCGTCACCAGCGCCAAGGCAGCCGTCCGCTCCCACAGGTTGGCCCCTTCAAGGGCCCCCGAGGCGCGGTCAAACTGGATCGGCGCCTGCGCCATCACCGATCGACCTCTCCGAACACGATGTCGAGCGAGCCGAGGATCGCCGACACGTCGGCGAGCAGATGACCGCGGCAGATGTGGTCCATGGCCTGGAGATGCGCAAAGCCGGGCGCGCGGATCTTGCACTTGTAGGGCTTGTTGGTGCCGTCCGAGATCAGAAAGACGCCGAACTCGCCCTTCGGCGCCTCGACCGCGGCGTAGACCTCGCCGGCCGGCACGTGGACCCCTTCGGTATAGAGCTTGAAGTGATGGATCAGCGCTTCCATCGAGCGCTTCATCTCGCCACGGCGCGGCGGCGCGACCTTGTTGTCTTCGACGACGACGGGACCCTTCCCGTCGGCTGCGTTCAGCTTCTGGATGCACTGCTTCATGATGCGCACGGACTGGCGCATTTCTTCCATGCGGATCAGATAGCGGTCGTAGCAGTCGCCGTTCTTGCCGATCGGGATGTCGAAATCCAGCTCGGCGTAGCATTCATAGGGCTGCGACTTGCGCAGATCCCACGCCGCGCCCGAACCGCGCACCATCACGCCGGAGAAGCCCCACTCCCAGGCTTCCTTCAGCGAAACCACGCCGATGTCGACGTTGCGCTGCTTGAAGATGCGGTTCGCGGTGAGCAGCCGGTCGAGATCTTCGACCACTTTCAGGAACGGATCGCACCAGGCGTCGATGTCGTCGACCAGCTTCTGCGGCAGGTCCTGATGCACGCCGCCGACGCGGAAGTAGGCTGCGTGCATGCGGCTGCCGGAGGCGCGCTCGTAGAACACCATCAGCTTTTCGCGCTCTTCGAAACCCCACAGCGGCGGGGTCAGCGCGCCGACGTCCATCGCCTGCGTGGTGACGTTGAGCAAATGCGACAGGATGCGGCCGATCTCGCAATAGAAAACGCGGATCAGCTGCGCGCGGCGTGGCACCTCGATGCCGAGCAGCTTTTCTGCAGCCATGCAGAAGGCGTGCTCCTGGTTCATCGGCGCGACGTAGTCGAGACGGTCGAAATAAGGGATCGCCTGCAGATAGGTCTTCTGCTCGATCAGCTTTTCGGTGCCGCGGTGAAGCAGGCCGATATGCGGGTCGACGCGAGCGACGACCTCACCATCCAATTCAAGCACAAGACGAAGAACACCGTGCGCAGCCGGATGCTGCGGTCCGAAGTTGATCGTAAAGTTGCGAAGCTGTTCGGGTTGCTCGTTCATGTTCAGACCTTCGGCCCCGCTTTTTCATCACCCGGAAGGACCGGATAGTCGGCGCCCTCCCACGGGGACAAAAAGTCGAACTTGCGGAATTCCTGGTTGAGCCTGACCGGCTCGTACACCACCCGCTTCTCCTGGTCGTCGTAGCGGACCTCGAGGAAGCCGGTGGTCGGGAAATCCTTGCGCAGCGGATGACCCTCGAAGCCGTAATCGGTCAGGAGGCGGCGCATGTCGGGATGACCGACGAAGATCACGCCATAGAGGTCGTAGGCCTCGCGCTCGAACCAGTCGGCGCCGGGAAACACCTCGATCAGCGACGGCACCTGCGTGGTCTCGTCGGCCTGGGCCTTGAGCCGGATCCGGGCGTTCAGGGTCGGTGACAGGAAGTGATAGATCACGTCGAAGCGCTTCTCGCGCGAGGGATAGTCCGCCGCCGTGATGTCGGTGAAGTTGATGAAGCGGCAGTTCGGGTCGTCGCGGAGGTACTTGACCACCTCGACGATCTTGCTGACCTCGACATCCACCGTGAGCTGGTTGAAGGCCACCGAATGACCGATGGCGGCGCCCGGAAGCGCGCTAACGATCGTCTGCCCCAGGGCGTCGAGCTTGGCGTCGTCCATGACGTAAAACCTTAGCGTTCGATGGTGCCGGTGCGGCGGATCTTCTTCTGCAGCAGCAGCACGCCATAGAGCAGCGCTTCCGCCGTGGGCGGGCAGCCCGGCACGTAGATGTCGATCGGCACGATGCGGTCGCAACCGCGCACGACCGAGTAGGAATAGTGATAATAGCCGCCGCCGTTGGCGCAGGAGCCCATCGAGATGACGTAACGCGGCTCGGGCATCTGGTCGTAGACCTTGCGCAGCGCGGGCGCCATCTTGTTGGTCAGGGTCCCGGCGACGATCATCACGTCCGACTGACGCGGCGAAGCACGCGGCGCGAAGCCGAAGCGCTCGACGTCGTAGCGCGGCATCGACACCTGCATCATCTCGACCGCGCAGCAGGCGAGACCGAAGGTCATCCACATCAGCGAGCCGGTGCGCGCCCAGGTGATGAGGTCGTCGGTCGCGGCCACGAAGAAGCCTTTGTCGGACAGTTCCGAATTGACCTCGAGGAAGAACGGATCATTGGCCCCGACCGGCTTGCCGGTCGACGGGTCCAGGATGCCCTTGGGGGCCGGCGCGAGAGCCGGACCGGCGGACGACACAGGGTTCAATCCCATTCCAGTGCGCCTTTCTTCCATTCATAGGCGAACCCGACCGTCAGCACGCCAAGGAACACCACCATGGACCAGAAGCCGGTCGCGCCAAGCTTGCCGAACGCCACCGCCCAGGGAAACAGGAACGCCACCTCGAGGTCGAAGATGATGAAGAGGATGGCGACCAGATAGAAGCGGACGTCGAACTTCATGCGGGCGTCGTCGAAGGCGTTGAAACCGCACTCATACGCCGACAGCTTTTCCGGGTCCGGCTGCTGGAACGCGACGATGAACGGCGCGATCAGCAGCACCAGACCAATGAGGCCCGCTACCCCTATGAAGACGACGAGTGGAAGATAGTTCTGCAGAATGCCGCTCATTGACGAGCCCTTTTTCCCGCAGCCTCGGGACAGCCACGGATTCGTCCAGTTTGGAATTGTTCTGAGCCTTAGCGCAGTGCACCAATGGGCGCAAGACACGCTCTTTTTAGGCCCTTTGTCGCCCTCAGAACGGTGGAAATCCCGGAATCACCCCGCGGCTGGTATGGAGCAGATCGACAGCCCCAGCAAGAGCGCCCCGATCAGTCCACACCCGCTGGGCCGTGACGTCCGTTGTTGAGAAGGCTAACTTTATCTAGGCCGCGACGCAGCAATGTCCAGATTACAACGAGGACAGGCGCGCCCACCATCGGGCGAGCGATCCGGGAGCCATGCATCACGATCGGACCCGGGCTCGTCTGGCGAATGCGTCGGGCGGGCGGCGCCCGCTTCCGCCGCCGCGGAAAATCAATGGCGAGCGCGGCGGCGACGTGGCTGGGTCGTCGCGCGCCGCGCTCGCATGAGCTTCGGGCCGGGGGGCATAGCCCGCGAGCTCATCGATCTCGTGGGTGGAAGCCAGTGACGAGCCGGTCAGGCTCTCACGATGGCCTTCCCTCGCCTGTTCTCGTCATTTGCCTCACCATTTGTAAGAGACGCTGGCGGTGACGCGCCGGCGGTCGCCGTAGAAGCAGGAGGACGCCGCTGCGCAGCTCGCGACGTAGACCTTGTCGGTCAAATTGATCACGTTCAGCGCGGTGCGCCAATTCTGCCATTCGTAATGGAGCGCGAGATCGCCGAGCACGACCGCGGGAACCTCGAGGGTATTGGCGGTATCCGCCCACGACGAACCGACATAGCGGACGCCGCCGCCGAAGCCGAACCCCGCGAGCGGCCCGTCCTTGAAGGTGTAGTCCGCCCAGCCCGACACCAGGAGCTCAGGCGTGTTGGTCGGGGTCTTCCCGACCAGCGCCGGGTCCAGATCCCTGCTGTTGAACAAATGGTAGGCCGTGAACGAGCCGATCAGCTTCAGCTCGCGCGTGGCGTTCGCCACCGCTTCGAGCTCGATGCCGCGCGATGTCACCTCGCCGGTCTGGTTCTGCAAGGTCGTGACGACAGGATCAGTGGTTGCCACGTTCTGGCGCTTCAGGTCGAACACTGAGGCGGTGAAATAGCCGTCAAATCCCCGCGGCGCGACCTTCACGCCGATTTCCGCCTGCTGGCCGGTCTCCGGCAGGAACAGCTGGTTTTGCGCGTTGAGGCCGATGATCGGATTGTAGCTCGTGGCGTAAGACACATAGGGCGCGATGCCGTTGTCGAAATTATAGATCAGCCCGGCGCGCCCGCTGAACTTGCTGTCGTCGCGGCTGGCGAGCGTGGCGCCGGTATCACGGCCAGCCTGCGTCGTCTCGACCCAATCGTTGCGGCCGCTCAGCACCAGCGTGAAGTTGCCGAGCTTCATCTGGTCCTGAAGATAGGTGCCGGCCTGCTTCTGCGTGATCTGGAAGTTGCGGAACGGTGTGCCCGTCAACGGAATGTCAAATCCATAGGCGGGATTGAAGACGTTGATCGAAGGAACGGTGCCGAAGTTGAAAGCCTGATAGTCGTCGATCTGATAGCCCTTCAAATCGACTCCGAACAGCATCGTGTGCCGCACCGCGCCGGTGTTGAAGCGGTACTCCAGCTGATTGTCGAGATTGGCCTGGTTGGCGGTGTTCTTCGCATACCAATTATAGCGACCGAGACTGGCCGTGTTGATGTCAGCCCAATTATTGCCGACGTAGCCGCGATAGGTCACATCGACATGGGCAAAGCGCGCATTCTGCCGGAACGTCAGATCGTCGGTGAGATTGCGCTCGAACTGATAGCCGAGCATCTCCTGCTCGCGCGTGAACTTGTCGACGCTGGGATCGCCGGCGAAAAAGCTGGTCGGGATCTTGCCGAACCGAGCGTTGGTCACCGTGCCCTCATAGGGCAGGAAGTTGATGCCACGGGTTTCCTGCCGGGAAGCTGAAGCCAGCACCGTGAACGTCGTGTCGGCGTCCGGTTTCCAGGTCACCGACGGCGCGATGAAGTAGTTGTTGTCCGGGGTGAAATTGACCTGCGTCGGGCCGTTCTGGACCTGACCGACGACGCGGTAGAACAGCTTGCCGTTCTCAGGGGTCGTCGCGACCGGACCGCCGACATCGAAGCCGACATAGGCGTTGCCGAAATTGTTGACGCCGGTCTCGATGAAACGGACGGGCTCCGCCGGCGGCATCTTGCTGATGACGTTGACGATGCCGCTCGGGCTCGATCCGCCATAGAGCACGGCCGACGGACCGCGCAGCACCTCGACGCGCTCCATGTTGGGCGTCTGAAGCTTCCAGCTCGCATAGGACGTGTAGAACAGCTGCATGCCGTCGAGAAACAGTCCGACGTCGTCGGACTTGAAGCCGCGGATCAGCCACCAGTCGTTGCGCGTGTCCGCGCCGAAGGTCCCGGCGCGGACGCCGGCGGTATAGCGCAGGACTTCGTCGAGCTTGTTTGCCTTCTGGTCGCGGATCTGCTCCGCGCCAATCACCGACACCGCCTGCGGCGTCTCCATGATCGGCGTGTTGGTCTTGGTGCCGGACGAGCTGCGGCCGGCGACGTAGCCGTGCACCGGGCCGAGCGGGGTCTCCACGGAACCGACATTGCGCTGCGGCTGCGGCTTGCTTCGGTTGGCGGTCTGCTGGGATGATCGCGGCGCGCGGCGCTGGACGGAGGGCGCCGCCCGGCGGCGCGCTTCCGGCGCGGTGACGGTGACCGACGGAATGTTCTGCGCGCCACTCTGCGCAGGAGATTGTGCAAGCGATGCCTGCGGCACCAAAACCCAAGCGGATGCGGTCGCCAATACGGCCGACCGCAGCATTCCAAGACTGTTCAACGCGCAACCCCAAACTGCGTGTTTTGATTTGCCCATGCCGTCAATCCCATGACGGCATGCGCTTGCGGTGACGCTTAGGGGAGCGCGCGCGAATTCCCTAATTGAAAGCCTCTTAGAAAGAGTCTTAGAAAGAGTCTTGGAAGGGTTCTTGGAAAGATTTTTGGAAGCGATCCAACATGTCCCGGATTGCCGAAACGTCAGCGCGAAGTCTTCTCGTTCTCGAGCATCTCGGCAGCGATCGTCGTCAATTGATCGACCTGCTGCAGCAGCGCCTCGAACTCGGCTTCGCTCAGATGTTCGCGCAAGCGCCGATTGCGCTCCTGCGCACCGGCGACGATCGCATCATGCGCCGCAAGGCCGGTTGCGGTCAGCGAGACCAGAACCTCGCGGCTGTCTTTCGGGTTCGCTGATTTCGCGATCAGCTTGCGCGAGACGAGTTCCGCAAGCGCGCGGCTGATCTGCCCCTTGTCCTGGCCGACAGCTTCCGCAAGCCGCGCCACGCTCATCGGCGGCCGCCGGCCGAGCGAGGCGACCAGGCCAAACTCGACCGAGGACAATCCGGCGAGACGCTTGTAGCGCAGGATGGCGCCGCGCTTGAGCAAATTGGCCAGCACCATCAGCCGCGACGACAGCATCACAGTGATCGGCGCCGGCGACTGACTTTCGTCCGCATCGGACGATGCGCGCCCGGCCCTGCTTGATGTCTGGCTCATGATCCACCTCTGCCAAGAAAGCCGCGGCGTGCCAAGTCTTGGTAGCGCAACCTCCCCAGCCTGATCCGAATGCGACTAAGAGGCATCTGGAAATTCGTTGACATTGTCATCGATCGGCTCTTCACTGGCGTTCAAGGCGTCACAAGCCGAGCCAGCAAGGCCGACAGCGGGAGGATCAGCATGACCATCACCCAGCGAGATCGCGATCTCGGCACGGCCTATGAGATGAAGCCGGCGCACACGCGCACCGAGCTCACCTCGGTCGTGCGCGGCACGCCGATGGGCGAACTGCTGCGACGCTACTGGCATCCGGTCGGGCTCATCAGCGATGCCACCGACACCCCGAAAAAGGTTCGCGCGCTCGGCGAGGATCTGGTGCTGTTCCGCGACAAGCACGGCCGCGCCGGACTGCTCCACGCCCGCTGCTGCCACCGCGGCACCACGCTCTATTACGGCAAGGTCGAGGAGGACGGCATCCGCTGCTGCTATCACGGCTGGAAGTTCGACACCGAAGGTCGTTGCCTGGAGCAACCCTGCGAGCCCGACGGCGGCCAGTTCAAGGACAAGGTGCGCCAGCCCTGGTATCCAGTCGAGGAACGCTACGGGCTGATCTTCGCCTATATGGGCCCGGCCGAGAAACGCCCGGTGCTGCCGGCCTATGAATGCCTGGAGACCATGGACGACGGCGAGTTCGTGGAGGCGGACGATTCCTCGATCGGCGGCGGTGGTCCCGCGATCATCCCCTGCAACTGGCTCCAGCATTTCGAGAACGTGGTCGATCCCTACCATGTGCCGGTGCTGCACGGCTCCTTCTCGGGTCCGCAATTCACCAACATGATGGCATCGATGCCGGAGGTGACGTTCGACAAGACGCCGCGCGGGATCGCCGTGCGCTCGATCCGCAAGCAGGATGACGGCAAGGTGTTTTACCGCGTCACCGAGGCGGCGCTCCCCACCTTGCGCGTCGTGCCAAACCCGCGCGTGGCGCAGTTCGCCCGTGTCGAGTCGATCGGCTGGACGCTGCCGATCGACGACACCTCGTTCCGCATCTACGTCGCCGGCCGCGTCAAGAACCCCGGCGACATCGGGCGCATGCGCTCGAAATTCAACGGCAAATTCTGGTGGGACATGACCGAGGAAGAGCACCAGCAATTTCCCGGCGACTATGAAGCCCAGGTCGGCCAGGGCCCGCAGACCATCCATTCCGAGGAGCATTTCGGCCAGAGCGACCGCGGCATCCTCTTGATCCGGCGCATGCTGAGCGAGCAGCTCGAGGCGATGGAAGCAGGCCGCGATCCGATCGGAATCTCGTTCGATGTGAGCGCGCCTCGGGTCGAATTCGAAGCGGGGAATTACATCCGCGACGCGTGAAGCAGCCAGCTCCAATCAAAGCTGGACCGACAACGATAACAAAGACTAATTGGGGGAAGCGATGGTCGATGTGACATCACAAATGTCGGTGCAAACGGCCGCGACGGCAAAACCCCCGGCGCGGCGCTATTACGTGCTGGGCCTGCTCACGATCATCTACGCGCTGAACTTCCTCGACCGCACGATCTTCAACGTGCTGATCGAGCCTATCAAGAAGGAGTTCCAGCTCAGCGACACCATGATGGGCCTGCTCGCGGGCTTCGGCTTCGCCCTGTTCTATTCCCTGCTCGGCATTCCCATCGCGCGCGTCGCCGACCGGCTCAACCGGCGCAACATCGTCGCCGTCGCCTTTGCGTTCTGGAGCGCGATGACGGCGTTGTGCGGCGCTGCTTCGAGCGTCACGTCGCTGGCGCTGGCGAGGATCGGCGTCGGCATCGGCGAATCCGCAGGCTCGCCCGCCTCGCAATCCATCGTCGCTGATCTTTTCGCCAAGAACGAGCGTCCGCGCGCGCTCGGCATCTACGCCGTCGGCACCTATCTCGGCGTCTTCCTCGGCTATTTCGTCGGCGGCTACATCAACCAGCACTATGGCTGGCGAATGGCGTTCTACGTCGCGGGCCTCCCCGGCATCCTGCTCGCTATTGTCCTGTGGCTGACGATCTCCGAGCCGAAGCGCGGCGCCATGCAGGAGAATTTCGTGCCCGAGCCGCTCGGGCCGACGCTGCGTTTCCTGGCCTCGCAGCAGAGCTTCATCATCGTGCTGATCGGCTTCTGTCTCACCACTTACACGAACTACGCGACCGCGGCCTGGATCCCGCCGTTCCTCGCGCGCGTGCACCATCTGTCGAGCGCCGAGATCGGCACCTACGCCGGCACCTTCAAGGGGCTCGCCGGCATGGCCGGCACCCTGCTCGGCGGCTTCGTGGTGGCGCAGATCAGCCGCCGCGACGACCGTTGGAAGCTGTGGGCGCCCGCCATCACCTCGGGCCTTGCCGGCCCGGTGTTCGCGCTGTGCATGCTGACGCAGGACTTTGCGATGATGGTGGCCATGCTGGCGCTGACCTCGTTCCTGGTCGGCTTCCATCTCGGGCCGATCTTCGCGATCGCGCAGACGGTGGCGAAGCCGAGCATGCGGGCGCTGGCCTCCGCCCTGATCGCACTCACCGCGACCTGCTTCGGCCAGGGCGTCGGCCCGCTCGCCGTGGGCGTGGTCAACGACGCCCTGAAGGGCGCTTACGGCGCCGACGCCGTGCGCTATTCCCTGCTCTCGGCGGCGGTCACGACCACGCTGGGGGCGCTCCTGTTCGTCTGGGCGGCCCGCACGATCCGGAACGATATCGGCCGGACCGCAGCCTGACGCCGGCCCCGGACGCCTCCCGGGCGAAACCCGCTGGCGGGGAGATGAAACCATTTTGCGGAACCCGCGAAACCATCCGGAAACAGACGGTCCTTACAAGAAGAGCCATAGACGGCGGCAAAGCCCGTCGGGAGGCTCAGATGAACCACTCCATTCACTCTGCTGATCGTGCGACCCACCTCAAGATCGTGGTGGTGGCGCTGGTAGCCGGAATCACGGTGGCCGGCTTCGGGATCGCAGCTCGCACCAATGCCGATTACAGCCAGACCGCCCAGTCCGCCCACGTGATCAAGGCCGGCAAGCCGGTCGTCGTCACCAGCGCCGGGACGTCAGAGATCCGCTGAGGACGAAAAAGGTCCGGTTTGATACCAAATGGCCGCCTTCGGGCGGCCTTTCTGATTCAGGCGACGAGCGAGTGAGCCAACATGAAGCGGGTCAATAGCTGCCGCAGCAGTGCTTGAATTTCTCGCCTGAACCGCAGGGACAAGGATCATTGCGGCCGACACCGCTCTGCCCATAACGCAGCCGGTTCAGGGCCTTCCTGTTCTGCTCCAGGATCATCTTGCGACGCGTCTCCTGCACGCCGATCACGGCAGCATTGTCGCCGGCGTCCCAGAACGCCTGCGGCTTCAGATGGGCGAGCTTGCCGCTGACAAAGACCGGGTAGAACCAGCCGAGCGTTCCGTCGCGCAGGCGCTGCAGCGTCGTCAAATCGTAGAGGAAGAAACCTGCGGCCAGCAGCATCGCGTTGATGTCCTGGAAGTCGTCAACGTCGGTCTCGCAGACGACCACGCTGCAATTCTCGAGCACGTCACGCGCGCCCTTCAGCGCGGCCTGTTCCGCGCCCTGCACATCGAGTTTGAGCAGGAACGGCGGCTTGAGCGACAGCTCTTCGACCAGCGCATCAAGCGTCGTCGCCGGTACTTTCACCTTGCTGGTGGTGAGGTCGTTGACCCGCGACCAGTAGACGTCGCCCGCGGGACGCAGCGATGACCAGTAAGGATGCACGGATTCCGTGATCTCGATCTCGCCCTCGTGGTCGGTGATGGCGCAAATGCGATAGTGCCCGCCAAGCACCTCCTTGATCGCCTTGAGGGAGTCCTCGTAGATCCTGTTAGCGTCGACGTTCAGTGGCACCGCGCCGCTGAGGCACGACTGATGGTTGAGCACGAAGTGCCCGTCGGCGCAGCCCAGATCGATGACGGTCCCGTAGCGCACGCCCTTCGCGAACAGATTCTGCAACGTCGCGCTGATATCGGCTGCCTGCATCAACTCGATCCGAACAATCCCGGATTGAGCGGTACCATGTGATCAACGGCGCGATCAACTCGAGCCTCTGGCGACCGTCGCGCGGGCGAGGGAATTTTGCGCGGGTCGAAGACAACAAAGCATGCGGAAGTCGGGGGCGCGAGCGACCCGGGATCGAAGCGAGATCAGGATTTGAAGGTAAGGGTATGAAAGGATTGCCAAAAATGGCGCGAGAGACGGGGCTCGAACCCGCGACCTCCGGCGTGACAGGCCGGCGCTCTAACCAACTGAGCTACTCCCGCGTGACACGCAAATGTCTGCGGAACGAGGGGGGACTTAAAGGCCGGACCTGTTGAAGTCAAGGATGTTGCGTCCACAGCCTGAACGGGGCGGATTTCCGTCGAGGGCACGCACGGACGTGGCCCGCGCTCATGCCGGCGGCGTAGTCAGTCCGGTCCCGAATCGTCTACGCCTCCGGAACTTGGCGGTTCAGGGATCGTCACCCGACCACCGGCAAGCATCGAGGAGGCCAGATATGGCGAAGAAGGCTGCCGCTCCCGCCACCATCACGCTCAAGCACCTCGCTGCCGACATTGCGGAGAGCCAAGACCTGTCGAAGAAGCGCGCTGAGGCCGTTCTGACCGACATGGTCGACCTGATCACCAAGCACCTGAAGAAGGGCGACCGTGTCCGGATCGTCGGGCTTGGAATCCTCCAGGTTCGCAAGCGCGCCGCCCGCACCGGCCGCAATCCCGCCACCGGCGAGCCCATCCACATCAAGGCCAGCAAGAAGGTCGCCTTCCGCCCGGTCAAGGAACTGAAAGAGGCGATCTGACCCCTCACGTTTCGTTAAGCCTGATCAGCGTCCTCCGGCCTCACCGCGCCCTGCTTTTCTGGTATACCGCCCCTCTCCCCTGACCCGGCGGTTTGACCAGAAATGTCCTCCCTCACCTTTTCGCATACCGTGACCGAGCGCTTCCTGCGCTACGTCACCATCGACACCCAGTCCGATCCGGAATCCCCGAGCTCGCCCTCGACCGAGAAGCAGAAATATCTCGGCCGTGTGCTCGCCGCCGAGCTCAGGCAGATGGGCGTCGAGGACGCGCATCTCGACGATTACGGCTACGTCTACGGAACGATCCCGGCGAACACGACGAAGAAGGTGCCGGTGATCTGCTTCTGCTCGCACATGGACACTTCGCCCGACGTTACCGGCAAGAACGTCAAGCCGCAGGTCGTGAACAACTATCGCGGCGGCGACATCACGCTGCCGGGCGACACCAGCCAGGTGATCCGCTTCGCCGAGCATCCGGCGCTGAAGAACCAGATCGGCAACGACATCATCACCACCGACGGCACCACCCTGCTCGGCGCCGACAACAAGGCGGGCGTGGCCGAGATCATGGATGCCGCGCATTTCTTCATCAACAACCCGGACGTGAAGCACGGCACCATCAAGATCCTGTTCACGCCCGACGAGGAGATCGGCCGCGGCGTCGACAATGTCGACATCAAGAAGCTCGGCGCCGAGTTCGGCTACACCATGGACGGCGAGAGCGCGGGCAGCGTGGAGGACGAGACCTTCTCGGCGGACGGCGCCACCATCACCATCAACGGCGTCAGCGCCCATCCCGGCTATGCCAAGGGCAAGATGGAGCATGCGATCAAGATCGCCGCCGCCATCGTCGAGCGCCTGCCCCGCGAAGGCTGCTCGCCCGAGACGACATCAGGCAAGCAGGGCTTTCTGCATCCGATCGGCATCGAGGGCGCGCTGGAGCAGGCGACGCTCTCCTTCATCGTGCGCGACTTCACCGAGGAAGGGCTGAAGGAGAAGGAGATCCTGCTCGAGAACATCGTCAAGGACGTGATGAAGGATTTTCCGCGCTCGACCTACACATTCGAGGTGCGGGAGCAGTACCGCAACATGAAGCAGGTGATCGATCGTCACCCGCACATTCTCGAATACGCCATCGAAGCGATCCGCCGCGCCGGCCTGCGCCCGATGCGCACCGCGATCCGCGGCGGCACCGATGGCTCGCGCCTCTCCTTCATGGGCCTGCCCTGCCCCAACATCTTCGCCGGCGAGCACGCATTTCACTCCCGGCTCGAATGGGTCAGCCGGCAGGACATGGAGAAGGCGGTGCAGACGATCGTCCACCTCGCCATGATCTGGGAGGAGAAGGCCTAGCGCCTCTCGTCAAAAGACCATGGCCGGGATCGCTCCCGGCCATCGTCCTGCACGTCAGGGCACCGGCATCGCGCGCGGAGAGCGATGGAAGCGGTTCGAGCTTGCCATCCAGTTCGGCAACGGCTCTCCATCGCGGTGCCGCCCGCCGGCCACCGCCGCAGCCCAGGCCACGGCAGCGCCGATCAGGGTTGCTGCGGCAACGGAGAAGGCGACGATGATGGAATTACGCCGCGCCCGATTGATCGCCGTCCTTGAATCCGCGATCAGCGCGTCGACCCGTCGTTCCGAGTCGGGAGCGGCGAGTCCCGTCAGCGCGGCCACCTGCTGCACCAGATAGGTCCGATCATCGGTGCTGATGCCGCTGTGGCTCGATGACGTCATCAAGATGCGTCCTGCTTCGGCGCGGGCTTCCCTGAGGTCGGTGTTAGGGGGCCGCCGCGGCGCGCGAAACAGCTTGTCCAGCTCGTAGCTCAACAGAGGCTCGGCGGCGGAGGTATTGCTCGCCGAACTGCGCATCGGCGAACGATCAATCGCAGCTGCGCCGAGTATCGCGAGCAGAGCGGCACCAAGCAGCACTGCAAGCGCCCAGGACATCAGGCCATGCAGCCCGTCCCGCCGTTCGCCGTCGTCTTCGATCGTTGTGATCGTCGGGGCTGGTCGCGTTGTCCGGCCGGCGACATAGCCGCCGAAGCCGAAGCTGATAATCGCCTGGATGATCAGATACAGCCCCGACAGCAAAGCCAGCGCCGCCGATGCATCGCGCCATGTCGGCGAGGCTGAACTGACGCCCAGTCCGACGGCGACACCAAAGCCGACCAGGATGAACGACATTGCGCCAGCGGCCAACGCGCCTGCGATCACCGAGCTCCACTGAATGGTGCTCCGGTCATCGGCAGCGGCGCCGCCGCCTTCCATGATGTCTTCCCGTATGAGAGTTTCCATCGTCATCGCCGCTCTCTCAGCGCAGGCCGAAGAACGACAGGATCGCCATGACGACGACGATCAAGCCGATGAGATAAATCAATCCATCCATAGTCCGTCCTCCTCGATTTCTCCTCGTCGCTAATCACAACGAAGAAAGAACGTTCCAAACTGGACCGAGCCCGCGGGAACGAACCGGCGCGATGCGGATTAGCTGTCCAAGTCCCAAGGATGAAGTTTGTGAGCACGAAAGCCCCAGCCGGTCAGTCCCGGCTGGGCTTTCTTTTTGGGCGGCGGTTCCTGTCCTATGTTAACGACGCCGGCTCTCCGATCATCAAGGATGCGATAGGGGGGAACCTCCGGATCGGGAGAGCGGCGTGGATCGCAGAACCGCGTGCCTTCATCAGGCAGATGCATTCCGGGAAAAGGCGATCGCCGATCCCGAGCACCACGACCAGTGGATTGATGAAGCCATCAAATGGCTGGAACGGGCCATGGAAGCCGGCTGTCGCGCCGTCGTGACGGTCGAAGCCGGCGATGTGCCGAACGCAGCAAGCGGAGCGTCAGCCGATGCCCAGCTGAGCTTGATCACGCGCCAATGAGAAGCGCTGTCGTCTTCGCAATCGCTGCGGCAATTGTTCCAGGGGACGTAACAATGTTGCGGGTCGACACTGTTCCCGCCCCCATGCTAGGCCGGATACCGACCGCAACCAGAGTGAAATCGTGCTCGCAAACCGCCAGCCCTCAGGATCATGCCCGCCGCGCCACTGGCGCGGGCTGCTGTCTGTGCTGATCGCGGTTGTCTACCTGCTCGCGGGAGCGCTGCATGGCCTGCACGACATCGACGTCACCACGCCCGGTGGCGGCTCGGAGATCAGCGCCGTCCTTGACGGCTCGGGAGATCACAACGACCACAAGGCCATCGGCGGTCATCATTGCCATGGCTGCTTCTCGGTGACGGTGGCGCAGCCGGCGCCACCGGCCGCATCGATCGGGCTCGTGTCTGCATCGCGCCCGCAACGCGCAACCCGGCTCTCCGGCATTATTCCCGATACCGACTCCCCGCCTCCCAAACAGATCGCCTGAACGGATTGGTCGGGCGCTCCGCGCCCATGAGGTTCATCCTTCACAGGTCGGTTTCATGTTTTGCAGGGGAATGGCCGCGCGCCTGGCGTGCGCGGCAGCGTGTCTGATTGTCGGATTGGCGCTTGCGCCATCTCACGCCCAGACTCTGACGATGCGGAGCGCGCTCTCGCGCGCGCTGGCCACGAGCCCGCGGCTGACCGCGGCGGAGCGCGATGTCGGCATCGCTACGGGCCAGCGCATCCAGGCAGGTGCGCTTCTCAATCCGGAGCTGACCTACGAACAGGACAATTCGTTCGGGTCCGGCATCTATCGCGGCACGCGATCGGCCGAGACCACGCTCCAGATCAGCCAGGCCTTCGAGCTGTTCGGCAAGCGCGACGCGCGGATCGCCGCGGGTGTCGCCGGCATCGAGGTCGCCGCGATTCAGCGCAAGGCCGTCAGGCTGGAGGTGCTGTCGGAGACCGCGATCGCCTTCCTCAGCGTGCTCGGCGCACAGCGGCGCATCCAGATCCTCGACGAGCAGATCACCGCCATTGACCGGCTGACGCCGCTTTTGCGCCGACGCGTCGAGGCCGGCGCCTCCTCGCCGGCCGAGACCGGCCGTGCGGAAGTGGCATCCGCCCTGGTGAAGGCCGACCGCGAGCGCTTCAAGGCGACGCTGGCCAGCGCCCGGCGCGAGCTTGCGGTCCTGATGGGCGACGCGGCACCGAAATTCGGCGAGGTCTCCGGACGGCTCGACACCATGGGACGGCCGCCGACATTCCAGTCGGTCGTCGCCGCGATCGATGCCAATCCGCAGCTGGTGCGCTGGACCGCGATCTATGCCCAGCGCAACGCCGAGCTGTTGCTGGCGCGGCTGCGGCCCTATCCCGACGTGCGGATCGCCGCCGGCTGGCGCCATTTCAACGAGACCAATGACGACGCGGCGCGCCTCACCGTCTCGGTGCCGATCCCCGTGTTCGACCAGAACCAGGGCAATATCCTCTCGGCGCAGGAAAGCCTTGCCAAGACCAAGGCCGAGCGCGAGGCCAACCGCAACACGTTGATCGTGGTCGCGGGCCGCGCCTACGACTCGCTGCAGGGCTCTCTGCGCGAGCTCGCGGTGCTGCGCGAGAGCGCCATTCCCAAGGCTACCGAAGCGTCGGACGCCATCGCGCAAGGCTACGGCCAGGGCCGCTTCAGCCTGCTCGAAGTGCTCGATGCCCAGGCCAGCGTCACCCAGGCGCGGCTGCGCGAGCAGGAGGCGCTGCAGAATTTCCACGCGGGGGTGGCGACCATCGAAGGCCTCGTCGGCAATCCCTTCACGCTGGCGCGGGAGAGCGCACGATGAAGACGTCCTCCACCATCCTCGTCGCATTGTTTGCCGCTGCACTTGGCGCTTACGGCTATTCCCTGCTCGGCCCGGCCAGGGTCGAGCATGCCGAACACGCCGCGGACAAGAGGCCGGAGAAGCCGAACGACCATGTCGAGCAGGACGAGCACGGCGCCGACCGCATCCGCATCTCCGACGTCAAGCTTGCAGCCGCAGGCGTGACGCTGGCGGAAGCCGCGAGCGTCACGCTGACCGACACGCTCGCCTTCAACGGCATCCTGCGCGCCAACCAGGAAGCCGTGGTGCAGGTGACGCCGCGTTTTCCCGGCGTCGCTAAATCGATCCAGAAGCGCATCGGCGACAAGGTCGGCAAGGACGATCTGCTCGCCGCGATCGAGAGCAACCAGAGCCTCACCGTCTACGAGCTCAAGGCGCCGATTGCCGGCACCATCATCGAGCGGCAGATCTCGCTCGGCGAATACGCCTCCGAGCAGAAGCCGGCCTTCGTGGTCGCCGACCTCTCCACCATCTGGGTCGACCTGTCGATCTACCGCCAGGACCTGCGGCGCGTCCGCCTCAACGACGAGGTGCTGATCGATCCAGACGACGGCCGCGGCGAGATCAAGGGCACCATCTCCTACATGGCCCCGATCGGCTCGAGCGAGACCCAGACCGCACTGGCGCGCGTGGTGCTGCCAAATCCGGACGGACGCTTGCGTCCCGGCCTGTTCGTCACGGCACGGCTGATCCTCGCCGCACGCAACGTCGCGGTCGCCGTGCGCCGTAGCGCGATCCAGACGCTGGAGAACCGGACCATCGTGTTCGTCCGCGAGGATGGCGACAAGATCGAGGCGCGTCCGGTGGAGCTAGGCGATTCCGATCCCCGCCATGTCGAGATCAGGGCCGGTCTATCGGCCGGCGAACATTACGTCGCGGAAAACAGCTTCGTCGTGAAGGCGGAGATGGGCAAGGGCGAGGCCGAACATGATTGAGCGTCTCATCGCGGTCTCGCTGCAGCAGCGCTGGCTGGTCCTGCTGTTCGCGCTCGCGGCCGGCGGCTTCGGCGCCTGGAACTTCACCCGCCTGCCGATCGACGCGGTCCCCGACGTCACCAACGTGCAAGTCCAGATCAACACCCGTGCCCCGGGCCTCTCGCCGCTCGAATCCGAGCAGCGCATCACCTTCCCGATCGAGACCGTGATGGGCGGGCTGCCCAAGCTCGAATACACCCGGTCGATCTCACGCTATGGCCTGAGCCAGGTCACCGTCGTATTCCAGGACGGCACCGACATCTACTTCGCGCGGCAGCTCGTCAACGAGCGTATCCAGCAGGCGAAGGACCAGCTTCCGGCCGGAACCGAGGTCGCGATGGGCCCGATCTCGACCGGCCTTGGCGAGATCTATGTCTACTCCGTCGAAGCCAAGGCCGGCGCGAGGTCACAGACCGGTGCCGAGTTCACGCCGACGGAGCTGCGCACCATCCAGGACTGGATCATCAAGCCGCAACTGCGCACCATTCCCGGCGTGATCGAGGTCAACTCGATCGGCGGTTATGAGCGGCAGTTCCACGTGCTGCCGATCCCCGGCCGGCTGATGGCCTACAAACTCGGCTTTCGCGACATCATGACGGCGCTGGCCGCCAACAACGCCAATGTCGGTGCCGGCTATATCGAGCGCAACGGCGAGCAATATCTCGTCCGCGCCCCGGGCCAGGTCGCCAATATCGCCGAGATCCGCGACATCGTGATCGGTTCGCGCGGCGGCGTCCCGGTGCGTATCCGCGACGTCGCCGACGTCCAGGAAGGCCAGGACCTGCGTTCGGGCGCAGCAACCGCAAACGGCAGCGAAACCGTGCTCGGCACCGCCATGCTGCTGATCGGCGAGAACAGCCGCACGGTGGCGCAGCGCGTGAAGGCCCGGCTCACGGAGATCGCGAAATCGCTCCCTGACGGCGTGATCGCGCGCGCCGTCTATGACCGCACGCATCTGGTGGAAGCCACCATCCAGACCGTCGAGAAGAATCTCGTCGAGGGCGCGGCGCTGGTGATCGCTGTGCTTTTCCTGATCCTCGGCAACATCCGCGCCGCGCTGATCACCGCCTGTGTCATTCCCCTTTCCATGCTGTTCACGATCACAGGCATGGTCGAGAGCAAGGTCAGCGCGAATCTGATGAGCCTCGGCGCGATCGACTTCGGCATCATCGTCGACGGCGCGGTCATCATCGTGGAGAACTGTCTGCGGTTGCTCGCTGCCGAGCAGCACAGGCGCGGCCGGCTGCTGTCGCTCGAGGAGAGGATGGAGACAATCCGCGCCGGCAGCAGCGAGGTTATCAAGCCGAGCCTGTTCGGCACGCTGATCATCGCCGTGGTCTACCTGCCGGTCCTGACCCTGACAGGGACCGAGGGCAAGATGTTCACGCCAATGGCGCTGACCGTGCTGATGGCCCTTGCCGGCGCGGCGCTGTTGTCGATCACCTTCGTTCCGGCCGCGGTTGCGATCTTCGTCACCGGCAAGGTCTCGGAGAAGGAGAACATCTTCATGAGAGCGGCCAAGCGGTTCTATGTGCCGCTGCTCGACCGCGCCATCCGCTACCGCGGCATGGTCGCGTTTGGCGCCATGCTGATCGTTGCCGGCAGCGTCTTCGCCGCGACGCGCATGGGAGGCGAATTCATCCCGAGCCTCGACGAAGGCGACATTACCATCGAAACCATCCGGATTCCCGGCACCAGCCTGACCCAGAGCGTCGGCATGCAGCTGCGGCTGGAAATGGCGATCAAGCAGGTACCGGAGGTCGCGACCATCTTCTCCAAGATTGGTACCGCCGAGATCGCCAACGATCCGATGCCACCGAATATGACCGACACCTATGTCACGCTCAAGCCACGCGACGAATGGCCCGACCCGGACAAGCCCAAGGACGAGGTGATCGCCGAGCTCGAACGCACCGCCAACACCCTGCCCGGCACGGCCTATGGCATGACCCAGCCGATCCAGATGCGCTTCAACGAGCTCATTGCCGGCATCCGCAGCGACGTCGGCGTGAAGATCTTCGGCGACGATCTCGACGTGCTTGCTGGCATCGCCCAGCAGGTCAACGGCGTCGTCCACGCCATCGAGGGCGCGGCCGACGTCAAGACCGAGCAGATTGCGGGCCTGCCGATCCTCACCGTCAGGCTCGACCGCCAGGCGCTGTCACGCTACGGCCTCAGCCTCAGCGAGGTGCAGAACGTGGTCGAGATCGCGATCGGCGGCAAGCCGGTCGGAAAGCTGTTCGAGGGCGATCGCCGCTTCGACATCGTGGTGCGGCTGCCGGAAAGCCTGCGTGCCGACCCTGACACGATCAAGTCGCTGCCGATCCCGCTGCCGCCGGGCGAGGATGTACCGGCCGTCACCAAAACCGCATGGCCGGGCGGAAACGCGGCGTTGCGCTACGTCCCGCTGTCCTCCGTCGCGGCGATCGAGATCGCACCGGGACCCAACCAGATCAGCCGCGAGAACGGCAAGCGCCGCGTGGTGGTTATGGCCAACGTTCGCGGGCGCGATCTGCGCTCCTTTGTCGCCGAGGCCCAGAACGCCGTCGCGGAGAAGGTCAAGCTGCCACCGGGCTACTGGATCGGCTGGGGCGGACAGTTCGAGCAGCTGGTCTCCGCCACCAAGCGGCTGACGCTCGTGGTGCCGGTGGCGCTGCTGCTGGTGTTCCTGCTGCTGTTCATGGGCATGGGATCGGCGGCGGATGCGGCCCTCGTGTTCTCCGGCGTGCCGCTGGCGCTGACCGGCGGCGTCATGGCGCTGCTGCTGCGCGGCATCCCGCTGTCCATCAGCGCCGGCGTCGGCTTCATCGCGCTGTCGGGCGTCGCCGTGCTCAACGGGCTCGTCATCATCGCCTTCATCGAGCGGCTGCGCAGCGAGGGCCAGCCCGTTGCCGACGCGGTGCGCGAGGGCGCGCTGACACGCCTGCGTCCGGTGCTGATGACGGCGCTGGTCGCGTCCCTCGGCTTCGTGCCGATGGCCCTTGCTACCGGGGCCGGCGCCGAGGTGCAGCGGCCGCTCGCGACTGTGGTGATCGGCGGCATCATCTCCTCAACCGTGCTGACGCTGCTGGTGCTGCCGGCGCTCTACGTGCTGTTCCGCCGTGACGGGGCTGCCGAAACGCCTACAATGGCGCCTGATTTGGCAGCGTCCAGGGAGCGCTAGAGGTGGGCAGCCACGACCATCACGGCCATCATCACGATGATCATAGCCACGGCCATGATCACGATCATGGTGGCCACGCCCATGCCCATGCGCCCGCCAGCTTCGGCACGGCGTTCGCGATCGGCATCACGCTCAATACCGCGCTGGTCCTGGCCGAGGCCGTCTACGGCTATATCGGCAACTCCACCGCCCTGCTTGCGGACGCCGGCCATAACCTTAGCGACGTGCTCGGCCTGGTCGTGGCCTGGTGCGCGTCGATCGCGGCGCGGCGCGCGCCCAGCGGCCGCTTCACCTATGGCCTGCGCGCCTCCACCATCCTGGCGGCGCTGGCGAACGCGGTGTTCCTGCTGGTCGCGACCGGTGCGATAGGCTGGGAAGCGTTTTTGCGCCTGCGTGAACCGGAGCCCGTCGCCGGCATCACCGTAATGGTGGTCGCCGGCATCGGCATCCTCATCAACGGTTTTACGGCCATGCTGTTCGCGCGCGGGCGCAAGGACGACATCAACATCGAAGGCGCCTATCTGCACATGGCGGCCGACGCCGCGGTCTCGCTCGGCGTCGTGGTCTCGGCGGCGCTGATCATCTGGACCGGCTGGCTCTGGCTCGATCCCGTCACCAGCCTCGTCATCTGCGCCACCATTCTCTGGAGCACCACCAGCCTGCTCCGCGGCTCCATCGACATGTCGATGGCGGCCGCGCCCAGGGGCACCGACATTGCCGCAATCAAGATCCTACTGCTGGAGCGGCCCGGCGTCACTGCGATCCACGATCTCCACGTCTGGCCGATCTCGACCACTGAGACGGCGCTGACCTGCCATCTCGTCATGCCCACCGGCGCCGGCGATGCATTCCTGATGGAGACGGCGCAGATGCTGAAGCGCTCCCACCGCATCGGCCACACCACCCTTCAGGTCGAGACGCATCCCGACAACGGCTGCGCGCTGGCGCCGGATGATGTGGTGTGAGGTAGTTGCGTGGCTGCGTCCCCGTCGTCATTGCGAGCGCAGCGCGCTGCGCTCGCAATGACGGGGACAGAGCGGCGCCTACGCCGCCTTCGCCGTCACGATCCAGATCGCACCCTGGAGCGCCACGCTCGACCCCTTCAGGAACGGGGCGAGCATCTCGCGGATCGAGGCTTTTGCCGCGGCATACGTCTCGGGCGGATGGCCTTGCAGCGCGCGGCTGGCGGGGCCGATCTGGAGCGAGCCCTCGACCGCGGCATCGAGCCCGCCGCCGATCGCGACATCCATCGCGAGATTGTGCGGTTCCATCGCGACGTCGACGAAGCCCGCGCCTTTCAGGATGCGCGTCACGCGCTCTTCGGAGGCAAAGGCGAACGGGCCCGGCTCGTCCGGCCCGACCGGCGGCATCTTGGGCACGTGTTTGTAGACCGCCATCAGCGGCGCCATCATCCAGGGATTTTCCTTCGGCTCGCGCCAGCAGGCAAACGCCAGCCGCCCCGTCGGCTTCAATGCGCGGCGGAGGTTGGTGAAAGACACGATCGGGTCAGCGAAGAACATCACGCCGAACCGCGAGGCCAGCAGGTCAAAACTGGCCGGCTCGAACCGATGCACCGTCGCATCCGCCAGCACGAAATCGAGCGGCAGGCCCTTTGGCGCAAACGCGCGCGCCTGCGACAGCATCGGCTCGGAGACGTCGAGCCCGAGCGCGAAGCCATCAGGCGCGACAACCTTCGCGAACGCGAACGTCGTCGCGCCGGAGCCGCAGCCGACGTCGAGGACGCGCTCCCCCGGCTTCGGCTTGGCGCGGTCGATCAGCACATCGGCAATGGGTCCGAGCAGGCTCTCCTGCGCCGCATGGCGATCGGCCCAGCGCTGCCCGCTGGGACCGTTCCAGTAGGCGATCTGATCGGCGTTCTGCTCGTGTCCGCTTGGTTGTTCCATTGGGGCCTCTGTCGTTTTGCCGGTCGTGATACCACGCCGGAAGGCCATCAAGCGGTTCAAATGAGCATGATTTGCGGTGCGGCCGCCTCTTGCTCCAACACCCGAGGGGGCGCTAAAGAGGCGCCGTGGGGCGGTTAGCTCAGCTGGTTAGAGCATCTCGTTTACACCGAGAGGGTCCGCGGTTCGAATCCGTGACCGCCCACCAGCCTTCGCTCGCGCGCGGCTGGGCAAGCCGAACCTCAATCTCCCAGCCGGCCCGGCAACAGTGGCACCGCGTCGATCCACACCGCCGCCGACTGGCACCAGATCTGCCTGACGGGCCGCAATTTGTCGCGCTGGCGGATGCTGCCCCAGCGGATGCCCCAATCGTCCTCCTGGTCGCCCTCGCCGCTCGTGAACAGCGGGGAACCGCACTCGGCGCAGAAGTGCTGGAAGCGCATCCGACCGTTGTCGCCGCGCTTGCCGTAGATCCTGGGCGTGCCGGCGGTCAGCTTGACGTCGGTCTTGGTGCAGATCGCCGTCACCCGGAACGGCGATCCCGTTAGGGTCTGGCAGTCCCGGCAATGGCAGACCGACACCGTCTCGGGATCGATCTCGGCTTCAAAGGTGATCGCGCCGCAATGGCATTGCCCGTCGATGTGCATTGTCGTCATCCACTGCCCAAAACAAAATGCCCCCACAACAAAAACGGCGCCCGAAGGCGCCGTTTTATCATCTTTTCGAGCTGCGATCTCAGTGAGCGGTCAGGCCGCCGGCGGCTTCGTCGCCGTCCGGCTTGACCGTGACCTTGGTGTCCTCTTCCCAGACGATCGGCACTGGCTTCTTGACCAGCGCCTTGGCGACGACGTCGTCGAGGCGGGAGACCGGGATGATCTCCATGCCGCCCTTGATCGCATCGGAAATCTCCGTGAGATCCTTGGCGTTGTCCTCGGGGATCAGCACCGTCTTGATGCCGCCGCGGGCAGCAGCCAGCAGCTTCTCCTTCAGGCCGCCGATCGGCAGTACGCGGCCGCGCAGCGTGATCTCGCCGGTCATCGCGACATCGTGGCGGACCGGGATGCCGGTCATGACCGAGATGATCGCGGTGGCCATCGCCACGCCCGCCGACGGACCGTCCTTCGGCGTCGCGCCTTCCGGCACGTGCACGTGGATGTCGCGCCGGTCGAACAGCGGCGGCTCGATGCCGTAGACGATCGCGCGCGAGCGGACGTAGGACGCCGCCGCCGAGATCGATTCCTTCATCACGTCACGCAGATTGCCCGTGACCGTCATCTTGCCCTTGCCGGGCATCATGACGCCTTCGATCGTCAGCAACTCGCCGCCGACATCGGTCCAGGCAAGGCCGGTGACGATGCCGACCTGCGGCTCGCTCTCGATCTCGCCGTAGCGGTACTTCGGCACGCCGAGCAGCTCTTCCAGAGTCTTCTCGGTGACCTTGACCGACTTCTTCTTGGAGATCATCAGCTCCTTCACCGCCTTGCGGGCAAGTGTGGAGAGCTCACGCTCCAAATTGCGCACGCCCGCTTCGCGGGTGTAGCGGCGGATCAGAAGCAGCAGCGCATCGTCGTCAATCGAGAACTCCTTGGAGTCCAAGCCGTGCTTGGACACCGCGTTCGGGATCAAGTGCTTGCGCGCGATCTCGACCTTCTCGTTCTCGGTATAGCCCGCGATCCGGATGATCTCCATGCGGTCCATCAGCGGTCCCGGAATATTGAGCGTATTCGCGGTCGTGATGAACATCACGTTGGAGAGATCGTAGTCGACCTCGAGATAGTGGTCGTTGAAGGTCGCGTTCTGCTCGGGGTCGAGGACCTCGAGCAAAGCCGAGGACGGATCGCCGCGGAAATCGGCACCCATCTTGTCGATCTCGTCCAGCAGGAACAGCGGATTGGACGACTTCGCCTTCCGCATCGACTGGATGATCTTGCCGGGCATCGAACCGATATAGGTGCGGCGGTGACCTCGGATCTCGGCCTCGTCACGCACGCCACCGAGCGACACGCGCACGAACTCACGCCCCGTCGCCTTGGCGATCGACTTGCCGAGCGAGGTCTTGCCGACACCGGGAGGGCCGACGAGGCACAGGATCGGGCCGGTCAGCTTGTTGGCGCGCGACTGCACGGCGAGATACTCGACGATGCGGTCCTTGACCTTCTCCAGCCCGTAGTGATCGGCATCCAGAACCGCCTGCGCGGCTTCCAGATCCTTCTTCACCTTGGACTTCTTGTTCCACGGGATCGACAGCAGCCAATCCAGATAGTTGCGCACGACGGTCGCTTCCGCGGACATCGGCGACATCTGGCGCAGCTTCTTCAATTCATGCTGCGCCTTCTCGCGCGCTTCCTTGGAGAGCTTGGTCTTGGAGATCTTCTCTTCGAGATCGGCGAGTTCGTCGCGACCGTCGTCGTCGCCGAGCTCCTTCTGGATCGCCTTCATCTGCTCGTTGAGATAGTACTCGCGCTGGGTCTTCTCCATCTGGCGCTTGACGCGCGAGCGGATGCGCTTCTCGACCTGAAGCACCGAGATCTCGCTCTCCATCAGGCCCAGCACCTTCTCCAGGCGCTGCGTGACCGACAGCGTCTCCAGGATGCCCTGGCGATCCGCGATCTTGACGGCGAGATGCGAGGCGACGGTGTCGGCGAGCTTGGCGAAATCGGTGATCGCCTGCACGACGCCGACGACCTCGGCCGAGATCTTCTTGTTGAGCTTCACATAGCTCTCGAAGTCGGACACGACCGAGCGCGCCATGGCCTCGGCCTCGACCGACTTCGCATCGGTGTCGGCGAGCGCAATCGCAGTCGCTTCGTAATAGTCGGCGCGATCGGTGTACTTCTGCACGCGCGCACGCTCGAGCCCTTCGACCAGCACCTTCACGGTGCCGTCGGGAAGCTTCAAGAGCTGGAGCACGCTGGCAAGCGTACCGGTCTCGTAGATGGAATCGGGTGCCGGATCATCGTCGGACGCGTTCTTCTGGGTCGCGAGCATGATCAGCGCGTCGTTCTTCATCACCTCTTCGAGCGCGCGGATCGACTTCTCGCGGCCGACGAAGAGCGGAACGATCATGTGCGGGAAGACGACGATGTCGCGCAGGGGCAGCACGGGGTAGGCGTGCGTTTCGCCATGAACGATGGTTGGCCTGGGTTTTGGATTGGTCATGGCCTTTTTCCTTTTGCTTTGCCCCCTTGCACGCAGCCCGCCATGCTCATGCGCAACCGCCACAAGGTGCCGAGGTGATCGGCAAAACCGGTCGGTCCTTTTGAGGTTGGACCGGCTCGCCGGATCGGAACTGAGGCGAATCTTGGAGAGAATTTTTGCTCGCCGCCGACATTAGGTGGCTATCGACCCGGGGGGTGTCAAGTCATTGAAGACGCGTGCCATCAGGCGCTTACGCACGCAAATAAGCGACGCAACACCGGCTGCGGAGATACTTTCCGCAGCCCTTGCTTGAGGAGACGATTGGAGCGTTCCAGCGCCGCAAATCAGGCGCTGGCGTTCTCGACGGCGCGATCGGACCGATCGGCGTAAATGTAGAGCGGACGCGCCGTTCCTTCCACGACTTCGCGGGAAATCACGACTTCTTCCACACCTTCGAGGCCCGGCAGGTCGAACATGGTCTCGAGCAGGATCGCCTCGAGGATCGAGCGCAGTCCGCGCGCACCGGTCTTGCGCTCGATCGCCCTGCGGGCAACCGCGCCAAGCGCCTCGTCGGCGAAGGTCAGCTCGATGTTCTCCATCTCGAACAGCCGCTGGTACTGCTTCACCAGCGCGTTCTTCGGCTCGACCAGGATCTTCTTGAGCGAAGCCTCGTCCAGATCTTCCAGCGTCGCCACGACGGGCAGACGGCCGACGAATTCCGGGATCAGGCCATACTTCAGGAGATCCTCCGGCTCGACGTGACGGAAGATTTCGCCGGTGCGGCGGTCTTCCGGCGCGAGCACCTGGGCGGCGAAACCGATCGAGGTCGAACGTCCGCGTGCCGAAATGATCTTCTCAAGGCCCGAGAACGCACCACCGCAGATGAACAGGATGTTGGTGGTGTCCACCTGCAGGAATTCCTGCTGCGGATGCTTGCGGCCGCCCTGCGGCGGGACCGAAGCCACCGTGCCTTCCATGATCTTGAGCAGTGCCTGCTGCACGCCCTCACCCGACACGTCGCGCGTGATCGAAGGATTGTCGGACTTGCGGCTGATCTTGTCGATTTCGTCGATATAGACGATGCCGCGCTGGGCACGCTCGACGTTGTAGTCGGCGGCCTGGAGCAGCTTCAGGATGATGTTCTCGACGTCCTCGCCGACATAGCCGGCTTCCGTCAGCGTCGTCGCATCCGCCATCGTGAACGGCACGTCCAGGATGCGGGCGAGCGTCTGCGCGAGCAGCGTCTTGCCCGAGCCGGTCGGACCGATCAGCAGGATGTTCGACTTCGCAAGCTCGACGTCGTTGTGCTTGGTCTGGTGGTTGAGGCGCTTGTAGTGATTGTGCACCGCGACCGAGAGGACCTTCTTCGCATGGTTCTGGCCGATCACGTAATCGTCCAGCACCTTGCAGATTTCCTTCGGCGTCGGAATCCCGTCGCGCGACTTCACCAGCGAGGATTTGTTCTCCTCGCGAATGATGTCCATGCAGAGCTCGACGCACTCGTCGCAAATGAAGACCGTGGGACCCGCGATCAGTTTGCGCACTTCGTGCTGGCTCTTGCCGCAGAACGAGCAATACAGCGTGTTTTTGGAGTCGCTCGTGCCGACCTTACTCATTCATGTCTCCGTCCGCGGTTCGATCCCGTCCGCTCGATCGCCCTATTCCGGCACGACAGCCGGTACAGTCCTTCAAATAGAGCAAATTCCGTACCAAAAAAGACCCTACGCGTTACATGCCGTGCGAATCACGGTCACTCGATTCCCCGCGATCATAGCCGATCAGTCGTAGCGAACCATGCTGTCACCCGACTATCAAGAATTCGCTAATCGGGGGTCGCCGGCTACCCGTGACAATACCGTGATTTCCGGTCTTGGCACGGGCGAAGTGATCGAAATCACCCCGGCGTTGCTGGATTGCCACGAAAAACAAGCACGAAAGCGGAACTTTCTGCCTGTCGCAGGGCGCAAAACTACGTTTTGCGACGCGCGCACGTGTCCTTAACGTGAACGCTCCCTAATGGCGCCGGCGAGCCCGGAGGGTTCGCCGCCGCAGTAGTGCTACGGGGTCTTCGGCGCCGCGGTTTCCTCGGCGCGCTTGTCGATGACCCTGTCGACCAGGCCGAACTCCTTGGCGTCGCTCGCGGTCAGGAACTTGTCGCGTTCCAGCGCGTCCTCGATCGCCTTGTAGGTCTGACCGGTGTGCTTCACGTAGATCTCGTTCAGCCGCTTCTTCAGGTTCAGGATTTCCTGGGCGTGCAGCATGATGTCGGTGGCCTGGCCCTGGAAGCCGCCGGAGGGCTGATGCACCATGATGCGAGCGTTCGGCAGCGAGAAGCGCATGTCCTTCTCGCCGGCGCAGAGCAGCAGCGAGCCCATCGAGGCGGCCTGGCCCGTGCACAGCGTCGAGACCGGCGGGCGAATGAACTGCATGGTGTCGTAGATCGCGAGGCCCGACGTCACCACGCCGCCCGGCGAGTTGATGTACATCGAGATTTCCTTCTTCGGATTTTCCGCCTCAAGGAACAACAGCTGCGCGACAATGAGCGTCGACATGCCGTCCTCGACCGGCCCGGTCAGGAAGATGATGCGCTCTTTCAGAAGGCGCGAGAAAATGTCGTAGGCGCGCTCGCCACGGTTGGTCTGCTCGACCACCATGGGCACGAGGTTCATGTAGGTTTCAACCGGATCGCGCATGAGTCACCTAGGGTTTTGAAGAGGCGGACATCGCCAGGCCCGGCTGCCAGTCGGGGCTGGATCTGCCGGAGGGCCGATGGACGTCCCGTGATGCAGGAACTTGATAGACGAACTTGGTAGAAGCGGAAGGCGTAGCGACAGATATAGCCCAATTCGCGCCTGACAAGTGCGGAGCGAATTAAGGCTTAATCCGTGAGGCAGTTGAAGCTGATTCGTACAAAGAGGCCCAGCCGGCCACCTGGCTAGCTCGACCTCTTTGCTGATCATCCTTAATGCAAGGCTATCCTGGAGGCTCTCCTAAAGGCTCTTCTGGAGCCCTCAGGCGGCGGTCTTTTCCGCCTCGTCGTCCTTGTAGAGATCGTCACGCGAAACCTTCTTTTCGGTCACGTTGGCGAGCTCGAGGATGAAGTCGACGACCTTGTCCTCATAGATCGGTGCACGAAGCTGGGCCAACGCTTGGGCGTTGCTGCGGTAATAGTCCCAGACCTCCTTCTCGCGGCCCGGCATCGAGCGCGCCCGCTCGATCACGGCGCGGCCGACCTCGTCGTCGGTCACCGAGATCTTGTTCTTCTCGCCGATCTCGGAAAGCACGAGGCCGAGCCGCACGCGGCGATCGGCGATCTTGCGGTACTCTTCCTTGGCGGCCTCTTCAGTGGTGTCCTCGTCGGCGAAGGTCTTGCCGGCGGAGTCCATCTCGGCCTTCACCGAGTTCCACATCAGATTGAACTCCTCGTCGACCAGCGAGGGCGGAGCCTCGAAGCGATGGGCCTCGTCGAGGCGGTCGAGCAGCGCGCGCTTGACGCGCTGGCGCGTCGCGGTCGCGAACTCGGCGACCAGCCGTTCGCGCGCCGCTTCCTTCAGCTTGTCCAGCGATTCGAGGCCGAGCGTCTTGGCGAACTCGTCGTCGATCGCGAGGTCCTGCGGCGCCTCGATCAGCGTCGCGGTGGTCTCGAATTCGGCCGGCTGGCCCGCGAGCTTGTCGTTCATGTAGTTCTTGGGAAACGCCACCTTCAGCGTGCGGGTCTCGTTCGTGGCGATGCCGGTGAGCTGCTCTTCGAAGCCGGGGATGAAGGTGTTGGATCCGATCACGACCTGGATGCCCTCACCGGCGCCGCCCTCGAAAGGTTCGCCGTTGATGGTGCCCTTGAAGGCGACGGTGACGCGATCACCCGACTCGGCCTTGGCGCCCTCGCCCTTCGCGGCATAGCCGCGGTTCGAATCGGCGATGCGCTTGATCGCCTCATCGACGTCGGCGTCGGTGACTTCGGCGACGGGCTTCTCGACCTCGAAGGTCTTGAAGTCGGCGAGCGCGATCGACGGCACCACCTCGATCGCAACCGTGTAGGTCAGATCGGTTTTGCCGTTGAGCAGCTCCTCGACCTCGGCCTGCTCGGTCGGCATGGTGATCTTCGGTTCGGTCGCAAGGCGGAAGCCGCGCTCGGAGAACAGCTGCGTGTTGGTGTCGCGGATGGTCTGGTCGATGGTCTCGGCCATCACCGAGCGGCCATAGACCTTCTTGAGGTGCGTGACCGGCACCTTGCCAGGACGGAAGCCGTTGATGCGGACCTTGTCCTTGAGATCGACGAGCTTGGCACCGGCCTTGGCGTCGAGATCAGACGCGGGAACGCTGATCTTGAACTCGCGCTTCAAACCTTCCGAGAGGGTTTCTGTGACCTGCATGGTGTCCAATCTTCTTCTCGTTCGGTCCCGGCGCGCATGCGTCGGGACGCTGTCATTAATCGATCCGGCGCGAGGCGAACGCCTCAACGCCGGTGGTTCATCGGACCGGCTTCCGGCGGACAAACATCCGCGCAGGAGCAGATCGCGTAATCCGTGCAAACGCTGAAAGCGCTTGGTGCGGGCGGAGGGACTCGAACCCCCACAACTTTCGTCACTGGAACCTAAATCCAGCGCGTCTACCAGTTCCGCCACGCCCGCGTAAATTTGCATCAAGACCGGCCGCGATGCCGCGGGCGGCGGGCTTATAGCATGTGCCCGCCTGTTCGCAGCAAAAAAATGGCCCGATAGAGGCAGGCTTCAACTAGGCACGACGGCTGGACTTATCCAGCACGCCGTGGTCCGGATCGGCCATGAAAACGCGGATCTTCGACCCGACGAGGCGCGAGGTTTTGGCCGGACTTGGAGCCGGACTTGGCGCCTCTGTGGCCGGGCTGATGGCGGGCGGCGCAGTCCCGGCCGTGACCGCCCAGCTCGCACTTCAGGCAAGGCCGGCGACGCTGGCTCTGAGGCGGGATCAGGCGCCTACACCCATCTGGGAGCTGGCCGCCGTCAGCCACCTCGGGGATGTCCGTCTCAAACGTGGCGACCGCTGCGAGGTGGTCTTCCGCAACGACCTGCCTGTGCCGCTTGCACCAGTCTGGTACGGCCTTGGCGGCCCGGCCGCGGCCGACCCGCTTCGAGGACGCGCCCCGACGGCCCCGGACGCGACAGAAACATCAATCATTTCAGTACCAAATGCGGGAACCCTGCTGGCCGACTTTCGCCTGTTCGAGGACGGCCTGAAGCAGCCCGCGCGCCCGCTTCCGATCATTGCCGCCGAGACAAACCCGGTCGCCGCCGATCGCGACGTGGTTCTCTTGATCGAGGAATGGCGGCTACGGCCGGATGGGACCGCGCTTGCCCCGGGCCGGGACCCTAGGGACACGTCCCCGCTCTATACAATCAACGGCATGACTTCATTCGAACTCTCAGCTGCGGCGAATGAGCGGCTGCGGCTGCGCTTTATCAACGGCTCGCAACGTTCTGTTCTGGCGATCAAATTGGAAAGCCACGAAGTCCAGGTGGTGGCCCTGGACGGACAGCCGGCCGAGCCGTTCCCGGCTCGCAACGGCGCGCTGGTGCTGGCTCCCGGCGCACGCGCCGACGCCTTCGTGGATGCGGCCACATCGGCCCCATTCCTGCTGCATGACGGCAAGGAGGCGCGCCAGGTCGGCCGCCTGACGGTCTCCGGCAAGCTTGACCGGCGCGTGCCGCTGTTGCCGCCGCAGCCGCTCCCTCCGAATGACCTCCCCGACCGCCTCGATCTGAGAGGCGCCCTGCGATTCGATGTCACGCTCGGGGCAGCCGACGTCGGGTGGGTACGGCCCGCAAATTTCTCGACGTCCTCCGCCCCTACCTTTCGCACCAGGGCCGGCCGCCCCGTCGTGCTGGCGCTCAAGAACCCCGCCCCCGTCGCCACCGTCTTCCATCTCCATGGCCACCCTTTCCGCCTGCTCGACAAGCTCGACGACGGCTGGAAGCCCTATTGGCTCGACACGCTCGCGATCGAACCCGGCCAGACCCAGCGCATCGCATTCGCTGCGGCCTCCCCCGGCCGATGGCTGATCGAATCCGTCGTAACCGACTGGGCCGCACCGCGGCTGGTGCGCTGGTACGCGGTGGAGTGAGAGCTCAGTATTCCACCCCCAGCGCACCATAGATTCGCCGGTGCACGGCCGGCAGCGTCTCGGTGAGATCCTCCGCGATCAGCCCCGGCCCCGCCTCGCTCGCCGCTTCGCCATGCATCCAGACGG
Source organism: Bradyrhizobium sp. 134 (assembly GCF_023074155.1). Taxonomy (NCBI): domain Bacteria; kingdom Pseudomonadati; phylum Pseudomonadota; class Alphaproteobacteria; order Hyphomicrobiales; family Nitrobacteraceae; genus Bradyrhizobium; species Bradyrhizobium sp. 134. The sequence continues at coordinate 104,757 of NZ_JADPKX010000069.1, read as the reverse complement.
CGATGCTGGCGGCTTCGAATGCCGGCACGCCTTGCGCCAGCAGCCCTGCGATGATGCCGGCGAGCACGTCGCCGGCACCCGCGGTGGCGAGCCAGGGCGGTGCGTTGGCGGCGATGGTGGCGCGGCCGTCGGGCGCGGCGATCGTGGTGTCCGCGCCCTTCAGCAGCACGACCGCGCCGGAGCGCTCGGCGGCGGCGCGCACGCGCTCGATCTTCGAGCGGCCCGGATATTTATTGCTGAGGTCGGAGAACAGCCGTGGGAACTCGCCCTCGTGCGGCGTCAGCACCACCGCCTTGTCCTGCGACGTCTTGATCGATTCGAACAGGCGCTCGGGATTCGCGGCAAAGCTCGTCAGCGCATCCGCGTCGAGCACCAGATGCCGCTGCGCGTTAAGCGCCGTGTGGACGAGATCGCAGGTGCGCTCGCCGACACCCGCGCCGGGGCCGATGATGCAGGTGTTGTAACGCTTGTCGCCGAGCAGCTCGCCGAACTCGATGGCGGTATCGACGGGGCGAACCATGACCGCGGTGAGCGCAGCCGCATTGATCGCGAGCGCATCACGCGGCGTGGCCAGAGTCACCAGGCCCGCACCTGCCCGCAGCGCCCCGCGCGCGGCGAGCCGCGCGGCACCGGTCGCCGCCGCATCGCCCGAGACCGCCAGCACATGGCCGCGCGCGTATTTGTGGCCGTCGATGCGCGGCACCGGAAAGGCCGCGCCCCAGAAGTCCGGATCGTTTTCGAATATTTGCGGCGCGATCTCGTCCAGCACTTGCGCGTCGATACCGATATCGGCGACACGCACGTGGCCGCAATGCATCCGCCCCGGCAGCAGCAGATGCGCCGGCTTCTTCCGGAAGAAGGTAAGGGTCTCGGTGGCGTTCACCGCCACGCCCAGCACGGCTGCGCTGGTGCCGTTGATGCCGCTCGGCAGGTCGACCGCGAGCACCGGCGCACCGTTGGCGTTGATCGCCTCGATCATCGCACGCGCCTCGCCCTCGGCGGGACGGCTGAGGCCCGCGCCGAACAGCGCATCGATGATCAGCGCCGGTCGCCCGATCGCCTGCGGGTTGAACGGGAGCACCGGGTGCTTCCAGCCCCGCGCGGCCGAGGCCGCATCGCCCTGGAGCTGGTCGCGCTCGCACATCAGGATCACCGAGACCTCGCGGCCCTGCGCGGCGAGCTCGGCGGCTGCGACAAAACCGTCCCCGCCGTTGTTGCCCGGGCCGGCCACGATCAGGATCGGCCCCTCCTCCACCAGCGCGTGGGCGGCCTCGGCGACCGCCTGACCGGCGCTGAGCATCAGCTTGAAGCCGGGGGTGCCTGCCGCAATGCTGAGCTGGTCGGCGCGCTGCATTTCGGCGTTGGTCAGAACTTCCATGCCACTTCCCTGTCCAAAAGCCTTTTCAAGAGGCACGTTCCGCACCAGGCCATCCGACGGAACGACGATCTGCACAGATATTGAACCGTTTGCCTATTTCGTAGTCTGCGGTATTTTGTGCGGGTCGGCGCCACCTATCAGAGCTGCACGTTAAAAGGCTGATAACGCTCCAATAATCAGGGCATTTGCAACTTGGCATAGACCCTGCTTTCGCGGAAGTCGCTTCGGTTCGTCGTGCTCACTGGCATTTATCAGGGTGTGGCCGGCCGTTGTTGCCGGACTGGTCAGGGATCCCGGCATAGCGAAGACAAGATCGTGCGTTAAGAAAAGCGCATCCTGACGAAGACGTTGCTATTTGTTCGAAAGGCCGGGAGGCGCGCAGTGAAGAAAATCGAAGCCATCATCAAGCCATTCAAGCTCGACGAGGTGAAGGAAGCGCTTCAGGAAGTCGGCCTTCAGGGCATCACCGTCACTGAAGCCAAGGGCTTCGGCCGGCAGAAGGGTCACGCCGAGCTGTACCGCGGCGCAGAATACATCGTCGACTTCCTGCCCAAGGTGAAGATCGAGATCGTGATCGGCGACGATCTGGTCGAGCGCGCCATCGACGCAATCCGCCGCGCCGCGCAAACCGGGCGCATCGGCGACGGCAAGATCTTCGTCTCCAATATCGAAGAGGCGATCCGCATCCGAACCGGCGAATCCGGGCTGGACGCTATCTGAGCCGGGTGCTATCCCGCATTTTGCGACATTCTGACAAGAAATAGGCTGCTTCGGCGGCCTCATTTTGTTTGTGCCTCGCGCGCCTCAAGAAGCGTGAACACGGTCGCTTGAAGCTTGGAAACCGACCCGCAGAGCCATAAGGGGTATGCATGAAGACCGCCAAAGACGTCCTGAAATCGATCAAGGACAACGACGTCAAATACGTCGACCTGCGCTTCACCGATCCGCGCGGCAAGTGGCAGCACGTCACCTTCGACATCAGCATGATCGATGAGGACATTTTCGCCGAAGGGACGATGTTTGACGGCTCCTCGATCGCCGGCTGGAAGGCGATCAACGAGTCCGACATGTGCCTGATGCCCGATCCGGTGACCGCGACGATCGATCCGTTCTTCGCCGAGACCACCATGGTCATCACCTGCGACGTGCTCGAGCCGACCACCGGCGAGCCCTACAACCGCGATCCCCGCGGCATCGCCAAGAAGGCCGAGGCGATGGTCAAGTCGATGGGCGTTGGCGACACCGTGTTCGTCGGCCCCGAAGCCGAGTTCTTCGTGTTCGACGACGTGCGCTTCTCCGCCAACCCCTACAGCACCGGCTTCCGCCTCGACTCTTCCGAGCTGCCGACCAACTCCGACACCGAATATGAAGGCGGCAATCTCGGCCATCGTGTCCGTACCAAGGGCGGCTACTTCCCGGTGCCGCCGCAGGACTCCGTGCAGGACATGCGCTCGGAGATGCTCGGCGCCATGGCCAAGATGGGCGTGAAGGTCGAGAAGCACCATCACGAGGTCGCTTCCGCCCAGCACGAGCTCGGCATGAAGTTCGACACGCTGACCTTGATGGCCGACCACATGCAGATCTACAAATACTGCATCCACCAGGTTGCGCACATCTACGGCAAGACCGCCACCTTCATGCCGAAGCCGGTCTTCGGCGACAACGGCTCGGGCATGCACGTGCACCAGTCGATCTGGAAGGACGGCAAGCCGGTGTTCGCCGGCAACAAATACGCCGACCTGTCGGAGACCTGCCTCCATTACATCGGCGGCATCATCAAGCACGCCAAGGCGATCAATGCCTTCACCAACCCGTCGACCAACTCCTACAAGCGTCTGGTCCCGGGCTATGAGGCTCCCGTGCTGCTCGCCTATTCCGCCCGCAACCGCTCCGCCTCCTGCCGCATCCCCTACACCGCTTCGCCGAAGGCCAAGCGCGTCGAGGTGCGCTTCCCCGATCCGCTCGCCAATCCCTATCTCGGCTTCGCCGCGATGCTGATGGCGGGCCTCGACGGCATCAAGAACAAGATCGATCCGGGTCCGGCGATGGACAAGGACCTCTACGATCTGCCGAAGGAAGAGCTGAAGCAGATCCCGACGGTGTGCGGCAGCTTGCGCGAGGCGCTGGAAAACCTCGACAAGGATCGCGGCTTCCTGAAGAACGGCGGCGTGTTCGACGACGACTTCATCGACGCTTATATCGAGCTGAAGATGACCGAAGTCGCCCGCTTCGAAATGACCCCGCACCCGGTCGAGTTCGAAATGTACTATTCGGGCTAAGCCGCCGGAACGACTACGACGCACGAAAGGCGCCCCTCGGGGCGCCTTTTTTTGTGGTCCTCGAGTTTTGTTCTGCGTCTGACTCCACTTCGTTCTCAAAGAACGAATCGGAATCGAGAAAACTGGCGCGCATCAATTCTTGATATCTGGTTTATTGCGCCCGAGAGATCGCGAGCGCTGTTGGTAATCGCAGGATGCGTTCAGCGCCGCGAAATCCATCCTGGAGACTAGTTCTCGTGCCTGTTTGCGAAAATCGCCAATCCTCCGCCGCCGGTCGCAACGATCGAGAGCCTTATCGGCCTCGGCGCAACCCCGCAGCTACGCCGCCGCGCGCTGCTTCGCCACCATGGCCTGACCGAACGCCTCGAACAGTTTTCGGTTGATCGGATTGTGCTGCGGGTCGTATTCGGCGTGCCATTGCACCCCGAGCGCAAAAGCCCTGGCTTCCGCGATGCGGATTGCCTCGATGGTGCCGTCCTCGGCAATGCCCTCGATCAGCACGCGCTTGCCGGGATCGAGGATGCCCTGGCCGTGCAGCGAATTGACCCTGATCTTGTCACAGCCGAGCAATTCTGCGAACGCGCCGCCCGGCGTCAGATCGACGTCGTGGCGATCGGCGAACACCACTGTCGGATCGGGGTGGATCTCACCGTTCTCGAGCCTCGGCATGCGATGGTTCATGCGGCCCGGGATCTTGCGGATCTCGGGATGCAGCGAGCCGCCGAAGGCGACGTTCATCTCCTGGAGGCCCCGGCAGATGCCGAACAGCGGGATACCGCGGGCAACGCAGGCGACCGAGAGCGCCAGCGCCACCTCGTCGCGGTGGATGTCGTAGGGCTCGTGCGCCTCACACGGATCGACGTTGAAACGGGTCGGGTGGACGTTGGCCCGGGCGCCGGTCAGCACGATGCCGTCGACAGTGTCAAGGAGCGCGCCGATATCGGTGATGTCGGGCGAGCCCGCGAACATCACCGGCAGGCCGCCTGAAACCTCGGCCACGGCGCGCAGATTACGCTCGCCGACCATCTGGACCTGAAATCGATTTTCAACGCGATGGGCATTCCCGATCACGCCGACGACCGGCTTTCTCATCTCCCGCTCAGACCTCCCCGCCGAAGAAGATTCTCCAAACATGCCCCCTGGGTGGAACAAATTCAACAGAAGGGTACGCGGGACGGCAATGCTATTTTCGCGCAAATGCCTCCCGGGCCACGATCGCGCCGCCAAGGGGCAGGCCGGCGGTCTTCAGTGCGGTCGCCGCCGGGTCCCCCGGCGCAGCCAACCAGGGCAGTTTCGTTTCGATTCCGCGCGTCACGGACTCCCCGAGCGCGCCACCGAAATCGATCGGCCAAAGCCCGTTGGGCACCATTTCGGCGGTAAGACCACGGAGTGCATAGCCGTCGCCCAGGACCGCCTCCGCATGGTCGCCGGCGACAAGGCGCGCCGTCGCAGGGTCCATGGGATCGCCAAAGCTCACCAGCACGGGCAGTAGGTCCCCCTGCACCGCGACGACGCCGGTCTGCCGGTTGAGCTCGTTGAACGAGACACGGTTGCCTCGCGCGGCGCCATAAGCGCGGGGCGCGACATAGTTGATGTCGTCGAGATCGAGCTTCGCGCCCTGCTGATGCGCCAGCAATGCCACCACATTCTTTCCCCGGCCGAGGTCGACGAACACAGCCTCGCCGCGCATCGTGGTGCGGCCGCCCCGGCTATAGCCGCGATCGGGCACGACGGCCAGAACACCGGAGCCGGACTTGACGCCTTCGGGCGTCGTCACCTCGACCGTGAGGCGATATTTGTGGCCGGGCCGGTTGATCCGGATCTGGTCGCCAATCACGAGCACGGCCAAAAGCCCGAGCAGACCCACCCATTTGCTGATGAAACTCAAGCGCGCCCCACCTGTTCTCTCCTCGTCCGTCTGCACCGTTCACACGGCAGCGTCAAACCAGCGCGTTGACGCGGTCTTGATCAAAAGCGTGTTTGCCGAAAGACTGCCCCCCGGTCCACCCAAAGGACATTGCGTGATCACATTCCCGGATGAACGACCCCCGACCCGTTTTGATCTGGCTTGGGGCATTTCGGTCGGCGGCATCGGCGTGGTGCTGTTCGCCGTGCTGCTCGCGTTCTCCTGGTACTTCGCGACGACCCTGCTCCTGATCTTCGCCGGGGTGCTGCTGGGCCTTGGGCTCAACGCGCTGACCAACGCGCTTGGCCGGCATGCGCGTCTGCCGCATGCGCTGCGGCTCGCAATCGTCTGCTTGGCCCTCGCGCTCATGCTCGCGGGCATCGCATATCTCGGCGGCGCCACCATCGCCGATCAGGCGGCGGGACTCAGCAAAACCATCAAATCCCAGATCGGCAACGTCAAATCATTCCTGGACAATCACGGCATCGACACCAGCTTCTTCGATTTCGGGAGCTCCGGACCCGATTCGTCTCCCGACGCGCAACCGGAGCCGACGCCGTCGGCCGGCACGACGTCGCGCGGGGCAATACCCGGCGCAGGCGCCCTTGCCTCCAGCGGCGGGGCGATCGTGAGCCAGACGTTCAAGCTGCTGCTTGGCACCATCCACGGCGTGGGAAACATCTTCATCGTGCTGTTTCTGGGAGTCGCCTTCGCCGCCCAACCCAGCGTCTATCGCGAGGGATTGCTGTTCATCGCGCCTGCAAAACATCGCGCGCGCGCGGCCGTCATCATCGACCGCGTCAGCGAGACACTTGAACGATGGCTGATCGCACAGATGATCGTCATGCTCGCGGTCGGGGCGGTAACCTGGATCGGGCTTCTCATCATCGGCATCCCGGGCTCCTTCATCCTCGGGATTCAGGCGGGACTGCTCGGCTTCATTCCGACCGTCGGCGCCATCATCGCCGGCGTTGTGGTCGTGCTGGCGAGCCTCGCCTCAGGATGGATTCCGGCGCTGTCGGCCTTTCTCCTCTTCATGGGCGTCCACGCCATGGAGAGCTACGTGCTGACGCCCCTGCTGCAGCGGCAGGCACTGGACATCCCGCCGGCCACGCTGTTCGCGTTCCAGATCCTGCTCGGCGTCGTCTTCGGGATCTGGGGTCTGGCGCTGGCGCTGCCACTGGTCGCCATCGCCAAGGTCGTGATCGACCACTTCAAGACGTACGAAGCGCCGCCTCTGGCGGAGGCAGCCTGAGCCGCCTCAGGTGGTGAGCACGGTTTCGGTGTGCTCGACCTCAGGGGGTGCCGCAAAATACTGGCCGACGAGGCCGCGCCATTCGGTGAAATTCTCGGAGCCGCGGAAATCGACGGTATGGTTCTCGAGCGTTTCCCACTTCACCATCAGACGATAGCGCTGCGGCTTCTCGATCGACTTGTGCAGCTCGAAACCATGGAAACCCTTGGAGCGGCCGAAAGCGGCCTTGGCCTTGGCGACGGCGGCCTCAAAGTCCTTCTCGCTGCCCGGCTTGACGTCGATTTGCGCGATCTCGGTGATCATCTGTTTCCACCCATTTTTGTTCGATGGGCGTGTCTACCGCAGCCCGCGACAAAGAAAAAGGCGCCGAAACGGCGCCCTGCCCGGTCCGAGAATGCAGATCACTCAGGCAAGCAGCAGAGCGGTGCCCGCCACGATCAGCGCACAACCGGCGAACAGCGCAAGCGGCCAGTAATTGCGGCCTTGCGTGTAATGCCCTTGGGCGCGGCGCTCGGTGATCAGCGCGCTCTCATATTCGTCCGCGGTCGAGAACAGGCAGGCGAAGCCGCCGCGTGCCGAAGTCGCCGCGGCTTCGAGCGACATCAGGGCGGTCTGCGGGTTCTGTCGACGGATCGATTCCATGACCGCAATGGTAGGGATCGAATGGTAAACAGGGGATTACCGCAAGGCCTCCTTTGCCTAGGCTGTCGCCGTCTGCGCCTTGGACTGCGTGTTGGAGACGCCGATCCGTGCGGCGCTCTGGCGGCGCCAGTTCTCCAGCGACAATGGCAGCTCCTCCGCCGCCTCGACGCGGTTACGGCCGCCGCGCTTGGCCTGGTAAAGCGCGGTGTCAGCCGAGGCCAGCAGCACTTCGAGTTCGGTGCCGGCCGGACCGCCCGCGACGCCGATACTGACGGTGGTGTCGACCGGGCCCTCATCGACAACGACCCCGGAGGTCTCGAAGGCTTCGCGCACGCGCTCGGCGACCAGCACGCCCTCCTCCAGCGAACACGGCAGGAGGGCGGCGAACTCCTCGCCGCCGATGCGACCCGACATGTCGCTGATGCGCAGGTTGCTGACGACGACGGTCGAGAACAGTTTCAGCATCTCGTCGCCGGCGGGATGGCCGAAGCGGTCGTTGATCGACTTGAAATGATCGATATCGAAGATCATCACGGTCACGGGACGGCCGGCCTTGGCCTCGCGCTCGATCACGCGTCCGCAGGCTTCCGAGAAGCCGCGGCGGTTGAGCATGCCGGTCAGCGGATCGGTGGACGCGGCGGTCCGGTGCGCAGTGACCGTGCGCTCGGACACCAGCATGAAGATCACGAACACGGTGCCGACGGCATAGAGCACGAGTTCGACCGCGAACACGGTGACCCAGATGCTGTTGGAGAAGCCGGCATCGTTCGGGCGCAGGAAACTGCCGAGCAGGATCGGCAGCATCAAGACGCAGCCGTGCATCACCGGGACCACGAAGGCCGGCCAGCGCCGTTGCAGGCTCTTGCGCCGCTCGACCCAGAGCTCGCTCGCCGTCAGCGCCGCATAGACCGAGACGATGCCGGCGCCGACGATCATGCGCGGCATGGACGCCGCGGGATCGAGCAGCGTGGCGGCAGCGGTCCAGGCGAGCGCGCCGACCAGGAGACCCGGCCAGTTCGGCTTGCGGCCATGAAAGACGCGCGCCGCATTCCACACCATGCCGCAGGCGACGAAGCCGACTGCGTTCAGCGCAAGGTAAAGATGCGGGCCCAGCTTGTCGCCGGCCGCCGTCCAGAGCGCGACCGATGCGGCGCCGAGGAGATAGGCGGTGCCCCACCATTTCAGCGCAGGGCTGTTCTCCTGCCTTCCGAAAAATACCATCATGGCGCCGAGCAGTGCGGCGACCATGGTGGCGACCAAATAGAGCGTGATGCTATCGAGCGACGTCATGTCGGCCCCCTTCTAGACATAGCAGTTACGCGATCGGCTCCACCGATTTGCGCGCCCTTCCAAAGGCGACGCTATGTCTCGCGGGTTCCATTCAGGTTTTCATGCGAGCCCAAGTTTTCAGGAAACACGCCATCAATTTGCATACAAACGAACAGCAAAAAGGGCGCTGAAATCAGCGCCCTTTTGCATCTCATTGAAGCCGCTTTCGCAGCGAATGCGACCGAAGCGATTAACGCTTCGAGAACTGGAAGGACCGGCGGGCCTTGGCCTTGCCGTACTTCTTGCGCTCGACCACGCGGGAGTCGCGGGTGAGGAAGCCGCCCTTCTTGAGCACGGTGCGCAGCTCCGGCTCGAAATAGGTCAGCGCCTTCGAGATGCCGTGACGGACGGCACCGGCCTGGCCGGACAGACCGCCGCCGGCGACGGTGCAGATCACGTCATACTGGCCCGAGCGCGCGGCCACGGAGAACGGCTGCTCAATCATCATACGCAGCACCGGACGGGCGAAATAGACCTCGACCTCGCGCGCGTTGACCGTGACCTTGCCGGCGCCCGGCTTGATCCAGACGCGGGCGACCGCGTCCTTTCGCTTGCCGGTGGCATAGGCGCGGTTGAACTTGTCGACCTTCTTCTCGTGCTTGGGCGCGTCGGGCGCGGCCGCCGTCTTGAGCTGCGAGAGCTGGTCGAGCGACTGGATGGATTCGGCCATGTTATGCGGCCCTCGTGTTCTTGCGGTTCAACTTGGCGATGTCGATCTTCTCGGGCGTCTGGGCCTCGTGCGGATGATCGGCGCCGCCATAGACGCGGAGATTGCCCATCTGGACGCGACCGAGCGGACCACGCGGGATCATGCGCTCGACGGCCTTCTCGAGCACGCGCTCGGGATGCTTGCCCTCGAGGATCTGGCGCGCGGTGCGCTCCTTGATGTGGCCGACATAACCGGTGTGCTTGTAATAGGTCTTCTGCTCGCGCTTGCGGCCGGTGAGAACCGCATACTGCGCGTTGATGATGATGATGTTGTCGCCGCAATCAACGTGCGGGGTGTAGGTCGGGAGGTGCTTGCCGCGCAGGCGCATGGCGACGATGGTGGCGAGACGGCCGACGACCAGACCCTTGGCGTCGATCAATACCCACTTCTTCGTCACCTCAGCCGGCTTTGCCGAAAAGGTTTTCATGTCAGAGTTTCCGTGGACGGGGAGCATCGGCGCGAACACCGCACCGGACTGGGCGGTTTTCTAGAGAACGGGGGCGCCGCGGTCAATGCCCAAAGGCGTAATTTACATGTGCAATATCAATTGCTTAGAAATATGGTATTAAGGTACCCGCAAAAAGCTCAAACGTTTGGAATGGAATAGGTCGAGGTGACATGGGCAATCGGATCGGGCGAGGTACCGGACAACAGCTTCACCTCGCCGACGGCAAGGCGCTTGCCGAGCTTGAGCAGCCGCGCCTCCGCCAGCACGTCCTGCCCGGGTTGCCCCTTGCGCAGGAAGTTGATGTTGAGATTGGTGGTGACGGCGAGCCCGATCGGCCCGATCGCGGACAACAGCACCACGTACATCGCGAAATCGGCGAGCGCCATCAGGGTCGGGCCGGACACGGTTCCGCCCGGCCGCAGCATCTTTTCGCTATAGCGCTGACGCAAAAGGCAGGCCTGACCGTCCGCGCTCTCGATCGTGATGTCGTCGCCGCTGAAGGCCTGGGGAAACTCGTTGCGGAGGAACTGCTCGAGCTCCGCCACGCTCATTTTCGCTAACGCCATGCTACCCCTCACCCTCGCTTCACGTCCCCTGTTACATTAAGTTATCTGCGTCATCCAATCGCAATAATCCAACCGGAAACGCTTTGATGTCCGTCCAGGCCGCCCGCGTCCCCTCCCCGCAACCACCGATCCTGCTGCGCGAGACCGTGGGCCCCATCGCGGTCCTGACCCTCAACCGCCCGGCCGCCCGCAACAGCCTGTCGGCGACGCTGATCGCAAGCCTGCATGCCGAGCTCAACGAGATCCGGGACGACAAGTCCGTCCGCGGGGTCGTGATCGCGGCCAACGGTCCCGCCTTCTCCGCCGGCCACGACATGAAGGAGCTGACCGCGCGCCGCACCGACCCGGACCGTGGCCGTGCCTTCTTCGCCGAGATGATGACCGCCTGCAGCGCGATGATGCAGGCAATCGTGCACCTGCCCAAGCCTGTGGTCGCATCGGTCCAGGGCATTGCGACCGCCGCGGGCTGCCAGCTCGTGGCAAGCTGCGATCTCGCCATCGCCTCGGAAGCAGCACACTTCGCCACGCCCGGCGTCGACATCGGCCTGTTCTGCTCGACGCCGATGGTGGCGCTGTCGCGCAACGTGCCGCGCAAGCAGGCGATGGAGATGCTGCTGACGGGCGAGCCGATCCCGGCCGCGCGCGCCCGCGAGATCGGACTGGTCAATCGTGTCGTCGCCGCCGGCACTGAGCGCGCTGCCGCCATTGCGCTCGCCGAACAGGTCGCGCTGAAATCCGCCTATACCGTCAAGCTCGGCAAGGAGGCGTTCTATCGCCAGGCCGAGATGAGCCTTGCAGACGCCTATCGCTATGCGGCAGAGGTGATGACCGACAACATGATGGCGCGAGACGCCGAGGAAGGCATCGGCGCTTTCATCGAGAAGCGCACGCCGACATGGCGGGACGAGTAATTCGTCATTGCGAGCGAAGCGAAGCAATCCAGAATCCCTCCGCGGAGACAGACTGGATTGCTTCGTCGCTTCGCTCCTCGCAATGACAGCACAAAGATGAGCCAATGAACCACGACGCCTATCCCGACAATTACATCCGGGGCATCCTCAACAACGTGAAGTCGATCGCGATGGTCGGCGCTTCGCCTGCCAACGTGCGGCCGAGCTATTTCGCGTTCAAATATCTGGCCCAGCGCGGCTACGACATGATTCCGGTCAACCCCGGCCATGTCGGCAAGGAGCTGCTCGGAAAATCCTTCGTCGCCTCGCTGTCCGACATCGGCCGTCCCGTCGACATGGTCGACATTTTCCGCAACTCCAGCCACATCATGCCGGTGGTCGAGGAAGCCCTCACCCTCGATCCGCTGCCGATGGTGATCTGGATGCAGCTGGGGGCGCGGGACGATGCGGCGGCGCTGAAGGCGGAATCGGTCGGTATCAAGGTGGTGATGAACCGCTGTCCCAAGATCGAATATGGCCGCCTGTCGTCGGAGATCTCCTGGATGGGCGTCAATTCACGCACGCTGAGCTCCAAACGCGCCCCGGTGCCGACGCAGGGCATGCGCTTATCCCTCAATCGGATGAGTGTCGGCGGCGGCGACACCGCGGCATCGGACCGCGCCGCCAAGAACAAGAGCGAGCAAAGCTGACGCAATTGCGAAGGTTTCATTTCGCGAACGCGACAATGCGTAGCACGATCGTTCCGATGTGAAGCCGCGCCTTGACGGCAGCCGCGGCGCCAATCAGCATGCCGCGCGATTTCAGACCACGAGAACAGGACGCCCTCAATGAGCGATCGCCTTCCGGGATTTTCGACCCTCGCCGTGCATGCCGGTGCACAGCCCGATCCCACCACCGGTGCGCGCGCGACTCCGATCTATCAGACGACGTCGTTCGTCTTCAACGACGCCGACCACGCCGCCTCTCTGTTCGGCCTGCAGGCGTTCGGCAACATCTATACCCGCATCGGCAATCCCACCAATGCGGTGCTGGAAGAGCGCGTCGCGGCGCTCGAAGGCGGCACGGCCGCGCTTGCGGTGGCCTCGGGCCATGCCGCGCAGGTCGTGGTGCTGCAGCAATTGCTCCAGCCCGGCGACGAGTTCATCGCCGCGCGAAAGCTCTATGGCGGCTCGATCAACCAGTTCACGCACGCGTTCAAGAGCTTCGGCTGGAACGTGGTGTGGGCCGATCCCGACGACATCGCGAGCTTCGAACGCGCGGTCACGCCGCGCACGAAAGCGATCTTCATCGAGTCCATCGCCAATCCCGCCGGCAGCATCACTGACATCGAGGCGATCTCGACGGTGGCGCGCAAGGCCGGCGTACCGCTGATCGTCGACAACACGCTGGCCTCGCCCTATCTGATCCGTCCCATCGACCACGGTGCCGACATCGTCGTGCACTCGCTGACGAAATTTCTCGGCGGCCATGGCAATTCGATCGGCGGCATCATCGTCGATGCCGGCACCTTCGACTGGTCGACCGGCGGCAAATATCCGATGCTCTCCGAGCCACGGCCCGAATATCACGGCATCCGGCTGCAGGAGACGTTCGGCAATTTCGCCTTCGCGATCGCCTGCCGCGTACTCGGCCTGCGCGACCTCGGACCCGCGCTGTCGCCGTTCAACGCCTTCATGATCCTCACCGGCATCGAGACATTGCCGCTGCGCATGCAGAAGCACTGCGACAATGCGAAAGCGGTCGCCGAATTCCTCGCCGGCCATCCGGCGGTGGCCGCGGTGAACTATGCGGGCCTTGCAAGCGACAAGTACAACCAGCTCGCGCGCAAATACGCGCCGAAGGGTGCCGGCGCCGTGTTCACTTTCAGCCTGAAGGGCGGCTACGATGCCGGCGTCAGCCTGGTGTCGAAGTTGCAGCTGTTCTCGCATCTGGCCAATGTCGGCGACACCCGCTCGCTGGTCATCCATCCGGCCTCGACCACGCACAGCCAGCTCGACGACGCCGCCAAGGTCAAGTCCGGCGCCGGCCCCGACGTGGTGCGGCTCTCGATCGGCATCGAGGACAAGGAAGATTTGATCGCCGATCTGGAACAGGCGCTGGGCGCGTAGCTGTTCTGGTCATTCCGGGGCGCCTGAGTGCGCCCCGGAAAATGGCTCCAGTTAACAGTCATTAACCATATCTGCCGCATAGATCGTCACTGGATCACCCCTTTTGATTCGGAGCCGACGATGCTGCGCTGGATGGTGCCTGCCCTTGCGGCGATGCTAACGGTCTCAGCTGCGATTGCCGCCGATTTGCCGGCCACGCCGAGGCGGCGGGCTGCCGCTCCGCCACAGGAGCCGCCGCAGGTTTATGTCGAGACCGATCCGGATGCGCTAATCTCGCCGGCCTACGGCATCGGCAGCTACATCCGCAATTTGCCGGGTACGCCACTACTGCCGGGCTCGCATACGCTGCCCGGCTATTACGGCCGCCCCTGGGACTACGATTACCAAGGCGCGTATTACGGCGGGAAGCAGGTCGATTATTTCTGGCGCCTGCCCTATTCGTGCGGCATCTACGGCTATTGCTGAAGAGCAGATCCGATCAGCTGGCCTGACCGACGGGAACGGCGCGCGGCTGCGCTTCGGTTGCGCCACGCGTCGCGAGCCGTTCGGTCTGCATCACCGCAAGCGTCAGCACCACGATCGCGACCGCCTGATGCGCGAGCGCGAGATCAATCGGCACCTGGTTGAGCAGCGTGAGGATGCCGAGCACGCCTTGCAGGCTGACCGCGCCCAGCAGCAAAAGCGCGCCGCTCGCCGCAGACCCCGCGCGTGAACGCACCGCATCGAACGCGTGCAACGCCGCCAGCGCGAACAGCGCATAGGCCGTCATACGGTGCTCGAACTGCACCGTCAGCACATTGTCGAACATGTTGCGCCACCACGGCGTCTCGAACCACAGCCGCTCCCCTGAGGGAATGAACGCGCCGTCGATCTGCGGCCAGGTGTTGTAGGCGCGGCCGGCGCGTAGGCCCGCAACCAGCGCACCAAAATAGATCTGGATGAAGGTCACGACCAGGAGCAAGGCGCTCGTGAAGCGCGGCCGCGAGGATGCTGCGATCGGCGGACGCTCGGCGAGCCGCCGCACCGTCCAGACGATGCCGGCGAAGATCACGAGCGCGAGCACAAGGTGTGTCGCCAGCCGATATTGCGACACCTCGACGCGCTCAGACAGCCCCGAGGCCACCATCCACCACCCCACCGCGCCCTGGAGTCCGCCGAGCCCGAACAACAGCCACAACCGCCGCTTCAACTCGCCGGACAGGCCGCCGCGCCAGAGGAAGAACAGGAACGGCAAAAGATAAGCGACGCCGATGAAACGGCCGAGCAGCCGGTGGCTCCATTCCCACCAGAAGATCTCCTTGAACTCGGACAGGCTCATGCCGGCGTTGAGCTCGCGATATTGCGGGATCGTCTTGTAGGCCTCGAAGGCCGCCGTCCACTGCGCTTCCGAGAGTGGCGGAACGCTGCCCGTGACCGGCTTCCATTCGACGATCGAGAGTCCCGATTCCGTCAGCCGCGTCGCGCCGCCGACCAGCACCATCAGCGCGATCAGCGCAGCGACTGAGATCAGCCACCAGCGCACGGCGCGATGCGGCTCGGTGGGGGCGGAAATCGTCGTCATTCGAGGCAAAACCAGAGCTTGAACCGGACTGCGTGCCCCTTATAGTCCCCCGCTTCCGCAGTGCAAGTTACGTGAAAGCCGCGACATTCCGTCATGACGATCCGCACCCGCAAGTTCCTCGGCACCATCCTGCTCCTGGTGCTCGCCACCGTCTGGGCCCTACTCGGCATGGCGCTGGCGCAGATGCCCTGGATCGCCGAATCCGGCTGGCGGCAGGCAATCTATTACGTGGTGGTCGGCATGGGCTGGGTGCTGCCGGCCATGCCGATCGTAAGCTGGATGCAGCGGCCCGACCGGGTCAAGTCGAGTTCGTAGCGCTTCCAGTTCGTAGCGCTTCTAGGTCGCGGCTGTGCCGGTCGGCTTCACCGGCGCAAAAGCAACCCCCGACACCAGCACCCGCATGATGCGCAGCGAGCGCACCCGGCCATCCCAGGAAATGCGCGGCAGCGCGCGCAGATTGGTGCGTCCCTCCGCGTCCACGACACCCGGGATCGTCGTCACCGCGCTGGCAAAGCCGGCCTCCTCCGCCATGATGACATGGCTGCGCCGGAACGAGGCGCGATCGCCGAACGGAAAGGCGAGATGCCGGATGTCGCGATCGAAGGCCGCTTCCGCGACTGCCTTGCCCATCGTCATCTCGCGCAGCGCGGCCGCATCCTTCATGTTGGTGAGAACGGGATAATTCACGGTCGCACTGCCGATCGTCACCAGCGGGTCGGCCGCAAGCCTCGCCAGATCCTCCCAATTCATCGATGCCTCGCGTGAGAGCGCGGCAAGGTCGACCCGGTAGCGCGTGCAGAGGTCTGCGATCGCAGCCGACACATCCGCCGGCGGCAGCGAGCGCAGCCAGGCCTGGACGAACGAAAACAGCGCCTGCTTCTCGGCGTTATCAGTAACCGTGAAGCGCTGCTCCTTGTCGCCCATCATCAGGCTGACACGGCTCTCGCGCGCGATCACCTGTTCGAGTCCGAGCCACCAGGCCTCACCGACGCCGTCGGGAAACGCCGTAGGCACATAGATCGTGAAGGGCACGGCATGGCGCGCCAGCACCGGATAGGCAAAGTCGATCAGGTCCTTGCCGGCGCCGTCGAAGGTGAGTGCCACGAAGCGCCGCTGTTCCGACAGTGTCACCGCGCGCCGGCAGACCTCGTCCATGCCGAGAAAATCATACTTCCACCGCTTCAGCGCGCGAATGGCGCGATCGAGGAAATGCGGTGTGATCTCGTCCTCGCGCAGCGGCTGAAACCCGCCGCGCCGCCTCGGCCGCACATGCGCAAAGCGCAGGATGGCGCCGGCACCACGACTGCGCAGCGCAGCCTGCCCTGTGAACCAGGTCAGCTCAAGGCGCAGCCGTTCCAGCCATCTGTCGTCGGATGCCAATGTCCCACCTCGCGCCCGTCGGCGGTCGTTTCCCCTCTTATAGTCATTACTCTTTGTTGACACTTCTTTGCAAAGGTCGGCCACAGGCCGAATTACGCATATTTTTGATTTCTCGACAGGTTCGCGAATGACCATGGCTGCGGCGATGCAAAGCCGGACGGCAGAATTGCCAGCGCGGTCGAAAGCGGGCCGCATCGTGCATGTCGATATCGTGACCGATCTCGGCGCGGCCGAGGCCGCCTGGCGCGCCTTCGAGCAGCCCGGCCGCCTCTTCACGCCCTATCAGCGATTTGATCTGCTCAGTCCCTGGCAGCGTCTGGTCGGCGAGCACGAACGCGCCCGCCCTTTCATCGTCGTGGCCCGCGATGCCGAGCATCAGCCACTGCTGCTGCTGCCGCTCTCGCTGCGCCAAAACCACGGCGTCCGTACGGCCTGCTTCATGGGCGGCAAGCACACGACCTTCAACATGGGCCTGTGGAACGCCGAATTTGCAGCGCAGGTCACCATCGGCGATCTCGACGCGCTGCTTGCGCCGCTCGGCGAGCATGCCGACGTTCTCGCACTGACGCAGCAGCCGCTGCACTGGAACGACCAGCAGAACCCGTTCGCGCATTTGCCGCGCCAGAGCGCGATCAACGGCTGCCCGCTGCTCACGATGGAACCGTGCGGTCCGCCGGCATCGCGGATCAGCAACTCCTTCCGCCGCCGCCTCAAGAGCAAGGAGAAGAAGCTCCAGGCGCTCGCCGGTTATCGCTATCATTTGGCGACCACCGATGCGGACATCACCCGCCTGCTCGACTGGTTCTTCCGCGTCAAGCCGGCGCGGATGGCCGAACAGAAGCTTCCCAACGTCTTCGCCGAGCCCGGCGTCGAGCCATTCGTCCGCAGCGCCTGCCTTGCGCCACGCGGTGACGGCCGCGCCATCGACATCCATGCGCTCGAATGCGACGACGAGGTGATCGCGATCTTCGCCGGCGTCGCCGACGGCCAGCGCTTCTCGATGATGTTCAACACCTACACGATGTCGGAGCACGCCCGCTACAGCCCCGGGCTGATCCTGATGCGTTACATCATCGACCGCTGCGCCGAGCGCGGCTACCGCTCGCTCGACCTCGGCATCGGCTCGGACGAGTACAAGCGGATGTTCTGCAAGGACGACCAGGACATCTTCGACAGTTTTGTTCCGCTGACGTCACGCGGAAAGCTCGCGGCCATGGCGATGTCCTCGCTGAGCCACGGCAAGCGGCTGGTGAAACAGAACCAGATGTTGTTCGACCTGGCGCAGCGGCTACGGCGAGCGTTCGGGTAGCTCTCGCATTGCACGACTGCCCTCCTTCTCCCCTTGTGGGAGAAGGTGGCGCGAAGCGCCGGATGAGGGGCTGTATCAGCAAATCAAAATGCGAGAGGCATGCGCGGAGAGAGACCCCTCACCCGTCTCGCCGCTATCGCGGCGAGCCACCCTCTCCCACAGGGGGAGAGGGTAAGAAACGCCTACGCCGCCACGACGCGTGGCGCGTCCCTCGCATCCGACGGCTGCACGGACCTGCTCAGCATCGTCACTTCGCTGAAGCCGACGGCGCTGAGCTGCTCGCACATCAGCGCGCGCGCATCCGGCGTCATCGACGCCTCGGGCACCACGACGGCGCGGGCATTCGCCGTCAGGAGCTCGGCCGGAAGGTCGGAGGCACTGCCGGCATCGAGCAGCACGTGGTCGTAGGCGCGCAGCAGCGCGTCGATCGCGAGCGTCACGCGCGGCGACTGCAACAGGCTGCGATCGAAGCCGGAGCGGCCGGCCATGACCAGATGCAGCCGCGAGAGCTTGTCGCGGGTGATGATCTGCGCGAACGATGCCTCGCCCTGCATCAGCTCGGCAAGGCCGGGTGCCGAGGCATCGACGGACACGGCGGCCATGGTCGGCGAGGACGCGGCGAGATCGACTACGACGACCCGCGCGTCGCGCGCCAGGTGCCGGGCCAATGTCAGCGCCGACAGCGTGATGGCTTCGCCGCTCGCCGTGCCGAGCACCGTGACTTTCTTCGCCATGGTCCCGGCGGCGCGCAGGCTGTCGGCCAGCTGTTGGATCTCCGCGAATTCGGTGACATCGGCGTCAGCCGTCATCTCGGGCTGAAGCGGCGCGGGTTCTGCCATGACTGGATCGACGAAGGGCTCGACCACCACCGGTTGGACGATCTGTTCCTGGCGAGCCGACGCCCGCGTGAGCGCTGGCGCGAACACCGCTACCGCCCGGGGCGCGGTCTGGCGCAACAATTCTCCGGTGACGACGACGCCGGACGAGAGCAGCAGTGTCGCGATCGTTGCGATCAGCACGATCGGCAGCTTCTTCGGATAGGCTGGCGTGTTCGAGACGACGGCGCGCGAGATGATGCGGCCATCCGTCGGCGCGGTGTCGATGGTCTCGCGGGTGTTGGCTTCACGGTACTTCGCGAGATAGGTTTCGAGCAGGTCGCGCTGGGCCTTGGCCTCACGCTCGAGGGCGCGGAGCTGCACGTCCTGGCCGTTGGTGGCCGTCGCCTGCTTCTTGAGCTGCTCGAGGCTTGCGGACAATTCCTGAACGCGGCCGCTGGCGGCGCGCGCATCGTTTTCGAGCGTGCGGGCGAGCTTGGCGGCCTCGTCGCGGATCTGGGTGTCGAGGTCGGCGAGCTGCGCCTTCAATTCCTTGATGCGCGGATGGTTGCCAAGTAAGGTCGAGGATTGCTCGGCCAACTGCGCCCGCAACGCCACGCGCTGCTGCGAAGGCGTACGCATCGATTCCGAGTTCAGCACTTCGGACGATTCGATCGGCTTGC
The DNA here is from genome assembly GCF_023074155.1 of Bradyrhizobium sp. 134. NCBI lineage: Bacteria > Pseudomonadati > Pseudomonadota > Alphaproteobacteria > Hyphomicrobiales > Nitrobacteraceae > Bradyrhizobium > Bradyrhizobium sp. 134. The sequence goes on along the minus strand of NZ_JADPKX010000069.1, from coordinate 85,478 downwards.
CGCTCTGGATCATCTCGCGGATCAGGCGCGCCTTGGACTCGGCGTCGGCCTTGAGTGCGCGCGCATTGTTGAGCTGGGTGTTGACCTCGCCCATCTGCTGGTTCGACAGCGTCGTGTTGTTGGTGCCGACGAACAGGCTCGACTTGGAGCGGAAGTCCTCGGCCTTCGCTTCGGCCTCGGAGACATTCCGTCGCAGCTCGTCGATCCTGCCGGCATACCACTGGCTGGCGTTTCGGGCCTGATCCTGGCGCGCATCCTGCTGGAGCACGAGATAGCCGTCGGCGATCGAATTGGCGACGCGCACGGCGAGATCGGGATCGGCAGACTGGAATTCGATCACGATCACGCGTGACTTATCGACGGCGTAGGCCTGGAGGCGCTCGTAATAAGCGTCCAGCACGCGTTCTTCCGGCGTCATCGAGAACGGATCGCGGCCGATGCCGATCAGCGCCGCAAGCGACTTCAGTGGCGAGATGCCTTGCAGCACCGGATCGAACTCGGGCCGTTCCGCAAGCTTGTTCTTCTTGATGATCTCGCGCGCGAGATCGCGCGACAGCACGAGCTGCACCTGGCTGGTGACGGCCTCGGCGTCGAGCGCCTGCCGTTCCTCGGCGCGATCACTGTTGGGGCGCAGAAACACGTTCTCGCGGCCGTCGATCAGGATGCGGGATTCGGACTTGTAGCGCGGCGTGATGAGATTGACGATCGCGACTGATGCGACCAGCGCCAGCACCGTCGGCACGATGATCCAGCCGCGCTTGCGCGCCAATGCCGCACCGAGCGCGTGCAGGTCGATGTCGCCGGATTCGACTGGCGCCGGCCGCGGAGCAACGGACGCAGGCTTCGCTTCAATGCTGGGCTCGAGTTCGGCCCGCTTGGCTGCGACCTTCGAGACAGCCCGCTCGACCACCGCCTTGTCCTTGCCGGCACGCCAGAACGCTAAACGCATCGAACACTCCCGCAGGCGCAACGCCACGAACCTACCTCAACCGGGGCGATTACACTCCATTAAGGTTGCCGCTGGGTTAATCGTGGCGTGCGGCAGCTCGCGCGTGCACGTCCGTCACCGTTTGTTAACCACGGGGGCTCTTAATCCGTCTCGATATTTCGTGAGATTGTTCGAGCATTCGCCGTCGAGCGCTGGTTTTGATCATGCCCCCCTCTCCCGACCAGCCGCTTCGCATCCTGCACGCCGTGCGCGCTCCGGTCGGCGGCATCTTCCGCCACATCCTCGACGTCGCCAACGGCCAGGTCGATCGTGGCCATCATGTCGGCATCCTCGCCGACAGCCTCACCGGCGGTGAGCGCGCCGACAAGGCCCTTGCCGAGCTAGCACCGCGGCTGAAGCTTGGCGTGCACCGGATGGCGATCCGCCGCGAACCCTCGCCCGACGATGTCCTGGTCTGGTTCCGCTTGCGGCGCCTGATCGCCACGCTCAAGCCCGACGTGATGCACGGCCACGGCGCCAAGGCCGGCGCTTTCATCCGCATGCGGCGGCGATCCGACGACACCATCCGCATCTACACCCCGCATGGCGGCTCGTTGCATTATCCCCTCAACACCCTCAAGGGCGAATTTTACGCGCGGCTCGAGCGTGCGCTGATGGACGCGACCGACCTGTTCCTGTTCGAAAGCGCGTTTGCCCGCGACACCTATCAGCGCATCGTCGGCAAGCCGAAGGGCGTGGTGCATTGCGTCTTCAACGGCGTGACGCCGGAGGAATTCGAACCTGTCGTCATGGCCGACGACGCCACCGACCTCGCTTATGTCGGTGAGTTCAGGCACATCAAGGGCGCCGATCTGCTGGTCGACGCGGTGGCGCGCCTGCACGAGGGCGGCAAGAAGGTCACACTGACGCTCGGCGGCGACGGCGAGGAGACCGCGGCGCTCAAAGCGCAAGTCGAGAGGCTTGGCCTCTCCGGTGCCATCCGCTTCATCGGTCACGTCAAGGCACGCTACGGCTTCTCCAAGGGGCGGCTGCTGGTCGTCCCGTCGCGTGGCGATTCCATGCCCTATGTCGTGATCGAGGCCGGCGCCGCCGGCATTCCGATGATCGCGTCCAAGATCGGCGGCATCCCCGAGATTTTCGGCGCGGAGAACCCGGCGCTGTTTGCGCCGAGCAACGCGGAGGCCATGGCGGAAGCGATTGCGGCCGCGCTCGACAATCCGCAGGGAACAGCGCAGCGCGCCTCGTCTCTTCGCGAGCGCATCTCCGCGCATTTCTCCCAGCAGGCGATGGTCGACGGCGTGCTCGCGGGCTATCGCAACGCATTTGCCAATCATTAACCACCCTTAAGACCGCTTTAGAGAATCTTCCGATTTGTCCGATAATCCAAGCGCCAGGGGATGCTCGCCCGGGGCGCAAGGACGCGGCCCCGCGGGTTTTTGGAATGGACGTGGACGCCCGTGGAACCGCTCAACGCACGCTCGATGCTCGATGCCGCGACCAGCGCCGCGGCGAAGCCGGCTGACCGGCCCTTTGTGGAGCGGCGTCAACGGCTCTCGCCCGCCGCGCTCGACGTCGTCAACCAGAAAGTCGCCCGCGCCTATTCACCGATCGTGATCACCGGCTTCGTACGCCTCGCTGATTTCGCGCTGCTGAGCCTCGTCGGCATCGTCCTCTATCTCGGCTATGTCATGCCGCACGCCGGCTCCTTCAGCTGGATCTATCCCGCGCAGGTCATCGCCGTCGCGGTTTCCGCCGTGGTCTGCTTCCAGGCCGCCGACATCTATCAGGTGCAGCTGTTCCGCGGTCAGCTCCGGCAGATGACGCGGATTATCTCGTCCTGGTCGTTCGTCTTCCTGCTGTTCATCGGCATCTCCTTCTTCGCCAAGTTCGGCAGCGAAATATCGCGGTTGTGGCTTGCCGCCTTTTACGTCCTCGGGCTCGCCGCGCTCCTCTGCGAGCGTCTGGTGCTGCGCTCGCTGGTGCGCGCCTGGGGGCGTGAGGGCCGGCTCGACCGCCGCACCATCATCGTCGGCTCCGACCGCAACGGCGAACAATTGGTCGAGGCGCTGAAAGCGCAGGAGGATTCCGACATCCACGTGCTCGGCGTGTTCGACGACCGCAACGACAGCCGCGCGCTCGACACCTGTGCCGGCGCGCGCAAGCTCGGCAAGGTCGACGACATCGTCGAGTTCGCCCGCCGCACCCGCGTCGATCTCGTGCTGTTTGCTCTGCCGATCTCCGCCGAGACGCGCATCCTGGAGATGCTGAAGAAGCTTTGGGTGCTGCCGGTGGACATCCGCCTCTCCGCGCACACCAACAAGCTGCGCTTCCGTCCGCGCTCCTATTCCTATATCGGCGAAGTGCCGACGCTGGACGTGTTCGAGGCGCCGATCACCGACTGGGATCTGGTGATGAAATGGCTGTTCGACCGCGTCGTCGGCACCCTCGCGCTGCTAGTGGCCTTGCCGGTGATGGGATTGGTGGCGCTGGCAGTGAAGCTCGACAGCCCCGGCCCCGTGCTATTCCGCCAAAAGCGCTTCGGCTTCAACAACGAGCGCATCGACGTCTACAAGTTCCGCTCGATGTACCATCATCAGGCGGATCCGACGGCCTCGAAGGTCGTGACCAAGAACGACACGCGCGTCACCCGGGTCGGCCGCTTCATCCGCAAGACCAGCCTCGACGAACTGCCGCAGCTCTTCAATGTGGTCTTCTCCGGCGATCTCTCTTTGGTCGGCCCGCGTCCGCATGCGGTGCAGGGCAAGCTGCAGAGCCGCCTGTTCGACGAAGCCGTCGACGGCTATTTCGCCCGCCACCGGGTCAAGCCCGGCATCACCGGCTGGGCCCAGATCAACGGCTGGCGCGGCGAGATCGACAACGAAGAGAAGATTCAGAAACGCGTCGAGTTCGACCTCTATTACATTGAGAACTGGTCGGTGCTGTTCGATCTCGTGATTCTACTGAAGACGCCGATCTCGCTGCTGACCAAGAACGAGAATGCGTATTGAGTTTTGTGTGCCCGAGCCACGCTGTCATCGCCCGGCTTGACCGGGCGATCCAGTAATCACCGGCAGCGGAAACTGCCACGAACGGCTCGGAGTACTGGATGCCCCGCCTTCGCGGGGCATGACGGCGGAAGTTGTAATTGTGGCGTATGAGTAGCGTGAGCGTGTGATGGCATATGCGGCAACAGCCGGGGAGATGAATGCAGCGGTTCGCGCTGCGCCCGGCGTGCTGGCCCTTCAGCGCGCGCTGATATGGCTGGTCGGCGCCTCCGGCGCGATCGTCTTCATCGAGCCGAGCCCCTACGAGATCGTGACGCTGCTGGCCACCGTCACCTTCTTCGCCACCGGCCTGCGTCTGCGGCTCGCTTTGATGCCACTGGTGCTGATGCTGGTCCTGCTCAATATCGGCTACACGATCAGCGCAATCCCGCTGTTCGAACAGTCGGAGGTGGTCAGCTGGATTGCGACCTCCTGGTACATGGCGGTGACCGTCGTGTTCTTCGCCATGGTCACGTCGGAGGACACCGCGGCCCGGCTCGACATGCTCCGCCGCGGGCTCGTGGTCGGCGCGATGGTCGCCTCGCTATTGGCGGTCGCCGGCTACTTCCACCTGGTTCCCGGCGGCGACGACCTCCTCACACTGTACGGACGCGCGCGCGGCACCTTCAAGGACCCGAACGTGCTCGGCGCCTTCCTGATCCTGCCGGCACTGTTCTCCCTGCAGAGCGTCGTCTCCGACAAGTTCGGCAAGGCGTTTCGCAACGTCATCGCCTTCGGCATCATGTCGCTGGCGATCCTGCTCGCGTTCTCCCGCGCCGCCTGGGGCGGGCTGGTGCTGACATCCGCCTTCATGCTGGCGCTGATGGTGCTGACCAGCCGCACCAACGCGCAACGCTCGCGTATCATCGTCATGGCGATCCTGGCCGCGGTGCTGGGCCTTGCGCTGATCGCGGTGTTGATGTCGTTCGATTCCACCGCCGAGATGTTCAAGCAGCGCGCGAGCTTCGACCAGAGCTATGACGAAGGCAGGTTCGGCCGGTTCGGCCGGCACATTCTGGGAGCGGAGATGGCGCTCGACCTGCCGTTCGGCATCGGCCCTCTGCAATTCCACCGCTTCTTCCCCGAGGACACCCACAACTCCTATCTCAACGCCTTTATGTCCGGCGGCTGGCTGTCAGGCATCTGCTATCCCGCGCTGGTCTTCACGACCGTCATCATGGGTGTCAGGCACATCTTCGTGCCCGTGCCCTGGCAGCGCGCTTATCTGGCGGTGTTCTCCGCCTTCGTCGGCACCGTCGGCGAAAGCTTCGTGATCGACACCGACCACTGGCGCCACTTCTGGATGATGCTGGGCGCGATGTGGGGCATGATCGCGGCTGCGCAGATCTACAAGGCTAGGGCTGGCGACGAAGCTTCTTCAGCTTGAGATCGGGGCGTTTCTCCGGCGGCGTATCGAGCAGGCCCTTCAGCGCCGCGGTCGCCGCGAGCACGCCCTTGTAGCCCTCATTGGCGAAGCGCAGCAGCAGGCGCAATTCCTGGTCGGAATAGCCGCCAAAAACCTTCTCCATCGCCTGCTGCATCGGCACGTAGAACTGCCCTAGCCGTTCTATCGCCTCCGGCACGACGGCAATGAAGACCTTGCGACGATCGGCATCGTCGCGCTCACGACGCACCAGGCCCGCCTTTTCGAGCCGGTCGACCACGCCCGTGATGGCGCCGGTCGTGAGCCCCGTGACTTCGGCGAGCCGGCCGGCGGTGACACGGCCTTCGAGATACAGGATGTCCATGCATTCGAGGTCGGAATTGGCAATTCCGGCAACGTTCGCAACGGTCTGGCCATAAAGCACGCCCTGCGCGGACGACCTGCGCATCGCCTCCTCGAGCTCCTGCAGCAGCGCGGCGCGCGCCTTCGTCCTTGACAAGGCAGACCTCGTATCTTAGTGGGTAGATATCTTAGTAACTAAGAGATTTAGCAACCGTAATTCTCATAGCACCACGGAAACGTCGGGAGCAAGCCATGTCCTATCGTCCCCGCAAGGCCCTCATCATCGGCGCCGGCATCGCCGGCCCCGTGACGGCGATCCTGCTGCGCCGCGCCGGCATCGAGTCCGCGATCTACGAGGCCTGGCCCTATTCGAAAGGCATCGGCGGCGGCCTTCAGATCGCACCGAACGGCATGCAGGTCATGGACGAGATCGGCCTTTCGAACGAGCTGATCAGCCGCGGCTCGGTCGCGGAATCGTTCGACTTTTATTCGCAAGGCGGAGAGAGGCTCGGCTCGATCAACCGCGACATGGCACGGCGCTTCGGCCAGCCCGCGGTCAATGTCTGCCGCGCCACGCTGAACGAGATGCTGATCGACAAGGCCTGGTGCGCGTGCGTTTCACTCTTTTTCGAGAAGCGCCTGATCAAGATCGAGGATCGCGGCGACCAGCCGATCATCGCCTACTTCGCCGACGGCACCACGGCCGAAGGCGATTTCCTGATTGGCGCCGACGGCGTGCACTCGGTGACGCGGCGCCAGGTGGTGCCGGACGGGCCGCAACCGTTCGACACCGGACTGATCAGCTTCGGCGGCTTCGTGCCGCACGCCGTCCTCGACGGCCGGCCGATCGGCCGGCACGTCGAGACCACGTTCGGGCAAAGCGGCTTCTTCGGCTACGGCTATTGCAGTCCCGATCCGAACGACGGCGTGATGTGGTGGAGCACGCAGCCGGCGCACGGCATGGACGCGGCGATGTTCCGCGCGCTCGACCGTGCAACGCTGAAGCAGCACCTGCGCGGCTTCCACCGCGGCTGGCACGATCCGATCCCTGGCATCATCGAGGCAGCCGAGAACATCGTGATCACCGACACGCTCGACGTCGCCACCCTGCCGACCTGGTCGCGCAAGCGCTCGCTGCTGATCGGCGATGCCGCCCATGCGACCAGCCCCCATGCCGGCCAGGGCGCCTCGCTCGCGCTGGAGGATGCGATGCGCCTCGCCCGGTTGATGCAGCAAGGCCAGGAGCTCGGCGCCACCTTCCAGGCCTTCGAGGCCGAACGGCGCCCGCGCACGGAAAAAATTGTCGCCATGGCCCGCCGCAACGGCAACAGCAAGCGCGAGTTCAGCGCCACCGGCGCGTGGATCCGCAATCAGATGATGAAATGGCTGCTGCCGCTGGGCGCGAAAGGCATGGATTTCATGTACGCGTACGACGCGCGGGCGGTGTAGTGGCGAACGCTGTCATGCCCGCGAAGGGCCGTAGGATGGCAAAGGCGCAAAGCGCCGTGCCCATCATCTCTCCGCAATCGCGATAGACATGGTAAGCTAGGCCCGGGCTTCGACCTCGAACGTCAGCCCCGCATGCTCCTGCAGCCGCTTGATCAGCTTGTGCTGCATCGCCGCGCCCGGGGTCCAGAAGCCGGCTGTGACGTCGGTCGTGTCGCGCAGCATGCAGATCGCGCATTCGGAGATCATCTTCGAGGTCGAGCCGTAGCCGGGATCGCGGTCGCCGGTGACGCCGGCGCGGACCATGCGGCCATCAGGTGCGATCGCGACATAGAGCAGATCGAACAGGCCGTTTTCGCGCTCTTCCTTCGACGGCCCCTCGCCCGGCTTCGGTGCGTCGGGGCCGGTCTTGCCCGCATTGGCAGCCATCACGAGCTTGGCGTTGGCTTCGCCCTTCTCGCCGGGACCGGTCAGGACCATCTCGTCATAGACGAAGTCCTGGCCGTAGGGGAATCCCATCAGCATGTTGGAGCGGTGAACGTTGCGCGTGTTGATCAGCGCCATCATGAACGGCGCCGCCCAGGATTGCAGGTCCTCCTCGAAGGCGGCCCTGTTGCCTTTCGGCTGCTTCGGGCCGGTGAAGCCGGGCGTCAGCGCAAAATGATCGTTGAGAATGGCGACAAGGCTGAGATCCCTGGCCACCGCATCGAAGGTCGCCTTCGCGCTCGCGGCGGTGCCGCCCGAGAGCGTGCCCCGCATGTCGCGCACACGCCCTTTCACCCGCGGGGCCGGCGCGCCGAAGACACGTTTGGCCTCTTCCTGGACGAAGAGCGTACCGAGCTCGAACGGCACGGAATCGTAGCCGCACGAAAACACGATCCGCGCGCCGCTCTCTTTCGCAGCCGCCTCGTACTTGTCGATCATCTGGCGCATCCAGATCGGCTCGCCGCAGAGATCGAAATAATCCGTGCCGGTGGCGACGCAGGCGGCGAGCAGTTCCTCACCATAGAGCTGATACGGGCCGACGGTGGTGATCACCGACATCGTCCGTTCCGCCATCGCCTTCAGCGAGGCCGGGTCCGACGCATCCGCGACAATAAGCTCCGTATTCCCGGGTGCGCCGATCGCATCGCGCACCGATTTCAGCTTGCCGAGGCTGCGGCCCGCCATCGCCCATTTGAGCGAATGGTCGCTCTTGTAATGCTGGGTCAGATATTCGGCGACGAGCTGGCCGGTAAAACCGGTCGCGCCATAGACGACGATGTCGAATTTCGCAGAGCTCATGGTCGGCCTTTACTTTACTTCTTCGCGTAGCTCACGCCCATGCCGGCACGGACATCGCTTTGAATACCATAGGGCGGGATCGGATAACGCAGGCCGTTCTTCGCCAGCGCCTTCATGCCCACAACCGCCTTGGCGAGATGTTCCGGCTTCAGGGCCATCAGCATCTCCTCGTCCGGTACGCCGCCATAGCGCCGTTCGGCATAGCATGGCAAGGACAGGCTGGGCTCACCGCTCTTGAGCGCCCTGCCCCAGGAATCGGCGCAAGCGGTCTCGCCGACCACGCCCCATTCGAACTTCTTGTATCCGGTATATTGCAGCCCATTGATCAGGATGATCATCTGCCCCGGCGTCGCATAGACGAGACAGATGTCCGGCGGGTCGAGCCGGCCGCTCGACAGCGGGCTGACTGCGAGCGCCTGATATTGCCCGAACGGAACCACGTCCAGCGCCTCCTGACGCTTGCGTGCGTCCTCCGCGGTGCCATGCCAGACCCCGACATAGTTTTCGCCGGCGAGCCATTTCTCGTCCTGCGGTGCAAGGCCGATCACCGCGCGGCATTGCGCGCCGACGAGATCGTCGGCCGTGATGCCCACTGTCCAGCCCAGACGCGCCGCCATGCTGACGATCTGGTCGGTGGTGTGGACCGCGTTCGGCCGCCGGATTTTCGGAATTGCCTCCATGTCCGCGGTCCGCGCGAACAACTTCATGCCGATCACCGTGGTCTTCAGCCGCAGCAGGCTGTTGAGATCGGCGACGAGGCCGGCAAGATCGATGCTGTCTGCACTCTGCTGTTGCATGGCGTCCTCCCGGCCGGGCGTTCGCGCACCGGCGCTGTTATTGCTTCTTGAACGGTTCTAGTCCTTCGCCGGTCCCGGGAGCAACTCGCCAGTCCGGCCCATCAGGCGGTAGGCGACGAGCCCGATCCATTCGCGCACGGCGACCTCGGTTCGGCCGAGCCCGTCCGTGCCGACATTGGTGAAAGAGAAGAGATCGTCACGCCCGCCCATTCGCCAGTCCACGGGATAGGCTTCCACGTCAAATCCCGCCTTGCGAAAGATCCCCATCGAACGCGGCATGTGAAAGGCCGAGGTGACCAGGAGCCAGCGCTCGCCCGGCTTGGGCGCCACCAATTGTTTGGTGAAGATGGCATTCTCGTAGGTGTTGCGAGAGTCCCGCTCGAGGATCAGGCGCTGCTTCGCGATGCCCAAATTTTCCAGGATCGGCGCGGAGTAGTCGGCCTCCCGGGAGTCCGTCGAAACCAGGTTCGCGGTGCCCCCGGTGAAAACAACGCGCGTGTTCGGATAGCGGCGCGCGAGCTCGGCCGGCGCAAACAGGCGATCGGCCGCGTGTGCGACGACCGGCGTGCGGTGCGCCGCCGACAGATCGGTGTCGACCGAGCCGCCGAGCACGATGATGCCGTCGGGCGCGCCGCGCGACGGATCCCACGGCGGGAAACGCGACTCCAGCGGATAGAGCAAAAGGTTGCCGAGCGGCGAAAACGCGGCGAGCGCCAGCAGGATCAGCGTGGCCGCGGCGAGCTTGCGGCCGAATGCGGCAAAGCGCGTCGCCATCAGCACGACCGAGACGATCCCAAGCTCGATCATGAAGTTGATCGGCAGCACCGCGGCGCCGAGGGTCTTGGACAGGACAAAAAGCAGGGGGAGCCTCGCTGGAATGATCGTGCCTGGTGCGCGCGGGCTTGACCCGCCCGTCGATCTTCAGAAAGCTTCTTGGAAGAGGATCGATTGCCTGGTCAAGCCCGGGCCTGTGAAATGGACGGATACCACATGACCCATCACCACCTGCATTCCAGCCCCGAGACCTGTCATTGGGGCTTCTTCGAAGCCGCGCTCAAGCCCGTCCTCACCATCGCGAGCGGCGACGAGGTCACGATCGACACCATCAGCGGCGGTCCGGACATGCTACCCGACCCCAGCAAGTTTCACATTCCGCCCGAGATGCACAAGGTTCACGCCGAAAACGAGCGCATGCTGCCTGGCCACATCCTCACCGGCCCGATCGCGGTCGAGGGGGCCGAGCCCGGCGACGTGCTCGCGGTCGAGATCCTCGACGTCCAGCTCCGGCAGGATTGGGGCTGGAACATGATCAAGCCGCTGTCCGGCACCCTGCCCGACGATTTCCACGAGACGCGCATCCTGAATATCCCGCTCGACCGGTCGCGGATGGTCGCCCGCATGCCGTGGGGGCTCGACCTGCCGCTCAAGCCGTTCTTCGGCGTGATGGGCGTTTCGCCGCCTCCGGCCTGGGGCCGCATCTCCTCGCTCGTTCCTCGCGCCATGGGCGGCAACCTCGACAACAAGGAGCTTGGCGCTGGTGCGACGCTGTACCTGCCCGTGTTCGTCCCGGGCGCGCTGTTCTCCTGCGGTGACGGCCACGGCGTGCAGGGCGACGGCGAGGTCTGCGTCACCGCGATCGAGACCGCACTCCAGGGCCGCTTCCGTCTGACGCTGCGCAAGGATCTCAGGCTCGACTATCCCCGCGGCGAGACGGAGACGCATTACATGACCATGGCGATGGATCCCGACCTCGACCAGTGCGTGGTGCGGGCGCTGCGCGACATGATCGTGCTGCTGGGCGAGAGGCGCAATTTGTCCCGCGAGGACGCCTATACGCTGTGCAGCCTGGCGGCCGATCTGCGGGTGACCCAGACCGTCAACGGCTCCAAGGGCATCCATTGCATGATCGAAAAGGCGATCGTGCACGGCTGAGCCGACCCGCCCTCTCCTGACCTCTCTAGGCCACGCCGCCGCCTGCCTTCTCGCGCGGCGTGTCCTGCCATGCCTGATTTCCCTCGCGATTCCAACGAGCTGACCGAGCGTCGCAGCCTGCATTTGACTTCCGCCGCCAAACCTAAATAGAGTCTTAATCGTAACTTTTATGTACCCGCGTATGAGGCTAGCGTTTAGGCATGGCCACCGAAAAAGCCGAGACTGACCGCATTCCCGTAACCTTGGCGCTCTCGACCATCACCTATCTGGAGAAGCTGGTGAGACAGGGCACCCACGGCACCAGCGTTCCCGGCGTCGCACGTACCTTGATCGAGGAAGGCATCCGTCTCGCCATCAAGGACGGGCTTTTGTCGATTCGCGACAATGGCAGAACGTGAGCGCGCGCCGAACGTGAGGCGGACGGATCTCGAGAGGCGGATGGCCGACATCTGCAACCTGGGACCGCACCAATGCCTGTTCTCTCACCCACCTGGACCGACGAACGAATTGAACTTTTGAAGCAGCATTTCGAGGCTGGCCTCTCCTGCCGCGAGATCGCCGCCGACATCGGCGTCAGTCGCAATGCCGTGATCGGCAAGCTGTCCCGCCTCAATCTGACGCGCGGCCGGACCGTCGACGATCGCAAGGTTCACGACAGGGGCCTGGCGCCGGCGCGCGCGCCGCGGACCGTCCCGCGGCTGCAATACGAGATGCTCGCCACGATCTATGGGGAAACCGGTGTGCCGATGGTCGCCGGTCCGATCGACGACGCCAATCGCTGCTCGCTGCTGGAGCTTGCCGAGAACCGCTGCCGCTGGCCGATCTCGACGCCCGGCGCCGACGATTTCTGCTTCTGCGGCAACTCCGCACCCGACGGCCAGTCCTATTGCGCCGGCCACAGCCGCCTCGCCTACCGGCCGAATTCCCGCGCGCGCGTCATGCGCGGCTAGAGCCAAGTCTTAGAGCCAAGTCCTGGAGCCAAGTCCTGGAGCCATGGACCAAAACGAAAAACCTCCGGCAGGGCATTGCCGGAGGTTTCTGGAGGTTTAGCATCAAGTCAGAGCCGCAACTTTCGTCATCGGCTGAGAACTATATAGCTTAGTAACTCAGGTAAGTAAATAAATTTGGGCCGACCGAATCGCATGGCTCGTCTTCGTCGCCCGCACGGGCCGCCGGATTTTCCGAAAGCCCATCTCGCAAAAGGCCCCGCTCGTAAAAAGCCCCGGCGGTGTCCCGCCGGGGCTGCGTCATATCCGAAGACCCAGTCCGAAGACCAAGTCCGAAGATCAAGGCTTACCAGTTGCGCTGGGCGCGAACGAGCAGGCTGTAGGTGTCCTGGTCCTTCAGCTCATAGGTTGCGGCAGGCTTGGCAACGCTCGTGAGCGCCGGCGTCGTGATCACGCCCGAGTACTTCTGGTCAAGGTGGCTGTAGGTGAAGTCAGCCGAGAAGGTCAGGTTCTTGACCGGGGTCCAGCGGGTGATGACACCGATCTGGCCGATGTTGAAGTCCGGGTTGCAGGTGCCGGTCAGGGTCGCGAACGCGGCGCTGCCGCAGATCATGCCCTTGGCCGTGCCGCTGTAATTAACGGCAGCCCACGCACCATAGAGCGCCGAGTTCCAGTACGGGCTCCAGTTGTGGGTGTAGGCACCACGGAAGCCGTAGGTCTTGGTCAGCTCGAGGCCGCTGCCGGGTGCGAACACCGCGTCAGACACGCCGGCGAAGCCGATGCTCTGATACGCGCCGCCCGACCCGCCGAACATTGAGTAGTTCGTCGCCGCCAGCTCCTGGAAGTTGTACCGGCTTGCGCCGTCGGTGTAGACGCCCGAGATGTTGATCAGGTCGCCTGCACCGGTCGGGATGTTCTTGATTGACAGAGCCAGCTGGACCGCCCAGCCCCACTTGTCTTCAGGATGACCGGTAGTTTCGCTGGCGCCGTAATAGCCGACGTGGTTGTCGTGCGCGGCGACCGAGGCCTGGAACAGGCCCCAGGCCTGGTCGACACGGAGCGTGCCGACGAGATCGGGGGCGCGGGTGCCGCCGAGATCGTTGGAGCCGTAGGCACCGCCGAGGACGCCGGTGGTGGACATGCCGGCCGTATTCCAGAGGGCGGTCTGGAACACCTGTGTCTGGTCCTGGGCCGAGACGATCGCCGTCACGCCCTGGCCGAGATCGGCGGTGTAGGTGAACTGGGCAACACCGTTGGTGGTGCCGCTGCCGCCCACGAGCTGGTCGAAGTTGTTGCCGGGATAATTGATCCAGGGCGCGTCGAACTGCGACACGGCCTTACCCATGGTGAAGCCAGCGAACTGGATGAATGCGTAGTAGACGCCGAGCGCGCCGCCCGAAATGCCGCCGTCGGTGCCGTTGATGGCGCCGCCGCTGGACCCGATCAGGCCAGTGCCCGCGGCATTGAGGCCGAGCGTGCTGCTGTACTGGGTGGCACCCGTTCCTGAGCCGGCACCGACATAATTGCCGGTCGTCCAAGTGAAGACCGCATCGAAATAGGTGCGGACAACGCCGTACTCGGTCGCGGTGCGCGTGTCGATGTTGAGATCTTCACGAGCGCGCATCGAATAATAGTTCGTCAGGCGGTTGTTGGCCGCGAAAACGTTGTTGTACTGCGCGCTGTAATTGCCGCCGGCATTGAGCGCCACTTCGGCACGCAGATAGCCGCCCAGCTTGATGCAGGTGTCGCTGCCCGGGATGTAGTAGAAACCCGCGCCGTAGAGCGAGCAGACCTTCACGTACTCGACCGCCTTGGCCTTGACCGGAAGATCAGCCGCCTGAGCTCCACCGACGGCGATCAGACCCGCCGCAGTGCCGAGCAAAAGGCTCTTCACCACTTTCATATTAAAACCTCCAAGTTGCTCATGTTACGAAGACCGGACCGTGAGGCCCCCCAATCCCCGTCTTTCAAATCCGCTCGGCCGCTTTGCGCTTTCGGACACACCCTCTTTCCACGCGAGGGACGTGAGCAAACCACCTGCAACGGGACGATCGAGTACCCCCCACCGTCACAAGCAATATGCCTGCGCCGTTCACTAATCAAAATACCTTATTTGGTAAGCTTTATGGTTTCGCTAAACCTGTGCCCCGTTCGCAACACCATTGCTGAGCGATTCCATGAGCTGATCATCTTTGTAGTTTTACTGACAAAATTACCCTGCTCTGCACTTGCGTCAGAGCAGGCTTGCGTGGACTATGGCTTGCACGACACCGGCCGCATACAAATCAGATCACGGGAGTGACGCTGTGTCAGCGACGAGGAAAGAAGGGGCGCGCCTCCGCTCCATCGGCAATCTGGATATCATCAGGCGCTTCACCTGGGAGATATCGTCGATCAACATGTATCTGGAGGAGCTGCGTCAGTTCTGGGCGAGAACGCTCGGCATTAGCGGCCCGCAATGGCTGATCCTGATGGCGATCTCCGACCTCGACAAGGACGACGGCATTCCGGTCAACGTCGTCTCGAAACTCCTCCACGTCGATCCGTCGTTCGTCACCACACAGTCCAAGCTGCTCGAGAAGAAGGCCCTGTTGCGCCGTCGCCCGTCGCCGACCGACGCAAGGGTGGTCCGGCTGTCCCTGACCGAGAAGACGCAGAAGCACCTGGCGAGCCTCAACGAGCAGTACAAGACGATCAAGGAATTCGTCTTCCAGGAGTTCGACGAGAAAGAGCTGACGGAATTCACCACCAAGCTCGCGATGCTGAAGACCCGTCTCGAAAAGGCCTGCGTCCGCCTGACCCTCGACTTCTGAGGCGACCTCCTTAAATGCGCCCCGCGGCGCCGAGCCGGGATTCGAGCCAGTCGAAGATGTATTCATTGGCAAGGCTCGGATTGTCAGCATGGGCCTGCGCCGCGCCGGTTTCGGCCGCGGTGAATACCTTCAACATGACATCCGAACTGCCGAGCCGGGACGTCTGGACGATCTGACGCGCCCGATCGGCCTTGAGCCAACCGTCCTCGCCGAGCGTGATCAGCACGGGACAGTCGGCGCTGGAGGCCATCAGCGGCGCATGCGGCACCGGAACGATGCTGACGTCGCTCATCGCGAATCGGCTGGCAAAGAAGGCCCGCTCGTGCAGGTCCCACAGGCCGCCATCGCAGACGGCGGCGGCAAGCCGCGGCTCCTGCAGCACCGCGCGCGCCACGAAGGAAGAACCCCAGCCATCGGCGACGATCGCGACACGTGCGAAATCGAGCTCGCTGCACGTCTCCAGATAGTCCATCACGCATGGAATCGCGCTCTCGAGATCCCGGCGCCGCAACAGCGCGTCGAGATGATCGTCGCGCTGGTCGCCGAACAGGTCCAGCGCCAGCAGCGAGAAGCCGCGCTCGCGCGCATGCGGCGCGAGCTTGAACAGAAACTCCTCCTTGCGGTGGCCGGGCTCGCCGATGCAGATCACGGTCGGAGCTCGCACGCGTCCCGACGGCGCGGGCAGGAAATAGCCCTGCAACGAATGGCCGTCGAGCCAGGGTATCGTCATGACTTCGCCGGCCGGATCGCGCGCGGCGAGGAAGCGGCGGGCGCAATCCTGCATCGCGAGGACCGCGACCCAGCGGCGCTCGTCCGCTTGATCGAGCGGCATCGCGGCCGCGCTGTAGTAATTCATGGCGCGGAGCCAGTTGCGCTGCGCGGTCGCCCTGTGACCTTCCGCGAACGCGGCCTCGGCACGAAGCCGATTGGCCTGCGCCAGATTCTTCCACTCGCGATGCCAGGACTGGTCTTCGCCCCGCTTCAGCTGCCGCGCGATCATCAGGCATTCGGCGATCGTGGCGCCGCCCTCCTGGGCCGCGGTGAGGAGCCGCGTGAACTCAGCGGAGATGTCCTCTCGCTCCGGGCAAAGGGTCCAGTCGTCGGAGAGGCATGCGGGTATCATCGGGAGCTACGCTCTGGTCATCGCCTTACACATGACTGACTAAACTATTTTGGTTCCCTGACCAAGCTGCCGTGCGCCGAATGAGAGCCGTTGGAGATCACCATCGCTTGAACGCAAGGACGTGTCGCATGCGTGACATTCCTGTTCGTCATGAGTGACCGAACACCTGCAAGAAGGCTGGCAAGAGGTGGCACGCGAAATTGCCTGCGCGCCTCTTGCCATGATGAGCATCATACCTATATCCGCGCGCGCTCGGCGCCCGCTTCAGCCGAGCCGCCAACCGACCTCCTGCGTAAAACTTTCGTAGAAGGCGCGGTCGTAGGCCTGCTCCGGTGTGGCGCGCACGCGCTCGTCAAGGCGCCTTGCATCCTCGCCCACGAGAATGCGCCATTGCTCCGCCTTGACCCCGTCGAGGATGATCCTGGCGGCTTGCGCCGCCGTCGTCGGCGCATCCTCGAGAAAGCTGCGGGCGCGCTCGGTGAACACCGCCTGGATGTCCTCATCCGACATCTTGTCGGCATCCGGCACACCGGCCGCGACCATGCGCTTGCGGGTCAGCGCGACCTCGTCTGCATTGAGCCGCTCCGAACCGTCGGCGCTCTGCACCTTGCGCGAATTGGAGACGATCGATGTGCCGATATGGCCGGGCATCACCACCGAGCATTTGACATGCGGCGCGTGCAGGCGGAGGTCGTTGATCAGCGCTTCGGTAAACCCCTTCACGGCGAACTTCGCCGAGCTGTAGGCGGTGTGCGACTGGTCCATGCCGATCGAGGCCCAGAAGCCGTTGACGCTCGCGGTGTTGACGATGTGGGCCTCGTCCGCTGCGACCAGCATCGGCAGGAAGGTGCGGACGCCGAGATAGACACCGCCCCAGCAGATGTTGAAGGTGCGCTCCCACTGCTCGCGGGTGTTGGTGAACACGCTGCCGCCGCCACCGATGCCGGCGTTGTTGAACAGAAGATGGATCCGGTCGGTCTTCTGCTGCTCGGCAAGCTCGTCGCGGAATCGCTTCAGATGATCCTCGATCGAGACGTCGGCGACATGGGTCGTGACGCGCAGGCCCTGCGGCAGCTTCTCGACCTCGCACAGCCGCTTGGTCTCGGCCATCGCGGCTTCCGAGACGTCGCACATCGCGACATTGCAGCCCTCGGCGACGAGCTGCCGCGCGAGCTCGCGTCCCATTCCCGTGCCACCGCCGGTGATGACGGCGATCTTTCCTGCAAAATCCTTCATGGGACTTTCGGCCCCTCCCCTTGTCGGTATGTTTCTTCACAGCTAGCGCCGCGCGTATCGGAGCGCGCACGAAATGTAGCAGCGCCGCATCCGCAGGTAAAAGCGGATCGGCGCTGCCATGTTCATCAGGAATTTCGGCGCGCGGACTATTCGGCCGCCTCGACGCGCCGCCCGTTCAACGCGCCGAGCCCGTCCAGCGCCTTGCGGATCGCCGCCTGCTGCACGGGCGATGCCTCCGGCATCGGCGCGCGCGGATGAGTCCTGGGCAGGCCCTGCAGCGTCTGCGCATAGCGCGTGCAGGCCGGCAGATTGTCGGCGATCACAGCGTTCCACAGCGTCAGCAGCTTCTTGTGCAGGTCGAGCGCGCGCGGATGGTCACCCGCCTTCACCGCATCCCACAGCGCGACGGAGGCATGCGGCGCCGCGGTCAGGATCGCGGCGATCGAACCATGCGCCCCCAACGTGTAGGATGGATACATCAGCGCATCGACCGCGCTGTAGATCAGCTTGTCCGGTGCCATCATCATGAGGTCCGCGAACAGCTTCAGGTCGCCCGCGCTCTGCTTGACGCCGACCACCAGCGGCACCTCGGTCATGATCCGCGTCAGCAGCGCCGGCGACAGATACGACCACGGCACCACGTTGTAAATGATGATGGGCATGCCGGTCTCATCAGCCATGGCGCGGAAATGCGCCACCATCGCCTCGTCGTCCGGCTTGAACAGGTAATGCACCGGCGTGACCTGGAGCGCGGCGACATTCATGTCACGCACCAGCTTGCCGCGGCGGATCGCATCGCGCGTGGAATCGACGATGATGCCGGCGATCACGGGAATGCGTCCCTTCACCGCAGCGACCGTCGCTTCCATCAGGTCGCGATATTCCTCGTGATCGAGCGTGTGCCCCTCGCCGGTCGAGCCGCCGGCTGCGACGCCGTGCGCGCCGGCGCCGATCATCCAGTCGACCTGGGGCGCCACAAGAGTGTAGTCGATCTCGCCATCCTTCCGGAACGGCGTCGTCATCGGCGGAATTACGCCGGTCGGTCGTGCCTTCATGGTCTGCCCTCGCGTTTCCATATCCCTTGTGGCGGCCCCGCTCTTTTGGCGGGTGGCCACGGTCCCTCCGAGCCTACCGGCTGCGCGCGGCCTGTGAAGCGCCACCGGCGCGGCGCTGCCCCCACAATCGATCATCCCTGCGACTCAGCCCTGCCGGTTCCCCGTATTTGCCCGGCTTCGGTTTAGGGGCAATTTTTTTACAATCCGAATCGCTAAATGGAGTCCGGACGCCGGGTCGAGTCGGCCAGGCCAGCGTGTTGTTTGCGTCACAGGCTCTGGCACTCCGCTTGCATCCTCTTCGTGGTCAGAAACTACCGATGAGGTGACTGGAATGTTCGTGACCGTCGTTGCCGTGCTCTGCCGGCTGAGTGCAGCCAGCTCAGGCAGTTGCATCGAGGAAATCGTGACCGACAGCAACATGACGCCCGAGATGTCGATGATGCAGTGTGCGATCGGCGCACAGGCCCCCCTGGCGAAATGGATGGGCGAGCATCCGATCTACCACGCCAACTGGCGGCTCGATCGCTACAAATGCGTGCCGGGTCACTACGAGATCAAGGGCCACGCCTAAGGTCCCGCAAAACTACTGATACCAAGACGACGGACCAAGACTAAAACGAGGAAACGCCCCGGAGGCCGACTGGTCTTTCCGTGCGGGCATCGGCAGCGCCAGACCCCATTGCGGCGGCGCGCTTTGTGACAATCACATCTTCCCTTAAGCCACTGCTCGCAAGATGATCACACGCGCACGCCGCCCATCCGGCGTCAGCGCGCGAACGCGAATAGCGGTTGCCCGACGTTGGAGCCGAGGCCATACTTGGCGCCTCGATAGTCGTCGATTGCGAGCCCGGTGTCGAAGCGCCCTGTTCTTCCCCCCAGCCGCGGACCTCAACAGGCCGAATTGCGCGAGCGCGCCACGCTCGCGCTGCGGATGCAGAATTTCGCCGAGGCTGAGCGGCTTGCAGCCGAAGTCTTGAAGATGAGCCGGAACGATATCGTCGCGACATGGGTTCTCGGCCGCGCCTTGCTCGCTCAGAACCGCGCAGCGGAAGCCATCCTGCCCTTGGACAAGGCGGCGCGCCGAACGAGCGATCCGGGCATTGAAACTCTGCTTGGCGCGGCCTTGGGCGAATCCGGACGTCGCACGGAAGCCGTCGAACAATTGCGCCGGACCGCGGCGCGTCGCCCGCCTTTCCTGCCGGCGTTCCAGGAACTCGCCGGCCAGCTTGCCAAGGATCGGCGCCTCGATGAGTCTATCGCGGTGATCGGCAACGCTCTCGCGCTCGCGCCGGAAAGCATCGACCTGCAACTGGATCTTGCGCGCCTGTATCTCGAGCGCAATACGCGCGGTGAGGCGCGCGCGATTCTCGTCAAGGCTCACGGGGCCGCGCCTGGGCGTCCTGATATCTCGACCCTACTTGCACGCGTGCTGCGCCAGGACGGTGATTATGCCGCAGCCGCAGAGATGTACCGGCTCGCGCTGGCGCTGCGCCCTGACGATGCCATGGCACGGGCCAACCTCGCGGCTTGCCTATTCGAGTTGGGTGAGCGCGAAGCGGGCGAGGCGAGCCTTCGTTCGGCCTTACAAGGCCGCCCTCGAATGCTGGCACAAGCCGCCTACACGCTTGCCCATTCATCGCACGGCCGCTTCTTCTTCCGCCCGAGCTCGCTCAAGAAGTTTCTGCAAGGCGAGGTGCCGTAATACGGCTCACGCACGGAACTGCCGTCGATAGGCGCCAGGCTCCTGCGCGACCGACTTCGTCACCTCGAACACCCGCCGCATCTCCTCTGCGGTCAGTGGTGCGGTCTGAGCGACCCAGGTTTCCCGCTTCACCGCCATGCATTGCGCGATCGGCGTCCCTTTCTGCAGCACGCCGTTGAAATTCACGTCGTGCCAGTGCACCGGGAAATGGATCCAACTGTCACGATATCGATCGCAATCGACGAGGCCGGTGAGCGTCGTGAAGGGCAGATCGAACCGATTGATCGGATGCATGAACAGAACCGAATAGCCTTCCGGCGCTTCGATCAGCCATGGGTTACGAAACTTGATGAGAAGCCGGTCCGGCTCGAACAACGGCGATCCCGTGACCTGACTCGAGTCGTGAAATCCCACGGGAGAGCGCGGGAAATCGAGCTCACCACCGGCTGGCAGGTCATTGTCCCAGGAAATTTCCCCGTTCTCAAACCTGACATCGCACATCAATGGGATCAGGAAGCCGCTCGTCATGGCATCGACGACCGGAGGACACCGCTTGACCGTATCCTCCTCGCGCTGATTGATCGCGTTGAAGGCCTGCGTCGGCATCGCCTTCAGCCAGGCAGGCAGGCCTAAACTCGCAGGGACCGGTGGCGGCAATTTGTCTTCAAGACCCGGCGGACAGCGGAACTTGAGGGTCATCGGCTCGTCGGGCACTTCTGTGCTCCCATTGTCGCCGCGCGCGCACCGTGAGCCTCATCGCGGACAGGCAAAGCGCGTATCGCGATGCTTTCGCGCGTGGACTCAGCCGAGTCTACCAACAAAATGGTCGGAGCGAGAGGATTTGAACCTCCGACCCCTAGTCTCCCAGACGAAGGTGATCCCGTAACGTAGCGTAACCAGACTGAACGTCTTACCTGCAAAAAATGCTTTGTTTTCATTGACTTTTGAAGATTTTATAAGGCATGTTACCAACGCAGGGTAACAGCCGCTAACGCCATCGAGACGTTACCCTGCAGCACCTTGGGGTAACGGCATGGCTAAGACTAGGGCGCTATCCAGCCTCGCGATCGAGCAGCTCAAGCCGCGCGCCGTGCGATACGAAAAATCCGACGGCGGCGCGGCCGGCTTGTTTCTGGTGGTGCACCCCTCCGGCCTCAAATCGTGGGTGTTTCGGTTCCGGTCACCTGTGGCATGCGACCAAGCTGGGCAGCGCGCTCCCAAGAAGCTCACCCTCGGGCCGCTGGCGCTCACGCCCTCACCGGCTCAGCCGCAAATCGGTCATCCGCTGACACCCAGCCAAGCCAGGATGCTCGCCACGGCCGCCGCGGAGGACGTCCGGCGCGGGATTGACCCGACGCATGTGCGCCGTCAGGAAAAGGCGGAGGCCAAGCGGGAAGCTGTCCGGGACGACACGATCGACGCTGCCATGGTCGAGTTCCTTAAGCGGTACAAAGGGCGGAAGCGCCAAGGGCTGCGGGACTCGACCCGGCTGCTGACCGCTCACTATTTTGGCCTGAAGCCGGATCCGGAGAACTCGGGCGATTGGGTGAAATCGGGGAACAGCGTACTTGGAAAATGGTCGGGGCGCCCCCTGGCCTCACTCACCAAATATGATGCAATCACGCTGCTCGACGGCCTGGTCGATTCCGGACGCGGCGTCACAGCTAACCGCACGCTGACGGTGCTCAAAACCTTTTTCGACTGGTGCGTCGATCGCGACCTGCGCGAGTCCTCGCCGGTCGTGTCGCTAGACGCGTTTGCCCACGAAACAGAGCGTGAGCGCAAACTGAGCGCGCCCGAACTGGTGGCAGCGTGGAAAGTAGCCGATCGCGAGGGCTACCCTTTCGGGCGCCTCATACAATCCTTGATCCTGACCGGCCAGCGCCGGGATGAGCTGCGCGAGCTACCTCGGTCGGAACTGGACTTGCGCGGCACTCAGATCGTGCTCGACGATGGTGGACGCTGGTGTGAGCCGTTGTGGACAATCCCCAAAGAGCGAACGAAAAACGGGCGCGAACACCTCGTCCCGCTGAGCCCACAGGCCACCGACTTGTTGAAATCCCTTCCGACGATCAAGGGAAAGGGCCTTCTCTTCACGACGACCGGCGAAACGCCGATAAGTGGATTGTCGAAAGCAAAGAAGCGCTTTGACGAGGCCATGCTTGCGGAACTGCGCAATACCGATCCGGACGCGACTATAGAGCCTTGGACACTCCATGACCTGCGCCGGACCTTTTATTCCGGTCTGCAAGCGCTCGGATTCTCAATTGAGGTCGCAGAGGCTTGCGTCAACCATTCGTCCGGCAGCATCCGTGGCGTGGCCAAGGTCTACGCTCGCCACAAATACCTGCGGGAAAAAACACAGGCGTTCACGGCGTGGGCTCGATATGTCGACGATCTGGTGAACGGCCGGACGGCGAGCAACGTGATCGCGTTCCAGAGGGAGCCGGCATGACCAAGCGACGCGCAGGACGCCCCTCGCAAAACATAATCGTGCCGCACCCTCTAAATGGCGACGAATGGCTGCAGGTCGGGAAATACGACAAGACTTGGCCGGCAGCGAACAGGTATTGGATCCTAGTGCGCGAGGGGATGTCGCGCGCCGAAGCCCTGACAAAGGCCGCCGACGAGTTCAAGGTGCAAGAGCAAAGCCTGAGCGATTGGTTGCGACGCGCTCGCAGGCGCGGCCCCATTGGTCATTTCGAAGGTGGCCCAGACGATAATTAACTGCTGCAAAATCGTCATTTAGCTGCTGGCTACATTACTCGCCGACTGTGCCCTTATGTGCGTAACACATGAGGTCACGATGTCCGCTGACGATCCCCACGCCCTGATCCCCACGTCGCAGCTCCGCGCCCGTTATGGCGGCGTGAGCCATATGTGGGTCGAGCGTCGTCTGAAAGACGACTCCGACTTCCCTCGCCCGCTCTACATCGCCAAACGCCGCTTTTGGCGCCTTGCAGAGCTTGCCGCTTGGGAGCGCTCCGTCGCCGCGCGTCGGCAGCCCATTGCGGCCTGATGTTGACAATTAACCTCGCAAGCAAATCCACAACATAGGTCACACCCAAAATGAATGAACGCTATTTCGCTACGATCGAAACGCAGGCCGCCAGCGTGTCAGACGTCGCGGTGCGCGGCTCACTCTCCCGCCTCTCAAAACTGCATCGCGATATTCTGGCCACCTCAACCAGAGTTCGCGGCAACGCCGATCTCAGCGCGCAGGGGAAGACGAAAGAAGGCCGGGACGAACTGAAAAAGAAGGCGCATGAGCTGATCCGCGCGAACCTGGCCGTGCAGCGGCTCAGCGCCAGGATCGACGAGAAGCGCGCCAATATCCAGTTGCCCGCGATCGACAAGACCGATGCAGCGGGAGCGTTTCTGCGTGGCCAGGTTCGCGATCGCTTGCCGAAGTCGGCGAAGGAACTGCGGGCGACCATCCCGACAATGTCCCTGCTGTATCTGCAGGCCATCCTTGAGGCCCCCGAACTCGTTGGCGGCGATCGTGAGACGGTCGAGGCGGCCCGCGGTCGGGCGATCGACCTCGTGCACCCCGGCAAATCGGCCGAGCTAGACGGGGAGCGAGACGCGGTGCGGCTCCTGGCCAATGCGACCGCGGCCATGTCCGAGGCGGCTCGCGAACTGGCCGAGCTGCCGAACGTGCACGCGCTCGGCGATTTCCTGAACAAAAGCGTGCCCGATCAGCGACACATCGAGGCCGCGATCGAATCCGAACTCGCAGCGTAACTCTCAATCCGAAAGGACAACTCCAAAATGGTCCAGAAACTGAACACCGACAGCGCGGCGAAGCAGGTCACCGAAGCCTTGCAGCCGGTCGTCGACATCAAGATCACGCCGACGCGTGACCCGCGCCAGGCGGAGCCGACCAAGAAGCCGCTCCCAGCCGACCTCGCGCGCGCCTTGGGGCAGACCGAGCGATGAACCGGCAACAGCTCACAGCCGAGCGGGATGCCGCCGGCCCGGCCTACGTCGAAGCGCTCAACGCCTTCCGTGAGGCATGGGCACGCCTCGCGGCGATCGACCGCACTCTTTCGAATGCGAACGTAGCGCAAGGTGAAACTATTCGCTCCTGGCACTTCAAGTCCCGCAACGGGTTGGAAGACGCCCTTCGCGCGCTGCAGCACATCGAATTTGCACCGCGATTGATCGTCAACGACTGGCACGATCGCGCTGTCGAACTGTCCAACAAGCAGATCGAAGGATTCAAGCCGTGAGCTACAATTACGCAACCGACCGCGGTCTTATCGTGCCGTTCACTGGGAATCTGACCATCACCCGCAACGACGAAGGGAAGATCTTTCGTTCTGACGACACCTCAAACGTCACAGTGACCGTTAGCAACGACCTGCACATCGGGTTCAACGTTGGATTCGTGATGTACAGCACCGGGACGATCACCCTTGCTGCGAGCCCGCATGTCGTCAATCGATCCGTCAAGACGGTGCTTTCCACTCAGTACCAGACCGGCTCGCTCATGGTGATGCAACGCACAGGCGGCAACTTCGGACTCACCGCAGACATTGAGTACCTGACCGGCGGCGACTTCGCCTGATCGGCGTTCAGGCAGCTTCCCAACGGGGACACGAGATGAAAATTGGCTTGGTTAAGAATTGGAACGGCGAACGCGGGTTCGGCTTCCTTCGCGCGGACGATGTCTTTTGCCATGCCTCGGCGCTTCCGCTCGGCACGCGAGCGCTGGAAGTGGGCAGCACGTTGGCTTCGAGATTGGCTTAAACGAGCGCACCGAAAAGCCAATGGCCGCGAACGTGAGGCTGGTGTAGTGGCCAGCCAACTCCAAACGATCGTCCTCAACTTCGAAGCTGCTCTGCTGATCGGCGTTCGCGGCGGTGCCGATGAAGCCGGCCTGGTAAAGATCCGCGACAAAGCATTCGATCAGCTATCGGCCAGGGCGCATCCGCTGACACCGTGTTGCAACTGCGCGAAGAATTGGCGCGGGACAAGGCCGCTCGCTATGCGGACACCATTCGCATCGTTCAGAGCGCCAAGAAAAGGCGGGAACTATGAGCGTGCATAAAAGGAGGAACTTGGATCTGTATTAGTGAATGGGTTTTATAAAGTTAATGTATCCATTTAAATCAGCAATTTACTCAAGGTCGTAATCGCGATATTATTCCCTTAGGAAATTGTCGCTGCCGTCAGCCCTAACCTATTAGTTTTTGGATTGAGAATTCGCTCCTAAGTTCTCCAGCCTGGGCTGGCGGTTCTATGAGGAAATCATAGTCTAGGAGGATACCTCGATGATGTCCTACTTCAAAAACTCAGTCGCTCGCTCGCTCCGGTCTAAAACTGCCGCGATTGTTTATGGGATTCTGCTTTTTACTCCGGTCGCCAACATGGCCTCCGCTGCCGACGCCAAGGTCGTCGTGGACAAGATACTGGGAGAGGCAATCCCGGCGATCCAAAGTCAGATGGGCTCGATGAGCGAAGGATGCTCAGGTGGTAGCCACGGCAGGCCCCCAGAGAGCTGGGGCGCGTTGCAGGTGCATGGTCACACGGCCGTGAATGCATTCAGCCAAGCAAGAACGTCCTTGGCGACGGGCAAGACAGAGGCCGCAATTCAACAGCTCAATTCTGGCCTGGGTCAGTACGACTCCTTAATCAACGGTCTGCACGAAAATTGCTCTGGAGGCGCGCACGGAGAAGATCCTCAGAGCTATGGCGCGTATGTAGCCTTCAGAAATAATCTGAAGACGCAACTGGAGACGGCGTTGCGCTTCTTGTGACGACAGCGGCGCCTGTTGCAGGTGCTCCGACGAGTTATACAGATAGAACGGGCCGCCGCTGCTTTGCTCCCCCTTTGGGAGTTTTTGCACTTGCGCCCGCTTTTGTAGGAGCACCGTGCGCCTGCTATTCCCCCATTTTATAGCTGGGTACCGGTTCCGCCCGTTAGACCTGACACTTCTACAGGAGCTTCTCATGCATCGTTTGGCTCAACTGATTTTGTTTCTCAGCACGCTCACCGCGGCCTCAGCATATGCACAGCAAACGCAGATTGGCGGCACGTCGGTGAGAACGCTTCCTTGTCAAGCCATCGAGCTGGACGATCAGAAGATAACCGTCTGCATCGAGCCCAAGCGCGAGATGTTATTAGGAGGACCAGCTTGTGGTTTTGTTGCCGCTGGCGTTTGTTGGTCAAATACTGTTTCAGCCCCAGTGATGGCGGCTGCACTGCCGCTCGTAAAGGCTGCCAAAGATAGAGGAGCATTTCGCGACCAGGGCGAATGCGAGGAAATCGCCCGCGATGCGGGCCGTCTGGGCGGCATTGTGGGTGGCTCTATTGCAGGCGCGTTAGCCGGCCAGTGCGGCGAATGTGTATGTCGCGCCGCATATTAGCGAGAGCGATCGTCGCGCGGCATAGAGCAGCTCACTCAACTCGGGCTCAGACGTCATTCCGATGTTTGCGCCGAACCTCTTTCTGTTCGTAGGCGCCTTGGATGAACTCTGCAAGTCCACCTTTGTAGTTTAACCGGAGTCGGCGGACTCGAATCGAGAATCCAGCCGCCTCAGCTTCTTCCTTCAAACGCTCGGCTTTAAGCTTGTCGGCCGCTCAGGTAGCAACTCACCACGTGCACCGCATCGGATTTACACAGCGTTGCGTCAAGCCTTCGTTCAAAGAACCGGGGTTTACAGGGGAGACGCTGAAGTCCAGGTGTCCGCGTAGGACTGCATCTTTAGCGCTGCCGTCTCTTTGTCGACCTCGACAAAAGTCGTTGGAGCGCGAGCGGCAAGGTCTCTGAACGATTGGCCGACCGTCCAGATCCTCGATGAATCAATCGCAATCAGGCGATCATGGAGACTTCGCTTTGGCGCAAGCCTGGCTGCGACCGGCCGCGATGCACCGTACTGCTTCTGCCACGCGTTCACTGCTGGAGCCAAGCCTGCTTTTACGGCGGACGCATCCGCCAGGAGTCTGATTTGCACGTTTTCTCCAATGAAGTGCGCAAACTCGGTCAGCATCTTTTCGTCCATGTAGGGATCAACGACCAGAACATCGATCCGGGCTAACTCAAAAATGCGTTGAATAGCCTTGAGGGCATCGAACGAATTGCCAGCCGGAATAAAGGCCCCGGTAGCAGGCGCGGGTAGCTCCATTTCGACCACGGCCAAGGCTCGATATAGGATACGCTGCACTTCGCCAGGGAACCAATTCCGGTACTGGGCGGAGTTGTTTAAGGCTGACTTGAACTCGATAGCGCCCTCTGCACCCAGCGCCTCACTGACCAACGCTTCAGCGCGTCCGAGCCACTGGTGCTCCATGGCTCCGAAGGGCAAGTACCCGGTAAGTGGTGGCGGATACTTCTGCGCCAGAGCGGGCGTGCTCTCTATGATCCTACCCAACTGCGCGTAAAGCGCGTTAGCAGGCATTTTGCGTAATGGATTTTTCAAAGCCCCTCTTAACACGTAAGTTTTGCCGTCAAGGCTTCTCTGCCCTAGCGTCGCAGTAGCCGTAGACAAACGCGTCATTCTGAACACTAGCTTTGCAACCCCAATCGACCGTCATCTGTCTCTCATTGAACTGAGTCAGATTCAGGTGCGATTCGCCTCGTTGCTCTGTAATTCTGCAGAACCCCGTGCCAAGAATAAATTTAGCGCCGGGCGGTGGCAGGAGCACTGCAAAAGAGTCCCTTGGCGTAGGTAGCGGAGGAGTCGGCGGGATCGGAGGAAATCCTGGCTTGTCGCAGCTTAAACTAATGTCTTGCTGATGACAGTAGTATTTTCCAGGGAAGAACTCCACGCATGACATTCGCCCTTTTAGTTTTGCACGCAGATCAGCTGCGGTAGCGCTACCGGTAAAACAAACGGTGATGATGACCAAACTTGAAATGATTCTTAGCATGCAAATTCTTCTCCCACATCCAAAAGATGAATTGATACCATGTTTCCCGCAGGGTCTGCGAATGAATTCTCAGCCCGACGTCTTTTGCGATCGTGTCAGCAGCACTGCATGTTGACAAATTCCGTAAATCCGAATTTCTGTTTGACGCGCGGCCGCCAATGTGGTTCCTTGCCCCTGGGAATCAAAACAGGGGCTTGCATCACCATGCTCGACACGATCCGTTCTAACTATCCCGGGTTCATTGCGCTGCGCACTCTCGGCGACCTCGACCAGTACGAGGCCGCGATCGAGACATTCGCCGGCGGTGGAAGCCGCGTCCAATTAATGACGTCTCTGATGGGGCTCGGGATTCCGGCGGATCAGATTCGGATCTTGGCGAGCTATCCCGGCCGGAAGTTGCCGGCGATGTGCGCGGAATGATCTTCGCTTGCGGGACGGCGACCCGACACTCACGATGGCCACAATGGTCTCGATCAAAAAGCTAATCAATTGCCACGACTGCGCACATCCAATCTCGGGGAACGCGGCCGCATGCCCCAGTTGCGGGTCACGGCATCCCTTCGGCCTTCCAAAGCTTGGTCCAAGGCGAACGCCCATCCATAACGTCGAGGCGCGCAACGATCGCAACGTGTTCTTGATCGCCGGCACGCTCTGCGCATTGGGCACCTTCTATGGCTTCGCGACGAGTTCGGGACAATGGTCGGCGACAATGCTGATGGTTGCCTACGGCACTGTCGGTATCTTGGTCGGCGTGCCGGTGGCGGCGCTGTTCAACATTACTCGTCGACTCTGGTCGTAGCCCGGCAGCTCGGATTAGTCTAAATGTTGACTTTCAATATTTAACCAGCTATTGTCGGCAACATGAAAGCCAGTCTCCTCAAGGCAACAGCCGCCGAACTGACATCGCTTGCCGCCGGCACCGCCGCCGACCACTTTCGAGATCTTCAATCCGGCAAGTTGGTCTCGAAGGGCGCGCCCGGCCGCTACGGCGGCGTAGTCATGACCGACACCGACCGCGTCAACACGCTGCTCGGGTTCGCGTTCGATCCGCCCCGAGGCGAGTCACGCGTGGCACACGTGCAGCGGGTCAGGCGATTTGAACTTTCGAGCGCGACTTACAGTCCGCTGCGGTCAAAACTGGTCGCGGAGGACAGCGCACGGGCCGCATTCCAATTCGTGAAAGGGCTCACTAAGTTCGATGACCTAGGTACAGCGCTGGACGGACTAGTCGGTAGCATCCGCACAAGCGCTTTTGCAGATTGGGAAGGCGAGAACCCCGCGGACATCGTAGTCGACTTCCACGGGGACAGATCGGTCACGATGATGATCGATCGACCGCGAACGAACAATTCGGCGGTGTTCATCTTTGAACCCAACAAGGCAGCAGGTATCGCCGCAATCGAGCGGATCACGCGCCTTCATCGCGCCGTGTTCGAAAAATTGGCAGCAAACGAAACGGCCCCGGATCAGGACTGATCGCAGGGCCGCGGACGTCTCGGTAAATAGCTTGGCGGCCTTTACCTAGCACAATCCGCGATTTTTGCAATCAGAACTTGGTTCGGGGCTCCATAGTAAAGGAGTACCCATGAGTTTGAGTCTGTTGGAAATCGACGAGGCCGAACGCCTTTCCGCCAGCCTTAGCATCGATGCGCTTCACGATCTCACCTACTGGTGGTGCGGTGGCAAGTACGAGCCGGAAATGTCGCCTCCACTAGCTCTTGGATGGGACATCCATCGCCAGTGGCCCAACTCGGAAGGCTTCGAGATCTGGCGTGATCTCATGCATGAGTACGAATCGCCACTGCTCGCCGAGCATCTGCTAGGCCCCGGCGACCCGCGCCAGCCCGTGACCATAGAGCAATACGAAGCGGCCCTAGTCGACGAGTGGGCAGCCTACGACCGCCCCAAGCATTGGTTAGATCAACTCATTATCGACGTGATGCACTACGAACGCGAGCGTGGTTACGAGCCATGCGGCGACGCGTGGGAGCGCACGGAGAAAATCCTGAACGACTTGGCCGCCAAGGTGGGGGCGAAGCGCGCGGCCGATCAAGCAGAACGAGATGCCCGAGTTGAGCGCCACCGGAAGCGGGTTCAGAAATTTTTCGATCTCGACGACGCCGGCTATGCCCAGTGGCAAGCGGACACGCGCCCTTGGGGCGATGGGCTGAAATTCGAACGTTGGCGGGATCGCCACTTCCGCGAACTGCTGGAGAAAACCAAAGCGATGCCCGTGATCCCGTTTCCGAAGCCGGCTGCACCCACCAACCTGATTCAGTCGTCGGGTCAGTTCGTTTGCGATTTCGTGCCGCCAGACTACGTTGTCGACCGGATCTTCCAGCGGCGCTTTTGCTACTCGATGACCGCCAAAACGGGCGGCGGCAAGACCGCGGCAGCTATGCGCCTCGCTGCACACGTGGCGACAGGTCGTTCGATCGGGGGCATCGAGGTCGAGAAAGGGACCGTGATATACGCGGCCGGCGAAAATCCCACCGACGTCCAAGCGCGATGGCTGGGGGTGACCCAAGAGATGGGCATCGACCCCGACGCCGTGGACGTCCATTTCATCAACGGCGTAGTGAAGATTTCGGAGAACGTTGCGAACATCGAAACTGAAGTGGTTGCCAAGGGCCTAAAGCCAACCCTGATCATCGTCGACACCGTAGCCGCGTATTTCGAGGGCGACGACGACAATGACAACGTCCAAATGGGCAACTACGCCCGCCTACTGCGCTCTATGACAAACCTTCCTGGTGGGCCATGCGTGCTCGCCCTAGCGCATCCGACTAAGCGCGCGGCCGACGACGACCTGATCCCGAAGGGCGGCGGGGCGTTCTTGAACGAGGTGGACGGCAACGTTGCCTTGCGCCGGAACGGTCAACTGATTGCCTTCGAAGCCCTTGGGAAGTTTCGCGGACCATCGTTCGAGCCCGTACACTTCGAACTGGTGGTCGTGCAGCACCCGAAGCTGCGGGACACCAAAGGGCGCCCAATCCCGACCGTTGTCGCTCGGCCCGTCTCGGACATGGGCCTCGTGGAGCGCGAGCGAGCGAATGAGCGGGACGAGGACGCGCTCTTGCGGACCATCGATCAGCATGCCCGCAAAAGCCGCCGGGAAGTGGCGAAGTTGCTCGGAATGAGCGACAGCCGCGTGTACCGCTTGGCGCAAAAGCTCGAACAACAGAAACTGATCCGCTCGGAGCGCAATGGCTGGACGTTGACGGCCGTCGGCCAGCGGGAGCTAAACAGCATGGATTCGCGTGGTTCAGGGGTGAACCAACCACCGCTACCGCCGGCGCGTTTTCCAGGTCCAAATTGAACGAACCACGGGGCGAACCAAAACCGAACCATGAGAGCCAAAAGCCCTGGATTCAAGCTGGTTCGCCTGAACCACTCCGTGAACCACGGACGACACGATGGGGGGCATTTCTGCCCCATCATCGTCTGGTTCGGTTCAGTCATATCCCTATAGGTGAACCAGTGAACCAACGCGCGTCGTCAACATGGAAATGAACTGGAAAAGTGAACTTGGCTAACCGCAAGTCACCTCAATTAAGGAGTATCCGCACTTATTCCCGCCTTTTGTGTTGATACGTACGCCATTAGATGGCGACCCTTTGCACATTTGCGATGCGATCTGATCGTCGCCCCCGAAAAAACCGCATGTGAAGAATGCGTCGTGCGGCCCCGCGCAATTGGCTTCGAATTCTCCCGTACAGACCACTCGCCTCGCAACTTTCGTCTGCGGAGCTGGCGTAGGAGTTGGGGTTGGAACGGGTGACGGATTGGCTTGGGGAGTTGTTTGAGACGTTGTCGACGCGGAAGCTGGCGGCGCCTCTTCCTCCGGAGGAGCCTTGAACGCTGATATCGAGAACTGGCCATCAC
This sequence comes from Bradyrhizobium sp. 134, assembly GCF_023074155.1. Lineage (NCBI taxonomy): Bacteria > Pseudomonadati > Pseudomonadota > Alphaproteobacteria > Hyphomicrobiales > Nitrobacteraceae > Bradyrhizobium > Bradyrhizobium sp. 134. The sequence goes on along the minus strand of NZ_JADPKX010000069.1, from coordinate 53,663 downwards.
TATCAGTCATTTGGACCTGTACGCCAATCTCATGTGTCGAGCTTGCGCTGGGTACGCAGATCTTTCCCGTTCGATAATAGTCGGTCGCCCTCAGGGTCCTCGCGTTGCTTTCGTTATCACTGATTTGAACACTTACTTTAGCGGGCGGCCGAACGGCTGCGAAATAGTACCGACATTCTCCCTTCGGAATGTGGATTTGCACCGTCTTCGTGTCCCCCTCCTTAAAGGAGCCGCTTGTGTATTCGTCAGTCGGCTCTGCGAGTCCAAACATCTTTTGTTGTCTGGAGAGAAGGAAATCGTTCCAGAACTCATCGGGCAGATTTTGCGAAGCGACGAAGACCCGCCACGTCGCGGCATTCGCGGCGTAGATTCTCAACAGCTCGACACCTGATCCAATTACTACAAGGACGAGCGCAAACTGCATGAAGCGGCCAGCGGCGGCGCTTTTCGAAATTAGCAGGATCGTTGCCAATACCGCGACAGCGAGGCCAAGGCCAATGGCTCCATAACTGAGATAGCCGCCAAGCGTCTGAACGATTTCTTTTGAGAGCATTGCGGTCTCCGCGGCTGGCAATTTCCTCAGTCAACGCAGGAAAGGAATTCTATCCGGGAGCACTTACAAGTTGAAGTGTCCTTATGCGGACGCTTTTGTTAATTCGCGTGCTCTCTGGCACCAGTTCGCGTCGCATTGTTCGTTGGATGCGATGAGCTTTAGTTCTACTGACTAGTGCTCTGTTAGCCTTCGTTACTACAGTTGCAGCACTTTCGATAATTCACTGATTTTTTCCTTATCCGGGGTAAACATCAGGGTATCGAAACGCGAATTCGCGTGGCCAGATCGCAGGTGAGTTGAGTAATGGGCAAAACCGGCCCGAAGTGTTCTATCTGCTCCCACAAGTCTCGGCACCAGATCGAGATTGGGCTCGCGCATGGCATCGCGCACAACGCGCTCGCCCGCCGCTTCAATGTGAGCGCCGATGCAGTCGGTCGCCATGCTGCCAACCACGTCAGCCCGGCTATGCGGGCGGCGATCCTGACGGCGCAGAAGCCCACCGAGATTGACCTCGAGGCGCTACAGACGAGCGAGCAGGAAGGCTTGCTGTCGCAGCTCGTGCACCAGCGCGCGCGCCTGCAACAGCACGTGGCCACCGCAATAGACTTCGCCGACATCAAAGCGGCCATCAGTGCGGAGGGGGCCATTACGGCGAACCTGGCCTTGGTCGGGAAGCTGCTCGGCATGATCGTGCAGCGCCACGACGTGCGGTCGACGTCGCTCCTGATCAGCGCCGATTACCTGGCGGTGCGCCAGGCGATCGTCAACGCCCTGCGCCCCTTCCCCGCGGCCTCGCAGGCAGTCGGTGCGGCCCTGCATCGGCTGGAAAGCGACGCTGCCCACGACATCACGCGGCGCGCCGGCAAGCCCCTCTTGGTAATCGATGCCCAGGCGATCACGCCCCCGCCCTGTCCAGTGCCGCCGCCATGTTGATGGCCACGGACTTCGCCCGCGCCTTGGATCCTGCGCTGCTCGCACAGGACGCGGACATTGATCTAGACCAGTGGCAGGCCGACTTTGTGCGTTCCAATGCGCCGCAGGTCGCAATGCTGATACCCCGGCAGCACGGGAAAACTGAGGCGGCCGTGATGAAGGCGCTTTCGGTGGCCACGGCAGAGCCCGACAGCCTGGTTCTGATCGTTTCGCCGGCGCAACGCTTGTCCGATGAATTCGTGCGACGGGCGCGCTCCGCCTACGGTCGTATCGCGAATGCCCCCGCGCTGATCGGCGACGCCGCGCGCCGCATCGAACTCGAGAACAGGAGCCGCATCCTGGCGCTGCCCGGCGACAATGACGGCGACACGCTCCGCGGCCTGGCCAACGTGCGCCTCGCGATTATCGACGAAACGAGTCGGTGCTCGGACGCGCTAATTACCGCCGTCCGGCCCATGCTCGCCACGAACACCCGCGGCCAGCTCGTCTATTTGTCCACGCCCAAAGGCAAGCGCGGCGTTTTTTACGAGACGTGGACCAGCAATGACCCGGACTGGCATCGCATCCACGTCGAGTTGGGATCGTGCGACCGCATCACGCCCGAATTCTTGGCCCGTGAGAGGAAGAATCTCGGTGAGACGAAATTCCGCGAAGAATACCTTTGCGAATTCCTAGACTCGGACATCGCAGCGTTCAACTCGAGCCTAGTGGAAATGATGTTTGACCCTGAGGTGAGGCCGCTATGGAAATGATGACGATGGTGGACCCGTCTGGATGGCGACGCGCCGACGTGCGCCCGCGCGACGAATGGATCGTGGGTCTCGACGTCGGCCAGTCCATCGATCCAAGCGCGATCTGCGCGCTCAATTACAAGGTTATCCCCGGTGAGCACGTGCGCGACGATAAGAACCGCGTGTTGCGCCAAACCAAGACCGAACGTTTTCTGGTGCGGCATTTGGAGCGCCTGCCGCTGGGCATGCCGTACCCGCAGCAAATTGAGCATGTGGCGAATCTGTTGGGACGTGAACCCTTGGTCGGCGCGACGTTCGCGCTCGACTTCACCGGTTGCGGCCGCCCCGTCGCTGATCAATTCGAACGGGCCGGCTTGCGCCCGCAAAAGGTCTTGATCACCGCCGGCAACGAAGTGACGATGAACGGCGGCAACACGCACCATGTGCCGAAAGGATTTCTCGTCTCTGGCCTAGAATCGCGCATGCACTCGGGAGAGCTAAAGATCGCTGCTGATCTGATGGAGTCGACGGCGCTCAAGGAGGAATTGCGGGACTTTGGACGCAAGGTCTCCGAAAGTGGACGCGTCACCTACAACGCACGGTCCGGCGCCCATGACGACCTGATCCTAGCGATCTGCATCGCGCTGTTCATCGCGACGAACAGGCCGACGTGGCACCGGGAAGAGTTGAGGCTTTAGGCTGGGGGAGGTCGTCGATCACGTGAGAAACGACGGTTAATAGGTTCGTTGCAAAACTCCGAGCCTCAGCGAGCTTTTCGTCTTCTTCTAGATTGAGTTGCAGTACCGACGCTAACCACTCGGATTTGTGTTTCCGGGAAAAGCTCCTGCAGAAGCCCTCTAATTCGCCCTCCTTCAAAATCAGTAGACCGACCGCCTCCGAAGCCGCAGATATCCTCTGAAACGCATTGATGAGGGTGGCGTCGGCGAATCCTCGGTAGCCATCTTCTTTGATGCGCTGCCATGGAGATGGTGTCTTTCCGATATCCGCTATTTGTTTCCGAGATTGATCCGTAATCGAAGAGGTATTGCGCAGTTCATTTGCGATCCTCTCCAGCTCCAGCGCGACTTCTATGCTGGTCGGATCTTTTCGTTTCGACTGAACTCGACTAACAAGAAGCGTCAAATCTTTTTCTATCTCGGCAGCATTTCCGCCCATCGTAGAAAAAAGCGCTAAAAATTTTGCTTTGTCCGAGAGTACATCAATGTCAACCACCGCGACGACGGGGACGCTCACAAGCTTCAAAGCCTTGGCGATGCTGGTCACTTTATCTTTTCCGCCGAAATGATAAAATCGAATGTCAGGCCGCCGCTGTTCCGTCGTGATCGCATCAATTAGAGCCCTGAAAAATCGGGCATCTGATTCTCCCTCACAAATGATGGCCGCTTCGTGAAACAGGGCGGAGAGGACATCAGAGGTTCGTAACAGCGGGTCTGTCCAAAGATTTGTTATTTGAGTGGAGTCCAACACAGATACGGCAGTGGCATCATCTTTTTTGCGAACTATTCTCGCAACCGTTACACGGTCGCCCGAGACATCAAGCAGACCTCTTATAAATTCGTCGTTGTGCGTCGCGACGATTATTTGAGTTTGTTCCGGTGTCTCTCGCGCGATGACGTCAGCCAGTTTACGTATCTGCGGCGGGTGCAAAAACGCCTCTGGCTCGTCGATTAGAACCACCTTTTTTGGGTTCACTAACAGACTGAGCATCATTCCTGCAAAGCTCCGCATCCCGTCGCCTTGCCGCTCAAGCTGCGGGAGTTGAGCGAGCCGCGCTACACTCTCCCGGGTGAAGCTAGGGGTATTTGTGTGCGGACCATTTTTGCTAATATGAAGCTTTAGTCTATCCCCGGCTAACCGGTTTAGAACTAGGTGAACCCCGAATATGCGTTCGAATAGCGAACTGATCTTGCTCTCAGTCTCGCTATCAAATTCCAGCCACTGAATCGGCTTCTTAGATTGCTCCGGCCGATTTTCACGTGTCGAAGGATTTGCGGCCTCGAGTCGCTTGATGGCGGTGAGGTGGTTAAAGAAAGAAATAGCTGCGCGTGAACCGACAAAACTCCTCTTTATATCATCTTCAAAATCAGAAATGCGGTAGGGTCTTCCATCTAAGTTCACATAGCCCATGTCGGCTGGAAGAGATTTCAAGTTTACGTACTCGACAAATGCGTTAGTCGGGCCCTTCGCTCGGACTGAAACCGAACGCAAGAGCGGGCCAAGAGCGTGTCCATCAACCACGTGATCGAAAATTTCTGTCAACGTTGAGCTTTTGCCGACGTTGTTTGCACCCGTCAGCACCAAAATCGAATCGTGCCGCAGCGAGATGCTTCTTCCATCTGAGAACTCGATTTGGGTGAGATGGAAATCCAGGCCGCGTTGGCTGTCCAACGGGGGCGGTTGAGTGCTTGGTCGCTTCCACCGATCCAACCAGCTCATTCAAAGCCCCCTCGCGGAAAACGCCGTTACCCCGCACGTTACCTTTTAAGAAATCCGGATGCCCTGAATTCCGGCTAAGTATTGGTCGGAGCGAGAGGATTTGAACCTCCGACCCCTAGTCTCCCAGACTAGTGCGCTAACCGGGCTGCGCCACGCTCCGAACGTCGTTCCATTAGCTAGGATCGCCGGTTTGCGCAAGGCGAGGTCACACCATTTTGGATTTTGGTGCCTCTGCCGAAAGGCACCGGAACTGCCCCCAAAGCCGAGGAGATCCGGCGTCAGGCGTCCTTGAGCGCCTGATCCAGCATTTCGCGGCAGGCGATGAGTTCGGCGAGCACCCGTCCGAGGCGCTCCCGGTCGATGGCGCTGGGGCCTGCGGGCGCGGCGGGGGTGCCGCCCTTGCGGAAGGTGGTGAGGATTTCCTCGTCGTCGGTCTCGGAGAAGCGGAAGTCGATGCCCTCCTCCTCCTCGCCCTGGTAATCGTCGTCGTCACTATCGCGGGCGCCGCGGACGCCGGTCTCCTCCTCGGGCTCCATCAGGCTGGCGCCGACGGCGTCCTCGATAGCCCCGAACGAGACCGCGGCCGCGCTGTCGGCGAGGCCCTGCACCGATTTGACGCCGTGCTCCTTGAGGATCCGCTGCACGCCGCGGATGGTGTAGCCCTCGCCGTAGAGGAGACGGCGGATACCCTTGAGCAGGTCGACGTCGTCGGGGCGATAATAGCGGCGGCCGCCGCTGCGCTTCATCGGCTTGATCTGGGAGAAACGCGTCTCCCAGAACCGCAGCACGTGCTGCGGAATGTCGAGTTCCTGCGCTACTTCGCTGATGGTTCGGAACGCATCCGGCGCCTTGTCCAAATGCCAAATCCTTATCCGGAAGGCGGATTACGCCTCGGGTTGCGCCTTGCTGGCGTCGCCATTGGTGCGGTGCTGGGCGTTGATCCGCTGCTTCAGGATTGCGGACGGCTTGAACACCATGACCCGGCGCGGCGAGATCGGCACCTCGGTGCCGGTCTTCGGGTTGCGACCGATGCGCTGCCCCTTCTTGCGGACCATGAAGGAGCCGAACGAGGACAGCTTCACCGTCTCGCCTTTCTCAAGGCAATCGGTGATCTCCTTCAGCACGAGTTCCACGAAGGCAGACGATTCCGTGCGCGACAGCCCCACCTTCTGGTAGACGGCTTCGCACAGATCGACACGCGTTACGGTTTTACTTTGATCGGTCATCGCCCTGCCCCACATCACGGCGAACAATTGTTGTCTGAAATTATGAGCTTACGATACGGCGGTCAACAGCGCTCATCAATGCAGGCGCATCGATAATCCGATCTGATTCGGGCAAAATTTTATCGACTGTGGCTTACCAGCGCACCAGCGCGGAGCCCCAGGTGAAGCCGCCGCCCATGGCTTCGAGCAGAACCAGGTCGCCGCGCTTGATGCGGCCGTCCTTGCGCGCCACCGACAGCGCCAGCGGGATCGAGGCCGCCGAGGTGTTGCCGTGAAGGTCCACCGTCAGCACCACCTTTTCCGGCGCGATGTGGAGCTTGTGCGCGGACGCGTCGATGATTCGCTTGTTGGCCTGGTGCGGCACGAACCAGTCGATGCTGTCGGCATTGAGCCCGGTCGCCTTGAAGGCATCGACGATCACATCGGTGATCATGCCGACCGCGTGCTTGAAGACCTCGCGGCCCTCCATGCGCAGATGGCCGACAGTCTGGGTCGAGGACGGGCCGCCGTCGACGAACAGCTTCGCCTTGTGGCGGCCGTCGGAGCGCAAATGCGTGGTCACGATCCCCCGGTCGGTCGCGGCATTGCCCGGCTGCTCCTGCGCCTCCAGCACCACCGCGCCGGCGCCGTCGCCGAACAGCACGCAGGTGCCGCGATCGGTCCAGTCGAGGATGCGCGAGAAGGTTTCCGCGCCGATCACCAGCGCGCGCTTGAAGGCGCCCGTGCGCAGGAAATTATCGGCGGTGGCGAGCCCGAACACGAAGCCCGAGCACACCGCCTGAAGGTCGAAGGCCGCGCCATGGTTGATGCCGAGCCCATGCTGCACGGCGACCGCGCTGGCGGGGAAAGTGTTGTCAGGGGTCGAGGTCGCGAGCACGATCAGGTCGATCGACTGCGCGTCCACGCCGGCATCGGCGAGCGCAGCCTGCGCCGCCTTGAGCGCCAGATGCGAGGTGAACTCGCCCTCGGCCGCGATGTGCCGCTCGCGAATGCCGGTGCGCTGCACGATCCACTCGTCGGACGTGTCAATGCGCGCCGCCAATTGGGCGTTGGTCACCACCTGCTCCGGCAAATAAGAGCCGCAGCCCAGCACGACCGAACGAATTTGAGTCACGAAACAGCCTCCTGCGCGGCTTGCACGGAATTGAGTGCACCACCTTCGCGGTTGAGCATCTGATTGATCTTGTTGAGGAGATCGAATTTGACCATCTCATAGCCAACATCAATCGCATAGGCAAAGCCTTCGGCGGCGATTCCGCCATGGCTCTTGACCACGATCCCGTTCAACCCCAGCAACACGCCGCCGTTGGATTTGTTCGGGTCCATCTTGTTCCGCAGGGCCTGGAAGGCGTTGCGCGCAAAGAGATAGCCGAGCTTTGACAGCCAGCCCCGTTTCATCTCGTCCCGGAGCAATTCCGCCATCTGCCGTGCGGTTCCCTCCGCGGCCTTCAGCGCGATGTTGCCGCTGTAGCCTTCGGTGACGATGACGTCCGCCACTCCCTTGCCGATGCCGTCGCCCTCGACGAAGCCGAGATAGTCGAGCTCGGGGAGGTTCCTGGCGCGCAGGATTTCGCCGGCCTCGCGAATCTCCTCGTGCCCCTTGATCTCCTCGACCCCGATATTGAGCAGGCCGACCGTGGGACGCTTCTTGTTGAACAACACGCTGGCCATCGCCGCGCCCATGATGGCGAGCGACACCAGATGGTGGGTATCGCCGCCGATGCTGGCGCCGAGGTCGAGGACCACGGAATCGCCGCGCCTGGTCGGCCACATGCCGGCGATGGCCGGACGATCGACGCCCGGCAGCGTGCGCAGGTGGAAGCGCGACATCGCCATCAGCGCGCCGGTATTCCCGGCGGAGACCGCGACATCCGCCTCGCCCTTTTTCACAGCATCGATGGCAAGCCACATGGAGGAGGTCCTGCGGCCGCGCCGCAGCGCCTGGCTCGGCTTGTCCTCGCCGCTGACCGCGACATCGGTATGGATGATCTTCGAGGCGGCCTTCAGCGCGGGGTGGCGGTCGAGCTCGGGCTCGATCTTGGCGCGGTCCCCGATCAGCAGGAATTCGATCTCGCGATGCCTGGCAAGCGAGATGGCGGCGCCTGGGATGACCACCGCGGCGCCGGCGTCGCCCCCCATGGCGTCAAGCGCGATGCGAACCTTGCTTGGCATAAAAGTCCTGGAAACCTGGTCTGGTGCGGTCTTGAACGAGCGGGGCCGCAAATGGGTTCGCCACGAACATGGCGGTCGGTCAAGCGCCACGCCGCACCCGGACCGGGGCGCGACAATAGCGTTTTGTTATCCCGAAACAACCTCTTGCCCCCAGCCTTTTGCATTCGGGACGATCCGGCCGCAGACGGCGGAATTCACGAGAAGTACATCAAAATCAAACAGATAATTCGACCTTTCAAACCACGATCGCAAACACCTCGCGCCCGGTAGCAAAGCGGTCTCTGGGAAAGACGGCACCTATTGGTCTTTCTTCTTGTCCTGGAGTGCCTTCAGGACCGCGAAGGGATGGTCCTCCGGATCGGGGGCGGTGACCTCGGGCTCAAACACCACCCCCGGCTTCCGCGGATAGGGATCCACCGCCAGGAATAGGGCGTCGGTGGCGAGCCGGCCGAGGTCGATGATGCCATTGACGATCGCCTCCGGGGGGTCGGCGACCTGCTCCTGATCGTCGTGCCCCTCCTCCATCAGCTCGGCCAGGCGGCGGACTTCGGCCTCGGGGGCAAATATCAGGTCCACCTCCTCGTCGATCTCGCTCTCCATCGGGTCAAGCGTGACCACACAGGTCTGGCCGATCCGGGCGCGGACGTGCCCCGTGACCTGGATCTGGTTGCCGCTTCTCGGCACGACATCGAAGGTGGCCTGGGCAGAGACAACCTCGCGCAAGCCTGCCGTCTCGGCCATAGCCTGCCGCTCGGCGGCCGAGGCCTCGAGCTTGCGATGCAGGCCGGTATCCGGGATCTGTGCAACGATGACGGGCACCTGCCAGGGATCGGGCCCGGATGCGGTAATCGGTCGGCTCATGGCGTGACATCCTCAGGGAGCGCTGGGGGAAACTTGAAAGACGCGGCCAACAATGCGGCCTCGCCGGTCCGGCCGAGGTCGGCCTCGGCAGCCCTGGCATAGGCCGCGAGCCGCTGCGCCTGGTCCATGCCGGCCCCATTCAAGATATTCTTGCAGATCGCCGATGCTAGCGCCTCGCCTCCGCTTTCCATGGCCTGATCGTAGGCCTGGACCCGGCCGTAAAATGCCTCGCCGAAGGCCCGCATCCGCTTCGGCACGGTCTGGTCGCCTATCCCCATCTCGCGCAGATTGTCGTCCATATCCTCGCAGAAGCGGTCGAACAGCGCCTGCGACAGCTCGGTGGCGCCCTGAACCGTGCGCAGACGGCGCAGCAGCAGCCAGAGGTGCAGCAGCAACAGATCGAAACGCCCGTTAACGCTATCCGGCACGCCCAAGTCTCGGTAAAATATGGGTTCTCGCGCCTGCGTCACGATCATGCCATAGATGGCTTCAATGGTGCCCGGCGAGGCTAGGCGGGGTTTCCTGAAGTGATTGAACGGCCAAAGCATTGTGGTTTCCGCAAGCGGGCGCGCGCGTGTTGCATTCAGAGCCTCCGCCCGGTACTTCAGCGCCTCGCGCGACGCAAGGGGACGGAATCAGTTCCGCTATGACGATAACGAACCAGACCAGCCTGCGTGCAGACAAGCGGCGCGGCCTTCAAGCACGTTGGCGCGGCTTGCGCCTGTTCGCGGCCGCGGCCCTGGTTGGGGCTGCGCTTGCGGGCTGCACCGGCGAGCAGTTCCAGAAGGGTTACATCCTGCCGCCCAACGCGCTGGAGCAGATCCCGATTGGCGCGAGCCAGGACCAGGTGCTGATCGTGATGGGCACCCCCTCCACCGTCGCAACCCTCGACGGCGAGGTGTTCTATTACATCTCGCAGCGCTCGGAGCGCATGGTCGCCTTCATGAATCAGAAGGTGGTCGATCAGCGCGTCATCGCGGTCTATTTCGACAAGAACCGGCGCGTGCGCCGGCTTGCGAATTACGGCCTGCAGGACGGCAAGATCTTCGACTTCATCAGCCGCACCACGCCGACGTCGGGCCAGGAGATGAGCTACCTCACGCCGATCTTCAAGCTGCTCAGCTTTAACTGAGCCTTCAGCCTGCGGCTTCGTGCGGCTTGCCGTTGCGCGTCCTGTTCCATACGCTCCCTGCAAAACAAGATGCAGGGAGTGGATTCGTGCCCAAACAATTGCTGTCCCGCCGTCGCGTGCTCACGGGTGCTGCCGCCCTCTCGGCCGCAGCGATCCTGCCGCGATCGAGCCTGGCGGACTGGAAGCCCACCGAGAACGTCCGCCTCGTCGTGCCGGCTGCCGCCGGCGGTTCGACCGACGTGATGGGGCGGCTTCTGGCCGCGCACCTGCAAACCGCCTGGGGCCAATCGGCCGTGGTGGAAAATCGCTCCGGCGGCGGCGGCACGATCGGCACGGCCGAGGTGGTCCGCGCCAAGCCGGACGGCCACACCATCCTGATCGGCAATCCCGGTCCGAACGCGATCGCCTACAGCATCTTCAAGAACCTCACCTACAAGCCGGACCAGCTCCAGCCGGTCTCCAACATGATCCGGATCCCGAACATCGTCTCGGCTCATCCCAAGACCGGCATCAAGTCGATCGCCGAGCTGGTCGCCTATCTCAAGGCCAATCCGGACAAGCTCAGCTACGCCTCCTCCGGCGTCGGCCAGAGCCCTCACCTCACAGGCGCCTGGTTCCTGCAGCTCACCGGCCTGAAGATGACGCATATCCCGTTCCGCGGCGCCGGTCCCGCGCTCCAGGCGGCGCTCGCCGGCGACATCCAGATCCTGTTCGACAATCTCTATCCGAGCCTGCCGCAGGTGCAGAACGGCACCCTGACCGGCCTCTGCGTCACCACGACCGAGCGTAGCGACCTTGCGCCGAACCTGCCGACCATGCGCGAGAGCGCGCCGGAGCTTGCGGCTTTCGACGTCTCGTCGTGGTTCTCGGTGTTCCTGCCGAAGGGTGTGCAGCCCGCCGTTGTCGAAGCGCTCAACCTTCAAGTGAAGGCGATGCTCGAGCGCGACGACATCAAGAAGAACATCGTGGCCATGGGCGCCCGCGCCGACTACGGCACGCCCGACCAGTTTGCCGCCTTCGTGGACGCCGAGACGAAGAAGTTCGCCGGCGTCATCCAGAAGGAAGGGCTGCAGATGGACGTGCAGTAGGCCCTGCTTGTGGCGCTGGGGATTTGAACCAGTTGAAGGCTAAGAGGACGGCCGCCGCCAGCGCGACTGCCAACATTGTGCGAGGCCCGGATTGCCGGGAGCCCCTTTGCGTCTTGCCGCAAGTTGGACAAACACTGTCGGCCGCCAACATGTCGCAGCCGCACCGGATACATCTGGTCGTCTCGAACTTCATGGCGACGCTCCCGCAAAGCGGATAACAAAAACCCGCGGTTTGCACCGCGGGTTTGTCGCAGGAAAGCTGCCTCTGGTTCAGTGCGCGAGGATCGCCAGCAGCAGCAGCGCCACGATGTTCGTGATCTTGATCATCGGGTTCACCGCGGGACCTGCCGTGTCCTTGTAGGGATCGCCGACGGTGTCACCGGTCACGGCCGCCTTGTGGGCATCACTGCCCTTGCCGCCGTAATGGCCGTCCTCGATGTACTTCTTGGCGTTGTCCCAGGCACCGCCGCCCGAGGTCATGGAGATTGCGACGAACAGGCCCGTCACAATCACGCCGAGCAGCATGGCGCCGACGGCGGAGAACGCGGCCGACTTGCCGACGGCACCGCCACCTGCGATCGCGTAGATCACGAAATAGACGAAGATCGGCGACAGCACCGGCAGCAGCGACGGAATGATCATTTCTTTGATCGCCGCCTTGGTCAGCAGGTCGACGGCCCTGCCGTAGTCCGGCTTGTCGGTGCCCTGCATGATGCCGGGCTTCTCGCGGAACTGGCGCCGCACTTCCTCGACGATCGCGCTGGCCGCACGGCCCACGGCGGTCATGCCCATCGCGCCGAACAGATACGGCAGCAGGCCGCCAAACAAGAGGCCGACGACGACGTAAGGATTGTTGAGCGAGAAGTCGGGCAGTACGCCTTGGAAGTACGGATACTTCGCGGCGTTGGCGATGAAGAATTTGAGGTCTTCATTGTAAGCCGCGAACAGCACCAGCGCGCCGAGACCGGCGGAGCCGATCGCATAGCCCTTGGTGACCGCCTTGGTGGTGTTGCCGACCGCGTCGAGCGCGTCGGTGGACTTGCGGACTTCCTTCGGAAGACCGGCCATTTCGGCTATGCCGCCGGCATTGTCGGTGACCGGGCCGAAAGCGTCGAGCGCCACGACCATCCCAGCCAGCGCCAGCATGGTGGCGGTCGCAATCGCAATGCCGAACAAGCCGGCAAGGCTGTAAGTGACGAGAATGCCGGCGATGATCACCAGCGCCGGACCAGCGGTGGATTCCATCGAGATCGCCAGGCCCTGGATCACGTTGGTGCCGTGACCGGTAACCGACGACGCCGCGATCGACTTGACCGGACGATAATCGGTGCCGGTATAGTATTCGGTGATCACGATGATCAGCCCGGTAACGACGAGGCCGACGACGCCGCACTCGAACAGCGCCATGCCGGTATACTTCACGCCTTCCAGCGGGCCGAAACCGATCAGCCAGTAGATGACGCCGGCAACGCCCACGATCGACAGCACGCCGGTCGCGATCAGGCCCTTGTAGAGCGCACCCATGATCGACTGGCTGGCGCCGAGCTTGACGAAGAAGGTGCCGATGATCGAGGTGATGATGCAGACGCCGCCAATGGCGAGCGGCAGGGTCATCATGTTCACCAGCAGCGGCGAGGTCGCGAAGAAGATCGCGGCGAGCACCATGGTGGCGACCGCAGTCACCGCATAGGTCTCAAACAGGTCGGCCGCCATGCCGGCGCAGTCACCGACATTGTCACCGACGTTGTCGGCGATGGTCGCCGGGTTGCGCGGATCGTCCTCAGGAATGCCGGCCTCGACCTTTCCGACGAGATCGCCGCCGACGTCAGCACCCTTGGTGAAGATGCCGCCGCCGAGACGGGCGAAGATCGAGATCAGCGAGGCGCCGAAGCCGAGCGCCACCAGCGCATCGACGACGACACGGTCGTTGGCCTTCAGCCCCATGCCGTGCGTGAGATAGGCGAAATAGATGGTAACGCCGAGCAGTGCGAGACCCGCGACTAGCATGCCGGTGATGGCGCCCGCCTTGAAGGCGAGCTCGAGGCCGCCGGCAAGCGACGTCGTCGCCGCCTGCGCGGTCCGCACATTGGCGCGAACCGAGACGTTCATACCGATGAAGCCCGCCGCGCCCGACAACACCGCACCGATCAGGAAGCCGATCGCAACCAGCATGCCGAGGAAGTAGGCCAGCAGGGCGAAAATCACGACGCCGACCATGCCGATCGTCATGTACTGTCGCTTGAGATAGGCCTGCGCGCCCTCGGCCACCGCCGCCGCGATTTCCTGCATGCGCGGAGACCCCGCATCCGCGCTCAACACCGAAGACGTCGCCCAGATCGCGTAGACGACGGAAAGCACTCCGCAGAGCACAATCAACCATAATGCTGTCATGTGATTTTTTGCCTCAGATCCTTGATGAACGTACCCCCGGCGCCTTTTGTTTTTCCGTCGTGCGGTGCGGCGCCTTGATTTGAAAAGGGCCGCCCCTTGCCCGAAGGCGCGGCCCTAGTCGGTCACGACCTTGCCAAAATCAAATTGAGGGTGCAACGCCAGATAAGCCCGAAAAGCCGATCTCGGCAGGTATTTAGCCAGTCTTGGCAGCCCGGACGCCGGTTTGGAGCAATTCCTAGAAGTGGCTGTAGGACAGTCGCTTCAAGACCAGCTGCTGGCCCTGCCCGTCCAGGAAGCGCGGCCGCTCATGGCCCGCGACGATCGTGCCGATGGCCGTGACGGCAAGGCCGGCCGCCCGCCCCAAGGCAATCAGTGCGTCGCCTTGCGCCGGCGGAACGGTGCACAGCACCTCGTAATCGTCCCCCCCGGCCAGCAGCGTCTCAACGGAAACGACGTTGCCCGCGATCAGGCCGGCGGCAGCGGCCGAGAGCGGCACGCTGGTCACCTCGATCGTGGCCGAGACGCCTGACGCCGCACAGAGCTTGGTCAGGTCTCCTGCAAGCCCGTCGGAGACATCCATCGCAGCCGTTGCATGGTCACGCACGCCGTGCGCGAGAGCATTGCGCGGCTGCGGCACGCGATAGCGCGAGATCAGCGTCTCGCGCGCGTGCGGATCGGAGGCCAGCGCATTCGCCACCGCGCCGCCCTTGAGCACATCGAGGCCAAGCGCGGCGTCGCCGATCGTCCCCGTCACCAGAATACGGTCGCCCGGCTGGGCGCCGGCGCGGCCGACCATCCGCCCCTGCGGCACGCGGCCAAAGGCGGTGATCGAGATCATCTGCGGCCCCGGCGTCGACACCGTATCGCCGCCGAGCAGTGGACAAGCGAAGGTTTTCGCATCCTCGCCGAGCGCGTCCGCGAACGGCCTGAGCCAGCCGTCTTCCCTGCTGCGCAGCGCCAGTGTCAGCACGAAGCCGGCCGGCACGGCCCCCTTGGCAGCGAGATCGGACAGGTTCACCCGCAGCGCCTTGCGCGCGATGGTGTCGGGCGGATCGGTGGCAAGATAATGCACACCCTCGACCACCGCGTCTGTGGTGACGACGATGTCGCTGCCGAGCGCCTGCAGGATGGCGGCATCGTCGACCAGCCCCAACGCGCCGGGATCAGTCGCCAGCGGCTTGAAATAGCGCGCGATGAGGGAGTCTTCGGCGGAGGGATCGTGCGGGCTGGTCATTAGCGTTAGCCACACACATCGCTGTCATCGCCCGGCTTGACCGGGCGATCCAGTATTCCAGAGACGATCGTGGGACATCGATAGGCCGCGGCGTACTGGATCACCCGCCTTCGCGGGTGATGACAGCGGAATATGGGGCAGCCGTATCGCATCACTTCACCGCCCTCGCGGATATCTACCCCCGCCCGAACTCGTCGCCGCGAAACTGGCGGCCGATCTGGTCGAGCACAGCGTTGACCATGCCGGTCTCCTCGCGGTCGACGAAGGCATTGGCGACGTCGACATATTCGGACACGACGACGCGGCCCGGCACGTCCTTGCGATGTTCCAATTCGTAGGCCCCTGCCCGCAGCACCGCGCGCAGGATCGCTTCGATGCGCTTCAACGGCCAGCCCTTCGACAGCGCCTCGTCGATCAGCGGATCGAGCTTCTTCTGGTCGCGCACGACGCCGGAGACGACGTCGCGGAAGAACGCCGCTTCCGCCGGTAAATATGTATCGCCCTCGACCTCGTTGCCGAGCCAGTGGCTCTCGAACTCCGCAAAAATGTCGTTGATGCCGGCACCACCGATATCCATCTGGTACAGCGCCTGCACGGCTGCGAGCCGCGCCGCACCGCGCCGGTTCGCTTTCTTCTCCGTGCCAGCCGGCGGCTTCTTGCTGTTGTCGGCCATGATCAAGCCCGCGCCAGCCGGCGCTTTATGCGCAGCATCGCAATCGCGGCCCGCGCGGCATCGCCGCCCTTGTTCAACTCGCTGGCACGCGCCCGCGCCCAGGCCTGCGCCTCGGTGTTGACGGTGAGGATGCCGTTGCCGAGCGGCAGCTTGCGGGCCACCGCCAAGTCCATCAGCGCGCGGGAGGATTCCTGCGAAACGATCTCGAAATGGATGGTGTCGCCACGGATCACGCAGCCGAGCGCGATCGCGGCATCGTAGGGCTTGCCATTGGCGGCCGCGGCATCAACCGCGATGGCGATCGCCGCAGGAATCTCCAGTGCGCCGGGAACCGTGATGACGTCGTGGGTCAGACCGGCCGCCTTCAGCTCGGCCACCGCGCCTTCGAGCATCGCGTCCTGGAGATCATCATAGAACCGTGCCTCGACAATCAGCGCGCGTGCGCCGGAAATGTCGGTCTGGTCCTTCAGGGGTGCGCGCCGCGCGTCTGCCATCGTCAAATCCGTTCCACAGGGGTTGGCGCTATGTAGTCGCCACCAGCGGGTAAGCCAAGTTTAAAGACGCCGTCACTTCATTTCCGTCAGCCGCGCCGCGTAGCGGGCCATCAAATCAACCTCGATATTGACCTCATCCCCCGCCTTCCAGCCGCCGATCGTCGTGACCGTCAGGGTGTGCGGGATGATCAGCACGGAAAAGGTCACGTCCTTCACCGTATTAACCGTCAGCGAGACGCCGTCGAGCGTGATCGAGCCCTTGGTCGCGATGAACCGCGCCAGCTCGCGCGTCGTGGAGAGCTCGAACCGCGCCATCTCGGGCAGGTCCTCGCGGCTGACGAGGGTCGCGATGCCATCGGCATGGCCGGCGACGATATGCCCGCCAAGCTCGTCGCCGATCTTGAGCGCACGCTCGAGATTGAGCCTGGTGCCGACCCTCCAGTGCTTGGCGGTCGTCAGCGCCAGCGTCTCGGCCGCGGCATCGACGTCGAACCAGGACCTCTGAGCAGAGTCCTTGCCGCCTTCGACACCAGAAGCAACCACCGTCAGGCAGACGCCATTGCAGGCGATCGAGGCGCCGTCCGCAATGGTGGTCTGGTCGTAGCGGCAGGCGATGCGCAGCCGGTGCAGCTGGCCCTGCGCCGTCGGCGTGAAGCCGACGATCTCGCCGATATCGGTGACAATGCCGGTGAACATTACGCGCGCTCGTAGATGGTGAGAGTATCCTTGTCGAAGGTCTCGCTAGCATGAACCTTGTAGGCCTGCGACTGCGTGATTTTCGACAGCGGCAATGCAGCGAGCGCATCCACCCCGTCGGCGCCCACCGCCTCTGCACCGCGGAACAGCCAGATCTCGTCAACGAGGTCAGCGGCGATGAAGGACGCCGCAACGCGGCTGCCGCCCTCGACCATCAGCCGCGTGATGCCCTTCCCGGCCAATGCATGCAGCACTGCCGCAAGATCGAGTCCCGAGGCGTTGCCGGGCGGCACGCGGATCACCTGCGCGCCGGCAGCACCGAGCCGCGTGGCGGCCGCGGCCTCCGCGAGCTCAGAACCCATCACCCACAGCGGAATCTCGCGCGCGGAGCCCACGAGCTTGCTCGCGCCGGGAATGCGCAGGCTCTGATCGAGCACCACGCGCACCGGTGAGCGCGCTGCCATGCCCGGCAGGCGGCAGTCGAGCTGCGGATCGTCCGCCAGCACCGTGCCGATGCCGACCAGGATGGCGTCGCTTTGCGCGCGCAGGAGATGCACCCGGTTGCGCGCCGCCTCGCCGGTGATCGCGACCGGCTTGCCCCCGGCCGCGCCGATCTTGCCGTCGGGCGAGACCGCCAGCTTCAGGATCACATGCGGGCGATGATCCCTGATGCGACGGAAATGCCCGGCGTGGTCGAAGGCGGCTTCGCGCGCGCACAGACCTACATCCACCGTGATTCCGGCGGCGCGCAGGCGCGCATGGCCCTGACCGGCGACTTCCGGATTGGGATCCTCGATCGCGGCCACCACACGCTTGATGCCGGCGGCAATCACGGCGTCGGCGCACGGTGGCGATTTGCCGAAATGCGAGCACGGCTCCAGCGTGACGTAGAGCGTGGCGCCGCGCGCGGCCTCGCCTGCGCGCCGCAGCGCCTCAGGCTCGCCATGCGGTCGTCCGCCTGGTTGGGTCCAGCCGCGGCCGACGATCACGCCGTCCTTGACGATGACGGCACCGACGGCGGGATTGGGCCAGGTACGTCCCTGCCCGCGCCTGCCGAGCGCCAGCGCAAGCTCCATGAAGCGCCGGTCGGCATCCCTGGACTCGCGCGCCTTCTGCGCGAATTGATCCTCCAGGATGCGGAAGATCATTTGCGGATCGCGGCGAGCCGCGCTTCCTCCTCACCGGAGAGCTCGCCGAGCACGTCGGCGAAATCCTTGGCCTCGCGGAAATTGCGGTAGACCGAGGCGAAGCGGACATAGGCAACATCGTCGAGCGTGCGCAGATGCTCCATCACGGTCTCGCCGATCACTTCGGAGGAGATTTCAGCCTCGCCCCCGGTCTCGAGCTCGCGCACGATGGTGGAGACCATCTTCTCCACCCGCTCCGGCTCGACCTGCCGCTTGCGCAAGCTGATCGACACCGAGCGCATCAGCTTGTCGCGGTCGAACGGCACGCGGCGGCCGTTGCGCTTGATCACCGTGAGCTCGCGCAGCTGCACGCGCTCGAAGGTGGTGAAGCGGAAATTGCAGGCGACGCACACGCGTCGCCTGCGGATCACGGAAGAGTCCTCGGTCGGACGCGAGTCCTTCACCTGCGTATCGAGACTGTTGCAGTTCGGGCAGCGCATCCGTTGACCTTGACCGGTTTTCTTGGACCTTACTGATAGATCGGGAAACGGTCGGTGAGCGCCTTGACCCGTTCCTTGATCGCGGCTTCCACCAGCGGCGCCTTGCCGTCGGAGGACTGCGCGATCGCGTTGAGGACTTCGGCGATCATACCGGCGACCTGCTGGAATTCAGCGACTCCGAAGCCGCGGGTGGTTGCCGCAGGCGTGCCCAGCCGAATACCGGAGGTGACAAACGGCGACT
Organism: Bradyrhizobium sp. 134; assembly: GCF_023074155.1. NCBI lineage: Bacteria > Pseudomonadati > Pseudomonadota > Alphaproteobacteria > Hyphomicrobiales > Nitrobacteraceae > Bradyrhizobium > Bradyrhizobium sp. 134. Next base: position 35,154 of record NZ_JADPKX010000069.1, on the reverse strand, counting down.
CGGGGTCGAAAGGAATACCGTTCTTGTTGCAGGTGATGGCAGCGCGAACCAGCGCCTTCTCCGAGGCGTTGCCCTTCAGGCCCTTCGGCCGGAGGTCAACCAGCATCAGATGGTTATCGGTGCCACCGGAGACAATATCGAACCCGTGGCCCTTCATCGCCTCGGCCAGCGCCTTGGCGTTCTCGACGACGTTCTTGGCATAGACCTTGAAGTCCGGCCGCAGTGCCTCGGCAAAGGCGACTGCCTTCGCCGCGATCACATGCATCAGGGGGCCGCCCTGCAGGCCCGGGAAGATCGCCGAGTTGAATTTCTTGGTCAGCGCCTCGTCATTCCACAGCATCAGGCCGCCGCGCGGACCGCGCAGCGATTTGTGGGTCGTGGTGGTGGTGATGTGAGCATGCGGCACCGGCGAGGCATGCACGCCGCCGGCGACGAGACCGGCGAAGTGCGCCATGTCGACCAGGAGATACGCGCCGACGCTGTCCGCGATCTCGCGGAAGCGCTTGAAGTCCCAGGCGCGCGAATAGGCCGAGCCGCCGGCCACGATCAGCTTCGGCTTGACCTCCTCGGCCTGCTTGGCGACGGCGTCCATGTCGATGATCTGGTCCTCGCGGCGCACGGTGTAGTGCGCGGCCTTGAACCACTTGCCGCTCATGTTGACGGGGGAGCCGTGGGTGAGATGGCCGCCGGCCGCGAGATCGAGGCCCATGAAGGTGTCGCCGGGCTGAAGCAGCGCCAGAAACACCGCCTGGTTCATCTGGCTGCCGGAGTTCGGCTGCACGTTGGCGAAGTTGGCGCCGAACAGCTTCTTGGCGCGATCGATCGCGAGGTTCTCGGCGACGTCGACCCACTCACAACCGCCGTAGTAGCGCGCGCCCGGATAGCCTTCCGCATATTTGTTGGTCATCACCGAACCCTGCGCTTCCAGCACGGCACGGCTGACGATGTTCTCGGAGGCGATCAGCTCGACCTCGTGACGCTGGCGGCCGAGCTCGCCCTTGATGGCGGCTGCGATTTCCGGGTCAGCCTGCTCGAGCGAGGCGGTGAAAAACGAATCGGGCGCGGAGGCGGTTTTGGCGAAGGTCATCTTGCGAATATCTCCACCGCCGCAGCCTTTTGGCGGGCTACGGGCGGGTCTGGTGTGGCGATCGGAAGCGGCGAGCGCGATCTACCACATCGCCCGCAACAGGCCAAGTAGTTGCGGGTCGGACCGGTGATTTATGCAAGATATAGTGGGATTAGAGGATTTGGACGACGGGGCGGTATCCGGTCGTCCGTGTCCTGAAAGACCTCCTTTGGGCTTGAAAGGCCGCGCGGGTGCGAGCCAGCCTCTAAAGCCCGGTATACCCCGCCTTCACGGGATCCACGCTGCCGTCGAGCTGCCGCAGATAGGTGAGGCCGCAAACCGTCAACCTGTGGGTGTCTTTCTCGCCGGCTTCCATCAACGTATTGAGATAGTTGGTGACCTTTTCCCGCGCCTCCGCGCTCGCCGCAGACGTGCGGTTGGCGAGCAAATCGTAGGTATGCATGATCCGGTCAATGGCAGCTTCCATGGCACCCTCTGGTTTTTGCCGCGTTTGGGGGTTGAGATCAGGCAACCGCTTTGGCCTCGGACTGCGCCTCGAACCTGACGATGGCCTTGTTGGCCAACCTGATCTTGTTGAATTCGCCGTGCTGGAGCAGCTGGATGACGATCTCGAGCAGGCTTTCGTCGGTGACGAGGGTGTCGCGGATCGCGCCGGAGCGGCGAAGATAGTTCGCGGCGATGGCATAGGCCTCGCTCACGAGTTCCACGTTCATCACCCCCACGCCACGCTCGACCAGCATCGTCAGCCTCCGATCCGGAGGAGATAAGTGCCGAACCGGGAACTCGTTCCATGGAATCGGGGATTTTTTTCGCAACCGCGAAATGGAAAAACGCACCGGTCCGGACACAGCCGGGCCGGCGCGCTTGGGGAAGCTCAGGCACGTTAGGGAGGCTTGCCGGTCTTGTTGTGGGCCGGCTTGGCCAAGTCCCGTCGAAAGAGCTCAGAGACGATACAGGATCTGGTCGGTCCAGAACCGCTCGAGGCGGTGCAGCGACTTGTTGAGGGTCGAGAACTCCTCGCCCGAGATGCCACCGACCTGCTCCACCGTCTTGACGTGCTTCTGGTAGAGCGAGTCGACGATACGGCGAACTTCCTGGCCCTGCGGCGTCAGGCGGATGCGCACCGAGCGGCGATCGACGCGCGAGCGCTGATGATCGAGGAAGCCGAGCTCGACGAGCTTCTTCAGATTGTAGGAGACGTTGGAGCCGAGATAATAACCGCGCGTGCGCAGTTCGCCCGCGGTCAGTTCCTTGTCGCCGATGTTGTAGAGCAGCAGCGCCTGCACCGAGTTGATGTCCGCACGGCCGCGGCGATCAAACTCGTCCTTGATGACGTCGAGCAACCGGCGATGCAGCCGCTCCACCAGAGTCAAAGCTTCCAGATAGAGCGTCTGCACCGAACCCTGCTGGCCGGAGACGCGCTCTGCGGTATCTGCCGCAGTTGCGACGGCTTTCATCATGACACTTCCCCTGTTGTCGTTTTTATCGACACTCATTCGACGAAACTTGTGTCCCGTCTGATAGGTGCAACTTAAGGGGCTCGTTTGAAGATCGGCTTAAATAAGAGAATAAAGAGATCATGAATTTAAGACAGTGAATTGCGGATTAAGCCTGTGCCACAAGCACTTTTCGCAACTCTCTGTTGACTCTCGCAAGGTCCTGTTCACCCTCCGTCCGCCCCGATTGTCGCATTCCAGAACAGCCCCGCCCCGTTTCGAAACGGCCGCGTAAGAGCTGTGGCGGAACACGCTGGTTAGCGAAAACTTACGTCGAATTTTACGCAACCAACCGTCAACCAAGCGCGACATTCTCCTGTCCCGGACCAGCACAGCGAAGCGGAGCGCAGAGCCGGGACACGAGAGTTTGCTATGGCGGCCGTTCGCGTGCGGCCATCCAGGCGAGTGCGAGATAGGCCGCCAGCATGAAGGCTTCGACGCCGACCACAATCAGGCTGCCGCCGTAGATGCCCGGGAACATCAGTTCGATCACCGCCATCGACACCACGGTCGTCAGCCACACCACGGCGCCCCAAGGCGTCGCCAGCCACAGCCCGACCGCAGCAACGAGTTCGATCACGGCGAAGTAGATGGTCGAGGCCTGCCAGGCCATCGACTGGTTCTCGAACGCCTCGTCCTCACCGCCGACGAAGCCCGTCACCTGCGCCCAATGGTAGAGGCCCTTGAGGATCGAGAGCAGCGCCATCACCCGCAGGAACAGCACGAGCCGGCGCGTCCAGACATTGTCGTCGGACTCAGCTCGCTCCGACGAGATCGCCGCCACCGACATTGCGCTGTCTCTGGCATTGTCTCGGACGGCGTCCCTGGCACTGTCGCGGGCCGCATCGCGGGTGGAGATCTCGGACATGCCCCCTTCTGGCTGCTTTGCCCCGCAAAATCAATCGGCTGCCCAAGCCAGTTCTTTACCTTGCGGCACGTCAAGCCGCGGTGACGGGAACCATGTGAGCTGGTATAAGAATAATTCCAGCCGGAGGAAGAGTGATGGCGATCAAATACGGGCGTCCGATCGAATTGCGCGAAGTCTCGCGCCGGGATGGCACTGGGGCCTCTCCTGCCCTCGATCTGACCGTCCGCCCGCGCCGCAACCGCAAGGCCGAATGGGCCCGGCGCATGGTGCGCGAGAACGTGCTCACGACGGACGATCTGATCTGGCCGCTGTTCCTGATCGACGGCAACAACAAGCGCGAGCAGATTGCCTCGATGCCGGGCGTCGAGCGTCTCAGCGTCGACCAGGCCGTGCGCGACGCCGAGCGCGCGATGAAGCTCACCATTCCCTGTCTCGCGCTGTTTCCCTACACCGACCCGTCCCTTCGCGACGAGGAGGGCTCGGAAGCCACTAACCCGAACAATCTGGTTTGCCAGGCGGTGCGCGCGATCAAGAAGGAGTTTCCGGAGATCGGCATTCTCTGCGACGTCGCGCTCGATCCCTTCACCAGTCACGGCCATGACGGCCTGATCTCCGACGGCAAGATCCTGAACGACGAGACGGTCGCCGTGCTGGTGCGTCAGGCCCTGGTGCAGGCCGAAGCCGGCTGCGACATCATCGCGCCCTCCGACATGATGGACGGCCGCGTCGCCGCGATCCGCGAGGGTCTGGATCGCACCGGCCTGCTTGACGTGCAGATCATGGCCTATGCCGCAAAATACGCCTCCGCCTTCTACGGCCCGTTCCGCGACGCGATCGGCTCGGCCAAGACGCTCACTGGCGACAAGCGCACCTACCAGATGGACAGCGCCAACACCGACGAGGCGTTGCGCGAGGTCGAGCTCGACATCGCCGAGGGCGCCGACATGGTGATGGTCAAGCCCGGCATGCCCTATCTCGACGTCGTCCGCCGCGTGAAGGACACGTTCGCAATGCCGACCTTCGCCTACCAGGTGTCCGGCGAATACGCGATGATCGCGGCAGCCGCCAACAACGGCTGGCTCGACGGCGACCGCGCCATGATGGAGAGCCTGCTCGCCTTCAAGCGCGCCGGCGCCGACGGTGTGCTGAGTTATTTCGCACCGAAGGCGGCGGAGAAGCTGCGCGCTCAGGGGTAGATCCCAAGGTCGTCCCGGCGAAGGCCGGCACATGTGTCTCTTCATCGTCGTCCTGGCGAAAGCCAGGACCCATACCGCGTGATCTCTCGATTCCGATCGGTCGCAGTACCGACGATCAATCTTCGCCAAACATCTCCTTGGGGTAATGGGTCCTGGCTTTCGCCAGGACGACACCGAGGGTGTGCCACGACCACCTCCGCCGCCCCCGAATCGCCGGAATATTTCGGCTTGTTAATCCCGGCGCCCTTGGCACGCGGATGGCCTGTTCCCATGTCCTGCCACGGGAGTCCTGCCACGGGAGTTTCCCTCGGGAGAATGGTCATGTCGTATTCGGACTCGGGCAATGCCTGGCGCAATGACGGTGGGGCGCAGCCGCACGCCTACGATCCCTATCTGCACCCGGAACTGTTCCGCGGCGTTGCGACGCGGCGGGTGTTCGCCTTCTTGATCGACATGGTCGTGATCTCGGTGCCGGTGATCCTCGGCTACCTCTTCATCGCGGTGTTCGGCGTGGTCACGCTCGGCATCGGCTGGGCGCTGTTCTGGCTGGCCTGGCCGGCCTCCGTGATCTGGGCCATCGTCTATTACGGCGCCTGCATCGGGGGTCCGTCGTCCGCGACCATCGGCATGCGCGTGATGGATCTTGAATTGCGCACCTGGTACGGCGCGCCCGGCTATTTCGTGCTCGGGGCCACCCACGCCGTGCTGTTCTGGGTGACCGTCTCGTTCCTGTCGCCTTTCGTCGTCCTGGTCGGCCTCTTCAACGGCCGCAGGCGCTTGCTGCAGGATTTCGTGTTGGGAACGGTCGTGATCAACAATTCCGTTCGTGCGCCGGTGCCTCAAGGCGCCAGGACCTACTGATCAGCGACCTTTCGATCAAGGACCTACTGATCAACCAACCTGGATCAAGAACCTATCAACCTGGACCCGCTATGCTGTCCGATCTGACCTGCCGAGTAGACCGATTGACCGGGGGCTTTCGTAGCGCGATGCTGATGCACATTTTGGAGGCCCACGACGTCCCTTGACCCAGCACTCGCGCGACACCCCACAATTTTACCTCACGGCGCCCTCCCCCTGCCCCTATCTGCCGGGCCGGCACGAGCGCAAGGTGTTTACGCACCTCGTAGGTGAGCGCGCCGGTGACCTCAACGACCTCCTGACCCACGGCGGCTTCCGTCGCAGCCAGTCGATCGCCTACCGTCCCGCCTGCGACCAGTGTCGCGCCTGCGTCTCGGTCCGGGTGATCGCCAACGAGTTCCGCCCCTCCCGCAACTTCCGCAAAGTGATCGCGCGCAACGCCGACATCATCGGCGAGCAGCGCAGCGCGGTGCCGACCTCCGAGCAATATTCTGTGTTCCGCGCCTATCTCGATTCCCGTCACCGCCATGGCGGCATGGCCGACATGACCGTGCTCGACTACGCCATGATGGTCGAGGACAGCCACGTCGAGACCCGTATCATCGAGTACCGCAAGCGCGGTCCCGACAGCGGCATCACCGGCCGGGGCGAAGAGCTGATTGCGGTCGCGCTGACCGACGTGCTCAGCGACGGCCTGTCGATGGTCTATTCGTTCTTCGAGCCCGGCGAAGTCAGCCGCTCGATGGGCACCTTCATGATCCTCGACCACATCGCTCGGGCGCGCCGGCAGGGATTGCCTTACGTCTATCTCGGCTACTGGATCGAGGGCTCCAAGAAGATGGACTACAAGGCCCGCTTCCTGCCCCAGCAGCGCCTCGCGCCGTCAGGCTGGCTGCGCATTGACGCGCAAGGCGATGCGACGTCCGAGCCGCAGGATTGATCGGCATAGCCGTTCGCCTGCGGGCGACCAATATGCAAGGGCCGTAAGCAGAAGAGACTACGGAGGCATCCTTGTCCCGGACTTACGATTTAATCGCACAGGCCATTATCGAACGACTTCAGGTGCACTGCTCGTATCAGGGTCACCCGCGCGCCATTTGTCCCGCGTTGCTTGGCCATACGAACGGCGAGGAATACACACTTGCCTTCCAATTCTCTGGCGGCTCCAGCAAAGGACTTCCTCGCGCAGGCGACTGGAAGTGCCTAAAGATCGCCGAGATGAGGAAGGTCGAGCTTCGTTCAGGCAAGTGGCACGCCGGCTCGAGTCATCGCGAAAGTCAGCAATGCGTGAAAGAGGTCGACCTCGACTTCAATCCGCTCAGCCCATACAAGCCGAAACGCCGTCACGGCCCTGATTCATCACCCGAACAGCGTATCCGCGAGCAGCTTCAGGTTCAAAACCACGATGATGCCGGCAACGATCCAAGCGATCGCCGCGACCCACGCCGGGATTACGAACTTGCCCATCTTGCGGCGGTCCGAGACGAACCGCACCAGCGGGATCACGGCGAAAGGCAGCTGCATCGACAACACGACCTGGCTGAATACCAGCAGATCAGCCGTGCCGCGCTCGCCATAGATCGCGGTGACGACGATCACGGGAATGATCGCGATGCCGCGCGTCAGCAACCGGCGCGCCCAGCTCGGCAGGCGCAAATCGAGAAAGCCTTCCATCACGATCTGGCCGGCAAGCGTCGCCGTCACCGTTGAATTCAGGCCCGAGGCGAGCAGCGCCACCGCGAACAGTGTCGAGGCAATGCCGAGCCCGAGCAGCGGAGACAGCAGCTCGAAGGCCTGGCCGATCTCGGCAACGTCAGAATGGCCGCTCTTGTGGAAGGTTGCGGCAGCCACGACCAGGATCGCGGCGTTGATGAACAGCGCCAGCATCAGGGCGATGGTGGAATCCGTCGTCGCCCATTTGATCGCCTCGCGCCGGCCTTCGTCGTTGCGCTCATAGGCGCGCGTCTGCACGATCGAGGAATGCAGATAGAGATTATGCGGCATCACGGTGGCGCCGATGATGCCGATCGCGATGTAGAGCATCTCCGGGTTGGTGAAGATCTCGGTCTTCGGCACAAATCCCCTCAGCATCTCGGCCACCGGTGGTGCGGCCGCGGCAAGCTGGACCGTGAAGCAGACCGCGATCACAACGAGCAGTGCGATGACGAAAGCTTCGAGGAAACGGAAGCCACGGTTCATCAGGATGAGCAGCAAGAAGGCATCCAGTGCGGCGATCAGCGCGCCGCCGATCAGGGGAATGCCGAACAGCAGCTTCAGGGCGATCGCCGTGCCGATGACCTCGGCGAGATCGCAGGCGATGATCGCCGCCTCGCAGGCAAGCCAGAGCAGAAAATTCACGGCCGGCGAATAGGTCCCGCGGCAGGCCTGCGCGAGGTCGCGGTCGGTGACGATGCCGAGCCGTGCCGCCAGTGATTGCAGCAGGATCGCCATCAAATTCGAGAGCAGGATGACCGAGAGCAGCGTGTAGCCGAACTTGGACCCGCCGGCGAGGTCGGTCGCCCAATTGCCGGGGTCCATGTAGCCGACCGAGACCAGATAGCCCGGGCCGACGAAGGCGAGCAGGCGCCGCCACCACACCCCCGCGATGGGAAGGGCGACCGAGGCATTCACCTCGGCAAGGCTCTTGGTCGCAGGCGCGTCATTGCGCCAGCCGGCGGCGTCTCGGGTCAGATCGGGAGAGCGAGCATCCATGGAGCGAGAATACCGAAGTCGAGCCTTATTGCAACTCATTTGCAACTGCATCTAGCCGCATCGGTCTCTGGGCGGTCGCTATGTGTCGCCCCTGTCGGGAAGCGGGTGGGTTTGGCCGTCATCAGAGGCGGATAGTGGCGCCGACTCGACTTTGCAGGAAATGAGCCATGTCAAATCCCCCGCGCCTCCCCGAGACATTCAACCGCCTCGCTTGGTCCAATTTGGCGGCACAGTCGGCCGAACAGATCGCGCTGGCCGCGGCCCCCATCGTCGCGGTGCTGACGCTCGGCGTCGCCGAAGGCCAGACCGGCCTGCTCCAGACCGCGCTGACCCTGCCCTTCGTCCTGTTCGCCATCCCCGCCGGCCTGCTGGCCGACCGCATCTCCCGCCGTTCGCTGATGGCGGGCGCCGAGGCGCTGCGGGCCGCGGCCCTTGCAGCGATCGTGTTGCTGCTCGCACTCGGCGCGCTCAACCTGCCGCTGCTGGCGCTGCTCGGCTTTGCCGCCGTTTGCGGCACCGTCGTCTACAGCGTGGCCGCGCCGGCGCTGGTGCCCTCGCTGGTGAGTTCGGACCTGTTGCCGGCGGCCAATGCGCGGATCGAGCTCGCACGCACCATCGCCTTCGCCAGCGGGCCTGCGCTTGGCGGCGCGCTGGTGGGGTGGTGGGGCGCGAGCCCGGCCTTCGGCTTCGCGGCCGCGCTCTCGGCTATCGCCGTCGTGCTGCTCTCCGGCATCTACGAGCCCGCCCGCACGCCGGCGCCACGGCGGCATCCGTTCCAGGACATCCGCGAGGGCGCGGCCTTCGTGTTTCATCATCCGCTGCTGCGGCCGGTGTTCATCACCCAGTTCATCTTCAACACCGGATGGTTCCTGCAGATCGCGGTGTTCGTGCCTTACGCCGTTCGTCACCTCGGCCTGACCGCCGCCGGCATCGGCACCGTGCTGACGATGTACGGTGTCGGCATGGTGATCGGCGCGCTGTTGGCCACGCGCGTGATGAAGCGCATCGCGTTCGGCACGGTCGTCGGCCTCGGCCCCGTCACCGGCTTCGTCGCGGCAGTGGTGATGGCGCTGACGGTGCTGGTCCCCTCGCCCTGGCTTGCGGCCTTGAGCTTCTTCCTGCTCGGCGTCGGGCCGATCCTGTGGGTGATCTCAACCACGACGTTGCGTCAATCGGTAACGCCGCCGCGCCTGCTCGGCCGCGTCTCCGCCATCAACATCATGAGCTACGGCGCCCGCCCGGTCGGCTCGGCGCTGGGTGCGGTCGTCGGCGGCCTCTGGAGCGCGGAAGCGTGCCTCTATCTCGCCGCCGCCGTATTCGGCGTGCAGGCGCTAGTGATCTGGCTCTCGCCCGCCGTGGCGCTGGACCGGCAGCCGGACATGGTGGGCGATGAGGTGGCGGCGCGGTGTTAGCTGCACCGTCATTGCGAGCGAAGCGAAGCAATCCAGAATCCGTCCGCGGAGACAGTCTGGATTGCTTCGTCGCAAGCGCTCCTCGCAATGACGGAGTATGTTGTAACAGCTAGCCTATCCCGCCAGATACCGCTCGTAGCTCCCCGTCACCGGCTCGTTCGCGTCCACCTCCGGATCGAGCGTGTAGAGATCCTGCGCGCGGCCGATGCCACGCAGCGCGTAGCGGCCGGTGGAGACGAGGTAGCGGCGGCCGGCGGCGTCGAGGCCCTTGTAGAACTCCGCCGAGGCCAGCAGTTCGCGATCGACCGAACGGCTCATCGAGGCGATGCGGCTGACCTCGTTCACCGTCGGACCGACCACGGTGAAATCAAGCCGGTCCTCGCTGCCGATATTGCCGTAGAAGACCTCGCCGACATGCAGGCCGATATAGGCGGACGTGGTGGGACGGCCTTCGGCGCCCCGCCTCAGGTTCAGCGCTGCAACGTTCTTCCGGAACAAATGCTCGGCGCGCAGCGCGGCGCGCCGGGCATGCGCCATGTCTTCACCGGTGAACATTGCGAGCACGCCGTCGCCGATCAACTTCAGCACGTCGCCGCCGGCGTCGTGGATCGCATCGATCACGGCTTGCGCATAGTCGTTCAGGAACGGGATGATCTCGTCGGGGCCGATGCTCTCGCTGATTCCGGTCGAGCCGCGCAGATCCGAATACCACAGCACGGCGTTGATGCGCTCGGTGACGCCGCGCGAGATACGTCCGCTCAAGACCTGCTCTGATGCATCGCGTCCGAGATAGACGCGGCCGAGCGTGCGCGCGATGTCGACCTGCTGCGCCGACTTGATCGCGAGCCCCAGCACCGGCACGAGGTCGCGCAGCGCCGCGAGCTCGCCTTCGGCGAAGCCGCTGTCGCGTCGCGTTGTCCAGGAGGAGTAGAGGCAGTCCATCTGCCCGAGCGCTCCGGTCTCCCCGAAGCGGTGCACAAAGGCCAGGAAATGGCGGTGACCGGTTTCGGCGAGCTCGCCGATTTGCGAAAAATCGAGCGAGGGCGCGTCGGCGAGATCGATCACCATCTCGTCGTGACCATGCTCGAGCAAATGATAGAACACTGACCGGCGCCAATTGTTGGCCGCGTCGCCCTCGGCCGTCGAGCCGTATTCGACGACGTCGCTCTCGTTGGTCGGTGTATCGCTCCAGCGGAAGGCGCGACCCTCGTAGATCGGGTGCAGCGTATCAATCACGACAAGCCCACGCGAGAGTTCCAGCCCCTCGGCGCGGCAGCGCTCGCAGAAGCCGCGCAGCAGTTCGGGTTCGGGCAGGCCGGTGAGCCCCTGGCCGGCCAACCAGTTCATCAGCGCAAGGCGCGAGGTCAATTGCATGCGCCATTATGCCGTGCATTCGTGACGAGCGAAAGGCGGCGCGCGGACCTTGCGACGTCAAGGCTCCCGCCCGCAGCCAAGGCTCCCACCCGCGGCAGGTCGCATATGTCGTTGACGCTGTTGACGCGCTGCCGCCTCGGGCCGCAAATGCGAATGATGACACCGCCGATCAGAAATTCGGGGATATGAGCCAGCGCCAGCTTCCGATCATCCTGGCGCTCGGTACCACGCAGACCCTGGCCTGGGCCTCGAGCTACTATCTGCCGGCGCTGCTCGCCGATCCCATGGCGCGCGATCTCGGCATCTCCTCCAACTGGGTGTTTGGCGCGTTCTCGGCCTCGCTGGTGATCTCGGCGCTGCTCGGGCCGCGCATCGGCCGACAGATCGATCTGGTCGGCGGCCGGCAGGTCCTCTCGGTGTCGAACCTGACCATCGCCGCCGGCCTCGTTCTGCTCGGCCTCTCGCAATCGGTGGCGGTGATGGCGATGGCCTGGCTCGTGCTCGGCATCGGCATGGCGATGGGGCTCTACGACGCCGCCTTCGCCGCGCTCGGCCGTATCTACGGCACGGAGGCGCGCAGGCCGATCACCGGCATCACGCTGATGGCGGGCTTTGCATCGACCGTCGGCTGGCCGCTCACCGCCTGGGGCCTCGCCCATATCGGCTGGCGCGACACCTGCTTTGCCTGGGCCGCTGCCAATATCCTGATCGGCCTGCCGCTCAACTTCTTCTTGCTGCCGACGATCAAGGGCGCCAGGCAGGCTGCGGCGACAGCGGTGAAGCCGCATCTGCCGCTCGACCGCACCATGGTGCTGCTCGCCTTCATCTTTGCGGCAGTCTGGACCGTCACCGGCGCGATGGCCGCGCATTTCCCGCGCATCCTGGAGACCACCGGCGCGACGCCGGTCGAGGCGATCGCGGCCGGTGCGCTGATCGGCCCCGCACAAGTCGCCGCGCGGGTTCTGGAGGCAGGCTTCCTCAGCCGCTTTCATCCGCTGTGGTCGACGCGGCTCGCCTGCCTCACCCACCCGATCGGCGCCGTGGTCGTTGCGATCTTCGGCGGCGCCGCGGCCAGTGCGTTTGCGCTGTTCCACGGCTCCGGCAACGGCATCCTGACCATCGCGCGCGGCACGCTGCCGCTGTCGATCTTCGGCCCCAAGGATTTCGGCTATCGCCTCGGCATCATCGGCGCGCCGGCACGGATGGCGCAAGCCGTGGCGCCGCTGGCCTTTGGCCTGCTCATCGACGTCATGGGCGCCAAGGTGCTGATCGTCTCATCCGCGCTCAGCCTCTCGGCGCTGGCCGCGCTGTTCATGATCCGCGCGCAACCGCGGCCGGATTGACCGGGCCGGAGCTTTCGCGCACAAGCGAAGCATGACCGAAGACACGCGCCCGCCCCGCACATTCAAGGGCCTCCTGCGCTGGGCGACCACGCCGCCACAGGCCTGGGGTGTCTATCTCCTCGCCATCATCCTGGTCTGGCTGATCTCCTTCTACGCCGGCTCGCTGAAGCCGAAGAAGGCGCCGGAAGCGAGCCCGCCCCCCGTGACCGCACCGCGCAACTAGGCCGGCTTCGTTTCGCCGGTCGCGATCCAGATGCCGGCGAACACGGCGACCAGCCCGATCAGAAGGTTGGGCGTGATCGGCTCGCCGATCAGCAGCGCGGCCAGCAAGGTGGCGGCGATCGGGTTGACCGTCATCGTATTGGCGACCCGGGTCGGCGTTGCCCGCGCCAGCGCCATGACCCAGAGGATGAAGGCGAGCGCACCGCCGCCGATGCCGAGATAGACGCCGGCAATCCACTGCCCCATCGTGAAATGATCAAGCGCTGCAAAGCTGCCCTTCACGAAACCCGCGAGCACCAGCACGGCGGCGCCCGCACCCATGCCGACCGTGAGAAAACCGAGCGGGCTGGAGCGCTGCATCAGCGGCCGCGACAGCACGTTGTAGAACGCCATGCAGAACACGGCACCGCTCATGATCAGCTCGCCGCGCCAGGCGCCCGGCGGGCTTTGCGCCAGGCCCGCCGCCAGCGCCGCCGCCACGCCGAGCACGGCGATGCCGACACCAATGATCTTGCGCGCCGTCAGCCGCTCGACGCCGAGCATGGCGCCGACCACCATGGTGTGGAGCGGCAGCGTCGCAAGCGCGAGACTGGAGCGCGCGGCGGTCGTGTAGGAGACCGCGATGTTGTAGAGGATGAAGAACAGGCCGAAAAAGCAGATGCCGAGCAGCGCCACGGCCGGCCAATCGGACCGCTGCGGCCAGCGCACGCCGAACAGAACCGCGCACGGCAGGAGGCAGAGAAAGCCGATCCCCCAGCGCAGGATCGCGAGCAGGATCGGATCGGCGCCGCCGACCAGATAGCGGGTGATCGCCGCGGCAGTGCCGCCAAGGCTGCTCGACGCCAGCGCGATCGCAACCCCGGCCCACTCACCCACAATCGTCTCCCGTTGCGGAGCTTGTTGAGGGCGCTAGCACGCCCCTGCTGCCACCGTAGTGGCAACAGGGGCGTCGCGGGAAGCTAGTCGTAAAACTCAGGCGCCATCTTCTGGCTGTCGCGCTGGACCTTGTCGTGGTTGATCCAGAGCTGCGCCTTCTCCTTACTGAGCGTGTCGGCGATCTTCTGCATCGAGGCCGCGCTCTGGTCCTTGTTGGCGTTCATGCTGGGCACGCGGCGGTTGTCCCAATTGTCCTTGAAATGCACGGCGTCGCCCGACAGTACGACGGCGCCGGTCTTCGGCAGCTTCACCAGCAGCGATTGATGTCCCGGCGTATGGCCGGGCGTCGACAGGATGGTCACGCTGCCGTCGCCGAACACATCCTTGTCGCCCGCAAGCAGCTCGACCGGGTGCGAGGGCTTGAATCGCGGCTCGTTGTTGGCGCCGGGCCAGTCATACTCGGCCTTCTGCACGTAGAGCGTGGCCTGCGGGAATAGCTCGACATTGCCGGTGTGGTCGGGATGGGTGTGCGAGACGGCCATCATCTTGACGTCACCGGGCTTGAGGCCGAGCTGTTCGAGCTGGGCGGCAAGCGTCTTCGGCCGGCGCCAGGTTACGGCCTTGGGATCGGCGGGCGTAAGGCCGTTCGGCATCGCGGCGACTGCGTCGGCGATGCCGGTGTCCCACAGGAACCAGCCCTTGGCGTGCTTGACGAGATAGCAGCTGTCGACGAAGTCCATCGTCTTGCCCTCGTTGAGGCCGGGCGTCCAGCGCGAGATGTCGCCGGCGGTGCCCTCCCCGCAATTGAGCACGTAGAGCTTTTCGACACCGGTCTTTTCCGATTGCGCCAGCGCCGCATGGCCGCACAGAGCAAGCGCGGCGACGGCGAGAGCGAGCGTGATCCTTGGCGTCATTCGTTCCTCCCTTGCAGCCATTGTCGGCTGTGACCGAGGGTCAACCCCGGCCAGTTCGCAGAATTCCCGCCTCAATGCGGGCAGGTCTCGACCTCGACCGTGACGTGGCTCAACCCCCTCAACCCGGCGAGCCGCCTCTTGTAGACGGCCGGCTGCTTCGGTTGGTCCGACACCACCGAGACCAGCACAGCGCAATGGCCGGGGCCGACCTGCCACAGATGCAGATCGGTGACGCGGTCGTCGCCGATCTCCATGCGCGCCCGGATCACGCGCTCCAGCTTCTCGTCGGCGCGGACGTCGAGCAGCACCGCGCCTGATGTCTTGATCAGACCGAACGCCCAGCTTGCGATCACGGCACTGCCGATCAGGCCGACCGCCGGATCGGCCCAGGCCCATCCCGAATACATGGCGACCACGAGCGCGGCGATCGCCAGCACCGAGGTCGCCGCGTCCGCCATGACGTGGACATAGGCCGCGCGGAGATTGTTGTCGTGATGGTGGTGATCATGGTCATGATCGTCGTGATCATCATGCGCATGGCCGTGATGGTGATGACCATGGTTATCGCGGAGCAGCCAGGCACTGGCGAGATTGACGCACAGGCCGAGGGCAGCGACTACGATGGCCTCGCCATAGACGATCGGCACCGGATTGATCAGCCGCAGCACGCTCTCATAGGCGATCTCGACCGCGATCAGGCCGAGGATGATCGCGCTGGCGAAGGCGGCAAGATCGCCGAACTTGCCGGTCCCGAAGCTGAAATGCGAGCTCCCCAGATGTCGTCGCGCAAAGCGATAGGCGAACGCGGCAATTCCCAGCGCCGCCGCATGCGTTCCCATGTGCCAGCCGTCGGCGAGCAGCGCCATCGAGCCGAACAGCGTGCCCGCGACGATCTCGCCGACCATCATGACCAGCGTCAGGATGACGACGAGCCAGGTGCGCCGCTCGTTCTCGTCGTGCTTGTCGCCCAGAAAGGCGTGGTCATGGGTCCATTGTTCGATGGAATGGGAATGCATCGCGAAGTCTCCGAAAGGCCCGGGCCGTTAACCCCTAATATAGACCTGCGAGTCTTCTGGGCAAAATCCCCGGAATGAGCCGATTGACAGGTAGGTGCCGTTTCGGTGTAATGAAGGTCATGGGGATTTGAGCGATCTCCCCACGAGGCGACATGCCCAAGTATCGCGTCCCGTTGTTTTTCACGAGGGCGCATCATGTCTTCCTACACGACGATATCATCTGACAAACTGGCACGGTTGATCGGCACGGCAAACGCCCCTGCCCTGATCGACGTGCGCACCGACGAGGATTTTGCCGCCGACCGGCGGCTGATCCCAGGTTCGATCAAGCTCAGCCACGACAATGTTCCGGAATGGGGTGCCGAATTCGCCGGCCGCACCGCCATCGTCTCCTGCCTGCGCGGCGCAAAGCTGCCGCAGGGCACGGCGGCATGGCTCAGGCAGCTTGGGGTCCAGGCCGAGACGCTGGAAGGCGGATTCGAGGGCTGGAAGGACGCAAAGCTGCCGCTGCTCGATACCCGCAAGCTGCCGCCGCGCGACGCCAAGGGACGCACCGTCTGGGTAACGCGGGCGCGGCCCAAGGTCGACCGCATCGCCTGCCCCTGGCTGATCCGCCGCTTCGTCGACCCCACGGCCGTATTCCTGTTCGTGGCGCCTTCGGAAGTGGTGGCGGTCGGGCAACGCTTCAACGCAGCCCCCTTCGACATCGAGAACGTGTTCTGGAGCCACCGTGGCGAGCTCTGCACCTTCGACGTGATGATCGAGGAGTTTGGGATTGCCGCGCCGGCGCTGCTCCGGCTCGCAACGCTGGTGCGCGGCGCCGACACCGGGCGGCCCGACCTCGCGCCGGAGGCCTCCGGCCTGCTCGCAGCTTCGCTCGGGCTGTCGCGGATGTATGATGACGACCTCGAACAGCTCGAGGCCGGCATGCTGCTCTACGACGCCTTCTATCGCTGGTGCCGTGACGCCACGTCCGAGACCCACAACTGGCCGACCAACAAGGCGAAGGCTTGATGGATACCCGTACGATCGAAGCAGGAGCTGATGCCGGTCACGGCGTCAGCTTCAGCGAAGCCTTTCGCGTCTGGCTCCGCGTCGCCTGCCTGAGTTTTGGCGGGCCCGCGGGCCAGATCGCGGTCATGCACCGCATCCTGGTCGAGGAGAAGAACTGGATCTCGGAAGCCCGTTTCCTCCACGCCCTGAACTACTGCATGCTGCTGCCGGGCCCGGAGGCGCAGCAGCTTGCGACCTATGTCGGCTGGCTGATGCATCGCACCGCCGGCGGGCTGATGGCGGGCGGGCTGTTCATTCTGCCCGGCATCATTGCCATCATGGGCCTGAGCTACGTCTACGCCGCCTACGGCAATGTCAGCTTCGTCGAGGCGCTGTTCTTCGGCTTGAAGGCCGCCGTGCTCGCCATCGTCGTCGAAGCCGTGGTGCGCGTCGGCAAGCGCGCGCTGAAGAACCGCATCATGATCGCGCTTGCCGCGATCGCCTTCGTCGCGATTTTCTTCTTCGCGATCCCCTTCCCGATCATCATCATCGCCGCCGGCGTCGTCGGATATATCGGCGCCAAACAGGGCCGTCCGGAATTCGCGCCGGCCGGTCACGGCCCTGCCGGCAGCAGCGCCGTGATCGACAGCATGCTCGGCGACGCCGTGCCCGAGCATGTCCGCCCCAACACCGTCCGCACAATTCGCGTGGGCGTGTTGTGGCTTGCGCTCTGGCTGGTGCCGGTGATCGCGCTGTTGCTCGCTGTCGGACAAGACAATGTCTTCAGTCACATCGCGCTGTTCTTCTCAAAAATGGCGATGGTCACCTTCGGTGGCGCCTATGCGGTGCTGGCCTATGTCGCCCAGCAGGCGGTCGAGCACTATCACTGGCTCAAGCCGCACGAGATGCTCGACGGTCTTGGCATGGCCGAGACCACGCCCGGCCCTTTGATCATGGTCCTCCAGTTCGTGGGCTTCATGGCCGCCTACCGCGACGCCAGCGGCCTGTCGCCGATGCTCGCGGCCACGCTCGGCGGACTGCTCGCGACCTGGGTCACCTTCACACCCTGCTTCCTCTGGATCTTCGTCGGCGCCCCCTACGTCGAACGGCTGCGCGGCAACAAGGGTCTCGGCGGTGCGCTCAGTGCGATCACGGCTGCCGTCGTCGGCGTGATCCTCAACCTCTCGATCTGGTTCGCGCTGCACACGCTATTCCGCGAGACCGTGCCGGTGCACAGCTTCCCGTTTGCCTTCGACATGCCGGTGCTGACCAGCGTCGAGCTCTCCGCGCTCGTGCTGTCGATCGCGGCGGCAACCGCGATCTTCCGGTTCAAGCTCGGCATGCTCACCGCGCTCGCCGGCAGCTGCGCTGCGGGCGTGGCGCTAAGGTTGGCGGGGGTGATTTAGAACATGGACTAATTGGTTCGTCACGTCCGGTTTGCCAATGGAAGGCGTCACTAAGCCGTCAGGGTTGCATGGCGAACCTCAGACATCCTCGCCCGAGCCAGTGGGCCAGTTGGTCATCTCAGCTAGCTATGGGGTCCGGTTCGCCCGCTTGAGGTCATCCACGGAAACGCAGCGCCGGATCTGCTGCATACATTCACCCTTTTTGCTTCTCTTTTGCGCTTCTTCCATCGGAGCTTTCAGAACGTTCTTCGAAGCGATCAGCGCCCTTAGCTAAATCGTGTCCCGTCTTGCTCTCGTTTTTCGCTTCTTCCTTAGCAGTCGCCTCGCGCAAGCCTTCAGCGGCCCGTTCCCCAGCTGTTGATGATTTTCGTTTGTCATCCATGTGAAGCACCTTCCCTTAAACAACACGCTTCTCCAGGAATACTCCGTGTCTATCCCAGCTAAGCCGTAACAAACTTCAATCAGATCGCTTCGAGATTGTTCCAGTTCGGTTGAAGCTAGTGCGTCTACTGGCGTAAGCCGACGTCAGACGAGCCGCGCGATCCATGTCCGAGTGGATCAGGAGCTTCTTTTCGCTTTCGGTCATAACTTTGTCCTATCAGGTGCCGGGTCGCCGAAGTTGCGCTGAAGAGCCTACGCCACACCGCCTCTCAAACCCTCGCAAAACATTCTACTTTACCGAAATTCGGATTCGACGTACAAACGACACACCCCCGGCCCGAGACAAGGGGCGGATCGCGATCGTCACGACCGCGGGCCGGGCAGCGATGGACGCGACGGCGTCGGGCATAACAGGCATTGCAGGGCGCTTCGGCGGTGAGCAATGCCTTCGTGCCTACGACACGATGCCGCCAGCGCCTTGGCATGCTTCGGGTTATGAGCACACGCCAGCACTCGAAGTCCCAGCGAGGACGTGCGCGGACGAACAAGTCGTGTGGTCCTGACGCCCGCGGTCTGCGCGTCAAGTCCTGCGGTGATGTGCGGCCCGACCGGGCGCGCGCGTCAGTCATCTGCATGGCGACGGGGGCAATAGTGCATCGCTCCCCGGGGAGAGCACGAAGGACACGTTAAAACCATTGCGCAGGGAAGGCCGGGCGATCCGGCGAACCTGTGATCCACCCCGTGTGCATTTCTATCGCCCACGGATCTGCGGGTGCCAGCCGGCGCCCGGCCTTCGCTGCGCCCTTGTCTCTACGAGGGCGATGCGACGACGCAAAACTCGGGCCGAACGCGCCGCGAGATCGCGAACTTTCGTCCGCTGTTTGAAACGTATATCGGTGCGACGACTAGTCTTGCCTCACCCTCGATGTCGTCGCCCGGCTTTGACCGGGCGACCCAGTACTCCGAGACGATCGTGACTGAGAAGAGAAGCCGCGGCGTACTGGATGCCCCGGTCGAGCCGGGGCATGACAGACGTTTCCTAGCGCTATCGCATCAGTTCCAAGGTGGAAAGATTGGAACGGGGAGAATTCGCCCCGGTTAGCTCTCACTGCGAGGAAATCCGCTTTTTGGATGAGCCATGACCGATCTATCTATCGATGCGCGGCTGCTTGCCCCTGACAATGACCGGCACGGCGCCAATCTCACGGTCGTTGCTGTCGCGGCGGCGATTCTTCTGGCGGGCGCCGCGGCCTTGTCGGGCACGATTTCCTGGCAGCAGGGATTGTTGTTTCTTCTCGGAGGTGCACTTGGCCTGACGCTGTACCATGCGCTGTTCGGGTTCACCTCGGCCTGGCGCGTCTTCATTGTCGCGCGACGAGGCGCCGGCCTCCGTGCGCAAATGGTCATGCTGGCGCTGGCAACCGCCCTCTTCTTTCCGGCCCTGGCGCAAGGCACGCTGTTCGGCGTTGCCGTGCATGGCGAGCTCGGCGCGGTGGGCGTGGGCATGCTGACCGGGGCGTTTCTGTTCGGCCTTGGAATGCAGCTTGGCGGCGGCTGCGCGTCGGGAACGCTTTATACCGCCGGCGGCGGCAACACCCGCATGCTGGTGACACTGGCGGCCTTCATCGCCGGATCGACGCTCGGTGCATTGCATCTGCCGTGGTGGAGCGCGCTGCCGAACATCGGCGCGGTCTCGTTGATCGAACGGCTCGGCTGGCTGCCGGCGCTCGTGCTCTGCTGGGCCGTCATGGCTGCGATCTACCTCATCACGCTCAGGGCCGAGATCGGCCGGCACGGCCAACTTGAGCCGGGAGCGCGGACGAAGCTGCGCGGCGCGCGCCGCTTCATGCAGGGGCCGTGGCCGCTCCTGTGGGGCGCGATCCTGCTCGCGATCGGAATTTTCGCCACGCTGTATCTCGCGGGACGTCCCTGGGGCATCACCTCCGCTTTCGCGCTCTGGGGATCGAAGATCCTGATGAGCCTCGGCGTCGACGTCGCGTCTTGGCCCTATTGGCAGGGCGCTCGGGTGGCCTCGCTGCACCAAAGTATCTTCGCCGACATCACGTCCGTCATGGATTTCGGCATCATCCTGGGAGCCTTGCTGGCCGCAGGCCTCGCCGGCAAATTCCATCCGACATGGCGCATCTCCGCATCCTCGCTCCTCGCCGCCATCATCGGCGGCCTGCTTCTCGGGTATGGCGCCCGGCTCGCCTATGGCTGCAATATCGGCGCTTATTTCAGCGGGATCGCATCGGGCAGCCTGCACGGCTGGTGCTGGCTGGTCGCGGCTTTCGTTGGCAACATTCTGGGAACACAGCTCCGACCGCTGTTCGGCCTGGCCGTCGAGCGGTAGGTCTTCGTCCGCACGCCGGCGCTCGATGCTGCCCTCTAACGCATCATCAACCGCGCGATCGCCTCGCCGATCACCACCGTCGTAAAGTGGGTGTTGGCCCGGCAATCCGACGGCATGATCGAGGCGTCGGCGATGCGCAGGCCCGCGATGCCCTTCACCGTGCCGTCAGGGTTGACCACGCCGTGGGCGTCGTTAACTCCGGTCATGCGGCAACTGCCGGCGGCGTGTTGGATGTCGCCGGTCTCACGGCGCAGCAGCGTTTCGAGCTCGTGATCGGGCAAAGCAGCAGCTTGCGGCAGCGTCAAATCCGTGTCGGCGAGCCGGATCCAGTCCGTGATGCCCGATAGCGCCGGCTGGACGGTGATCACGGCCAGCCGTTTCACCGCATCCTTCATACGCAGCATGTCGCGGGGATCGGCCAGCATGTTCTCCTCGACCACAGGATCGATCGCGGGGTCGGTCGAGGCCAGCTTGAGCGTGCCACGCGAATAGGCATTGAACAGCCCGGCGCCGATCGCGCCCGGCACGCCGATGCCGCGGTGGTTGAAGGCGATCAGGATCATGTCGCGCTTGCCGCCGTCGGCGAGGCCTGACGAATAGGTCACGCAGCAATTGGTGTGGCGGGTGTCGGGATCTGTGGGCCGCAGATTTTCGCGGAGCTGGATCGTGGCGCGAAACAGCGGGTGGTCGAAGAAGTGCTTGCCGACCGGCAGGTCGCGCTCGACCGCGATCCCCATCGCCTTCAGCTCATCCGCAGGTCCAATGCCCGAGCGCAGCAGGATTGCCGGACTGTGGATGGCGCCGGCACACAGCACGATCTGGCGCGCGCTGATCTCGCTGGTGCCCTGCCCCTCGATGTGAACGCGAAGGCCGGTCGCCCGTCCATTACTGATCAGCACGCGGTCGACCAGCGCATGCCCGCGAATTTCCAGATTGGCGCGGCCCCGCGCGGGCTCCAGATAACCCTCGTTGGTGGTGATGCGGCGGCTGTTGCGGCTGTTGATGGGATAGCAGGCGACCCCCTCGCCGTCCGGGCCGTTGACGTCGGCGCACCAGGGATAGCCGCTCGCCAGCGCCGCATCGCGCAAGCCGCGATCGATCGGTCCCCATTTGTCCGGCGGCGCGCGATAGACCGGCAGCGGTCCGCCGCGTCCGTGGCAGGCCTCGTCGCCGAATTCCAGATCGTCCTCGATCACAGAGAACAGCGGCATCACGTCCTTGGCCGACCAGCCGGTGCAGCCATTGGCGGCCCATTCGTCGAACGCGTCCGCAACGCCCCGGATCGCGATCTGACCGTTCATCATCGAGGAGCCGCCGAGCCCCTTGCCGCGCCAGTAGAAGCGCGGCTCCTGGCCGGCCACACGGCGCGTCAGAAGATCCGGCCATTGCCATTTCTCCTGGTACTCGCGCTTGTGGATGATCGGGATGGGATTTGGCGTCATCACTTCCCAAGGCGCCTCGTCGGCGCGCCAATCGAGGCCCGCCTCGAGCAGCAGGACGCGCCGCGCGGGATCTTCCGAGAGCCGTGCCGCAACAGCGGCGCCGGCTGAGCCGCCGCCGACAACAATGACATCGTACATCGCGCTACTTCTCGACGTTCCAGAAAACCGGGATGGCGGACGGTATCAGACCGCGCAAGGTGGCGCGAGAGGCGGCGGGCTGGGCGAACTGGCCCCACGGTATCGCGGGTGCCTGATCGTACATGACGGTCTGGATCTCGCCTGCGATCTTCTTGCGATCCTCCTCGGCGGGCGCCTTGGCAAAGGCCTCCATCAGCGGTGTGATGCGCGCATCGCATTGCCAGCCGGTGAAATCGGCGCAGTTGAAGGCGACCATGACGTTGGTCAAGGGCGAGCCGAGGTCAAAACCGCCGGCGTGGACGCCATAGACGCTCCAGCCCTCCTTCTTGGCGCGACGCGCCAGCACGCTCGCCCAGTCCATCACCTGGAGGTCGACGTTGAAGCCGGCCTGCTTCAGCCGCTCGGCCAGCACCTGCGCCGAGACGCGCGGGGCTTCGAGGTCATTGGCCTCCATGACGACGACCGGCTCGCCGGCATATTTCGTCGCCTTCAGTGCGGCCTTCGCCGCTTCGATCGACGGCTTGGCGGCGGCTTCGGTCCCAGCCTTGCTGTCATAGGTGGTGCCGCAAGTGAAGTATGTCGCGCAAGGAGCGGCGTATTTGGCGTCCAGGCCGAGTGCGTCCAGTACCTCGCGCTGATCGACCAGCTTCCACAGCACGCGCCTGATGGCGGGATCGTCGAACGGCTTTGATGCGGCGTTGAGGCGATAGGCGCCCGCGAACATGTTGCCGCCGGTGAAATTGACGAGTTTGACCCGTGAGTTCTTTTCCATGGTCGGCAGCAGATCGAACGGCGCGTATTGCATGAAATCGACCTCGCCGGCCTGCAGCGCGGAGGCTGCGGTCGCGCCATCCGGGATGACACGGATCTCGAGCGTGTCGATGTTGACGCGCTTGCCGCCGGCGAGGAAATCGGCGGGCTCGGGACGCGGCACATAGTCGGCGAACTTCTTCAGGATCATGCGATCGCCGGTGCGGTGATCGGCCTTGCTGTAGACGAACGGGCCGGAGCCGACGATCTCGGTGATGCGCTGGTCGCCGGGCGTTTTGGCAATGCGCTCGGGCATCATGAAAGCGACCGGACTGACGGGATTGCCGAGCGCGTCGATGACGAGACCAGACGGCTCCTTCAGCGTCAGCACGAAGGTTTTTACGTCGGTCGGTTCGAGCGAGGCCGTGATCGCGAAGATGCGGCGGCCGAGCGCACTGCGGGTGCCCCAGCGGCGCAGCGAGGCGACGCAATCGGCGGCCGTGACCGGCTGGCCGTCATGCCATCTCAGGCCCTCGCGCAGCGTGAAACTGTAGATCAGGCCATCGGCCGAGACCTTCCAGTCCTGCACCATCTGCGGCTTGATCTCGCCTTTGGAATCCTTCGCAAACAGCGTGTCGAACACCATGTAGCCGAACGTGCGCGTAATATAGGCTGTGGAGAAATGCGGATCGAGCGTGACGATCTCGGCCTCGAGCACCGCGACGAGGTTGCCTGCGGCATGCGCGGGCGGCGCGGTCAGCGCCAAGGCGAACAGCGCCGGAATGAAAGCCTTCAGTTTGGACATGGAATGGATTTGCCTTTTAACGGAGACGTTAAAGTCGCCAGACAAAAAGCAATGTTCATGCCCGGAGGGCCGAAGCACTCATGCGCTCACGGCTATCTGCCGCGCGTTTGCGCGCCACACCCTCGCTGTCGTCGCCCGGCTTGACCGGGCGATCCAGTATTCCAGAGAAAGCTATGATTGAGCCGAGAGGTCGCGGCGTACTGGATGCCCCGCCTACGCGGGGCATGACACCGTCGATATGGCGACGGCCCGCGGACTACCCGATCACCCTGCCGAACTTGTTCGACTTCGGGAATCCCTTCGGCGGGAGACGACCGGCGTCGGCGCGGGAGCCTTTCCACTCGGCGAGCTCCTTCATGGTCGCGGAGAATTCGCGGCCCGCAGAGTCTTTCCAGGTCAGGCCAGCCTTGGCGTCGAACACGGCAATGTCGGAGAGGCCGCCGTCCTTGTACTTCTGCAGACGCACACCGCGGCCGCGGGCCATCTCCGGCACCTGGTCGAGCGGGAAGATCAGCATCTTGCGGTTCTCGCCGATGACCGCGACGGTGTCGCCGAGCACCTCGGTGACCGTGCGCGCCTCGTTCGGCATATCGACGTTGAGGACCTGCTTGCCCTTCTTGGTGGTGCCGACGCAATCGTCCTCGTTGACGACGAAGCCCTGGCCCTCGTGGCTCGCGACCAGGAATTTGCGTCCGCCCTTGTTGACGAACAGCGTGACCGGCGCGGCCTCCGGCTCGAGATCGATGAATTGGCGGATCGGCTCGCCATGACCGCGGCCGCCCGGAAGTTTTGCGACATCGAGCGAGTAGAATTTTCCGTTGGTAGCGAACAGCAGCAGCTTCGAGGTCGTTTCCGCGAAGAACGCGAACCCGAGCTTGTCGTCCTGCTTGAAAGCCAGCCCCGAGAGATCCTCGACATGGCCCTTGAGGGTGCGGATCCAGCCCTTGTCGGAGACGACAACCGTCACCGGCTCGCGCTCGACCAGGGCTTCCTCGATCGCGGCCAGATCGTGCTCGGGCGCGTCCGCAAAGGTGGTGCGGCGCTTGCCGAGCGGGGTCTTGGGTCCGAACATGTCGCGGACCTTGCCGACCTGCTCGGCGACCTTCTTCCACTGCTCGGGTTCTGACGCCAGCAGCCCCTCGATGCCCTTCAGCTCCTTGCGAAGATCCTTGTCCTCGCTGCGGATCTCCATCTCCTCGAGCTTGCGCAGGCTTCGCAGCCGCATGTTGAGGATGGCTTCGGCCTGCACCTCGGTGAGCTTGAACGCCTTGATCAGCGCCGGCTTCGGCTCGTCCTCATTACGGATGATCCTGATCACCTCGTCGATGTTCAGATAGGCAATCAGCAAGCCGCCGAGAATCTCCAGCCGGCGCTCGATCTCGGCCTTGCGATGGTTGGTGCGACGGATCAGCACGTCACGCAGATGGTCGAGCCATTCGCGCAAGCATTCCGCGAGCCCCACGACTTTGGGGACGCGGCCCTTGATCAGCACGTTGAGGTTCAGCGGAATCTTGTTTTCGAGCTCGGTCAGCCGGAACAGCGATTCCATCATCAGCGCGGGATCGACGTTCTTCGACTTCGGCTCGATCACGATGCGAACGTCTTCGGCCGATTCGTCCCTGATATCGCCGACCAGCGGCAGCTTCTTCTGGTCCAGCAGCTCGGCGATCTTCTCGATCAGCCGCGACTTCTGCACCAGAAAGGGAATCTCGGTGACGACGACGACCCAGGTGCCGCGCGCGCCCTCTTCCTGCTCCCATCGGGAGCGGACGCGAAACGAACCGCGGCCGGTGGTGTAGGCTTCAGCGATCGCCTGCTTGGAATCGACGCAGATGCCGCCGGTGGGGAAATCCGGACCCTTGACCCATTTCAGCAGCGCCCTGGATTTCGCGTCGGGCTTCTCGATCAGATGCAGCGCGGCGTCGCAGAGCTCGGCGGCGTTGTGCGGCGGGATCGAGGTCGCCATGCCGACCGCGATACCCTGCGCACCGTTGGCGAGCAGGTTCGGGAAGCCGCCGGGCAGCACGATCGGCTCTTTCGACTGGCCATCGTAATTGGGGCGGAATTCGACCCCGTCCTCGTCGATGCCGTCGAGCAGAAGCCGCGCGACGTCGGTCATGCGCGCTTCGGTGTAGCGATAGGCGGCCGGATTATCGCCGTCGATATTGCCGAAATTGCCCTGGCCGTCGACCAGCGGGTAGCGCGAGGAGAAATCCTGCGCCAGACGCACCATGGCGTCGTAGATCGCCTGGTCGCCATGCGGATGGAACGAGCCCATCACGTCGCCGACGATTTTGGCGGACTTCTTGAAAGCCGTGCCCGGATCAAGCCGTAGCAGGCGCATGCCATAGAGGATGCGCCGGTGTACCGGCTTCAGGCCGTCGCGGGCATCCGGCAGCGCGCGGTGCATGATGGTGGAGAGCGCGTACGCGAGATAGCGCTCTTCCAGCGCCTCACGCAGCGGCACCTCGTGAATTTCGGCCGGTTCCTCCGGCGGAATCAATCGTTTTCCCATGCCGCCCGGTTAAACCGTGGAAGCGAATCGGGCAAGGATCGATTGGTTCCCTGTGGGCGGCCTACTGGCCGGCCCAGCCTGCGGTGAAGGTCTGGGTGGGTTGGGTGTTTTTGGCCTGCGTGGTGGCCGGGGCATTGGGCAGGCACCGCCGCGCCGTCTCGATCTCGGCCTCCGTCGCGCCCTTGGACCTCGCCCATGCCTCTGCGGCCGCAGCGGAATATTTGGCCACATAGAATCTGACGACGGTACAGGAGGCACGGCGAAACACGCCCGGCTGCTCACCCGCGTGGGCGTCCGGCGCCAGCGCGATCAGCGCTGCCGATATCACAAGTCCCTTGATCAGCATGAGGCTATCCCCGGTTGGAACCCAAAACGGCAAGTCCGGGGAACCCCGTTTTGTTCCAGCAAGGGTTGTCCCACCAGGGCAATGCAGAGCCGCGCCAGGTTCATGGCGCGGGAATCGCGCCCTTTGCCTGCTGTCGCGCCAGCGCGTTGATGAAGCCTGCCCGCGCGTCGGAATGGCCCTGCCCGCGCGGCTCCAGCACGTGCCGCAACAGGAAAAGGCCGGTCAGTCGAAAGCCATCCTGGAGATCCTCGTCGGTGAGGTCGCCCTGCACCTCGCCTTGGCGCAGGAACGGCGGCAGTCGCAACAGGCGGTCGCGCCACGGTTCGCCCGCCCCGCGTGACACTGCGCCGCCGGATTTGGGCGAGACATAGATCAGGTCGTTGGTTTCTCCGGTCACCGCGCAGTTTTCCAGCGCCAGCCCGAAGCCGAGCTCGGTGAGCATCGCCAGCTCGAAATGGATCACGTGTACGGCGGCGCTGCCGATGTCGTCGAAATCGTCCAGCGCATGTTCGAGCAGCGCCAGGAGGTTTTCGTGCGGATCGCGTTCCGGCAGCAACCGCGCGATCGAGGCGAGATGGGTGATGCCGTAGACGCCGTGGGATGATCCCAGCAGCGTCGCCGCCCGCAGCTTGAGGCCCTCGATGGCATAGGTGCCGAGATGCTCGTCGAGCCGCGCCCGCCATACCACGCTGAGGCTGTTGCCGGGCTGCAGCAAGGGCCGCATCCGCGAGCCGGCGCCGCCGCGGACGAGACCGAGATGGCGGCCGTGCGCACGGGTCAGCAGCTCGACGATGGCGCTGCTCTCGCCATGCCGCCGCACCCCCAGCACGATGCCTTCGTCGGTCCATTCCATGGGTGAAGTCTAGCGGATTCCGGTCTTCAATCGTAGGGCGGATTGGCGGGATTGCGCGCCGCCAATCCACCTGACGCCTTACGCGTTGAACCAGCCCTGCGCGTCGCCGCGGAACGAGAAATACAATCCCATTGCCGTCAGCACGCAGGAGACGATCTCGATGGCGCTGTCGAGTTCCATGCCTTTCTCGCCGATGATCTGGCCGAGCGAGATCACCGACAGTACGAGCGCCGCCGCCAGCACCCAGCGCGGCCAGTTCTTGCGCCCGTGCGCGGCCAGCCTGACGAAATACACCAGCAGCAGGATCATGCCGCCGGCAAGCAGCGTCGACGTCGTGATCATCTGCTCGGTCATCTCGGCATTGGGCGTGCGGTCCTGCACCGCCACCGACAAGGCATCCAGCATCAACGATGCATAGAGCAACGCTTCGAAGCGCCGTACGTTGCTGGGTACGCTCATCGCTGACCGATCTTTTTCTTGGTTATTCTTTGGGAAATTCCAGGCCCATCTCGCGGTAGCGATCGGGATCGTCGCTCCAGTTCTCGCGCACCTTGACGAACAGGAACAGGTGCACCGGCACGCCCAGGATCTCGCCGATCTCCTTGCGCGAGTCCGCGCCGATCGACTTGATGGTGGCGCCGCCCGCGCCGAGCACGATCTTGCGCTGGCTTTCGCGCTCGACGAAAATCGTCTGCTCAATGCGCACCGATTTGTCCTTGCGCTCCTCCCACTTGTCGGTCTCGACCGTGGACTGGTAGGGCAATTCCTGGTGCAGCTTGCGAAAGATCTTCTCGCGCGTGATCTCGGCCGCAAGCTGCCGCATCGGCGCGTCCGACATCTGGTCTTCGGGATAGAGGAACGGCCCCGGCGGCACGATCTCGGCCAGTGTATGCCTGAGGTCGTCGACGCCGTCGCCGGAGATCGCCGCGATCATGAAGGTCTTTGCGAAGGCCATGCGCTCGTTGGCGGCCTGCGCCAGCGCCAGCAGCTTCTCGCGCTGGACCAGGTCGACCTTGTTGATGACCAAAATCTTCTCGTGCTTGACGCTGGCGACCTTGGTGAGGATCGCCTCGGCTTCCTCGTCGATGCCGGCCTTGGCATCCAGCAGCACGCAGACGAGGTCGGCGTCATGCGCGCCGCTCCAGGCGGTCGAGACCATGGCGCGGTCGAGCCGGCGCTTGGGCAGGAAGATGCCCGGCGTATCGACCAGGATGATCTGCGCGTTGTTCTCGATCACGATGCCGCGGATCAGCGCGCGCGTGGTCTGCACCTTGCGCGAGACGATCGTGACCTTGGCCCCGACCAGCGCATTGACCAGCGTGGATTTGCCGACGTTCGGCGCGCCGATCAGCGCGACGAAGCCGCAGCGCGTGGCAGTGGGCGCCTCGCCGCTTGCTTCAACCGTCATTGCCGCCGCCAACGCCTTCACGTTCGATCATCACTGAAGCTGCTACCTTCTCTGCCGCGCGCTTGCTGCCGCCGATGCCTTCCGCCGGAGCTAGTCCCGGAAGATCGACCGCGACGCGGAATTGCGGATCATGATGCGGGCCGGTGCGCTCGACCTCGCGATAAACGGGCGTCGGCAATCCCTTGCCCTGCGCCCATTCCTGAAGAACTGTCTTGGGATCGCGCAACGGACGCCGCGGCTTGTGCATGCGCTCGGTCCAGTTGCGCTTGACGAAGTCGGCCGCCGCCGCGTAGCCGCCGTCGAGGAAGACGGCGCCGATCACGGCCTCGCAGATGTCGCCGAGCACGCTCTTGCGCAGGCGCGCGTCGGCGCTGGGGCCGACCGAGCCGAGCTTGATGTCGTCGAGCAGACCGAGCGACTTGGCGACATCGGCGCAGCTCTCCTTGCGCACCAGTTCGGCAAGTCGCTTGGACATCTCGCCTTCATCGGCGTTGGGGAAGGCGTGATAGAGCATGTCGGAGACGACGAGCCCGAGCACGTGGTCGCCGAGGAATTCCAGCCGCTGATAGCTGTCGCCGCGCTTGCGCCCGGACTTCAGCGCAGAGACATGCGTGATGCCTTGCATCAAGAGATTCGGATCGGCAAAGCTGTAGCCGATGCGTGCCTCGAGCCCCGCATTCGCATCCGAGCTCCTGGCCTTGCTGCTCCGCACCCGCTTCTTCTTTGCAGGCGCCTTGATCTCAAGCGCCTTGCTCTCAAGAGTCTTGCTCTCAAGAGTCTTGGTCGCAGCTTCGCCGTCGGGGCCCGCTTGCGCCTCGGTCGGTAGGGTCGCGATGTCCTTGGCTTCGTCTTTCATCGGACGATTTTGAAGAAGCGATTCCAGCGCACCGCCCACGGCCAGCGCCAGAACATCCAGGCATGCTCGCCCTCGGCGATCGAGAAGAAGATCATCTGGGCGCGCCCGATCAAATTCTCCTGTGGGACGTAGCCGACCTGGCCGAGGAAGCGGCTGTCGGTGGAATTGTCGCGGTTGTCGCCCATCATGAAGAAGTGGCCGGTCGGCACGGTGTAGACATTGGTGTTGTCGACGTAGCCGTTGTCGGCGCAGTCCAGCGTCTCGTAGGACACCCCGTTCGGCAGCGTTTCCTTCCAGCGCTTCACCCGGGAGACGCCGCTGCCTTCAGCGCCGCAGGGGTCCTCGCCGACAAATTCGCTCATGCGCTGCCGCTCGACCGGCGTGTCGTTGATGTAGAGCAGCCCGTCCCGCATCTGGATGCGGTCGCCGGGCAGGCCGATCACGCGCTTGATGTAGTCGGTGGAATCGTCCTTCGGCAGGCGGAATACGACGATGTCGCCTCGGTTCGGGTCCGAGCCCCAGATCCGCCCCGAGAACAGCGGCGGCGAGAACGGGATCGAATAGTGGCTGTAGCCGTAGGAATATTTCGAGACGAACAGATAGTCGCCGACCAGCAGTGTCGCCTTCATCGAGCCGGATGGGATGTTGAACGGCTGGAACAGGAAGGTGCGGATCACCAGCGCGATCAGGAGAGCGTGGATCACGACCCGGATCGTTTCGCCGACGCCGCTCTCAGTTTTCGTTCCTGAAGTCACGCTCATTGCTCTCTCAATTCGGCCGGCGGTCACAGAGCGCCCTCCTCGCGCGAGCAGCCCATCGCTCGCGGCCCAAGGAGATTGTCCTGATTCTGATAATGAGGGCCAATTCCGGCGTAAAGCCGAATTCGCCCAGCCTGATTTGCGTCCGCGGACTTTTAGACGGTTGTCGGAGGCCACGCAATCAAGGATCGCATCAAAACTGCATAAGCGTTTGATTTTGAATGCGAATTATAAAATGATCGGAGTACCGTCAGGGTTTGGCCAGCGGCACGGCGGAAATGATGACGAAGGCCTGTGCCAACGGCCAGTCATCGGTGATCGACAGGTCGATCTGCGCCGCGAACCCCTCCGGCGTCAGGGCCTGAAGCCGGGCCAGCGCCCCGCCCGTCAATTGCATGGTTGGCCGCCCTCCCGGCAGGTTGACCACACCCATGTCGCGCCACCACACGCCGCGCCTGATGCCGGTGCCAAGGGCCTTGGAGCAAGCCTCCTTGGCGGCGAAGCGCTTGGCGTAGGTCGCGACCACCATCTTCTCGTTCTTGGCGCGCCGCTCCGCCTTGGCCCGCTCGGCCGCGGTGAAGATGCGGTCGAGAAAGCGCTCGCCATGGCGGTCGATCACCTTGCCGACACGGGTGATGTCGATCAGATCGGAGCCGATGCCGATGATCATGCCCGGCTCCGGCCGCGGTCCATCGCTGCGCGCATGCTGCGAACCGTCTCGGCGAGACCCACGAACAGGGCTTCGCCGATCATGTAGTAACCGATGTTGAGCTCCATGATGTCCGGCAAGCCTGCGATCGTCTCCGCCGTCGCATAGTCCAGCCCGTGTCCGGCGTGAACCTCCAGCCCCGCTTCCTTCGCGAGCTTCGCCCCCGCCACGATCCGCCGCCATTCGGCCTCGGCCTTATCAGTGTGACCGTCGACGACGGCGTCGCACCAGGCGCCGGTGTGGATCTCGATCACGGGGGCGCGCAGCCGCGCCGCCATCTCGATCTGGGCGGGATCTGCCGCGATGAACAGCGACACCCGGATGCCGGCATCGTTCAGCCGCGCGATATAGGGCGCCAGCGCATTGTGCTGGCCGACGACGTCGAGCCCGCCTTCGGTCGTCACCTCCTGGCGCCGCTCCGGCACGAGGCACACCGCGTGCGGCCTGGTGGCGAGCGAAATGCGCATCATGTCGTCGGTCGCCGCCATCTCGAAATTGAGCGGCTTGGAGATCTCGGCTTTCAGCCGCGCCATGTCCTCGTCGCGGATGTGCCGGCGATCCTCGCGCAAATGGGCGGTGATGCCGTCGGCACCGGCCTCGATCGCCAGCAGCGCCGCGCGCACCGGATCGGGATTGCGGCCGCCGCGCGCGTTACGCAGGGTCGCGACATGGTCGACATTAACGCCGAGGCGGAGCGGAGGTGCAGGCATTTCAGGACTCACGGAATCACAGGGATAGACCAGGACGGAAGGGGTCTATCCATTAACACGTTCGGCGCGGGCGACGACCGCCTTCGCGCGCAGCTGGGCCAGGATCGCGCTCAAATGCTTGAGATCGTAGACTTCGAGATCGATCGTCGTCTCCGTGAAATCCGGTGAGCGGCGCTGCATGCTGATGTTGTCGATGTTGCCGTCGTGCTCGGCGATCACGGTCGCGATCTGCGCCAGCGCGCCAGGCTCGTTGACATTCTCGACCTTGATGCGGGCCGGGAAGCGCTGTGGCGTGGAGTCCTCGATGTCCCAGCGCACGTCGAGCCAGCGCTCCGGCTCCTCCTCGAAATCCTTCAGGGCCGGGGCCTGGATCGGGTAGATGGTGATGCCCTCGCCCGGCGTGACGATGCCGATGATGCGGTCACCAGGCACTGCGCCACCGTTCGGCGCGAACTTCACTGGCAGGTCGGAATTGATGCCGCGGATCGGGATCGCGACCGGGCTGCGCGGCGGTTCGGACGACTTCTCCTTGAGCTTGCCGGCAAGCCCCTTCTTGACGCCGTAGCGCGCGATGCGCTCCTCCTTGTAGTCGGGATACATCGCACGCGCGACGTGGGAGGCCTTGATCTCGCCGCGTCCCACAGCCGCCATGACGTCCTCGATCGAGGTCCGCGCGAGTCGCGGCAGCGCGCCCTTGAGCTTGTCGTCGGCGTATTCGATCTTGGCGCGCTCGAACAGGCGCTCGACGATGCGCCGGCCGAGACCGACATATTGATCTCGCACCGCGGTCCTGGTGGCGCGACGGATCGCAGCGCGCGCCTTGCCGGTGACCGCGAGCGTTTCCCAGGCCGACGGCGGCGCCGCTTGCGCTTCCGAGGTTAGCACCTCGACTTCGTCGCCGTTCTGAAGCTCCGAGGACAGCGGCGCGAACTGGCCGTTGATCTTGCAGCCTACCGCGCTGTTGCCGACGTCGGTGTGTACGGCATAGGCGAAGTCGATCACGTTGGCATGGCGCGGCAGCGCGATCAGCTTGCCCTTGGGGGTGAAGCAGAACACCTGGTCGTGGAACAGCTCGAGCTTGGTATGCTCGAGGAATTCCTCGGGGTTGGCGCTCTCCGAGAGGATGCCTATGGTGTGGCGCAACCAGGCGAACGCATTGGACTCGCGCTTGAGAAATTCGGTCGGCGAGCCCACGCCTTCCTTGTAGAACACGTGCGCGGCGATGCCGCGCTCGGCGATCTGATCCATCGCCTCGGTGCGGATCTGCAACTCGACCCGCTGATTGCCGGGGCCGATCACGGTGGTGTGGATTGAGCGGTAGTCGTTCTGCTTCGGCGTCGAGATGTAGTCCTTGAACCGCCCGGGCACGACCGGCCAGTTCGTGTGGACGATGCCGAGCGCACGGTAGCAGGCCTCAATGTCGTTGACCACAACGCGGAAGCCGAAGATGTCGGACAATTGCTCGAAGCCGACCGACTTGCGCTCCATCTTGGTCCAGATCGAGAATGGCTTCTTGCGGCGCCCATAGACCCGCGCCCCCAGGCCCCGGTGCCGCAGATTGTTGGAGAGCTGGTCCTCGATTTCGCCGATCAGATTGCGGTTGCGCTCGGCCAGCGCATCGAGCCGCTGCATCACCACCGAGTAGGCTTCCGGATCGAGGGTCCGGAACGACAGGTCCTCCAGCTCCTCGCGCATTTCCTGCATGCCCATGCGCCCCGCCAGCGGCGCATAGATATCGAGCGTCTCCTCGGCAATGCGCCGTCGCGATTCCGTCGGCACGAAGTCCAGCGTGCGCATGTTGTGCAGGCGGTCGGCGAGCTTCACCAGGAGCACGCGGACGTCGTCGGCAATGGCCAGCAACAATTTGCGCAGATTCTCGGCCTGCTTGGCCTCCCGCGACACCAGCTCCAGCCGCTTCAGCTTGGTCAGGCCCTCGACCAGCGCGCCGATCTCGGGCCCGAAGATCTGGTCGATCTCGGCCCGCGTCGCTTCGGTGTCCTCGATCGTGTCGTGGAGCAGCGCAGCCACGATGGTGGCGTCGTCGAGCTTCAGGTCGGTCAGAATCGCCGCCACTTCGAGCGGATGGGAGAAGTACGGGTCGCCCGAGGCGCGGGTCTGCGAGCCGTGCGCCTTCATCGCGTAGACATAGGCGCGGTTCAGCAAATCTTCGTCGGTGTTGGGATTGTAGGACCTGACGCGCTCGACGAGGTCATATTGACGCATCATGCGTGCGCGAGGCTTCGCCGGGCGCGCCACCGGCGCAGTCGGGGCCACGGCAACCGATTCGGTTGCGGCCTGCATCTGCGCTGGTGTGCGGCGTCGATATACCATGCCGTCCTGCCTTCAAACGGGCCACGACACAGCCCGTTGTATACATCTTAGCTCCGATCGCGCGCGTGTCCGATCAATTCAGTGACAGGAACAGGCGCGAACCGACCACGCTATGGTAACCACGAAAACGCCAACAAAAGCAAAGGCCCGAACAACGGTTCGGGCCTTTGATAAGATCACAAAGAAGTCGATGAGCGCGATGGGACGATTACTCGTCCTCCTCGGGCTGCTCCTCGGGCGGCGCCAGGCCTTCGAGACCCTTCAGGAGCTCTTCTTCCGTCATGCGCTCAACGGCGACTTCGGTATCGTCTGCATCCACGCTTGCACCGGCGGAACCGATCAGCGGCACGGTGTCCGGCTCAGGCTCGTCGACCTCGACGAACTTCTGCAGCGAGTGCACCAGCTCCTCGCGGAGGTCCTCCGGCGAAATGGTGGTCTCAGCAATTTCGCGCAAAGACACAACAGGGTTCTTGTCGTTATCGCGATCAACCGTTAGTTGTGAACCAGACGAAATCATGCGGGCGCGGTGGGCGGCCAGCAGGACCAGGTCAAACCGGTTGTCGACCTTGTCGATACAATCTTCTACGGTGACGCGAGCCATCGACTGTCGCTCCGTTGTGGGTGGGACGAAATATGTGGATGAATGGCGGTAGTTATAGGGGCCGGCAGGGTTTCGCAAGGCCAATTTGTGATTTGGCCTCGCCAAACGGCTCTGCTACCCCCACATTGGGGCTGAGATGGGTGGTTTCCCGGGCTGCCGGCGACGGCGGCGCCGGGAGTGTGCAAGTTGGCCATAACTATACCTTGATTGCCCCGACTTCTCCGGATTTGCGGTTTCGACGGGTTTCGGCGGGACTTTAGAAGTGCGCGGCTTGCTGTCGCCGCGCCAACAATAAACGATCAATCACGAACTCTACGCGAGCAAACTGAATGTCACCTTCCTCTTCCGACAAGATCGCGCTCTTCATCGATGGAGCCAATCTCTACGCGACGGCGAAAACTCTGGGCTTCGACATCGATTAC
>NZ_JADPKX010000042.1:0-694 GCF_023074155.1 Bradyrhizobium sp. 134 | reverse complement strand
ATCACCGCGCCCCGGCGGCGTCAATCATCCCGACCGCGCTATCCAGAGCATTCCGCGCAAGTCAAGCCCGTGCACCGGTGATCCTATCGTGACGCTCACATCGAAACTCCCATCGTCAATAGCGACACCTGGAAGAAGATTGTTGCGGGAGAGCCGGATCGGCTCGATCAGTCTGACAAACTGACGCTCTATCTCCTCATGAGGCACTTGCAGTTTCGTAATATTGAAAACCTGCGCTTCATCGAGCAGGAGGCGGCGCACGCCAGGGATTTTGGCTTCCGGGACGACTATTCAGAGGACGAGCGGGAAATGTATGCAGCATTGTCGAGGACGGCGGCCGGTCCCCCCAGCTACTTCCTTTCCATGGCAGTGAACATGCAGCAATTCGCACTGCATTGGGACCGTGCGAGCATAGCGGTGATCCGCTCCCGTGTTCCGCTACGGTCATCCACCAATCCGGCGCTCGTGATTCCGCGCAAACTCGGACACATCAAACTATTCGAGGAACTGGAAGCGGGCGCGTTCTGCTATTGGCTCCCCCTCTCGCCTCATTTTGGAGTGATGCTGACCATGTCGCACCGCTTCAACGACTTTGTTGCGGATTCCGGGGATTGCGGCCAGAGATTCCGATTGAACGCGACCATGCATTCCGATCGAAGGCGGCCACCTGTTCCGACGAAGGCGGCCGGGGTGT
>NZ_JADPKX010000056.1:0-695 GCF_023074155.1 Bradyrhizobium sp. 134 | reverse complement strand
CAGGTGCATGCCCTGCCTGAGAGTTGAAACTATCGTTCTGGGCTGAAGGAAGGCACCGCCAGAGGACTACTTGGCTTGAGCTCGAAAGTCCGAGGCTAGCGTTTCATCTGCCAGGAGACGAACTCGTCTCCGGCATCAAGGCCTTCCCCGCACACCAGCAATGGCTGGTTGTCGGACGTGGCGCCGAGTAGAGCGCGAACCTCGCTTCTTCTCTGAACGTGGTGGGCTCAGCGCGTTGGTAGCCGGTCCACTATGCTGGACAAGACCTTTGGCGGCAACGTGATGCCAGACAGCCTCCAGGTCGCTCCTTCATAATGCAGGCTAACGCTCCCGGCGTCCTGATTTGCTCCGAGCTTCACCGCAAACTCGACCGGCTTCACTAGCGTTATCCGCCCCACGAACACAAAGATGTTCGAAAGGTCAAGCTCGGCAAACGAAGACATCGTCCCAAATGTAATGTTTTCTGCCGCGTTGCGGACGGTGCCGCTCCTCAACAGGACGGACAAATTTTCCGGTGTCATGAGCTTGACCGCGAGATCGTCGGCAATTGTCGCACCGAATGCGTTGACTGCCATTCGTTCAAACGGCTGCACCGGCCGCTTTCGGCCAATTCGGTCGAGATAAGCGGACACAACCTGATCGACTACCGAATGACGGAGGCGCGGAAGATTAGTCCGGGCCATCACCTGAGCGGC
>NZ_JADPKX010000073.1:0-480821 GCF_023074155.1 Bradyrhizobium sp. 134 | reverse complement strand
CATTATGGCCAGCGGTCATGAGTACCGCACAAGAAGGCCGAACACATGGCTGCTCCGACCAACGCCGCAAGTGAAGATTCTCCTTGCCAACCCGGAGCCGTCCACACATGGCCCATAGCTGACCTGAGTCGATGTTCAGCTTGAGTCCGCAAAGCGTCGGCCAGCGGAACATCGCTCAGGCCGCACCAATGAATTTGGATTTATGAGTGCACGGCCTGATCTGCACTTACGAACACCGCTTCCATTGCCTTCCGCGTCTTGACCGTCTCGTTGCCTGCGTCGAACTCGACGTCGCTCCAGCGCACGAGCTCGCCATGGGCGACGTCGTGCTTCAGCTTCAGCCGATGCGCCAGGCCGATCGGCAACGCGCCGGCCTTGAGGCTCGCGGCCGCCGGCACCAGCTTGCCCCACACCGTGTAGCCGCCTTCGCCGTCGAGCATCTCGCCGGCACGCAGATTGCGTTTTGCCACGGCGGCGACGTCGCCGCGGAAACGATGGGGCTGCCCGGTCGGCTCGCCCCGCAGGGCTGCCGACAAGACCGAGATGTTCAGCTCGAGGCCGATCAGATGGTACGGCTTGTACATCGCCGCGTACCGTCCGCTGCCGTCGGTCTTCAGGCCGTACTGCCTGAAGCAGTCGGCCGCGTAGTCGTTCGGCGCCTCGAGCACGACGTAAACGCCCCAGCGCAGATCGCGAAACACCGGCCTTCCGTCGCGCTCAAGCGAGGAGACCACTTCCACGACGCCCGATCGCTCCAGCACGCCGCCCTTGCTGCGCGGCCGCATGATATGCGGGAGGTCGTCGACGCCGCAGGGTGGAAACAGCAGGCCCTCCGCAGGCACGTCCAGTCCGCAGGCATTCGCAATCGCGGCCATCTCGATCGCCGATTTGGTGCCGTCGAGGAAGGAGTTGAACATCTGGGGATTCATCCCGGCCGATTGCGCCTCGCCCGCGGTCAACCCGTAATGCTGCCAGACGCCATCCGGCGTCACGTCGTGATAGGCCGGCAGATATTTTGTGCCTTTGCCGGCGGCGACCACGTGAAAACCGGTGGCGCGAGCCCAATCCACCATCTCCGCGGTCAGCGCCGGCTGGTCGCCATAGGCGAGCGAATAGACCACGCCGGCCTTGCGGGCTTCCTCGGCGAGCAGCGGACCCGCCAGCACATCGGCCTCGACATTGACCATCACGATATGCTTGCCGGCCGCGATCGCCGCGCGGGCGTGCTTGATGCCGACGGCCGGATTGCCGGTCGCCTCCACCACCACGTCCATCGCGCCGCCGGCAATGGCGCGCGCGCCGTCGTCGGTGAAAACAGTGGCGGCGATCCGCGCCGCGTCCCATCCCACGGTGCGGCAGGCCTCGCGCGCGCGGTCGCGATCGATGTCGATGATGATGGGCACCTCCAGTCCCGGCGTGTGGGGCACCTGCGCCAGGAACATCGAGCCGAATTTACCGGCGCCGATCAGCGCCACACGGACGGGCTTGCCGGCGGAAGCGCGGGCCTGGAGGAGGCGGAAGAGGTTCATGGGACGGTCCTGCGAGGCAGAAATTGGTGAGGGGCGTGTTTCTATCAGATCGTCATGGCCGGGCCTGACCCGGCCATCCACGTCTTGCCGGCAGCGATCGTCTCAAGGCGTGGATCCCCGGGCCTTTGCGTCGCCGAAGCGGCTTCGGCCGCGCAGGCGGGACAAGCCCGGCCACGACGACCGAGGATGTTTGCGAGTAAGTCTACTCCGCCGCCTGCCGCGGCGCACGGGCGAGCCGGACCAGCGCGTCGTCCTTCACCGTCTTGATCGGCGCAAAATCGCGATGCGCGATGTACTCCGGCCGCGTCGGGGTGCGGATGTAATTCGAAACCGCGTTCAGCGTCAGGTACACGATCTTGCGCGGGTAGGGCGTGATGTTGCCCGCCGAGCCATGCACGAGATTGCCGTGGAACATCAGCATGCCGCCCGGCTTGCCGGTCGGCGCCACGATGCCGCCCTGCTTGACGAGGCGCGTCACGGTCTCCTCGTCCAGCGTCCACAGCGGATAGGAGGTCGTCGCGAGGTCGTGCGAGGCCTTGAGGTCGCCGGCGTTCTGGCTCTGCGGCACCAGCATCAGCGGGCCGTTGATCGGCATCACCTCGTCGAGGAAGATCGCGATGTTCATCGCGCGCGGCTCTGGCATGCCGTCGTCGCGCTTCCACGTGCCGTAATCCTGGTGCCATTGCCAGACGTCGCCGGTGAAGGCGGATTTTGCGTTGATCTTGAACTGGTGCATGTAGACCTGCTCGCCGAACAGCTGCTCGACCGGGTCGATCATGCGGGGATGCGCACCCAGAATGCCGAAGGCCTCGTTGTAGAGATGCGCGGCAAAGGCGGTGCGCGGCGCGCCGCTCTTCTCGCGCCAGACTTCCGGCCGGTTTGCGTCATAGATGGCGACCGCCTCGCGCGCGAGAAGATCGACCTCCTCCGGGCTGAACAATTCGGGCAGGAACAGCCAGCCCTCGCGGTGGAAGAACTCCAATTGCTCCTGGGACAGTTTCATGGCGCGTCCTCCTGTTCTAATTTTTGTTATCGCTCGTCATGGCCTTGACCCGGCCATCCACGTCTTTGGCGGTGGTGGCTGCTACGCCGCCGCCTCTTCCGTCGCCCTCAATCTCTCCTCGGTCATCCGTCCAGCCGTCTGCGCGTGCGCAAGCGCCGCACGTTCGGCCGCCTTGGCATCGCCCGCGAGAATGTGTCCGGCGATGTCGGCATGCTCGGCCCAGGCGCTGCCACGATAATCGAGTTCGGACAGCACCGTCGCCATCGAGCGGCGCATATGCGGCCATTGCGGAGTAATCGTCTCCTCGATCACGGGATTGCCGGAGAGCCGATAGATCGCGCGATGAAACTCGACGTCGAGCGCGATCAGCTCGGCGAGCGTGGTCTTGCCATCGATCCCGCGCCCGGCGGCGAGGGCCGCCTCCAGCCGCGCGCGTCCCGCCGCATCGCTTGCCGCGCGCTCCCCTGCAAGCCGTGCCGCCAGCGCATCGATCGCGCCGCGCACCTCGTAGAGCTGGCGGATGCGTGCGGGATCGAGCTGGGTGACTTCAAAGCCGCGCCGACCGCTCTCGGCGACGAGTCCCTGCCGGTGCAACAGGTGCAGCGCATGCGACACCGGCTGGCGCGACACGCCGAGCCTGTCGGCGAGCTCGTTCTGGCGGATGCGCTGGCCCGGCTGCAGCGTGCGATCGGAGATCGCCTCCAGGATCCGCGCATAGACCTGGTCGATCAAGTTCGGAAGCGGGTCGAGAGGGATCACGCCAGCAGCTCCGAAGGCCAACAGAGAATACGGAATTCCGTATTCGAAGATACGGCGAGAGGATAAGGGCGTCAAGCGCGGCCAATGCGGCGTCCGACCTCGTTTTTGCGATTCGCCAAGCCATTGATATTGCTGGGCTCGGCTACTGTGCATGGGGTTGTTTCAAGGAAAGGAGATGTGAGGCCGCCTACTCCGCCAGGAACGCGTTCACCGCCTCGCCGAACTCCAGCGGCGCCTGCTCGAACATCCAGTGCCCGGCATTGGGGATCACGGCCGTCTTAGCCCCCGCGATGTGCTCGGCCAGCACGCGCCACATCACCGACAGGCTCCCCGTCGTCGCGCCGCCGCCGATCAGCAGAGTCGGGGTCCTGATCGCCTGCGCGTCCGCGAGCGTGTAGGGCCTGCGCTGCTCGTTGATCTGGCCGAGGAAGGTGATCGCGTTGTCGCGCAATTGCTGCTTCGCCGCCGCCGGCACGCGCCGCCATGTGCCGTCGCCTTCGATGCCTTCGTAGAAGTTCTGCAGCGCGCTCTCGATGTCGCCGGCGCGGATCATCTCGACCGAGCGCGCCGTGCGCGCCGCCAGCGGCGGATGCGCGGGCGTGCCTGCGGGCACCGGCAGGCTGGCATCGAGATCGCCGCCGGGCTCGGCCAGCACCAGTTTGCGCAACAGATCCGGCCGCGTCTGCGCCACGCGAAACGCGATGTGGCCGCCGCGCGAATGGCCCATCAGATCGACCGGCGCGGGTTCGACCTGCTCGATGAAAGCGACCACGTCAGCGACGTGCTGGGCCATCTTGTAGTCGTCGCCGACGGCATCCCAGTGTTCGGGAAAGAAATGCCGCAGGCTGACCGAGATCACGCGATGCGATTTCGACAGCGGGCCGAGCACGGAATACCAGGTGCGGAAATCGCCGAGCGTGCCGTGCACGCAGACCAGCGGCGGGCCTCGTCCCACTTCGAGATAGGCCATGTCGTAATCGTTGACGCGAAAGGTCTGCATGATCAGCCCGCCAGGAAATCCAGCACCACTTCGGAGTATTTCTGCGGCGCCTGCTCGAACATCGGGTGCGTTGCGTTCGGGATGACCGCCGTCCTGGAATACGGCACATGCGCGGCGAGCGCATGCAGCACTTTCGGCAGCAGGCCCTTGGTCCGTGCGCCCAGGACGAACAGCGTCGGCATCGTAATGGACTCCGCGTCCGCCTTCGAGAATGGCGGGCGGTTGTCGCGGACCTGGCCGATCAGGGTGAAAGCGTTGTCACGCAGATTCTGCTTCACCAGCGCCGGCAGCCGCGGCCAGGTGCCGGCGCCTTCAAGCGTGTCGACGAAGACGGCAAGGCCGCCGTCAATGTCGCCGGCCGCGATCTTCTCGGCCGAGGCCGTGAACCGCGCCAGCAGCGGCGAGGGGCCGCCGGCATAATCAGGATCGAGGCTCGCATCGAGCTCGCCGCCGGGCTCGGCCAGCACCAGCCGCCGGAGCAGCTCCGGCCGCCGCTGCGCCACCCGGAAGCAGATGTGCCCGCCCCGGGAATGGCCCATCAAATCGACCGGACCGAGGTCGAGTTCCTCGATGAAGGCGATGACGTCCTCGACATGCTGGGCGATCGAATAGGTGTCGCCAACGCCATCCCATTGCGCCGGGAAGAAGTGCCGCAGGCTGACGCAGATCAGCCGGTGCCGCTGCGACAGCGGCCCGAGCACGCAGCCCCAGACACGAAAGTCGTTGAGCGAGCCATGAACGCAGACCAGCGGCGGCCGGCCTCGGTCTTCGCCCACGTCGAGATAGGGCATGTCGTATCCGTTGACGTGGAGGCTTTGCATTCTGGGCTCGCGAACAGGGGGCGGAACTCCTGTGCAAGATTCCCGGAAACCGGGTGGATCGCAACTATTTCCAAGCCTAGATTTGAGCTCAGTTCACATTGGGGGCATGCGAGGGAACGCAAGCCAGGGACCAAAACATGACCGACCAGCATTTTGCCCTGTTCGATAGCAAGATCGGCCTGTGCGCCATTGCCTGGGGTCCGCGCGGCATCAACGGCACGCAACTGCCGATGGGCGGTGAGCAGAAGATCCGCACCCGCATCAGCCAGCGCCATGCCGACGCCAGCGAGGCCGAGCCGACCGTCGAAGTGCAGCAGGCGATCGACCGAATCACAAAACTGCTCGCGGGCGAGCCGGATGACCTCACCGACATCCCGCTCGATCTCGACGGCGTGCCCGACTTCAACCGCGGCGTCTACGCGATCGCCCGCACCATTCCGCCGGGCAAGACCGTCACCTATGGCGACATCGCCAAGCAGCTCGGCGGTGTCGAGCTGTCGCGCGACGTCGGCCAGGCGCTCGGCCGCAACCCGTGCCCGATCGTC
This sequence comes from Bradyrhizobium sp. 134, assembly GCF_023074155.1. NCBI lineage: Bacteria > Pseudomonadati > Pseudomonadota > Alphaproteobacteria > Hyphomicrobiales > Nitrobacteraceae > Bradyrhizobium > Bradyrhizobium sp. 134. The sequence continues at coordinate 475,164 of NZ_JADPKX010000073.1, read as the reverse complement.
GTGCCCTGCCATCGCGTGCTGGCGGCCGGCAACAAGCCCGGCGGTTTCTCCGCGAATGGCGGCGTGGTGACCAAGCTGAAGATGCTCGAGATCGAAGGCGCGCTGGTGAACCACACGCCGAGCTTGTTCGACTGAGGCGATGACGCCGCGGGCTAGATCTTCACCGCCGCCTTCGGCCAATATTTGTCGCGCAAATGCCGCTTCACCAGCTTGCCGGTCGGGGTGCGCGGAAGCTCGGCTTCGAAATCAATCGAGCGCGGGCATTTGATCGTCGAGAGGCGGCTCTTGCAGTAGGCGATCAGGTCGGCCTCGAGCTCCTTGCCGGCGCGCTTGGGATCGTGCGGCTGCACCACCGCCTTGACCTCTTCGCCCATCTCCTCGTTCGGCACACCGAACACGGCGACGTCGGCGACTTCGGGGTGGGTGATGAGCACGTCCTCGGTCTCCTGCGGGTAGATGTTCACGCCGCCCGAGATGATCATGTAGGACTTGCGGTCGGTCAGAAAAAGAAAGCCGTCTCTGTCGAGATAGCCGACGTCGCCGAGCGTCGACCAGCCTTTTGCGTTGTAGGCCTTCTTCGTCTTCTCGGGATCGTTGTGATAGGTGAAAACCGGCGCATCGGCGAAATAGACCGTGCCGATCTCGCCCGTCGGCTGCTCCTCGTCGTTCTCGTCCAGAATCTTGATCTTGCCGACCACGGCGCGGCCGACGCTGCCGCGGTGCTCCAGCCATTCTTTCGAGTTGCAGACGGTGACGCCGTTGCCTTCGGAGCCCGCGTAATACTCGATCAGGATCGGCCCCCACCATTCGATCATCTTGGCCTTGACCTCGACCGGGCAGGGCGCGGCGGCGTGGATCGCGCCCTTCAGCGTCGAGACGTCGTAGCGGTTGCGGGCCTCGTCCGGCAGCTTCAGCATGCGCACGAACATGGTCGGCACGAGCTGCGCGTGGGTCACCTTGTATTTTTCGACCAGCTTCAGGAAATCTTCGGCGTCAAAGTGCTCCATGATGATGGAAGTGCCGCCGAGCAGGATCGCCATCATGTTGAAGCGCAAGGGAGCCGCGTGATAGAGCGGCGCCGGTGAGAGGTAGGTGGTCTCGTCGTTCATGCCGCACATGCTGGCGCAGAGGACGCGCAGAAACGCGTTCGGCTCGTCGATCGGCTTGCCCTCGAACGCCTTCTTGATGCCCTTGGGTCGGCCGGTGGTGCCCGACGAATACAGCATGTCATAGCCGGCGACCTCGTCGGCGATCGGCGTTGTCGGCTGCGCGGCGGCTTCCTTGTCGTAGGAGCGGAAGCCGGCTTGCGGCTCGTCCATCATGTAGAAGACCGGCTCGCCGGCCGCACCCTTGATCAGGGCCTTGATCTGGTCGGCGCATTTCGGCGTGGTGATCACGACCTTGGCGCCGCAATCGGCGATGATGTAGTCGATCTCGTCCTGCTTCAAATAGCGGCTGATCGCGGTGTAATAGAGCCCGCTGCGTTGCGCAGCCCAGCAGATCTCCATGAAGGCGAGGCGGTTCTCCATCAGCAGCGCGATGTGGTCGCCGGCCTTCAGCCCGAGCGAGCGGAACAGATGCGCGCCCTGGTTCGAAAGCTCGTCGAGCTCGCGATAGGTAATCGCCTTGCCGGTCCCGGCCATCTGATAGGCGATCTTGTCGGGTGTGGCGCGGGCGTGAATGGAGGGGTGAGTCATGTCTCTGTTTACGGCTAGGAGTGATGTTCCCCGGACGCAACGCAGCGCGTAGCGGTGCGCTGCAGATCCGAGGTCCATTGTGAGGCATGGGTCCCGGCTCTGCGCCGCAGCGTTTCACGCTGCAGCGCGTCCGGGACACGTGAGAGCTTACAGCCGCTCCACGATCGTCACGTTGGCCATGCCGCCGCCCTCGCACATGGTCTGGAGCCCGTAGCGCTTGCCGCGCTGATGCAGGGCATGCACCAGCGTCGTCATCAGCTTGGTGCCGGAGCCGCCGAGCGGATGGCCGAGCGCGATGGCGCCGCCATTGACGTTGAGACGTTCCGGATCGGCGCCAGTGGTCTTGAGCCACCCCGTCGGCACCGAGGCAAAGGCCTCGTTGACCTCGAACAGGTCGATGTCGTCGATCGTCATGCCGGCCTTCTCCAGCGCGCGCTTGGTGGCGTGCAGCGGTGCGTCGAGCATGATCACGGGATCGCCGCCCATCATGGTCATGTGGTGGACGCGCGCCAGCGGCTTCACGCCAAGCTGCTTCAGGCCACGCTCGTTCACCACCATCACGCCGGAGGCGCCGTCGCAGATCTGGCTGGCGCTGGCCGCGGAGAGCTTGCCGTTCTCGGCGATCAGCTTGACGCCCTTGATGCCGTCGAGTGTGGCGTCGAAGCGGATGCCCTCGTCGATGTGGTGGGTGTCCTTGGAGCCGTCGGCGCGGGTGATCTCGAGCGGCACGATCTCCTTTTTGAAGTGGCCGGCCTGGGTTGCCGCGATCGCGCGCTGATGGCTGTTGTAGGAGTATTCGTCGAGCTCGTCCTTCGACAGGCCGTACTTCTCGGCCATCATTTCGGCGCCGGTGAACTGGCTGAACACGATGTTTGGATAACGGTGCTCGATACCCGGGCTCTTGTAATTGCCAAAGCCGTTCTTGGCGGGAAGCTGCGACGACAGGCCCATCGGCACGCGTGTCATCGATTCCACGCCGGCGGCGATCACCACGTCCATCGCGCCGGACATCACGGCCTGGGCTGCGAAGTGCAGCGCCTGCTGCGAGGAGCCGCATTGGCGGTCGATCGAGGTACCCGGCACGCTCTCCGGCAGTTTCGAGGCCATGATGGCGTTGCGCGCGACGTTGTTGGACTGCTCGCCGACCTGCATGACGCAGCCCATGATCACATCCTCGACCAGCGCGGGATCGACCTTGGTGCGGTCAACCAGCTCGTCCAGCACCTTCGCGGCGAGATCGGCCGGATGCCATCCGGCGAGGCGGCCCCCCTTGCGCCCGCCGGCGGTACGCGCGGCGGCGACGATATAAGCCTCGGCCATGTCGGTTTCTCCCTACACTATTTTGAACGGTTGCTTGTCGGACGGATTTAAGGGGCGACTGGTTGTTTAGTCAATCGATCAATTAACTCTTGTGGAGAGGTGCTGCTTGGGCTTATCTGCGGCCGCTCTCGCGCCAAAATCAGGGATCTCCGTGACTACCAGCGTACCGAACCGGCTCCCCAGCGGAAAGAATTCCACAGCAGAGAAATTGCTCGTGGCCGCGAGCGAGTTGATGATCGAACGCTCCTCGATCGAGATTTCGCTGAGCGACATCGCCCAGAAGTCCGGTGCCAACGCCGCGCTGGTCAAATATCACTTCGGCAACAAGGACGGCCTGCTGCTGGCGCTGCTCGAGCGCGACGCGGGAACGGAACTGTCCAATCTCGAATATCTGCTGGCGCAGCCGATCACGCCGACTGCGAAGCTGAAGCTGCATATCGGCGGCATCATCCGCGCCTATCACCGGTTTCCGTACATGAACCGGCTGATCCACTATCTGCTGCACGAGAGCGTCGCGGGCTCCGCGGACGAAGTCTCGAAATTCTTCGTCGCACCGCTGCTGGATTTCCATCGCCGCCTGCTCGCCGAAGGCGTCAGTCAGGGCGAATTCCGCGCCACCGATCCGGTGCTGTTCTACACCAGCCTGATCGGCGCCTGCGATCATTTGTTCTTCGGCCGGCACGCGATGTCGCGCGCGACCGGCGTTGGCCCGGTCACCGACGACGTCTGCCGGCAATACATCAAGCATATGGAAACGCTGATCTGCGGCGGCATTCTCACGAATATCGAGGAAGCTGCCGCGGCCGGATGACCGGCCAGAACGCAGAAGTCTAGAGAAGAAACGCCCAAGGAAAAGGTTTGAGGAAAGGTACAAGCGATGCAGTTGAAAGACGTAGCCGTTCTCATCACGGGCGGCGGGTCCGGCCTCGGTGCCGCGACCGCCCGCGCCATGGCCGCCAAGGGCGCCAAGATCGGCGTGATCGACCAGAGCAAGGAAAACGCCGAGAAGGTTGCCGCCGAAGTGAAGGGCATCGCGCTTCATGCCGATGTCACCAGCGAGGAGCAGATCAAGGCGGCGATCGCCAAGGCGGAAGCCGCGCACGGCGTCGCGCGCGTGCTGATGAACTGCGCCGGCATCGGCGGCTCGCAGCGCATCGTCGGCCGCGACGGCGTCTACCCGCTGGAAAAGTTCGCGCGCATCATCAACGTCAATTTGATCGGCACCTTCAACTGCCTGCGTCTGTTCGCCGAGCGCCTCGTCACGATCGAGCCGGTCGGTGAAGAACGCGGCGTCATCGTCAACACGGCGTCGGTCGCGGCTTACGAAGGGCAGATCGGTCAGATCGCTTATGCGGCGTCGAAGGGCGGCGTCGTCGGTCTCACGCTGCCGGCGGCGCGCGATCTCGCGAGCCAGAAGATCCGCGTCAACACCATCGCCCCCGGCCTGTTCCTGACGCCGCTGCTGATGGGTTTGAACGAAGAGGCCCGCAAGAGCCTCGGTGCCCAGGTGCCGCATCCCGCGCGTCTCGGCGACGCCAATGAATACGGCTCGCTGGCCGTGCACATCGTCGAGAACCCGATGCTCAATGGCGAGACCATCCGTCTCGACGGCGCGATCCGCATGGCGCCGCGGTAGCTCTTCCTCCCTTCTCCCCTTGTGGGAGAAGGTGGCGCGCGTAGCGCGCCGGATGAGGGGTCTCTATCCACGGAGACAGACCCCTCACCCAAGCGAATTCCGGGTTCGCAGCATACATGCCCTCTCCCACAAGGGGAGAGGGCGCAGCAATCGGCACCGCGAATGGCGGCAAGCACGAGGCGCCTCATGTCCCAATCGCTGCTGATCGAGCACAATGACGGCGTCGACACAGTGACGCTCAATCGTCCCGAACACCTCAACGCGCTCGATCCTGCGTTGATCGACGCGCTGAATGCTTATTTCCAAGGCCTCCAGCGCAATCGCGATACCCGCGTCGTAGTGCTGAAGGGCGCCGGCAACAATTTCTGTGCGGGCCTCGATCTCAAGGCCGCGATGGCGCGCCGTGCCGGCCAGCAGGAGCCGTCTGATGTCACCGAGTCGCTGGATTCGCAGCGGCGCATCGCCGACATCGTGATGCTGATGCGGCGCTGTCCGCAGCCGATCCTCGCGCTGGTACAGGGCGCGGCGGCTGGCGGCGGCTTTGCACTTGCGCTCGCCTCCGATATCCGCATCGCGACGAGATCGGCGCGGATGAACTGCGCCTTCATCAAGCTCGGCCTTGGCGGCTGCGACATCGGCACCAGCTATTTCCTGCCGCGCCTTGTCGGTGTCTCCGTTGCCTCGGAGCTGATCCTCACGGGACGCTTCATCGGCGCCGAGCGGGCGCTCGCGGTCGGGCTGGTCTCCGAGGTCGTCGACGAGGACAAGCTCGATGAGGCCGCCGAACCCTATGTCGACGCGATGATCACGGCCTCGCCCGTGGGCCTACGCCTGTCCAAAGAATGTCTCAACATGAGCGTCGATGCCGGATCGCTGGAAGCCGTGATCGCGATGGAGGATCGCAACCAGGTTCTGTGCAGCCGCTCCGAGGAATTTTCGGAAGGCATCAGGGCCTTCCTTGAGAAGCGAAAGCCTGTCTATATCAGGCGCTGACAATGAAGATCCGTAAAGGACGAGAAATTCCGGGAGACGCAAAATGAGTGGAAGCGCGGCGGCGGTGATGACGAAGCCCGCCTTTCGCAAGGTCGAGTGGCTGGCGCGCGACATCGATGTCGAGCGCCGCGACGACGGCACGGTGGTGCTGAAGTCGCGCATCCCGCTGCAGACCTACGAGAAGCATATCCCGGCTTCGCTGGCAAAATGGGCGAAGGAAGCGCCCGAGCGGATCTGGCTTGCCCAGCGCGGCGGCCCTAACCGCGAATGGCGTAAGGTATCCTATGGGGAGGCCAAGCGCACCGTGGATGCGCTGACGCAAGGCCTGCTCAATCTCGCGCTCGACGGCCGCCCGGTCACGATCCTCTCCGGCAATTCGATCGAGCACGCGCTGATGACGCAGGCGGCGATGCAGGCGCGCGTCCCGGCCGCGCCGGTCTCGCCAGCCTACTCCTTGATGAGCCATGATCACGTCAAGCTGAAATATTTGTTCGACCTGATCAAGCCGGGCGCGGTGATGGTGCAGGACGGCCCGACCTTCGAGAAGGCGCTGAAAGCGCTCGATCTCACAGGCGTCACCGTGGTTCACGTCTTGCGGCCCTGCGAGGGTATCGCGAGCGTCAGCTTTGCCGAGCTCGCGGCGACAGTCGTGACGGCCGATGTCGAAGCGTCGATCGCGAAGATCGCGGCTGAGACCGTCGGCAAGCTGCTGTTCACGTCAGGCTCGACCGGCATGCCCAAGGCCGTCATCAACACGCAAGCGATGATGTGCGCCAATGCGGCGATGATGATGCAGGTGCGACCGCGCGATCCCGGCGGTCCGATCTCGACCATGCTGGACTGGATGCCCTGGAACCACACCATGGGCGGCAATGCGGCGTTCCACCCGATCCTGGTCGACGGCGGCACGCTCTATATCGATGACGGGCGGCCGATGCCGGGCCAGTTCGATGAGACGCTGCGCAATCTGCGCGAGATATCGCCGACCTATTACGCCAACGTCCCCGCGGGCTATGCCGCGCTCGCCGCCGCCATGGAGAAGGACGACGGGCTGTGCCGATCCTTCTTCAAGAACCTCTCGATCATGGCCTATGGCGGCGCGCGACTGCCGGATGATCTCTACGATCGCATGCAGGCTCTCGCCGTGAAGACCACCGGCGAGCGCATCGTGTTCTACACCGGCTGGGGTTCGACCGAGACCGCGCCGACCTCGACCGGCACCTATTGGGACACCGAGCGCGTCGGCCTGATCGGCCTGCCGTTCCCCGGCGTCGAGTTGAAGATGGTGCCCTGCGGCTCGAAATACGAGCTGCGTCTGCGCGGCGTCAACGTCACGCCGGGCTATTTCGGCCAGCCTGACCTGACGAAGAAGATGTTCGACGAGGAAGGTTTTTACTGCATCGGTGACGCCGGCGTCTTCGTCGACGACACTGATCCGGTGAAGGGCATCATCTTTGCCGGGCGCGTGGTGGAAGATTTCAAGCTGACCACCGGCACCTTCGTCCATGTCGGCTCGCTGCGCACGGATGCTATCGCCGCGGCAACGCCTGTCGTCCATGACGCGCTGGTCGCGGGGCAGGATCGCGCCTTCATCGGCCTGCTGGCCTGGCCGAACCTGCATGCCTGCCGCCAACTCGCCGGCAACCCCGATCTCAGCTTCGATGATGCAGTGAAGCATCCCGAGGTGATCGCTTGCTTCAGGCGCGGACTGGAGGCCCACAACAAGGAGTGCGAAGGCGCCAGCAGCCGTATCATCGCGCGCGCCATGCTGATGGCGGAACCGCCCTCGATCGACGGCAACGAGCTCACCGACAAGGGCTACATCAACCAGCGCGCCGGCCTGGAACGTCGTGCCGCGCTGGTCGAGCGGCTTTATGCGGACAAGCCCGACCAGGACGTCATCATTCTCAAGTAATCGACATCATCAACACGGATACGCGCCATGAACTTCGATTTCTCCGACGACCAGAAGCAGCTCCGCGATCAGGCGCGCAAATTCCTCACTGAGAAATGCTCGCCAAAGGCGGTGCGCGCAGTTCTCGACGGCAAGGCACCGTATGACAAGGAGCTGTGGAAGGGGCTCGCCGAGATGGGTTTTCTCGGTGTTGCAATCCCAGAGGACTTTGGTGGCGCCGGCGCCGGTCATCTCGAACTTTGCGTGATCGCTGAAGAGATGGGCCGGTCGAACGCACCGGTGCCGTTTTCCTCTACCGTCTATCTCGCAGCCGAAGCGCTGCTGATCGCCGGCAGTGACGCGCAGAAGAAGAAATGGTTGCCGGCGATTGCCTCGGGCGAGGCGATCGGAACGCTGGCGCTGTTCGAGGGCAAGGGCAATCCGTCACCGAAGAACGTCAAGCTCACGGCTGCCAATGGCATGCTCAACGGTGTCAAGAAGCCGGTCGCCGATGGCGCGATCGCGGACTTCGCGGTGGTCGCGGCACGCACGGGATCGAGCGGGCGCGACGGCGACATCTCCTTGTTCATCGTCGATCTCAAAGACGGCGGCGTCGAGGTGAAAAGCCTGACCAATCTCGATCCGACCCGCGGACAGGCCGAGATCACTTTCAGGGATTGCAAGGCCGAGCCGCTGGGTGCGGCCGGCGAAGGCTGGAGCATCTTGACTCAAGTGCTCGATCGCGCCGCGGTGCTCTGCGCGTTCGAGCAGGTCGGCGGCTCCGACCGCGCGCTGGAGATGGGCCGCGACTACGCACTCGACCGCATCGCCTTCGGCCGACAGATCGGCTCGTTCCAGGCCGTCAAGCACATGCTGGCGGACATGTACGTGTCGGCGACGCTGGCGCGTTCCAACAGCTATTACGGCGCCTGGGCGCTCTCGACCAATGCAGGCGAACTGCCGGAAGCGGCTGCAGCCGCGCGCATCAGTGCGACGCAGGCGTTCCAGCACTGCGCCAAGAACAACATCCAGGTTCACGGCGGCATGGGTTTCACCTGGGAGTTCGACTGCCACATGTACTACCGCCGCGCCAACGCCATGGCGCTCGGTCTCGGCAGCCTGTCCTATTGGGAAGACCAGTTGATCGACCGCATGCGCAAGAAGAACGCGGCGTAGGCAAAGGCAACGTCATGAACTTCGACGATACCCCGCAGGAAGCCGAATTCCGCGCCACCGCGCGCGCCTGGATCGGTGCGAATGCACCGAAGCAATACGAGGACGAGCTCCGCAAATCCTCGCTCGGCCGCACCCAATTGAAGAACGCCAACATCCTCGACGTTGCAAAGGCCTGGCAGAAGAAGAAGGCGGATGCCGGCTGGGCCTGTCTGCACTGGCCGAAGGAGTATGGTGGCCGCGGCTCGTCGCCAATCGAGCGTGTGATCTGGCAGCAGGAAGAGGGGCCGTTCGGCCAGCTATCCCGCATGTTCATCATCGGCCACGGCATGTGCGGGCCGACCATGATGGCGTTCGCGCGCGAGGAGCATAAGCGCGCCTATCTGCCGCCGCTCGCCTCCGGCGAAAAGGTCTGGTGCCAGCTGTTTTCCGAGCCCGCCGGCGGCTCCGACGTCGCTGGGTTGCGAACCCGCGCGGAAAAGGACGGCGACGACTGGGTGATCAACGGCCAGAAGATCTGGACGTCGGGCGCGCACTATTCCGACTACGGAATTTTGCTCACCCGCACCGATCCGACCGTGCCCAAGCACAAGGGCCTGACCATGTTCTTCCTGGACATGAAGAGCCCGGGCGTCGAGGTGCGGCCGATCAAGCAGGCGAGCGGCGCTTCCGACTTCAACGAGGTCTATTTCACCAACGTCCGCATTCCCGATCACCAGCGCCTCGGCGAGGTCGGCGACGGCTGGAACGTCTCGCTGACCACGCTGATGAACGAGCGCAGCGCGATCGGCGCGGCCGTCTCGACCGGCTTCCCCGAGCTGTTCGATTATTGCTCGGACCTGATGCTGGACGACGGCCCTGCCATCGAGGATCGTGCGGTGCGCGCGAAGCTGGCGAACTGGGCAGTGAAGGCGAGCGGGCTGAAATACACCAGCATGCGCGCGATCTCCGCGCTGTCGAAGGGCGAGCGCCCGGGACCGGAAAATTCCATCGGAAAGCTGGTGGCGGGCTCGATGATCCAGGATGTCGCGACTTATGCCCTGGACTTGCAGGGCGCGGGCGGAGTGGTCAGCGGCGAGGATGCCGAACTCGCCGGCCGCTTCCAGGCGATGCTGCTGCGCGCGCCGGGCACCCGTGTCGAAGGCGGCACCGACGAGATCATGCGCAACATCATCGCCGAGCGGGTGTTGGGCCTGCCCGGCGACATCAGGGTCGACAAGGACGTGCCGTTCAACAAGATCCCGACGAAGGGAAGAGGCTGATGATCCTCATCCTGAGGAGCCGCGGAACGCGGCGTCTCGAAGGATGCAGGCCCGACTGGGCCTCGTGGTTCGAGACGGCGCTGCGCGCCTCCTCACCATGAGGGACTAAGACAGAGCAAGAACGAAGAGGTCCGCCATGAATTTCGACGACACCCCGCAGGAAGCCGCATTCCGCGAGACCGCGCGCAAATGGGTCGAGGCCAACGCGCCGAAGGAGTTTTTGGCCGAGCTGTCAAAATCCTCGCTCGGCCGCATCCGGCTCGCCAACCACGACATCGTCGATGTCGGCAAGGCCTGGCAGAAGAAGAAGGCCGAAGGCAACTGGGCCTGCCTGCATTGGCCCAAGGAATATGGCGGCCGGGGTGCGACGCCGATCGAGCGGGTGATCTGGCAGCAGGAGGAGGGCGTCTATGGCAAGCTGACGCAGCCGTTCCAGATCGGCGAGGGCATGTGCGGCCCGACCGTGATGGCTTTTGGCAGCGAGGACGCCAAGCGGCGCCATTTGCCGAAGCTGGCCGCGGGCGAGGAGATTTGGTGCCAGCTGTTCTCCGAGCCGTCGGCGGGCTCTGACGTCGCGGGCTTGCGCACGCGCGCGGAGAAGAAGGGCGACAATTGGGTCGTCAACGGCCAGAAGATCTGGACCTCTGGCGCGCACTATTCCGACTACGGTCTTTTGATCGCGCGCACCGATCCCAATGTGCCGAAGCACAAGGGACTCACCATGTTCTTCCTGGACATGAAGAGCCCCGGCGTCGAGGTGCGTCCGATCAAGCAGGCCAACGGCATGCAGGAGTTCAACGAGGTCTATTTCACCGACGTCGTCATTCCCGACAGCCAGCGCCTCGGTGCCGTCGGCGAGGGCTGGAGCGTGTCGCTGACCACGTTGATGAACGAGCGGATGTCGATCGGCTCGCGGCTTGCGACCGGCGTCCCCGAGATGTTCGAGTTCTGCTCCAATCTGATGCTGGAGGATGGCCTCGCCATCGACGATCCCGCCGTGCGCTCAAAACTCGCGAGCTGGGCGGTGAAGTCGAGCGGGCTGAAATACACCAGCTACCGGGCGATCTCGGCGCTGTCCAAGGGTGAACGGCCGGGGCCGGAGAATTCGATCGGCAAGCTCGTGTCCGGCATGATGCTGCAGGACATCGCAACCTACGCCATGGACCTCCAGGGCGCGGCCGGCGTTCTCACAGGCAGCGACGAGGAAACCGTTCAGGGCCAGTTTCAGCAGATGCTGCTGTCCTCGCCCTCGATGCGCATCGCGGGCGGCACAGACGAGATTTTGCGCAACATCATCGCCGAGCGCGTGCTGGGACTGCCGGGCGACATCCGCGTCGACAAGGACGTGCCGTACAACAAGATCCCGACCAAGGGACGGTGATCTAGTCTCTCGCTGTATCTCGTAGGGTGGGCAAAGCGAAGCGTGCCAACCATATTTAGATGCGCCGAGGTAAATCTGTCGGTGGGCACGGCGCTATGCGCCTTTGCCCACCTTACGAAGAGAAGGCGCGAGTTGATCCATGGACGCACAAGTAAAGCAAAACGACCGCATCGGCGTACTCGAAGAGCTACTCAACGAGCGCTACTCGGTACGAGCCTTCCTGGCCAAGGAGGTCGATCGCGCGACGATCGAACATTTGCTGACGACCGCGCAGCGCACGGCGTCCTGGTGCAACAGCCAGCCCTGGCAGGTCGTCATCGCCAGCGGCGAGGCCAAGGAGCGTTTCCGCAAGCTGATCTACAAGGAGGCTTCGGGCGGTCTCGGGGACGACTATGATTTCCCGCCGCCGCGCGAATATCTCGGCGCCTATCTCGATCGCCGTCGCGAGAGCGGTTTTCAGCTCTACAACACGCTCGGCATCGCGCGCGGAGACAAGATGGCCTATGCCAAGCAGGCGCTGGAGAACTACAATTTCTTCGGCGCGCCGCATGTGGCCATCATCCACACCGACGAGCCGCTCGGCATCTACGGTGCGATCGATTGCGGCGCCTATGTCTCGAACTTCATGCTGGCCGCGCAGGCGCTCGGGCTCGGCACGATTCCGCAGGCGGCGCTCGCGCGCCACTCCGGCCTGATCCGCCGCCATTTCAATCTGCCTGATGATCGCCGCATCGTTTGCGGTATCTCGTTCGGCTATGCGGACCACGCCCACAAGGTCAACAGCTACCGCACGTCGCGTGCGAGCGTGGCCGAGACCGTGACCTTCGTGGACGAGTGATCGAGGCGACGCAGGCACGCATCAAGTTTCACGCTTCAGACATGATCACTTCAGACATGCGAAGGCGGCCGCGGAAGCGGCCGCCTTCATCTCGGTCACGGTCCGATTGACGCCGGCGGTCAGCCGCCGCTGCCGCCGATGACGGCGCGAATGGTCTCGTCGGGCCCGAAATCCTCGGCGCCGTCGACATAGAGCAGCGCCGCGAGCTTGGAGCGCGCACGGTTGACGCGGCTCTTGATCGTGCCGACTGCGCAGCCGCAGATCGAAGCCGCATCCTCGTAGGAGAAGCCGGAGGCGCCGACGAGGATCAGCGCTTCACGCTGGTCCTGCGGAAGCTTGTCGAGCGCCGTGCGGAATTCCTCGAACTCGAGATGGGCGTTCTGCGAGGGCTGCGTCTTCAGCGTCTTGGCATAGTTGCCTTCGGCATCCTCGACTTCCCGCCGCCGCTTGCGATAGTCGGAGCGGAACAGGTTGCGCAGGATCGTGAACAGCCACGCCGGCAGATTGGAGCCGGGCTGGAACGAGTCGATGTTGGCGAGCGCGCGCAACAGCGTCTCCTGGACCAGATCGTCGGCGCGATCGGCATTGCCGCTGAGCGAGATGGCGAACGCGCGCAGACTGGGCACGGCCGCCAGGATGTCGTTACGCAGGGAGTCCGTGAGAGGCATCAATCCCTCCCATTGTTGTCGTTAGAGCCGCCACCATTTTCCACTTGGGGTGCCGCTCCCGGCGCATCAAGTTTCTTGATCAGTTCCGCGAACCGGTCCGGAACCCCCTGCCGCACCACGTCGTCGTACATGGCGCGCAACTGGTGCCCGATCCGGGACTGTATCTCCGGAGTGAGCCCTCCCTTGCCGGGGGTCGTGCTTTTGCTGGCTTGAGACTTGAGATCTTTCATGACCTGTTCCACGTTTCCCCGAGTTAAGTAACTGTAAAATCGAGAAGTTCTCTCAACCGGGAGCCGTTCCCTGGATAGGCTCAATGCGAGCTGCGAGAAAAAGTTCCGCCCCCATGCGGAACTTTTCTCAGGCTGAGGCGTAATCAGCCCAGCAGGGGAACCCGGGCCCCCCGCCTAACGCCTGCACGTCAAGGTCGGCCCGATGATGATATGGAGTGGGGATGTCCCGTTCACAGCTTGTTGCTGAACACTTGCCGTTGTTGCGCCGGTACGCACGCGCCCTGACGGGCAGCCAGTCCTCCGGTGACGCCTATGTCGCAGCCATGTTGGAAGCCATGCTGGGAGATCCGTCGGTGCTCGACGAGAGCCACGGGCCGCGCGCCGGCCTGTTCCGGCTGTTCACCCAGATCTGGAATTCCGTTTCCGTCAACGACGATTCCGAGGTGACGAACCTGCCGATGCCGCCGGAGCGGCGGCTCTCGAACATCACGCCGTTGCCGCGGCAAGCCTTCCTGCTGCTCTCGCTCGAGGGATTTTCGGAGGAAGAGGTCGGCTACATTCTTGGCACCGACGTCGGCGAGACGCGCCGGCTCGCGGATGCCGCAGGCCGTGAGATGGCCGCCGAGATCGCCACCGACGTGCTGATCATCGAGGATGAGACCTTCATCGCCATGGACCTCGAAAGCCTGGTGAAGAATCTCGGCCACAATGTCGTCGGCGTCGCGCGTACCCACGCCGATGCGGTCGCCTTGGCAAAGAACAGGCGGCCCGGCTTGATCCTGGCCGACATCCAGCTCGCCGACGGCTCGTCGGGCCTCGACGCCGTCAACGAGCTGCTCCGCACCTTCGAGGTGCCGGTGGTGTTCATCACCGCGTATCCGGAACGCTTCCTTACCGGAGAGCGCCCCGAGCCGGCGTTCCTGATCTCAAAACCGTTCCAGCCGGCGATGGTGTCGGCGGTGGCGAGCCAGGCTCTGTTCTTCCAGCGCAACTCCCGCAACCGCGCGCCGAAGGTGCCGGCGGCGTAAGGAAGGCGCCAGCGCCCGGCATTTGACGAAATCTGATCCGGCGTGCCGCAAGGTGCGCCGGATTTTTATTGACCAGGTTGCCACGCTTGACGGCCATCGAATTCGCCGCTCATACCTCCTGCAGCGGCCGCGTTGCAGCCGCTGTACCATCGGAGACGTGTTCATGGACCAGCAACTCCTCGACCGCCTCGCCATCCGCGACCTCGTCGAGAACTGGGCGGTGTGGCGCGACGCCGGCGATTGGGAGCGCTTTGCCACGGTCTGGCACGAAGAAGGCTGGATGTCCGCCACTTGGTTTCAGGGGCCGGCGCGGGATTTCATGCGGGTCAGCCAGGAGGGGTTCGCCAAGGGCGTGCGCATCCTGCATTTCCTCGGCGGCTGTAGTATCGATCTCGAGGGGGCGCGCGCCGTCGCGCAGACCAAGATGACCATCTCGCAGCGCGCGCCGGTGCACGACGTGCCCTGCGACGTCGTCTGCACCGGGCGCTTCTACGATTTCCTGGAGAAGCGGCAGGGAAAATGGGGCATCGTCCGCCGCCAGCCGATCTACGAGAAGGACCGGATCGACCCGGTCGACCCCGCCGCGACACTTCAGCTCGACCAGAAAGCCCTTGCCGCGCTGCCCGAAGGCTACCGCCACCTCGCCTACATGCAGGAGCTGATCGGCTACAAGGTCAAGCGCGACATGCCGGGCCTGACGGGGCCTGAGGTCGAGAAGCTCTATGGAGAGGGGCGGGAGTGGCTTGCGGCGAAGGCGAACTGAACGCCAGACAAAAGTAAGGCGCGACTGGCATCACCACAGTCGCGCCCTACGTCGCCGGCTTATGGGGCAGGGGGGAATAGCCGGCTGTTGAGACGACTCCCGTCCGCGAAAGTCGTTCCAGGCGGTTGCGAAATTTTCCGTGGGAATTTTTCGCGAGGGCGCGCCTTTTTCGCACACGGTTAAGTGATCTTAACGACTGAGAACTCCCGGTCCTCTCCTCGCGTTGTTCCCGCGATCGCCATGGGGCGAGGGACCGACAGCCATGTCACAGATCCAAAAGGTATTTTTAGGCGCCGTCGCGCTCGCCGCGACGCTCGGCGCCGTTCAGGTGGGCGCCGTGCAGCTGGCCTCCGGCCATGATCTGGCCGACCGCTGGCAGGCGGTCGCTGACAAGCCGGGCCACAACGTGAATCGCTCCAGCAAAGCCGACCGGTTGGCCGATATCAAGCAGGCGGAGGTTCCAACCCGTACCGTGTCGATGCGGCTGAACGATCTCGCCGACACGTCGGTGCTGCTGCGGGTCCCCGCGGTGATCGAGACCGGTAACGCCAAGCCGCCGGTGTTGCTCCCGGACCAGAAGCAGAGCCGCAAAAAGCCGACCATCGCCTGCGAGCCGATGGTCAGCTCCCTGACCGAGGTCGCAAAGCTGCTCCAGCCCGGTCGCTGTGTGACCTGATCGGCATTTTGCCACGGACACGTCGGCCTCCGCCCCGGGGGGCGGTTGCTGACGTCACTTGATCCCCTGCCCCCTCGCGTTATATCCCGGGTTTCTTTCCCTTTCGATTGACCGGGTAAACGCATGACGACGTCAGACACGGCTGTGCATACGCAGCCCTTCCAGGCCGAGGTTTCCGAGCTTCTGCACCTGATGGTGCACTCCGTCTATTCCGAGACGGATATCTTCCTGCGCGAGCTCGTCTCCAACGCATCGGACGCCTGCGACAAGCTGCGCTATGAGGCGATCGCGAGTCCGGCGCTGCTGGGCGAGGGCGACGCGCCCAAGATCCGGATCATTCCGAACAAGACGGCCGGAACGCTTGCGATCGCTGACAATGGCATCGGCATGGAGCGGCAGGAGCTGATCGACCACCTCGGCACAATCGCCCGCTCGGGCACCAAGGCCTTCGTGTCGAAGCTCAAGGAGGCCAAGGATGGTCTCGGCCTGATTGGCCAGTTCGGCGTCGGCTTCTATTCCGCCTTCATGGTCGCCGACAAGATCGTCGTGGTCAGCCGCCGCGCCGGCGAGAGCGACGTCTGGACCTGGACGTCCACAGGCGGGTCGGGCTTCGAGATCGCGCGTGCCAGCGAGGAGGATGCGGCCCGCGTGCAGCGCGGCACCGAGATCGTCCTGCACCTCAAGGACGATGCAAAGAAATATCTCGAAGCTTACGAGATCGAACGTATCGTCGGCGCTTATTCCGACAACATCCTCTTCCCCATCGAGCTCGTGCCTGAAGAGGGCGAATCGCGTCAGATCAATTCTGCAAGCGCGCTGTGGCAGCGCTCGAAATCCGAGCTCACGCCGGAAGACTACAAGAAGGCCTATCAGCAGATCGCCTCCGCCTTCGACGATCCCGCGATGACGCTGCATTATCGCGCGGAGGGGCGTTACTCCTACGCCGTGCTGCTGTTCGCGCCCTCGACCAAGCCGTTCGATCTGTTCGAGCCGAACCGCAAGGGGCGCGTCAAGCTCTATGTCCGCCGCGTCTTCATCACCGACGATGCCGATCTTCTGCCGGGCTACCTCCGCTTCATCCGCGGCGTCGTCGACAGCGAGGATCTCCCGCTCAACATCTCCCGCGAGATGCTTCAGAACAATCCGCAGCTCGCACAGATCCGCAAGGCTGTGGCGACCCGCGTATTGTCCGAGCTCGAAAGCCTTGCGGAGAAGGACCCGGAGAACTTTGCCAAGATCTGGGAGGCCTTCGGCGCGGTGCTGAAGGAAGGCATCTACGAAGATTTCGAACGCCGCGAAAAGCTGCTCGCGCTGGCGCGTTTCACCACGACCTCGGGCGAGAAGCGTTCGCTGAAGGACGTCATCGCCGATTTCAAGCCGAACCAGACCGAGATCTATTATCTGGTCGGCGACAGCATCGATCGGCTGAAGTCGAACCCCCGGCTCGAGGCGGCGACTGCGCGCGGCATCGAAGTGCTGCTGCTGTCCGATCCCGTCGACGCCTTCTGGACGTCGATGCCATCGGAATTCGACGGCAAGCCGCTGAAGTCGCTGAGCCAGGGCGATCTCAACCTCGACCTGATCCCACGCGTCGACGAGGCGGACGAGACGAAAAAGGACGAGCCGGCCGCCGACGAGGCCGCCACCATTGCGGTGATCAAGGCCGCGCTCGGCGAGCGCGTCAGCGACGTCAAGGCCTCGACGCGCCTTACCAGCTCCGCTTCCTGCCTCGTTGCCGACAGCCAGGGCCCGAGCCGCGAGCTCGAGCGCATCCTGTCCCAGCAGAACCGTGGCGTGCGCACCAAGCCGATCCTCGAGATCAATCTGCGCCATCCGCTGGTCACGGCGATCACGAAGGCTCAGGCCGGCTCCTCTGCGGTCGACGACCTCAGCCTGCTCCTGCTCGAACAGGCGCAGATCCTGGACGGCGAGCTGCCGGAGGACCCTGCGGCGTTTGCGGCAAGGCTGAACCGGCTGGTGCTGCAGGGGCTCGGCGGGTAGCGGGCGCAGTGCACCGCACTCACCTTGCCGTCATCCGCACGCAGGAACGGTCGCCTCTGTCGTGGTGTTGTGCCATATGAGGCGGCCGGCATCCCGGCCGCCGACATGAACGATTCGAGGACTTTTCCATGCGTTTGCCGATCCTGACCCTCACTGCGATTGCCACGCTGTTCGTTGCGGCAGATGCCAGCGCCCAGACCTACGATCCGCGTTATCCGGTGTGCATGCACGTCTATACGCCCGGCGGCTTCGGCGGGGGCGGCGGCGATTATTTCGATTGCTCCTTCACCTCGCTGCCGCAGTGCCGCGCCACGGCCTCGGGCCGCTCTGCAAGCTGCGACGTCAATCCCTACTATGCGTTCGACCAACCCCCGCCCCCGCCCCCGCCGCGCCGGCGCCACAAGAACGTGCACTAGCGATCCGCAATGCGGCTTTCAGGGGAAATTCTTATGCATCGCTTATTCGGCCTGATCATGACCGTCGGTGCCCTGCTCACGGCCGCGCCGTCGCATGCGCAGACCTTCGATCCGCGCTATCCCGTCTGCATGCACGTCTATTCCGGTGCGAACGGCGGTGGCGGGGAGTGGTACGATTGCTCCTTCACCTCAGTGCCGCAGTGCCAAGCTACCGCTTCAGGCCGCTCCGCCAGCTGCGATCTCAATCCGTATTATCCGTTCAACGCACCGCCGCAGCGCTCGCGCCATCAGCGGGGCGGCTAGCGCTCACCGCCCGTTCGGCCATCAATCCGACGGAGCATGCAGGACTAGCTGCCGTGAGGCGCCTTGTTGGCCGCGGTGACGATCGCGTCGGTCAACTGCCAGGTCATCTTGTCCGTGGTCCAGTCGCTTGCGTGCAGCCTGCTATCGTCGTCCGGGTCGACCATGCGGTCGAACGAAATTCCTGCAACATCGTGCCAGCTCTTCATCAGTGCGAAGCGACGAAAGACGTTGATCCCCTTCGCATGCGCGATCTCGCTGATCGCCGCGACCATTGCGTTCGCCTTGTCGGCCTTGGCCGGTGTCAGCAGCGCCGGCACGTATTGCAGGTCCATCAGGATCACGTCGATCCGCTTGGCGCCGAGCAGCCGGTCAATGCCCTCACGGATGGCGTGCGTGGTGTCCTTGAACGAGGGCGGATCGGTGGATTGCCACACTGAATTGGTTCCGACCTGCCAGATGACGAGATCGGGGTTGAGATCGAAGACGTCATGGTCGAACCGCTTCAGCTCCAAAGGGGCCTCTTAGCCGCCAACGCCCCGGTTGACCACTTCTATCATGGCATTTGGAAATCGTATCCGAAGGTCGGCCAGCAGCCGCTGCGGATAGGGAGCGATGCCTCCTTCGCCCGCCGTGCTCGACGAGCCGATCGCGACCACCTTGACCTGCCTGTCCTTCAGGCGACTGGCAAAATGGGTCAGCGGCTGCTCGAACGGCGCGACCTGGACAGGAAACTCAGACGAGTCGAGAGCCACAGGTCGTCTCCCTTTCGCAATCCGGACAATGCAGGGTCAAAAAGCCTAACCCGTTTGCCCGGAGCCGCATAGCCTCCCGCGCAGCGCGCCCCGGCTCTGCTGTCGCAAGAATTGCCAGGCCGCGCGCACGTCGATCGCATCCGGTTTGGTAAAGGATGACTAGAGTTAATCGCGCACTAACCCGGTTTTACCCTGTCTCTTAACACCTGGGCAGGGCGTGCGAGCTAAGCTGCCGGGCACCAGCAGACACGTTCCGAAAGAATGAACGGCATGACAACCGGCGTCATCGAGCAACCGAAAGCCGCGCGCGCACCTTCGGCTTCGAAAATCTGGCTGAAGGCGATCGAGCTCACCGCACGGATCGAGACGTTGCCGGGCAGGCTGTTCGCCGACGTCGTCGATGATTGGGCGCAGCGCCAGCCCGATCGCATTGCGCTGGCCACCGATGACGCGAGCCTCGACTATGAGGGGCTTTCGAAACGCATCAATCGCTATGCGCGGTGGGCACGCTCGGCCGGTGTGGCCAAGGGCGACACTGTCGCGCTGATCATGCCGAACGGCATCGACTATGTCGCGGCCTGGCTCGGCATCAGCCGGGTCGGCGGCGTGGTCGCGCTGATCAATACCAAGCTCGTCGGCCGGTCGCTCGCGCATTGCATCGGTGTCGCAAGGCCCGCCCAGATCATCGTCGCGCACGAGCTCAAGGACGCGCTGGACGGCGCGTCGACGCACCTGAAGACACAAGCAAAGGTCTGGACCCATGGCGATGCCCGCAGCGAGGGTGCGATCGATGTCGCGCTTGCCGCCCTCGATGACGGACCGCTTTCGCCGGACGAACATGGCGACGTCACTATCGACGACCGGGCCCTGCTGATCTACACCTCCGGCACGACTGGCCTGCCGAAAGCCGCCAGCATCAGCCACCGTCGCATCCTCAACTGGGGCTTTTGGTTCGCCGGCCTCACCGGCGCGACGCAGCAGGATCGGCTCTACGATTGCCTGCCGCTGTTCCACTCGGTCGGCGGCATCGTCGCGCCATGCAGCATGCTCGCTGCCGGCGGCTCGGTCGTGATCGCGGAAAAATTCTCAGCCTCGAATTTCTGGCCGGACGTCGTGCGCCACGACTGCACGTTGTTTCAGTATATCGGCGAGCTCTGCCGCTACCTGCTCAAGGCGCCGCCGTCGGAATACGAGAACCGGCATCGCCTGCGGCTTGTCTGCGGCAACGGCCTGCGCGGTGACATCTGGGATGATTTTCAGGCGCGTTTCGCCATTCCGCGCATCCTCGAATTCTACGCGGCGACGGAGGGCAATTTCTCGCTGTTCAATGTCGAGGGCCAGCCCGGCGCAATCGGCCGCGTTCCGCCGCTGCTCGCGCATCGTTTTCCTGCCGGCCTCGTCAAGCTCGACCCCGATAACGGCGCGCCGCTGCGCAATGCAGAGGGGTTTTGTATTCCCTGCGCGCGCGGCGAGGCCGGCGAAGCCATAGGCCGCATCGGCACGGCGGATGAGGGCGGCGGTCGCTTCGAGGGCTACACCGAGGCGAGCGAAACCGAGAAGAAGATCCTGCGCGATGTCTTTGCCAAGGGCGACTCCTGGTTCCGCACCGGCGATCTGATGCGGCTCGACGAGAAAGGCTTCTTCCACTTCGTCGATCGCATCGGCGACACCTTTCGCTGGAAGGGCGAGAACGTCGCGACCTCGGAGGTCAACGACGCCGTACGCGATTTCACCGGCGTGATCGATGCCACCACCTACGGGGTCAACATCCCCGGCACCGATGGCCGCGCCGGCATGAGCGCGGTCGTGGTGAACGAGGGCTTTGACGTCGAGGCGCTGCCCGCCCATCTCGCTCAGCGCCTGCCGGCCTATGCTCACCCCGTCTTCATACGCATCTCGCGCGAGCTCGATGCGACCGAGACGTTCAAGCAGAAAAAGGGCGAGCTCGCGCGCGAGGGATTTGATCCGGGCGCGGTCTCCGATCCGCTGTTCATGCTGGACCCGAAGACCTGCGCCTATGTTGCGCTCGATTCGGAGCTCTATACACAAATCAACGAGGGGGCGATCCGGCTTTAGCCGCCCGAAAATTCGGAGATAGGTCCAATTTTATCCGAATTGTCCAAGAAGCCATTTACTTCTGTCGGGTAAACAAACGGCCAAGGGAGGCGGTCATCAAGAGCCGCCGCAACACGAACGACAACAGAAGCGAGCCAGCCATGTCGGTACGGTCTAAGGTCATTGAAGCGATCCAGCAGATCGCCAAGGAGCAGCACGTCGCGCTTCCCGCGCTCTCGGACGATCTGTCGCTGCACGAGACGGGCTTCGACTCGCTCGCCTTCGCCATCCTTGTGGCGCGCCTCGAGGACGAGACCGGCGTCGATCCCTTCACCATTTCCGAGGACGTAGCGTTTCCCGCCACCGTGGGCGATTTCGTGCGGGCCTACGAAAATGTCCCCGCGTGAGATCTTCGCACTTCGCGACCATCTCGGCGCGGAGCTGACGAGCCGCACGCTGTCGGATGCGCACGATGTCGTGTCGCTGACCGATATCCTGTCGGAGACGGTCCTGAGTGGCCGCTTGGGCGAGCTGTCGGGGCGCGCGGTGCTGCTGAAAGTATCCGACCAGCTCCGATCGGGCCTTGCCATGATCGAGCTCGACGGTATTGCCCGCCGCATGCTGCTGTGCCCGCCCGATCTCAACCCCGCGCATCTCGATGCGCTGATGGCGGATGCCGGGATCGATGCCGTCGTCACCGACGAGCCCGATTGCTTGGCCGAGACCGGCGTGCGGCTCGTCGTCACCGCACAACTGCCGCCTCAGGCTACCACGCCGGCCAGGACCGAACGCGCCACGGAATGGCTGATGCTCACTTCGGGCACGTCGGGCGTGCCGAAAATCGTCGGCCATACGCTGGAAGCACTCACCGGCGCCATCGTCGCCGAAGGCCCGGCGCGCGGACCCGCGCCGGTATGGGCGACGTTCTACGACATCCGCCGCTATGGCGGCCTGCAGATATTCCTCCGCGCCGTCCTCTCCGGCGGCTCGATGGTGCTGTCCGATCCCCATGAGGCGCTCGGCGATCACGTCACGCGGTTGAACGCGCGCGGCGTCTCCCACATCTCCGGCACGCCCTCGCACTGGCGCAAGCTGTTGATGAGCGGCTCGGCCGCGCAGTTCGCGCCGCGCTATGTCCGCCTCTCCGGCGAGATCGCCGACCAGGCGGTGCTGGACGGCCTGAAAGCGGCGTTCCCGAATTCCTCCGTCGGCCATGCCTATGCATCGACCGAGGCGGGCGTCGGCTTTGCCGTCAATGACGGGCTGGAAGGCTTTCCGGCGGACTATCTCGGCAACCGCAACGGCGTCGAAATGAAGGTCATCGACGGCTCGCTACGCATCCGCTCGACGCGCACGGCGCACGCCTACATCGGCCGCGACGCGGCTGCGCTCACCGATGTAGACGGATTTGTCGACAGCGGCGATATCGTCGAATTGCGTGGCGACCGCTACTATTTCGTCGGCCGCCGCGGCGGCATCATCAATATCGGTGGGCTGAAGGTTCACCCCGAAGAGATCGAGGCGGTGATCAACCGTCATCCCGACGTGCGGATGTCGCGGGCGAAGTCACGCAAGAGCCCGATCACCGGCGGTATCGTCGTTGCCGACGTGATCCTCGCCGACGGCACCGATCCGGCGCGCGCGAAAGAGATCCGCGCCCAGATCCTGGATCAGTGCCGCGCGCAGCTCGCGTCCCATAAGGTGCCGGCGGTGATCCGCTTCGTCGAGGCGCTCGACGTCACCCCGGCCGGCAAACTGGCGCGCACCGATGCATAATGTTCTCGTCACGGGTGGTAGCCGCGGTATCGGCCTTGCGATCGGCAAGCGGCTTGTCGATGCCGGCTACAACGTGATCGCGGCCGCGCGGCGCGAGAGCGACGAGCTCACGGCGGCGATCGCCGGGTCGGAAGGGCGCCTGCATTTCCGCGCCTGTGACCTCGCCGTGATCGACGCGATCCCGGCCTATGCC
Source organism: Bradyrhizobium sp. 134 (assembly GCF_023074155.1). Taxonomy (NCBI): domain Bacteria; kingdom Pseudomonadati; phylum Pseudomonadota; class Alphaproteobacteria; order Hyphomicrobiales; family Nitrobacteraceae; genus Bradyrhizobium; species Bradyrhizobium sp. 134. The sequence continues at coordinate 452,109 of NZ_JADPKX010000073.1, read as the reverse complement.
AAACTCGTGCGCGATGAATTCGGCCCGATCTACGGCCTCGTCAACAATGCCGGCCTCGGCACCGAAGGCCTGCTCGCGACCATGCACAATTCCGAGATCGAGGCGCTGGTGCAGCTCAACGTGCTGTCGCCGATCATTCTCACCAAATATGTCGCGCGCCAGATGATGGCCGACGGTGCCGGCCGCATCATCAACATCTCGTCGATCATCGCGACCACCGGCTATAACGGCCTCTCGGTTTACGGTGCGACCAAGGCCGCCGCCACCGGCTTCACCCGTTCGCTCGCGCGCGAGGTCGGCAAGCTCGGCATCACCGTGAACGCGATCGCGCCCGGTTTCATCGACACCGAGCTGACGCACAATCTCTCCGACGATAGCCGCAAGCGCATCGCCGGCCGCAGCGCGCTGCGGCGCCTGCCGGAGACCGACGACGTCGCGCGCATGGTGGAATATCTGCTGGGCGAGGGCGGTCGCAATGTGACGGGTAGCGTGTTCACGGTCGACGCGGGCAACACGGCGTAGGCGGAACTCCATCGCCACAATTGCATTGATCCGGCGCAATGACATCATCCGGATTTGGTCGTAAGATGCCGCGCAAATCGATTGGGTTACGTCAATCGATCTGCCCTAATCGATAGGGAGCAGTCCATGACCGCTTCGAACCCGGGCAAGGCGTCGGCAAAGCTATCTTCCGCACAGCAAAGCGACGTTCACGGCCAGCCCGTTCACTGCGAGCCGATGTCTCATCAGAATTCCGGTGATCACGGTTACGAAATGTATCCGCAGAAATTCGTGCGCCTTGTCGGCTGCCATGACGTTCCCGCCTCTGTGCTGCGCAAGCGTCAGGACGAGAAGCTGCACTAGACATTCAGGTCCCGTGCTTCGGCAGGTCAATCCGTTCGTGTGAGAACTCCGGCGGGCCATCGGTCAGACGGCGGATCCGGCGCTCGCGTTCGTCCTCAGAGAGGGCAGGATCGAGCAACCCCTCGAGTTCATGCACTGCGAGCTCTTCGATCCTGGTGGCATCCGAGGCGAGCGGGTGCCCTGGCCGGAGTGCCGGGGGCGCGACCTTCAGGCCCAGTTCGACCAGCGTGCGGATAGCATCCGAGCGCGACAGGTGATGGGCTTCGGCCCAATTATCGACGGCCGCGGTCAGGCTTTCCGGCATCTTCACCGCGCTGATGGGATCACGCCCGGTGCGCCGGCGTACCGGAGCGATGGAGTCCTTCTCGTTGAAGTCGGACACGTCGATGTTCCCGCGCAACCATGTCAGATCATCGAGACTAGACGCCATTTGCGGCCCGCTGTTTGATGCCGATCAATGACCTTCTGTGGCATTGCAGCGCGCCCTCATCTTGTTGTCCGGGTCCATTTCGGCCAATGGTTGCAAGGGCGCGCCCCCCGGCGAACCCGGATCGATCCTGCTACGTATGTCTTTTGGACGCGCGTCCCAACCATCCGGCATCATCCGATGACATCAGCCTTTTATAGCGGCATTCCAGTCTTTCGCGGCTTCACCAGCCTGATGGACCCCGCTTTGTATTCGCCGCTGCCCGACGACTGGAGCGTCGGCGTTGCCGACATCGTGGATTCGACCAAGGCCATCGCGGCGCAGCGTTACAAGGCGGTGAACATGGCCGGTGCCGCCGTGATCGCGGCGGTGACGAACGCATTGGAGGGACGCGAATTTCCCTTCGTGTTCGGCGGCGACGGCGCGAGTTTTGCGGTCGCGCCCGGCGATCTCGAGCCGGCCCGCGAGGCTTTGGCTGCGACCGCGACCTGGGTGCGGGAAGATCTCGATTTGGGGATGCGCGTCGCGCTGGTGCCGGTGAGCGCCATCCGCGCGCAAGGCCTCGACGTGCGCGTCGCGCGCTTTGGTCCCTCGGCCAATTTGTCCTATGCGATGTTCTCGGGCGGCGGGCTCGCCTGGGCCGACGCCGCGATGAAGCGCGGCGAGTTTGCGATCACCGAAGCGCCCGCGGGCGCGCAGCCCGATCTCTCCGGCCTGTCCTGCCGCTTCGAGGTCATTCCGGCGGCGCGCGGCCTGATCCTGTCCGTGCTGGTGATGCCGACCCAGGGCGCCGATCCCTCGGCATTCCGCAAGGTGATCGAGGACATCATCCATCTCGTCGAGCGCAGTCCGGATGCCGGTCGGCCCGTGCCGCCGCAAGGTCCGCCGCTGATATGGCCGCCGCAGGGGCTGGACTATGAGGCGCGCACCAAGCGCGGAGGTCCGCTGCTCGCACGCCGCGCCAGCGTGCTGGCCTATACGCTTTTCGTCTATCTGATCATGCGCTTCGATCTCGAGGTCGGCGGCTTCGTGCCGAAACTTTATAAGCGGCAGGTCGTGGAGAACTCCGACTTCCGAAAATATGACGACGGCCTGCGCATGATCCTCGACTGTACGCCGGAGCTCGAACGCTCCCTCAGCGATCGCCTCGCGACTGCCGCGCGCGACGGCATCGTGCGTTACGGCCTCCACCAGCAGGACGCCGCGATGATGACCTGCTTCACCCCGTCGGCACTGCGCAGCGACCACGTCCATTTCATCGACGGTGCGCGGGGCGGCTACGCTTCGGCGGCGACGGCGCTGAAGGCGATGATGGCGTGAAGCGCTAGCGCCCCGCCCGGGTCCACGTTTCGCCGCCGCAGAGCGCGCCAACGCACCCCTCAACCCGCAGCGAATCCGCTGATGTCACGGTAACGCTGCTCGCATAGGTGCTGCCGTCGTCGGCATTGTAGATCTGACCCGACCATTTGCTCGGCCCTGACGGCTGCATGCCGCTGAACAATGGCAAGCCGATCATCGGGCGCCTGGCGAGGGCGGGATTGGGATTCTTGCTGTCGGTGGCGGGCTGGCCGGTCGCGGTGTCGTGGGGTTCACGCAGCCAGACGACATTGCCGCAGATGCCGCCGCCGCATTTGCTGATCTTGACGCGGGCGTCGCCGGCCTGGGTCAGCCAGGTCCCGTCGGCGCTCTGCGCATGGGCGGCAGTCGCGCCAAGGAGCGCAGCCAGAAGGACGATGAGAGCAGCGAATCTGGAAGTCATGGAGAGCCCCAAAGTGGAGCGCCTCCATAGCAGCCTAGCAGGATAGTGCAACGCTGGATGGAATCACATTCCCGCGTTTATTTGCCTGCGTGCATTGACCTGTGCTCATTTGCCCCAGCGCACCAAGGCGACCGAGGCCGCGGTCGATAGCCCGAACACCGCCATGGCGCCGCCAACCAGCGCGAACAGGGTCCAGGCCGGAGCCTGCGCCATCATGAGGCCGCCGCCACCGATCGCGACGATCAGAAGCCGCGCGGTGGAGGCGAGCACGGGACCGCCGACGCGCGCCGCGCCTTGCGAGGAGAAATAAAGCGACACGCCCATGCCGAAGAACACGAAGGTCGGGCCGGCCCAATGGAAATAGCTGTGCGCGGCGGCGGCAACGCCGGGATCCCTGGTGAAGAGCGAAACCCACAGTGACGGATCGAGCGCGATGACGACACCGATCAGGCCGACCGTGATTCCCGAGGCCGCGGCCGCGGTCCAGGCCACGCGCCGCGCGCGCTTCACCTGTCCGGCGCCCATCGCCATGCCGACCATCGGCACCGAGGCGATGCCGAAGGCGAAGGTGATCGGAATCAGCAAGAATTCCAGCCGCGAGCCGATGCCATAACCGGCCAGCATCTCGGTGCCGAAGGTCGCCAGGATCTTGGTGAAGATCAAAATGGTGAGTACCGTCTGGAGCGGCGACAGGCAGGCCACCGCGCCGACCTTGAGGATGTCGAAGAACAACGCGCGATCGAAATGGAAGGCGCGGAAATCCAGCGGCAGCCGGCTGCGGCCGGACCAGAGATACCAGAGGAAGAAGATCGCGGCACAGGTGAACGCGATCAACTGACCGGCGGCGACACCGGGCATGCCGAATTGCGGCACACCGAACAGGCCGAGCCCCAGCGTGCCGCCGAGCGCGATCTGGAGCACGCTCGTCCCGATCAGCGCCATCGAGGGCAGGCGCATGTCGCCAGTGCCGCGGATCACCGAGGCCAGCGTGTTGACGAGCCAGATCGCGACCGCGCCGGAGAACAGCATTTGCGAATAGCCGCTGGCTTCCTCGAGCACGCGCTCGCGCCCGCCCAGCAGCGTGAAGAACGAGCGGCCGAAGACGAGCATCGTCACCGTGAAGAAAAGCCCGCCGCAGAGGCCGATGATGGCGGCATGCAGCGCCAGCGTCGCCGCACGGGTCCGATCGCCTGCGCCGAGCGCGCGGCTGATCGCAGACGAGACGCCGCCGCCCATCGCGCCCGCGCTCATCATCTGCGTCAGCATGGCGAACGGAAACACCAGCGCGATCGCTGCGAGCGGGATGGTGCCGAGCCGGCCGATATAGGAGGTCTCGGCGATCGCAACCAACGTGCTGCCGACCATCGCGATCATGTTGGGGATCGCAAGCCGCAGCAGCGTCGGCAGGATCGGTGCCGTCAAAAGACTGGCGATGGGGGAGGCGGCCGGGGCAGGCGGCGGCACGGCGTCCAGGGAGGCGTCGATCGTCATGTGTCACCGCGCGGAATATTAGATGATGATCGACATATTATATGGCGCGCACCCCCGGCACCAGCCGCGCCTCACGCAGGGCTCACCAGGGCAGGCCGCAGAGGTCGATAGTGCCGAGTGTCGGCGCGCTGACGATGTTGCAGACATAGGGCGCCATGTGAGTGAAGCGGATCCGCCCCTCCGGCTGCTCGCAATAGACCTCGCCCTTGAAGGGGAGCCAGCTGCGGGCCTCGTAGAAGCCGACATTGTGCGGCTCGCAGAACAGCAGCGCGAAGCGGACCGCCTCGTTGGCGCGCATGGTGTGCAGCGCGGCGTCGATCGCCATGGTCGCATAGCCGCGGCCGCGCCGGTCCTCCCGCGTGCAGACGCCGCCGATGCCGCCGATGTGAACCTTCTGCCCATTCCAGGTGACGGTGCGGAAGTAGATGCCGACGTGGCAGACGAGACCATCCTCGGGCGTCTCGATGAGCACGCGCAGGTCGGCATTGGCCCATTTGACGTGAGCCCAGGGCTGCTTCCCGACGATATCAGGTCCGAAGACCGCCCGATGCAGCGGCTCCGCCATCCGCCACGAGGCGTCGCCGTTCAAAATGTCGATCTCGATGCTCATCGCTCTCTCTTTCGCATCTCCGCGCCGTCGGTGCGTTTCGTTCTGCCATAACCACCTCAAAGGCAATGATATTTTACGGCCTGGTTGAAATGCCGACATCCTTGCGACGATTTTATGCAATCCGGCCAAGCCGCCGCACTGCGCCTTTTGGAAAAATCGCGGTATTTAACGGCCACGGAACCTTCTATAAGGGGTGACCGTTAAGTCTCGTTCCCCCATCAGTCGCGGACAACACCCATGACCTTTACGCTGCCCCCCCTCCCCTACGCCTATGACGCCCTCGGACAATTCATGTCGAAGGAAACGCTCGAATTCCACCACGACAAGCATCATCAGGCCTATGTCACCAATGGCAACAACGCGCTCAAGGGCACCGAATGGGAAGGCAAGTCCCTTGAGGAGATCGTCAAGGGCTCGTTCGGCAAGAACCCCGCGGTGTTCAACAATGCCGGCCAGCACTACAACCACATCCATTTCTGGAGTTGGATGAAGCCGAATGGCGGCGGCACCAAGCTGCCGGGCAAGATCGAGAAGAAGATCAACGAGGACCTCGGCGGCTTCGAAAAGTTCAAGACCGACTTCCAGGCGGCCGGCGTCGGCCAGTTCGGCTCCGGCTGGTGCTGGCTCCAGGTCAAGAACGGCAAGCTCGAGATTGCCAAGACCCCGAACGGCGAGAATCCGCTGGTGCACGGCGCCACCCCGATCCTCGGCTGCGACGTCTGGGAGCACTCCTACTACATCGACTATCGCAACCGCCGTCCCGATTATCTGAAGGCGTTTGTCGAGAACCTCGTGAACTGGGAATACGTCGAGTCCCTGTTCGACAAGGCCTGAGCTCGACAAGGCCTGAGCTCGACAGGGCCCGGGGCTTCACGCATTCCAGGGTCGGCTTTGCCGCTCCGGAATGACGGAATTGAAAAGGCGGTCGCAGGCGCGGCCGCCTTTTTGCTGTGCGGAATTCGCACTTCGCCTCGCATGGCTCTGCGCGAGGTGCGCATCGCTCCCGTCATCGTACTGTTTGCATCGCATCCGCGGCGCCCTTAATCAGGACGGGCATCACCCTCGAGCCGAACGCGCCCGTTGTCAGAACCCTCCCCGAAAGACCCGGCGCCCGCCGAGGACGCGGAATCCGAGCCGCGGCCGGGCCGCGTGCGCAAGCCGATCGGCTGGTCGACCATCATCATCGCAGCGCTGGTGGCGGTGAGCGCGGGTCTGGTCTGGCGGCGTGACGGCACCGACGGTGTTCTCGACATACTGACCCACGATCTCTCGCTGTTCAGCGGCATCCTGCCGCGCGTGCTGGCCGGCTGCCTGCTCGGTGCGTTCATCTCCGAGATCCTGCCGCACGAAAAAGTGTCGCGCGCGCTCGGGCCGAAATCGGGCCTGAAAGGCCTTCTGATCGGCACCGCCTTCGGCGCGATCCTGCCCGGCGGTCCCTTCACCGCCTATCCCGTGGCGAGTGCGCTGCTCGCGGTCGGCGCCGATTTCGGTGCCACCATCGCCATGGTCGTGAGCTGGACCTTGATCGGCTATGGCCGGGCCGTGGCCTGGGAAATCCCGATCATGGGCACCGACTTCACGCTATGGCGCATTGTCATCTCGCTGCCGTTGCCGGTGCTCGCAGGCGCGCTCGGCCGCTTCGTCTATGTCCGGCTCTATCCGAAGCCGGCCACCAAGGACGACGAGAATTGAGCGCCGCGCTTCTGATCGACATCCTGTTGTGGGGCTCGGTGTTCGGCGTTGGCCTGATCGCCTATCGCCGCGGCCCACCGGTGTTCAAGGCCTCGCTGCGCGAAGGCTCGATGGACTTCATCAACATCGTGCCACGGATCGCGCTGGGGGTGATCGGCTCCGGCTACATCGCCGCCATCATCCCGCAGGAGGTGATCAGCGGCTGGCTAGGCCCGGACAGCGGCTGGCTCGGGGTCGCGACTGCCGTGGTCGCCGGGGCCGCGACGCCCGGCGGCCCGGTGATCGGGTTCTCCATCGGTACGGTGGCGCTGAAATCGGGCGGTGGGGTGCCGCAGGTGGTCGCCTATGTCGTCGCCTGGGCGCTGTTTGCCTTCCAGCGGGTGATTTTGTGGGAAATTCCCTTCATGCCGGGCCGTTTCGTCTGGTTCCGCTGTGCGGTCTCGCTGCCGTTCCCGTTCGTCGCCGCCGCCATTTCCATGGTGATTGGCAAGCCTTGAGCCCGGCGTGGACAGGGGTAATGTTATAATATAACGTTTCGGCATGGTTCCCGCCGCGTCCCCAGCCCATCATCACGACCATGCTCATGGCCATTCCCATGATCACGGGCATTCGCACGGACACGATCACAGCCACCCGCTTAACACCCACGCCCATGTCCACGATGCGGCCTCTCCGCATCCGGCTCAGGCGGCGCACTGGTCGATCCTGCGCATGACGATGGCCGCCCGCCTCGCGGCCGCGCTCGCGGTCTGCGCCGTGCTCTGGGGCGTGGTCTTCCTGGCAATGAGGTGACCATGGCGGCGCTGCATTTTCACAACGTTACGCTCGGCTATGACCGCCATCCGGCCGTGCACCATCTCAATGGTGAGGTCGCGCCGGGTGCGTTGCTGGCCGTGATCGGCCCGAACGGCGCCGGCAAGTCGACGCTGCTGCGCGGCATCGTCGGCATCCTCAGGCCGCTCGACGGCAGCATCCATCTCGGCGGGCTCGACAGCCGCGATATCGCCTATCTGCCGCAGAGCGCGGAGATCGACCGCAGCTTCCCGATCTCGGTGCTGGACTTCGTTGCCACCGGTCTGTGGCGTGGGACCGGCCTGTTCGGCGGCATCGGCAAGGCGGCGCGCGAAAAGATCCTCCGCGCCATCGCTTCCGTTGGCCTCAACGGCTTCGAGAACCGCCCGATCGGCACACTCTCGGGCGGCCAGATGCAGCGCGTGCTGTTCGCGCGCGTACTGCTCCAGGACGCGCGGCTGATCGTGCTGGACGAGCCCTTCAACGCCATCGACAGCAAGACCACGGCCGATCTGCTGACGCTGGTGAAGCACTGGCATGGCGAGGGCCGCACCGTGCTCGCCGCACTGCACGACATGGAGATGGTGCGCACCCATTTCAGCGAGACGCTGGTGCTGGCGCGCGGCCCTGTGGCGTGGGGGCCGACGGCGGAGGTGCTGACGCCGGAAAACCTGATGGTCGCGATGCGGATGTGCGAAGCCTTCGACGACAGCGCCGCCGCCTGCTCGGCCGATGATGCCCGCTCACGGGCGGCTTGATATCCGATGCTCTATGACGCGCTGATCGGCCCGTTCACCGAATTCGAGTTCATGCGACGTGCGCTTGCGGCCGTCATCGCGCTGTCGCTCGCGGGTGCGCCGATCGGCGTGTTCCTGATGTTGCGGCGGATGAGCCTGGTCGGCGACGCCATGGCACATGCAATCCTTCCCGGCGCCGCTGTCGGTTTTCTGCTCTCAGGTCTCAATCTGTTCGCGATGACGGCCGGAGGCCTGATCGCAGGTTTTGCCGTCGCGATCCTCGCAGGCCTCGTCGCGCGCTCGACCGGGTTGAAGGAGGATGCCTCGCTCGCGACCTTCTATCTGGCATCGCTGGCGCTGGGCGTGACGATCGTCTCGATCAAGGGCACCAATATCGACCTGCTGCACGTGCTGTTCGGCAATATACTCGCGATGGACGACCAGACGCTGCTGGTCGTCGCCTTCAACGCCACGGTGACGCTGCTGGTGCTCGCGGTGATCTACCGGCCGCTGGTGATCGAAAGTGTCGACCCCTTGTTCTTGCGCACCGTGAGCCGGGCTGGCGGGCCTGCGCATCTCGCCTTCCTCGCGCTGGTCGTGATCAACCTCGTCAACGGCTTTCAGGCGCTCGGCACGCTGCTCGCGGTCGGTCTGATGATCCTGCCGGCCGGCATCGCGCGGTTCTGGTCGCGCGATCTCACCGTCATGATCTGCATCGCGGTCGTCGCTGCCGCAGTCTCCGGCTATGCCGGCCTCGTGCTGTCGTTCCAGACCCGTGTGCCCTCGGGCCCTGCGATCATTCTGGTGGCGAGCGCGCTTTACACCGTCTCCGTCCTGTTCGGCCGGGTCGGCGGCGTCGTCAGGCAGCTGTTTCCCGGCCGGCATCTGGAAGCGTGATAGCGATGCGGCGCATCCTGCTTTGTGTGCTTCTGCTGATTGCCTCGCCGCTGCACGCCGCGGAGCAACTGAAGGTCGTCGCGAGCTTCTCGATCCTCGCCGATTTCGTCCGCAATGTCGGCGGCGACCGGATCAATCTGACGACGCTGGTCGGGGCCGACAGCGACGTCCATGTCTACACGCCCGCGCCAAGCGATGCGAAGCGGATCGCGGACGCAAAGCTCGTCGTCGTCAACGGACTTGGTCTCGAGGGTTGGCTGCCGCGCCTCGTGCAGTCCTCGGGCAGCAAGGCGCAGGTGGTCAACGCGAGCGCCGGCATCGCGCCGCTCAAGTTCGGCTCGGCCGCCGACCCCCATGGCTGGCAGTCCGTCCCCAACGCGAAGGTCTATGTCACCGACATCGCCGATGCGCTGGCTGCGGCCGACCCCGATGATGCGGAGTTCTTCCGCGCCCAGGCCAAGGCCTATCTGGAAAAGCTCGAAACGCTCGACCGCGAGGTCCGCGAAGCCGTGGCCAAAATCCCGCAAGAGCGGCGCAAGGTGATCTCGACCCATGACGCTTTCGGGTATTTCGCCGCCGAATACGGCGTCCAGTTCATCGCGCCGCTCGGCGTCTCCACGGAAACCGAGCCCAGCGCGCGGGACATCGCCACCATCATCGGCCAGATCAAGGCCCAAAAAATCCCGGCCGTGTTCCTGGAAAATATCAGCGACGACCGGCTGATCCGGCGGATCGCGGCGGAGACCGGCTCAAAAGTCGGCGGGACCCTGATTTCGGACGGTTTGACCGGCGAAAAGGGGCCTGCACCCACTTACATTGATATGGTCAGGCACAATATAAAGGCCCTGACCAGCGCGCTTGACCACTAGGGCAGGGGCCACCCCGCCTCGCGTCGCGTGAAAAGCCCGAAGTCCGGAGTTGTTATGTCTGAAGCGACCGCCCCAAAAATTCCCGTGACCGTCCTGACCGGCTATCTCGGTGCCGGCAAGACCACGCTGTTGAACCGCATCCTGTCGGAAAACCACGGCAAGAAGTACGCCGTCATCGTCAACGAATTCGGCGAGATCGGCATCGACAACGACCTCATCATCGGCGCCGATGAGGAAGTGTTCGAGATGAACAACGGCTGCATCTGCTGCACCGTGCGCGGCGATCTCGTGCGCATCATGGAAGGCCTGATGAAGCGCAAGGGCAAGTTCGACGCCATCATCGTCGAGACCACCGGTCTTGCCGATCCGGCACCGGTGGCCCAGACCTTCTTCGTCGACGAGGACGTGCAGAAGAACGCGCGCCTTGACGCGGTCGTGACGGTCGCGGATGCCAAGTGGCTGTCCGACCGTCTCAAGGACGCGCCCGAGGCCAAGAACCAGATCGCCTTTGCCGACGTCATCGTGCTGAACAAGACCGATCTCGTAACCAAGGGCGAGCTTGCCGAGGTCGAGGCCCGCATCCGCGCCATCAACCCCTATGCGAAGCTGCACCGCACCGAGCGCTGCTCGGTGGCTTTGGCGGACGTGCTCGACCGCGGCGCCTTCGATCTCGACCGCATCCTCGACATCGAGCCGGACTTCCTGAATGCCGAGGACCACGACCATGATCATCATCACCACGGTCACGACCATCATCACGATCATGATCACGGCCACGGCCTGAAGCACTATCACGACGAGGACATGCAATCGCTGTCGCTCAAGACCGACAAGCCGCTTGATCCGAACGTGTTCATGCCCTGGCTCCAGAACCTGGTGCAGGTCGAGGGCGGCAAGATCCTGCGCTCCAAGGGCATCCTCGCTTTCCACGACGACGACGACCGCTACGTCTTCCAGGGCGTCCACATGATGCTGGAGGGCAACCACCAGCGGAAGTGGAAGGACGGCGAACCGCGCGAGAGCCGCCTCGTCTTCATCGGCCGCGAATTGCCGCAAGATCTCATTCGCCAAGGTTTTGAGAGCTGCATCGTCTCGTGATGAAAGAGTTTACGCCGCCCGCCGATTCCGCCTCGATCGTCTCCGTCACCGAGCGCGTCAAACCGCTCGCGCTCGGGATGGTCGTGACCTCCGTGCATTTCCTTGGGCCCCGCGCTGCCTTCGTCGGCGGCGAGGAGAACGTCGCGTTCGTGGATGGCCAGGGCGAGATCAGCAAGGTCGCCGTGCACAGCGGCGGCATTCTCTCGGCCGCCTCCGACGGCAAGCGCCTCATGATGGGCGGCGACGATGGAAAAGTCGTATCGCTCGACGCCAAGGGCGAAGTGACGCTGCTTGCCACCGACCCGAAGCGGCGCTGGATCGATGCGGTAGCGCTGCATCCGGACGGTGCCTACGCCTGGTCGGCCGGCAAGACTGCTTTCTTCAACAGCGGCAAGAGCGAGGAGAAGTCGCTCGAGGTGCCCTCGACCGTCGGCGGCCTCGCGTTTGCGCCGAAGGGCCAGCGTCTCGCGATTGCTCATTACAACGGCGCGACGCTGTGGTTTCCCAACATGGCGGGATCGGCGGAATTCCTGCCCTGGGCCGGCTCGCATCTCGGCGTCACCTTCAGCCCGGACAACAAATTCCTGGTCACCACGATGCACGAATCGGCGCTGCACGGCTGGCGGCTTGCCGACAACAGGCACATGCGCATGACCGGCTATCCCGGCCGCGTCCGCTCGATGTCGTGGAGCGCGGGCGGCAAGGGGCTCGCGACTTCGGGCGCCGACACCGTCATCATATGGCCGTTCGCCAGCAAGGACGGCCCGATGGGCAAGGAGCCTGCGATGCTCGCGCCGCTCCAGGCGCGCGTGTCGGTCGTTGCCTGCCATCCCAGGAACGACATCTTCGCCGCCGGCTATAGCGACGGCACCGTGCTGATGGTGCGTCTGGAGGACGGCGCCGAGATCCTCGTCCGCCGCAATGGCACCCCGCCGGTGGCCGCGCTCGCCTGGAATGCCAAGGGGACGCTGCTGGCGTTTGCCGACGAAAATGGCGACGGCGGCCTGCTCGAGCTTTAATCTGTCATCGTTTGACCGTAGATGGGGCCATGCGGTTTCTGACGACCTTCCAGCTCGCTGACTTCGCGGACACGCTGGTCAGCCTGTTCACGGCCTTCGTGCTGGGCACGCTGATCGGTGCCGAGCGGCAATACCGGCAGCGCACCGCGGGCCTGCGTACCAACGTGCTGGTCGCGGTCGGCGCCGCCGCCTTCGTCGATCTCGCCATGCACCTGACCGGCGCCGACGGCGCGGTGCGGGTGATCTCCTACGTTGTCTCGGGCATCGGCTTTCTCGGCGCCGGCGTCATCATGAAGCAGGGCATGGACGTGCGCGGGCTCAATACCGCGGCGACGCTGTGGGCTTCGGCCGCGGTCGGCTCCTGCGCCGGCGCCGACATGGTCGCGCAGGCCGCGGCGCTCACCGTCTTCGTCATTGCCGGCAACACCATGCTGCGGCCGCTGGTCAACGCCATCAACCGCATCCCTCTCAACGAGAAGACCTCCGAGGCGACCTATTACTTCAAGCTCGCGGTCGCACCGGACGCCTTGCCCGAAATGCGTGACCGGCTCGTTGAGAAGCTCGAGGGCGCAAAATATCTGGTGGCCGATATCGAAATGGTCGAAACCGGGGATGATCTGATCGAGATCGTGGCAAAGCTGGTCGCGAGCGCCGTCGATCCAAACGAGCTGAATGCAGTGGCCACCGATCTCCAGCACCTGCCCGGCGTCCGCCACGCCACCTGGGAAGTCAGCACCACGGACTGAGCGCGGCGATTGGGCGCGCAGCCGCCGAGTTCCCGCACCACGGGCAGGGAACCGCGGACCGGCGATTTCGTTGATCCCACGGACAAAGGCGGATATCGACATGCCCGGCCAATATGACAAGCGCAGACTGAAGCTCGACCTGATGGTTGCCTGCTCGCTGTTCGCAGCAGGAGTTGTGGTCTCGGGCATGTCGCTGGCGCAAATCCGCGCCGAGACCCGGATGCAGACGGCCCAGGCGACGCAGCCCCTTCAGGGCACGCCGTCTGACGATCAGAACAAGCCCGCGGAAGCCAAGCCCGGCGGCGACCGGCCGACCACGCCCGCCCCAGAGCCGGCGCGACCCGACCCGCAGACGCAGGGCGCTGCCGGTGCGCCTAAACCAGCATTGCCGCCGGCGCCAGCCGAGAAGATCGCGCCGCCGATCGAGAGGAAGTAGCTAACTGCCAGTTGTGGCGTCATGGCCGGGCTTGTCCCGGCCATCCACGTTCTTGGAATCGCGAGAAAGAAAGTGCGCGGATGCCCGGGACAAGTCCTGGCATGACGGCATGATCACCGCACCAAAACGTTCCGAAACTGCCAGGGATCGCTGGTGTCGATATCTTCCGGAAACAGTCCAGGACGATCCGTCAGCGGGGTCCAGTCGGTGTAGAAACCCTTGACCGGCCCGAGATACGGCAGCTGAATTTCCAGCAGACGGTCGAAATCCATCTCGTCGGCTTCGACGATGCCCTCGTTCGGGTTTTCCAGCGCCCACACCATGCCGCCGAGCACGGCGGAGGTCACCTGCAGGCCGGTGGCGTTCTGATAGGGCGCGAGCTTGCGGGTCTCCTCGATGGAGAGCTGCGAGCCGAACCAATAGGCATTGTTGTCATGGCCGAACAGCAGCACGCCGAGTTCGTCGATGCCGTCGACGATTTCGTTCTCGTCGAGGATGTGGTGCTTTTCCTGCATCTTAGCGGCGCGGCCGAACATTTCATGCAGCGACAGCACGGCATCGTCAGCCGGATGATAGGCATAGTGGCAGGTCGGACGATAGACCGCCGTGCCCGATGCGTCGTGCACGGTGAAATAGTCCGCGATCGAGATCGACTCGTTGTGGGTGACAAGGAAGCCATACTGCGCGCCGCGGGTCGGGCACCAGGTGCGCACGCGGGTATTGGCGCCGGGCTGCATCAGATAGATGGCGGCGCCGCAGCCGGATTCGTGGGTGCGCGCATTCTCGGGCATCCATTTTTCGTGGGTGCCCCAGCCGAGTTCTGATGGCTGCACGCCTTCCGACAGGAAACCTTCCACCGACCAGGTGTTGACGAAGACATCGGGCTCTTTCGGCTTCTTGGAGCGCTGGGTGTCGCGTTCGGCGATGTGGATGCCCTTGATGCCGGCCTGTCGCATCAAGTCCGCCCATTCGGCTTTGGTCTTCGGCTTGGGGGCATTGAGCTTCAGGTCAGCGGCGACGTTGAGCAGCGCCTGCTTGACGAAAAACGAGACCATGCCGGGATTGGCGCCACAGCAGGAGACCGCTGTCGTCGAGCCTGCAGGGCGCGCCTTCTTGGCGGCCAGCGTTGCTTCGCGAAGGGCGTAATTGGAGCGCGCTTCCGGGCCTTTCGAGGAGTCGAAATAGAAGCCGAGCCAGGGCTCGTTGACGGTGTCGATATAGAGAGCGCCGAGCTCGTTGCAGAGCTCCATGATGTCGGTTGAACCGGTGTCGACCGAGAGATTGACGCAAAAGCCCTGGCCGCCGCCCTCAGTGAGCAGCGGGGTCAGCAACTCCCGATAATTGTCCTTGGTCACGCCCTTCTGGATGAAGCGCACATTGTGCTTCTCGCAATGAGCCTTGCGACCCTCGTCCTTCGGATCGATCACGGTAACGCGCGACTTGTCGTAATCGAGATGCCGCTCGATCAGCGGCAACGTGCCTTTGCCGATGGAGCCGAAGCCGACCATGACGATGGGACCAGTGATCTTCGCGTAGATCTGCGAGGCGGGGCTCATGGGATGGTTTCTCCGGAACGTGCGGGCGAACAAATGGTGAGGGATGGCTCAGGCGCTGCGGCGCTTGGCAGTGGCTTCGATTTCGACCTTCATCTCGGGCCTGTAGAGCGCCGAGACGACGAGAAGCGTGGCGGCCGGGCGGATCTCGCCGAGGACTTCGCCGCAGACCGCGAAATGCGCGTCCGCATCCTTGATGTCGGTGAGGTAGTAGGTCACGCGGACGATGTCGGCCATCTCGAAGCCACCCTCCTTCAGGGCAGCTTCGATGGTCTTGAAGCAGTTGCGTGACTGGTTCGTGACATCGGCCGGCATTGTCATCGTGGTGTAGTCGTAACCGGTGGTCCCCGCGACGAAGGCGAACTCGCCGTCGATCACGGCGCGGCTGTAGCCGGCGGTCTTCTCGAACGGGGAGCCGGTGGAAATCAGGCGGCGGGACATTGGTCGTGGGCCTCGACTGAAGGGGGCGTTTGGCGGGTTAAAGGGCGTTTCTCAGGCCCGCGCAACCCTAAAGCAAAGGGCACGCGCGAGCATCTCCGCTCGGCGCGGCTTCGGTATCGCCATCATGGCAATCCCTTACGCCGCGCGCGCCTCGAGGCCGCGAACTACCCTCCGTTTGGGTAGGGCCGCGCCAGTCGGGACGATCATCCCCTCGGCGCCATCCAGCGCACCGGCATGGAATTCGATCGCCAGCAGGCGGTCGCGCTCGAACGGACCGGGCAGCGACAGCTCGCCGGTGTTGGCGGCGGAGAAGCCGAAGCGGGCGTAATAAGGGGCATCGCCGAGCAGGATCACGGCGGCATGCCCGCGCGCCCGGGCGGCAGCCAGCGCTTGTTGCATCAGCGCGGCGCCGATCCCGAGCTCGCGGCAGGCAGGGTCCACCGCCAGCGGTCCGAGGACCAGAGCGGGCCTGCCTCCGGCGCTGACGTGCCACAGCCGCACGGTTCCCACGAGCTTCCCCTCGCGCATCGCGGTCAGCGCGAGGCCGGCTGCGGGTGCGCGTCCGTCACGCAGGCGCTGGCAGGTGCGGCCATGGCGGTTCTCGCCAAAGGACGCATCGAGCAGCGCTTCACGCATCGCAACGTCGGCCGCACGCTCCGCACGGATCGCGAACGGAGCGGCTTTCGAGGTGGGATCAACCTGTGTCTTTCGAAGAGCAGTCATGGCGCGTCAGTCCCCGCTTGAAACGGACGTGCCCAAAGCACGCCGGTCCAAGGCGTCGTCAGAAATCGAAATGTCAGGGAGGGAGCCGGCAAGCCGGCTCCCGGGTTCGTCAGGCCTCGGAAAGAGAGGCGATCAGATATGGTAGGTCTTCAGCGGCGGGATGCCGTTGAACGCCACCGCCGAGTAGGTCGACGTATAGGCCCCGGTGCCTTCGATCAACAGCTTGTCGCCGATCTCGAGCGTCACCGGAAGCGGATACGGGTTCTTCTCGTACAGCACGTCGGCGCTGTCGCAGGTCGGGCCCGCGAGCACGCACGGCGTCATGTCCGCACCGTCATGCGGGGTGCGGATGGCGTAACGGATCGACTCGTCCATGGTCTCGGCGAGACCGCCGAACTTGCCGATGTCCAGATAGACCCAGCGCACCTCGTCTTCGTCGCTCTTCTTCGAGATGAGCACGACTTCGGACTCGATGATGCCGGCGTTGCCCACCATGCCGCGGCCCGGCTCGATGATGGTCTCCGGAATTTGGTTGCCGAAGTGCTTGCGCAGCGCGCGGAAGATCGAGCGCCCGTAGGTCACCACCGGCGGCACGTCCTTCAGGTACTTGGTCGGGAAACCGCCGCCCATGTTGACCATGGTCAGGTTGATGCCGCGCTCGGCGCAGTCGCGGAACACCTGCGAGGCCATCGCCAGCGCACGGTCCCACGCCTTCACCTTGCGCTGCTGCGAGCCGACATGGAAGGAGATGCCGCACGGCTCCAGGCCCAGACGCTTGGCAACGTCGAGCACGTCGACGGCCATCTCCGGGTCGCAGCCGAACTTGCGCGACAGCGGCCATTCGGCGCCGGCGCAGTCGTAGAGGATGCGGCAGAACACCTTTGCGCCGGGCGCGGCACGGGCGATCTTCTCGACCTCGGCGGTGCAATCGACCGCGAACAGCCGAATGCCGAGCGCGAAGGCGCGCGCGATGTCGCGCTCCTTCTTGATCGTGTTGCCGAAGGAGATGCGGTCGGGCGTCGCACCGGCGGCCAGCGCCATCTCGATCTCGGCGACCGTGGCGGTGTCGAAGCAGGAGCCCATGGAGGCGAGCAAAGCCAGCACTTCCGGCGCCGGGTTCGCCTTGACGGCATAGAACACGCGGCTGTCGGGCAGCGCCTTGGCAAAGGTCTGGTAATTGTCGCGCACGACTTCGAGGTCGACGACGAGGCACGGTTCGGTGTCGAGGCCCTCGCTGCGGCGGTTGCGCAGGAATTCCTGAATACGGTCGGTCATAGCACTCTCCCAAACGGCCCAGCGACGGGGATCCGTTCAAAAAATGACGTCGGATAAGAGCGCTCCGGCCAGATCGCGCGATGGAGGCGCGACGAGCCAAAGACTCACATCAGACTGTGCTGCCGTGGATTGGTTGGGAATGTTCCCGCCCGCACACCTGGCAATGAAGGACAAGCCTTTTCAGTAGCCCGCGCCGGCGTTGGACTGCCGGTAGAGACCAAAAAAGCCCGATCCGTCGTTGCTTTAAGTCGCGTCCCCCGTTGAGAGCGGGGTGCGCCGGTTCGCCTCCGGCTGCCAGTCACGGTTGCAAAGAGCAAAGTCACCTTCGACAAGGCATCTCTTTGAGAGAGATGCTGGACGCTCCGGGTTTGCTTTCGTCTTCCGGCTATCAGCCTTCCGACTTCCGCACTTCCGAAGAGCCCCTCGGCTTCTTCACCCCTTGGCGGCTGTCCGGCCTCTTGTCCGGATACCTACCGACTGACACACGACCACAGGCACGTGCGAAATTGGGCAATCCGCACATAAGTGTTTTGACTCTGCTTCGCAAGAGATTTTTTAGACTGCGAACAGAATTGCCTAACATCTGCTTGCGCAGTGTTGCGCGAGCGACGCGGAAGATGAACGCGCGTTAAGTTTTCTGTGCGGCGCGCGTCACTCGCGCGCGTGCGCGCTTCAGCCGCGCTTCGTGAACGGCTCGACGCGCTGAGCGGCGCGGATGAAGGCAGTCATCACGAGCACGCCGAGTGCAAACAGCGCGGCCTGAAGGATGTGCGTGCCCTGCTCGCCCAGCCCGAACAGGATCGCGAGCGCCCAGCCGCCGGCAAACGCCGCGCCGAACACCTCGGCGCCGATCAGGATGGCGGCGCTGATGACGGTGATGACGCTCGGCCAGACGATCCGACGGGAAGACGAGGAGGTCGCGTTCATGAGCTCAGGGGTCCTAGGCTTGGAGGGCCGCAATCTCCCCGAAAAGGCAGTCGGGAGCAAGGGCAAATGGCCCAAAAAAGCCCCATCGCGTGCTATAGCTGGCCGCAACAATCGAGCCACAAATCGGGACTTGTAATGTCAGAACCCCGCCAAACTACGGACTCCGAGACCAACCCGCTGCTGAAGGCCTGGGTGACGCCATTTGCGACCCCGCCCTTCGACGAGATCAAGCCGGAGCACTTCCTCCCGGCCTTCGAGCAGGCCTTCGCCGACCACTCCGCCGAGATCGCAGCGATCACCAACGACCCGACCGCGGCCGACTTCGCCAACACCATCACGGCGCTGGAGCGCTCGGGCAAGCTGCTCAGCAAGGTCGCGTCGGTCTTCTACGACCTCGTCTCGGCGCATTCCAACCCGGCCATCCTGGAGATCGACAAGGAGGTTTCCTTGCGGATGGCGCGGCACTGGAATCCGATCATGATGAACGCCGTGCTGTTTGGCCGCATCGCCCAGCTGCACGAGAACCGCGCCAATCTCGGTCTGACACCGGAACAGCTCCGCCTGCTCGAGCGCACCTACACCCGCTTCCACCGCTCCGGCGCCGGCCTCTCCGAGGAGGCCAAGACGCGGATGGCGGAGATCAACGAGAGACTCGCCCAGCTCGGGACCAGCTTCAGTCATCATCTGCTCGGCGACGAGCAGGAATGGTTCATGGAGCTCGGCGAAGCCGACCGCCAGGGCCTGCCGGAGAGTTTTGTCGCCAGCGCCAAGGCTGCGGCAGAAGAACGCGGCATGGCCGGCAAGGCCATCGTCACCCTGTCGCGCTCCTCGGTCGAACAGTTCCTGAAGAGCTCGGCCCGGCGTGACCTGCGCGAGAAGGTCTACAAGGCTTTCACCGCGCGGGGCGACAACGGCAATTACAACGACAACAACGCGACCATCGTCGAGGTCCTGAAGCTGCGCGAGGAGAGCGCCAATCTCCTGGGCTACCCGACCTTCGCGGCCTACCGGCTCGAGGATTCCATGGCCAAGACACCGGAAGCGGTGCGCGGCCTTCTGG
Source organism: Bradyrhizobium sp. 134 (assembly GCF_023074155.1). Taxonomy (NCBI): domain Bacteria; kingdom Pseudomonadati; phylum Pseudomonadota; class Alphaproteobacteria; order Hyphomicrobiales; family Nitrobacteraceae; genus Bradyrhizobium; species Bradyrhizobium sp. 134. Next base: position 432,693 of record NZ_JADPKX010000073.1, on the reverse strand, counting down.
AGCGGGTCTGGAAGCCGGCGCGGGCGCGGGCGCTCGCCGACCGCGACGACATGCAGGTGCTGATCACGGAGGAAGGCGGCAATTTCAAGCTCGCGCCCTGGGACTGGCGCTTCTACGCCGAAAAGCTGCGTCTTCAGCGCGCCAATTTCGACGACGCGGCGATCAAGCCGTATCTCGCGCTCGACCACATGATCGCCGCCGCCTTCGACTGCGCCACGCGCCTGTTCGGCGTCACCTTCGAGGAGCGCAAGGACGTGCCGGTCTGGCATCCGGACGTCCGGGTCTGGGAGATGAAGGGGCGGGACGGCAAGCACAAGGCGCTGTTCTATGGCGACTACTTCGCCCGGCCGTCGAAGCGCTCCGGCGCCTGGATGACATCGCTGCGGGACCAGCAGAAGCTCGACGGCGAGGTCGCGCCGCTGATCCTCAACATCTGCAACTTCTCCAAGGGCGCGGATGGGGAACCCTCGCTGCTGTCGCCCGACGACGCCCGCACCCTGTTCCACGAGTTCGGCCACGGCCTGCACGGCATGCTCTCCAACGTGACCTATCCGTCGCTGTCGGGCACCTCAGTATTCACCGACTTCGTCGAGCTACCCTCGCAGCTGTACGAGCACTGGCAGGAGCGGCCGGAGGTGCTGCAGCAGTTCGCGCGCCATTACCAGACCGGCGAGCCGCTGCCGGACGACCTCCTGCAACGCTTCCTCGCCGCGCGAAAATTCAACCAGGGTTTTGCTACCGTCGAGTTCGTCTCCTCGGCGCTGGTCGATCTCGAATTCCACACCCAGCCGGCCTCCGCCGCGCAGGATGTCCGCGCCTTCGAGAGACGCGAGCTGGAAAAGATCGGCATGCCCGAGGAAATCTCGCTGCGTCATCGGCCGACGCAATTCGGTCACATCTTCACCGGCGATCATTATGCCGCCGGCTATTACAGCTACATGTGGTCTGAGGTGATGGACGCCGACGCCTTCGGTGCATTCGAGGAAGCCGGCGACATCTTCGATCCGGCCGTCGCAAAACGTCTGCACGACGACATCTACTCGAGCGGCGGATCGGTTGATCCGGAAGCGGCCTATGAGGCCTTCCGCGGCCGGCCGCCGGAGCCGGACGCGCTGCTGCGCCGCCGCGGCCTGCTCGACGCTCCGAAGGCGGCCTGATGGGCATGCGCGCCCTGTTCGGGCTGCTGCTCGCTGTCGCCCTGTCGCTCGCGGCAGGCGCGGCGCAGGCGCATCCGCATGTCTGGATCACCGCGACCAGTGAACTGCTCTACGCCGAGGACGGCACCATCACCGGCGTGCGCCACGCCTGGACGTTTGACGACATGTTCTCGGCCTATGCCGTGCAGGGGTTGGAGAGCAAGGCCAAGGGTGCCTATACGCGCGAGGAGCTGGGTTCACTGGCGCAGACCAATGTCGAGTCGCTGAAGGAATATGCCTACTTCACCTTCGCGCGAGCCGACGGCAAGAAGGAGCGATTCCAGGAGCCGGTTGACTACTTCCTCGACTACAAGGATACGGTCCTGACCCTGCACTTCACGCTGCCCCTGAAGAACCCGGTCAAGCCCAGGCAATTGGTGCTCGAAGTGTTCGACCGCTCCTTCTTCATCGACTTCCAGATGGCCAAGGACAATCCGGTCAAGCTGGTCGGCGCGCCCGCCGGCTGCCAGATGAAACTTGACCGGCCGAGCGACGGCACCGCGACCGCGCAGAAGCTCAATGAGCAGACTTTTATGAACGGCGAGAATTCCAGTTTCGGCATGATGTTCGCCAACAAGATCACGGTGGATTGCCCTTGAAGCCGCAACTCACGCCCATGGCGCGCGGGCTCGCTGTCTGCGCCGGCGTTCTTCTCGTCGTGAGCGTGACCGATGCGGCGCTCCACGATCTCCTCGCGCAGAACCCGTTCGGCGCGCCGCGTTCGCCACAAGCTGCCCAGCCCGAGGCCGGCGGCTTGATCGGCTGGCTGTTGGCAAAACAGTCGGAATTCTATCGCCAGATGTCGGCGACCATCCGCGCCGCGAAGTCCGATGGCTCCGCGGTGTGGACGCTGCTCTTCATCTCGTTTGCCTATGGCATCTTCCACGCGGCTGGTCCCGGGCACGGCAAGGCGGTGATCGCCTCCTATCTCGTCGCCAATCGCGAGACCGCCCGGCGCGGCATCGTGCTGTCGTTTGCCTCCGCGTTGATGCAGTCGCTGGTGGCCATCCTGATCGTCGGCATCTCGGCCTGGGTGCTGAATGCGACCGCCAAGACCATGTGTAAGGCGGAAGGCGCGATCGAGATCGCAAGCTACGCGCTGATCGCGCTGTTCGGCCTGCGCCTGGTCTGGGTCAAAGGCCGCACTTTCATCCGTACGCTGCAGGCGGTTCAGCCGGTGCCGGCGATCGCGGGCGTGCCGCATGATCACCACCATCACGATGCGCACGATCATCATGGCCACGATCACGCCCAGGCCCATCATCACCACCAGCATGACCACGTTCACGACGAGCATTGCGGCCATTCCCACGGTCCCACGCCGAGCGAACTCGCCGGCTCCGGTGGCTGGGGACGCGGCTTTGCCGCGATCCTGACCGTCGGCATCCGCCCCTGTTCGGGCGCGATCCTGGTGCTGGTGTTCGCGCTGGCCCAGGGCCTGTTCTGGGCCGGCATTGCCGCGACCCTGCTGATGGGGCTCGGCACCGCGATCACGGTCGCGGCCATCGCTGTGGTCGCCGTCTCCGCCAAGGACATCGCCGCCCGCCTGAGCGCCGGACGCGACGGCGGCGGCGCACTGTTCATGCGCGGCATCGAATTCGCCGCCGCCGGCGTCGTGCTGCTGTTCGGCGCGGGTCTGTTGTTGGGCTACGTCGCGGCCGAACGGACGACGTGTTTCTGAGTTTTTCCCTCACCTTCTCCCGCAAGGGAGAAGGAAGGAAAGGTGTCACACCGGCAAGAACTGCTTCAACGCTGGCATGAAGAAGATCCCGAGATTGATCGCAAAGCCGATGCTCCAGAGAATGGAGCGCAGCGTCGGGCGGTTGCCGAGATAGGTCAGCACATAGGCGATCCGTACGATCAGGAACAGCACCGCGAGCTCGTCGATCAGGCGCTGCGGCGAATCCCTGTATTCGGCGAGCAGCACCGCAAAGGCGAAGAACGGAAAGGTCTCGATGCCGTTCTGATGCGCGCCGAGCGCGCGCTGAGCGATGGCGTCCTCGAAGAAGGCTGGATCGCGCGGCCGCGAATTGTCGAAGCCGCGAAATCTGATCCATTTGATCGAGACGATCGTTAAGAGATAGAGCAGCAGCGCCCCGAAAACGCACCATTCCGCCAGCGTCATGGTTCTCCCCCTGTGTACTGACCCTAGCGAAACCGCCCCAATCTTGACAAGTTCGGAACAACGCGCGACGCAACGGATCATGATGACAATCGCTCCCAGCCAGGCCGCGATGCCGGCCACGCAGCCCGGCCCCTCGCGCGTCGGTGTGCTCCTGGTCAATCTCGGCACGCCCGATACCGCCGACGCGCGCGGCGTGCGGGTCTATCTGAAGGAGTTCCTCTCGGACGCCCGCGTCATCGAGAATCAAGGCTTGATCTGGAAGGCGGTGCTGAACGGCATCATCCTGCGCACCCGCCCCCGCGCCAAGGCACGCGACTATCTCAAGATCTGGAACACCGAGAAGAACGAGTCGCCGCTCAAGACCATCACGCGCTCGCAGAGCGACAGGCTCGCGGCCATGCTTTCGGACCGCGACCAGGTCACGGTGGAGTGGGCGATGCGCTATGGTAATCCTTCGATCAAGTCGGGCATCGATGCCCTGATTGCGAAGGGCTGCGATCGCATCCTTGCCGTACCGCTCTATCCGCAATATTCGGCTGCGACATCCGCCACCGTCTGCGACGAGGTGTTTCGCGTGCTTGCGCGGCTGCGCGCGCAGCCGACGCTGCGGGTGACGCCGCCTTACTACGAGGACGAAGCCTATATCGAGGCGCTCGCCACCTCGATCGAGACGCATCTGGCGAGCCTGCCCTTCAAGCCGGAGCTGATCGTCGCCTCATTCCACGGCATGCCGAAGGCCTATGTCGACAAGGGCGATCCCTATCAGGGCCAATGCGTCGCGACCACCGAGGCGCTGCGCCGCCGGCTGGGCATGGATGAGACAAAGCTGCTGCTGACCTTCCAGTCGCGGTTCGGATTCGACGAGTGGCTGCAGCCCTACACCGACAAGACCATGGAGCGTCTGGCGAAAGAGGGCGTGCGCCGCATCGCGGTGATCACGCCGGGTTTTTCCGCCGACTGCCTCGAGACGCTGGAGGAGATCGCGCAGGAGAATGCCGAGATCTTCAAGCACAATGGCGGCGAGCAGTTTTCCGCGATCCCCTGCCTCAACGACAGCGACCCCGGCATGGATGTGATCCGAACGCTGGTGCTGCGCGAGCTCCAGGGCTGGATCTAGTGAGCCTGGATCCGAGGAGCGCCCCATGAACCGCCGCGAGGTTCTGGCGCTTCTTGGGGTGATTGCGGCGCTGCCGGCCTCGGTGCTGGCGCAAACGAATGCGGCGCGCCGGCTCGGCGTGCTCTCGGTCACTGCGGCCGACGATGCGATCGGTCAGACGCGTAGCGCGGTTCTGGTCGAGGCGCTTGCCGGCCATGGCTGGAAGGAGCACGACAGCCTCAAGATTGATTGGCGCAACGGCGGCGGCGACCGCGCACGGATCGCGCAATTCGCCGACGAACTCGTGGCGCTCAAGCCCGACATCCTGCTTGCGGTCGGCACGCCCTCGGTCGAGGAGCTGCGCCGGCGCACGACGACCATCCCGATCGTTTTCGCCGTCGTCACCGATCCCGTCAGCCAGGGCTTTGTCCAGAATCTCGCCCATCCCGGCGGCAATCTCACCGGCTTCACCGATTACGACGGCCCGCTGGCCGGCAAATGGCTGGAGATGCTGACGCAGGTCACGCCAAAACCGTCCCGTGTCTTGGTCGTCTACAATCCCGCCACCGCGCCGTTCGCGCCGCTGATGCTGCGTACGATCGAGGACGCCGGCCGCGCGCTCGATGTGACGGTGGAGCCCGTGCCGGTCCATGACACGGCCTCGATCGCCGCCCTGGCCCTACGGAAAGACGGCGGCCTACTGGTGCTGCCGGACTTCTTCACCATGTCCAACCGTGCGCTTCTGCTAGCGGCGATCAATGAAGCGCGCGTGCCGGCGGTGTTCTGGAGCCGCACCTTCGTCGACGAGGGTGGCTTGATGTCCTACAGTACCGATAGCGCCGAGCAGCTCCGCCGTGCCGCCTCCTATATCGATCGCATCCTGAAGGGTGCGCGAGCGGCCGACTTGCCGGTCCAGAATCCCACCACGTTCGAGCTCGCGATCAACTTGAAGACTGCGAAGGCGATCGGCGTCACGCTTCCGCCCAGCCTGCTCGCAACCGCGAACGAGGTCATCGAGTAGGATTCGGCTGCGACGGCCGGCATGGCCGGATTCGTTAACGTCGGCGCTAGGTCTACGCCAGCACGCTTTCAAGAGCGCCTCGCAAATACATAATCGCGACCATTCCCTCTCCCGGCGTCTTGTGTAGAATTCTGCCGATGCCGAGATCAGGCACGACCGCTGAGCCTTGAATCTTCTGAGCTCTTTACTGAACGCTTTACTGAACCCTTGGGGTCGTGATCCCGACCAATGACAGCGCGGAAAAGGCCTTTTCCCGACAATCTTTCCCGCCTTGGAGGAAATATGAGCGGTTTCGACATTTTCGCAATTGTGCTGGTCTTGCTGGTCATCGTCACGCTGGTGGCCGGCGTGAAGACGGTGCCGCAGGGCTATGACTGGACCATCGAGCGGTTCGGCAAATACACCCAGACGCTGAGCCCCGGGCTCAATCTGATCGTGCCTTATTTCGATCGCGTCGGACGCAAGATCAACATGATGGAGCAGGTGATCGACATCCCCGAGCAGGAGGTGATCACCAAGGACAACGCCACCGTGACGGTCGACGGCGTCGCTTTCTTTCAGGTCTTCGACGCGGCCAAAGCGAGCTACGAGGTCTCCAACCTGACCCAGGCCGTCACCGTGCTGACCATGACCAACATCCGTTCGGTGATGGGTTCGATGGATCTCGACCAGGTGTTGTCGCACCGCGACGAAATCAACGAGCGCCTGCTGCGTGTGGTCGATGCCGCCGTCTCACCCTGGGGCCTCAAGGTCAATCGTATCGAGATCAAGGACATCGTGCCGCCGGCAGACCTCGTCGAAGCGATGGGCCGACAGATGAAGGCTGAGCGCGTCAAACGCGCCGACATCCTTCAGGCTGAAGGTGCACGCCAGTCCGAGATCCTGCGCGCCGAGGGTGCCAAGCAGGGCCAGATCCTCCAGGCGGAAGGCCGCCGCGAGGCCGCCTTCCGCGACGCCGAAGCACGCGAGCGGTCGGCGGAAGCTGAGGCCAAGGCGACGCAGATGGTCAGTGAAGCCATCGCCAAGGGCGACGTTGCGGCGCTGAACTATTTTATCGCCGACAAGTATATCAAGGCGTTCGGCCAGTTCGCGGACTCGCCGAACCAGAAGATCATCATGCTGCCGATCGAAGCCACCAGCATGCTCGGCTCGCTCGCCGGCATCGGCGAGATCGCGAAAGCCACGTTCGGCGAGAGTGCGGCATCCGCGGTTGCCGCCGCTCGTCGCGGGGCGGTGCCGACGACCGGCAGCACGCCGCCGGCGGTGCCGCCGCGGCAGGGGTAAAGCGCATGCCCCGGAAAAGTGGACACCGGTTTTCCGACAAGGGCATGCGCCATTTCAAAGAGGTCGTGTCATGACCGACATGTTCGTATCGCTCGGCACCTGGAATTGGCTGATCTTCGGCTTCATCCTGATGGCGCTGGAGGTGCTGGCGCCGGGCGTGTTCCTGTTCTGGCTCGGGCTCGCCGCGCTGCTGGTCGGGCTGATCTCGTTCGGAGTAGCGATATCCTGGCAGATCCAGCTCGTGATGTTCGCGATCTTCGCCGCCGCCGCCGTGCCGGTCTGGCGCCGGCTCGCCCGGCCGAAGCCGGATGCAATTGCCGCCAGCCCCTTCCTCAACAAGCGCGCGGATGCGCTCCTCGGCCGCGAGTTCACGCTGGAGAAGCCGATCGTCGACGGCAACGGCACCATGCGCATCGGCGACACCGTCTGGCGCGTCGCAGGTCCTGATACGCCGGCGGGCACGCGTGTGAAGGTGGTGCAGGTCGATGGTGCGAATCTGACCGTGGCGGCGGCTTAGGTCGCCGTCATTGCGAGCGAAGCGAAGCAATCCAGAATCTTTCCGCGGCGACAGTCTGGATTGCTTCGCTTCGCTCGCAATGACAAGCTTGTCGGGACGGCATCGCCAGACTTACGCGCCGCTCTTGCTTCGCCAGCGCTCCGCAAACCTATGCAGCGGCATGAACGTCTCGCACAATTCCCGCCCCAGCGCCGTCAGCCCGTAACCGCTGGCTTCGCCGAGCTCCACGAACCCCGCTTCGCGCAAGTCGTCCAGCCGCGCCTGCAGCACCGTCGGCGAGGCCTCGTCGCAGGCCGCTCGCAATGCGCGCGAGGTGAGGGGGGCGTCGCGCAGCTCCCACAGGATTCGCAGGCTCCAGCGTCGTCCCAGGAGGTCGAGCAGCACCATGACAGGCCGCCCGGTGCGCGAGCTACGGACGCCGCGCGATCTCGAAGTGGTCTGTTTCGCCATCGCCGCCCTCTTGCGTGATGCTACAAATAGTGTAGCGTACTGCTACAGTAAATGTAGCAAGAGAGGCGGCCGATGTCCCAGGCCACACCGCGCATTGCCCCGCTCACCCCGCCTTATCCCCCGGAGATCCAGGCGCAGTTCGACCGCATCATGCGCGGTGCGCCGCCGCTGCTGCTGTTCCGGGTGATGGCGGGCCACACCCGCGCCTGGGACAAGTTTCGCGCCGGCGGCCTGCTCGATCCCGGCCCGCTCTCGTTGCGCCAGCGCGAGGTCGTGATCGACCGCACCTGCGCGCTGAACCAATGCGAATATGAATGGGGCGTGCACGCCGCGGTCTTTGCCGGGCCAGCGAAACTCACCGAGGAGGAAGTGCACGCCACCGTGCGAGGCGATGCGAGGTCGCCGTGCTGGTCCCCGGCCGAGCAGGCGCTGATCGCCGCCGTCGACGCGCTGCATCACCGCGCGACCTTTAACGACGCCGAGTTCGCCGCGCTGTCGGCGCATTACGACGAGGCGCAGATCCTGGAGATCATGCTGCTGTGCGGCTTCTACCGCACGGTGTCGTATCTGGCGAATGGGCTGCGGCTGCCGCTGGAGGACACGGCGGCAAGATTTCCGGCGTTGCTCTAACCACCGTCATTGCGAGCGTAGCGAAGCAATCCAGAGTCTTTCCGCGGTGACAGTCTGGATTGCTTCGCGGCGCTCGCAATGACGAGCGGAGAGAGCGTGTCTTAAGCCACGCCCGCCCGCAGCAGATCGTGCAGGTGCACGATGCCCACCACCTTGTCCGCCTCGGTCACGACCAGCGTCGTGATCTTGCGGGTGTTAAGCACCTCGATCATCTCGGTGGCGAGCATCGAGGGCGGCACGGTCTTTGGCTGCCTGGTCATGATGTCGTCGACCGACGCCGCCAGCAGGTCCGGCCGCATCTGGCGGCGTAGATCGCCGTCAGTGATGATGCCGACGGCCTCTGCCGCATCGTTGACGATGCAGACGCAGCCGAGACCCTTGGCCGACATCTCCATCACCGCGTCCGACATCTTGGTGCCGAGCGGCTTGACCGGGATCTCCGCACCGGTGCGCATGTAGTCGCGGACGAATTTCAGCATCGCCCCTAACTTGCCGCCGGGGTGGAAATGCGCGAACTCCAGCGCGGTGAAACCGCGGCCTTCGAGCAGCGCGATCGCAATGGCATCGCCGATCGCGGCCTGCATCAGGGTCGAGGTGGTCGGCGCCAGATTGTGCGGGCAGGCCTCGCGCGCCTTCGGCAGCTCGATCACGATGTCGGCGGCTTGTCCCAGCGAGGACGCCGCGTTCGACGTCACCGCGATCATGGGAATGGCGAACCGTGCCGAATAGTTCACCAGCGTCTTCATCTCCGGCTGCTCGCCGGACCAGGACAGCGCCATGATGACATCGTCGGGCGTGATCATGCCGAGGTCGCCATGACCGGCTTCGGCGGCATGGACGAAGAAGGCGGGCGTGCCGGTCGAGGCCAGCGTTGCCGCGATCTTGCGACCCATATGGCCCGACTTGCCGAGCCCGGTGACGATGACGCGGCCCTTTGCGTTGCGGATCAGATCGACCGCCTTGGCGAAGCTCGCGCCAAGCGGGCCGCGTAGGGCGGCGGCGAGCGCGTTGATACCGCCGCTCTCCGTTTCCAGGGTGCGGAGTGCGGATTCGACGCTGTCGGGAATGGGGCCGGATGATTGGGTCATCAGCGGTTTCGAACTCGGCATGTTCTGGTCCAGGGAGGAGGGGCGTTTGCCCGTTGGCGTCTGCTTAGCACGCCAGGGCCTTCGAGGCGACGAGGGCTCCCCAGCCCTCAACCGGTCGTTAACCATAATTGTTTTAACTCCATTAACGATGGTTCCCGCCGATCGGTGGGGACGATCGCGAAAGTGTTTGATTTCGTTGGAGTTCTTCCATCGTGGGGTCGTCTCCAGGCACGAGCCGGAGCAAACGCGCGCATTTCCTGCGCGCGGCTTTGCCGTGCTTTGCGCTGACGGTCCTTGGAAGCGCCCCCGTGGCCGGCCAGAGCCTCACCCCAGACCTGTTCAGTCCCAACCGCGGTGGCTTCGCCTCGCCCGACACGCTGCCGACGCGCCGTACCGCGGGCGTGCCGCAGGCACCGTCGGATGCGCTGCCGACACTGCCCGATCCCAACGCCGATTTGCGCAAACGCCAGCAGACGCCGGCGCGCGTGGGCCAAAACCCGACCAACCAAAGCCCGACCGGTCAGGTCCCGATCTACGGCTTGCCCGCCGCCAATGGCGCCAGCGCTTCCGGCTACGACTCGCTCAACCGCAAGCGACAGCAGCCAAAGTTTTATCCCGGACAGGCGAAGCCGAAGCGTCCGGTCGGCCCCGGCTCGCCGGTGCCGCCGGCGACGCCGGAGCGAACGCTCGGCCCGCCACGCATCGCGCCGCCGCCCTCCGAGACGGCGCACAAGACTCCGGTCGCCCCGGCGATGGCCGGCAACGTGCCCGGCCAGCCGCTGCGCCGCCGCCTCAAGATCGATGACGATGCATTCGGCGCGGTCGGCGACTATGCCGGCAGCTTCCTGATCAAGGGCGGGCTCGAGCTCTCCACCGGCTACGACACCAATCCGGCGCGTCTGAGCAAGCCGGTCGGCTCGCCGGTTTATGTGGTCGCGCCCGATCTCCTCGTGGCGTCCGACTGGGAGCGCCACGCGCTGGTCGCGGATCTGCGCGGCTCGTTCTCGGGCTACACCAACAACATGCCGGCGACGATCGACGGCTTTGCCTCGCCCTCGCCGGTCGAGGTGGACCGCCCCGACTTCAACGGCCATGTCGACGGCCGCATCGACGTCAATCGCGATCTCAAGCTGACCACGCAACTGCGCCTGCGGCTCGCCACCGATAATCCCGGCAGCCCGAACGTGCAGGCCGGCCTGCAGAAATATCCTGTTTACGCGACCTATGGCACGACCGTCGGCTTCGACCAGACCTTCAACCGCTTCCAGGTCGCGGCCGGCGCCACCGCGGATCGCACCGCCTACACCAACTCAAAACTCACCGACGGCTCGACCTTCAGCAACGATGACCGCGACTTCAACCAATATGGCGGCGTGGGGCGCTTCTCCTACGATCTCAAGCCGGGCCTGAAGCCGTTCGTCGAGATCCAGGGCGACACACGCGTCCACGACCAGGCCGCCGACCGCAATGGCTTCTTCCGCGATTCGAACGGCGGCTACGCCAAGGTCGGCACGTCCTTCGAGTTCTCGCGGATCCTCACCGGCGAGGTCTCGGTCGGCTATTCCGCGCGCAACTATGTCGATCCGCGCCTGAGCCAGCTCGCGGGCTTCCTGACCTCGGGCTCGCTGATCTGGAATGCGAGCGGCCTGACCACGGTGAAATTCGCCACCGACACGCAGATCGCCGAGACCACCATCCCCGGCTCCTCCGGCGTGCTGGTGCACACCTACGCCGCCGAAGTCGATCACGACTTCCGCCGCTGGCTTACGGCAGTGGGCAAGTTCACCTACGGCACCTACGACTATCAGGGCCAGAATCGCAACGACAAGACCTACTCGTTCGAAAGCAATCTGATCTACAAGCTCAATCGCAACATCTGGATCAAGGGCACGCTCCGCCACGACATCCTGGATTCGAACCAGGCGGGGTCAAGCTCGCAGGGGACGGTGGTGATGGTCGGGGTGAGGCTGCAGAACTGAGACAACGATTGTCACAGCGTAGAAATATCGACCTATTGTCGGCCCCAATCAGCTTTCACCTCTGGCAACATTCGGAGTTGTCGTGAAATCTTTCTTGTGCTGATGCCAATCAGCGAGAAGGGGCCCATGTTGGTGACCTTGAACAGCTTCAAGGAGCCTAGTTGCCACATGTTCAGGAAGGCAATAATCGAGACGATTCCGCTTCTTTCTCCTCCCCCCTTGTTGCAAATCCGGCTCCATTTGTTCGATTGCGAAAGCAGCCGCTAAAAGCAGATTGATATAGCGGTCTCGAACCGACGGGTTCTTTGTCTTGGATCTCAAGATGGCGTGGTAAATGCCGACGATAACTTCATCGAGTAGTGCTTCGAGGTATACTCGATAGTCATCCGCGGATGAGGGGATTGCTGGCGTCCTACCTGCGAGAACATCTTCCGCGAGAAGCCTTATCAGTTCCCAATTTTCGTCACTATTGCTCCCATGCGGTGCGCTGCGTCGCCAGAGCGGAATCGCCGGATCAGAATTGACGTAAAAGCAGAGCGTCTCTAAGAACAAGTTCGGCATTTCAATCAGAGGCGAGTATTCAGTCGAACCGTAGAAAGCTTGCCACCTGTGTTTATGAAACAACTCGAGGTGCCGCTGGCCGTAGCTGAACAAATAAGCGCGTGCTTCGGACGCTGACTTCACTGCTCGAGCAAAATTCTCGCCTTGAGTTGAGTCCCGCAACTCTTGAAAGTATTCGGAATTGCTCCGAGCGCCGACCCACGCAGGCAGCGGTGACCCTGGAGAAATCGACCGCGCACGATGGTGCGGGACGAGGCGTGGCATAGAGTCCTTAGCAATAGCCAACATAGCAACGTAGTGCTCTGCGAGATCACTGCTCCTGATAGCTTGCTGAATCGATGAGTAGATAACATCCTTTGCTAATGCCTCTCTCCTCTTTGAGCTGCGAATTGCGGAGGTGATCACGCCGTAAGGGGCTGCGCCGGTGTGAGTTCCAAGTCCCGTCGTTCTCGATACAATCAATCGCACTAAGTCCCGATAGCGTATCTCCGGAAGGATTAAGTAGTCCAACGCTGTGGCGACGAAGGCAAGGAGGCCCAACTCTTCCTTGTCAGATAAATTCGGGCCCTTGATCAAGGACACGATAGTTTCTGTCGCTTGGATTATCTTTCCGGAGTCGCGGTAGACAGCCGTTTGGAGAGCCAGATGGCAAACGACATCCCACTCAAGTTTGACGACGTGCGCTAAAAGCTTGTCTCTGAAAAGTTGATCGACGCTTTGACTTGATGAAAGTAAGTGTCGAGCAAAAAAGTATTCTAGAAAAGTTCTATGCGTGAACTTGTAGACATTCGGGCCAACTTCGAACATGACCCAAGCGCGGCCAGTAATGAACTCAACTAGCGCTTTGGCTGCTTGCAGGGCCTTAGCTTTGTCGACGTACCAATCCTCGAAGAATATCCTGAGCTGGTTGGTTATCCATTCTCTCGATACTCCGTCATCTGTTTGAGCGGAGCCGAAGATCTTGCTGGCCAGAAAGGCGAAGAGATCGAGTAGCTCGAAATCGACCGGTATCTTGAAGATAATGTCGCGCCTTTGATCCCATTTCTCGAACATGAGTGTAGCGCACTCTTTGTAAATCTCCGGACGATTGGCTGGGACGTCTCCCTTGTAAACGAACAGATAGACCATCAATCCCAGCATCAGAGGATTTTCTCGCAAGTCTGCGGCAATGTTGTTTGTTTGGGATAAAAACTTTTTGGATTTCTCCTTTGCTTCGGGCTTCTTTAGTCCCTCAACAAACTTGATAAATTTCTGTGCAAATATTTCGACCTCTTCGTTGTTGAACGTCGACAAATAATAGAATGAGAAATCTTCGTTCATCGGCGCATCTTCGTATCCAACTAGCCGGGATGTGACGATGCTCGGGCACGCTGCATACACGGTAGTGAATTGTTCGATTAGCGACACGGTTTCGCGTCGTCGGTCGACCTCTAGTATTTCGTCCAGCCCATCGAAAATTAGAAGTGCGCTTCCGAGTGCCATGAAGTGACGAAGCATTCTCGATGTGTAGTCGACGTCGCCGTCAAATACGTCCTTTGCTTGATCTACCAGATGATCCAGAAGACTGTATCCCGGAGTAGATTGCCGACGCTTGTCAAAGCTCCTAAGGACTATCCGCAGCGGCAGCTTGAGCGCTGATGGCTCAGTCTTGCCTGGATAATTCGATTCAAGCAGGATTGAGTTCGAATTGTCGAAACTCAGTAGTTGCGTCAATGTCGATTTGCCACCACCAGGGTCGCCTAAAATGACGGCGCGTCTAACGCTCGATTTAAAGGTAACATATGAAATATAATCCGAGTCTCTGGGCTGAGAGTTCGCCTTTTTTACCTCTACTTTCTTCGACGTTGACAGTCGGGGAGGAACAACGAGTTGACGAATTCTACACCGCTTTACGCCCTTCACCGTCTCAACTGACAAATATCTGTTGGCGACTTCAAGAGATCTTGCGAGGCGTGTCCTCCCCTCGAATATCTCTTTAAGGTTAGGAGGATCTAGCAGGAGCTTACTTGCCTCGAGGGCTTTTGACATGTCTGCGAGTTGTCTGGCCAACTCGGAGTTCTGAGCCTGTACAAACTCGAGGAGAGCTGGGTCCTTAACTTCGGCTTCGACGCTAAGCTTAACCGCGGTGTAGAAGGCTTTGAAAAATTTCTCGCTGGTAAACGGAAGCTGATCTTTGAAAGGCTGGTAGATCAGATCGAATGCTGGGAAGAACTTATCTGGCTCGATATTTGTCAGAATCGATTTTATCAACGCTTCCGGTATGGCGCTTCGTTCAACTTCGCGTAGAAAGGCGGCCATGGTCTCATTCAGCTGCCCTCTTGAATTGCCAATGACGATATGAAGGTCGTTCATTGCTCGTTTGAGGCGATCGTCCCCCGAGCCAAGCTCGTCAGACAGCACTTTGTCTACCGTCTGTCTGCGGCGTATTCCGCCACGAACTTCCTGGTAGGTTTTCTTCAGTCCGTCACTCGCAAAGCTACCAACCACCTTGAAAATAAGTTCGCCGGCAATAGTCACAGCTGCTTCCTCCCCCAATCTCAAATTGCTTATCGCAATCTAAAGCTGTGCGATGCCTGCGAAGCAAGCCCTGTTCTACTAAAGTGGCTGGAAATTCGAATCTGTAGGGGAGAAGCACAAGAAATCGCCCGCGTAAGCGGGCGATGATACCGTTCGTAAATCTAACGGGGAGCGAACAGCTACCGCGGCAGATCCGTCTTCCCCATCAGGAACGTATCGATCGACCTTGCACACAGCCGGCCCTCGCGGATGGCCCAGACCACCAGCGATTGCCCGCGGCGCATGTCGCCGGCCGTGAACACGTTCGGGCGCGAAGTCTGGTAGTCGAGCGTGTTGGCCTTGACGTTGCCGCGCGGGTCGAGCTCGACCGAGAGCATCTTGAGCAGGCCCTCGTGCACGGGATGGACGAAGCCCATCGCCAGCAGGACGAGGTCGGCATCCAGCTCGAACTCGGTGCCGGCGATCGGCTTGAACTTGTCGTCGACGCGGACGCAGTGCAGCTTCTTGACCTGGCCGTTCTCGCCGGTGAACTTCTGCGTCAGCACGGCGAATTCGCGAACCGCGCCTTCGGCCTGGCTGGAGGACGTCCGCATCTTGAGCGGCCAGTTCGGCCAGGTGAGGCCCTTGTTTTCGTGCTCCGGCGGGGCGGGCATGATCTCGAGCTGGGTCACGGAGAGCGCGCCCTGGCGCAGCGAGGTGCCGATGCAATCGGATCCGGTGTCGCCGCCGCCGATGACGACGACATGCTTGCCACCGGCCAAAATCTCCTGGACGCCGTTCAACGGTTCCTCGGACACGCGGCGGTTCTGCTGCGGCAGGAAGTCCATGGCGTAGTGGATGCCGGCGAGATCGCGGCCGGGGACCGGCAGGTCGCGCGGGGCTTCGGCGCCGCCGGTCAGCGCCACGGCGTCGTACTCGTTGAGCATCTCGCGCGGGTCGACATTGCCGTCGACGCCGACATGGCTGTTGTAGTGGAAGGTGACGCCTTCGCCCTCCATCTGCGTGACCCGGCGGTCGATGACGTTCTTTTCCATCTTGAAGTCGGGAATGCCATAGCGGAGCAGGCCGCCGGCCTTGGCGAACTTCTCGAACAGATGCACGTCGTGGCCGGCGCGTGCGAGCTGCTGCGCGCAGGCCATGCCGGCCGGACCCGAGCCGATCACCGCGATCTTCTTGCCGGTCTTCACGGCCGCCACTTCCGGCTTCAGCCAGCCATTGTCCCAGGCGCGGTCGACGATCGCGCATTCGATGGTCTTGATGGTGACGGGGTTGTCGTCGATGTTGAGCGTGCAGGAGGCTTCGCACGGCGCCGGACAGATGCGCCCCGTGAACTCCGGGAAATTATTGGTCGAGTGCAGATTGCGCGAGGCTTCTTCCCAGTTGCCCTGATAGACGAGGTCGTTCCAGTCCGGGATCTGGTTGTTGACCGGGCAGCCGGGCGTGCCGGGCGAGACCGAGCCGGTGCCGTGGCAATAGGGGATGCCGCAGTTCATGCAGCGCGCGGCCTGGTCGCGCGTTTCCTTCTCGGAGAGGGGAACGACGAACTCGTGGAAATGCTTCACGCGCTCGGCGACCGGGGTGTACTTGCGGTCATGCCGTTCGATTTCGAGAAAACCCGTGATCTTGCCCATTAAACCCGAAGTCCCTGCCGCTTAAATTCGTTGTGTTTCTCTCTCGTCGTCATTGCGAGGAGCGTGAGCTTCGAAGCAATCCATTCCGCATCAGAGGAGAAAGTCTGGATTGCTTCGCTACGCTCGCAATGACGGGGTGTGATGCTCACGCCCCGATCGCGATTTTCGGCTCGGCGTCCGCGTTGGCGGCCATCTCGCGCAGCGCGCGCCGGTATTCGACCGGCATCACCTTGCGGAATTTGGGCAGCCAGTCCTTCCAATTGGCCAGGATGTCGGCGGCACGCCTGGAGCCGGTTGCCTTGGCATGGCGCGTGATCAGGACGTGGAGCCGCTCGACGTCGGAGGCGAGCAGGTCCTTGAACACGTCCACCCGGCCGTGCGCCTCGAGGTCACCGGAGTGATGATAGGTGCCGGCGTTGATCAGCTCTTCCGACAGCACCGGCTCGAGCTCGACCATCGCCATGTTGCACAGCCTGTCGAAGTCGCCGGTCTCGTCCAGCACATAGGCGATGCCGCCGGACATGCCGGCCGCGAAGTTGCGCCCGGTCTTGCCGAGCACGACCACGATGCCGCCCGTCATGTATTCGCAGCAATGGTCGCCGGCGCCCTCGACCACCGCCACGGCGCCGGAATTGCGCACGGCAAAGCGCTCGCCGGCGATGCCGCGGAAGTAGCACTCGCCTTGAATGGCGCCGTACATCACGGTGTTGCCGACGATGATGCTCTCTTCCGGCACGATGCCGCTGTTGGCCGGCGGCTTGACGATGATCTTGCCGCCCGAGAGGCCCTTGCCGACATAGTCGTTGGCTTCGCCCTCGAGCTCGAAGGTGACGCCCTGCGCCAGCCACGCGCCGAAGGCCTGGCCCGCGGTGCCCTTGAGGCTGACATGGATGGTCTCATGCGGCAGACCCGCATGGCCGTAGATCTTGGCGACCGCACCCGACAGCATCGCGCCCGCGGAGCGGTTGGTGCTGTTGATCTTGGCCTCGATCTTCACCGGCGCACCGCGGTCGAGCGCAGGCGTCGCCTGCTCGATCAGCGTGCGATCGAGCACCGCTTCCAGATGATGGTTCTGGCGTTCGGAGTGATAGATCTTCTGGCCCTTCTCTTCCTTCTGCTTGACGAAGAGCTTGGAGAAGTCGAGCCCCTTGGCCTTCCAGTGCGCGACCAGCTTGGTCTGGTCGAGCAGCTGCACCTGGCCGATCATCTCGTTGAAGCTGCGGAAGCCGAGCGAGGCCATGATCTCGCGGACCTCTTCGGCGACGAAGAAGAAGTAGTTGATCACATGCTCGGGCTGGCCGGTGAAGCGCTTGCGCAGGACGGGGTCCTGGGTCGCGACGCCGACCGGGCAGGTGTTGAGATGGCACTTGCGCATCATGATGCAGCCGGCCGCGATCAAGGGCGCGGTGGCGAAGCCGAACTCGTCGGCGCCCAGCAGCGCGCCGATCACGACGTCACGCCCGGTGCGGAAGCCGCCGTCGACCTGCACCACGATGCGGCTGCGCAGCCGCTCGCGCACCAGCGTCTGGTGGGTTTCGGCGAGACCGATCTCCCACGGCGAGCCGGCGTGCTTGATCGAGGTCAGCGGCGAAGCGCCGGTGCCGCCCTCGAAGCCCGCGATGGTGACATGGTCGGCGCGCGCTTTGGCGACGCCCGCGGCCACGGTGCCGACGCCGATCTCGGAGACGAGCTTGACCGAGACTGCGCCATCCGGGTTGACGTTCTTGAGGTCGTAGATGAGCTGCGCCAGATCCTCGATCGAGTAGATATCGTGGTGCGGCGGCGGCGAGATCAGGCCGACGCCCGGCGTCGAATGCCGGACCTTGGCGATGGTCGCGTCGACCTTGTGGCCGGGCAATTGGCCGCCTTCGCCGGGCTTTGCGCCCTGCGCCATCTTGATCTGCATCATGTCGGAGTTGACGAGATACTCCGTGGTGACGCCGAAGCGGCCCGAGGCGACCTGCTTGATCGCCGAGCGCATGCTGTCGCCGTTCGGCAGCGGCTTGAAACGGTCCGCTTCCTCGCCGCCTTCGCCGGTGTTCGACTTGCCGCCGATCCGGTTCATGGCAATCGCGAGCGTGGTGTGCGCCTCGCGCGAGATCGAGCCGAAGCTCATCGCGCCAGTGGCGAAACGCTTGACGATGTCCTTGGCCGGCTCGACCTGGTCGAGCGGTATCGGCTTGCGCTTCTCTTCGTCCGCGTTCTTGATCCGGAACAGGCCGCGCAGCGTCAGGAGACGCTCCGACTGCTCGTTGAGGATCTTCGCGAAAGCGCGGTAGCGTTCCAGCGAATTGCCGCGCGCGGCGTGCTGCAGCAGCCCCACCGACTCGGCGGTCCATGCATGGTCCTCGCCGCGGCTGCGATAGGCGTATTCGCCGCCGACATCGAGCGAAGTCTTGTAAACGAGGGCATCGCCGAACGCGTCGGCATGACGGCGCACCGCCTCTTCGGCAATCTCGCCAAGACCGACGCCCTCGACGCGGGTGTGGGTGCCGGCGAAGAATTTGCCGACGAATTCCGCCTTCAGGCCGATGGCGTCAAAGATCTGCGCGCCGCAATAGGACTGGTAGGTCGAGATGCCCATCTTGGACATCACCTTGAGCAGGCCCTTGCCGATCGACTTGATGTAGCGCTTGACGATCTCGTAGTCGTCGAGCGAGCCGGGCAGGCGGTCCTTCATCGCGATGATGGTCTCGAACGCCAGATACGGATTGATCGCTTCCGCGCCGTAGCCGGCGAGACAGGCGAAATGATGCACCTCGCGCGGCTCGCCGGATTCGACGACGAGGCCGACCGAGGTGCGCAATCCGGTGCGGATCAGATGATGATGCACGGCGGCGCAGGCCAGCAGCGACGGGATCGGAACCCGGTCGGTGCCGACCATGCGGTCGGACAGGATGATGATGTTGACGCCCTCGCGCACCGCGCTCTCCGCGCGTGCGCAGAGCTCATCCAGCACCTGGTCCATGCCTGCCGCGCCGAGGCCGGCGTGGAAGGTGGTGTCCAGCGTGCGCGACTTGAAGTGCGACTCGGCGACCTCGGAGATCGAGCGGATCTTTTCGAGGTCCGCGTCGGTCAGGATCGGCTGGCGCGCTTCGAGGCGCTTGGTCGTGGCTAGGCCTTGCAGGTCGAACAGGTTCGGCCGCGGTCCGATGATGGAGACGAGGCTCATCACCAGCTCCTCTCGGATCGGGTCGATCGGCGGATTGGTGACCTGTGCAAAGTTCTGCTTGAAGTAGGTGAACAGCGGCTTGGCCTTGGCCGACAGCGCCGAGATCGGCGTGTCGTTGCCCATCGAACCTGCGGCTTCCTCGCCGGTGGAGGCCATCGGCGTCATCAGGATGGTGATGTCTTCCTGGCTGTAGCCGAACGCCTGCTGGCGATCGAGCAGCGACAGGTTGGAGCGCACGCCGGTGGTCGGCACCTTCGGCAGATCTTCCAGCACGATCTGGGTCCGCTCCAGCCACTCCGTGTAGGGATGGCTTCTGGCGAGCTCGGCCTTGATCTCGTCGTCGGGGATCAGGCGGCCCTGCTCGAGATCGACCAGCAGCATCTTGCCGGGCTGCAAGCGCCACTTGGTGATGATCTGGTCCTCGGGAATCGTCAGCACGCCCATCTCGGACGCCATCACGATGCGGTCGTCCTTGGTGACGAGATAGCGCGCCGGCCGAAGGCCGTTGCGGTCGAGCGTGGCACCGATCTGGCGGCCGT
Organism: Bradyrhizobium sp. 134; assembly: GCF_023074155.1. Classification (NCBI taxonomy): domain Bacteria; kingdom Pseudomonadati; phylum Pseudomonadota; class Alphaproteobacteria; order Hyphomicrobiales; family Nitrobacteraceae; genus Bradyrhizobium; species Bradyrhizobium sp. 134. The sequence continues at coordinate 412,887 of NZ_JADPKX010000073.1, read as the reverse complement.
CGGTGAAGGCGATCGCGGCGGGGCCGTCCCACGGCTCCATCAGGGCTGCGTGATATTCGTAGAAGGCGCGGCGCTTCTCATCCATCAAGGGATTGCCGGCCCACGCCTCCGGAATCATCATCATGACGGCGTGCGGCAGCGAGTAGCCGCCCTGCACCAGGAATTCGAGCGCGTTGTCGAAGCAGGCGGTGTCCGACTGGCCTTCGTAGGAGATCGGCCAGAGCCGGTTGATGTCCTTGCCGTACAGCTCCGAGCTCACTGAGGCCTGGCGCGCCGCCATCCAGTTGACGTTGCCGCGCAGCGTGTTGATCTCGCCGTTATGCGCGATCATGCGGTAGGGATGCGCCAGCGACCACGCCGGGAAGGTGTTGGTCGAGAAACGCTGGTGCACGAGCGCCAGCGCGCTCTCGAAATCCTTCTCATGCAAATCGGGATAGTACTTGCCGAGCTGGTCGGCGAGGAACATGCCCTTGTAGATCACGGTGCGGCAGGACATCGAGCAGGGATAATAGCCGGCGAGGCCGCGGTCGCGGCGCTGATAGATGGCCTGCGAGATCGACTTGCGCAGGATGTAGAGCCGGCGCTCGAAATCGTCCTCGGTCTTGGCGGTCCCGTTGCGGCCGATGAACACCTGCATGCAGGCGGGCTCGGTCGGCTTCACGGTGACGCCGAGCGAGGAATTGTCGGTCGGCACGTCGCGCCAGCCGAGCAGCGTCAGGCCCTCTTCCTTGATCTGGTCGGCGATGATGCTCTTGATGACGTTGCGCCACGCGGTGTCGCGCGGCATGAAAAGCGCGCCGATGGCGTATTCGCCCGGATTGGGCAGCGCGAAGCCGAGCTCCTTCGCCTTGCGGCTGAAGAACGCATGCGGGATCTGCACCAGAATGCCGGCGCCGTCACCGGCGCGCGGGTCGGCGCCGACGGCGCCGCGGTGCTCGAGGTTGCAGAGGATGCTGAGCGCGTCCGCAACGATCTCGTGCGACTTCTGGCCCTTGATGTTGGCGATGAAGCCGACGCCGCAGGAATCTTTCTCCAGGCTCGGATCGTAGAGGCCTACGGCCGGCGGCCGTGAATTGTGTTCCTGAATCGGATCGGTCGTTTTCGAGGCGACCGTCGCCGACAGTTGTTCTGCCACGATGTTTCCGCGCTCGACTTGCGACCCGTTCATGTTCTCGTCCTCTCCATGCGGCAAGCTGCCTCACCGCCATCTTCGGCGCACCTTGGGCGTCCCGCGGCACCCGCTTCTGGGTCACCGCTCGTCCGCTCGCGAGCCGCATTTTCTTAAATTCAGGCCAAGGCGTTCTTCGTCCCCGAGAACGGCTTTGCCTGTTGCCTTCTTGGCGCTCGAAAGCACCGACTTTCGTTGCAATCCCTATGCCGGAACCGCAAGCAAAATTGAGACAGTCTTCCTGTCCTAACCGTCACCTTGCCAAATTTTTGTCTATCACACAAGCGCGCGCAAGTCCCGATTCCCCATAGATCAATCGATCGCTTTCCAGAAGTTGCGCGGCCCCGGTTTAGAAGCAAACACGCCCTGATCCGGCCCCGCCGACGCCGGAATCCCCAATGAAGCTTCGGATCAACCCTCTGGAAGACGCGCCACGCCGCAAGAAGCGAAAGAGCGCGATCCATCCGGGGGCCTGACAGGAGCGTCTCGACCATGAAGTTTTTCACAGGATGTGTGGCCGCCGCCACGCTGGCGCTGGCCGCGACCGCGGCTCAAGCGCAGGTTCCAGCGCGAGGGGCGATGATCGCGGTCTCGGATTTCGACGCCCCCTATGCGCCGCCGGAGGCCGCGCCGCCTCCGCCGCGCTACGGCTATGGCTACGAAGAACGCAGGCCGGCCCCGGTGCTGCTGCCATCGACCGAGGTCTACGCGGTGCTGCGCGAGAACGGCTTCTCTCCACTGGGCATCCCGCGCCTGCGCGGCAGCGTCTACACGATCGCGGTGATTGACCGCCGCGGGGAGGACGGCCGGCTCGTGATCGATGCCCGCGACGGAAGGATTTTGCGCTTCATGCCGGCTGCCGACGCCTACGGCATGGCGCCCGGCTACGAGCAGCCTGCGGTTGCGCCTTACCGCCCGCAAAGCGCGCTGCCGCCGCCGACCATGGTCCGCAGTGGTCCGCCCCGCCCACCGGCTCCGATTCCGCATGTCGCCAGCCGCTCCGTGCCGCTGCCCAAGGCGGCTCCGCCGCGCGGCGAGACGCCGGTCACAGCGGCGAAGCCGGCCGAGCCGGCGACGCAGCCGGCAGCGCAGGCTCAACCTGCCACGCAGACCGTGGCGGCCGTGCCGGCAAAGCCCGCCGAGGCCGCGCCGCAGGTCATTGCTCCAACCGTCGGTCTGGCCAAACCTGCTCCAACCATCCTGCCGACACAGGACATGCCGGCAGCGCAGGGGCTGGATTAGGACGCTACGCATCACACCAACGGTGTCGTCCTGGCGAAGCCAGGACCCATACCGCGAGGTCTGTCGATTGTTCGTGGTGTGAGTACCGGACGACGAGTCTTCGCCAAACATCCCATTGGGGTAATGGGTCCTGGCTTTCGCCAGGACGACGTTGGGGAGAGAGCGGAGCAAAACAAAAGGCGCCTGAGCACTCAGGCGCCTTTGCACCATGACAAGCGCCGCTCAGCTCCGCCCATACCCCGCCGCTTCCAGGATCAAATTCGCCACCTCCTTCGGATGAGACACCAGCGAGAGGTGGCCTGCGTCGAGCTCGATCGTGGTGGCGTTCATGCGCTTGGCGAGGAAGCGTTCGAAATCGGGATTGATGGTGTAGTCGCTCTTCGACACCGCGTACCAGCTCGGCTTGGAATGCCATGCCGCCTCTGTGGTGCGACCGGCGAAGATCGAGGCGGCCGTCGGCCATTGCACCGCGTAGAGCGCCTTCGCCTGCTCCGGCTTCACGCCATTGGCGAAATACTTCAGGAAGGCGTCTTCCGAGAGCCTGGTGTAACCGTCGCGCTCGACGACGCCGGTGCGCACCGGTCCCGCGGGGAATTGCTTGGACAGGGCGACGAAATCCTCGTTGGCATCGGGTGCGCGGGCGGCGACATAGACGAGGCCAGTGACCTTCGGGTCGTTGCCGACCTGGCTGATGACGGTGCCGCCCCAGGAATGCGCGACCAGCACGGTTGGACCATCCTGCTCGGCCAGCGCGCGCTTGGTCGCCTCGACGGAGTCCGACAGCGACGACAGTGGATTCTGCACGGCAGTTACGTTGAAGCCTGCGGCCTGGAGGATCGGGATCACCTCCGACCAGCTCGAGCCGTCGGCCCAGGCGCCGTGCACCAGCACGATGTTCTTGGCCTTCACCGTTTGCGGGGTCTGTGCGTGAGCAAGGCTGATGGGGGCCGCCAGCAGGCTCGCGGCGACGAAAAGGCTGCGCCAAAGTGTCATGATCGTTCTCCGTCTCATTTTGTGTTCGATATTCAAAGGACGGTGTGCGGAGCGGCGGCGTTACGCTTGGTCACTCACCTGTGACAACCGCCTTGGTCGGGCGCGTACGAGACACGCAGGCGAGCTCATGCGGTGTGTGGGTAACGTAGAACAACAGACCCAAACCTGTATTTCGATTTCAACCGAAAACCAGCTGCCGGCCGCAGGATTTGCGGCTACTTGCAGCTTTCGCGAGCCAACGACTGAACACGCAAAAAAACGCCCCGGGGCACCGGGGCGTTTTCGCAACCTGGAAGTGGCGTCCGTGATTTACGCGGCTACCGAGTTCTCGATCACCTGTGCGCCCTGCGCACCGGTGTTGATCGCGATCTGGCGCGGCTTTTTCGCCTCGGGAATCTCGCGGACGAGGTCGACGTGAAGCAGCCCGTTCTCGAGCGAGGCGTTCTTCACCTGCACGAAATCGGCAAGCTGGAATGCGCGCTCGAAAGCACGCGCGGCGATGCCGCGGTACAGCACTTCGGCCTTCGAGTTCTCGTTGGCGACTTTTTCGCCCTTGATCGTCAGCGTGTTTTCCTTCGCGACGATGGAGAGCTCATCCTTGGCAAAGCCCGAGACCGCAACGGTGATGCGGTAGTCGTTCTCGCCGGTGCGCTCGATATTGTAGGGGGGATAACCGGGGCTGCCGTCCGAACCGGCCTGGTCGAGCAGGTTGAAGAGGCGGTCGAAGCCGACGGTGGAACGGTAGAAGGGGGTCAGGTCGTACGTACGCATGGTCAAGTCCTCCATTGAGCGACTGTTGAGTAACCCGCCCGCCAATCGGGCCGGGCTTTCGTCTGTGTGCAGCCTGATGTTCCGGTTCCGAAACACTGGTAGCGGCCTGCACCAAGGTGATATGGGTTGACGAGAACGGCGTTCAAGAGGGCGGATACTTAGCCTTTTCGGCGCTCCCGCCCCCTGATTTGCAGCACTTCGTGCCCAAGCCCTCCCCATCATGACGCTGGTCTCGATACCATCCAATCCCGTTCCCGAAGACGTCGTCAGCGGCACCATCAAAACCCCTGATGGCGTCGAGCTGCGCTTTGCGCGCTGGGCGCCGCCGGCGAACCGCAAGGGCACCGTCTGCGTCTTCACCGGACGCAGCGAGCAGATCGAGAAATATTTTGAGACCGTGCGCGACCTGCGCGACCGCGGTTTTGCGGTGGCGATGATCGACTGGCGCGGGCAGGGCCACTCCTCGCGCCGCCTGCGCGATCCGCGCAAGGGCTATGTTCGCGACTTCGCCGATTTCGAGATCGACGTCGAGACCTTCGTGCAGCAGGTGGTGCTGCCGGATTGCCCGCCGCCCTTCTTCGCGCTCGCCCACTCCATGGGCGGCACGGTGATGCTGCGGGTGGCGCATGCGGGCAAGCGCTGGTTCGACCGCATGGTGCTGTCGGCGCCGATGATCGACCTGCCCGGCCGCGCCACCTCGTTTCCGGCGCGGGCGCTGCTGAAGACGATGCGCGTGTTGGGGATGGGCGGCCGTTATGTCCCCGGCGGCACCGACCAGATCACCGGGCTCAATCCCTTCATCAACAATCCGCTGACCAGCGATCCCGTGCGCTATGCGCGCAATGCCGCGATCCTGGAGGAGGATCCGACCCTCGGGCTCGCGTCACCGACGGTCGCCTGGGCCGATACCGCCTTCCGCGCGATGAACACCTTCAAGGGCAAAAACTACCCGTCCGATATCCGTCAACCGATCCTGATGCTGGCGGCCTCCAGCGACACCGTGGTCTCGATCGCGGCGATCGAGGAGTTCGCCTATCATTTGCGCGCCGGCTCCCATCTCGTGATCGCCGGTGCCAAGCACGAGATACTCCAGGAGCAGGACCGCTACCGTTCCCAATTCTGGGCGGCCTTCGACGCCTTCGTGCCGGGCACGCCGCTGTTCAAGTGAGGGGGAGCGATGCTTCCCTGCGACCACACGACGTCATGCCCGGGCTTGTCCCGGGCATCCACGTTCTTAGCGCCGTGAGGCAGATCATGGATGGCCGGGACAAGCCCGGCCATGACGAGGAAGTAGAATCACTCGCTACAGCGTCTTCAGATACTCGATCAGATCGTAGCGCTCGTTGTCGTCCTTGAACACGCGGCCGATCACGCCGGGACGTTTTTGCTCGCCCGGCTTGCGCTCGAATGAATGGCCGAGCACGCTGTTCCCCTGGATCGGATCCTTGTCCGACCCGGCCGAGAACTCGGTTTCACCCGTCTTGCACTTCTCGTCGGCGGTGACCGCAAAGCCGACGGTCACCGGATCATAGTCGCGGCGGCCCATGCAGAATTTTTGCGGGCGCTCGCTTGCAGGCTTCAGCAACCAATAGAGAGACGGCACCGAGCCGTTGTGCAGATAGGGCGCCGTGGCCCAGATGCCGTTCAGCGGCCGTGCCCGATAGCGTGCTCCCCCCACCGGATTGAGGCAGTTCTTGCGCGCGAGATTCCACAATTTCGCCCGCTCGGCGTCCGGAGTCTTCTCGTCGTCCATCCATTTGCGGGCGACGAGATCCACCACCGTCATCAGCCCGAGCGCATACACCATCTCGGTCGGCGAGCTTGCGGTCGAGACGTCGCATTGCCACCATTTCTGGAGGTCGGCCGTATTCACCTTCAGGAAGCCGGGCAGATCGACGATCCTGTTGCTGAGCACGAGCGACTGTTCGGGATCCGTCTTGATCTCGTCGAGGGGGATCGTCACCGCGTTCAGCACCTTGCTGTCGCCGCTGGGCTCCCAATGTCCCGAAGACCAGAAAGCCGGGGTGTCGATCACCGGCAGATGGCAGCCGGAACACATCTCGGCGTAGATATTGCGGCCGTTGTCGACCTTCTTCTGATCGAGCCTCCAATTGTCGCCGAGTATCTGCGAGGGCCATTTCGGCGCCAGCAGGCCGCCGAACTTCGGACCGGTGGAGGGATCGGCCGTCTTGAACGGATCGGGCCCCCTGAGCATGTCCTCGATCCAGCCGAGCGTGTTGATATGAACGGAGGACCGCCACAGCCTGTCCTCAGGGTAGGCGTCGGACAGATTGAGCAGCGCCGTCACGCCGAGGGCTTCGCCGGCGTTGCGGATCAGCGGCTGCTCGATCGAGGCGTCGTACTGGGCGAACTTGAACCAGGGCACGGTCCAGATCGGGGGATAGCTGACCGGGGCGTCCTGGGCGTGCAGGTTCTTCTCGAATCCCTTGATCCCGCTCAGCGCGAGATCCTGCGAAAAAACCTGATTGCCGATGCGATTGAGAGCGTCGAGGCGACCGAACCCTTCCTCGGTGTCCTGCTGCTGCCTGCCGTTCCAGGTCTTCTTGCCTTCAATCGTCTTTTGCTGGGTTTGCGCCCAGTCGATCAGGAAGTTGCCGATCGCGCTGAGCTTCTGCTTGAGCGCGGCGCGGTCAGCCTTGCTGGCATCGGGGCCGAGCACGCGATCGGCGAAGCGCTGGAAGCGGAACGGCACGTAAAGCGTGTAGGCGATCGACAGGCCGGTGGAGAGCTCGAGCTTCTTCAGATCGGTCATGGCCGGGCCGCCGTCGAAACGCACGTCCACGCCCTGGTAGTGGATCTGGCCGGTATGGCAGCCCGCGCAGGTCAGTCCGATCTTGTCCTCTTCGCGACGGCCCGTCGCGGGATCGATGACACCGGTCATCCGTGCGAAGCCGACCGGCAGGCCGTCGACGTTCTCCGCCGGCGTCCACCTGGTCGACCAGTCCGGCGCCTGCGTCGTCTCGTAGACATTGGCGTAGCCGAAGTGGCGTAGTGACGTCGCATCGGTCTGGATCGACTGCGGGCTCGGGATGAACCCGAAGCGCTCGAGATAGGCGCTGTCCGTCATCATGCCCGGCTGCGAGAACAAATGCAGGCGCGGCTGCTCCAGCGCCATGAACCATTCGTAAGGCACCGGGAAGGTCGCGGTGCCCTGACTGGCATGGTGAAACCAGTGCCTGTCCTTCAGCGACCAGTTCTGTTCGAGCCAAAAGGCCGCCTTCGTCTCGGGGACCGTGGGCAAGGGCGGCGGCAGGAGATTCACGAGAATTCCCTTTTGGGGCAGCATGGCGCGCACCTGGTCGGGGAATTCGGCGACCGCAACGAGCAAGGCGAGACCGATGGCGACGAGCAGGGCCGCAACCTTGAGGGCGCCCCGCACCACGCGCTGGCATGTCGACAGCACCGGCTGCGCTACTAGCCGCTGGTTGATGCGAGCAGGGAATTGCCGCTCGTTGAACAGAGTGCGCACGTCGGCCACGCTGAGATAGCGGTCCTCACCCGCGCCCTTGCCCACGATCTTCAGGAGGATCGGCCATTCGAACTTCATCAGCAGGGGATAGTACCAGCGCGCAGCGCTGCCGGCACGCTTGAGGTTGTCGCGCATGAAGACGCCGATTTCCGAGGCGTTGAGACCCGGCTCGGAGCCGCCGCCGTTCGGATCCTGGTAGGTCCGGCCGAAGCTCGCAAACCGCGCAAGCTCGTCCTCATCGACCTTGCCGTCGACGCCGAGGACGCGCGAGCCGGAACCGCGCTTGTCGAGGGGACCGCCACGCAACGCGTCGAGCTGCGCGCCCGAAAATATGCTCTTCAGGATGTGACCCAGACCGTTGGCGATAAGCGCGACGCCGCGGACCTGGATGCGGGCCGAGACCTTCTTCAGCCCGGTCTCGCCGCTCGCATTCGCGATCGTTTGCGACAGCGTGCCGAGCGGGACGGCTCCGCCGTCAACAAACCCCTCGCCGACGAGGCCGCGGAGAAATGGACAGGGATTGTTCGGCGAGACCTGGATCGAGGGGTCGAAGGGGGGCTTCGGAGCGGAGTCATGCATGGCCCAAAATCCTGGAAACGGCGAATCGTGAAATACAGACGCGGCGATAGAGCGCGGAAAGTCCTGACAAACCGACAACACGTTATACTACTTCAGCGTGTGGCGGAGTGTGGCTGAATTCACTGTCGTGTCAATAAAGGCGGAGGGGACATTGCCGCGTGGCCGCGGCTGGCCCTCAGGATTCGGCGACGCGTTTGACGTCGCTCGAAACCAGGGTCAGTTTGCCGAGCGGTACCCCCGCATTCAAGAGTCCGGCGCGGTAATGGGCGAGGTCCTCGGGCCGCTTCCAGTGGAAATTGCGCAAATGGCGGTCGACATTGAGAGTCGGGTAGTTAGCCATGAGCACGCGGGTCGCCTCGACCGCCTCGTCGCCACGCCCCAATTGCGCCAGCGCCGCGGCGCGGATTGCCAGCGCCTGCAAATGGTTCGGGTTGATGTAGAGCTGTTCTCGAGCCCATGACAGGGTCGCGTCATATTGGCCCAGCAGATAATGGCTGAAGGCGTTCAGCGCGGCCCATTGGTAGCGCGGATCGCTGTTGTCGCGCTGTGCGGCCAGCGAGAACAGCTCGATCGCCTCGCGGTGCTCGCCGATGGCGAAATGGCAGATGCCGAGCACGCCGCGCGCGCCGTTGTCGTAGGGGTTGAGCGCGACGGCGCGCTTGGCGGCGTCCATCGCGGCCTCGTAATGGCCCTCCAGCGCGTGGGTCCAGGACAGGATCGAGAACGCAAATGACGAGCGCGGATCGAGCCGGACGCTGGTTTCGGCAAGCTTCATCGCCTCGGCCCACATCTCGCGCGTGCCCTTGACCCAGCCGAACTGGATGCTCTGGATCTGGATCGTGGCGAGATAGGCGTGCGCAATCGACAGCTTGGGCTCGAGCCTGATGGCCTCCCGGAACAGGTCGACGGCGATGGCCAGGTCTTCCTTGGTTTGCCGATAATAGTGCGACAGCCCTTTGAGGAAGCGGTCCCAGGCGGTGACGTCGGTCGAGAGCCGCGCCGGCGCCGAGGCCTCGGCCCGGACGATCTCGGTGGCGATGGCGGCGGACAGGTTGGTGGTGATCTCGTCCTGCATCGCGAAGAGATCGCCGATGTCGCGGTCGTAGCGGCCAGTCCAGAGCTGCTCGCCGGTCTCCGGCGCGATCAGCTCGGCGGTGACGCGGATCTTGGCTCCGGCACGCCGCACCGAACCCTGGATCAGATAGCTAGCGTCGATCTCCCGCGCGATCAGGCGGGTGCTGACGTTGTTGCCCTTGAACACGAAGGTCGAGTTGCGGCTCAGCACGCGGTAGAAGGATTGCAGCGACAGCGCGTGGATCAGATCCTCGGTCAGGCCGTCGGAGAAATACTCGTCCTGTGCGTCGCTGAGATTGGCAAAGGGCAGCACGCCGACGATCGCCGTGCGGTACTGCTGCGAGAGGGCGGATGCCTCCCTCAGCGCGGGCGCAAGCGCCGGTGCACCCTCAGGTGTCCAAGTCCAGACCCCGATCGGATCCTTGATGTTCTTGAAGCGGTGGTTGCCGGCATCGACCAGCGGCACGGTGAGATGCTTGCTGGCCTCCTTGTAGGCCTTGGCCGAGATCGCGAAGCCGCCGGGGCTCGCCACGGCTTCGAGGCGGACGGCAATGTTGACATCGTCACCGAAGACCTCGTCCTCGTCGGCGATGACGTCACCCATATGGATCCCGAGGCGGAATTGCATGGCGCGATCGGCGGGCAGATGGTGATTGCGCTCCGCCATCAGCGTCTGCATCGCGATCGCGGCCTCGGTGGCGCCGACGATCGAGGGGAATTCCAGCAGGAAGCCGTCGCCGGTGTTTTTGACGACGCGGCCGCCGTGATTGAGGATGATGGGGTGGATCGCGCTGCGATGGGCCTTGAAGGCGGCATGGGTGCCGGCCTCATCGGTGCCCATCATGCGCGAATAGCCGGCGACATCGGCGCAGACAATGGCAGCCAGACGTCTTTCCATATTCCGGAGCTCCAAGAGACTTGCAAGAGACTTGGAAGAAATCGAGGACCGGCCACGGCGTGGCAGTCGCCTCGAATCCCGCGTTCAAAGAACCCGTTCCTTATAGAGCAGATGAGGCCGAGCGAAAGTACGAACCGCATTGCAAATTCGAGGTAAATCCTCGGCAATCCCGGCAGTGGACGGGGCCGAGCGAACCCACTAAGCGGGCCTCTTGGGCCATGGTTGGGCGACGGAGGCACGTCACACATGCTGGGCATTCACGAAATCTGGCTCTTCGTCCTGTCAGGCGTGCTGCTCAACATCACGCCAGGGCCTGATACGGTCTATGTGATCGGCCGCAGCATGCAGCTGGGCTGGCGAGGTGGTGCCGCGGCCGCGCTAGGCATCAGTTGCGGCTGCTTTTTCCATGTCGCGGGCGCCGCGATCGGCCTTTCGGCCCTGCTGATGGCCTCGTCGACCGCGTTCTCGATCCTGAAGCTGGTCGGAGCGGCCTATCTCGTCGTGACCGGGCTTCAGATGCTGTGGTCGCGCCCGGTGCCGACCTCGGCCATCGACGAGCCGGTGCAGAGCTCGCTGCGGCGGGTTTTCCTCCAGGGCGTCTTCACCAACGCGCTCAATCCCAAGGTCGCGCTGTTCTTCCTGGCCTTCCTGCCGCAATTCGTCGCAGCCGACTCGGCGCACAAGCCGCTCGCCTTCCTGACGCTCGGCCTGATCTTCATCTGCACGGGAACGCTGTGGTGCCTGGTGCTGGCGGCGTTCGCGGCAAAGGCCGCCCACCGCTTGCGGAGCTCCGAAGGCGCGGTCGCCTGGGTCAACCGTGCCCTCGGCGGCCTCTTCATCTATCTCGGCATTCGCGTCGCCATGCTGGAGACGCGGTAACGTCCTTTACGCGAATTCCTTCAGCAGCGCGCTGCCGGCGAGATAGAGGCCGAGCAGGATCATCGCGATCAGGAACCAGCGGCGAAACGCTTCCGCCGGCATCCGCGCCCGCACCGTTTGGCCGATATACATGCCGGCAAACGCGCAGGCCATGCCGACGGCGCCCGGCACCGCGTTGGCCGGCGTCAGCAATCCGCCGGCGGTGAGGTTGAAGGCGAGCGCCAGTGTCGCTGTCGTGAAAAACACGCCGAGCGCCTGCACCAGCTCGTCCTTCTCCATGCCGATCGCCTGCATGAACGGCATCGAGGGGATCACCTGCACGCCGGTCGAGGCCGAGATCACGCCGGTGACCAAGCCGACCACGCCGCCGACCCATTTCTCGTTCTTTGGCGCAACGTGAAACTGGAATTTGTTCAGCCCGATGATTGCGTAGATGACCAGGAGTGCGCCGAGCACGATCGTGCCGTAGCGCGCATGCGGACCGGTGAGCGCGCCGGCATTGAGCCAGCAGCCGATCACGGTGCCAATCATCAGTGGCCACAGCCGCCTCAGGATGTCGCGCAAATGGGGGCCGACGAAAGTCTGCCAAATGTTGGTGAGGATGGCGGGCACGATCACGATGGCGATCGCGCGGCTTGGCGCCATGCTCACCGCGAGCAGGCCCATGGACACCGTCGGCAGGCCGAGTCCGACCACGCCCTTGACGAATCCGGCAATCAGGAAAACGGCGGCGATGAGAACGAGGAGCGGGTCGATCATATCTGCACATTGACCGATGCCGCGCTTCGGCACAATCTGTAGCTTACGGAGAAAACCTTCGTCTGGAACGAAGGCTGAAGGGACCCGGGATGCGCTTCGACCTCGTCGACCTCCAGCTGTTCATCGCGGTCGCCGACCAGCGCAGCATCACCCGCGGCGCGGAGCGGTCGCATCTGGCCCTTGCCTCGGCCAGCGCGCGCATCAAGGGGCTGGAGGATGCACTCGGCGTCGCGCTGCTCAAGCGCGGGCGCCGCGGCGTCGAATTGACCGCGGCCGGCGAGAGCCTGCTCGATCACGCCCGTCTCGTCATCCACCAGATCGACGCCATGCGCGGCGATCTCGCCGGCTTTGCCAGCGGCGTGCGCGCGAGCGTGCATTTCCTCGCCAATACCTCCGGCCTCTCGGAGCATCTGCCGAAGGCGCTTGCCGGCTTCCTGCGCGAGCACCGCGACGTCGCCATCGACATCGAGGAGCGCGAGAGCACTGACATCGCGGCCGCGATCACTGCGGGCGCGGCCGATCTCGGCTTTGCCGCCGAGCACGCGCTGCCCGATCATATCGAGCGATTCGCCTTCAGCGAGGATCGCCTGACGCTGGTGACGTCCAGGCGCGGCCCGTTCGCGGGCCGCCGCGCGATCGATTTCCAGGAGGCGGGTGCTTGCGAGTTCGTCGGGCTGACCAGCGCCACCGCGCTTCAGGTGCATATTTCGAAGCACGCCGCCCGGCTCGGCATGCGGCCGCATTACCGCGCGCGCCTGCGCGACTTCGACGCGATCTGCCAGATGGTCGCCGCCGATGTGGGCGTCGCGCTGGTGCCCGAAGCCGCGGCCCGCCGCTGCGCAAAACTGATGCCGCTCGCCATGGTCCGCCTGCGCGATAGCTGGGCCAACCGCAAACTCGTGATCTGCGCGCGAAGCTTCAAGACGCTACCGCGCCCGGCCAAGATGCTGGTGGAGCATTTGCGGGCTGCGGCGGTGTGAGCTCCAAGATTTCCCCGCCCCTTCAGGAGGGGCAAGACACAGTTACTTCGCCGTCTCCACGCCAGCGTCCTTGATCACCTTCGCCCATTTCTTGGTCTCGTCTGCGATGAATGTGCGAAAATGCTCCGGCTCATCGCCGACCAGGGTGGCGCCCTGGGCGGCAAGCTTTTCCTTCACCGCGGGATCCGCCATCGCCTTCGTGGCCAGACCATGCAGCGCGGCGACGATCTCCTTCGGCGTGCCCTTCGGCGCGACCATGCCGTACCAGTTCTCGATGCGCAGATCGGCAAAGCCGGCTTCCGCGGTGGTCGGCACATCAGGCGCGGTCGGCGAACGCTCGGCGGAGCCAACTGCGATCGGTCGCAGGGCGCCCGCCTTGACCTGCGGCAGCAGCACGGGGAGGTCCAGGAACGTCATCTGCACCTGCTGGCCCAGCAGATCGTTCACGGCCGGCGCCGCGCCGCGATAGGGCACGTGCACGATGTCGATTTTGGCCGTCAGCTTGAACAATTCACCGGCGAGATGCGGCAGGCTGCCGGGGCCGGAGGAGGCGAAGTTGAGTTTTCCCGGCTGCGCCTTGGCGAGCGCGATCAATTCGCCGATGTCCTTTGCGGGCACATTGGTCGCCACCACCAACATTTCCGGCACGGTTGCGACCAGCGTCACCGGCGTGAGGTCATTGAGCGTATCGTAGGCGACCCGCTCCATGCTCGGGCTGATGGCGAGCGCGCCGGCCGAGGAGATCGCGATGGTATAGCCGTCAGGTGCGCTCTTGGCGACCGCGTCAGTACCAAGCACGCCGCCCTGGCCGCCGCGATTGTCGATCAGCACCGGCTGCCCTGACAGCTCCGACATGCGCTGGCCGATCACCCGCGCGATGATGTCGTTGGGGCCGCCGGCCGGGAACGGCACGATCAGCTTGATTGGCTTGGCCGGGAAATTCTGGGCGCAGGCCAGTGTCGGAAACAGAAGCAAGGCCGCGAGAAGGAGCGTGCGCCGGTTGGTCATGCAGGCTCCCTGAAGCATGATCCGGAAAAGTGTGCAGCGGTTTTCCGAGAGGATCATGCGCAAACAATAAATCGCCTATCCGTTGAGTAGTTTCAGTGCTTCTTCGTGAACCCTGGCGTCGCCGGCCGCGACGATGCGGCCGCCGCCCTGCGCCGGCTTGCCTTCCCAGGTGGTGACGACGCCGCCTGCGCCGGTCACGATCGGGATCAGGGCTGCGATGTCGTAAGGCTTCAGCTCGGTCTCGACCACGAGATCGACGTGACCCGCCGCCAGCATGCAATAGGAGTAGCAGTCGCCGCCATAGCGCGACAGCCGCGCGCCCTTCTCGATGCGGCCGAAGATGGCGCGGTCGCGCTCGTTCATCAGCAGCGGGCTGGTGGTGTAGGTCGTCGCCTCCGACAGCGAAGCACAGCGCCGGACCTGGAGCCGGCGCTCGCCGGAGGGGCCATTATAATGAGCCGAGCCGCTGTCGCCGGAAAAGCGTTCGCCGATGAAGGGCTGGTGCATCATGCCGTAGACCGGCGTGCCCTTGTGCAGGAGCGCGATCAGCGTGCCCCAGATCGGAAAGCCGCCGATGAAGGATTTGGTGCCGTCGATGGGGTCGAGCACCCAGACGTAATCCGAATCCTCGCGCTCGTTGCCGAATTCCTCGCCGACGATGCCGTGCTGGGGAAAGTTGGCCTTGATCAGACGCCGCATCACCGCCTCCGCGGCGCGGTCGGCCTCGGTTACGGGGTCGAAATCCTTGGTCTTGCTCTTGTCCTCGATCGACAGCGAGGTGCGGAAGAACGGCAGGATGGTTTCGCCGGAGGCGGTGGCGAGCCGTCCGATGAAGGCGGAGAAATCGATCACCGTCACGGCGTATCCTCAAAAAGCGAAAGTCGGGTGAAGCTCACTCCTGCCTAGCTCAAATCGGAAGGATCGTGCAGCGCTGTCTTGCCTTTGCACCCTGGTATTTTGGATGCGGGAAGCGTTCGCCTCGTCAAAGACACCCGCTGGGCAAATATCGATCATTGAATTGAAACCTTAGTTCCGGATCTGCCTCGTTGGTATGCAAATGATTATCAACCCATTGAATTTACTTATCAAAGGAACTGAATCCGGGTTTCTCTGGAAGCAACCGAGCTATGTCCTCATTGCATGGGAAACCGCTCGAAAGCCCTTGCACTTTGTGCGTCGCGGCCGCATATTGTTGCGGTGCGGTAGCGCTTCTCGCGTTACTGCTGCCCTCCTTGGGCGTTTCCTCCCTAGACTTGGGCCGCTTCTTCATTAGAAGCGGCCCTTTTTTCTTTCAGCCTCTCATTTCTTTCAGCGTGGGCTTTCATTTCAATGCGCGCCGCGAAACGCGTTCGCGCTGATCGCACCCAACACAATCATTCGCAGAAAACGTCGCGCTTATTCCGCCGCGGCCTGGAACGGGCCGAGATCGCCGAACGGGACCGTGGTCGCCAGCACGTCGGCGAGCACGCCGAAGTCCGACGCCACTTGCGCAAAGCGCGGACTGCGCTCGCGCCGCCGCTCGTCCATGTAGATCGCGCGGTTGAGCTCGAGCTGCACGGCGTGGAGGCCGCTGGCCGGGTTACCGTAATGCTCGGTGATGAAGCCGCCGGCATAGGGCTTGTTGCGGCCGATCGAATAGCCGAGCCCGGCCATGGTCTCCTCGACCCGGTCGGGCAATAGCGGCGTGCAGCTCGTCCCGTAGCGGTCGCCGATCACGATGTCGGGCCGCCGCGGCTCGTCGCGGGAGACGCCGACCGAGGGCATCGAATGGCAGTCGACCAGCACGACGGTGCCGAACATCTGGTGCACCTTGTTGATCAGCCGGCGCAGCGCGCGATGATAGGGCTTGTACAGCGTCTCGATCCGCCCCAGCGCGTCGTCGACCAGGATGCGCTCGCGATAGATCTCCTGGCCGTCGCCGACCACGCGCGGAATGGTGCCGAGCCCGCCGGCGACCCGCATCGAGCGGGTGTTGGCAAAGCTCGGCAGGCGCCCGGTGAACATCCGGGGATCGAGCTCATAGGGCTCACGATTGACGTCGACATAGGAGCGCGGAAAGTTGACCCGCACGGTCGGAAAGCCGCGCTCGCTGAGATGGCCGATCAGCTCGTCCATGAAGGAATCTTCGGAACGCCGCAGCGTCGGCAGGTCGATCCTGGAGGCGCTGAGGAATTCGTCCGGATAGGTCGAGCCGGAATGGGGCGAGTTGAAGATAATCGGCGCGCGCCATTGCGCGGGCTCAACGATCTCGAAGGCGGGCGACTTGTCGCCGTCAAACCGGGTCATCTTCTCAGGCTTCGTCCCTTGGTGTCAGGCTTCATCCCTTGGCAATCAGGCTTCGCCCCTTGGTATCAGGCTTCACCTCTCCGTATCAGGCTTCGCCCTTGGCGCCGCACGATCCAACAAGCCCAGCACCGGCCTTAACGCATTGATTCGGCCGATCAGGCGGCTCTTATGTGTCGTCATTGTCCGGAATCGCAACCATCCTGCCAAGCGAAAAGATGAGATCTGCGCTGGAACATGTCTTAACCCTGCGGGCAGCGAGGTGGGGACCGGCAGGTACGGCTCGATTGCTTCGTGCCGTATTCCGGTTCACAAGAGTCCGGCAGCGCGAGCTGCGGAGGGTAAAGATTTTCACCCCAAATTTACCCTCCGTCGGGCTTAGTGACCTCCGCTGATATCCTCTGGGGATTCGACATTTCCGCCATGCCAAAGATCCTGCTCGCCGAAGACGACAACGACATGCGCCGTTTCCTGGTCAAGGCGCTGGAAAACGCCGGTTTTCAGGTCTCGTCCCACGATAACGGCATGGCCGCCTATCAGCGGCTGCGGGAAGAGCCGTTCGAGATGCTGCTCACCGACATCGTGATGCCGGAGATGGACGGCATCGAGCTCGCCCGCCGGGCCTCGGAACTCGACCCCGACATCAAGATCATGTTCATCACCGGCTTCGCCGCGGTCGCCCTGAACTCGGATTCGGACGCCCCCAAGAACGCCAAGGTGCTGTCCAAGCCCGTGCATTTGCGCGAATTGGTCAGCGAAGTGAACAAGATGCTGGCGGCCTAAATCGGCCCCCTTCCGTCCTTGCACCGGCTCCCCTGAGCCGTTATAGGGACCCGACCCGATCTAGACGACATCTAGGGCGCGTAGCTCAGCGGGAGAGCACTACCTTGACATGGTAGGGGTCACAGGTTCGATCCCTGTCGCGCCCACCACGCTTCGCCTTCGGCTTCGCGTGGCACAGCCAAGACCTCTCGGGCGAAGCGTGTCCGGCGTAGCTCGAAGAGCGTAGACGGATTGGGGCGTTCTGCTCCGCTGCCTGGAACGTCCAGACGCGCTCCCGCATTGGTTCGCCATGCCGAAAGTGTTCAAGCGTGGCGACCATGTCAGCTGGAATTCCGAGGCCGGCCGGGTGCGCGGCCACATCCTCCGCGTGCACACCAAGGACGTCGAGTACAAGGGCTACGTCCACCATGCCAGCCCCGACGATCCGCAATACGAGATCAAAAGCGACAAGACCGATCACGTCGCCTTGCATAAGGGCCGGGCGTTGCACTTGCTCCGGAGCTGACGGGCGATGGCTCACCCATTCTTCACGATCGGCCACGGCACACGTCCAATCGGTGAATTCGTTGTCCTGTTGCAGAGCGTGTCCGTCACGCATCTCGTCGACGTCCGCACCGTGCCCCGCTCGCGCACCAATCCCCAATACAATCGCGAGGCCCTGTCGCAAGCACTCGGGGCCGTTTCGATCGACTATGAGCATATCGCCTCGCTCGGCGGCCTGCGCAGCCGCAAGCGGGAGATACCGCGCGAGACCAATGCTTTCTGGCAGAACGACAGCTTTCACAACTATGCCGACTATGCGGTGAGCGAGAGCTTTCGCGAGGGGCTCGCGCATCTGCGCGAACTCGGGCAGGCGCAGCGATGCGCCATCATGTGTGCCGAGACGGTATGGTGGCGCTGCCACCGGCGGATCATCACCGATTACCTGCTCGCCGGCGGCGAGAGCGTGTTTCACATTATGGGACCCGGGCAGGTCAAACTGGCCGAGATGAATCCGGCGGCGCACATGATGGCTGACGGCCGCTTGGTTTATCCCGCGGAAAGTTAGCAAATCGTCGCTATTCGCGGCTATGATTGCTGCACTCCGTGATCCTCTGGGGGAGTGGGTTATCGCTACCCGTCACCCATAGGATCTATGATCCTCTTGGTCCGCGACGTGAGTTTGCCATGAGCATTTCCGTGCTCGAACAGGTCAGAATCCAGGCGCAGGTGTTGGTGCCCTTGGTCAAGGCGCTCCAGGCCGAGCTCGGCGAGACGCATGCCAACGCGCTGGTGCGCAAGGCGCTCGGCGATCTCTATCGCGGTTTCGGCGAGGAATTCTGGAAAGCCAAGAACGAGAACAATCTCGGCAAGGCGGTGTCCTCCGCCTTCCAGACCTATGCCCGTGACGACGCGCTCGCTTACAATATTGTCGAGCAGACCGAGGACGTCTTCGCGCTTGATGTGAAGCGATGCGCCTATGCCGAGTTCTACAAGGCGCTGGGCGAGCCCAAGCTCGGCTTTCTCCTGGTCTGCACCGCCGACTTTGCGACCGCCGAAGGTTTCGGCCCCGACGTCGCGCTGACGCGAACGCAGACCATCATGCAAGGCGCTCCGCATTGCGACTTCCGCTACCGGCGCGATCCGGGCGGATCACGGTGAAGGAACTCCGACCCATGCGAACGGGCTGTCTTGCCCTAGCTGTATTGTCGCTGATTGCGTCGCGGGCCGACGCAGCCGCCATTGACTGGCAGGCCGAGTTCCAGCGCTGCCGCGCGCTACGTGAAACCATGGCGCCACTGCTGCAGGCCGGCCAAGGGATATCCGCAGTCGGCCGCTCCAATACGGCCGTGCGGCGTTGCATCTGGATCCAGCGCCGGGCGGTGCGCAAGCAAATCCCGGGCGCGGAGACGTGGTAGCGAGAGCGTTTGTCAGTTGGACTTCTTCTTCGGGGCGAGCAAGTCCTTTAGCCCGGCCGGATAGAGGCTCGGCCCGCCCTCGATGTCGAGGTCGGCGAGGTCGAACCAGCGGGCGATGATCTGCTCCCCGTTATCCTCGCGGAAATTGATTCGATCCTGGCCACTGAACGCGCCGCCGGGAAACGCGACCTCCGCGATGAACATCACCTCATGCCCGGTCGCTCCCTCGTGCAGGAAGATGTTCTCCATCATCGATGGCTCGCCCGTGATGGTGATGTCGATGCCGAGCTCTTCGTAAAATTCCCGCACGAGCGCCGTCCGCCAGCTCTCGCCAAACTCGATCTCGCCGCCGAGCGGGCGCACGCCTTTGATCCGGCCCGCGTCGTCGCGAACCTCGGCCGCGAGCAGCCGCCCGTCACGCCAGTGCAGGCCGATCGCGACGACCCGGATGTGCGGGTGAGGGCGCCATGCGGTCATAGGGGATCGTTATAGTGCGCGCTGCCGCTGCGCAATGTGCGGAAAGAGCCTCGCAGCCTTGATCCGGGACTCGGCGCCTGCCATGGTCCGATCTTCCGCTACGCTCCACCGGATGTGAGAAGAAGGCAGGGCATCGAGATGAGCAGCGTGAACAAGCCCGGCGGCAACTATCTGCCCGTGATCATCCATGGCGGAATTGCCTATGTCAGCGGTCAGCTGCCGCGTCGCGGCGAAGACCTGCTGTACGCGGGCAAGGTCGGCGCCGGTGTCGACATCGCTGCCGCACAGGAGGCGGCAGCCCTCTGCGCTGATCTCTGCATTGCGGCCATCAACCACGCAGCGGGCGGCGAGGACAGGATCGTCCAGGTCCTGCAGCTCGTTGGATACATCGCCTCGGCGCCTGGATTTACGCAGCAATCGCAAGTCATGAACGGCGCCTCCGACCGGCTGATCGAGCGCCTAGGTGATCGCGGTCGTCATACGCGTACATCTGTTGGTGTCGCCGAGTTGCCGCGGGGCGCACCGGTCGAGCTGAGTATGATTGCCGCTGTTCGGTCGTAGATGGCATGTTCGCTCGGTGATCGTCAGGTTCCGAAGTCCGCGATGTGATGCGCCGCGACGAACGCGGCCTATTCGACCAGATACTTCTTCACCGCGGCCTCGTCCCACGCAATGCCGTTGCCGGGTTCCCCGCTTGGCAGGGCAAAGCCGTCCTTGATCTGCAAACGGGTTGCCAGCACCGCGTCGGCCCAATCGACATATTCCAGCCAGTGCGCGGTGGGCGTTACGCAGAGCAGATGCGCGCTGACTTCCGAGAACAGATGCGTCGACATCTCGATGCCGGCGGCATGCGCCAGCGCGGCGGCGCGCAGCCAGCCGGTGACACCGCCGATGCGCTGCACGTCGGGCATCACGTAGTCGCAGGCTTCCGCCGACAGCGCGGATTGCATCGCGAACGCGCTGTCAAAGTTCTCGCCGATCTGGACCGGGGTGCGCAGCGCATCCGCGATGCGGGCGCAGCCGGCATAGTCATCGTGACGAATCGGCTCCTCGATCCAGGTGAGCCCCTCGTCGTCGAGCATCTCGCCGCGGCGAATGGCCTCGCTGACCGTCAGCGCCTGATTGTAGTCGCACATCAAGGTCACGTCGTCGCCGACGGCCTTGCGCACCGCGCGCACCACCTTCAGGTCTTCCCGCGCATCGGGACGGCCGACGCGGATCTTTGCGGCTTGAAAACCCTCGGCCAGCAGCTTGTGGGCTTCCTCCACCGCGGCACCCGCCGGCATGATGCCGAGACCTTTCGAATTGTAGGCCCGAACCGGTTTCGGCGCGCCGCCGAGCAGGCGCGCCAGCGGCAGGCTTCGAGCGCGGGCCAGCGCATCCCATGCCGCCATGTCGATGCCGGATTGCGCCAGCCGCTGCAGGCCGGCCAAACCCAAGAGCGTGAAGCGCTGGGTCAGCTTGCGCTCGATCTCGAACGGCAGCAGTTCATCGCCCGCGACGAGCTCTGACATCTCCGCGACCATCGCCGTCAATGGCTTCAAGGCCGATGGTGTGATCGAGAACAGATAGGCGTGCCCCCGCACGCCCAGGTCGGTCTCGCAGTCGATCAGCACCAGAGGCGCCTTTGCGACCGCTCCGGTCGAGGTTTTGAGCGGGAGGTTCATCGGCACGATCACGGGGCGCGCATTGAAGCGCTTGATACGGATGGTCTCGGTCATTTGATGGATCTCCCGGTGGAGTGAATGCAGATTAATGCCGATCTTAAACATTCGCCATGAAACGAAAAGCCGCTTGGCGCGACCACCATAAAATGGGGTTGCGCGGGAGCGTGTTTATTGGCTCTGTTCCGCATCCCCCGAGTTCGAGGCAAGAACGCTCATCACGGAGCCAAAGAGTGAAGCAAGAGATCTCCGAAGAACAGCGCAAGAGTGGCATCCTGACCGGTGCCGCGGTCGCCTTCCTCCTGCTCGCTTTGCCGCTCGCAGTGTGGCTGGACCTGACCGAACTCAGCAAGACCGCGCTGCGCCGGCAGGCGATCGACCTGAATTCGGTGATCACGAGCGTGCGCAGCTATTACGCGACCAACGTGGTCGGGCGCATCATCGCCAATCCAAACGGCACGACCAGGGTGGTTCACAACTACGAATCCGTCCCCGGCGGGGTCCCGATCCCGGCCACGCTGTCGCTGGAGCTCGGGCGGGTAATCGGAGCGCAGCAGGAAAACATCATCTACCGTTTCGTTTCGGACTTCCCGTTCCAGAATCGCGCCCCGCACCAGCTCGACAAGTTCGAGAAGGATGCGCTCGAATCGCTTCGCAACGATCCCGAGCAGAAGATCGTCGAGACCGAGACCTCGCTGTTCAACGACAAGGTCCGCTTGATCGCTCCGGTGACGATGGGCCCGGCCTGCGTCAGCTGCCACAACAGCCACCCCGAAAGTCCGAAGAAGGACTGGAAGGTGGGTGACGTCAGGGGCATCCAGGAGGTGATCATCGCCCAGCCGATCGCCGCCAACATCTTCTCGTTCAAATTCCTCTTGGCCTATTTCCTGATCGCGGCTGGCAGCGGCTTGTCGTTTCTCTCGCTGCAGCGCCGTCAGGCGAGCCGCATCAAGGGCATGAACAAGGAGCTCGAATCTGCCAACGATTTCCTCGCCTCACTCTCGATGAAGATCTCGCGTTACATTCCGCCGCAAGTCTACCGAAGCATCTTCTCTGGCCAGAAGGACGTCACCATCCACACCGAACGCAAGAAGCTCACCATCTTCTTCTCGGACATCCAGAACTTCACCGCGACGGCGGAGCGGCTCCAGCCGGAGTTGCTGACCCAGCTTCTCAACGAGTATTTCACCGAGATGTCGGGGGTCGCCCACGAATTTGGCGGCACCATCGACAAATTCATCGGCGATGCCATGCTGATCTTCTTCGGCGATCCCGAGACCAAGGGCGACCGCGCCGACGCCCAGGCCTGCCTCCGCATGGCCTGGCGCATGCAGCAACGTCTCACCGAGCTCAATGCGAAATGGCGCGCCTCCGGCATCGAGCTGCCGTTCAAGGCGCGCATGGGCATCAATTCCGGCTATTGCAATGTCGGCAATTTCGGCAGCAGCGATCGCATGGACTACACCATCATCGGTGCGGAGGCGAACCTCGCCGCGCGCCTGCAATCGATCGCCGAGCCCGGCGGCATCGTGCTGAGCTATGAAACCTTCGCGCTGGTCAGCGATATCGTCCGCGCCCACGCGCTGCCCGCGATCACGATGAAAGGCATCAGCCGCGAAGTGATTCCGTACTCCGTGGATGCGCTGAACGACGCTTCAGTGGAGACAAGCGGCATCATTACCGAGCGTGCCCCCGGGCTGGAGCTCTATCTCGACCCCGCGGTGGTGAAATCCGGCGACGCAGCGCGGGTGCGCTCGCTGCTGGAGAACGCGCTGGCCTCGCTGAAGCCGGTGTGAGGCAGGGCTGTCGCAGTCGCAGTTGAGGTTGTCGAACGTGCTCGGCGTGCATGGTTCAAGACGCCCGCTCTGGCGGGCTCCTCACCATGAGGGTCGGATTTCTCGCTGCGTAAACGCGACCTCATCCTGAGGGCCTGCCTGGGCGGGCGTCTCGAAGGATGGCCGCGGGCGAGCTCCCAGTCACGTTTTCTCCGTGCGCTACCGCTGCCAGCGTGAAGCAACTCACCGCGCCGCGCCTTCCGTGAAGGCGGTTTCGATCACGTCGCCGAAGGGTTGCCAGGAACGGCCGTCGAACTGGACCAACCGCATCTGCCTGATCGGCAGGTAGCTGGTCGGCGAGGTGTTCATCCTGATGTTGGGCAGGGCGACCGAGGGCTGATAATTCCTCAGCGAAGCCGCCTGACGCATGATGTTCTCGCGCGATAAATCGTCGCCGCATTGCTTCAGCACCTGCGTCAGCGCCTCGGCCGCGGCGTAGCCATAGAGCGCGGCGCTGTTGTTGGTGCTTTCGTCGTGATGGTATTTGTCCATGAAGGCGAACCAGTCCTTCATGGCGGGATCGTCTTTCCACGCGGGATCGCTCGGATCCTTGAGGAAAGCCGCCGAGATCACGCCGGAGGAATTCTCCAGGCCTGCGGGCGCCATCGCATTTGCGATCGAGGCCGAGGCGTCGTTGACGATGAAGACCGGGCGCCATTTCATTGCCGCCGCCAGCTTGATCACCTTGGACGCCGTCGACGGTACACCGAGAAAGACGAAAATATCGGCGCCGGCGCGCTTGAGGATCGAGACGTGTCCGTCGAGATGCTCATCGGCAATGTCGAAGGCGATGTCGACGAGGACGAGACGGTTCAGATCGCCAAGTCCTTCCTCCATGCCCTTGAGAAGCGCACGCCCGAACTGGTCGTTCTGCCAGAGCACCACGATCTTCTTCCTGGGATAATAGGCCTGAAGATAGTTGGCGTAGATGCGCCCCTCCGACCGGAACGACGGCTGCCAGCCCATGGTCCAGGGAAACGCCTTGGCCTGGCTCAGCTCCTCGTCGCCGGAGGCGACGAACAGTTGTGGGATCTTCTTTGCGTTCAGATACCAGCGCGTGGCGAGATTACCGGGCGTGCCGAACGATCCGAACATCAAATGCACGTCGTCCGTCTCGACCAGATTGCGCGTCAGCTCCAGCGCCGTCGCCGGATCGGAATTGTCGTCGCGCGTGATGAAGCGGATCTTGCGGCCGTTGATGCCGCCGCGCGCGTTGACCATGTCGAAATAGGCCGCTTCCGCCTGGCCAATAGCGCCGAACTCCGAGAGCGGTCCCGAATACGGCATGACATTGCCGATACGGATTTCGTTTTCGGCGGTGGATTGATCCGAGTGTTGTTGCTGCGACATCGCTCCGAGCGAGGCCAAGGCGATCATCGAGACGAACAGCATCCTGCCGGTGACGCGCATGCTCAACACCTTGTCGTTGGCCCCCAACGAGGTCGGCTCAGTCCGCAGCAAGGCGAGTTGATCTACGTCAAGCGTTTGTCAAAGCTGTGGCCGGATGGCGCGCTTCGATGCGGCGCGTCGCAGCCCGGGCGAAAGCGACAGGCGTGCTGACGGGCTGCAAGAGGTCGTCATGCCCGGGCTTGTCCCGGGCATCCACGTGCTTTGTGCCGCGAGGAAGGCGTGGATGGCCGGGACAAGCCCGGCCATGACATTGCAGGAGCTGCGTCCGCAACACCGCTACGGCAGCCCGCGCGCCTCGAGCTGATGCACCAGCAGCAGCGTCGGCTCGGCGAGGCTGTCGCCGGAGCCGTCGAGGCCGAAGGCGCTCGCGATGCCATCGCGGCTGCGCAGCAGCGCGCTACGCGGACAATGGCCGGCGCCGCAGAGCGTCTTCTTCAAGGTTTCGCCCTGCGCCGTGATGCCGGCGGAATCATCCGCAGCCCAGGCCAGCACGATCGGGACGTCGACATTGAGGATGCCAGGGAAGACCGAGCGCTTGTTGTACTGGCTGGCGTCGCTGCCGAGATAGGCCTTCTCGCTGTCGCTCGCGTCCTTGCCGGCGCGGTAGACCCCGGATACCAGCACGACCGCCGCGACATCGGCGCGGTCGGTCTGGAGTTCGGGATGGGCCAGCAGGGTGGCGACATGGAAGGCGCCGGCGCCGTAGCCGACCGCGACGATCTCGCGGGCATCGCCGTTGAACAGGTCGATATTGCCGTGGACCCACGACAGCGCCGCGGCCACGTCGGTCGCACCCGCCGGCCACGTCGCCGAGGGCGCCAGCCGGTAGTTGACGCGCACGCCGATCATGTCGTTGCGGGCGGCAAAGCACATGGCCTGGTCCTGGATCTGGCGCGACAGCTCCGGCGCGGCGCGGTCGCCAGTGAAGGTGTCGCCGGTCACGAACAGCAGCACCGGCCGCGGCGTATCCGCCTTGGTCGTGGCGGTGGCGACATCGAGCACATTGGCTTCGCTCTCGCCGTAGCGCAGGCCGCGCGAGAAGGTGACCTGCTCGCACAGCCGCGCGGTGCCGCCTGCGGTGGTGTCGCTGTCGGTGAGGCCGACCCGGACGAGATCGGACGGCGCGGCCGGCGGCATCGGAAGCGGACCGTGTGCGGAGGCTGCCGTCACGCCCAGAATCAGAAAAAATGCGAGAAAATTCTTCATGTCGGTGTTGGCCCTGCGTGCCCGATATGGGCTCGCGCGTTTGGCCCGTCTTTTCAATTCGCCTTATTAGTTAGTTGGTCATGAGGCGATTTCACGGCACCCATGGTTCTCTCGGCGCGTCCTCCACGCGTGGTTCAATTCCCCGGCTGGAACGTGCAATCCGCGCCGCTGCCGTCCTTCCGGCGGATGGCGTTGGGGTCGATCGTGCAACTCAGCTTGGTCAGGCTCTCGAAATTCGATCCTGCGGCGCCGTCGGGCGGAATGCCGGCCAGGGCTTCGGTGGCGAAGATCTCGCCGGCCGTGGAGCCGTTCACCGTCCTGGTCTTCTTGCCGAAGGTGACCTCGCAGTTCCGGATGGTGATGTCCACATTACCGGCGCGACAGACGATTCGATCGGCGGTCACCACGATCGGCTTCTTGTAGGGAATGTCGCTGTTGGCGGCGAACAGCATCGCCATCGCCTTCTTCTCGGCGCCGGACAGGACCGATGACAGCGGCGCGATCACCCCCGCGAGCGCCAGCGCCGTCGAGCCCGAGACTTTTGCGGGCGTCGCGTCGGATGCATCGGCGACGCCGGAGGCAGTTCCGACAACGAGGGCGCAGGCGAGGATCAATCGACCGGCTTTCATCTTGCCTCCCTGGGCCTGCCATCGCGGCTTCCCTTCCGGGCGGCGCGTGGAACCAGTTTAGCATGTAAACGCGAATTGGAAGGCAAGTTCGCCGGGCCTTGCGCCTTTGCGCGGTGCGGCTGTTTTGCCCCGAGGTGTCAAACGGTTACGCCGCGGGGCCGAGCCTCGCGCCGACACGGCCGTTCTACTGTGCATGGGGTTGTTTTCGCGTTTTTTTGTTTGGCCGGCCGGTCAGGCCATCGTCCGGAAGGTGATGGAATAGCGGCGCGCCTCGACCGGCGGGATGCTGTGCTCCCATTGCGACCGCGCCTCGCCGTCCATCATGTAAAGCGAGCGCGGCAAGGCTTCGAGCGTATGGCGCTCCCATTTGTCGCCGCTACGGCGGCGGAAGCGGAATTTGCAGGACGAGCCCAGCGACAGGCCGATGATTTTGTCGAAATGCGCCTTGTCGCGATGCCAGCCGATGCCGACGCCGGCGTCGTATTCCGTGCAGAGCACCTGCCGCACGCTGCCGCCGGCGAGACCCGCCCATGCCTCGACCTGCCGCGCGACAGGAAGCACCCAGTCCGGGATCGGCTCGGCCTCGGCCAGCCGCTGCTCTGTGTAGTCATAGCGATAGCCGAAGGACGCCACCCGGCGGTTGCCCTCGAAGGCGCCGAACTGGAAGCGCTGGAGCGGCAATGCTGCGATGCAGCCGATGAGCGCCTGCTCGACGGCGGCCTCGACGAAGTCATCGGTGTAGCAAAGGCCTGCAGGCCCCGCTTGCCGATCGGCGAACAAACCAAGCTGCGTCATTCCTCGCATTTCCGTGATGGAACCTAATGGTGGCTGATGCGACTTACATATGACGCGGAAAGTAACGTGCGAGGCTGTCATGGCAGAGAAGCATACCGCCGATCCGGCAGAAATCATGCGGGCGACCGGTCATCCTGAGCTGGAATACGCCGCCGGCTGGACCATCGCCGGTCTGGTCACCATCGGCACCATCGTCGCCGCCTGGGTGTTCGCGATCTAGCCCATTGGAAACTGGAGCTCGAACGCCGCGCCCTGATCGGTCGGCTTGAGGCTGATCGAGCCGCCATGGCTCGCCATCACCGCGCGCGCGATCGCGAGACCCATCCCGGTGCCGCCCTGGTCGCGGCGGGTGGTGAAGAACGCGTCGAAGATCCTGTCGCGGTTCGGCGCCGAAATCGCCTCGCCGTCATTGGTCACGGTCAGACGCAGGGTCGTACGCTCGTCGATCGCTTTCAGCCAGATTGTCCCAGCCTTGTGTCGCATCGCATTATCGGCGAGATGCGACAGCACGATCAGCGCCTTCTCGGCCGACATGCCGATCATCAGGTCGAGGCTGCCGCTGGCCTCGATCGAGCTCGCCGGAAATCGGCTCCTGAGGTCGGCAATCACCGGCGCCAATTCCGTGCGCTCGTTTTGCGGCAGGCTTTCGGCACGCGCGAGTTCGCGCAGCCGCTGCGCCATCGCTTCCAGCCGCTTTGTGTCGGACAGGATGTTGGCGATGAACGTCTCCTGCTCGGCCGGCGTCAGGCTGCCCGCTTTGCCCTGAACCGAATCCTGCAACAGCTCGGCGGCGCCCTTGATCGAGGTCAGCGGCGATTTCAATTCGTGGGTGAGGTGGGCCGAGAAGGTCGCGATATAGTCCGAGCGCCGCGCCAGCTGCTCGGCCATGCCGAGGAAGCTGTGCGAGAGCTGGGCGAATTCGCGGGTGCCGTAATGCCGGAGCGGCCTGAACGCCTCGCGGTCGCCGCGGCCTATTCTGGTGGCACGATCGATCAGTTCGCGCATCGGCAGCGTGATGGTGCGCGAGAATACGAGGCCGATCGCGATCGTGCCGAGAACCACGGCGAGCCCCGCCAGCACGAACTTGGCCCGCTCCTGATAGAGATGGTCGAAGATGTTGCTCGGCGTCCGCGTCGTGTAGATCACCCCCGCGACGCGGTTGTTGACGATGACAGGCATTGCCGAAAACACGTGGACGCCGAGGCCGCGGCTGAAGGAGTAGATCGACGGCGGCGGCTTGTCGGGCACGCGGTTGCGCAGGGTGGCGCGGTATTGCCCATGCAGCGCGTCCGCGACCTCCTCGATGTGGGCGAGCGACTGCCCGACCTCCTGCCGCCCGGCGATCACCACGCCTTGGGGATCGAGGATGCGAAAGCCTGCCAGCGTCACCTTTTGGGTCTCGCGGATGATCGGCGTCAGCTTTGCGCCGATCTCGACATAGACGGGCTGCGGCGGCTGTGGAGCGGCTTGCGCCTCGGGCCGCCGCCGCAGCAGGTCGTTGGCGGTGAGGTCAAGCGCGGGACGGATCGGGGTGACCTGGTCGCCTGGATCAGGCAGCACGTTCGTCGGCACTTCGGCACCGAGCGTGAGGCCCCTATCGAGCCTTGCTGTGACTTCCTGCGCGTAGATCGTCGCGAGCACGCGGCTCTGCGCGATCAGCTCGGCCTGGGTCTGGCGGATCAGCTGGTTGTCGTAGAGACGGAAGAAGAACAGGCCGACCAGCGGCAGCACGCCGACGGTCGCCAGCACCGTGAAGATCACCAGGGTGAGCGACGGCCGCCATTTGTCCGGCGCCGCGCTCATGCCTCTTTCTCGCAGCGGCCGAGCTTGAAGCCCACGCCGTGGATGGTCTCGATGGCATTGTCGCAGGCCAGCGCCGCGAGCTTGGCGCGGATGTTGCGGATGTGGCTGTCGATGGTGCGGTCGGAGACCTGGATGTTGAGCTGGTAGGCGGCCCGCATCAGCTGCTCGCGATTGAACACCGAGGTCGGCCGGGTCAGGAACGCGCGCAAGATGCCGAACTCGATCGCGGTCAGCTTCAGCGGCGTGCCGGCGAACGACGCGACATGCTGCTCGGGATCGATCAACAGGCCGCCTTGCGCGAGTGCCGACGGCCCCGCCTTGGCCTCGCCATTGCGCGGGCCGAGACGGCGCAGGACGACGTTGACCCGCGCCACCAGCTCGCGCGGGCTGAACGGCTTCGTCACGTAGTCGTCGCCGCCGATCTCGAGGCCGAGGATGCGGTCGATCTCCTCGTCGCGCGCCGACAGGAACAGGATCGGCACGTCGGAGCCTTTGCGCACCTCGCGGCAGACGTCGAGGCCGTCGAATTCGGGCATGCCGATGTCGAGCACGATCAGGTCAGGTCTGTCGGCGGCAAAGCGGCTCAGCGCCTCCTTGCCGTCGCGCGCCTCGATTACGTCCATGCCGGCTTTCTTTAGCGCAACGCGGATGACCTCGCGGATGTGGCCCTCGTCGTCCACGATGAGAATGCGATGCGCCAAGAACCTCTCCGCTCCCCGTCAGCCTGCCGGCCGAACTTTCTCCAGCGTGTACAGCCTGCGCTGGAGCCGCCAGTTCCGAAAGCCCCAGCTCCGCCAGGCCATATCCTGACGCTGGACTTCTACAAGCCGATCGCGCCGCGACACAAGGCAGTCGTCGCCCGGGCGATGAGCGATGACCTTGTCGAGGGCAGGCAGCGCCTGTGGTCCGAGTGTGAGGAGATAGTTGGCGTCGATGCTCAGGCCCTTACCCGACATTTCGTTGCTGTGGCTCAGATTATAGTCGGCGATGAACGCATCGAAGTTCATCAGCGAGCAGCCATACAGCGCGATCGTTAACGCGATCAGATTGGCGCCGACTAGCCATTGGTTGGACCTGTCGAGCACGATACGGGCCATGATCAGGATCAGCCCGAGCGCCACCAGCCCCATCCAGATGAAGGCGGCGATGCGCCAGTAGGTCAGCATGTAGATGTCGACGTAAAGGTCGAGGCGGAGGATGGAGGACGCGACCAGAAGCACATTCTGCCCGACCCAGAGATAGACCAGCGGCCGGATCACCTTTGATTTTTCGGCCGGTCCACCCGGACGCATCGCCACTAGCACGAATGCGGCGGCGAGCAGGGCGGTGGCGATCAGCGGGTAGGCGCCGCGATGGGCATAGGCCGCATAAGTCATGTTGGCCGGCAGCGCCACATGGCCCCAGAGATAGATGCCATCGAGAATGGACTGCGCCGCGAACAGCAGATTGAACAGGATCAGCGAGCGCAGGATGGTGGAGGGGCCCAGGAACTCAGCCGAGACTTGGGACGGCAGCGGCGGCGGCACGGAGCCATCGACGACCGTCGTGGTGGCAATCGTCCTGCGCCGCCAGCGCACATGGATGAACGGCCAGACCAGGGCCAGCATCATGGTCCAGAACAGCACGCGCGGGATGCTGATATACTCGAAGATGAGCTTTGGATTGAGCAGAGACACCCACTGCTCGATCACCGGATTGGCCGCCGCGAACAGCGCGACGAAGACGGTGCTCATCACAGCAGGCATCAGCCAGAGGGCGATGCCCCGGGTGAACCCCGACATGTTGAAGATCTGCAGCGCGTCGAGGAAGAATCTGAAGGGCCCGAGCAGGAAGAAATTGCGCAGCGCGCGCGCACGTTCAGTGAGCCCGGTCGTTTCCGGATTGGTCGCGATCAGAAGCGCAATGGCCAGCGCCATGGTGAGGATCAGGAAGGACAGCATGTTGAGCTCCTCGACCGCCGGTGCGAGGCCGGCGACGAGAATGGCCGCGCCGATCATGGCGCGCCGCAGATCCAGAGCCGCATGATTGAACAGCATCGACACGCAAGCCATCGCGATCACAAACAGCGTCAGCGACAGCCCGATCTTCGGACCATAGAATAGCCAGTCGGCGAGCGCAGCGAGAACCAGCGCGAGGCCGACCTTGGCCGGGATCGAGGAATGCCTGATCGGCTGGATTTCCGCTGCAATTGTCGAAGCCAGGCTCGTCATTTCAAGAAGACCTTTCGTGATGGGTGGCATCACGAAGTCTGAACGTCGTTTGTGCAGAAGGCGGGATCGTCGTCTGCACGGCTTCAGGAGTCTTTTGCAGATTATGTGCAGGCGCGGCTTTAGTCCTTACGCGGCGCAAATCGCTTTGATAGGTGCGATGCATACATCACCTTGGGCGTGACGCATCATGCAGCTCCTCAACCGCACCGGTCTCATCCTGCTCTGGCTGGCCGCCCCTCTCGTCGCATTTGCGGCCGCTAACAAGAACGATCCCTATCTGCTCGTGCTGCGCGGCGCCGGAAACATCGCGCTTGTCGTCACAAGCATCGTGATCGTCATCGTGCTGCTGCGCAGGGGACGTTGGTGCACAACCGCCGGCAAGCTGCTCGTCATGCTCTGGTGCGTTCCGCCGCTCCTGATGTCGGCGGCGCACCTGAAATTCGAACTGCGCAAGCACGATGTTCTTGCCGCCAGTGCGGCCGAGGCGGGTCAGCTCGGACCTCACTTCATGGTCGGCTATTCCTCCCTCCCGGAGGTCGCGCGCCTCGCCGAACAAGGCTTGATCGGCGGTGTCTACCTCACCCGGCACAACATCCGGGGCCGGACAGTCGAGGCGCTGCGTGCCGAGATCGCGGCGCTACAGGACAAGCGGCGCGCCGCCGGCCTGCCGCCGCTGGTCGTTGCGGCGGACCAGGAGGGCGGCATCGTCGGGCATCTTGCGCCGCCGCTGACGAAGCTGCCGGCGCTGGCGACGCTTGCCGGGCTTGCTCCCGATGACCAGCAGGCCAAAGCGGTAGAGTTCGGCCGCATCCACGGTCGTGACCTCGCCGGGCTCGGCGTCAACCTCAATCTCGCACCGGTGCTCGATCTCAAGCCGCCGGTCCGGCGCAATCGCCTCGACTTCCACACCCTGATCGGTCAGCGCGCGATTGCGACCGATCCCGCCGTGGTCAGCGCGATCGCGAGCGCCTATGTACGCGGGCTGGAACAATCCGGCGTCGGCGCCACGCTCAAGCATTTTCCCGGCATCGGGCGCGTGCGCACCGACACGCATCATTTCAGCGCCAATCTTGATACGCCGGTGAAGGAGTTGGAAGCAACCGACTGGCTTCCGTTCCGCGAGGTGCTGTCGCATTCGCGCAGCGCGCTCATGGTCGGCCACGTCACGCTCACGGCCGTCGATCCCGATCGCGCCGCCTCGCATTCGAAGCGTGTCGTCGAGGAGATTATTCGCGACAAATGGGGCTATCAGGGCGTCGTCATGACCGACGATCTCGTGATGGGCGCGATCTACCAGCACGACGTCTGCCAGGCCGTTGTCGAGGCCATCAACGCGGGCGTCGATCTGCTGCTGGTCGCCTATGACGGCGCGCAATTCTACCGGATTTTTGCTTGCGCCTTGGATGGATCGCGGCAGGGCAAGCTCAATACGGCGATGCTGCGCGCGAGCGAAGCGCGGCTCGCGCGGGGTTTCCCGTCCGAGCAGGCGCGAGCCGTCTCAAGCACCGTCAGCATCGCCCGCCAAAACTAGCCCTTCGCGAACTGGCGGTAGTCCGGCTCGCGATGAAACCAGAACTCGTAACCGGTGATGGCCTTCTGCATGGCGACATCGTGGATCGGCTGGTTGAGCGGGACGACGGGAACATCGCGCATGCAGAGCGCGATGAAATCCTTCACGGCCTTGTCGTACTCGGCGGCATCCGTGGTGAACCGCGCCTTGTCGATCAGCGCGTCCATTTCCTTGTTCTGGTAGGAGGAGATGTTGAAGATCGAGTTGTTGCCGTGGAAATTCCAGTAGAAGTAATATTCGGGATAATCGAGCCAGCCGCTGAAACGATTCAGCGCGAGCGGCAGTTCCTTCTTGTTCAGCGTGGTGCGCCAGTTCGCGCCGGGAATCTTTTCGATCGCCGCCTTGATTCCGATCTTGGCTAGGCTTTCCTGGATCAGGATGGCGGTCGGCTCGCCGACCGTGGCGGTGCCCGTGTCGAGTGACAACGTCGTCTCCAGCCCTGACTCGAAGCCTGCCTCCTTCATCAGGGCCTTGGCCTTGTCGAGATCGGTGGCGTAGGGAAACGCCTGCGGCCAGACCGGCTTTGAGACGTCCGCTGCTCCGCCATACATGGGCACGGCGCGTCCGAAGAACGCGCTGTTCTGGATCTGCTCATAGGGCATCGCCCAGGCGACGGCCTGGCGCAGCTTCACATTGTCGAACGGCGGCTTTGCCGTGTTCAGCGCGACGGACCAGAGCGCGTTCGGGATCGGCACGCCCGAGACCTTGACCTTGCCTTCCTTGATGATCTGCTCGAAGTCGCGCGGCGCAAAGCCGCTGGAGATATCCGCATCACCCCGCTCCAGCATGGCGCGGCGGGTGCCGGCGGAGGGGACGTCGCGCGCGATCACGCGCTTGAGCTTCGGGAGAGGTCCGCTCTTCCAATCGTCGAAGCGCGCCAGCACCGTCTCGCTGCCCGGCTTCCAGCTTTCGATCCTGTAAGCGCCGCCGCCGGCCTCGTTGTTCCTGAGCCACGCCAGTGCCCACGGGTCTTCCGACGTCGCGTTCTTTTTCGCGAGCTCCGAGTTGATGATGAAGGGCACGACCACCGCGACGTTGAA
This sequence comes from Bradyrhizobium sp. 134, assembly GCF_023074155.1. Lineage (NCBI taxonomy): Bacteria > Pseudomonadati > Pseudomonadota > Alphaproteobacteria > Hyphomicrobiales > Nitrobacteraceae > Bradyrhizobium > Bradyrhizobium sp. 134. The sequence goes on along the minus strand of NZ_JADPKX010000073.1, from coordinate 379,443 downwards.
CAGCAGCATCTTGTCCTTGCGCACATAGTCGATGCGGAAGGTGTGGTCGTCGACCACGATGAACTGCTCGGACTTTTCCAGCGATCCCGCCGACATCTGGAAGGTCGGAAAGCCGCCGACCTTCACCGCGCGGTCGAACGACCATTTGACGTCTTTCGCCGTGACCGGCGTACCGTCGTGGAATTTGGCGTCCTTCCGTAGCTTGAAAGTGCAGGACATGCCGTCGGCTGCAACCTCCCAGCTCTCGGCGAGTTCAGGCGCGAGCTTTTCGCGGTCATAAGACAGGGTGCCGTCGGGGAGCGTCTTCGAGGCGTAGCTCAGCAGGCGATCGTAGCAATTCCAGGACAGCCCGTTCACGGTCTGGTTGGAGCCGACGCCCTGCATGTCGAGCGAGTTCGGCCCGAGCTCCTGCACCACCAGCAGCGTCTCGCTGCGCCCCTGCGCCGAGGCAAAGCGCGGAGCGAGGGCGGTCATTCCGGCAAGGCCGAGACCGCCGAGCACGCCGCGGCGGTTTAGGTTGAAAGATGATGCGCTCATGGGTGCCTCACTCCAGAGAGATTTGCACCATAAAGAGGCAAGGCGCATGCCATCGGCCGCGCTTCACGGCGTCGCATGCTGCGCGGATCTTCAATCCTACGGCGTCACCGCTCCGCGGCTCACGGCGCGCGGGGCGATCAGCTCTTTCCAGGTGGAATTGGCGACATGCACGGGCGAGAACGCCGGGCGTTCGACATAATGGCCGTCGCCGGCCTCGGCGCGCAGATCGCCATCCTTCCAGACGATGCGGCCGCGCGACAGCGTCGCCGCCGGTCCGCCGGTGCATGAAAAGCCCTCGAACACGTTGTAATCGATCCGGCTCATCTGCCGCTTCGCGCTGATGGTCCTGCTCGCCTTGGGATCCCAAACCACGATATCCGCGTCCGAGCCGATGGCGACCGCGCCTTTGCGCGGATAGATGTTGAGGATGCGGGCGATGTTCGCAGAGGTCACTGCGACGAATTCTTCCTTCGTCAGCCGCCCCGTAGTGACGCCCGCGGTCCACAGCAGCGCGAGGCGATCTTCGAGGCCGCCGGTGCCGTTCGGGATCTTCCTGAAGTCGCCGAGCCCGAACCGCTTCTGCTCGGTGGTGAAGGCGCAGTGGTCGGTCGCGACCACCTGCAGCGAGCCGGCTTGCAGGCCGGCCCAAAGACTATCCTGATGCGACCTGTCGCGGAACGGCGGCGACATCACGCGCTGCGCGGAATGATTCCAATCCTTGTTTTGATATTCACCCGCGTCGAGCAGCAAGTGCTGGATCAGCGGCTCGCCGTAGACGCGCTTGCCCGCCGCACGTGCGCGCGCGATCGCCTCATGCGCTTCGCGGCAGCTCGTGTGCACGATGTAGACCGGCGTCCCAGTCATGTCGGCGATCATGATGGCGCGGTTGGTGGCTTCGCCCTCGACCTCCGGCGGCCGTGAATAAGCGTGTCCCTCGGGCCCGGTGACACCGCGCGCGATCAGCGCCTCCTGCATCAGGGCGACCACGTCACCGTTCTCCGCATGCACGACGGGCATGGCGCCGAGATGGGCGCAGCGAGCGAACGAGTTGTAGAGCTCGTCGTCGTTCACCATCAGCGCGCCCTTGTAGGCCATGAAGTGCTTGAAGGTGTTGATGCCGTAGGTTTTGACCACGGTCTCCATCTCGTCATGTATCTGCTTCGACCAGGACGTTACGGCCATGTGGAAGCCGTAGTCGGAGGCCGCCTTCTCGGATTTGTGTCGCCACTCCTGATAGGCCGCGAGCATCGACTGGCCTGGATCGGGCAGGCAGAAATCCACCACCATGGTGGTGCCACCGGCCAGCGCCGCCTTGGTTCCCGATTCGAAATCGTCCGCGGTGACCGTGCCCATGAACGGCATTTCGAGATGGGTGTGCGGATCGATGCCGCCCGGGATGACGTAGGCGCCGCCCGCATCGATGATCTCGCACCCCGTCGCCGCATCGAGCGACCGCCCGACCGCGACGACGGTCTCGCCGTCGATCAGCACGTCCGCGCGGCGCGAATGATCATGATTGACGACGGTGCCGCCGCGGATGAGGAGGGGCATGGGAGGCTCCGGAGAGAGGCGTGAACCTCGCGAAGCTAGGCGCGCTGCATGCGCCGCGACAGGTGAAATTTTAGTCAGGCGTGGCCGACAGTTGAGCTGTGCTGTCCCGGCCTCTACGCCGCCCGCGCGATCAGTCCGTCAATCATCGCGCGCACCAGGTCCGCGATTTCCTTCCGGAGCGCCGGCAGCGGTACCGCGACCAGCTTCTGCTCCAGGCCCAGCGCCACCATGCCATGCACCGCCGAGAACAGGCTGCGCGCGGTGATGCCGAGCTCCTCCCGACTACGTTGTGGAAACAGCGCGGCCAGCGGCTGGTAGACGTGGCGAAACAGCTGCAGCTGGTCGTCGATGGACCAGTCGGGGAGGGGCTTGTCGGGGTCCATGCGGTGCTCGAACAGCGCGCGCCAGAGTTCGAGATTTTCCGCGGCGAAATCGCAATAGGCGAGGGCGATGCGGACCAGAGTCTCCTGTGGCGACGGCTCGCCCGCGCTTTCCGCTGTGCTCAGCGCCTGGTCGAGCCGACGCAAAGTGCGCGAGCCCACGCGCAGGATCAGCTCATCCACATCGGCGACGAGATTGTAGACCGCGCCGTTGGCGCAGCCGATCTCGCGGGCGAGATCGCGGGTTTTCAGGCCCGCCAATCCCCTGTCGGCGATCATTCGTTCCGCCGCCAGGATCAAATCGAACCGAAGTTTCTCTCGGCGTTCCAATGCTTTAGTCATCTACAGCCAAATTTATGAGCATTGCTCAAAATATTTGTTGAACGATGTTCAAGTTTCTTGCTACAAACCATCCGTGAGCAACGCTCATAACAGGGAGCTTCAGATGTTCAAGACCGTAGTGACACTTTTCCGCGGCAGCGTAGCCGCCGCTGGCGAGGAGCTGGAAGACCGGACGGCCCTTCTGATCCTCGATCAACAGATGCGCGACGCGGCCGCCGCCGTCGAGCGCGGCAAACGGACGCTGGCGCTGGCGATCGCACAGGACCAGCAGGAAGATCGCAAGCTCCAGGCGACCATCGCCCGCATCGCCGATCTCGAGACCCGCGCGGTTGCGGCGCTCGATGGCGGCCGGGATGATCTCGCCAACGATGCCGCCGAAGCCATCGCAGGCCTTGAGGCCGATCGCGATGCGGCACTGACGGCACGTGCGCTGTTCGCAACCGAAATCGCGCGGCTGAAGCGGCACGTCGCAAGCGCGCAGGCCCGCATCACCGAGCTCGACCGCGGCCGCCGCGTCGCCCGTGCCTCGGAGGCGGTGCGCTCGCTTCGCCGCAGCGGCATCGAGGCGGCACGCCCCTACGAATCCACGCTGCCGGAGGCGGAGAGCACTTTGAGGCGACTTCGTGAGCGGCAGATGGAAGCCCAGGCCGCCGACGACGCGCTGGTCGAGCTCGATGCGGCCACCGGTCCGCTCGCCACCGCCGAAAAACTCGCCGAGCAGGGTTTTGGCCCCCGGCTCAAGACGACCGCGGACGACGTGCTGGCGCGGTTGAAGTCCAAGCGCATGCCGACTGCCTGATCCCAACTCCATCATTCGAACCAACAGGAGACCATCATGAACCAGAACGGCCAGCCCCACAGCGGCGCCTGGGTGACTTTCACTTACGCGTCCTTCGCAGCCTCCGCGTTCCTCATTGCCATCGGCATCTTCTTCCTCCCGATCGACCTCTGGATGAAGGGTTATCTCACCATGGGCATCGTCATGCTGATCCAGACTTGCATCACCCTGACCAAGACGGTCCGCGACAACCATGAAAGTAGCCGGATGGTGAACCGCATCGAGGATGCCAAGGCGGAACGTCTGCTGATGGAAGTCTCCAAGGCTGCTTGACTGGCATAGACAATCCGCAAGGAAGCAGCGGAGCAATGCGCTCCGCGGCTTCGGCGTCGGAACGCATTTCGCCACACCTCATATCGCGCCCGCGAAATGCAACATAGCCATGACGATCGCGCGGGCGTGCGCTCTTGCGCAACCGCACGGGCAGGGGCAGTCTTCACAGGCGGCGCACAAGAACGCCGCCAATAAGATGTGCTTACAAGATCTCGGCGAGGAACCTCATGGCAGCGACGCGCATCGACTGCGACATCCACCCGGCGGTTGGTGGCACGCGCACGACGCTGCTGCCCTATCTCAGCGATCACTGGAAAGAGCAGGTGGTGAGCCGCGCCATCGATGGACTCGATCTCACCTCCTATCCACCGAGCATGCCGCTGGCGGGCCGTACCGACTGGCGTCCGGCGAACGGCGCAAAGCCGGGTTCCGATCTTGCGATGGTACAGAAGGGCGCATTCGAGCAGTTGGGTGCCAGCCACGCGATTCTCAACGTGCTCTACGGCGCTCAGGCCGTGTTCGATCCCTACATGGCGGCCGACTTCTGCAAGGCGATCAACGACTGGATCGCGACTGAGTGGCTGTCGCGCGATCCGCGCTTGCGTGCCTCGATCGTGGTGCCGATGCAGGACCCGGATTTGGCGGTCGACGAGATCGAACGTCGCGCCGGCGATCACCGCTTCGTCTCGATCCTCGTGCTGGCACAGGGCGAGACGCTCTTGGGACGGCGGCATTTCTGGCCGGTCTATCGGCTCGCGGAAAAGTACAAGCTGCCGCTCGCGATCCACGCCGGCACGCAATATCGGCAGGCGCCGAGTTCGGCCGGATGGCCGTCGCACCGCTACGAATATTACTTCGTCGAGGCGCAGGCGTTTCAGGCGCAGATCTTGAGCCTGATCTATGAGGGCGTGTTCGGCAAGTTTCCGAACCTCAAGGTCGTGCTGATGGAATCCGGCGTAAGCTGGCTGCCGGCCTTCATGTGGCGCGCCAACAAGACCTGGCGCGGAGTGCGCGTCGAGGTGCCCTGGGTCGAGCGCGAGCCGGCTGAGATCATTCGCGAGAATTTCCGCGTCACCATGCAGCCGTTTGATGCGCCGGGCGACGCCAGAAGCGTCGAGGAGATCATCGACCAGATCGGCTCGGAAAAGATGTTCCTGTTCGCGTCCGACTATCCGCACTGGCAGTTCGACGGCGACGATCCGATCCCGCCGAACCTGCCGAATAGCATTATCTCGAAGATGTGCGTCGACAACCCGCTGGAGACGTTTCCGCGGCTGTCGCTCGCCAACTGACTTTGGAGGTTCGCATGGATGAGGTCATCGACCGCCCGCTGCGGGAAGACGAGAAGCCCGCCGCTTCGCGGCTGCGCATCGTCGATTGCGACGTCCATCCGAGCCTGCATTCGCCCGACGACCTCAACGAGTTCTTGCCCAAACGCTGGCAGCAGCATCTGAAGGAATATGGCAGCCATTTGCGCACGCCCTATCTGTTCACCACGCCCTATCCGCGCTCCTCGCCGCTGATCGCGCGCCGCGATGCCTGGCCGCCGACCGGCGGACCGCCCGGCTCGGATCTCGCCTTCATGCAGAAGCAGCATCTCGATCCGCTCGACGTCGAGTTCGGGATTTTGCAGGTGCTCGATCTCTTCATCTTCTCGCAGCAGAACCTCGAATTCGGCGCCGCGATCCAGCGCGCCATCAACGACTGGCAACTGGCGTTCTGGTCGCATCGCGACCCGCGTCTGAAAGCTTCGATCCTGGTCGGCCAGGACGGCGTTGATCTCGCCATTGCCGAGATCGAACGCTGCGCGAAAATCGGCGAGTACGTCCAGATCAACGTCTCGCCGCGCGCCAACGAGCCGCTCGGCCGCCGCCGCTATTGGCCCATCTACGAACGTGCGCAGGCGCTGGGCTTGCCGCTCGGCATCCATGTCGGCGGCTATGGCGGGCATGCGCCGACCGGTGGCGGCTGGCCGTCCTATTATGTCGAGGAGCACCAGTCCAACGCGCACACGATTGCGGCGCAGCTTGCCAGCCTCGTGATCGAGGGCGTGCCGGAGCGCTTTCCAAAATTGAAGTTCGTCTTCATCGAGGGCGGCTTCGGTTGGATCCCGTCCGCGGTGTGGCGGATGGACCAGCATTTCGAGCGCTTCCGCAGCGAGGTGCCGCATCTAAAGCGCAAGCCGTCAGAATATGTCCGCGAGCATTTCTGGTTCACGACGCAGCCGATCGACGAACCTGACGAAGCCCGGCACCTGCGCTCGCTGATCGAATGGGTCGGCATCGATCGTCTCCTGTTCTCGTCGGACTATCCCCACTGGGATTTCGACGATCCGCGCTTCGCCTTCAAGACGCCGCTGACGGAAGCCGAGCGAAAGAAGATCTTCAGCACCAATGCCCGCGCGGTCTATAAGTTCTGAGGAGGTCTGCACGGTATGGCCCGTCACATCGTCGCGTCCACCTCGGAGATCCCACCCGGTGGCAACAAGGTCGTCGATGTCGCCGGCCGCGACATTGTCGTGTTCCACGTCAATGGCGAGTTCTTCGCTTTGCTGAACCGCTGTCCGCACGAAGGCGCGCCGCTGGAGAAAGCGGCCTGTGTCGCGCGACTGACCTCGCCCGAGCCCGGCATCTATCAGCGCTCGCGCGTCGGCGAGATGCTGCGCTGTCCCTGGCATGGCTGGGAGTTCGACATGCGCAACGGCCAATCCTGGTTCGACCCGAAGCGCGTCAAGATTAGGTCATATCCGGTCGCGGTGGAGCGGGGCGAGGAACTCCAGAAAGGTCCGTATGTCGCCGAGACGTTTCCGGTGCATGTCGAGGACAGCTACGTGATTGTCGAGGTCTGAGCAGCCGTTTCGGATTGTGATTTCGCCGCAGGTGGGATAAGCCTCGCCCGCATTTATGGCGGAGACGAGCTTTGTCCAAACAATCCCTGCGTGAGGAGGCCGAGCGCCTGATCCGCGAATCGATGGAAAAGAAAACCGTCGTCGTCAAGCAGGGCGATACCCGCATCGAGGCCGTCTGCGGTAAATGCGGCGCCCCGAACCGCGTGCAGGCGCCAAAGGGCCAGACCCGCATCAAGTTCGCCTGCAAGAATTGCGGGCATCAGCAAGAGACGCTGTAGAGCGTCCCCCGTGTAAACCCTCATCCTGAGGAGCCCGCTGGAAGCGGGCGTCTCGAAGGATCGAGGCCCAACCGGGCCTGCATGGTTCGAGACGCGCGCATTCCGCGCTCCTCACCATGAGGATCAAACAGCCTAATCCCCCTTCACGAACTTCGCGAATGCATCCGCATGGTCCGGATGCCAGCGTGACAGCGGCGGGCGATTCTCCACGATATCGCCGGCGGCCCACAGCATGCGCTTTTCGTCGAGCGCGCGCGGGACATCGTTGTCCGGGCACAGGATGTAGAAATCGCCGGCCTCCAGCCGCATCAGCATGAAATTCACGGTCTGCTCGGCCGTCCATGCGCCGGCCGGCTTCTCCGTCCGGCCCTTCGCGGTAAGGCCCGTAAAGACGAAGCCGGGAATCAGCAGATGCGCGGTGATGCGGCAACCCGCAGTGTTGCGCAGCTCATGTTGGAGCGCTTCCGTAAAAGCTTTCACGCCGGCCTTGGAGACGTTGTAGGCGGGATCGCCGGGCGGGGTGGTGATGCCCTGCTTCGAGCCGGTGTTGATGATGAGCCCCGCCCTGCCGCGCGCGACCATGTTGGGCGCGAAGATGCGCGAGCCGTTGATGATGCCCCACATGTTGACGCCGATGATGCGCTGCCAGTTGTCGGGTTCGCCGAACAGCGTACTGCCGGGCTGGATGCCCGCGTTGTTCATGAGGATGTCGGTGCCGCCGAAGCGCTCGCGCACGGCGCGCTCCAGTTCCATCACGCTCTCGGCCTTGCTGACGTCAATCGCGAAGGTCATCACGTGTGTGGCGGACGTCAGGGATGAGAGTCTTGTCGCGGCATCCGCCAGTCCCGCCTGATCCACATCGGCGATACACACCTTCATTCCGTCGCGCGCGAAGGCTGCGGCGGCGGCGAATCCGATGCCGGACGCACCGCCGGTGATCACGGCAACATTGTCTTTGACGATGGCGGGGTGCGGCATGGATCGGTCTCCGGGGAGGGGCTCGGTCGTGCCATAACATGGCACTCGCGCGACCCTGCACAAGTCGGCATGGGAGGTCTTCGTTCCGCGCCGACTTTACGCCTCTCCTTTACGCCTGTCCGGCATCGCAGTATTCTATCGACTTAACGATCCCGCCCAGATCGAACCAATCAATCATTTGACAGGGAGTTCAGCCATGGCTGTGTCGCAGGCTATTCCGATCACGCGCCATCCGTTCGCCAACGGGTCCTACAAGCAGATGCTGATCGACGGGAAGTGGGTCGATGCTGCCTCCGGCAAGCGCTTCGAGACCCACAACCCCGCGACCGGCGAACTGCTTGCAACAGTGGCGGAGGGCGACAAGGAAGATATCGATCGCGCAGTTGCTGCCGCCCGCCGCGCCTTTGAAGGTCCCTGGAGCAAGGTCAAGCCGTTCGAGCGGCAGAATCTGCTCCTGAAGCTTGCCGACCTCGTCGAGAAGAATTTCGACGAATTGTCGCAGCTCGACACGCTCGACATGGGCGCGCCGCTCAGCCGTACCCGTGCCTATCGCCTGCGCGCTGTCGGCATGCTGCGCTATTATGCCGGCCAGACCACCGCGATTCATGGCGAGACCATCGAGAACTCGCTGCCCGGCGAGATCTTTTCCTACACGCTGAAGGAGCCGATCGGCGTCGTCGGCGCCATCATTCCCTGGAACGGTCCCCTGACTGCGACGATCTGGAAGATCGGTCCGGCGATCGCGACCGGCTGCACCGTCGTGCTCAAGCCCGCCGAGGAGGCGCCGCTGACCTCGCTGCGCATCGCCGAGCTCGCGATGGAGGCGGGCGTTCCGGCCGGCGTCATCAACGTCGTGCCCGGCTACGGCGAGACCGCGGGCGCCGCGCTTGCCTCGCACCACGACGTCGACAAGGTTGCTTTCACCGGCTCGCATGTCACGGGCCAGTCGATCATCCGCGCCTCGGCCGGCAACCTCAAGCGCGTCTCGCTTGAGCTCGGCGGCAAGTCGCCGGACATCGTGTTCGCGGATGCCGATCTCGATGCGGCCGTGCCGGGCGCCGCGATGGCGGTGTTCGCCAATTCGGGGCAAATCTGCAGCGCCGGCACCCGGCTGTTCGTCGAGCAGCCGATCTACGAGGAATTCGTCGGACGTGTTGCCGAGTTCGGCAAGAAGCTGCAGGTCGGCAACGGCCTCGATCCCAACACCCAGATCGGACCGCTGGTCTCCGAGCAGCAGCTCGAGCGCGTCACCAGCTATCTCGACATCGGCCAGAAGGAAGGCGCTAAGGCGCTCGCCGGCGGTGGTCGCGTCACCGAAGGCGCGCTTGCAAAAGGCTTCTTCGTGTCGCCGACGGTGTTCGCTGGCGTCCAGGACAACATGCGCATTGCGCAAGAGGAGATCTTTGGTCCCGTCATCTCCGCGATCGCGTTCAAGGACATGGACGAGCTGGTCAAGCGCGCCAACGCCACCACGTTCGGTCTCGGCTCGGGCCTGTGGACGCGGGACGTCAGCAAGGCGCATGCGGTCGCGAAGAGGCTCCGTGCCGGTTCGGTGTGGGTGAACTGCTACCAGGCGATGGACCCGGCTGTGCCCTTCGGCGGCTACAAGATGAGCGGCTACGGCCGCGAATCCGGCAAGCAGCACGTCGAGGAATATCTCAACGTGAAGGCCGTCTGGATCAAGACGGCCTGACGCGCCATCGCGTCCGGACTTCAGCGATCGGTCTTGCCTGCGGCGACGCGAGTCCGCTTGCGGCGACCAAAGGTTGTTGCCCGGACGCTACATGCGATTTTGAAAGCTCGCGTTGTCCGCGATTTTGCAAGGCTTGCTATCCCATTTCGAATGTCGGCCGGTTAGTTCTGGTCAACGTCAATCTTCGGAATTGGAATCTCGATAATGCTTCGCTTTGCTCCGATCGTGTTTGTGGCTTTGGGCGTCGCCTCGGCGCAGCCCGCTCTTGCGGCCGATATGACCGCACGTGCGCCAGCGTACAAGGCGTCGCCACTGCCCGTTGCCTACAACTGGTCGGGCTTCTACGCCGGCGTGAATGTCGGGTATGGGTGGGGCGATGGTGCGAACAATCTCGCGCCCCATGATCCGGTCTTCACTGCGGGCGTGCTCGACGTCGCACTGGCGGGCGGCCTTGTCCCGGCTTCGCTGGCAACAGACGCGCGTGGTGTGCTGGGCGGCTTGCAGGCCGGCTACAATGTGCAGACGGGCTCGTTGGTGTGGGGCGTCGAAGCCGATATTGCGGCGGCCGACACCAAGGGTAGCTCAACGGTGACCCGAACCTTGCCGGTCTTCCCGACGATCATGACCACGCAAGATCAGAAGGTCGACTGGCTGGGGACCGTGCGCGGCCGGATCGGTGCCACCGTTGTGCCCGACTTGATGCTGTACGCGACCGGCGGTCTTGCCTATGGGCATGTCAAGGCGTCGACGTCGATCGTGGATCCTACGGGTGGGAGCGGCACGCCTTGCCTCAATGTGATCTGTAGCGCAGGCGCGGTGGAAAGCTGGCGCGTGGGCTGGACGGTCGGCGGCGGCGGCGAGTACCGCATTGCGTCGAACTGGAGCGTCAAGCTCGAATATCTCTACTACGATCTCGGCAGCGAGAAATACACCATCTTCAATCCGCTGTTCCCGTTCACGCCCGGCCCGGCGCGTGGCTTTGACTCTACCGCGAATTTCACGGGCCACATCGCGCGTGTTGGCTTGAACTACAAGTTCGGCCCAGGCGCGGTCGTTGCGAAATACTGACCTGCAATCCGAATAGACGAAAGCCCCGGGCCCGGCCCCGGGGCTTCTTTTATTCGCCGCCTCTTTTGGCTGGCCAGCCATTCCCCCGTGCAGCTTCCGAGCTGCGGACCTTTCTCTTATGATCCCCGTCCTCTCATCCAATCATTTTGGGGCCGGAATGAAATTCGAGGCGTTGTTTCAACCGTTGCAGGTCGGTCCGTACAAGCTCGCGCACCGCGTCGCGATGGCGCCGTTGACGCGCATGCGAGCCGAGCGCGAGAGCTTTTCGCCGCGGCCGCTCAATGCCGAATATTATGGTCAGCGCGCCACCCAAGGCGGCCTGCTCATTGCCGAGGCCTCGCCTGTGCTCTCGCATGGTCGCGGTAATCCGGCGACGCCCGGCATCTATTCGGAGACGCAGATCGCGGGCTGGCGCAAGGTTGTCGACGCCGTGCACGCCAAGGGCGGCATCATCTTTCTCCAGCTCTGGCACGTGGGCCGCGTCTCGCATTCTTCCTTCCACGGCGGGGAGCTGCCGGTCTCGGCGTCGGCGATCGCGATCAAGGCCGAAGGCATGAAGGCAATGACCGCCGACGGCAAGATCTCCGACTATGAGACGCCGCGCGCGCTGGAGACGAACGAGGTCATGGGCATCGTCGAGGCCTTCAGGCAGGGTGCGAAGAACGCGCTGGCCGCGGGCTTCGACGGCGTCGAGATCCACGGCGCCAACGGCTATCTGCTCGAGCAATTCCTGCAATCACGCAGCAACCAGCGCACCGATCAATATGGCGGTTCGATCGAGAACCGCGCGCGGCTTCTGCTCGAAGTGACCCAGGCGGCGATCGACGTCTGGGGCGCGGGCCGCGTCGGCGTGCGGCTGTCGCCCCACGGCATCGCCAATGATTCCGGCGAGCCCGATCCGATGCCGCTCTACACGCACGTGGTCAAGGCGCTCGACAAGCTCGGTCTCGCCTATCTGCATTTCATCGAACCGCGCTCCAGCGGCTCCGGGCGCGCCGAAGTCAACTGGCAGAACGTGCCGTCGGCAATGCTGCTATTCCGCCCGCTCTACAGCGGCGTGCTGATGACGGCAGGCGGGTTTACGGGCGAGACGGCGAACGCCGCGATCGCAGAGGGACACGCCGACCTCATCGCCTTCGGCCGCATCTTCATCTCCAACCCCGATCTGCCGCGCCGCCTGCAGCACGACTACCCTCTCACGCCGTATAACCGTGCGACGTTCTACGGCGGCGAGGAGAAGGGCTATACGGACTATCCGGTGTATGACGAGCTGACGCCGGTCTGACGCTGCTGAGTTATTGTGTTGCCCCGACGGACACCACGAATTCCGTCATTGCGAGCGATGAGGGAAGCACCCATGGCCAAAGCCGCAGCTGCCGCAGGAGTTGCCACCGGCCAATGCCTCTGCGGCAAGGTCACCTTCGAGATCGACGTTCCCGCACGCTGGGCCTGGCACGATCACTCCGCTGCCAGCCGTCGCGCCCACGGCGCTGCCTATGCGACCTATGTCGGAAGCTGGAAGAAACGGTTTCGCATCACCGCAGGCAAGACGGCGCTGACCCGCTACGAAGATAAGACAACGAAGACCGCGCGCAGCTTCTGCGCGCATTGCGGCACGCCGATCGCATATGAGCGCCCGCGCGGGCCGCACATGGTCAACATCCCCCGTGCGCTGTTCAAAGAGCGCACCGGCCGCCAGCCGCTCTATCACATCGCGATCGAGGAGCTGCAGGAATGGACCTATACCGGCGAGCCGCTGGTACCGTTGAAGGGCTTTCCCGGTGTGGTCTGGCAGCGCTCGAAAAAGAAGAAGCGGGCGGGCGGCGAGGATCCGTTCGAGCTGGGGCGCGAGGAGATGTAGCGTGCTGCGCCCACGCAACGCAGCCATGACCGCGCTTCCTTGCGCGCCTCCCGCGATTTCGGCCATCATGCTTCCTGCCTTGCGGCAACGTCCGCCTCTGGAGGAAACATGAAGAACAAGATCACCGGCCGCTCCGCCTTTCTCGCGCTGCTCAAGGACGAGGGCATCACGCATCTGTTCGGCAATCCCGGCACCACCGAACTGCCGATCATGCACGCGCTGAAGGACCATCCCGATCTCACCTATGTGATGGCGATGCAGGAGAGCCTGGTGGTGGCGATCGCGGATGGCTATAGCCGCGCCTCCGGAAAGCTCGTCGCATGCAACGTCCATGTCGCGCCCGGCCTCGGCAACGCGATGGGCTCGCTCTACAACGCCCAGTTCACGGGCACGCCGATGATCCTCACCGCGGGCCAGCAGGAGCAGGGCCACGGACTGATGGAGCCGGTGCTCTACGGCCCGCTGGTGCGCATGGCCGAGCCGCTGGTGAAATGGGCGGTCGAGGTGACCCGGCTCGAGGATCTGCCGCGCATCGTGCGCCGCGCCGCAAAAGTCGCGACCACGCCGCCGACCGGGCCGGTGTTCATTTCGTTGCCCGGCGACATCCTCAACAGCGAGGCCGGTATCGATCTCGGTCGCTCCACCCGCATCGACGCTCGCACAAGGCCATCGGATGAGGCACTCAAGGCGTTCGCCGCGCGACTACTGAGGGCCGAGCGTCCCGTGATCGTCACCATGGACGAGGTGGTGAAGAGCGATGCGCTGAAGGAGGCCGCCGAACTCGCCGAGCTTTTGGGCGCGGCCGCGTACCAATCCTCGACGCCCTACGGCTCGCACTTCCTCTCGGAGAGCCCGAGCTTCGTCGGCACGCTGGCACGGGTTCAGAAAGTCGCGCGCGACACGCTTGCGCCGTACGACCTCTTGATCGCGCTCGGCGGCGATCCCCTGCGGATGTCGGTCTACAGCGAGGTCGATGCGCTGCCGGAGGGCCTTGGCATCGTGCAGATCGGCCTCGGCGATTGGGAGATCGCCAAGAACTACGGTGCCGAGATCGCGCTGAAGGCGGATTTGAAGGAAACGCTGCGCGCGCTGATCCCGGTGTTGAAGGAGATGGGCGGCGCTGCCCTGGCGCAACGTGCGAGGCAACGTCTCGCCGAGCTCGCGCCGAAGAACTGGACCGCAAGGCGCACCGCGCTGGTCGAGCAGATCGGGAAGGCCGCGAACCGCAGCCCCATCGATCCGGACTGGCTGGTGCTGCAGATGGTCGAGGCCATGCCAGCCAATGCCATCCTCGTTGACGAAGGCCTCACTTCGAGCCGCCAGATCACGGCGCTGCGTGCGCACCGCGACCGCTTCGGCTATCACGGCCTTGCCTCCGGCGGCATCGGCTGGGGCCTGCCGGCCTCCGTCGGCGCCAGCATCGCCAATCCCGATCGCCCCGTCGTCTGCTTCTCCGGCGACGGCAGCGCGATGTATTCGATCCAGTCGCTGTGGACGGCGGCGCATCACAAGCTGCCGCTCAATGTCGTCATTGCCAACAATGGCGGCTACCGCATCATCAAGCAGCGCCTGCTCGCCTTCCATGGCGACGATAATTACGTCGGCATGGATTTCGTCGATCCCCCGGTGGATTTCGCGGGCGTGGCGAAGGCGTTGGGATGCGAGGCGATCAAGGTCAGCGATCCCCGCGAGTTGAAGGCGACGCTGGTGTCGGCGTTCGGCCGGCCTGGCACGAAGCTGATCGAGGTGATGGTGGACGGGAAGGTGTAGCCCTGGGGTCGTCCCGGCGAAGGCCGGGACCCATACCGCGTGATCTATCGATTGCGGGTGGTGCTAATCCTGAACGATCAGGCTTCGCCAAACTGCTCCCTGGGGTTATGGGTCCTGGCTTTCGCCAGGACGACTGCGGTGGCTCTACCCCTTCCTCCCCACCCTGAACCCCGCCGCCGGATGCGGCGCACCCAGCCTTGCACGCCCTTCGCCGAACAGCTTCTCCCGCAGCGTGCCCTTTGCATATTCCGGCTTGTACCGCCCACGCCGCGTCAGCTCCGGCACCAGCATGTCGGCGATGTCCTCGAAATCGCCGGGTGAGATCGCGAAGGCGACGTTGAGGCCGTCGACATCGGTCGCCTCGAACCACGCCTCGATCTTGTCCGCGACCATCTCCGGCGTGCCGACCACGACGGGACCGGCGCCGCCGACGCCGACATGCTCGATGACGTCGCGCACGGTCCAGACGCGATCGGGATCGGCGCGGGTGACGTTATCCAGTGCGCTGCGGCCGGCGTCGTTCTGGACATGGCGCACCTGCTGATCGAGCTCGTAGCCGGAGAAGTCGATTCCGGTCCATCCCGACATCAGCGCGAGCGCGCCCTCGGGGCTGATGTGGCGCCGATAGTCGGCATATTTTTCGTTCGCCTCGGCCTCCGTCCGCCCGAGGATGATCGTCATCATCGAGAACATCAGGATTTCCGCCGGATTGCGCCCGAACGCGGCGGCCTCCTGACGGATCGCCGACACCCGCGGCGCGATCACCTTGGCCGACGGCCCCGACATGAACACGCATTCGGCGTGCTGTGCCGCGAACCTCCGTCCGCGCGGCGAGGTGCCGGCCTGGTACAGCACGGGCGTCCGCTGCGGCGACGGTTCGCTCAGGTGGATGGTGTTATTGATGCGGTAGTTGGCGCCCTCGTGGTTGACGCGATGGACCTTTGTGGGATCGGTAAAGATGCCGCGCGTGCGGTCGCGCAGCACGGCGTCGTCCTCCCAGCTTCCTTCCCAGAGCTTGTAGACGACCTCCATATATTCGTCGGCGATCTCGTAGCGGTCGTCGTGCCCGATCTGCTTGTCCTTGCCGGCGCCGCGCGCGGCGCTGTCGAGATAGCCGGTGACGACATTCCAGCCGATACGCCCCTCGGTAAGATGATCGAGCGTCGACATCCGCCGCGCGAACGGATAGGGCGGCTCGAAGGAAAGATTGCTGGTGACGCCGAAGCCGAGATTCTGCGTGACCGCCGCCATTGCCGACAGCAGCAGCAGCGGATCGTTCGATGGCGACTGGGCTGCATTGCGCAAGGCTGCGTCAGGACTGTTGCCGTAGACGTCATAGACGCCGAGCACGTCGGCCAGGAACAGTCCGTCGAAACGGCCGCGCTCCAGCGTTTTGGCAAGATCGATCCAGTAGGGCAGGCGGTTATATTCGGCAGTGCGGTCACGCGGATGGGTCCACAAGCCCGGTGATTGGTGCGCGACGCAATTCATCGCAAATGCATTGAGCCTGATCTGCTTGGCCATGATGGTCCCCCGGCGCCCTGTACCGGGCGCTCTTCGAATGATAGAGCTGCGCCCGAACTTGGCGAAGTTCTTGCATATAGCGCGACGTTGGCAAGGCCAAAATCAGCGGCGCTGCCGCGCTTGGCAAGCCAATCTCAAGAGAGCAAGAACGAAATCCCAAGACTATCGAAGTCCCCGCCACTTTCGGAGGCCTGCCCGTATCGGGTATGCTCCTTCGCCTCGCAACCTAAAAAAGAAAATAATGACCAGAGCCGATGCCATCGCCCGCGCCCGTGACGATTTCAAATCCGGCGCGTTCCTCGCTGAACTCGACCGTCGCGTCGCCTACCGGACCGAGAGCCAGAATCCGAACCGGAGCGTCGAGCTGCGCGCCTATCTGGAACAGGAGATGGTGCCCGCTTTCGCCGCGCTCGATTTCCAAAGCCGGATGATCGAATCTCCCAGCGGCAAGGCGCCGTTCCTGTTCGCAGAACACCACGAGAGCGAGACGGCGCCGACCGTGCTGATCTACGGCCATGGCGACGTCGTCGACGGCATGGAAGGCGAGTGGCGCGACGGCCGCGATCCCTGGCGCACCACGGTTTCGGGCACGCGTCTTTACGGTCGCGGCACGGCCGACAATAAGGGGCAGCACAGCATCAACATGGCCGCACTCCGCGCGGTGCGCGAGGCCCGCGGCGGCAAGCTCGGCTTCAACGCCAAGTTCATCGTCGAGATGGGCGAGGAGATCGGTTCGCCGGATCTCGGCAAGGTCTGCGATCTCAATCGCGATGCGCTCAAGGCCGATCTGTTCATGGCCTCCGACGGGCCGCGCCTGTCCGCCGACCGTCCCACCCTGTTCCTCGGCTGCCGCGGCGGCATCCGCATTCATCTCGATGTGAACCTTCGCGACGGCGGCCATCACTCCGGCAATTGGGGCGGTGTGCTCGCCAACCCCGCGACCATTCTGGTCAACGCGATCTCGACGCTGGTCGACGGCCACGGCCGCCTTCAGCTGGATGCGCTGAAGCCGCCGCGCCTCACCAACCAGATCCGCAGTTATCTTGCGGACGTGCAGGTGGTGCCGACCGAGGACGAGCCGGCGTTGGCCGAGGGCTGGGGCGAGGAGGGTCTTTCGGCGGCCGAGCGGCTCTACGCCTGGAACACGCTCGAAGTGCTGGCGATGTCGTCGGGCAATATCGAGAAGCCGGCCAACGCCATTCCCGGCCACGCCAATGCCGTGCTGCAACTGCGTTTCGTGGTCGGCACCAGGATCGATGGGCTGATCGAGGCGATCCGCGCGCATCTGGCGCAGAAGGGCTTTCCGATGGTCGAGGTGCGGGCGGCGCAGAGCTTTGCCGCCTCGCGCACGGATTTCGACAGCCCCTGGATCACATGGGCGGCGGATTCGGTTCGTCAGACCACCGGCAAGGTCCCGGCGGTACTGCCCAATTTCGGCGGCTCGTTGCCCAACGACGTGTTCTCCGAGATCCTGGGCCTGCCGACGATCTGGGTGCCGCACTCCTATCCCGGCTGCTCCCAGCATGCGCCCAATGAGCACATCCTGCTGCCATTGACCGAAGAGGCCTTGACGGTGATGGCCGGCCTGTTCTGGGATCTCGGGGAATTGCCAAGCCCGCTAACAAGCCCGCTAACGCGCCCGCCGGCCTGAGCCGTTAACCGGAGCCGCGATCCAGCCAAAAGTCACATTCTATTCCAATCCAATTTGTGCTTGCATCCCGCCGGCATCATCCTGAAAGGGGACCCAAAAGTGAAACATTTCCGTAGCATCGGCCTCGCGCTCGCCGCGACCTTCGCTGTCAGCCAGGCCGGGGCCGAGGAGCTGACCGGCACGCTGAAGAACATCAAGGACACCGGCGCCATTACGCTCGGCTTCCGCGACTCCTCGATCCCGTTCTCCTATCTCGATGACAACCAGAAGCCCATCGGGTTCGCGATGGACATCTGCTACAAGATCGTCGACGCCGTGAAGAAGGAGCTCAAGCTCGACAAGCTCGAGGTCAAGCTCAATCCGGTGACCTCGGCGACGCGTATTCCGCTGATGGCCAACGGCACCATCGACCTCGAATGCGGCTCGACCACCAACAATGCCGAGCGGCAGAAGCAGGTTGCCTTCACCAACACCCATTACCTGACCGCCAGCCGCTACGTCTTCAAGAAGTCGAGCGGCCTGAAGTCGATCGACGATCTCAAGGGCAAGACGGTGGTCTCGACCGCCGGCACCACCAACATCAAGCAGCTCACCGAAGCCAATGTTGCGAAAAGCCTCGGCGCCAACATCATCCCGGCCAAGGACCACGCCGAATCCTTCCTGATGGTCGAGACCGACCGCGCCGTCGCCTTCGTGATGGACGACATCCTGCTCGCGAGCCTCGTTGCCGGCTCGAAGTCGCCCGACGACTACGTCATCTCCAAGGACGCGTTCTCCAAGCCTGAGCCCTACGGCATCATGCTGCGCAAGGACGACGCGGCGTTCAAGAAGGTGGTCGATGCGGCGACCGCAGCGCTCTATACTTCCGGGGAAGGCCAGAAGATCTACGAGAAGTGGTTCACCCAGAAGATCCCGCCGAAGGGTCTGAACCTCAACACCCCGATCTCGGCCGAGCTGAAGAACGAGTTCGCCAAGCCGACCGACTCGCCGAACCCGGACGATTATAAGTAAGCTATAACCGCGATCTTTCGATCCGGATCGTGTCCGGCCATCTTGACTCCAAGGTGGCCGGACATTTGCATAGGCGCCAGGACATCCATGACTGGCGCGTTCGCGCGGGGGACACGTGAACTACCACTGGAACTGGGGAATTTTCTTCGAGCCGAACCCGATGGGGACCGGCACCTATCTCGACATGCTGTTGTCGGGCCTGGTGCTGACCCTCAAGACGGGTGCGCTCGCATGGATCATCGCGCTGATCATGGGCTCGATCGTCGGCGTGATGCGCACGCTGCCGTCGAAGGGAGCGTACTGGTTCGGCTTTGCCTATGTCGAATTCTTCCGCAACATGCCGCTGCTGGTGCAGCTCTTCCTGTGGTTCTTCGTGCTGCCGGAACTGCTGCCGAAATCTGCCGGCCTCTGGCTGAAGCAGCTGCCGAATGCGCCGTTCTGGACGGCGGCGATCGGCATCGGGTTCTTCATGTCGGCGCGCGTCGCCGTGCAGTTGCAGGCCGGCATCGGATCGCTCCCACGCGGCCAGAAAATGGCGGCGACCGCGCTCGGCCTGACGACCTTGCAGGCTTATCGCTACATCTTGCTGCCGATGGCTTTTCGCATCATCCTGCCGCCGCTGACGTCCGAGTTCCTCAACACCATCAAGAACACGGCTGTGGCCATCACCATCGGCTTGCTTGAGTTGACCGGACAGGCGCGCTCGATGCAGGAATTCTCGTTCCAGGTGTTCGAGGCCTTCACCGCCGCGACCCTTCTCTATCTCCTCGTCAACGCCGTCGTCGTGACCGCAATGCGCTTCCTCGAGCGCTACGTCGCGATCCCCGGCTACATCACGGGGAAATAGCACCATGTTCAGCAATTTCGATTTCGACGTCATCCGCCGCACGCTGCCTTATCTGTTCTACGAGGGCATGACGTTCACGCTGATGCTCACGGGACTTGCGGCGCTCGGCGGCCTGATCTTCGGCACGGCAATCGCGCTGATGCGGCTGTCTGGCTTCAAGATCCTGGGCCGCATCGCCGGGGTCTATGTCGACTTCATGCGCTCGCTGCCGCTGGTGCTGGTGATCTTCTGGTTCTACTTCCTGGTGCCCTATATCGGGCAGTGGGTGACCGGCGCGTCGCGCCCGATCAGTGTCGGCGCGTTCGCGTCCTCGCTCATCACCTTCATCTTGTTCGAGGCCGCGTACTTCTCCGAGATCATGCGTGCCGGCATCCAGTCGATCTCGCGCGGTCAGCCGGCCGCAGCCAACGCGCTTGGCCTGACCTACGCCCAGACCATGCGCTACGTCGTGCTGCCGCAGGCCTTCCGTAACATGCTGCCGGTCCTGATCACGCAGACCATCGTGCTGTTCCAGGACACCTCGCTGGTTTACGTGCTGTCGATCACCGATTTCCTCGGTGCCGCGAGCAAGGTCGCGCAGCGCGACGGCCGTCTGGTCGAAATGTATCTGTTCGCAGCGATCGTCTACTTCACCATTTCCTGTGTTGCGTCCTTCGGCGTTCGCCGCCTGCAGGCGCGCATCGCCATCATTCGATAGAGTTTGTCATGATCGAGATCAGCCACGTCGACAAATGGTACAGCCCGAGCTTCCAGGTGCTGACCGACTGCACCACCAGCGTCACCAAGGGCGAGGTGGTCGTGGTCTGCGGTCCCTCGGGATCAGGCAAGTCGACGCTGATCAAATGCGTTAACGCGCTGGAGCCATTCCAGAAAGGCGACATCAGCGTCGATGGTACCAAGGTCAACGATCCCAAGACCAATCTGCCCAAGCTGCGCTCGCGTGTCGGCATGGTGTTTCAGCATTTCGAGCTGTTTCCGCATCTGAAGATCATCGACAATCTCTGTCTCGCACAGCAGAAGGTGCTCGACCGGTCGCGCGACAAGGCGATGGCAAAAGGCATGCAGTTGCTGGAGCGCGTCGGCCTGAAGGAGCAGGCGCAAAAGTATCCCGCGAACCTGTCCGGTGGCCAGCAGCAGCGAGTGGCGATCGCTCGCGCGCTCGCAATGGATCCCATTGTCATGCTGTTCGACGAGCCGACCTCGGCGCTCGACCCCGAAATGGTGAGCGAGGTGCTCGACGTCATGGTGGACCTCGCCCATGAGGGCATGACCATGATGGTCGTCACCCACGAGATGGGCTTTGCCCGCAAGGTTGCCAACCGCGTGATCTTCATGGACCGCGGCGAGATCGTCGAGGACGCCCCGAAGGACGATTTCTTCGGCAAGCCCCGCAGCGACCGCGCGCAGAAGTTCTTGTCGAAGATCCTATCGCATTAATTCTCGCGTTATTCCGGGATGCGCCGAAGGCGGGTTTCAGGGCGTCGCCAAATCCGGTATAACCGCACCAAATCTCTCTTCCCGCCAGGAGACCTGCCTTGGATCCGATCGCCTATGTCAACGGCTCATTCGTCCCGCTCTCGGACGCCAAAATTTCGGTGCTCGATCGCGGCTTCCTGTTTGCCGACGGCATCTACGAGGTCTCGGCCGTGCTCGACGGCAAGCTGATCGACAATGCCTCGCATCTGACGCGGCTGGAGCGCTCGGTCGGCGAGATCCAGCTGAAGCTGCCCGAGACGGTCGAGCGCATCACCGAGCTCCAGAAGGAGCTGATCGCGCGCAACAATGTCGAGAACGGGCTCGTCTATCTTCAGGTCACCCGCGGCGCCGACAAGGGCCGCGACTTCGCCTTCCCCAAGGGCGACGTCAAGTCGAGCCTGGTGATGTTCACGTCGGAGAAGGACATCATCAACGCCGCCTCGGCCAAGACCGGCATCAACGTGATCACCGTGCCCGACATCCGCTGGGAGCGGCGCGACATCAAGAGCGTGGCACTGCTCGCGCAAGTGCTGGCAAAGCAGGCCGCGGCCGAAGCCGGTGCGGGCGAGGCCTGGATGCTGGAAGACGGCTACGTCACCGAAGGCGGCTCGTCTTCGGCGTTCATCCTGACCCAGGACGACGTCATCGTGACCCGAAAGAACTCCAACGCGATCCTGCCGGGCTGCACCCGCAAGGCGGTGGTGGCGCTGGCGGAAGAGCGTCAGCTCCGCGTCGAGGAGCGTTCCTTCACGGTCGCCGAGGCGCTCGCCGCCAAGGAAGCCTTTGCCACCTCGGCGTCGCTGTTCGTCCAGCCGGTGGTTGCGATCGACGGCAAGAAGGTCGGCGACGGCAAGCCCGGCCCGCTTGCCGCGCGGCTGCGCGAGATCTACGTGGAGTTCGCCAAGGCGACGGCGATTTAAGCGGCGCACTCGGTGTCATCGCCCGCGAAGGCGGGCGATCCAGTACGCCGCGCGGGCGGTGATTAATCTCGCTGTCTCTGGAATACTGGATGCCCGCCTGCGCGGGGCATGACAGCCAAGAACA
Organism: Bradyrhizobium sp. 134; assembly: GCF_023074155.1. Lineage (NCBI taxonomy): Bacteria > Pseudomonadati > Pseudomonadota > Alphaproteobacteria > Hyphomicrobiales > Nitrobacteraceae > Bradyrhizobium > Bradyrhizobium sp. 134. The sequence continues at coordinate 357,473 of NZ_JADPKX010000073.1, read as the reverse complement.
TCTTACGCCACCGACGCCTTCACCTTCACCGGATGAACCGCACGGAACGCGATCGCGATCCTGTTCCAGGCATTGATGGCGCCGATCAGCATGGTCAGGTTCACCGTCTCCGCGTCGGAGAATTGCGCGCGGACCTGCTCGTAGACGTCATCGGGCGCGTGGGTCTCGGAAATCAGCGTCACCGATTCGGTCCAGGCCAGCGCGGCGCGCTCGCGGTCAGTGTAGAGCGGGGATTCGCGCCAGGCGTTGAGCAGATAGATGCGTTGCTCGGTCTCGCCGCGCTTGCGGGCGTCCTCGGTATGCATGTTGATGCAGAAGGCACAGCCGTTGATCTGCGACGCGCGGATCTTGACGAGCTCGATCAGCGATTTCTCGAGGCCGGTCGACTGGATCTGCTCTTCCAGCGCCATCAGCGCCTTCATCGTGTCGGGTGCGGCCTGGTAGAAATTCATGCGGGGTTTCATGGTCGTTCTCCTTGCTTGCTGGGGTGATGTCAGTGGGCGCCGCCGGCCGAGGCGGGGCCGGCCTTCTTCAGGAAGAGGGTGGCGATCAGCGCGACGATCAGTGCCACGCCGAGCAGATAGAAGGTGTCGCTGAAGGCGAGGATATAGGCCTGCTTCTGCACGATATGGCCGATCGCAACATAGGCGCGATGCAACGCGTCCGCCCGGTCGAGAATGCCGTGATTGACGAAGTATTGGGTGAGCTGTTCCAGCCGTGTCCGCGTCGTCTGCTCGAACAGCGAGACCGACTGCATCAGCACGTTGGAGTGATACTGCTCGCGCTTGGTCAGCAGGGTCTGCAACAACGCGATACCGACGGCGCCGCCGAGATTGCGCATCATGTTGAACAGGCCGGAGGCCGAGCCCGCGTTCTCCGGTTCAATGCCTGAGGTCGCCACCGCAGACAGTGGCGCCATCACCAGCGCCTGGCCGATCGCACGAACCACATTGGGCCAGAGCAATTGATCGGCGGCATAGTTGCCGGTCATGTAGATGTTCATGAAGTTGGAAGCCGCGAACAGGACGAAGCCGACGCCGATGATGAGCCGCGCATCGAGCTTCTGCATCAGCCGCGGCACCAGCGGGATCAGCAGGAGCTGCGGCAGGCCCGTCCATGCCAGCACCATGCCGATCTGCTCGGCATTGTAGCCTTGGATGCGGGCCAGATATTGCGGCAGGATGAACACCGAGCCGTAGAGCGCGATTCCCAGCAGGAAGTTCGCGAGCATGCCGAAGCCGAAATTGCGGCGGACCAGCAGGCGCAGGTTGAGGAGCGGCTTCTTCACAGTGAGCTCGATGATCAGGAAGGCGATCAGCGCCACGATCGCGATAACGGACAGCTTGACGATGAAGGGCGAGCCGAACCAGTCGTCCTTGTTGCCTTCCTCGAGCACGGTCTGCAGCGCCGACAGTCCGATCGCCATGGCGATGATGCCGGCCCAGTCGCCGTCGCGCAGCAGCCCAAGCTTCATGGGCTTTGCATCGAGCGCGTACCAGAGCATGCCGAGCATGATCCCGCCCGGGACGACATTGACGTAGAAGATGTACTGCCAGCCAAAATTTTCGGTGAGATAGCCGCCGATGGTCGGGCCGATCGCGGGCGCGAACGTCGCCGACAGCGCGAACAGCGCAAGGCCGACCGGCTGCTTTCCGCGCGGCAGCAATGTGATGATGAGCGTGAACGCCATCGGAATCAGCACGCCGCCGGTAAAACCTTGCACTGCCCGCAGCACGATCATCTGCGGCAGGTCCTGCGCCAGCGCACAGGCGGCCGACAGGATCAGGAACAGGACCGCGTTGGTGAGCAGATAAATGCGGATCGAGAACACCTGCGCCAGCCAGCCCGAGAGCGGGATGACCACGATCTCCGCGATCAGATAAGAGGTCGAGATCCAGCCGCCATCGTCGATGCCGGCGCCGATCGCGCCCTGGATGTCGGCGAGCGAGGCATTGACGATCTGGATGTTCAGCACCGCCATGAAGGCGCCGAGTGTCGCGCCGATCACGGCAATCCAGGTCTTGGTGGAAACCACCGGCGTGGCGGCCGCGGCCGGAGCAGGAAAGCTGGCGGCGGAAGCGGCGTTCAGGGCGGGTTGGAGCGTGCTCATGAAGGGCCTCGTCTCGGGTACGGAGACAGGATGCATCAGGCGGATGGCTTCGATCATGGGGAAGCGTGGGAAGGATCATCCGGCAGGACTTGATATTGCTGCCGGAGTGGGCCTTTAGCCTCCGTTGGGTCGCGTCGCATTGTCGGCGAGGCGCTTGGCCGTCTCGCGCTCGGCCATGACGGCCTGTTTGGTGTCGATAGTGGGCGCCGCGGACATGCCGGGGCGCAGCAGCCCGGTCAAGCTGTGGTCGTCGAGCACGATCTTCACCGGCACCCGTTGCACGATCTTGGTGAAATTGCCGGTGGCGTTGTCGGGCGGCAGCAGTGCGAATTCAAGGCCGCTCGCCGGCGAAAGGCTGTCGACATGGCCGCGCAGGGTCTGATTGCGAAAACTGTCGACGTGCAGCTCGACTGGTTGGCCGGCGCGGACATGAGTGAGCTGCGTCTCCTTGAAATTCGCCACGACATAGACTGCATCGAGCGGCACCACCGCCATCAATTGCGTGCCGGCTTGCACGAACTGTCCCACGCGCAGTGAGCGGGCGCCGACCGTGCCGTCGACCGGCGCCGTAATCTCGGTGTAGGAGAGATTCAGGGTTGCCTGCTCCGCGACCGCGCGCGCGTGCTCGAGCTGGGCTATGGCCTGCGCGCGCTGGGTGGTGAGCACGTCGATCTTGCGTTGCGCGGCCACAAGGCCCGACCTGGCATGTTGCAGTTGCGCGTTGCTGGCGCGCAACGCGGCGTCAGTCTGTTGTGCGCGCTGAATCGTGCCGGATCCCGACTTCATCAAATCGTCGTAGCGGGCGCGCTCCTCCTGCGCAAATTTCAGATTCGCGTCGGCAGCAGCGACATCGGCCGTGCTCTGCTCGATGATCGGCTGCTGGAGTTCGAGCTGGGCGTCGAGGTTGCGCACCGACGCTTCCGCCGCAGCGACATCGGCGCGGGCCTGGTCGAGCGCCGCCTTGAAGTCACGGTCGTCGATCTTCGCCAGCAGCTGGCCCGCTTTGACCTTTTCGTTGTCGCTGACCAGCACCTTGGCGATGTAGCCCGAGACTTTTGGCGCGACGATCGTGGAGTCGGCCTTCACATAGGCGTCGTCGGTTGTCTCGAGATAACGGCCGTTGACCCAGTAGTCGTGTCCGTAATGGACAATCGCTGCTGTGCCCGCGAGGAACGCGAGCGCCAACGCCGCCCGCCGGACCATATTCCGGGTCGGACCACGCACCGGCACCGGCGGTGAAGCTTGCAGTACCTCAGTCGCTTGCTGGAAGTTTTCGGTGCGGGGCATCTCGGACATGGCAGTCTCCTGTCGGGTGGCTGAGACTATCGGTCTTCTTCGCGCGATCGATAATCAGCGAAATACCGGAAGGATTATCCGCTGAGAGTGGATAGTCCGGGAATCCCGCCTTCGCGTATGGTCTACCGAGCCGGAGGTGCGACTGCCCCAGAGCGATTGCCGCCTCTGTCGCAGGATTGCGGCTAACCCATCCGCCATCCGCGCGCGAGCTAATCTGATGGATAATCGGACAGAATTCCTTGCGATTATCGACCAAGAGCGGATAATCAGTCGGTATGGACCGATTGACGAGCCTCGAAGTCTTTAGCCGGGTGGTCGAGACCGGCGGCTTCTCTGCAGCAGCCCGCAAGCTCAACATGTCGACCACGATGGTGAGCAATCACGTTCAGGCGCTGGAAGACCGGCTCGGGGTGAGGCTGCTTCAGCGCACCACGCGTAAGGTCAATCTCACCGAGATCGGCAAGGCTTACTACGACCGCTGCATCCAGATCCTCGCCGATATCGAACAGGCCGACGATATCGCGAGCGAATTGCAGTCGGTGCCGCGCGGGACGCTGCGGATCCACGTCGCCACGCACATGGTGCCGTTCGTCGCGCCCGTGGTGGCGAAGCTGCTGTCGGCCTATCCAGAGCTCAAGATCGATCTGCGCATGGGCGAAGCCGACATCGATCTCATCGAAGAAGGCTACGACGTTGCCCTGCGCATGACCGCGCCGCCGGATTCGAGCCTGATCGTCCGCAGCCTTGCCACCTGGCGTCACGTGCTGTGCTGCTCGCACGATTATCTCGACAAGCACGGTCGCGTGCAGAAGCTCGATGAGCTCACGGCGCACAATTGCGGGCGCCATTTGAACTATCCCTTCGGCGACGATTGGCGCTTTTTCGATCGCAAGGGCGCGCCGGCATCGGCACGGATTTCCGGCAGCTTCATCACCAACAGCGGTGAGGCCTTGCGGAAGGTGGCGCTGGAAGGCGCTGCCGTCTGCCTGATGGCCGGCTTTCTCGTTCGAGACGATCTCGAAGCCGGTCGGCTCGTTCGACTGCTGCCCGAGTACCGGCCGGTCGAGATGTCGATGAACGCCGTCTATCCGCACCGGCATCATCTGTCGGCGAAGGTCAGGACCTTCATCGACATGCTCGTGCATCACAGCGCCGAGCAGCAGAAGCTGATCAATCCGTATTCATGAGTGGCGCGGCGGCGGCAATCGCTCGAACACGGCGTCGAGTGCCATGCCGATCGCAAGCAGGCTGCGATCGCTGCCCGCGGGGCCGTCCAATTCAAGCCCGATCGGCAGTTTGCTCCGGGCGCCGAGCGCGATCGGAATCTGGATGCCGGGAATGCCGGCATTGCTGCCGGGATCGGTGTTCTGGATGAACAGGGCGAAATTCTCCAGGCTGCTGGAATCGGGATTGGAGGCAATGGCGATACGCGGCGTGGTCGGGAAGGCGATGGCATCGAGCCGGTTGTCCGTAAAGGTCCTGCCGTAGAGCGCCTGCAGGGCGGGTCGCGCGGACCTGATGGCCGCGTCATAGATCGGCTCGGCATCGACCAGCGTATTGTCTGGACCTGGCAGCTTGCGCGGGATCACGAGGCCGTCATAGGTGCCCTTGACGTCGGGGCTCGCGATCTCCCGCGCCAGTGCGTCAATGGTGATGCCGGTGGCGCTATGCGCCAGATAGGCCACCATGTCGTCATAGGCCTCGTACAGCGCGACGGGAAAGCCGACCTGGCCGTTGAGTTCGGCCAGATGCGGCATCTCGATCTCAACGATCGTGACGCCCTGCGTCTTCATTTTCGTGAGGGCTGCCTGGAATGCGGCGTCGGTGTCGGCGTCGAGATTGCTCAGCATCGTCTTTACGATGCCGATCCGCACCAGCGTCAGATCGGCCGGCGCGATGGCATCGCCGCCTGCAATGACGCGGTCGAGCAGCGCGACATCCGCCGCGGTCGCTGCCATCGGACCCGCGGTGTCGCGGGTGTGCGAGATCGGCGCGATGCCAGCTTGCGGATAGCGTCCGACCGTCGGGCGGAGCGAGGCACATCCATTCAGCGCGGCGGGAACCCTGACCGATCCGCCAGTGTCGGTGCCGAGCCCGCCCGCGACGATCCGTGCGCCGATCGCGGCGCCCGTTCCGGAGGAGGAGCCGCCGGCAATCAGGGCGCGGTCATAGGCGTTGCGCACGCCGAACTCCGCGCCGGTCTTGAATGCGGTGTTGTAGCCGGAGATGCCGAAGGCGAGCTCGTGCATGCTGGTCTTGCCGATGATGACCGCGCCCGCCGTACGCAGCTTTGCGACCACCGGCGCGTCGGCCCTCGGAACGTAATTTTTCAGCGCTGGCGTTCCCGCGCTGCAGGGGAGTCCCGCGACCTCGATATTGTCCTTGATCACGATGGGAACGCCGCCGAGCGGCTTGTCCTTGTTGTCCTTGTTGTCGTTCGCGTCGAATGCGGCCGCAGCTTTCAGGGCGCCGGCCTCGTCCAGGGTGACGAAGGCATTCAGATCGGCATTGGCCGTGGCGCGGGCGAGAGCTTCCGTCGTGAGTGCGGTGCTCGTGATTTTTCCGGCGCGGAGGTCGGCCACAGCCTGGGTCAGGGTCAACTGGTCGAAATCCATGAGGCGTCACCCCGTTGCAGGAGCGCCATCAGGGCGCGCCTCGGCTCCAGAGGCTGAAGCTTCGTCGGCGCCCCGTCAACCGTAGACGCGCATCTTTGCAGGTGATGGGGCGTCGAGCTCGGCGAACAGCCGCTCGACCTCGGCCTTCACCTTCCCGATCGCGGCGTCCTTAACCGGCCCGTAGCCCCGGATATCCATCGGCGCTTTTGCAATGGCGACCAGACTTGGCAGATGCGCCGCCTCGAGCCCGCCGAGCAGCCGTTTGATGATGCCGTCGTACCAAGTGATCAGTTCCCGCTCGGCGCGCCGTTCCGCCGTGTAGCCGAACGGGTCGAACGGCGTCCCGCGCAATCCCTTCAATCGCACCAGCATGGCAAGCGGTATCTGGACCCACTGCCCGAAGGCGCGCTTGCGCGGACGTCCGCGGGCGTCGCGCCTCGACGGCAGGAACGGCGGGGCGAGGTGATATTGGATGCTGAATTCGCCTTCGAACTCGCCTTTCAATTCGTCGAGGAAACCACTCTGCATGTGCAGCCGTGCCACCTCGTATTCGTCCTTGTAGGCCATCAACTTGAACAGCGCGCGCACGACCGCTTCGGTCAATGCTCCGCTATTCAGTTTGGCTTCGGCCTTGCGAACGTTTGCAACGAGTGCTCGATAGCGCGTTGCATACGCATCGTTCTGATAGGCCGTGAGGAAGTCGGCGCGGCGGTCGATCAGCTGGTCGAGCGTCTCTGCCTTGGGCGCGTCGTCCATCTTCGGCAAGAAGTTGGGATCGGCCGCTGCAATCCGGCCCCAGGCGAAAGCCTGCTTGTTGCGTTCTACCGCGACGCCGTTGAGCTCGATCGCGCGCAACAGCGCCGACAGCGAGACCGGCAGCAGCCCGTGCTGCCAGGCAAAGCCCAGCATGACGATGTTGGCATAGACGGCGTCGCCGAGCAGGCGCTCGGCCAGCGCGTTGGCGTTGATGGTGTCGAGATTGCCGTCGCCGATCACCTGGCCGATCGCGCGCAGGCGGGCAGGTGAGGCGAGATCTGCGTCGCGGAAGCGGACGACGTCGCCGGTCGGCATCTCCGCGGTGTTGACCGCGGCGCGCGTGCCTTTCCGATAGGTGCCGGATGCCTTTGGCGAGGAGCTGACGACGAGGTCGCAGCCGATCAGCGCATCGGCCGCGCCCTGGTCGATGCGGACCTGATGCAACGCGTCGGGGGATGCAGCCAATCGGATGTAGCTCAGCACCGGCCCGAATTTCTGCGCAAAGCCGGTAAAATCCAGCACCGAGACGCCGTTTCGTTCGAGATGCGCCGCCATGCCGATCAGCGCGCCGACCGTGATCACGCCGGTGCCACCGACGCCGGTGACGAGCAGATCATAAGGACGGTCGAGCGGTGCGGGCGCGGGCAGCGGAAGCGTGGCCGCGTGGCCGACCGGGTTGATCCGGCTCGCGCCCTTCTTCCGGCGCGTCGCGCCCTCGACGGTGACGAAGCTCGGGCAGAACCCGTTGAGGCAGGAGAAGTCCTTGTTGCAGGATGAGAGATTGATCCGGCGCTTCCGGCCGAACGGCGTCTCCTTGGGCTCCACGCTGAGGCAGTTGGATTCGACCGAGCAGTCGCCGCAGCCCTCGCAGACGAGATCGTTGATATAGGCGAAGCGTTTGGGATCGGCCATCTGGCCACGCTTGCGGCGACGCCGTTTCTCCGTCGCGCAGGTCTGCTGATAGATCAGCACCGAGACGCCTGAGATTTCGCGCAGCTCGCGCTGCACATTGTCCATCTCTTCGCGCGGATGGATGGACACGCCGAACGGCAAGTCGCTGGGCGAAAATTGCGCTGGATCGTCCGACACCAGCGCGATGCGCGCAACGCCCTCGGCGCGGACGCTGAGCGCGATGGCGTAGACGCTGATCGGGCCGTCGACGGGTTGGCCGCCGGTCATCGCGACGGCATCGTTGAACAGGATCTTGTAGGTGATGTTGGCTTTGGCCGCGATCGCCTGCCGGATCGCCATCGAGCCCGAATGATAATAGGTGCCTTCGCCGAGATTCTGGAAAACGTGCTTGTTGCCGGTGAAGCGTGACGAGGCGGCCCAGTTCACGCCTTCGCCGCCCATCTGGATCAGGGACGATGTCTCGCGGTCCATCCAGCTCGCCATGAAATGGCAGCCGATGCCAGCTAGCGCCTTCGATCCCTCGGGCACCTTTGTCGATGTATTGTGCGGGCATCCCGAGCAGAAATAGGGCGTGCGCGTCGCACCAGAGACGTTGATCGTGCGCGCGGCCTCCGGCAGCAGCGCGGCTGCACGCGCGGCGAGATTGAGGCCCGGAAACATCGGATCGAGCCGTCGCGCCAGCACGGACGCCAGCGCTCGCGGCGACAATTCGCCGATCCAGGAGATCAGCCGCGCGCCGGTTTCGTCGTGCTTTCCGACCATGCGCTCGGGTTTTTCGCCCGGATAATCGTAAAAATATTCCTTGAACTGGCTTTCGATGATGCCGCGCTTCTCCTCGACCACGAGGATCTCGCGCTTGCCCTTCACGAACGCCATCGCGTCATGCAGCGCCAGCGGCCAGACCATTCCGACCTTGTAGATGTCGATGCCGATGCTGCGGCAGGCTGCTTCCTCGAGACCCATCAGCCGCAGCGCTTCCATCAGATCGAGATGCGCCTTGCCCGTGGTGACGATGCCGTAGGTGGCGCCCGGGATGTCGTAGATGTGACGATCGATCGGATTGGCCTTGGCGAAGGCGTAGACCGCATGCTTCTTCGCCTCCAGCCGCTCCTCGATCTGTGGGCCGGGTAGATCGGGCCAGCGATAGTGCAAGCCGCCGGGCGGCGGCGTGAAGTCCGGCGCGTGGAAGGTGCGCGGCGGGCGCAGCGCAACGGACGCGCCGGATTCGACGATCTCAGAGATCGCCTTGAAGCCGACCCACATGCCGGTGAAGCGGCTCAGGGCGTAGCCATATTCACCGAATTCGAGATATTCGCTGACGCTTGCGGGGTGGAGCGTCGGCATGAACCAGCTCATGAAGGCCACGTCGGACTGGTGCGGCATCGAGGACGAGACGCAGCCATGGTCGTCGCCGGCGACCACCAGCACGCCGCCATGCGGCGAGGAGCCGTAGGCGTTGCCGTGTTTCAGCGCATCGCCGGAGCGATCAACGCCGGGGCCTTTGCCGTACCAGAGCCCGAACACACCATCGACCGCGCGGTCGGCTTGTGTCTCGACCTGTTGCGAGCCGAGCACGGCGGTTGCGGCAAGGTCTTCGTTCACTGCCGGGAGGAATTCGATGTGGTCCCGCTTCAGTCGTTCCTGGATGCGCCACAGTTCGAGGTCGATGCCGCCGAGCGGCGAACCGCGATAGCCCGAAATGAAGCCCGCCGTGTTCAGCCCCGCGGCACGGTCGCGCCGCACCTGATCGAGCGCAATGCGGACGATGGCCTGCGTGCCTGTAAGGAAGACGCGGCCCACTTCGCGATCGTAGCGGTCGGAAAGCTCGTAGGCGTCGAGTGACGAAATGGCGTCCATGCGGACCTCCCGCGGCATCCTTGCCATGGGAGAAGGGTAGGCCTGGGCGACTGGTAGGTCCTACCTATTTTCCCGAATAGAACCTCCCTTGTGGTAGAATTATCCGATATAGCCTACAGAACGGTAGATTAATCCATTTTGGTGCTTTCCATGATCGAAGACCAAGACGCGCGGATTCTCGCCTATCTCCAGAAGGACGGCCGCGCCACCAACCAGCAACTCGCCGACGCGGTCGGCATGTCGACCTCGGCCTGCTGGCGCCGGGTGCGCGCGTTGGAGGAGAGCGGTGCCATCCAGGGCTATGCGGCGCTGGTGGCGCGCGAGCAGGCCGGCTTTGCGATGTCCGCGATCCTCCACGTCTCGTTGGAACGGCACGACGCAAAATTCGTCGACGAGTTCGTCGCGCGGGTGACCACGCGGCGTGAGGTGTTGGAGTGCTTTGCGACCACGGGCGATGCCGATTACCATTTGCGCGTCGTCGTGCAGGACATGGCGGCCTACAACAGATTCCTCGACGACTTCATGTTCCGCATTCCCGGCATTCGCTATGTGAGAAGCAACGTGGTTCTGAAAGAGATCAAGACGGGTGTGGCCCTGCCGTTTTGAGGGCAGCGCTTCGTCGTCCCGGCGAAGGCCGGGACCCATAACCACGAATGCCAATTGCCTTGCCGTAACGACGAGTCCTAATCAAAAACATCTGCTGCGGCGCATGGTTCCCGGCCTTCGCCGGGACGACACTGTTGGTGCAACGTGGGCTACCGCTCCTCCCGCACGAACCTGTTCCGCAACGTGCCGATGCCGGTGATGTCGATCTCCACGACGTCGCCGTGCTTGATATCAGGCGAGGCTCCGTCCGTGCCCATCCAGATCACGTCGCCGGGCCATAACGTAAAGTATTTGGTCAACTCGACCAGGAACGGCACCACGCCAAAGATCATGTCGTTGGTGTGGAAGCGGTTGGTCTCCTTGCCGTTGACCCGGACGATCGTTTCCATCTTGTCGAGGTCGGCTTCGGTCTCGATCCACGGGCCCATCGGCTTGAACGTGTCGGCGTTCTTCGAGCGCCACAGGCTGCGGTCGGCCTTCTGCCAGCTGCGCTCGCTGACGTCGTTGCCGATGGTGTAGCCGAACACGCAATCCATGGCATTCTGATTGGTGAGATGCTTGACCTTTCTGCCGATGACGACGACGAGTTCGCCTTCGTAGTGGATCTTGTCCGTAGCAAAGGACGGAATCACCACGTCCTCGTCATGCGCAATCAGCGCGTTTTGCGCGCGATAGCCGATCTCGGGGCGGTCGGGGACAGCAGGCACTTCGCCGCGCTTGTCGGCGGCTTCCTTCAGATGCTTGAGGTAATTCAAGCCGACGCAGTAGAAGGTGCGCGGAATCAGCGGCAGGTCGATTCTGACCTGCGACAGCGGATGCGTGCGCGAGGTGCGTTGCCATTCGCCGAAGGGATCGCCCTCGATCGCGATGACCTGGTCACCCTCGGCGATTCCCCAGGACGTCTTGTCCGCGGCGGTGAATTTCAGCCAGCGCATGCCGTGTCTCCGTTGTTATTCCGCGGCATCGCGCGGCTGCACTTTCCAGTCGCCGGCAGCCGGCCGCTTGAGCCCGAGATTTTCACGCAGCGTCTTGCCGCGATATTCCTTCTGGAACAATCCGCGCCGCTGCAATTCCGGTACGATATGTTGCACGAAATCGGCATAGGAGCCGGGCACATAGGTCGCGGCGATGACGAACCCGTCGCAGCCGCGTTCGACGAACATTTCTTCGAGCTTGTCCGCGATCTCCTTGGGGCCGCCAACCATCGCATCCTGGACCTGACCGCGGCCGGAGAAGGTGACGAAGTCGCGCGCGCTCGGATTGCTCTTGCCGGAGTTCTTGAGCACGCCGTCGCGGATGCCCAGAATGCCCTGCATGCTCTTCAATTCTTCCGTCGTCAGCGGCTCGTCGAGATCCTTGGAGGCGAAATCGTAGTTGAGCGCTTCGGCCAGCAGCGACAGCGCGTCGATCTGCAGCGGCAGCTTGTTGATCAGCGCCATCTTGTCTTCGGCCTCGGCTTTGGTCGCGGCGCAAACCGGTGTCGTCAGGTTGCAGAGAAATATCGCCTCCGGATCGCGGCCGGCTTTCGCGGCCTCGTTACGCACCGACGCATAGCCTTCCTTGGCGGCGGCGAGATTGCGTGCAGCGGTGAAGATAACCTCGCCCCACCGTCCTGCAAAGCGCTGGCCGCGGCCGGACGCGCCGGCCTGGATGATCACGGGATGGCCCTGATCAGAGCGCGGCACCGTGAAGGGACCGCGCGACTTGTAGAATGGGCCCTTGTGATCGAGCCGCTTCACCTTGGCTGGATCGGCGAAGCGGCCGCTCTTTTTGTCCATGATGAGCGCGCCGTCTTCCCAGGTATCCCAGTGGCCGAGCACGATCTCCATGAATTCGTCGGCGCGGTCGTAGCGGGAATCATGTTCGGGATGAGAGTCCCGCCCCATGTTGTGTGCCTCGCCGTCATTGAGCGAGGTGACGACGTTCCACCCGGCGCGTCCGCCCGACATCAGGTCGAGCGTTGCGAAGCGGCGGGCGATGTCGAAGGGCTCGAAATACGTGGTCGAGCCGGTCGCCCCCAACCCGAGCTTCTCTGTAACCATGCCCATCGTGGTCAGCACGATCAGCGGATCCATCTTCACGCAGCGGATGCCGTATTCGACGGTGTGGGCGTGATCGTTGCCGTAGCGGTCCGGCATCGCCAGCCGGTCGTCGAAGAAGGCCATGTGGAACTTGCCGGCTTCGAGGATTTTGGCGATCTCCTGATAATAGTCCGCCGACATCGAATCGTCGCGCGAGTCCGGATGACGCCACGAGCTCGGCAAATTCGTGCAGTTCTGGGCTTGAAGGAAGCCGACCAGTACCATCTGCCGCGTCATGCTGCTGTTCTCCGAATTGCGTCAGGCCGAAATCCGTCAGGCCAGGTCGAGGACCGTATCGAGCCTGTACTCGCGCGCCAGCGCGCGCAGCTTTTCCCAGGTGGCATCCTCGATCTCGATGCCGTCGCGCAGGCGCTGCTGCTCGCGCACGCCCTCGATCTCGCCGGGATAGAACACGCCCTTGCTGCCCTCGGAGGGCGGGGTCGATTTGAGATAGTGCGCGAACTCGGCGACCTCGCGCTTGAAGTCGTGCAGCGGGCGAAACGCGGCGACGTTGAACACGGCCATGAAGCAGCCGTCATTGTGCCGGCCCGTGGGCTCTACGCCGAAACCGAGGCCGGTGAGCAGGCCGCACAGGACCTCGACCATGGCGGCGAGGCCGCTGCCCTTGTAGCCCTCGGTGCCGCCGAGCGGCAGTAGCGCGCCGCCCTTGCGATACTGGGTTGGATCGGTAGTGTGCCGTCCTTCGGCATCGATGATCCACCCCGGCGGGATCTCCTCGCCGCGGGCGACCGCGAGCTGGATCTTGCCGGCCGCGACCGCAGAGGTCGCCATGTCCAGGTAGAAAGGCGCATCGAGATCGGACGGCACCGCGATCGAGATCGGATTGGTGCCGAGCCGTGCCTCCTTGCCGCCGAACGGCGCCACATGCTTCGGCGAACGGCCGGAATCCGCCGTTGCAATCCCGATCATCCCTTCGCGCATCGCCATCAGCGGATAGGCGGCGAGGCGGCCGACATGGCTTTGCCGGAACACGGTGCAGGCGGCGACATTCGCCGTCTTCGCTTTCTCGATCGTCAACGCCATCGCCTTGGCGTTGACGTGGAAGCCAAACCCCCACTGACCGTCGATTACGGTCGTCGTCGGCGATTCCTGCACGATGGTCCATTTGGCGCCGGGCACGATGTGGCCGGCGTTGATCCGGTCGACATAGGTGGGAATGGCGATCACGCCGTGGGAGTCGTGGCCGGCGAGATTGGCGTTGACGCAGCCGCTTGCGACCGCGTCGGCCTCTTCCTCGGAAGCCCCGGCGGCACGAAGCAGCGCGGCGCTGATGCGCGTGAGGCGGTCGGCCTTGACGACGGGCATCGCGTTTCCTCGGTCATCGCCCTTGGTGGGCGGTTGCTGAGAGCCATCGTCTCAAAGCACGGCTGCGATATCAATCTCCCGTAAACCAATACAGGGCTGCAAATTCGTAGAGAGCACGTGCCTTTGGTCGAAGATTCGTCCCGTGCGGCGGCATTTTCGACAGTTTCGCGCCGGTTGTTCGCAGCTCGTTCACTTTGATCGAGGGTTTGCGGCGCGCAATAACGACCACTTAGGCGATCGCCGGTCATAACGTCACCCGGGAAAAAAAGGCAGAAATGCCCGGGGAGTTGAGATCGTGCCGACGACACTCGCGCGCACCTTTGCGGCGTTGAGCGCCATAAACGAAGCGATCCTCTACGCGACATCGCAGGACGAGCTGTACCAGAAGGTCTGCGACGCCGGGTTTTCGAGCGGGGACTTCATGGCGGTCGCCGTGTTCCTGGTGGATCCAGACGGCCGTCGGCTGCGCTTTGCCGCCGGTCGCGGCGACGACGTCGCACGGCTGAGCGCAATCGAGATCACCACGGAAGCCGGAAGTGCCGAGGGCTCGGGCGTCAGCGGGGAGGCCTTCCGCAGCCGGAAGCTCTGCATCAGTAACGATTTTCTGAACGACCCGCGCTCGCTCGCGTGGCGCGAGGGCGCGGTCAAGGCGCATGTCGGCGCCGCGGCGGCGTTGCCGCTTCTGTGCCGCGGCAAGAGCGTCGGCGTGCTGCTCGTGACCCGCAGCGAGGCCGGTTCGCTAAGCGATCAGATGGTGTCGTTGTTCGAGCGCATGTCGGCCAACATTTCCTATGCGCTGGACAATTTCGCGCGCGAGACTGCACGGCAGGCCGGCGAGCGGGCGATGCGCCGGCTCAACCGCATGTACGGAGCGATCAGCGCAACCAACGAAGCCATCCTGCGCGCCAAGACCGAGCAAGAGCTGTATCAGCTCGTGTGCGACGCCTCCGTGCACAGCGGCGAATCGCTGGCGACCATCGTGTTGCTGCGCGAGCAGGATTCTCACTGGATGAAGCCGGTCGCCTCCACCGGGCAGAACCTCGAGCTGGTCACCCAGGCACGCTATTCGATCGATCCGGAAAATCCCTACGGCAAGGGCATATCCGGCGAAGTGTTCCGGACGCAGAAGCCAATCGTCGAAGACGATCTCGCTCGCCGCACCAGGGGCACTCCGTGGGAGCACGCCAACGTCAACACCGGCGTCGTCGCCTGCGTGGTCGCGCCGCTGATCAGGCACGGTGAAAGTGTCGGCGTGCTCTTGTTCTTCATCAGCCGATCCTGGGCCACGGACGAGGAGATCGTTGCGCTGCTCCTGCGCATGGCTGAGAACGTCTCGTTCGCGCTCGAGAATTTTGCACGCGAGGCCGAAAAAGCCAGGATCGCCAGGGAAGAAGAGCGCCTGGCACGCATGTATGCGGCGCTCAGCGCCACCAACGAGGCGATCTTGCGTGCGCGGTCGCGCTCCGAGCTGTTCGACCTCGTCTGCGAGGCGACGGCGAAGGGAGCCAAGTTCACTTCGGTCACCATTGCGCTCGCCGATCATCACGCCGAACTGCTGCGTGTCGTCTCCTGCTACGGACCGAACGCGGATCAGGTTCGCAACTTCACGTTCTCTACCTCGGACGAGGTGGCCGAAGGCCGCGGGCTGACCGGCACCTCGTTCCGCACGCGCCAGCCCGCCGTCAGCAACGATGTGCTCGCCGACGACCGCATTGCGCCGTGGCAGGCCAGCGCCCGCCGTAACGGGATCGCGTCCTCCGCGGCGTTGCCGCTCTTCAACGGTGACCAGGTCGAAGGCGTGTTCCTGTTCAACTCTCCGGAGCGCGACACCTTCACGGGCGAATTCATCGAGCTGCTGCGCAAGCTCCAGGCCAATGTCGCCTTCGCGCTGGAGAATTTCGACCGGGCCGACGAGAAGGCCAAGGCCGACAAGCAGCGTAACGGGTTGAGCGGCATGTTCGAGGCACTGAGCGCCACGAACGAAGCCATCATGCGCGCCAAGACTCGCGAGGAGCTATTCGAGGTTGCGTGTCAGGCGGCCGTGCTCGGCGGCGTCTTCGCGTCAGCGACCATCGGAATCCTGGACGAAAAAAGTGAGCTGGTTCGCGTCGTCGCGGTCAAGGGGCGGCTCCAGGAGCGAATGGTTGGACGTACCTGCGACGTCTCTCCAGATCATCCGGAGGGGCAGGGAATCATCGGCACGTCGTTGCGTACGCGACGGCCCAGTGTGATCAACGACTATCTCCACGACCCGCGATCGGCGCACTGGCATTACAAGGCAACCGAAGACGGAACGCGAGCCGCTGCCAGCTTCCCGCTGCTGCGCGCAGGTCAGGAGCCGATCGGCATTCTGCTTTTCCTCGCGCCGGAAGAGAATACGTTCACACCGGATATGGTCGAGCTGCTCGGGCGTCTGGCCGAGAACGTTTCGTTCGCACTCGATAATTTCGATCGCGCCGGGGAAAAGGCCCGCACCGAGGCGCAGAGGGAGCGCTTGGCTCGTATGTTCGCGGCGCTGAGCGCGACCAACGAGGCCATCATGCGGGCCAAGTCGCGCGCCGAACTGTTCGACCTCGTCTGTCTCGCCGCGTCGAACGGCGCCAAGTTTACCTCGACGACCATTGCGCTGGCGAGGGGCGACAGCGACCAGCTAGAGATCGTGGCGAGCGCCGGACCGTCGTCTGACACCACGCGCAATGTCCGCTTGTCAATCGACCCGGAGCGGCCCGAAGGGCGCGGAATGAGCGGCACGGCGTTCCGCACCCGCCAGCCCTGCATCAGCAACGACTATCTCAACGACGACCGCGTCCGCGTCTTCCACGCCATCGTCCGCAGCGACGGCGCACGGTCGGGCGCGGCGTTTCCGCTCGTCGCGCACGATCAGGCCGTCGGCGTCATGATCTACATGTCGACCGAACCGGGCACCTTCACGGCCGAGTTCGTCGAGTTGTTGCAGCGCCTCGCCGACAACGTCTCCTTCGCGATGGAAAATTTCGATCGCGCAGACGAGAAGAACGAGGCGGACGAGCGGATCGAGTACCTCGCCTCTCACGACAGCCTAACCGACCTGCCGAACCGCGAGACGTTCAACGGGCTGCTGCGCGAGGCGATCGACGCGGCGCAGCGCCACGATCACCGCTTCGCGGTGCTTTTCATCGACCTCGACCGCTTCAAGGTCATCAACGATTCCCTGGGTCACGAGGCCGGCGACCTGCTCCTGCTCGAAGTGGCGAATCGGCTGCGCGGTGCGCTGCGGGCAAGCGACGTGGTGGCGCGGCTCGGCGGCGACGAGTTCGTGGTGATCCTCGACCAGTGCGGCGAGATCGACGACGTCCAGCGTATCGCGACCGAGCTGCTGACGGCACTCGCCGAGCCCATGGAGCTGGCCGGGCACGAGTGCCATACCACGGCATCGATCGGCATCGCGATGTATCCGGCCAACGGCGCCGACGTGCAGACGCTGACGAAGAACGCCGATATGGCGATGTATCTCGCCAAGGAGGACGGCAAGAACGGCTATCGCTTCTTCTCCAAGGAAGTGAACACGCAGTCGATCGAGCGGCTGTCGCTGGAGAGCGCGCTGCGCCGGGCGCTGGAGCGGAATCAGTTCACTTTGAACTACCAGCCCAAGGTGGACATGGAGACCGGCCAGATCACGGGCGTGGAAGCCCTGCTGCGCTGGACGCACCCCGATCTCGGCAGCATCTCGCCGGCGCAGTTCATTCCGCTTGCGGAAGAGACCGGATTGATCGTGCCGATCGGCCGGTGGGTGGTGAAGGAGGCCTGCGCGCAGGCCATGGCCTGGCAGCGCCTCGGCCTGTTGCCGGTGTCGATGGCGGTCAACCTGTCACCGCGGCAGTTTGTCGACGAGCATTTGTTGCAGGACGTCGACGAGGCGCTGGCCGCCAGTGGCATGTCGCCCGTGCTGCTCCAGTTGGAGGTCACTGAGAGCATGATGATGCGCAACGTCGGGCGCGCGCTCAAGGTGCTCGACGCCATCCAGAGCCGCGGCATTCGCCTGGCGATCGACGATTTCGGCACCGGCTATTCGTCGATGTCGCTGATGAAGCATTTCCCGATCGACACCATCAAGATCGACCGCTCCTTCGTGCGCGACTTGCCGCAGGATGCGGAGGATCAGGCGATCGCGCAGGCGATCATCAGCATGGGCAAGGCGCTCGGCATGACCGTGGTGGCGGAAGGCGTCGAGAACGCCGAGCAGGAGGCGTTCCTGCGCGCCCATGGCTGCGACGAGATGCAGGGCTTCCTGATCTCCAAGCCCGTTCCGGCGCGGCAGATGGCCGAGCTGCTGCGGCCGATGGAGCTGCCCGGCGCGCCGCCGCTCCAGCCGGAGCGGGACCATGCCGCCACCGCGGCCGCGGCGCTACGGTTGAAAAGCGCTGTCGTCTGATGGCTGTGGGTGCAGCTCGCGGACGTCCTCGTCCCTGATCTCCGCCTTGCGTGGAAAATCATCCGGCCACGGAAGTGAGGTTTGTTCGGCGAAGAGCGTGATAAGGACATGCGCGCCTTCGGCAACGCTCGAGCCGTCGCCAAGGCCGAGCTCACGACACCACACCTGTCGCATCGGCTCGTGCGTATCGAGCACCGCCATCGCCGGACCCCACCACCAGGCCGGCGCCGGCGATCGTTCGGCCTCCGGCACGGCATGCCAGAGGACGAGCTCGTCCATCATGCGCTCGAATTGCAGGCTTGCGGCCTGATGCATTCGTTCCGTGCTCCCTTGGGTCGCGCCTGAAAGCAGGCCGATGCGCGGACTCGATCGTGGCCTTCGCTTTGAAAAGCTGGCTCGCACTATTGGCTGAGCCGATTGTGCCGCTTGTGTCGACGGCCATACAAAAACATGCGGCGCCCGGGAAAGTTGCCGACGCCGACTGTGACAGTCTCTTTAGCCGCTTATGAGCCCGACCTGCAAGGCGCAATACCGGCGCCGCTGGCGTTGAAATAGCGCAGGCGGGGCTGATAACCGGCTGCGGTCATGTCGTTGCCAACTCAGCGATTGAAAGGCCCGTTGCGGCTGAACAGCAGATAGATCGCGCGAGGGTTGGTGGTCAGATAGCGCCAGAACAGCCGGCGGGGCTCGAGCAAGGTGCGCCAGGCCCATTCCAGGCCGATCTTCTGCATCCATCGCGGCGCGCGGGCGCGGCTTCCCGACAAGAAGTTGAACAGGCCGCCGGATGTCTTGATGACGCCGACATTGGTGAGATGCGGCGTGAATTCCTCGACGAAGGCCTGCTCGTTTGGCACGCCCAGCGCAACCCAGAGATAATCCGGCGCTAGCGCGTTGATCTCGTCGACCTTCGCGCGCAGTGCATCGCCACGGAGATACCCGTGGCTATGGCCGACGATCTTGAGGTTTGGATACATCTTCCGGACGTTCTCGACCGCCGCGGCGTTCTCGTCCTCGCTGGCGCCGAACATGTAAAAGGTGCGGCCGACCGCTTCCGCCTTGCGCGCGACGACGTGAAACAGATCCGTCGTGGCGACGCGCTCGGGCAGCGGAAACCAGGATTGCAGCCTTGACGCCGCCACCAGCGGCTGACCATCGGCGTTGATGAGGTCGGCGCCGCGGAACAGGCGCTCGGTCTCCGGTTCGGTCGAGCATCGCGCCAGGACCTCGCCATTGGCCGAGGTCAGGTGCAGCGGACGGCCGATGCGATGGCGCGGATCGGTCGCCTCGATCATGAAATCTGCGGTCGCTTCCAGGTCGAGCGTGGCCATGCGAAGGCCGCCGATGGTGATCCGCGGCACGTCGGCGGTTGCGGCCCGGCCATCGAGATTGATGCGGCGCTCAAGCATATTGTCTGCCTCGTTGGCGAGCTTGGGCCATAGGGGTGAGTTCGTCGAGCACGACGCCGACGAGCTTGCGCTCGGCGCGGCCGAGCGTGCTCAATATCTCTTCCAGGCCGTCGTTGATGTCGAGGCTGGTCGGCAACACCGCCACCAGCGCGTCGGCATCATCGAGCAGCTTACGGCTGCCGGCCGTGAGTGGCGCCGTGGGGCCGTCGAGGATCACGAGGTCATAGCCGCCGGCGGAGCGCGCCTGCTCGATGGCCTTGCGGATGGCGTCAGTGGCCTTGCCAGCGTCGCCTTCGACGGCCGGCAATACCGAGATGCCGTTGAGTGTCTTGATCTCGCGTGCGGCCTTGCTGCCGATCGAAAGCCATCCGACCTTGCTCGGCTCGCTCTTGCGGGGACGGTTGACCTTGTTCGAGAGCGAGTGCGCCTGATGGTCGGCGTCGATCATCAGCACCCGGGCGCCGTCGCGCGCGGCCGCGAGCGCGAAATTGAGCGCCGTCACGCTGCGCCCGGTGGTCTCGCTGGCACCGACGAGCGCGATGACCGGCATTGTCTTTCCGCCGGCGCGCCGGGCCGCCGTAGTGCGCATGTCGCGCCAGGCGTTGAGCAGCGTCGTCAGTGGAAAGCCGGGGCGCAGCGTCGGCCAGCCCAGCCGGGTGAGGTCGATGCCGCCGCCGGTGGCGAGAATGGCACCAAGCGTGTGGATGACGTCGGCCTCCTGCAGGCGCGCGATCAGCGGCTTTTCGATCAGGGGCTTCTCGACCATCGAAGGTTGCAGCGGCGGGGCGGCGAGTTCCGGCAGTGCCTCCGCGACTTCCGGGGCTCGCGAGACCGGCTGGGCCCGGGCAGTCTCCGGCGCCCGCGAAGGCTCTGGAGCTCGCGGAGCTTGCGGCAACGGAGTACGATTGGGACGGGCCGGCGCCGGTGCCGGCACGAACGCACCGGCGAACACCAGTTCGGCCGCGACGAACCAGCTTGATGCAGCGATTGCGCCGAAGATGAAACCGATCATGGCGAACAGGCTCATCGCCGGCGGGAACGAGCGCCGCTGCGGCACCGTCGCTTCGCCGATGATGCGGGCCGCCGAGGTGTTCAGCGTCTCCTGCTCCTCGGTCTCGCGCGAGCGCTTGAGGAAGGATTGATAGACGTCACGGCTGGCATCGGCCTCGCGCTCGAGCTCGCGCAGGCGCACGGCGGCCTGGCTGAGCTGGACGCTCTGCCGCTTCTGCGCCTCCAGCGCCCGACTGAGCGAGGCTTCAAAGTCGCGGGCGCGCGTCAGATCGTTCTTGGCGGACTGGGCGAAGCGGTCGATCTCTTCGTTGATGGTGCGCTTGAGATCCTCGACCTGCTTCTCGGTCTGGCGCAGCGCCGGATGACGCGGGCCGAGCTCGCCGGCTTGCTCCGCATATTTCTTGCGCGCATCGGCATACTGCGCGCGCAGGTTCGCAATGGTCGGCGATTGCAGCGCCTCGGAGTTTGCGCCTGCATCTGCCGTGGTGCGTCGGCTCGCCTCGATCTGGTCGAGGCGCGCCTGCGCGTCCATCGTCGCGGCGCGGGCGGCGGAAAGCCGCTGGTTGCTGGCGGAAAGCTGCTGGTCGCTGATCAGCGCATCCTGGGTGCCGACGAAATTGTTCTGGGCCTTGTAGGTCGCAAGCACGGTCTCGGCGTTGCGCAGCCGCTCGCGCAGCTCCTTCAGGCGGCCGGAGAGATCGTTGGTGGCGCGCCGTGCGGCCGACGCCTGCGAGTTGCGGGATTCCGCGAGGTAGGCGCTGGTCAGCGTGTTGGCGAGCATCGCCGCTTTCGCCGGATCGGTCGACCAGACCTCGATGTCGACGATGAAGCTCTTCTCGGTCTTGCGGATCGTGATGTGCCGGTTCAGCGCCTCGAGGGCGGCGAGCTGCACTTCCTTTTTCTCCGTGGCGGAGGGCGCGTGGGGCTGAAGGCCGATCAGGCCGAGCAGCGACGACATCACGCCTTTGCCATCGGCCCCGCCGAATTCGGGGTCCTTGTCCAGATCAGCCTGCTGGATCACCTGGAGCAGCACGCTGTTGGAGGTGATCAGGCGCGCCTGGCTCTCGACCACCATCGACATGCCGGAGACGTCCTGCGCGCGAGGCGTTAGTTCGCGATCGACGAGCTGAAGCTCGCGCGGGTCGACATAGAGCTGGGCGGTGGCGGTGTAGCGGGGCGCCAGGCTCTTGCCCACGGTGACGGCAAGCGTCGCACCGAGCAGCGCGGCAACGGCAATCGCGATCTTCCGCCGCCAGAGCAGATTGACCAGCTCCAGCACGTTGAAGCCGGCCCGAGGCCGCTGCTGCGGAGCCTCCGGTCTGGCCCGGTCTATCGGCTGGTTGTAGTCAAGCATGATCCCCAGCTTTCATTCCAAGTGCCGCGTGCTGAGGGGGTACTCTTCGCTCTACGCCACGCACCGCAAATATAGGTGCCCACTCAACGCAACAGAGAAAATTAACCATACTCATTGAGGGACTATTCACCGAAATGGCAAACAAAGCGTTTAAGCGCATGCCACTCTTCGACGCGTCGTCGTGACGCGTGCGATGACGCGGTCCTTCAGAGATTAACGGTTCGTTACCGCGTGCGTCGTGGCCGCGAGGGTTCGCTGGTCTTGCCATCGGCCGCGCGCGCACCATGGCCGTCAGCTTTTCCGCAGGATGACGTGATAATCGCCGCGGCGGACGTCGGTCCCGCGCGGGAGCACGGCGTTGAGCACGGCGGTGCCGGCGTCGACCAAGGCTGCGAACAGCGGCTTGCGCCGGCGCATCTCTGGATAGCGCGGACTCTCGACCTCACGGCGGTAGATCATCTCGAGGCCGTTGGCGGCGGCGAACGCTTCGAGCGCCGGCAGCGACACCAGGGGATGAAAGAAGGTCGGGAACGGCGGTTCGCCCGGCAAGCCGGCATCCTTGATGCCGCGAATGTGCCGGTAGAACCAGACGTGGAACCAGTGCGGCGAGTATTTGGTGACGACCCCGGACAGCGAACGCGGGTTGGGCGCGCCGATCAGGATCATCCCGCCGCGCTTGAGCGCATCGCGGAAATTCAGGAGTGCGGCGTCGACGTTGGGAAGATGTTCGATCACGTTGTAGCAGATCACCAGATCGAAGGTCTCGCGCCCGAAGCGGTAGGTCTGGACGTCGCCGAGGATTGCTTCGTCCGCGTAGCTGTTGTTGCGAACCTGGTCCTCGTCGATGTCGACGACGGTGACCTTGCTGCGGCTCAGCAATTCCGGTGGCAGTACGCTGCACGAGCCGCCTCCGGCTTCGTAGGTGGCGAGCTGGCCCTGCGGCAGTTCGCGGCGCAGCACGTCGTGAACGGCGAGCAGGCTATCGCGGGCTTCACCGGGGACGAGATCGTGCAGCGCCTGAGTGTGTGCAACGGCCGCGGGAATTTGGACCGCCGTGGCTGTCGCGAAATCGATCGTGGCTGGCTTGTTCATTTTTTTCCGACCGCGCTTGTTCGACTTAAATTTACAGGAATAATCTCGTGTACCCGTAGAGCAAATCCGATGCCGCGACGCTTCACCCGTCGCAGTGCTTACGGTCAGGTTAATGAGCATGTGCGTTAACTACGGTATCTTCCGCGCCAGCCGCCATCGGCGCCGTGGACCGCGAATTGCAGTATTACGCGCGCAAGGTTTCGCAGCAAAAACACCCGGAAGCAGTTAAGTGCATGGATGGCGGAAAATCGGCGGCGTGGCGCCGTCGCGAGGCTCAAACCGGCCGTTCATTTTGGGACGTGCCTGTCCCGCGGCGATGTGCCGTCGCGGGACGGCGCTGATCCCCTGGATCGAAGCAGGGCTTTTTCAATCTATCTCGGACATCTAGAACGTCATGACATTGATTCCGACAGACCTGTCCGCCACGCGTATCTCGGATGCCGTGCGCGATCCAAACCGGGAGATCGCGGCCAGCTCCCGGATTATCGACCTGTCGGTTGGTATCGTCGTCTGCATCCCCTGCTTCCGCCGCCCGCAGCATCTGCGGTTGACGCTGGACTCGCTCGCCAGCCAGGGCACCCCGCGCTCCTTCGGCGTCGTCATGGTCGAGAACGATGCGGTCCGGCGCGAAAGCGCGCCGGTGGCCGCGGAATATCTCGCCGATGGCAGGCTTCAGGGTGTCTGCCTGGTCGAGAAACGGCAAGGCAACGTCCAGGCGATCAACGCCGCGTTCGAGACGGCGCTGGCGCTGTTTCCCGCCGCGACCCGGTTCCTGATGATCGACGACGACGAGATCGCCTCGCCCGATTGGCTCGAGCTGATGGTCCGCACCGCGGAGGCGACCGGCGCCGATCTGGTCGGCGGGCCGGTGCTGCCGGTCTTCGAGGACCGCAGCATGCCCTGGCTTTCGCGCCACCCCGTTTTCTGTCCCGCCTATGAGTACAGCGGCGCTGTGCCCCTGATCTACGGCTGTGGCAATTGCCTGATCACGCGTGCGGCGTTCGAGAGGTTCGCCCGTCCCGCCTTCGACCCCCGCTTCAACTTCCTCGGGGGCGGTGACTGCGATTTCTTCGTGCGGTGCCGCGATGCCGGCATGACGTTCCACTGGACGGCGGAGGCAGTCATCACCGAGACGGTGCCGCAAAGCCGCACCAGTTTCGGCTGGATCGTGAAGCGAGGCCTGCGCATCGGCGCGATCAATTATCGCGTGCAGGCCAAGGCCGCGCAGGGCGCGGCGGCGCGCGTGTGGGTGTTTGCGCAGATGCTCGGGAGGTTGCCGCTGTCGCTGGTGCGCGCGGCCGCTTTGCTGAAATCGTCGAAGGCCGTCGTCGCGATGCATCCCGTGATGGTCGCGCTCGGCTCGGTGCTCGCCGCGTTCGGCATCGAGCCGAAGCCCTACGAGGCTTCGAAGATCGTGTCCTGACGCCGAGGCGGCGGGCTAAATACCAAAGCAGGCGAGGGCGACCCTGACTGCGGAGCGTGGCAGCGATTTGAGCGAGCGGCGCCCGACCATCCCGAGATAGGCGAAGGCCTGGCGATATCTACCGAAGCGGACCGCTTGCATCGCCGAATACGTGACGAGATGAACCTCGGCGGCCTGGCGCAGCCCGGCTGCCATGCCCGCGGGCAATCGCGCCATGATCAGCCCGTCGTTGAACACCCGCGCGATCGCCGGAAAGAAATCCTGTGGCGTCCGCACCGCCGCGTTCATGGTGTTGGCCGTGTGCAGGCGGTAGTCGAGCAGCAGGTTTGGCGCAAATTCGAATTCGCCGATCGCGGCAAGACGGCACCAGCAGTGCCAGTCCTCGCAATATCTGAGCGAGACGTCGAAGCCACCGATGGCGCGGAAAGCCTCTGCACGCGCGAGCGCAATGCCGCCATTGACGATGAAGTTGCCGGCCGCGAGCCGCGCCAGCACGTCGCCGGACGGTTTGCGGCGTGCTTTCAGCAGATCCCGTCGGCCGATCTGCCGTCCCTCGCTGTCGATCGTGTTGTAGTCACCGTAGACGAGAACCGCTCGCGGCGCACCCCGCGCAGCCGCCAGCAGCGCCGCGACCGCGCCGGGCCGCAGGCGATCGTCGGCATCGAGGAAGAGCAGCCATTGGCCGCTCGCATGGTGTGCGCCGAGATTGCGCGCTGCCGATACGCCGGCTGCGCCGTTGGTCATCAGGCGCAGTCGCGGGTCACGAATGGCGCGGACGATGGCGGTAGTGTCGTCGGTCGAGCCGTCGTCCACGACGATCACTTCGCTGACCTCGGCCTGAGCCAGTGCGCTGGCGAGGGTTTCGCCGACATAGGCCGCAACGTTCTTGGCCGGAATGACGACGGAAACCGATGTGGTTGAGCCGACTTGCAGCGGGAGGCGCGCTGCCGGAACGACGCGTGATGTGGCGGGCAATTCGAGAATTTCTTCCGCGGTGATCAAGATACGACTCGCCTTTAACCGTCTGTTAACCAGGGCGCTTTGGCGCGTTGGCAATGCGATCGATCGCAACCTTGGCCGTCGTGAATGATACTCGCATTGGGAAAAAAACGTCGCCGTGAAGGCTAACGCAGCGCTGGTTTCGTCAATTAGCGTTAAGCCGCCGGCATTAAGCCTGTGGCAAATTTGGAAGAGTGCGGCAGCCGGTCCCATGCGAGAATGCGCATCAGGCCGCCGCGGATGGACCCCAGTGCCCGCAAAGACATTCGACTACGATCCCGACGACATGGTCCTCAACCTGTTCTACGAGGACAAGGACGATCGCTGGTTTCCCGGCGATCGGCATTTGCGGCGCATGGCGCGTCGCATGCTGCTCGGCGAGCCGCGCATGAGCGGGCAGCTCCGCGTGTTCCTCAATCTCTGTGCGGGGCTCGACCGGCTCGGTATCCGCTATCGCGTCAACGACTATGGCTACATCGCGCGGCATCCGGGCGAACTCGCCTGCATCATCGGCCGCACCTTCCTGCTCGACAAGTTCGCCTGGAAAAATCCGATCCTGCTCGGCGTCGCCGCCCACAATCATCCACTCGACGATCCCGACCTGTTCAAGCGCCTGCCGGTCAAGAAGGTCGTGGTGCCCGGCCCGTGGTACGCCGACATGTATCGACCGCATTGGCCCGACACGGAGGCCTGGCCGATCGGCATCGACACGGATCTCTGGGCGCCGTCGCCGACGTCTCAAAAGAACGTCGACGTCCTGATCTACGACAAGGTGCACTGGGACCGCGATCGCCATGCGACGGAGCTGATCGAGCCCGTCCGCGCCCGGCTCACGAGGGAAGGCCGCTCGTTCACCGAGCTGCGTTACGGCAGCTACAAGGAAGAAGACTATCGGGCCGCGCTCGCGCAATCGCGTGCGATGATCTTCCTCTGCCAGAACGAGAGCCAGGGCATTGCCTACCAGCAGGCATTGTCTTGCGGCGTGCCGGTGCTGGCCTGGGATCCCGGCGGCCCTTGGCGGGACCCCGATTATTATCCGCATCGCGTTCAGTTCGCGCCGGTGTCGTCGGTGCCGTACTGGGACGATCGTTGCGGCGCCAAGTTCGTCGACATCGCAGGGTTTGAGGCGGGCTGGGATGATTTCTGGGCCGGGTGCGCCGCCGATACGTTCGATCCGCGCGGTTTCGTGCTCGACAACCTCACGCTGGAACAGCGTGCCCTGCAATATTACGAGATCGCGCGGAGCATCGTGCGGCAGCAGGCGCCGCAGAGCTCGGACTGGTTGACGGATGCTTAACAGGGATCGGCTAGGACTTCGGGCTTCCCCCGGCTTCACCACCAACCTCGAGCCATGGATCGCAGCGCCACTGACATGACCGACGTCGAGGCCCGATCGTTCGGCGACGTCCTGCGCGTTGGGCTTGCGGGGGTCAACGCCGTGCGGGCGGCGCGCTGCCTCGTCGCAGTCGCAGCCCTGCTCCTCGTGCTGGTGACGCTCGATCCGTTTCCTGACCTGCGCAACGAGGATGTCACCACCGTGGTCGGCGGGCGAATGGCGCTCACCTATGTCTCCTGGGGTCTATTGGCCGTGGTCGCGGTATTGTTCGTCGCCGCAACGGATGCGCCCGCGCTGAAGACCCTGGTGACGCCACTGCATCTCTGCCTGGTCGGCTGGCTGGTGATCAACATCGTCTTCTCCGAGAATCGCGGAGTCTCGATGCAGCGCTTCGTGCTCGCAGCCAGCGTGATGTCGCTCGCGGTGTTGTTGCCGCTGTTGCCGCCGACGCAGCGTAGCTTCAATCTGTGTCTTGGCGGCGCCGCGCTCGCACTGCTTGCGCTCTGCTATCTCGGCGTCTTCCTCGCGCCGCAATATTCGATGCACACCGCACTGGACGTCACCGAGCCGCAGTTGGCCGGCGACTGGCGCGGCAGCTTCGGCCACAAGAACATCGCTTCGCCCGTGATGACCATCCTGATCTATGTCGGCATTTACTTGTCTGCCATTGGTTCGTTCGTGATGGGGCCGGCCATCGCCGCGCTGGCAGGACTCTTCCTGATCTTCACCGGCGGCAAGACGTCGTCGGTGCTGTGTCTTGCGATCTACGCGCTCGCCTCGCTGGTCTGCGTCACACCGAGCCTGTGGCTGAAGCGGATCATTTGCTTCGTGCCGCTGATCGTGATGAACCTGTTGACGGTCGGCAGCGTCCTGAGCCCGGCGCTCGGGGCGATGACGCGGCTACTTCCACTCGATCCCACCTTCACCGGCCGTTCCGCCATCTGGGAGTTCGCGCTCGCAGCCGTCGCCGAGAAGCCGATCATCGGTCACGGCTACGCCGCGTTCTGGGACGACGTGACCGCGCGGCAGACCGCGCAGGGCGCCGAATGGGCGACGAGCGCGGCGCACAGCCACAACAGCTATCTCGACCTCGCTGTCACGATCGGGCTGCCGGGGCTGTTGCTGGTGATCCTCGTCTTCGTGCTCGCGCCGCTAGGCAATTTCCAGACGGCCCGAACTCACAACCGCAGCGGTGCGTTGGCAAAGCTGTTCCTGACCGTGTGGCTGTTCGGCCTGTACTACGGGGCCACCGAAACCTTCCTGCTCGAACGGCAGAATCCGATCTGGTTCATGTTCGCAGTTGCCGTGGCCGGCCTGCACTTCCTGGCCAGGTTCCAATGCGTCGCGGAAACGGAACCGGACGACTTGTCGCAGCCGGTGCCGCCGCAGTTGCATCGGCTTAACGATAAGCCGTGAGGTCACTTGTGGCCGCGACAAAACATAATCTATCTGGAAACACCCAGTAATCGCATGTCCCGCGGATGACGATCCTCAGCGTCGAGCAACCAGATGGTCTTGTGTCCAGCACGTCGGGAATCGCGGTCGATTTTGTGCGTGATTGGCCGCGGGCCGCATCGCGCCTGAACGCAGGCCATCGCACTGCATTCCAGCATGGCTACTGGCTCGGCGCCTGGTACGAGGCGTTCCACGGTCTCTCGCCGCTGATTGCATTGATCTCCGATGCCACGACCGGCAGGGACATCGCAATGGTGCCGATGATCAGCCACCTCAGGCGCGGCATCCGCATCGTCGAATTCGCCGATCTCGGCGTCTCCGACAACAACGCGCCAATCCTGGCGCTCGATGCCGCGTTGGACGCGGCGGCGACGGAGGCGATCGGCAAGGCGCTGATCGACGCATTGCGCGCATTGCCGGACCGCTTCGATTTGCTGCGCCTGAAGAAGATGCCGGCCCAGATCGGCGGCAACCCGAACCCGCTGGTGTCGCTCGGCCGGGTCGGATCCTGCTCGCTCAACGGCAACGTCGTGCTGACCGGTGACGACTATGAAGATTACCAGGCCTCGATCAAGCGCATGCAGATGCCACGCTGCTGGCGCGTCTTCAGCCGTCACGCCGGCGCGCGATTCGAGATCGCTACCGATGTCGCGCGTGCGCGCGAGCTGCTGGACGTGATGGATGCCCAGCAGCAGGCGCGCATGCGAAAGCTTGGTTCGCGCTTCGTCCTCAACGACGAAACCCATGCGCAGTTCTATCGCGAGGTCGCGCGTCAGGGCGTCGCGGACGGTTATGCCGTCATCTCGGCCCTGGTCTGCGACGAGGCCGTCGTCGCCACCACGTTCGGCGTCAGGTTCGGTGCGGCCTATTTCCTGCTGCGCATCAGCCATGCCGGCGATTCCTGGTCGAACTGCTCGCCGGGGCTGCTCGTGACCGAGCGCACCATGGCGGCGCTGCATGCGGAGGGCGTGCGCCGTTTCGACCTCAGCATCGGCAACCAGGAGTACAAGCGCCGATTCGGCGCCGAGCCGGTGCCGCTGACTGATGTCAGCGTCGCGCTGTCCTGGCGCGGCGTGCCCTTCGCGTGGCGTGACCACGCCGCCCAGGCCCTGCGCCGTCATCCCAGGCTCGCTGCCTTTGCGGCGAAGGCGATTGGCAAGGGGACGCGCTGACGGGCGCTCCCCTCGCATCAGACGTGCAGCTCAGCCGTGTAGCTCAGCCGTGCAGCTTCCTGGCTGTCTCCGCGATCTGGCGGCCCTGATAGCGTGCGCCGGCGAGCTCGTTGGCGCTGGGCTGCCGGCTGCCGTCGCCGCCGGTGATCGTGGTGGCGCCGTAAGGTGCGCCGCCGGTGACCTCGTCGAGCTTCATCTGGCCGGCAAAGCCGTAGTTCAGGCCGACCACGACCATGCCGAAATGCAAGAGGTTGGTGATGATCGAGAACAGCGTCGTCTCCTGGCCGCCATGCTGGGTCGCGGTCGCCGTGAAGGCGCCGCCGACCTTGCCGTGCAGCGCGCCCTTGGCCCAGAGACCGCCGGCTTGGTCGAGGAAGTTCGCCATCTGCGAGGCCATGCGGCCGAAGCGGGTGCCGGTGCCGACGATGATTGCGTCGTAGTTTGCGAGGTCCTCGATCGTCGCGACGGGGGCGGTCTGGTCGAGCTTGTAATAGGACGCCTTGGCGACCTCGGCCGGCACCAGCTCGGGCACGCGCTTGATGTCGACGGTGGCACCGGCTTCGCGCGCGCCTTCGGCGACGGCATTGGCCATCGCTTCGATGTGGCCATAGGCGGAATAATAAAGGACGAGAACTTTGGTCATGATGGTCTCCGTTGGATGCAGATTTGATGCGTCGGTGTCGGGAGCGTCATGCCGGGACAAAGCCTGCATGACGAAGGCGTTGCTAAACCGCGTCGACGAGCACGATCTCGGAATCTTCCAGTGCCGTGATCTTCAGCCTGTCCTCGTCGCGGATCGCCGCACCGTCGCGGGCGTTGACGCGCACGCCGTTGATCTCGACTGACCCCGCCGCGGGCACGAGATAAAGGTGCCGTGACTTGTCCGGCGCGTACTCCGCGCTCTCGCCCGCCTTCAGTGTGGTGGCGAGCACCCGCGCATCGGCGCGGATCGGCAGAGCGTCCGTGTCATTCTCGAAGCCGCTCGCGATGGTGACGAGCTTGCCCGAGCGGTCTCCTTTCGGAAACGGCTTCGAGCCCCAGGTCGGCTGGCCACCGCGCGCGGTCGGCTCGATCCAGATCTGGAAGATGCGTGTCCTGGTCGGCTCGAGATTGTATTCGGAGTGGCGGATGCCGCTGCCGGCGCTCATCACCTGCACGTCGCCCGCTTCGGTGCGGCCTTCGTTGCCGAGGCTGTCCTGATGAGTGATCGCGCCCTCGCGCACATAGGTGATGATTTCCATGTTGGCGTGGGGATGGGCGGGAAACCCGGTGTTGGGCGCGATCTCGTCATCGTTCCACACCCGCAGGGCGCCGTGACCCATGTTGTGGGGGTCATAATGGCTTGCGAAGGAGAAATGATGCTTGGCATTGAGCCAGCCGTGATCAGCGCCGCCGAGCTTTGCGAAGGGTCTGAGTTCGATCATCTGCGTAATTCCTTGTTTGGGCGGGCGGCGCGTTGATCAGGCGCCGAAACCGCCGTCGACGTTGAGCACCGTGCCAGTGACGAAGGAGGCTTCCGGACTTGCGAGGAACACGACGCCAGCCGCGACTTCCTCGGGGCGGCCGAAGCGCTGCAGCGCATGCTGCTTGCGCTGGGTCTCGGCGAACTCGCCACCGTCCTTCGGGTTCATGTCAGTGTCGATCGAGCCGGGCTGCACCACATTCACGGTAATGCCGCGCGGGCCGAGGTCGCGGGCTGCGCCCTTGGTGTAACCGACCACGGCGGCCTTGGTGGCGACGTAGTCCGCAAGACCCGGGAACGAGGCGCGATCGGCAAGCATCGAGCCGACGGTGACGATGCGGCCGCCTTCCCCCATCAATTGCGAAGCGGCGCGGATCGCCGCGATCACGCCATGCACGTTGATGGCATCCTGGCGGGCGAGCGCTTCGATGTCGGCATTGGCATCGTCGATCGCGCTTCCGCAAGCGACGCCGGCATTGTTGACGAGGATGTCGAGATGGCCGAACTCCTTCGCGACGTCTTTGACGAGTTGCGTCACGTCCTTGGCCGAGGCCTGGTCCGCCCGGAAGGCGCGCGCCTTGACGCCCCGGGCCTTCAACTCGGTGACGACCGCTTCCGCCTTTTCGGGAGAGGCGACGTAGCTGATGGCGACGTCCGCGCCTTGATCGGCGAGTGCACGGGCGGAGGCTGCGCCGATACCGCGCGAGCCGCCGGTGACGAGGGCAACCTTGCCTGAGAGCTTCTTGGTCATTGGATTTCTCCATTCCTGAATTTCTGATGACCCTTGGATAAGCCTTCGCCTGTGGTATAGAAATAGAAACTGTTGAAACGCATTGTTTCCTTAAACAGCCCGGTTGGATCCCCTTCTATGGCCAAACTCCCCGATTTCGAGGCACTCGCGATTTTCGCAAAAGTCGTGGAATTACGGTCGTTTGCGGGGGCCGCGGGCGAACTCGCGATGTCCAAGGCGACGGTGTCCAAGGCGGTCACGCGCCTCGAAGAGCGGCTCGGCGCCCGGCTGTTCAACCGTACCTCACGCCGGCTCGCGCTGACCGATGCCGGGCATAAGCTCGCCGAGCGTGCGACGCGCCTGCTGTCCGACGGCGAGGCGGCGGAGAACGAAGCACTGGCGCAGTCGGTAGCGCCGCGGGGCCTGGTGCGGCTCGCCGTCCCCATGACATTCGGGATCAAGGCGGTGGCGCCATTGCTGCCGGAGTTCTTCGAGGCTTATCCGGAGGTCTCGGTCGATCTGCACCTGAGCGATGCGACCATCGATTTGATCGGCGAGGGCTTTGACATGGCGGTGCGGATCGCGCGGCTGCCGGATTCCTCGCTGATTGCGCGGCGGCTCTTCACGATGCCGCGCTTTACGGTCGCCGCGCCGTCCTATCTTAGGCAATACGGACGGCCGACGCATCCGATGCATCTGGCCGAGCACAAATGCTTCAGCTACGCCTATCTCTCGACGCCCAACGTCTGGCACTACACCAATTCGGCCGGCGAGCAGGCAAGCGTGCGTCCGGGCGGGCAGCTCCGCGTCAACAACGGCGAAGCGGTAATGCCGGCGCTGATCGCCGGCCTCGGCATCGCCGACCTTCCGGAATTCATCGTCGGCGAGGCCATTTCCTCCGGCGAGGTCGAAGTGGTCCTGAAGGACTGGAAGCAGGTTGAAGGCGCCGTACATCTGGTGACGCCACCTGGCGGCCCGCGTCCCGCACGCGTCGAGGCGCTCGGCGATTTTCTCGCAGCGAAGCTGCCGGGTACGTGCAAGCGGCAAGTGCGCGGAAAGGCAAAGCCGTCGTAGCAAAGCCGTCGTAGAGTGAGTGCCTTCAGCGACCTCCGTCATTGCGAGGAGCGAAGCGACGAAGCAAATCCGGAATGTCTCCGCGGAGGCATTCTGGATTGCTTCGCTTCGCTCGCAATGACGGAGTTGGACTAAGACACCGTCACATCATTACGCGCGACCACGCGCAAGTTCGGCTTCAACGTTTCTTCCAACTGCGACTTCAAATCATGGACACGCGGATCGCGCGAGCGCTTCGCGCAGACTGCGTATTGATGCACGGATTGCGCCAAGGCGCGTCGCGCTTCCGGCGTCCGCGTCACGTCGGGCTTTGAAAGCCGCAAGACGATAGCGGCGAGATTCACCAGCATCTCGTCCAGCGCCACGTCAATGGTCTGAAGTCTATTCATCGGTCCACTCTCCCTGGGAGGCAACGGTAGAGTCCGGGGGGCGTTCCTGACCGGGCGGAACATGGATAATGCTTCGTTAATTCCGCCGCGCGTCTTGTTCTTGCGGACGATCACGCTAGGCTGGCGGCGAATAAGAAAACAGGGGGAAATCTGCCATGGATCGACGCGATGTCCTGCGCGCCGCTGCCGCATTGCCGTTGTTGCCTGCGTTGTCGAGCGTGGCTTTCGCGCAAGCCTATCCCGCGCGCAACGTCACCATGATCGTGCCGTTTCCGGCCGGCGGCCAGGCGGACCTCGCGGCGCGCCCGGTCGCACAGGCGCTGGAGCGAATCCTCGGCAAGCCGGTCATCGTCGATAACCGCGCCGGAGGCGGCGGCGGATCGGTCGGCAACGCCGCCGCCGCACGCGCGGAGCCCGATGGCTACACGCTACTGATGACGCTGTCCTCGCTTGCGGTGCTCCCCGAGGCCGACCGGCTGTTCGATCGTCCGGTCGCCTACGAGGTCTCGCAGTTCATGCCGATCGCGCGGGTGCTGGCCGATCCCACGCTGCTCGCCGTGCCGGCCTCGGCGCCGTGGAAGACCGCGCAGGATTTCGTCGAAGACGCAAAGAAACGCCCGGGCCAGATCGCCTATGGCTCGTCCGGGCCTTACGGCACGCTGCACGTGGCGATGGAAATGTTTGCGAGCAGCGCCGACATCAAGCTGCTGCATGTGCCGTTTCGCGGCGCCGGTCCAGCGCTCACCGCGCTGCTCAGCGGCACCGTGCAAGCGATCGCCGCCGCACCGGGAACGCTGAAGCCGCAAGTGGAGGACGGCAAGCTGCGCATGCTCGGCAATTGCGGCGCCAAGCGCATCGCAAGCTTCCCCGATGTACCGACCTTCCAGGAGCTCGGCTACAAGGACGTCGAGATGTACATCTGGGCCGGGCTGTTTGCGCAGAGCGCGCTGCCGGCGCCGATCGCGACCCGCCTGCGCGAGGCGATGGCGCAGGTGATGACGAGCCCGGACGTGCTCAAGGCCTTCGAAATGTCGGGCAGCCTCGTTGCCTATCAGGACGCGCCGGCGTTTGCCGAGTTCGTGGCGGTCGACAGCGCGCGGCTGATTACGGCAGTGAAGAAGATCGGCAAGGTAGAATAGGTTCCTGGCCCGTTTTCACAATTTTTTGTTGGTCCAGAACCTCTCCGCGTCTCATTGATTGAAGAGAATTCGAGAGACTCGCGAAGGAATCGGACATGCGAACAGAGCGGATTGCGCTGGGTGTGGCGCTTGCGATCGGCGGCATCGTCGCGCAGGGCACTGCATCCGCTGAAGAGTATCGCGGAACCATGGAGCAGCAGATGGCCTGCACGCCGGATGTGTGGCGGCTGTGCAGCGACCAGATCCCTGATGTGAGCCGCATTACGGCCTGCTTGCGGCAGAACACGCCCCAGCTCTCCAGAGGTTGTCGCGCGGTGTTCCAGTCCAACAACCAGATGCCGCCGCAGCAGCAGGTTCCGGGCAATCGCGCCGCGCCGGCGCCACGATATAACAATGCGCCACCGCCTCCGGCGACCCAGCCCCGGCCTTACGACGAGGATGATTAGGGCGCTTCGGACCTGACTTCGCAGACATCGACCCATTCCGCCGCAGTCAGCTCGGCCATCCGCTCCGGCGTGATGCGCACCGCGCTGTGGGTCGAGCCAGCGGCCGGCACCACCACGTCGAACGCTTTCAGCGAGACGTCGCAATAGACCGGCAGCGGCGCCTTCAGTCCGAACGGGCAGACGCCGCCGACCTCGTGGCCGGTGACCTCCGCGACCTCTTCCAGTCCCAGCATCTTCGGTTTGCCGCCGAACGCGGCCTTCACCTTCTTGTTGTCCATGCGCGAGGTGCCGGCCGCGACGATCAGGATCACGCGCTCGCCGATCCGCAACGACAGCGTCTTGGCGATCATTCCGGGTTCGACGCCATAGGCTTCGGCGGCCAGCGCCACTGTCGCGGAGCTGATCGGGGATTCGATGACTGATATGTCGGGGGCTTTTTCAGCGAAGAAGGCGCGAACGGATTGTAGGCTCATTCAGGTCGGCTCATTCCAGACTTATGGGCGGGCGGCGATGCCTAAGC
Organism: Bradyrhizobium sp. 134; assembly: GCF_023074155.1. Classification (NCBI taxonomy): domain Bacteria; kingdom Pseudomonadati; phylum Pseudomonadota; class Alphaproteobacteria; order Hyphomicrobiales; family Nitrobacteraceae; genus Bradyrhizobium; species Bradyrhizobium sp. 134. Next base: position 322,495 of record NZ_JADPKX010000073.1, on the reverse strand, counting down.
AATCCTTGGCAGCTCCGAGAGCGCCCGGACGCGATGATCGGGCGCAAATCCGAGTTCGTCCATTTGGGTGCGGATCGCCTTGAACATCGTCAGCGGTGCCACGAGTTCGTTCTCGACGCAAGCCAGCGCCATCGCTTCGGGCGTCACCCGTTCGATCCAGGCAACGTTCAGTCCGAACGCTTTCGCGCCCGCGACGTCCCAGGGGTTGGAGGAGACGAACAGCGCCTCATGCGGCGCGGTGCCGAGCACCTCGCCGATCAGCTCATAGGCTTCCGGGCTCGGCTTGAAGATCTTCTTCGCGTCGACGCTGATCGTGGCGTCGAGCAGAGCGTCGAGGCCGGAGTTGCGCACGAGCGCATTCAGCATATCCGGACTGCCGTTGGAGAGGATGGCGAGTTTTCGCGGTTTTAGAGCCGTGAGCGCGGCCGTCGCATCCGCATAGAGATCGAGATGCAGATATTTCTCGATCACGCGCTCGAATGCCTCGTTCTCGTAAGCGAGCCCGAGCACGCGCAGCGTATAGGCAAGCGAGTCGCGCGTGATGGCTGCGAAGTCCTGGTAGCGCCGCATCAGCGAGCGCAACCAGGTGTATTCGAGCTGCTTGATCCGCCAGATCTGCGTGATGATCTCACCGTAGCCCGGAAACGCATCCTCGGTGGTCTCGGCGACCGACTGGATGTCGTAGAGCGTTCCGTAGGCATCGAAGACAACGGCTTTGAGGCTCAATTGACCTGTCCTCCGGGATCGTTGCGGTCCACGGACTATACAAGGCGCCCCGAAATCGGTCCAAGACGGAATCGCGACTTGGGCCCTGGTTTCTAAAGCCTGATCACGACCTTGCCGAAATGTGAGCCGGTCCGCAGGTGCGCATACGCTTCGGGTGCCTCATCGAAACCATAGATCCGATCGACGATCGGGTGGATCGCGTGTTCGGTCAGGAAGCGATTCATCGCGGCAAAGTGTTCGACCGATCCGACGGTGACACCGATGATGTCGGCATTCTCCCACTGAAGGCGCGCGAGGTCGGGCTTGGGACCGAACCCCGTCAAGACACCAATCTGGACGATCTTGCCACCCGAAGCGACCGATCGCAGCGATCGATCATAGGTGCCGGGACCGCCGAGTTCGAGGATATGACTGGCCCCGGCGCCATTCGTCGCCTTCATCAGGGCGACATCCCAGTCAGGCGTCTCGCGATAGTTGATGAGGATCGAGCCGCCCAGCGCCTTGGCGCGGGCGAGTTTTTCATCCGAGGAGGATATCACGATCGCACGCGCCCCCAGCGCCACCGCGAGTTGAAGCCCGAACAGCGCGACGCCGCCTGTTCCCTGGACCAACAGCGTGTCGCCTTTGCGCATCCCGCCGCGTGCGATGAGGCCATGGAAAGCCGTGACGCCGGCACAGGGCAGGGTCGCTGCCTCTACCGCGGACAGATGCGCCGGCACTGAGACCAGCGCGGTCGCCGGCAGCACGACGTACTCAGCCAGCATTCCGTCCATCGTGTTGCCACCGAGGGATGACGGAATATAGCTGGAGTTGAATGGCCCCGAGATCCAATCGCGGAAGAAAGACCCAGCGACGCGGTCTCCGAGCCGCCATTGCGAGACGTCGGTGCCGATGGCGTCAACGACACCCGCACCGTCGGAGAGTGGCACGCGGCCCTTGAGCTCGCCTTGGCCTGCACGGTCGAGGATCAGGAGGTCGCGGTAATTCAGACTTGCCGCTTCAACCCGAATGCGGACCTCGCCATTGGCGGGTTCGGGTTTGCTGATTTCGACGCGCGCAAGGCGGCCAGCAGCAGCATGGCTATTCAAATGGTAGGCTTTCATCGTTGCTCCCTTCACAAGTGCATTCACTTGGACGAGCAAAGTCTGTAGGGTCTGACAGTGCTGTCAGGGTCAAGAGGCTTCAGATGAAGATCGGCGAACTCTCCCGGCGGACGGGGGTCAGCGTCCGAATGCTGCGCTACTACGAAGGCGAAGGACTGCTCGCGCCGCTGCGGACGAACTCCGGCTATCGCGATTACGGCCAGGCCGAAGAGGAAACGGTGCGGCGCATCAAGATGCTCGGCGGCGCCGGGATGACGCTCGAAACTATCAAGCGGTTGCTCCCCTGCGTGCGGAACAACGATCCGGCTTTCACGCCGTGCAACGAGCTGCGAAAAATACTCAAGCAGCAGGTCGGCCTGATCGACGAACGTATCGAGACGCTCAGCCAAAGCCGGACAATTTTGGCGGGCTATCTGGCAAGCGTGAATTGATCGCACGCAACGGCTATCGGATTCACCGCGCCAAAGTATTAGGCCTTGAGGGCCTGAGCATGAGGGCTTCGATAGCAGCGTCGAAGCCCTCGATGCGCTGACGAGTACGCGCCTAGATCCCCAGCAGCTTGCGCGCGTTGGCCTTCAATACCTTCGGCCGGATCTCGTCGCGGATCTCGATCTTGGCGAAATCCGACAGCCAGCGGTCGGGCGTGATCACCGGCCAGTCCGAACCGAACAGCATCTTGTCCTGCAGGATCGAGTTGATATAGCGCACCAGGATCGGCGGGAAATATTTCGGCGACCAGCCCGAGAGGTCGATGTAGACGTTGGGCTTGTGGGTCGCGACCGACAGCGCCTCTTCCTGCCAGGGGAAGGAGGGATGGGCGAGGATGATCTTGAGGTCGGGGAAATCAGCCGCGACGTCGTCCATGTACATCGGGTTGGAATATTTCAGCCGCATCCCCATGCCACCGGGCATGCCGGAGCCAACGCCGGTCTGGCCGGTGTGGAACAGCGCGATCGCGCCGCCATTGTTGATCTCTTCATAGAGCGGATAGGCCATGCGGTCGTTGGCGTAGAAGCCCTGCATGGTCGGATGGAATTTGAAGCCGCGCACCCCGTATTCCTCGATCAGCTTGCGCGCCTCGCGCACACCGAGCTTGCCCTTGTGCGGGTCGATCGAGACGAAGGGGATGAGAACGTCGAGATGGTCGGAGGCGATCTCCAGCATCTCCTCATTCTTGTAGCGGCGGAAGCCGGTCTCGCGCTCGGCGTCGACCGGGAAGATCACCGCGGCGATGTTCTTGGATCGATAGTAGGCGGCGGTCTCCGGCACGGTCGGCGGATGCTTGTGCGGCGACTTGAAATAGTCCGCCATCTGCGCCTGAAAATCGTCATAGCCGTCGTCGGGATGGGTGCCGCAGGGCTCCTCGGCGTGGGTGTGGATGTCGATGGCGACGACGTCGTCGATGTTCGGCAGCTTCAGCTTCGGCATGGGTTTCCTCCCGACGGGTTGCCGAATTGATTATATGATATAACGAACTTGGCAAGACATTGTGGGACAAGGCGTTGTGGGACCAAGCGTTGTAGGACAGGCGTCGTCCGCGCCAGATTGGGCCGATCCGGCCGCTTCTACTTTGCATGGGGTTGTTTTCCAGAATTTGGTGGGTGGGATCGGGGCAGTTAACATTGACATCCGGTCCTCCCATGCCTTAAGAACCGCCCCGTCCCGGGCGGTCGGTCCGCCAGCGGGAAAATCTCATTTTGCCTCATTCGCGCGTGCCGAAACGGTAGTGCCGAACACGGCCTTTCGAACGTTCAGGATTCTGCCATGAAGGTCCGTAACTCGCTGAAATCGCTGCGCGGTCGCCATCGCGCCAACCGCCTGGTCCGCCGCAAGGGCCGGGTCTATGTGATCAACAAGGTGCAGCGCCGCTTCAAGGCTCGCCAGGGCTGATTTCGCCCTGCCGGACGCCCGCGCGCGCCCCGCAAGACCACGGTCTCACACGAGTTTGACGCCGCCCCTGCTTTGCAAGGGCGGCTTTGCGCGTTTAGACTTCGACCATGGCAGTGAGATTCTTCATCGCGCGCACCCTGTGTCTGGCTCTCGTACTGGGAGCCGCCGGACTCGCTCCGGCGCTGGCACAGCAGATTGATCCACCGACTCCGCCCGGCAAGCAGAAGAAACTTCCGGAAGCGCCGGCCAAGCTGCCCAAGGTCGATCGCACCAAGAATCTCGATTTCCTATTCGGCGCGCTGAAAGCCGCGCCCGACGAGGCCAGCGCCAAGCACGTCGAGGCGCGGATCTGGGCGATCTGGATCCAGACCCCGAGCGACACCGCGGCGCTGCTGATGGCGCGGGCCAAGACCGCGGTCGACGCAAAGAAGATCGAGGTTGCGATCAAGCTGCTGGATTCGGTCGTCAAGCTCAGGCCCGACTACATCGAGGCCTGGAATCGTCGCGCGACGCTCTACTACATGCAGAACGATTATGGCCGCTCGCTCGCCGACATCCGCGAGGTGTTGATCCGCGAGCCCCGCCATTTCGGCGCGCTCGCAGGCCTCGGCATGATCATGCAGGAGGTCGGCGACGAAAAGCGCGCGCTCGAAGCCTATCGCAAGGCGCTCGCCGTCAACCCGCACCTCGAGAAGATCCCCGACCAGGTCAAGGCGCTGACCGAGAAGGTCGAAGGCCGCGACATTTAGCGGACAAGTCGATCATTGCTCGAGCAAATGCGGCGCTAGCCGATTAACCACGATGACACGCGCCGCGTTACGAGGGATATGGGTTGCCCCGCCGCAGGCCTACCTTCATCGCGGGAGCACAGCCATGAAGCGTTTGATCTTTGCAGTTATATTGCTGCTGGCGTCGAGCACGGCGAGCCTCGCCGACGGACTGTTCTGGGTGGTCGGCAACCGCGCCACCGGAAAATGCAACATCGTGACCAGCAATCCCGTGATCATCGGCGATGTCTGGTTCGGTGACGGTCCCTACAAATCGAAGGCCGACGCCAAGCTTGCCCGTTCGACCATCCGCGCCTGTCCCGCACCCACGCCTGACGAGGAAAAGGACGAGGACAGCACGAACTAGGTCGACAGCAACCTAGTGCAAAACGCTGCCTTCGCGCTCGGCGAGGCCGCGATCGACCGCTGCGGCGTAAGCCTTTGCAAGCTCCGTCTCGAGGTGCTCGTTGATCAGCAGCAGCGCGCGCACGGCACCGCGCAGGTCGCCGTGGCAGCTTGCCACGATCTCGTCGATCGCAGTATCTTTGGACCTCAGGCTCATCGAAATTCTCCGGTTCAAATCAGGATAAATCCTGCCGGTCTTTCCCGCATCCCCGAGGGTTGCGAGCACGATCGGCGCCCACCCGCGTCTAAATGGCGGAACCGACCGTGGCGATTATAAGGAAGCCGCGATGACGACGGCATGAAGCTTTTCGAAGCCTGCGTGCTCCGGGGAGCAGCATTGATTTGATTGCGTTTTTCCCGCTTGAATTATGCACATATCCACAGCCCCGGCATTTCAAGTGGAGCGTGGGGGCTCCCCGGGCGAAACTGGCGCCCGCAAGCCACGTAACTGCCCTGTGCCCTGGATCGCCCGGATTCCATCCATGATCGTGATGTCAGTCGTGACCGCGCTGGTTGTGCTGGCGCTGGTCACGCAGGCCGGCGTCCTCGCCGTGCAACGCGCCTTTCCACCGCAAGGCCGGATGATCGAGGTCGATGGGGCCGTGCTTCACCTCGTCGATCTCGGACCGCGCGATTCGGGCTTGCCGGTCGTGATGCTGCACGGCGCGAGCTCCAACCTCGAAGCGATGCGGCGGCCGCTCGGCGATCTCCTCGCCAGGCACCATCGCGTCATCCTGATCGACCGTCCCGGTCACGGCTGGAGCACGCGGGCGCGGCGGCAGGATTCGACCCCGGAGGTCCAGGCGCGGATGATCGATGAGGCGCTCGGCAAGCTCGGGATCGATCGCGCGGTGTTCGTGGTGCATTCCTGGAGCGGCGCGCTCGGCGCGCGGCTGGCGCTCGATCATCCCGGCCGCGTCGCGGGCCTTGTGATGCTCGCGCCCGTCACCCATCCCTGGCGCGGCGGCGTCGGCCGCTACAACGAGATCATCGCAACGCCCGTGATCGGCCCGCTGCTCGCCTACACCATAACCCTGCCGCTGGGCTATTTCCTGAGCGAGCCCGGCGCGCGCAATGTCTTCCTGCCGCAAATGATGCCGGATGGTTTCGTGCAGGACTCCGCGACGCCGCTGCTGCTGCGCCCGCGCGAGTTCATCGCCAATGCGTATGATCTGGTGACGCTGAAGGAAGCGGTCGCCGCGCAGGTCGCGCGCTACGGCGAGATATCGGCGCCGGTCACGATCATCGCCGGCGAACCCGACAAGACGGTGAAGACCGACATTCACGCGCGGCCGTTCGCCGCCACCGTGCAGAACGCCAAGCTGATCGTGCTGCCCGATCTCGGCCACATGGTGCAGAACGCGGTGCCCGATCTCGTGAAGACCGAGATCGAGACGCTGATCGGGAAAATCGTCCCGGTGCAGGCGGCCGCCGATTAGAGCGTTTTCGAGCGAAGTGGATGCCGGTTTGCGTGAAGAAAACGCGTCAAAACAAGAAGCTGGAGCTTCGGTTCAGAACCGAAGCTCCAGCGACCGCCTGTCGCGCGCTTACTGCTTGATCTTCCCGTCCTTGTCGAACTGCGACACATAGGCCCAGAGATTGTTGATCTCGGTTTCGTTCTTGATGCCGGCGAAAGCCATCTTGGTGCCGGGGATCTTGGCCTTGGGGTCCTTGATGTATTCCTTGAACACGGCCTCGTTCCAGGTGATGCCGGAATTCTTGTTGGCGTCGGAGTAATTGTAGTCCGGCGCGGTGCCGGACTTGCGGCCGTCGAGGCCGTTGAGCTCGGGGCCGACCTTGTTCTTGGCGCCTTCGCCGATCGCGTGACAGGCCAGGCATTTGTTGAACGAAGATTTGCCGGCCGCGACGTCCTGCGCCATCGCGCTGGGTGCGGTGGCAATCGCGGCGAGGATGGTCAATGCGCCAAAAATCAGTTTTGTCATCGGGTGCTCTTCGTTTCTTCCCTGGGGCTGGTCAGTTGCATGCCTGATCGGCAATGGTCGGACCTGCCGGTTTTGGCAGGCCTGCTCAGATTGGACAAGCCGCCAAACCATGGCAGGTTTCACGATTTCCTACTTGTCCCAGAGCGAACTCGCGCAAGATCGTCGATCTGACTTTCGGATGGCCTACCCAAACCACCGCGGACGTGGTTGATTTACCGCGACAAATCGATCGTGCGGCCTCGGCCGGAACGATATGCCATGAAGGAAATGCTATGGCCATCATGATGCCCGCGAGTGACCAGGCCGTGCTCGCGCGCCGCGCCGAAATCGTGGCTGCATTGCGCGCAATCGTACCGGGCGAAGGCGTGATCGATAGCGCCGCCGAGATGCGAGCCTATGAATCCGACGGATTAACGGCCTATCGGCAGCCGCCGATGGTCGTGGTGCTGCCCGACACGACCGAGCAGGTTTCGCTGGTCCTGAAATATTGTGCAGGGCAGGGCATCAAGGTAGTCCCGCGTGGCTCCGGCACCTCCCTGTCCGGCGGCGCGCTGCCACTGGAAGACGGCGTGCTCCTGGGCCTCGGCAAGTTCAAGCGCATCCGCGAGATCGATTTCGACAACCGCGCCGTCGTCACCGAGCCCGGCGTCACCAACCTCGCGATCAGCCAGGCCGTCGCTCATGCCGGGTTCTACTACGCGCCGGATCCGTCTTCGCAGATCGCCTGCTCGATCGGCGGCAATGTCGCGGAGAATTCCGGCGGCGTGCACTGCCTGAAATACGGCATGACCACCAACAACGTGCTCGGCTGCGAGATCGTGCTGATGAGCGGGGAGATCCTGCGCATCGGCGGCAAATCGGCGGAGAACTCCGGCTACGACCTGATGGGCGTCATCACCGGCTCGGAGGGCCTGCTCGGTGTCATCACCGAGATCACGGTGCGCATCCTGCAAAAGCCGGAGACGGCGCGCGCGCTGATGGTCGGATTCGCGCAAGTCGAGGCGGCCGGCGAATGCGTGGCGCGCATCATCGGCGCCGGCATCATTCCCGGCGGCATGGAGATGATGGACAAGCCCGCGATCCACGCCGCGGAGGCCTTCGTCCATGCCGGCTATCCGCTCGATGTCGAGGCCCTCCTCATCATCGAGCTCGACGGTCCCAAGATCGAGGTCGACGAGCTGATCACGCGGGTCGAGACGATTGCGAACGCTTGCGGCTCGACCACCTGCCAGATCTCGACCTCCGAGGCCGAGCGCAATCTGTTCTGGGCCGGCCGGAAAGCCGCGTTCCCCGCCGTCGGCCGCATCTCGCCGGACTATCTCTGCATGGACGGCACCATCCCACGCGGTGCGCTGCCGAAAGCGCTGGCGCGCATCCGCGAGCTATCGGAAAAATACCAGCTCGGTTGCGCCAACGTGTTCCATGCCGGCGACGGCAACCTGCATCCGCTGATCCTCTATGACGCCAACAAGCCCGGCGAGATCGAGCGCGCCGAAGCCTTCGGCGCCGACATCCTGCGCGCCTGCGTCGAGTTCGGCGGCGTGCTCACCGGCGAGCACGGCGTCGGTATCGAGAAGCGCGATCTGATGCCTGAGATGTTCAGCGAGATCGACCTCAACCAGCAGCAGCGCCTGAAATGCGCCTTCGACGCGCAGGGCCTGCTCAATCCCGGAAAGGTGTTTCCGACCCTGCACCGCTGCGCCGAGCTCGGCCGCATGCACGTCCACGCCGGCAAGCTGGCATTCCCGGACATTCCGCGGTTCTAGCGTCGCCTCGCTGCAACGCGCCAAATTTGATTTTCGCTGCGAACTTCGTTACCCGCTACAGGCGTGGATACGCTCAAGGTCAGAGACGCCAAAGACGTCGAAGAGGTGGTGCGCGCGGCGATTGCCAATGAGCAGCCGCTCGAGATCATCGGCCATGGCTCCAAGCGCGGCATCGGCCATGCGATGGCGACCAACGCGGTGCTCGACGTTTCCGCGCTGAATGCCATCACCGCCTACGAGCCCAACGAACTCATTGTCACGCTGCAGGCCGGGGCGCCGCTGGCCGACGTGCTGTCGCTGATCGATGCCAAGAACCAGCAATTCGCCTTCGAGCCGATGAACACCGCGCCGCTGCTCGGCACGCCCGCGCTCGGCACCATTGGGGGCATGATTGCGTCTGGCCTGGCCGGTCCGCGCCGGATCAAGGCGGGCGGGGCGCGCGACCATCTGCTCGGGGCGCATGCCGTCTCCGGTTTCGGCGATAGCTTCAAGACCGGCGGCAAGGTGGTGAAGAACGTCACCGGCTACGACCTCTGCAAGCTTCTCGCCGGTTCCTGGGGCACGCTGTCGGTCATGACCGAGGTCACGCTGAAGGTGATGCCGAAGCCGGAGGCCGAGCGGACGCTGTTGCTGCGCGGCCTCGACGATGCCGCGGCCAACAAGGCGATGACGGCGGCGCTCGGCTCGCCCTTCGACGTCTCGGGCGCCGCGCACCTGCCGACATCGGCGTTCCGGACCAAGATCGAAGGGCTCGGCGATATCGCAGGCCAAAGCGAGGCGCTGACAGTGCTGCGGCTCGAGGGCATTACCGCCTCGGCCGCCCACCGTGCCGGCTCGCTGCGCGAATTGCTGGCGCCGTTCGGAACCGCAACGCTCGTCGAGGACACGATGTCGGCGGCGCTGTGGACCACGATCCGCGACGTCCTGCCGTTCGCGGCCGGCGGCGCGCTGGGGGCTTGGCCGGTCTGGCGGATCGTCTGTCCGCCGGCGTCGGGCGCGGCGCTCGGGACGCTGCTGGCGCGCGAGACCGGCGGCGACGTGATCTACGATTGGGGTGGTGGACTGATCTGGGCGGCGTTGCCACCGAAGCCGGACGCGCATGCCACGGCCGTGCGCGAACGTGCGAATGCGGCCGGCGGGCACGCCACGCTGATCCGGGCGGCCGAGGACATCAGGCGCACGATCGATGTATTCCACCCGCAAGCTCCTGGCCTTGCCGCGTTGAGCGAGCGGGTCCGCGCCAGTTTCGATCCGAAGACCATCCTCAACCGGGGCCGGCTGACGCGGGACGCTTGCTGAATGAAGACCGAATTCTCACTCGCGCAGCTCGCCGATCCCGACATCGCGGAAGCCGACAAGATCCTGCGCGCCTGCGTCCATTGCGGCTTCTGCACCGCAACCTGTCCGACCTATGTGCTGCTTGGCGACGAGCTCGATAGCCCGCGCGGCCGCATCTATCTGATCAAGGAGATGCTAGAGAAGGACCAGACGCCGACCGCCGAAGTGGTCAAACATGTCGACCGCTGCTTGTCGTGCCTGGCCTGCATGACGACCTGCCCCTCGGGGGTGAATTATATGCATCTGGTCGATCAGGCCCGGGTCAGGATCGAGCAGCGTTACGAGCGGCCGCTGGCCGAGCGGCTGCTGCGCCGGGGGCTGGCCTTCGTCCTGCCGGACCCGCAGCGTTTCCGCGCCAGCATGTGGCTGGCGCGGCTGGCCCGCCCGCTGGCCGCGTTCCTGCCGACGCCCCGGCCGTCGGCGACACCCGGCCTGATCCTGCGCCTCAAGGCGATGCTGGCGCTGGCGCCAGACCGGCTGCCGCCACCGGGGCCCGCCGCCGGCAGTGTGTTCGCGGCACTCGGCAAGAAGCGCGGCCGGGTCGCGCTGCTCCAGGGCTGCGCCCAGCAGGTGCTGGCGCCGCGCATCAACCAGGCCGCCATCAGTCTCCTCACGCGCCACGGCATCGAGGTCGTCCTCGTCAGGGACGAGCAGTGCTGCGGCGCGCTGACCCATCACCTCGGCAACGACCAGGACGCATTGGGGCGGGCTCGCGCCAATGTCGCGGCGTGGCGCGCGGAAGCGGCCGGCGAGGGGCTCGACGCCATCCTGGTGACGGCGTCAGGCTGCGGCACCGTGATCAAGGACTACGGCTATCTTCTGCGCGAGGACGCTGCGTTTGCCGCCGATGCGGCGAAGGTCTCCGCGCTCGCCAAGGACATCACTGAATACGTCGCCGGCCTTGGACTCGTGGCCACCGCGCGACAGGATAACATCGTCGTCGCCTATCACTCTGCGTGTTCGTTGCAGCACGGGCAGAAAATCACGGGCCTTCCGAAAGAATTGCTTTCCAATAATGGATTCGTGGTGAAAGATGTGCCGGAGAGCCATTTGTGTTGCGGTTCGGCGGGGACCTACAACATTCTCCAGCCCGAGCTTGCGGGCCGGTTGCGTGATCGCAAGGTCGCCAACATCGCGAGCGTCAAGCCGGACATGATTGCCGCAGGCAATATCGGCTGCATGGTGCAGATTGCCAGTGGCACGTCAGTTCCGGTCGTACACACGATTGAGCTTCTCGATTGGGCTACGGGCGGGTCGCGGCCGGCATTGAACGCGCAAGACTGAGCTTTCGAAGACTGAGCTTTCGAGGGCTGAGCTTTCGTCCGGAGGTGACGGCTGAAGACGCCCGGATCGACCATTGTTCGGCGGCAACAGGAGGACCACGATGGCGAAAGCGAAGAAGAAAAAAAGCAAGAAGGCCAAAAAAGCCAAGAAGGCGGTAGCGGCGAAGAAGACCTCAAAGAAGGCAGCCAAGAAGTCCGCGAAGAAGTCTGCCAAGAAAGCCACAAAGAAATCTGCCAAGAAGGCCGCGCCGAAGAAGGCCGCCAAGAAGTCTGCCAAGAAAGCCGCTACGAAGGCTGCCCCTAAGAAGGCCGGCAAGAAGGCTGCGAAAAAGGCGGCGCCGAAGAAGGCGAAGGCAGCTCCCGCGCCGAAGCCGTCAACGCCGGCAGCTCCGGCTCCCGAGCCCGCCGCCGAGACAAGCTGGGCGATGCCTTCGTCTTCTGCGGAAACGACGCCGGCCGAAGGACAAGGTTAGGCCAAAGGTTAGGCCCAAGATTAGGCCAAGGGCTGGATCCAATCCGACGACCATGATCGACGACAGGAAGGCCGCAGCGGTGATGCTGCGGCCTTTTTGCATCGGCGTGACGGCGTGTTTGTCCTGGAGCAGCCTGATTCGTGGCGCGGCCAGCACGGTACCGCCGGGCCCGTACTAACCCGGGCCTGCCAGTGCACTTTGCAATGCAAATAATGTGGTCGAGAAGACACACAGGCTGACAACCTTTCGTGGAATCGTCAGAACGCCCAAAAAGTCGGCAGATGCCCGCGTTTTTTGCTTCTCGGTTTACGCCACTCCATCCAGATTGCCGCAGTTACGAAATTTGCAATCAGGTCGTGCGTTCCGGGGGCTTCCGGGATCCGGCTGGGGTCTTAGAACTGGTGATGGGGATCGAAATGAAAAAAGTGGCTTTGTTGGCAACGGCGCTGGCAATGGTGACGGGCTCGGCTTTCGCGGCAGACATGCGAGTGAAGGCACTGAAGGCCCCGCCGGTGGTCGCGTTTGACCCCTGGGATATCGCCTTCGGCGGCGCCATCATGAGCGACTACATCTTCCGCGGCGTCACGCAGTCGAACCACAAGCCGTCGGTCGCGGCCTATTTCGAGCCGCGCTACAACATCAACAAGGACCTCCAGCTCTACGTCGGCGTGTCCGCCGAGAGCATCTCCTTCGCCAATCGTGCCGCTGCTGAAGTCGACATCTACGGCGGTATCCGCCCGACCTTCGGCGCCTTCGCGTTCGACATCGGCGTCTGGGGCTACCTGTATCCGGGTGGAAGCTGCGCCGACAACGTGCTCACCGGCGGCATTCCCGGCGGCAACGTCTGCGGCGTCAGCACGACCACGATCTTCCTCGCCGACGGCAACGTCATGAAGAAGGACGTCAGCTTCGTCGAAGTCTACGGCAAGGTGAACTACACCATCAACGACAGCTTCACGGTCGGCGCGACCGAGTACTACTCGCCGAACTTCCTGAACTCGGGTGCCTGGGGCAACTACGCTTCGTTGACCGCCAAATACACGGCGCCCAGCACGGCCTTTGGTCCCTCCGGCATGGGCATGTACGTGTCGGGTGAGTTCGGCCGGCAGTGGTTCGGTACTTCGGACGCCTTCTACGGCACCGGCGTCGGCACTGTTTTCGCCAACGGCATCCCCTACAAGGACTACAACACCTGGAACATCGGCATCGGCTTCACCTACAAGGTGTTCACGCTGGACCTGCGTTACTCCGACACGGACCTGAACAAGGGTGATTGCAACGCCTTCACCAGCGCCTTCAACGCCACCGGCACCACCAACGTCACCGCGATCAATCCGGGCGGCGCTGGCTCCAACTGGTGCGGCGCGGCCGGCATTGCCAAGCTGTCGTTCGACCTGACGGCGATGAGCAACCTGAAGTAAGCTTCTTCCCGAAGCGACTTGATGAGGGCGGCAGGGCAAACCTGCCGCCCTTTTGCTTTTGGGCGCAGGCCGGGGCGCCTGCATGGTTGGAGACTCCCGCCTCCGGCGGGCTCCTCACCATGAGGGGCACGGATTTCACCGCGAGGACAGACCTCATCCTGAGGGCCCGCCAAAGGCGGGCGTGTCGAAGGATGGCTGCAACGAAGGGCCATAGCCTCAGGGCTTGGTCGAGCCGTCTCAGCGTGCCGCGCTCGGCTCCTTCTCGACCGGCACACCACCGTCACCGAGGACGTGGATCGCGCCGTGCTTCACCATCGTCACCTTGCGGGTATGGAAGGCTTCCAGCGTCGAGCGGTGGCCGATCGAGACGAGGGTGGCCTGTGGCAGCTTCTCCGCCAGCAACCGGTACAGGCGGGCCTCGGACGGCTCGTCCAGCGAGGCCGTGGCCTCGTCCAGGAACAGATAGTCCGGCGCGTGCAGCAGCGCGCGGGCGAGCCCGAGGCGCTGCTGCTCGCCCAGCGACAGCATCCGGTTCCAATGACCGTCCTCCTCAAGCCGCTCGGCGAGGTCGGGCAGCCCGACCGCGATCAGCGCGTCCCTGACGCGTGAGGTTTCGAACGCGCCCGGCGCGGCCGGGTAGACCACCGCGTCGCGCAGCACGCCGACCGGGAAATAGGGGCGCTGGGGCAGCATCATCAGCTTCGCCTTTTCCGGCACGAAGATGCTGCCGGTGCCGAACGGCCAGATGCCGGCGATGGCCCGGAACAGCGTCGACTTGCCGGAGCCCGACGGTCCGGTCACCAGCACGCGCTCCGGCGTCTGGACGGAGAACGCGTCGGCGGCGACCAGCGGCGTGCCGCTCGGCAGGTTCACGCAGAGCTGTTCGAGAGAGATATTGCGATTGCCGCCGGCGGCCTTGAGGGCAATCGCAGGCTCGTGCGGCGGCAGGTGCGCGGCCGCGTCGACCGACATCTCGAAGCCGTCGAGGCGGGCAACGATCGAGCGCCATTCCGCCAGCGATCGGTACGCTGTGACGAAGAACGACAATGCGCCTTGTACGCTGGAGAAGGCGGACGCGGTTTGCATCATGTCGCCAAGCTGGATCTTCTTGGCGAAGAAGGCCGGCGCCACCAGCACGTAGGGAAAGATCACGGCGGCCTGCTGATAGCTCGCGGTGAACGCGGTGAGGCGCTTGGTACGGCTCATGATGGCGTACCAATTGCCGATCACGAAACCGAAGCGCTCCAGCAGCCGGCCGCGCTCGGCGCCTTCGCCCTTGAGCAGCGCGATCTGCTCGGAATTTTCGCGGACCCGGACGAGATTGAAGCGAAAGTCGGCTTCATAGCGCTGCTGCTCGAAATTGAGATTGACCAGCGGGGCGCCGATCCAGTGCGTCAGCGCCGTGCCGAAGATCGCGTAGACCAGCGCGCCCCAGCACAGATAACCGGGGATCATGAGATCGGCGCCGAACAGGTGCAACGGCGCGGCGTTGGAAAGCCCCCAGAGGATGATCACGAACGAGAACAGCGTCACGATCGACGAGAGCAGGCCGAGACCGATGGTCAGGGTCTGCTCGACGAAATTCTTGACGTCCTCGGTGATGCGCTGGTCCGGGTTGTCGGCCGCATCGCCCTTGAGCTGCATGCGGTAGTGGGTGGCGCCTTGCAGCCATTCGCCCAGATAGTGCCGGGTCAGCCATTGCCGCCAGCGGATCTGAAGCCACTGGTTCAGATACAGCTTGTAGACGGCCAGCGCGATGAAGGCGGAGGCGAGGCCGATGAAGATCCAGATCTCCCTGACGAAACTATCCCAGTCACTTGCCTGCAGTGAGCTGTAGAACCGGTTCTGCCATTGATTGACTAGGACGTCGATCGCGACCAGCGCCAGCTCCATCGCGATGACAGCGGCGAGCAGGCCGCGGCCGGCCCATTTGTCCTCCGACCGGAAATAGGGGGCGGCGATTCGCCAGACGATCGCGAGCGTGGCGCTGATGTTCTTCACAGAGCTCTGTCTCCTGAGGGGATGTGCACAACTGCCCGGGGCCAAAGACTTGGGACGACAGCGAAAATCGGCGCGCTTAGACTAAAGTCGCAAGTCCTGCAATTTGCGTTGGCTTGTCGCAGCTTGCAACCCTAGCATGGGGCGCATCGGCGCGGGGTGGGGGCCTTCGGGATTTCGCGAGCTTGTGAGCGGACGGGAACCGCTGCATTCGCGAGGAATTCGCGTCCAGCTCGGGGGTTATCGCTTCAGCGTCAAGCAGGATCGGCTGTCCACGCGGGCCGCCTGCAGCACACATGCGTGGGGGAGGAAGATCATGTGGAATCAAGTTTATGACCCGTTGCACAGCCCTGTGCTGTCGACGATCGCGGCGGCAGTCCCTGTCGTCACATTGCTGGTCCTGATCGCGAGCGGCCGCGTCCAGGCTCATATCGCGGCGGTCATCGCCGTGATCGTGGCCAATTTGATCACGATCTTCGTCTTCACCATGCCGGCCAACATGTCGATCCGCGCTTCGGTGCTGGGCATCGTCACCGGTTTCTTTCCGATCGGCTGGATCGTTCTCAACGTCATCTTCCTTTACCAGGTGACGGTGACCACTGGACGCTTCGAATTGCTCAAGCGCGCGGTCGGCGGCGTCACCGAGGACCGGCGGCTGCAATTGCTGCTGATCGCGTTCTCGTTCGGCGCCTTCTTCGAGGGTGCTTCGGGCTTCGGCACCCCGGTCGCGATCACCGGTGCCGTCCTGATCGGCCTCGGCTTCTCGCCGCTCGCGGCCTCCGGCCTGTCGCTGATCGCCAACACAGCACCGGTCGCCTTTGGCGCGCTGGGTACGCCGATCCAGGGCCTCGCTTCGGTCACCGGGCTCGATCCCTACATCCTCGGCGCGATGGTCGGACGGCAGTTGCCGATCTTCTCGCTGATCGTGCCGTTCTGGGTGGTGTGGGCGTTCGCGGGCTGGAAGGGCATGAAGGACGTCTGGCCGGCGATTCTCGTCACCGGCGTGTCGTTCGCAGTCCCGCAATTCGTGATCTCGAACTTCGTCAACCCCTGGATCGTCGACATCGGTGCGTCGCTGATCTCGATGGGCGCGCTGATCCTGTTCCTGAAGGTGTGGCAGCCCAGGCAGCTCTGGCTGTCGCCGGCGCTGCGCAGCCGTGATGAATCGACCTCCACCATGGCGGCCGCAAAACCGCTCGACAAGACGCCGCTCACGCAGAGCGAGATGTTCAGCGCGCTGCTGCCTTGGATCATCGTCTGCATCGTGATGCTGATCTGGGGCAACGGTGCCTTCAAGACCTGGGCGAACTCGATCTTCACCTGGAACTACCCCGTTCCCGAGCTGCATCAGATGATCAACAAGATGCCGCCGGTCGCACCAGGGCCGACGAAAGAGAGTGCGGTGTTCGGCTTCACCTATCTCTCGTTCACCGGCACAGGCATGCTGATTGCCGCGATCATCTCCGGCTTCCTGATGGGCGTCGGACCCGGCAAGCTCGTGATTCAGTACGGCCGCACCATCCGGCTGTGCGCGATCTCGCTGATCACGATCTCGGCGATGCTCGCGATCGGCACGCTGACGCGGCTCTCCGGCGTGGACGCGACGCTCGGCCTCGCCTTTGCTGCAACCGGCGTGCTCTATCCTTTCTTCGGCACGCTGCTCGGCTGGTTGGGCGTGGCGCTGACGGGATCGGATACCGCTTCCAACGTGCTGTTCGGAAATCTTCAGAAGATCACCTCCGAGCAGCTTGGCCTGTCGCCGATCCTGATGGCCGCGGCGAACTCGTCCGGCGGCGTGATGGGCAAGATGATCGACGCCCAGTCGATCGTGGTCGCGTCCACTGCGACGAATTGGTACGGGCACGAAGGCACGATCCTGCGCTTCGTGTTCTGGCACTCGATCGTGCTGGCCTCGTTGGTCGGCGTGTTCGTGACGTTGCAGGCCTATGTCTGGCCGTTCACGGCGATGGTGCTGAAGTAGCAGGTCACAATTCGCTTCGAAGCAAATCCCCGCGGATTCGTCCCCGCGGGGATTTTTGCGTCGCGTATGCGCGAACCTTCTCAACGGCGCCGCCGTCTTATAGAAGGTGCCGCAAATCAGGTCGGTCGAGAGGTTTCATGGTTTCGTTCAGGCAGATGGTGTGTGCGGCGGTTGCAATGCTCGCGATGTCCACGCTCGCGCGTGCGGAGGACGGTTTTCCGTTCGGCACCGAGATGACGCTGGAGGCGCTGCCGCAGCCGGGCTCGAAGCGGATTCCGAACATCGAGATCGGCGACAATGGTGAGGTCGTGCTGGAGCTCTGGTGCAAGGGCGGCAAGGGCCAGTTCTCGGTCGCCGGCAATACCGTGATCTTCGTCCCCGGCCAGATCCAGGACCGCTCCTGCCCGCCCGCAAGGGCCCAGGCCGACGACGATCTCGTTGCAGCCCTCGGCAGCGTCGAGACCTGGAAGCGCCAGGGCGACGTGCTGACGCTCGTCGGCCCCAAGCCGCTGCGTTTTCGCGTCAACGGAAATTAGCCACCGCTGTCATTCCCCGCGAAAGCGGGGAATCCAGTACGCCGCGGCCTATCGATTCAACCACGGCCGTCTCGGAGTACTGGATCGCCCGCCTTCGCGGGCGATGACTGACAGGGGGTGTTTGCGTCTACTTCCACACCGACTTGTCGGCGTCCCAGCGCTGGCCCTTCAGCTCCTTGGCGAGCGCCTCGACCGAACCGTTGTCGTCGGGCTGATCGCCTTCCTCGTCGGCGGTCGCTTCGTCCGAGAGATTGAGCTTGGCGCCGCTGCTCTCGTCGGTGGTCGTGGTCGCGGGACTCCCGACCCAGAGCATGAGCTTGTCGGTCGTGCCCGGCTTGTCGGGCGAGACGAGACCCGCAACCTCGATCGTGTCGGTGAGCTCGAGCGCGGGAAAGTCCTGGTTCGGCCGCTTGAACACCAGCTTGAGCTTGCCGGTCGCCGGGTTGAAGCTTTGCGAGACCGGCTTTGCCGCGAGCGTCCTGCTCAGCACGCCAGCCACCGCGGCCGCGAGCTTGTCGCGGTTGATCTTGTCGCCCTCGCGCCAGTCGGCGGCGGGAATGCGGATGGTGCGATCCATCTCGGTCATGCCCGCGGTCCAGCCCGCGGCGGTGACGCCGGGCGTCGCCTTGAATTTTGCCAGCAGCGCACCGGCGCGCTCCGGATCGACCGACATGTTGATGGTCTGCTCGCCCGCGCGCAACGCGTCGCAGCCGACGGTGAGGCTCGCCAGCGTCACCTCGACGTCCTGGCCCTTCAGGCTCTTCAGGAACTCGGTCGCGGCATCCAGCTTGACCTTGACCGCGATCGCTTCCGGCGAGACGTCGGTGAAATCCTTCGGCTGCGGCGTGATGCCGTCGTCGGAGGTTTGGTTGTCGAGGAATTCCTTCTCGCTGAGATCGGAATTGTCGGGCGAGGTGACCTCGGTCACGGCCTGGCCAATGCTGATCTGGCCGCGGAATTCGAACGTGTCTCCGGCCTGTTTGCGCAGCAGCTTGACGGTGACCGGCGCCTTCGCGCCGAGGCTCTGCGTCGTACCCGCCAGGTTCTGGCCCACGACCTGGAGATTGACGACGAAGCGGTCCTTGCGGTCGGAATTCTTCGCGACGGGATAGCAGACGTCGAGCACGGCTGCGGTGACGGTCTTGCCCTGGCGTGTCTCCTTCAGGATCACATCGGCATTGCCGTCCATCAACCCGTCGATCGAGGTGAAATAGCGCGTCTCGACGCCGCCGGGCGCCGTAGCCTTGGGCGCCAGCTTCATTTGGGCGGAGGCGACCTCAGGCGAACCTGCAAGCAGAGCCGCCAGAACGGCCGTGGAGCAAAACACAAGCGCGCGCATCGACGAAATCCCCGGGGCAATGGGGCATGATCCGGAAAGTGTGAAGCGGTTTTCCGTTGAGATCAGGCCCAAACAATTCGAATCGGGCGTCACCGTAGTGGGTTTTGGCCGCCGGTTGAATTGGAAAGCACGGGCCATGATTGCCAAAAAAGAAGGCCGCCCGGAGGCGGCCTTCGCAACACTGTGGGCTAAGGATCGGTCTTAGAAGCCGCCCATGCCGCCACCGGCCGGCATGCCGGGCGCGGCGTCCTTCTTCGGCGACTCGGCGACCATGGCCTCGGTGGTCACCAGCAGGCCGGCGATCGAGGCGGCGTCCTGGAGCGCGGTGCGCACCACCTTGGCGGGGTCGATGATGCCCTTCTCGACCATGTCGACATACTCCTCGGTCTGGGCGTCGAAGCCGAAGGTCTCGGACTTGTTCTCCAGGATCTTGCCGACGACGATCGAGCCTTCCACGCCCGCGTTCTCGGAGATCTGGCGGATCGGGGCTTCCAGCGCCTTCAGCACGATGTTGATGCCGGCCTGGACGTCGGCATTGGCGTTGGTGAGACGGCCAACCGCCTTCTTGGCGCGGAGCAGCGCGACGCCGCCGCCGGGAACGATGCCCTCCTGCACCGCGGCGCGGGTGGCGTTGAGCGCGTCCTCGACGCGGTCCTTCTTCTCCTTGACCTCGATCTCGGTGGCACCGCCGACGCGGATCACCGCGACGCCGCCTGCGAGCTTGGCGAGGCGCTCCTGGAGCTTCTCACGGTCGTAATCCGAGGTGGTTTCCTCGATCTGGGCCTTGATCTGGCCGACGCGGGCCTCGATCTCCGGCTTCTTGCCGGCGCCCTTGACGATCGTGGTGTTCTCCTTGTCGATCACCACCTTGCCCGCGCGCCCAAGCATCTTCACCGTGACGTTTTCGAGCTTCATGCCGAGGTCTTCGGAGATCAGCTGGCCACCGGTGAGGATCGCGAGGTCCTCGAGCATGGCCTTGCGTCGGTCGCCGAAGCCCGGCGCCTTGACGGCGGCGACCTTCAGGCCGCCACGGAGGCGGTTGACGACCAGGGTAGCCAGAGCCTCGCCCTCGACGTCCTCGGCGATGATGACGAGCGGCTTGCCAGACTGCACCACGGCTTCCAGCACCGGCAGCATGGCCTGCAGGCCGGACAGCTTCTTCTCGTGCAGGAGGATGTAGGCATCCTCGAGCTCGGCGGTCATCTTCTCGGGGTTGGTGACGAAGTAGGGTGACAGATAGCCGCGGTCGAACTTCATGCCCTCGACGATGTCCACCTCGGTGTCGAGCGACTTGTTCTCCTCGACGGTGATGACGCCCTCGTTGCCGACCTTCTGCATCGCCTGCGCGATCATCTTGCCGATGGCGGCATCGCCGTTGGCCGAGATGGTGCCGACCTGGGCGACCTCGGAGGAGGCGGCGACCGGCTTGGCGCGCTTCTCGATGTCCTTGACGACGGCGGCGACCGCGATGTCGATGCCGCGCTTGAGGTCCATCGGGTTCATGCCGGCGGCAACCGACTTGGCGCCTTCGCGCACGATGGACTGGGCCAGCACGGTCGCGGTGGTGGTGCCGTCGCCGGCGAGGTCGTTGGTCTTGGAGGCGACCTCACGCACCATCTGGGCGCCCATGTTCTCGAACTTGTCCTCGAGCTCGATCTCCTTGGCAACGGTGACGCCGTCCTTGGTGATGCGGGGCGCGCCGAACGACTTCTCGATGAGCACGTTGCGGCCCTTCGGGCCGAGCGTCACCTTGACGGCGTTGGCGAGAATGTCGACGCCGCGCAGCATGCGATCGCGCGCGTCTCCGGAAAACTTGACGTCTTTGGCAGCCATGGTCTGCAATTCCTCTTGTTTCGTGATGTGTCTTGCTTATTGGGCCGCCTCATTCCGGGGCCGCGATCGAACCCGGCGGAATGATGCATGCCCGGATCGAGTGACCCGGGCATGCATTCAGCGGCCGTTCAGGCGTCTGGCCTTAGGCCATCACGCCCATGATGTCCGACTCCTTCATGATCAGGAGCTCATCGTTGTCGATCTTGACCTCGGTGCCCGACCACTTGCCAAACAGCACACGGTCGCCGACCTTGAGGTCGATCGGGATCAGCTTGCCGGCCTCGTCGCGGCCACCGGGGCCGACGGCGACGACTTCGCCCTGGGACGGCTTTTCCTTGGCCGTGTCCGGAATGATGATGCCGCCCTTGGTCTTTGACTCGGCGTCGATACGTTTGACCACGACACGGTCATGCAGCGGACGAAATTTGGATTTAGTCATGACGTTTCCCTTTGGAGGCTCGTTTCGGAAGGAGTGAAAGTGGGCGGGCGGCGCTGCCGTCCACCCTTCCCGAGGATCGATCGGCGCGCGTTAGCAATCCATCTTTCAGAGTGCTAATGGTGCGTCCGGGAATATGGCTTGGCCGCGATCCTGTCAAGCAAAGGTGGTTAAGCGATTGGTGAGACGGATATAGGATGGTGACATTGGAAACTTGTTCGGGGCGCCGGCGTATTAAAGGACGTCATTGCTCCGGCAGCGGTTTTGCGCTTGGCTGCGGAAGGGGTGCGGCCATGGTTTTGTCCGGGGGAATGCCATGATCAGTTCAGCTCACGCGCGCACGGTCGCCAATCTGGCGGCGGCTTCTTGCCTGGCGCTGCTGCTTGGCGCCTGCGGCGGCGGCATGAGCCTGCCGTCCTTTTCTTCGTCCTCACCGCCCCCCGAGGCCGAGCCCGGCACCGGTCCGGAAATGCCCGCGTCGATCCGCGCCGACGAGATCGTCGGGCGCTGGGGCCTCGCCTCGTTCCAGAACCCGGCCGACCGCGCCCGCACCGAGGCTGCCGCCCGGGCCCAATGCAAAAATCCTTATGTGATCACCGCCGGCTCCTCCGGCGGCGTGATCATGCATCTGGCGGACCAGGCAACACCGCAGGAGCTGCGGCTGAAGGGTTCGCCGAGCGGCAAGAACTATATCGGGCCGGCGGGTCCGACGCCCGGCGAGCAGGACCGCGAGATCGTCTCCTTCGACGGCCGCGTCCTCATCACCCGCTTCATCGACAAGGACGCCGCCACCCGCTACGGCAACATGGTCTACGTCCGCTGCGCGCCGAGGGCGTAGTCGCGGCGCCGGCCTAGCCACTCGTCATTGCGAGGAGCGAAGCGACGAAGCAACCAGGCTGCCTCCGCGGACACAGTCTGGATTGCTTCGCTTCGCTCGCAATGACGTCCAAAACAAAAAAAACGCCGGCTTGCGCCGGCGTTTTGTTTTTCCGGAGTGTCGCGTCCGCTCAGTCGAACAGCGCGTCGATGTCGTCCTGCGAGGCGTGACCGACGTCGCCGGCGAGTTTCGGGCCGTTGAGAAGCTTGTCGTCATCGCTGCGGGTGTCGACCTGCGGCACGACGTGGGACTTGATCGCGTCGACGCCGCCCCAGATCTCCATCATGGAATTGATGTGCTGCTCGATGAACTTCATCGTGCTCATGACCTTGCTGATGCGCTGGCCGGTCAGGTCCTGGAAGTTGCAGGCTTCGAAAATCGAGATGACGCGTTCCTGGATATCGTCGGCCAGCCGCTTCTGCTGATCGGCCGATTGCACCTTGGCCATCGCGCTGGCCGCCTGGTCGATCGACTCGGCGGCTTCGAGGATCTGCTGGGTCGCCTGTTCGGTGCCGCCGACGACCGCGCCGAGCTCGCCATTGACCTTGGCCATTTCGCCGCCGTCGAAGCTCTTGCCGTGCAGTGTCGCGATCTCGCGCTTGGTGCGGTCGATGGCGTCGTGGATGAGGTCGAGCTCGACCTTCAGCTTCTCGCACTGCTCGATCTGCGCCCGGTAAGTATCGAGCATGGTACGGGCTTCGGAGAGCTCGTGGGCAGTGGAGGCGTCGATCGCCGCCATGGCGGCGCTGCCGGACAAGGGCGCGGTGCCCTTCGCCATCTGTGCACGGATCGCACGCAACTCGGCCATGATCTCGCTATGCATCGGCGCAGCCTCCTCAATCATTTCGGGGCTGGGCATCTCGCCGACAATAGCCTCCTCGACACGAAAACGTTTGCGGTGAATAGCCATCAAGAACTCCCCCCACCTCACTCACGCGTCTTTGTAGGCAGAAGCGATTTAACACGAAGTTCACAGCCGGAACTGTCGTCTCGGTTGTGCGCGACGGCTTGCAAACGGGCGATTAACCATGCGTGCAAGGCGTTCATCGAAAATAAACGCTGATCGCCAAATTGCACCGCTGCCGACGACGTGGTGAATCGAAATGGCGTTTCCGTTTACCAAACAAAACGGCTTTTGCTCTTTATTGACCACGTCGCGGGTGCGGATCAGCGGTCAGCTTGCCACGACGCATGTGATCTAGACGAAACAGTACAGAGTACGTCGATGTTCAAGAAAATGTCTGTCGCGCTGCTTGGCAGCGCTTGCACCTTCATTGCCGGCGCCAACAGCGCCAGCGCCTTCGACAATAGCGTGCCGAACGATCCGCCCGCGGTGCTCTATCAGCCGCAAGTGCCGCCTGCGCCGGTGCGTGTCGCCTCCAATGCGAACATGGGCGGCGGCTTCATCGAGTTCATGTTCGGTGACGGGCCCGGTCGCGGTCCGGCCTACGCTCCGCAGCAGCCGATGTATCAGCAGCAGCCTGGTTATTATGACCAGCGCCGCCTGCCGCCGATGGGTGAGCCGCAGACGCAGGGCGCAGGTCTTCAGCAGGAGGCGGTCGATCCGCGGCAGCGTCAGTTCGACCCGAGATTCGAGAAACAACTCGTTGACTATAGCGGCAATGAAGGCGCCGGCACGATTGTGGTCGATACGCCGAACAAATTCCTCTATCTTGTCGAGGGCAACGGCCGGGCGATGCGCTACGGCATCGGCGTCGGCCGTCCCGGCTTCACCTGGTCCGGCGTGAAGTCGATCACGGCCAAGCGCGAATGGCCGGCCTGGACGCCGCCGGCGGAAATGATCGCGCGCCGCCCCGATCTGCCCAGGCACATGGAAGGCGGCCCGGAAAATCCGCTCGGCGCGCGCGCGATGTATCTCGGCTCGACGCTTTACCGTATCCACGGCTCCAACGAACCCTGGACCATCGGCACCAACGTCTCCTCGGGCTGCATCCGCATGCGCAACGAGGACGTCATCGATCTCTACGGCCGCGTCAATGTCGGCACCAAGGTCGTCGTGATGTAGGCGCATAGCGCTCGGCACCAAAACGGCCGCCTCATCGGCGGCCGTTCTCGTTTGGAGCAAGGATAAAAAGCGTCAGGCGTAATCGCTGCCGCCATCATCTCCGCCGCCGAAATCGCTGTCGTCGGCGAGGTCGACATTGCCGCCGTCATTGTCGTTCTGATCGTTGTAGTTCTGGTCGTCGTTCGAAGCGTGGTCGGCGAAGCCCTGCCGGGACGCATCACCGCGGTTCGAGCCGATGTCGTCGAGGCCGGCATCACGCGCGAGCGAGCCGCCGGACTGATCGCTGCCGCTCCAGGGACTTCCACCAGCGCTGCGGTCGCCCAGGGCATTGGTGTCGCCGAAGGCCTGCTGATGCGATCCGCCCATCATGCCGCGGATGCTGGAGAGCAGCAGCGAGCCGCCAACGACGCCGGCCGCGGCTGCCGCCGCCGTGCCGAGGAACGAACCGCCGCCACCGCCGACCGGCGGCGCGCCATAGCCCTGACCGGGGCCCTGACCTGGACCTTGACCGTAAGCCTGCCCGTAGGGCGGCTGGCCATAACCGGGCTGGCTTTGCTGCATCGCCTGGCCGCTGTTCCACACCGGCCGCGAGTCACGCGGCGGCACGTTCGGAACCGAGCCGCGCGACGGACCCCCGCCGAACAGCGTATCGCGCATGGTGTCCAGGAAACCGCCGGACTGCGCCTGTTCGGGCGCCTGCGCCGCCTCGAGCTCCTGGATACGGGCATGGGCGCGCTTCAGCGCTTCGTCTTGCAACAGCACGGTCTGCACCAGCGCATAGATCGCGCCAGGCGCCTTGCGCAGGCCGTCGGAGATCGCGGCGATCGCGTCGGGATCGCGCGGTGCATTTTCCAGTTTCGAAAGCCGGTCGAAAAGCTCGTCGACGAGCTGGCGTTCCTGCGGCGTCATGGTCAGTCTCCCTCGCGCAAAACAAGCGCGAGGCAGATGTAGGGTTCCATTGTGGCCCCAACAGTGCCGGCTGGATTAAATTTCGGTATGCGACAAGCTGCCCCGCGGGCGGCTTTTCGCAAACAGTCGCCGGTTTCATCCCAGCGTGACGCCGCTGTCCGTCAGCAGGCGCGCGAAGGCATCGCCGGCGAGATAGGCGTGCTCGCGTTCGCGGACATCCGTCATCGGGTCGAGCCCGGTGAGGATGTCGTCGACGAAGCCGGGATGACACATGATGAGGCCGCCATCCGGCAGGCCTTCGAGAAATTGCCGCATCAGCTCGCCGAAATCGGCCGCCTGCGTGAAATCATAGGCGCCGGCGAAGCCGAGATTGAAGCTGAGGCCCGCCCTGCCGGCACGGCGGCGGAATTGCGCACTGAGGATATCGAGCACCATGGCTTTCGGTGAAGCCAGCCGCTGCATCAGCGGCAGGTCGCGGCCGCCTTGGCGCACCCAGGCTTTTGGCGCGACTTCGGCGACTGCGTCGATAAAGCCGTCGCGCACCTGCGGGTAGAGCTGCACATGCTGATGGCCGTCGACGAAGTCAGGCGCGCGCCCGAACGCTTTCGCGAAGGCTGCCAGCTGCGCCTTGACCTCGTTGCGAAAGAATTCGCGGTCGAGCCTTCGCGCAAGACCCGCGCGCAGCAGCTTCGGAAACGGGAGAAACATGTCGCCGTCGAGTGGGCGGAAATGCATGGTGAGCGGCCGGAACGGTGCCGACAATGTCACGTGCAATCCGATCGCGCAGCGCGGGCTCGCTTGCGCTGCCGTCTGGAGGGCTTCGATCTCGCTGCGCTCGACCGCAGGTCCCACCATCATCACCGAGGTGGCGTTGAGACGGCCGCGTTCGATCAGGTCGTGGATGGCGCGATTGACACCCGGGCTGATGCCGTAATCGTCGGCGCAGAGCCAGATCCGCCGCGGCGGCGCGGCCGCGTTCATTCGGCCGCCGTCCTCTTCGAGGCGTCGTCAGCCTTGTCGGTCTCGAAATGCTTTTCACTGTGCTCGGCGACGAAGTAGATCGGGCGCGCCTTCAGCTCGGAGAGGATCTTGCCGATATATTCGCCGACGATGCCGATCATGATGAGCTGCACGCCGCCGATCGTCATCAGGCCGATCACGAGTGAGGGATAGCCGGGCACCTGCTTGCCGGTGGTCAAGACCTCCCACAGGATCGACAGACCGAACAGGAACGCTCCGCCGGCGAGGATCACGCCGAGCAGGCTGGCGAAGCGCAACGGCGCCACCGAGAACGAGGTGACGCCTTCGATCGAAAGACCAAGCAGACGCGCGGCGCTGAAGGTTGTCACGCCATGGGTGCGCGGCGCGGGCTCGTAATCGACGCGGATCTGGCGGAAGCCGATCCAGCTCGCAAGGCCCTTGAAGAAGCGGTTGCGCTCCGGCAATTGCCTCAGTGCTGCGACCGCGCGCGGCGACAGCAGGCGGAAGTCGCCGGCGTCTTCGGGAATCTTCTGGCGCGCGCCCCAATTGATCAGCGCATAGAAGCCGCGCCCGGCGAGCCGCCGCAGGAACGGTTCGTTGTCGCGATGCGCCTTGGCGGTATAGACGACGTCGTAGCCGTCCTCGATCCAGTGCCGCACCAGTCGCTCGACCAGCGACGGCGGATGCTGGCCGTCGCCGTCCATGAACAGCACCGCGCCGAGCCGGGCATGGTCGAGGCCGGCCATCAGCGCGGCCTCCTTGCCGAAATTGCGCGACAGCGACACCACCTGGACGTCGACCGCGTCGGCCGGCAGCGAGCGGGCGATCGACAGCGTCGCGTCCGCGCTGCCGTCGTCGACATAGACGACCTCGCAAGCCAAGCGATAGCGCTGACGCAAGGTCTTTGCGAGATCGCAGATGCGCTGGTGCAGGGCGGCGAGGCCCGCCGCTTCGTTGTAGAGCGGGACGACAATCGACAGTCCCTTCGCGGCGGTGCTTGCCGCGATGGTCGTCATGCCGGAAACGTCAGAGCCCAGCGTCATCGATCAAGGTTCCAGAGGCGTTCAAGGTCATCTCAACAGCATATGGTAGCTGTCGTTTGCTGTCGCTACGCTGAACGGAATTGCTCAACAAACTTTGGGCTCACTGCCGCAGGAACGCCTCGAGCCTGGCGAACAGCGGGTTCTCCCGGTCGAAAACATAATCCAGCGAAACCACCGAGACGGTCTCGGCGCCATGCCCGCGCAGGAAGCTTGCGAGTGCGTAGAGCTGGCCCGGCGGGCAGTGCAGCGTGAGCATGCCCGACGAGGTCGGTCCGCCGAACGGGGCTTCGACGCCGAAGCGCTCGTGGGCCTCGGCGAGCATGGCCGCGTCGCACTGGCGGAAGCGGGTGCGGACTTCGCGGTATTTGTTGGCCCGCGCCCGCGCCGCGATGTGATCGAGGATGATTCGCGCGGTCTCCCGCGCCTTCGGCGACCAATCGGCGTCTCTTGAGGCGACCAGATTGGCCTGGCTGCGCAGGATCACGCCGTCGTCGAGCACCCGCAATCCGTTGGCGGCGAGGGTCGCGCCGGTCGTGGTGATGTCGACGATCAACTCGGCGCTGCCGGCGGCCGGCGCGCCTTCGGTCGCGCCCGTGCTTTCGACGATGCGGTAATCGGTGATGCCCTGGCTCTGGAAGAAGGCGCGGGTGAGGTTGATGAACTTGGTCGCGACCCGCATGCGCATGTGATGCTGCTCGCGGAAGCCGGTGGTGACGTCGTCGAGGTCGGCCATGGTGCGGACGTCGATCCACGCCTGCGGCACCGCGACGACGACGTCGGCATAGCCGAAGCCGAGGCCTTCGATCAGGGAGACGCGCTTGTCGGCGTCCGCGATCGTCTCGCGCACCAGATCCTCGCCGGTGACGCCGAGATGCGCCGAGCCGCGGGACAGTTGCGAGGCGATTTCGCTCGCCGAGAGATAGGCGACCTCGACATTGTCGAGGCCCGCGAGCGTGCCGCGATAGTCGCGGGCGCCGCCCGCCTTCGACAGCTTCAGCCCGGCGCGGGCGAAGAAGGCCTCGGTGTTTTCCTGCAGGCGGCCCTTGGAGGGAACGGCCAGAACGAATGGCGCGCTCATGACTTAAGCTCCCACCTTGCGGCCGATCCGGGTCAGCGCATCCACCCAGACCGAGAACCCGACCGCCGGGATCGGCTCGGACGATCCAAGCTGGGTCATCAGCCCGTCATAGCGGCCGCCGGCAACCAGCGGCTCGGCGCCGTTGCCGCGGTGATGCAGCTCGAATTCGAAGCCGGTGTAGTAGTCGAGCCCGCGCCCGAACGCGGTCGAAAACCGCGTCCCCTTCACATCGATGCCGCGCGCGGCCATGAAGCCGACCCGGCTTTCGAACTGGTCGATCGCAGCACTGAGGTCGAGCTTTGCATCATTGGTGAGTGCGCGCAGCTCGGCGACGGCGTCGTCGGGGTTACCCGATATCGACAGGAAACGCTTGAGCACGGCGATGGCCTCGCGCGGCAGCGCGCCGCCCTTCAGCGTCGACTGCTCGAGGAAGCGGTCGGCAATCTCGGCGGTGGTGCGGCCGCCGACATTGGTGGTGCCGGCGATCGACATCAGATCGGTGACGAAAGCGAGTGCCGCCTTGCGGTCGGAGCCGGCGAGCGCCGCGAGCACGCCCTCATATTCGCTGCGGGTCGCGGTGGTCGCGGCTGCCAGCCGCTCGAGATCCTGCTCCAGGCTGATCTTGCGGTTGAAATCCTTGACCAGGCGGCGGCGCCAGACCGGATAGAGGTCGAGCGCGTCGAGCAGCGCGTTGAACAGCGCCACGTCGCCGGTGCGGATCTCGACGTCGCGGACGCCGAACGCGGCGGTCGCCTCCAGCGCCAGCGCCAGCATCTCGGCATCGGCCGCAGCGCGGTCAAGACGGCCGAACGATTCGATGCCGGCCTGCAGGAATTCGCTGCTCTGGCCGTTGCGGTAGCGAAACACCGGGCCGAGATAGCTGAACCCGGCCGGCTGGCCGGCACGGCCAGAGCTGAGGTAATCGCGGGCCACCGGAATGGTAAGGTCCGGGCGCAGGCACAGTTCCTCGCCGGAGAGGTCCGTGGTCAGGTACAGGCTCTTGCGGATGTCCTCGCCGGAGAGATCCAGGAACGGTTCGGCCGGCTGCAGGATGGCGGGCTCGGCCCTGACATAGCCGGCCTGCGCGAACGACAGCAGCAGCGTATCCGCCCAGGCGGCGGAGCCGGCAGCATGTGAGGTGGCGGTCGCGGTCATCTCAGGGGTCCATCGTCCCGGTGGAACCGGGCAGGGCAAGCAAGGGGAGCGAATTGCCGCAGGCCTTAGCATGGCCCGAAAGCGGTTTCGACCTCCAAAGGATCATTCGCTTAACAGCGTCGGAGCGAGGCGCGGTGATCAGAGGAGGCGGCGGCCTAATCAGGTCCGGCGCCAACTAGGTAATACAGCACCTGTTCATCCCGCTGCAATCGACCCAGGTAGGTAGGGAGGCTCACCTCACCCCCATTCATTTCGGGCCAGGGACGTCTCCGGGCGCCTCCACGAGGAATGGGTCGCCTGGGGCGCCCCATCCGCGAGCTGCTCGGCCCGTTTGAGAATGCTCCACCGGTTGCATACTCAATTTGGGTAGGGGGACGATCCGTTCGCAGAGCCTTCGTTTACAATGCGAGTTGGTTTCCGATTCATGTGCAACGCAACCGATGGTATCCGGTCGCGCGACACACGCTGGCCTATATGCTGTTTTCGATCTGCGACATGTTCCGGCACTAAGACGAATTCGATCCACTCGACCTTCTGATCGTTCATGCCATCTCAATGCTCCGCGACTGCGGCGCGCCGGCGTCAACGGGCCGGATGATTTGCGTGGCGCTAAATCGCCCGTTTCCAAGAAGAAGGCCAAGTAAGCAGCAGAACATGGATCAAAGCCGTCTAGTCCCTGCTCGCGAGGGAATGCAAAAGAGAGCGGCGGATCGCTTGATGTCGTTCCAGGATCTCAAGCCGTCCTCGGCGCTCGAGCTCAATTCGTATGACATCGATCATTTCGGCGAGACCGAGAAATACGCCGGCGCATCGAGCATGCCGTTGTCGGCCGGGGTGACAGCGATCATGCGTGCCCGGCTCACCTTGCCGACCCTGACCCTGTCGCTGTTGAAAACCTTCCCCCGGATCATTCGAGGCTATCAGTTCACCAATGCTGCCGCAGTGGCGGTACCGATGGATCACGTGACCTCTGCCCGCATCAACGGGCAATCGATGGGCGGTTCTGTCCTCGTATTGAAAGGTGATTCAGATTGCCTGGTGCATGAGCCGGAGGGGCGTCTGCTGGCAGTGGTCTACTTCAGTCCATCCGGGCGGGAGCCATTGCCTGAATTGGGCGATGGATGCCATTTGCTGAATCCGGCGCCGGACGTGCTTGCCTCGCTGCGCCGTCTGATCTCGATCTCGCTTGAAACCGCAGCAAATGACCCAGACTTCTTGAACGAGCCAGCTTCGCAAAAATTTGTCGAACAGTCACTGCTCAGCACGATGGACGCGGCGATCTGGTCCAGCGTCGCAAGCGGACCTGTCTCATCCACCGCCGAGCATTATCGCCGGATCGTAGCTGATATGGAGAAACTGATTCGGCGCGATCTGATGATCTGGCACAAGACGACCGAACTGGCGGAGCAGGCGGGCGTGTCGGTCCGGACTCTCCAGAGTGCGACACAGGCCATCTGCGGCATGAGCCCACATCGCTATAGCCGGGTCTTACGCCTCTGGTCGGTGCGCAAGCAACTGCGCACCGGTCGAGCGGGCCGGAGTGTGAAGTCCTGTGCGCTTGCGCATGGTTTCTGGCATCTCAGCGAGTTCGCAGCGAGCTACAGAGAGGCTTTCGGAGAGTTGCCTTCGGAGACCCTAAACCGATCGCTACGAGGCGAATAGCAACGTGCCTTAGCCGCGTTCGCCAGCCCAGTCGCCCAGCACCGCCTGCACCAGCGCCAGCGCGGCCA
Source organism: Bradyrhizobium sp. 134 (assembly GCF_023074155.1). Lineage (NCBI taxonomy): Bacteria > Pseudomonadati > Pseudomonadota > Alphaproteobacteria > Hyphomicrobiales > Nitrobacteraceae > Bradyrhizobium > Bradyrhizobium sp. 134. The sequence goes on along the minus strand of NZ_JADPKX010000073.1, from coordinate 291,458 downwards.
CTGCGGCCGTGTCGGCCCGCATGATCCGGGGTCCCAGCGCCAGCCGCAGGATTTTCGGCTGCCGCAGCAGCAGCGCCCGCTCTTCATCGGCAAAGCCGCCTTCGGGGCCGATCAGCACGTCGACGCCTGCCGCCGCGTCTGCGCCTTGCAGGCCGTGAATGGGGTTTTCGAGCTCCGCCGCCTCGTCGCAGAAGATCAGCAGGCGGCCCGCGGCGCGCTGGCTGAGGAAGCGCTCCAGCGGCATCGGCTCGGCAACGGCGGCGATGCTGAGAATGCCGCATTGCTCGGCCGCCTCGACGACATTGGCGCGCATCCGCTCGGTGTTGACGCGGGAAGCCTGGGTGAACCTGGTCAGCACCGGCTGAAGCGAGGCCGCCCCCATCTCGATGGCCTTCTGCACCATGTAGTCGAGCCGGGCATGCTTGAGCGGGGCGAAGACGTAGGCGAGGTCGGGCAGCCGGTCCTGCGGCCGGGTCTGCTGGAGGATGACGAGACCATCCGGCCGCTTGCGGCCTTCGATGGCGGCCTGCCACTCGCCGTCGCGGCCGTTGAACGCCAAGACCTCGGCCCCGGCGGCAAGCCGCAGCACATTGCCTAGATAATTGCTCTGGTCGCGGTCGAGCTCGATCCTGCCGTCCTGGGCGAGGGGGGCATCGACGAACAGGCGGGGGCCGCGGAAATCGTGGGAGGGCATGGTTCAAAGGTCCGATTTGGCGCCGTTCTTAGCCGAAAGCAGTACTTTCGGGGTAAATTTTGCCAAAATGGTGCGTCGGCGCGCCGCGCTCCTGCCCTATTCAACGGGTTGTTAAGGGCCGGCGGGAATCGTAAAATCGCGAGCACGCTGGTTGCGCTTCAATTGGAAGACGCCGAACCCCGCAAGCTCCTGCCGGAGAGACTGCCTTGATGATCCGTCATTTGATGGTTCCGATCACTGCCGCCATGGTCACGATGGGCGCCGTTTGTGCCTATGCGCAGGGTTTCCCCGCGCCGCTGCCGGGCCAGGCCCCAACCAGTTCCGCGTTTCCGCCCGTGAACGGGTCGGCGCCCGTCGCCTCCGTCGGCGGCGCGCCGCAATCGTCCTTCCCCGTGAACGGCGCCGCGCCCGTCGGTGGCGCCGGCGCCTTCAGCGCGGCCCCGCCGACGCAAGCCGGTCCCGGCGAGGACTGCATGAAGGCCTTCATGCCTTTGCGCGAGGATGCCGAAAAGCGCGGCAAGCTGATCAAGGCCGCGAGCGACCGTCACGCCCCGCCTGACGAGGCCTGCAAGCTGATCCGCAACTTCAGCCAGGCCGAGACCAAGATGATCAAGTACATCGAGGCCAACGCCTCGAAGTGCGGGATTCCGGCGCAGGTCGGCGCGCAGATGAAGGACGGCCACAAGAACACCGAGGCCATGGCGGCGAAGGTCTGCAATGTTGCGCAGCAGATGCAGAACCAGCCGCGCGGTCCGGCCGGTCCGTCGCTGAGCGAAGTGCTGGGTTCGGCCTCGGCGCCCGAGGCCAATGCGGGCAAGAAGGGCGGCAGCACCTTCGACACACTCAACGGCAACGTCCTGACCCGATGAGCGACACATCCGCCCGCGTTGCCGATTCCACCGGCAACTGGGTCGATACGCGCGCACCGCAATGGGCGCGGCCTTATCTGCGCTTGTCCCGCTTCGATCGTCCGATCGGCTCCTGGCTCCTCTTGATGCCGTGCTGGTGGTCGGCGGCGCTCGCCGCCGGCATGGCGCATGACGTCCGCGGCCTGCCGCTCACCATCGTCCTGTTCTTCATCGGCGCCTTCGTGATGCGGGGGGCAGGCTGTACCTGGAACGACATCACCGACCGTGACCTCGACGACAAGGTCGAGCGCACCCGCTCGCGGCCGCTGCCGTCGGGCCAGGTGAGCGCGAAGCAGGCGCTGGCCTTCATGGTCGCGCAGGCGCTGATCGGGCTCGTGGTGTTGCTGCAGTTCAACCGCTTCGCGATCCTGACCGGCATCGCCTCATTGCTGATCGTCGCGATCTACCCGTTCATGAAGCGCATCACCTGGTGGCCGCAGATCGTGCTTGGGCTCGCGTTCTCCTGGGGCGCCTTGATGGGATTTGCCGTCACCTTCGGGCGCATCGACGTCACCGCGCTCGTGCTCTATGCCGGCGCGATTTCCTGGGTGATCGGCTATGACACGATCTATGCGCATCAGGACGCCGAGGACGATGCGCTGATTGGCATCAAGTCCACCGCGCGCCTGTTCGGTGCGCATACGCACCAGGCGCTGATCCTGTTCTACGGCCTGGCGGTGCTGCTGATCGGCGTGGCGCTGGCGTCGGGCGATGCGCGCTGGCCGGCCTGGCTCGGTCTTGGAGCCTTCGCCGTGCATCTGGCCTCGCAGATCGCGCGGCTGAATATCAGCGACGGCGAACTCTGCAAGCGCCTGTTCTATTCGAACCGCGATGCGGGGCTGTTGTTGTTTGCGGGGTTATTGGTCGACGCGGTGATGCGGGCGGCTTAACTCCGCGCGATGATCTCGCGCTCATCGCGATGCACCGACAATTCCCGTGCGACACCGGTGCGGCGGCGCATCAGAAATTTTGGACGGCGGTCGCAGATCGCGTTGGCGCGGCGGCGGCGTGGCGCGGGTTTGCGTGCGCCTTCGTCGAGCTGCGGAAGCGCAAACAGCTCGCTCCAGATCGCCCAGGCCTCAACGAGTTCGTCGCCATCGGCGCTGACCAGCAGCGGAATGGAGAGCGAGGGATCGCGATGCACCAGGACGAGGGTCTGGGCCTCGTCGTTACCGCGCAGCGCGACGCCGATGAAGTCGCTGACGCGGACGTTGATCGCCATCTGCATGCCGCGGACGGCACGGCGCAGCACGACACGTTCGCGATGAAGCTCGATCTGCCGGACATAACCGTCGGCGCGCGGATCATGCGCATCGAAGCGGACCGGAAGGGAAAGGGGGTCGAGCCGCAGGGAGCGGCTCGACCCGGCGGGAGCGATCCCGCTTGTTGCTGTTTGACGCCTCACGGCTTTAGTTCTCCCCGCCGGGATTATGTTCCCGGTCGATGTGAGGACCTTAGCGCGAGCCTTTCCGAAACCGCTTAAAAAGGCTGGTTAATCCAACCTCACCGCCGCTCATGATTGACAAGACCTTGGCACGCATGATTGACGAGACGTTGCGCGCAAGCTGCGAATCTGAGCTTTTGGTGGGCTGAAAATGCTTGAAGTCCGCGCGATCAGGGCACATCTGTGGGTTCCGGTCCCGCAGCCCGCCCCAACAGGATTTCGTTTGTGAACCCTTCACCAAGCTCGACGCTTTCGCCCAAGGATTCGTCCACAGCCGGTCGCGACCTGTTCGACCAGTCTGCGCTCTCCGATCTCGCGCAGCGGCTGGTGGAGGCTGCCAGGCGCGCCGGCGCGGATGCGGCCGATGCGGTCGCCGTGCGCGGCGTCTCGCAAGGCGTCGAGGTCCGCGACGGCCGGGTCGAGGAATCCGAACGTTCCGAGGGTGACGATGTCGGCTTGCGCGTGCTGGTCGGCCGGCGCCAGGCGGTGGTCTCGACCAACGACGCCAGCGGCGATGCCGTGACCAAGCTTGCCGAGCGAGCGGTTGCGATGGCGCGTGTCGCGCCCGACGACAAATATGTCGGCCTTGCCGATCCCGCACTGCTCGCGCGCGACTTCCCCGATCTCGATCTGCTCGACCCCGACGTGCCCGCGACCTCGGAACTCGAGCGCCGCGCGCTCGAAGCCGAGGCTGCGGCGCTCGGTGTGAAGGGCGTGACCAAATCCGGCGGCGCCTCGGCCTCCGCCGGCATGGGCGGCATGGTGCTCGTCACCAGTACCGGCTTCCACGGCTCTTATCTGCGTTCCAGCCAGGGCATCTCCGCCACCGCCATTGTCGGCGACGGCACAGGCATGGAGCGCGACTACGATTTCACCTCGGCGCCGCATGGTGCCGATCTGCTGTCGCCGGAGATCGTCGGCCGTTCCGCGGGCGAGCGCACCGTGGCGCGCGCCAATCCGCGCAAGGTCGAGACCTGCAAAGTGCCTGTGGTGTTCGATCCGCGCGTCGCGGGCTCGCTGGTCGGTCATGTCGTCGGCGCCATCAATGGTGCTTCGATCGCGCGCAAGACCAGCTTCCTGAAGGACAAGCTCGGCCAGCAGCTGTTCGCCAAGAACATCCGCATCATCGACGATCCCCTGCGCAAACGCGGCCTGCGCTCGCAGACGTTCGATGCCGAAGGCGTCGCCGTGAAGAAGATCGCGCTGATCGACGAAGGCGTGCTGACGACCTGGCTACTCGATTGCGCCACCGCGCGTGAGCTCGGTCTCACCACCACCGGCCATGCCCATCGCGGCGTCTCCTCCTCGCCGTCGCCGGGGCCGTATAATCTGCACCTTGAACCCGGCACGCCGACGCCGGCCGAGCTGATCTCCGACATCAAGCAGGGTTTCTACGTCACCGATTTGATCGGCTCGGGCGTCAACGGCGTCACCGGCGATTACAGTCGCGGCGCCTCCGGCTTCTGGATCGAGAACGGCGAACTCACTTATCCCGTGAGCGAGGTGACGATCGCCGGCCATCTATTCGAGATCTTCAAGTCGATGCAGCCGGCGAACAATCTCGAGTTCCGCTACGGCGTCAATGCGCCGACGGTGCGCATCGAGGGTTTGACGCTTGGCGGACGTTGACGCGAACGCAACAGGCGAAGCCATCCTGACGCGCGACGCCGCGCTGCTGCAAGACACGGTGCGGGAGGCGGGCGCACTCGCGCAGTCGATGTTCCGCACCGAGCTGAAGAAGTGGACCAAGGGCGCGTCCTCGCCGGTCTCGGAAGCCGACATTGCCGTCAACGATCTCCTGGAAGCTCGCCTGCGCGCGGCAACGCCCGACTATGGCTGGCTGTCGGAGGAGAGCGCCGACGACGAGGTGCGGCTGTCGCGGCGACTGACCTGGATCGTCGATCCCATCGACGGCACCCGCAATTACCTCAACGGCCATGACGAATGGTGCGTCAGCGTCGCGCTGGTCGAGGACGCCTCGCCGGTGCTGGCCGCGGTGTTCGCACCGACGAGCGATGAGTTCTTCTTCGCCGCCCGCGGCCGGGGCACGACCCTCAATGAGGTGCCGGTGCGGGCGACGGCGGGATCCGAGCTCGACTTCTCGCGGGTCGCGGGTCCGAAGCCCCTTGTTGAGCGCCTGAAGCCGTCACTGGGCGAGATCAAGCTGCATCCGCGAATCGGTTCGCTCGCGCTGCGTCTGTGCCGGGTCTCCCATGGCGCGCTGGATGCGGCTTTTGCGGGCGGCAACAGTCATGATTGGGACCTTGCGGCGGCGGATTTGATCGTGCAGGAAGCCGATGGTAGGATGAGCGATCTCTCCGGAGATCCCATCCTCTATAACCGCCGGCAAGTCACGCATGGGGTGCTGGTGGCAGCGGGTCGCGATCGTCATGCGAACATTGTCTCGCATTTTCGAAACCGCCCCTTGCCGTGAAGCGCTTTCTCGTGCTTGTCGAACACTGCTTTGCCGGGCAGCCCGTTAGGAACAGAACCGATGCCAGATAGTGCCCCGCAACAACTGCTCCACCTCGTCGTCGGCGGCGAGCTCGTCGATCTCGAGCACAACACCTTCAAGAACCTTGACGATGTCGAGATCGTCGGCCTCTATCCGAACTATGCGACCGCGCACGCCGCCTGGCGCGCCAAGGCGCAGAGCACGGTCGACAACGCGCAGATGCGCTATTTCATCGTCCATCTCCACCGGCTGCTCGACCCGAATCAAGAACCGGCGCGTTGAAAAAGCTGCTTCGCAATACGCTGAGGAGCAGCTTCGTCCAGCGTGCCGTCGGAATCCTGGCGGCCGAATATCTGCGTCTGGTCTGGCGGACGAACAAATTCACGTTCGATCCGCCCGACGTCTATGACCGCGTCGAGCCGCAGATCCCGGCGATCTTCGCGTTTTGGCACGGCCAGCATTTCCTCACCCCCTTCATCAAGAACAAGGACTGGTACAAGGCCAGGGTCCTGATCTCCCGTCACCGCGACGGCGAGTTCAACGCGATTGCCGCCGAGCGGCTCGGCATCGGCACCATCCGCGGGTCCGGCGACCATGGCGGCGCGTTTCACCGCAAAGGCGGGGTCGGTGCCTTCAAGGAAATGGTGCGGACGCTCCAGGACGGTTGTAATGTCGCGCTGACCGCCGACGTCCCCAAGCGCTCGCGCGTGGCCGGGCTCGGCATCATCATGCTGGCACGGGAATCGGGGCGGCCGATCATGCCTTTTGCGATGGCGACCAGCCGCTTCGTCCGGCTCCAGAACTGGGACCGCACCACCATCAACCTGCCGTTCGGGCGGGGCGCGTTGGTCGGCATCAAGGAAATCCACGTTCCGCCGGATGCGAACGCCGCCACCATGGAAGCGCTGCGGCTCGAGCTGGAGGAGACCTTGAACGAGGCGACCCGCCGCGCCTATGCGCAACTCGGCCGGCCGGGACCTGCAGATGCCTAAATCGCTGCCCGGCTCGCTGCCGTTGACGCTGCGGATGTACCGGCGCCTGGCGCGCGGCCTGGTGCCGCTCGCGCCTGTGCTGATCAAGCGGCGCCTGAAGCAGGGCAAGGAAGATCCCGCGCGCGTCGGCGAACGGCGGGGCCTCTCCCGGGACGTGCGGCCGCACGGTCCGCTGGTCTGGATTCACGGCGCCAGCGTCGGCGAGGTCCTCGCCGCGGCGGCCCTGATCGAGCGCTTGCGCGATCTGAACCTGCGCATTCTGCTCACCTCGGGCACGGTCACGTCGGCTGCGATTGTGGCAAAGCGCTTTCCGCCCGACGTCATCCATCAATACGTGCCGTATGATTCCCCGCGTTATGTCGCGCGCTTCCTCGACCATTGGAAGCCGTCGCTGGCGCTGTTCATCGAATCCGATCTGTGGCCGAACCTGATCCTGGCCGGCGCCGCGCGCCGCGTGCCGATGGTGCTGATCAACGGGCGGATGTCGCCGCGTTCGTTCCCGCGCTGGCGCCGCATGCAGGGCACCATCTCGGCGCTGCTGTCGCGGTTCGACATTTGTCTGGCGCAGTCGAAGACCGATGCCGAGCGCTTCTCGGCGCTCGGCGGCCGCGACGTCGTCACCACCGGCAATCTCAAGCTCGACGTGCCGGCTCCGCCGGCCGATCTCGCCAAGCTCGAACGGCTGCTGGCGATGACGCGCGGGCGTCCGATCATCGTGGCGGCCTCGACCCATCCGGGTGAGGAGGAGATGCTGGTAGCGGCGCATCGCAGCCTCAGCGGTTTCTTCCCGCAGCTCCTGAGCGTGATCGTGCCGCGCCATCCGGATCGCGGCTCCTCGATCACGGGCCTGATCACGGCGTCCGGCCTGAAGCCGGCCCTGCGCTCGCGCGACGAGCTGCCGACGGCGGCCACCGACGTTTATATCGCCGACACCATGGGCGAGCTCGGCCTGTTCTATCGCCTCTCGGACATCGTGTTCATGGGGGGATCGCTGATCCACCATGGCGGCCAGAATCCGATCGAAGCGATCAAGCTCGGCGCGGCCATCGTCCATGGTCCGCACGTCTTCAATTTTGCCGATGTCTACGAGGCGCTCGATCACAGCGGCGGCGCGCGCCAGGCCGACACGCAGGAGCTGCTGATCAAGCAGCTCGGCCAGCTGCTTGCCGATCCTGCCCTGCGCCAGAAGATACAGCGATCGGGCGCCGGCGTGGTCGAGGATCTCGGCGGCGCACTCGATCGCACCATGACCGCGCTCGAGCCTTATCTTCTGCAGTTGCGGATCGAGATGGGGGCCGCCAATGCGTGAGCCGGCCTTCTGGTACCGGCCACGTTCCCTCGAATCGTACGCATTGGGGCCACTGGGTGCGCTCTATGGCGCGATCACGGAACGGCGGATGCTGCGCGAGGGCGTCGATGCCGGCATCCCCGTGATCTGCGTCGGCAACTACCATGTCGGCGGCGCCGGCAAGACGCCGACCGTGCTGGCGCTGACGAAGCTCCTGCGCGAGCTCGGCGAGACGCCGGTGGTGCTCAGTCGCGGCTATGGCAGCAGCCTCAAGGGTCCGGTGATGGTCGACCGGATGCGTCACACCGCATCCGACATCGGCGACGAGCCGCTGATGATGGCGCGCGACGTTCCTGTCACGGTCGCACGCGACCGCCTCGACGGCGTCGTGCTGGCGAAGTCGCAAGGCGCCACCGTCATCCTGATGGATGACGGTTTCCAGAACCCGCGTCTTCTAAAGGACACCTCGCTGATCGTGATCGACAGCGAGCGCGGCCTCGGCAACGGCAAAGTGTTTCCGGCCGGTCCCCTGCGTGCGCCGCTAAAGGCGCAGCTCGCGCGCACCGACGCGCTGGTCGTGATCGGCGGCGGCCGCGCCGCCGACGATGTCGCCGCCGAGCTTGCCAGGCGCAACAAGCCGGAGCTGCGCGCGCGGCTGAAACCCGACGCCGGATCGATCGCAAGACTGTTGGGCAAGCCGGTGTTCGCGTTCGCCGGCATCGGCGATCCCGAACGGTTTTTTCGCACGTTGCGCGCCAGCGGCATCGAGGTCGCGGCTACGCGGGCCTTCGCCGATCATCACATGTTTTCGAACGACGAGATCGCGGCCCTCGCTGCGGAGGCGCAGCGCGGGCAGCTGACGCTGGTGACGACGGAAAAGGATCTCGCCCGCCTGCACGGCCGCGAAGGCGTGCCGGATGGCATCGTGCCTTTCGCCGTCCAGCTCGAATTCGACGACCCGGCTGCGCTCAGGCAGTTGATCAGCGATCATCTCTACAAAGCGCGCGAGCGGCGGTTTTCCAGGCGATGATCTCGTAAGGTGGGCGACATCTGATCGGGACGACATGTCGCGGCCGATGAATTTCCTTCCGCACGTTCGAGAGTTGATGTAACCTTTCATGAGAGCCGTCACCGGGACGTGCCGAACTCCCGGAAATCATCGGCGGCGTTTATGCCCACGGCGGGCAGTACCTTCATCATTTCAGATGCAGCGGCCGTAACGACGAGTTCGGAACGGCAGGGAAAGTCATTGCCAAAAACCCAGAGGAGAACATGCCATGCATTTTTGCCTCACCGGACAATACACACCACGCGCTCTCAATGCCATTTTGGAGAACCCCAAGACCGATCGTCAGGAGGCCGCAAGAAAACTCATCGAAGCGGCCGGCGGAAAGCTGATTTCGATGTTCAGCGTTGCGGCCGACGGCCCTGGCGTTTTGGTGATCTTCGATGTGCCTGATCCGGGTGCGGCTCCGGCCATTTCCGGCCTGACCGTCACGGCGGGCACCCTGCAGAACGTGAAACTGACGCGGCTGTTCACGCAGGACGAGATCAAGCAGGTCCGCCAGAACGCGGCGAAGCTGCGTTCTTCGTATACCCCGCCCGGAAGCTGACATCCGGATCTGAAGCGAAGCCGCCGCAGTCGAACCGAAGCGGCGGCAACGCTTCACCTCACAGCAAGAATAATGTTTGCAAGCCGAGGCAAGGCGAAGGCCTTCCAGCCTCCGTTGCCAGCGACCTCCGAACGCCTGCGATTGCGGTTCAGCAGTCAATCATGCTCACCACGCCCCAACGGCCATCAATCCGATAATGGTCAGGCACGAGACGCAGGCTACCATGGCGGTATAGTACTCGGGTGTATTCATTGCTGCCTCCCAAACTGTTGCCAACTGCTTGGTCACTGCTGCGCGGGAGAGATCGCCGGTCTCGGGCCGCTTCAATTCGGCGCGCGGCGACCGGTCTTGCGTTGTGCGTCCGTCCTCTCATCGTCACCCTGATCCGGATGATGATGCGCGTCGAGAGCTTCAAAGCGTTCAGCTGCGATCAGAAGCTGTTTCCGCATTTCAGCGAGGCGGGCGCGGCAATATTCACGATAGAGCAGGTCTAATATGGTGGGCATGATCACCCCCATCGTTGATTTTCGATTTACAGATATTCCACCGCGAATTTTCGAGGTGATCGTAGCCCGACAGATGGCTCTTCGATATGAGCCCGTTCACAGACTGCGCCAATTCAGAGCTCAGTGGCCGTTTGGCCGACTTGATTGTCTGTGCGATAAAAAGAGCAGGGCCAATTACCTAAGATGAAGCATAGCGGCGCTTTGTTTCACCAAGACTTCGTCAAACAACCTAAGAGCGCCAATCGCAACAAAGAATCCAACCACAACGCGAAATGACTAACCACGGAGTGCAAGCACTCTTCGATGCAACGTGGATCGGCATGACGGAGATATTTGCTGTGAGACGCGCACTTCATGCGCGCGCGAACATCGTCGCGACGCCGAGGCGGACCATTCGCATGCCTCGCGATAAGCTGCACCTGTCGTGCTACGTGGGCAGGGAAGCTGCGCTTTGCTAGCCGACGGCAGCCGCCATTCACGCGACATTCATCGCAAAGCTCCTATCGGTTTCGAACCGATCGGGAGAATTCGATGAAACTGCCGTCCGCGATTGTTGTCGCCAGCGTTGCGTGTCTGATCGCTGCGCCCGTGCTTGCACAGACGACGTCGCCCGCTGCTCCGAGCGCCACAGTGCCGGTCCCGGCGACCAAGCGCGTCACCTGCCTCAGCTCTGAAGGCACAGGACAGGCGCGACCAGATGCAGCTCTGCATGGCGCAGGCGCGGCTGGATTGTCTGAAGCAGGCGATCGATCAGAAGATCCTCGGCGAGACCAGGAAGAGTTTCATCAAAACCTGCGTGGGCACGCATGGCGCGGAGCAGCAATAGACGCGCGTCCGCCGCCTCAGGCTTGCGGCTTGGGCGCGCCCGGGTAATGCCGCTCGAGCACGGCGGCCGGCGTGGCGTAGGCTTCCTGCAGGTCCACGCTCCAGTATTTCAACTCGTCGAGCGGGATCCGCGTATCGGTGATCGCGCAGCGCACGAAAGTCCCCGGCGAGATCACGCGGAAATCGCCGTCGAGATACTGCACCTGCGCTTCGCCATGGCCCGAGGGGCCGAACTTGTTCAGCACGGTCGAAAGTCTCCGTGGAAGGCCGCTCCGGGATCACCTTGGAGGGCACGATGTGTTGGACGGGATGTAGCATAGATAGGGTGGCTTGTCCGCCCGGTAAACCCACCGGTTTGTGATGTTTTGGCGCCGTTTCCGCGTGATAGTGCTTGAGCGAAGGATCCAACGGCAAAGTTCGATGCGCCTTCCGTTCACCGCCCTGTTCCTGACGTTCCTGATCTCGGCCGCGCAAGCGTCGCCGGCGCCGCAGCAGGTCGAGATTCCGCTGGCGTCCGGCGTGCTGCATGCGCAGCTCTACAAGCCCGAGGGCGCGGGGCCGTTTCCGACCGTGATCGCGCTGCACGGCTGCGGCGGGCTCGGTGGCCATTCCGATTCCGTGCTGCCGCGCTATCGCGAATGGGCCGAGCGGCTGCTCAAATCCGGCAACGCCGTATTGCTTCCTGACAGCTACGGCTCGCGCGAGCTCGGGCCGCAATGCCGCGTCAAGGAAATGCACGTCAAGGCGCGGCGCGAACGCGTCACCGACATCGCGGCGTCGCGCGCCTGGTTGATGCGGCAGAGTTGGGTTGCGCGCGACCGCGTCAGCCTGATGGGCTGGGCGAATGGCGCCAGCGCGCTGCTCTGGGCCGTGCGTCCGCAAAGCCTTGCGCGCGAGGCGGGCCCTGATTTCCGCGCCGCGATCGCGTTCTATCCGGACTGCAGGATTTCCGCAGGCCTGGGGTGGAGCACACGGGTGCCGACCCTGGTGCTGATCGGCGGCAATGACGACGTCTCGTCGCCGCCGGCCTGCCGCCAGATGGTCGATGGTGCGCATGGCCGCAGCGCGCTCGCGCGCATCGTGGTCTATCCCGGCGCCTATCACGATTTCGACCGCGCCAACACGCCGCTGCACGCAGCCGCCGGCAGCCTTGATGCCGCCGCGCCCGAGCACGGCCATCTCGGCACCGATGCGGCAGCGCGCGCGGAGTCGCAGAAGGAAGTCGTGGAGTGGCTGGCGCGGTAGCGGGCTCGCCGCGCCCTAGCTCGTGAGAAGCGAAGGCGGGGCCGCCCGAGGGAACAACAGCGGACAGCCCCGCATCGACCACCGCCCTGCACGGAGAATGGCCGACCGTGAATCTACGGTTGCCGCGCCGTGATGGTTTCAACCCGTGACGACGCCATCATTCGACCACGATGTCGATTAAACGCAATCCCATGCGCAATCGCTTCGTCCTGTTCTCCTCCGCCCTGATCGTCTTCACCGTCGCGGTCTTCCTGTTCGAAGCCCATCTGTTCGAAGCCCATGCCGGCGCGCCAATGCGTGCGCCGGAACATTGCGGCTTCTGGACCACGATCGACGCGGGCTTGTCCTGCCGGTAGGCGGACTGCTGCCACACCGTCATTGCGAGCGCAGCGAAGCAATCCAGAGTCCCACCGCGGAAAGATTCTGGATTGCTTCGCTGCGCTCGCAATGACGAGGTTGGCGCTGCATGCGCGCGCCACACACTCACTGTCATCGCCCGGCTTGACCGGGCGATCCAGTATTCCGAGGTGGCTGTGATTCATGGAGAAGCCGCGGCGTACTGGATTCCCCGCTCCAGTGCGCAATTGCGCACAAGGCGGGGAATGACGGCGAGGGTGGCGCGACGCCCTCGCGCCTCTAAAACAAATTCCCCTGATCCACCGGCTTGCCCACGCGCTTCGGCGCGGGCTTGGAATCCTGCGTCGCCGCCCTGGCTTGCGATGGCGCGCGCTTCGCTGCAGCCGCCGGCCGATCCGCATCCGCGGTCGCACCCACACGGCCATCCGCAAACTCGATCTCGACCCTTGCGCCGGGACCGATCGCGTCCGCTGAATGCAGCGGATGGCCGGCCTCGTCGCGCACCAGCGCAAAGCCCCGCGCGAGCACGCCGCGATAGGACAACGCGGAGAGCAGCTTGCCGCTGTTCTCGACGCGGGCATCGAGCCGCTGCAACAGCGTCGCCAGTGCGCGGCCCGCGCGCTCGGCAAGGCGATGCGTGCGCTCGCGCTGGCGGTGAATCGCGTTGCGCTGCGCCTGCGCATTGGAGAGCTTTGAGGCACGCAAGCGCACCTCCAGCCCGGCAAAGCGGTCGCGTCGCCGTCGCAGCAGCGAGCGCGTGGACAGTCCGAGCCGCTCGCCGCACACCGTGAGGCGATGATCGGCCTGCGCGATCTGGCCGTGCAGCACCCGCAGCGTCAGCTTGGCGCCTGCGGCGGTGAACCTGCGGAAATGCGCGTGCGTGTTGGCCTTGAGGCAGCGGGGCAGGGACGCGCCGGCCGAATCAAGCCGCTGCCGCGGGATCGCCAGTAGGTCGCCGGCTGCCGGCAGCGCGCGCGCGGCCGCACGCAACTCGCTGCGACGGCTCTCCTGGCTGCGCTGCCAATAGGCGCGGGTGCGTCGCCCGAGATCGCCGACCTCGACAAAGAGATCGCTGCGCACCGGCACCGCCATCTCGGCCGCCGCCGTCGGCGTCGGCGCGCGCTTGTCGGCGACGAAATCGATCAGCGTGATGTCGGTCTCATGCCCCACCGCCGAGATCAGCGGGATCATGCTCTCGGCCGCGGCACGGACCACGATCTCCTCGTTGAACGACCAGAGATCCTCCAACGAGCCGCCGCCGCGCGCGACGATCAGCACGTCGGGGCGCGGAATCTTGCCGCCCTCCGGCAGCGCATTGAACCCGCGGATCGCGGCCGCGACCTGCTCGGCCGAGCCTTCGCCCTGCACCTTGACCGGCCACACCAGCACGTGGCGGGGAAAGCGGTCCTCCAGCCGATGCAGGATGTCGCGGATCACGGCGCCGGTCGGCGAGGTCACGACGCCGATCACCTCCGGCAGCCACGGCAGCAGCTGCTTGCGCGCCTCGTCGAACAGGCCTTCGGCGGCGAGCTTCCTCTTGCGCTCCTCCATCAGCGCCATCAGGGCGCCGATCCCGGCCGGCTCCAGCGCCTCGATCACGATCTGGTACTTCGAGGAGCCCGGATAGGTCGTGAGCTTGCCGGTGGCGATGACCTCGAGCCCCTCCTGGGGCTTGAAGCGCATGCGGCCGTGCACGCCCTTCCAGATCACCGCCTCGATCTTGGCGCTCTCGTCCTTGAGCGCGAAATAGCAATGGCCGGAGGAGTGCGCGCCGCGGAATCCGGAGATCTCGCCGCGGACGCGGACATGGCCATAGGTGTCCTCCACCGTCCGTTTCAGGGACTGCGAGAGCTCGGAAACGGTGAATTCGGGGGTGTTGAGCAGAGGCTCTGCAGTCGGCATCGGCAAACGATTCGGCATTTTGGGGTCAGACCCGACGTTAAGGATTTTCGCCGCACGGCGCCAATCCGGGGATTGACCAGAAGAGTACTCTGTACTATAGAGTGCTCTATATTGAACCGATTTGAGGAGAATTGATCATGGCCATTCGACTGCTGCGCGGCGTTTTGAGCGGACTGAAATGGGCCTTGTGTGCGGTCGGCGGTGTCGCGCTGATCCTGGCCGCGATGATTGCAACGCCACTGGAACGACCGCCGGAGATGCGATCGGTCTCCGACTCCGCCAAGGGCATCGACTGGTCCACGCTGCCGGCCCTGGAACGCTTTCAGGCCCGCGACGGCACCTGGATCGGTTTCCGCCACTACGCCCCCATTGGAGCCGCGACGGGCCGTGGCGCGATCTTCATCCACGGCTCCTCCGGCTCCAGCGGCACCGTCAATCATGCGCTGACCCATGCGATCGCCTCGCGCGGGGTGGAGACCTGGGCGCTCGACATCCGCGGCCATGGCGGCTCCGGCACGCGCGGCGACATCGGTTATGTCGGCCAGCTCGAAGACGACCTCGTCGATTTCGTCGCCGAATTGCGCAAGAGCGCGCCGGATCTGCCGCTCACCTTGATCGGCCATTCCGCCGGCGCCGGCTTCTCGCTGCGCGTCGCCGCGACGCCGATCATGCAGGACATGTTCGTGCGCACGGTGCTGCTGGCGCCCTACCTCGGCTATGACGCACCGACCAACAAGCCGCGTGCCGGCGGCTGGGCCAATTTCGACCTGCCGCGCTTTCTCGGGCTCGCCACCCTGCGCAAGCTCGGCATCGACTGTTGCGCGCAGCTTCCGGTGCTCGCCCTCGCCGTGCCGGCGAGTTCGGCAAAGTATCTCGTCTCCACCTATTCGGACCGCCTGACGCGCAATTTCGGCACGCGCGGCTATCGCATCGATCTTCCGGCGACGACCCATCCGATCACGATCTTCGGCGGCGCCGAGGACGAGATGATGATCTCGGACAAATATGCGGAAGTAGTGCAGGCCATCAAGCCGTCGGTCGATGTCAAGATCATCGACGGCATCAACCACATGGGTATCGTCACCAACCCGAAGGCGATCGCGATCATCGCCGATGATGTGGCAACGCGCGGGGCAGGGCAGTCATGATCGACAGCAAAGAGGCGTCCGCAGCGCTGGCCGATATCGACGACATCGTCCAGCGCGTGAAGCAATCGCAGCTCTACGAGCTGGCGAGCTATGCTGCCGTCTGGTGGGGCGTATTGGTGTTCGCGGGCAATCTCGCGACCTGGCTCTGGCCGGTCTATGCCGTCTACGCCTGGGTTGCCGTGGATGTTGTCGGCGTTGTCGGTATGGTTGTGCTCCGCCTGGTCAATCCGCCGCGCCACTCCCATGGTCGCGGCTTCGACATCAGACTGCTTCTGCTGTTCCTGCTGTTCTTCGCCTTCGGTTATCTATGCACCAACGTGATCGGCCATTTCGGTCCGCGCCAGCTGGGCACGTTCTGGCCGCTCTACTTCATGCTGTTCTATTCGCTGGCGGGTCTCTGGTTCGGCTATGCCTTCATTGCGATCGGTCTAGGCATCTCCGCGCTGACGCTGATCGGCTATTTCTACATCGGCGAGGCGTTCCCGCTCTGGATGGCCTTCGTCAACGGCGGTGGCCTGATCCTCGGCGGCCTCTGGATGCGGCGGATCTGATGGCCGAGCTCGACGACATCATCCACCAGCCGTTGCGGCTGAAGATCATGGCGGCGCTGAACGCGCTGCCGGCAACCGCAGGCCTGGAATTCTCCCGGCTGAAAAAGCTCACCGGCGCGACCGACGGCAATCTCGGCGCGCATATCGAGACGCTGGCGAAGGCGGGTTATGTTTCGGTGGAGAAAGCTTTCGTCGGCAAGAAGCCGCAGACCACGGTCACCGCGACTGCCGCGGGCCGCGCCGCCTTCGCGCGGCATGTGGCGACGTTGCAGGAGATTATTGCGGGGAGGCAGGTGTAGCCATCGGCAACACTGGTAGAGGGATCAGCGATCTTCAAGAAGATGGTGCCCAGGACAGGATTGCCTAGCCAACCCGCTTAAATATTGATACTATGGATGTTTTCATCCTCATCTTCAAGATTGTTACACAGTTTTGTTCTGAGATTCCAGAATGAGATAGCCCCACAGAACCCAAAATCGGCGACGCCCAAAAGCTGCGTTAGGTTTCGATCCATTTAGAACTCAGCATACGCTTCGGCGTGGCGACCCAGAGTTGCGTAATTAGCAGCTACGCCATCCACATGTGGTAGGATCACGCCCGGTTGGGGAGAATCAGACTCATGACAGCTGACGGCAGTATGGCCGTGTGGGGCAGGCGGAAAGCTGGAACTGCGACCGCAGCCACAGTAGAGGTTCATTTCAATTATTGGCGTATCGCTGGCTCGAAAGTTAAGAAAACTTCGGACGCCAAAAAGCTTTCCGAGATTGCAGGCAAAGACTTTGTTGAGATCGGCATTTTCTTGCGGGGCGCCGCCGAGGTTGACCAGTTCTCAGTTTACTTGCCCGGCGTCGGCACCGATTGGCGACTAGAGGATTGCGGCCATCGATTTGCCGAACTGGAGATAGCGCAAGGCATTTTCAACCTTCAGCTCTCCTCGCATTTGCTTGGTGCTCCTGGTCCGAAGCGGATTGACTTAGTCGAGGCAGCTAACGGCAATTTCTGCCGCGTTCACGTTTTTCCTACAGTCGGCGATTCGATTGACCCGACCCAGCTTATCCAAAGCCCAAACGCAGAAGGTCTGGTAGTAACAATCACTCAGAAGGCGATCACGGAAGCTTGCTACCAGCATCCGGCAGACAAGCCAGTATATTTCCGCCTTCGCGCCTACTACGTGGGAGCCGATAAAAGGAATCCTTTCGTCAAGACGGTCAAGCCATACGATCGTTTCCTTCAGACCGGCTTCAGCGTTGTTGAATATTTGGACTTCCGTCTCAATGAGGCAAGAACACTGCCGGGAAGCATCGAAACCCTGATGCGTCAAGGCGATGGCACGCTGGTGCCAACCATATTGGTCGCGTTTCTAACCGCAGTGCCTGTTCAATCAGACGTAACGACGATTAGCTGGGATAAAACGCACAAGAAGAGAGTGCTCGAAAACGATCTCTGGACCAAGTATGTCCCGACCGGAATTCCGCGTGGAATGACCGTCATCCACTGGAAGGATGAAGGTAAGGATGAAAAGCCAATCAGAGACTTTTCTGCCTTTGTCAAAATGCAGACTCGTTTAGTCAGCTGGCCGCTGCTGCTCACCTCTTTTGCAGTAGCGTTCATCTTTGGCATCCTTGGCAATCTATCTGCCTCATGGATTTGGGAGCGGACTCAACCACCCTCACAGGTCAAAATAGGAGATTTGAACGATCGGCATGCTCGACCACGCGGGGGCACAGATGTAAGTGCGAAGGCCGAGCAATCTTCTGCTAATGGAAACGCAAATTTGGTTGGGGGCCAAAATGACTGAGCAGCGAGCCGTACGAAACAGGGAAGATCGAGCGAAACTGCTGGCAACGATCACGCCACATGAAAACGAAGCTTTGGCATTTCTACTACCTCTCTCGGCCGATTACCCTGGGTTTGAGGATTGGTATCTAACGCGCGTCGTTCCCGGCTTGCGCAATCGAAGCCGGCAGCTCGTTCGCATTGAGCGTGATGGCAGTCTTATCGGCGTGGGAATAGGAAAGAAGGACGAGACGGAGAGTAAGATTTGTACGGTTCGAATTGCCGAGTCACACTTTGGCCGCGGCCTCGGGTTGCGAGTTTTCGATGCCCTGCTCGACTGGCTCGGCAGCGACCGGCCGCATCTAACAGTGAGCGAGAGCAAGCTTCCTGCGTTCGAAAGGATCTTCGAATATTATAAGTTCCAAATGACCTCTGCCCACACGGGCCTTTATGTCCGCGATGCGGTGGAGCTTGCCTACAACGAATTGGAGAGTTCTTCGACGACCCCGTCTAAGCTAAGCTCCTCCTTGGCCTCAGCAAAGACGAATGGAACTTTCAGATGCGTTGCATAGCGCTGGACAGCTTCTCTGTTCATTGCCAGCTGTTCCGCAATTTCCTCTATCGAACGTTGGGGTCGCTCGCGATCGTCCCTGGACCGCCGATCAAAGATTGTAGATGCGGGCGCCTCTAGCAGGATCAGCCCATTTGCACGAAACGGCGCTATCGCCTCTGCTGGAAGAACGACGATCTCACTGCCGTTATCAAGGACACATTGACCATCAAGGATGAAACTTGATGAGCCGTGCTTTTGAAGTCGGTGTTCGACAGCTAGTTGAAGCACCTCTTGATTGGCTATCAACTGCTGTACGCTGGCGGTTCGGAGACTCTTTAGAGACACTCCCTTCGCTTCGGCAATGAGAGAGCTAGCACTCAAGAAGAGAAAGAGTGGGTGGCGCGTCACGAAGTCAAGACAGGCCGTTGTCTTACCTACTCCCGACACCCCGAATACGATGAACCGCCGCAATGCAAGCGAACTCCGATCAGACCGTCCCCAATTGACTGCTTACATACATGAAGGATTGTGGAGGGCAAAACCCGTCCATCACTTCGTTCGGGATTAATTGCTTTGAAAAGGCCTCAACACGCCCTATTCTCAGCGCGTAGCCTTGGTCGCGCCCTTCAAAATAGTTGTCAAAGAATTGCTTTGAGATTCCAGAACCTGATCTCGTCTTCCGCCATAGCTTGTCAGGGCGATCACAAAGGATGTCAGCAATTTCAAACTCGCCTACAAATCTGCCAACCGGTTTGGTGCAATAGATCAGCGCACGCTTTATGTCTTTTCGAGCGAAAATTTTACGCCTGAATTCGAAGGTTTTTGTCCCGGCCAAAATGTTCGCAACGTGCACGGGCCTAATCGATAACAATACGAGCATCAACATTCCCCAATCTGATGATCGCCTGCAGCTGGTCTCGTGTCAGCTCCCTCAGATCCCAACGGGGCTGTTCGCTGACTTGAGCCTCTTCAAGCAAGCGCCCTCTGGTCACACGCTTGCTGAAGGCTACGTTGTACATCATTTTAGCAATGTATAAACGATCATTGGTTTCGAATTGGTTTCTGAGTTGATCCGCTGGAAACACGCTGTGGGCTTCAGCGTACGAAACGAAGTGATCCGCGTCGACAAAATCACTCTTGCTCTTAACTTCTTCGACGACACAGATAGATGTCGCTACTGAACGATAAAAGGCGGGACCTTGTCCGTCTGTGGTGCGGTAAATTACGATGGAGTCGCCGCGCCGCATGCGGCTGAGGGGAACTCTCCCGATATACGCCTTGTGTATGGTGTTAGTGTGGGAAACATCGCGGAGTATCTCGCGCGGTTCATTGCTCAAGATTGAGTCCGGCAATAGCTGCGAGTGATATTCCGGATAGACTGCCAACAGCCAGGCCCTTTGATCGCGTGTTCGAATGAACGGATAGTCGGCCACTAGATCGCCGACAAAACGATCCAAAGTCCTAACGAGAACAATCTCTTCACCGTCTGCAGTTTTCTTGGTGGAATGTTTAGAAAACCCGTACCGCTCGAATAGCTGAATCAGCTCCGCATGCACGTCGAAGACCGTCATATAGACGCCTGACATTCGAGCGCCGATTGCCGTATCAAGAATTTTCTTGAGCACACGTTCGCCTAGTTTCGTTCCTCGTCCCTCTATTTTCAGCGTCCCAACCTTCAGCCACCTACCGTCGGGTAACTTAGGCTCGACATCCTCGACGGCGCCAAACTCCTCCTTCAAATAGATCATGCCGCTAAGGCGTTTGAGGTCGTCGATCACCACGTAAAGTTCTTCGTCGGCTTTTCGAACGAACCATCGCTCGAACGAATTAGGATATCCGCGTTTCAGACTATCGAAGAAGGGATCGTTGATAGAGAAGTCTCTAAATCGCGTTAACTTCAGTTGCCTAGTCATGTCGCCTCTACGGTTGTCCGCAGCTTAAAGGCCATTGCCAAGCCAGTTTCGATTTCGAGTTAGCTGCAGTCACGCGTCTCTAGGTTTAGTACGCAGCCTAATATCTTTTTTGAGTTCGTTGGAAACCAGCGTTTCGAGATTGATGTACACCGGATGATAGATTTCAATGATCGGCACTCCAATCCCAGCAGCCCATCGGATAATCTTCCCAGTATCCTTGTTCTTTCGGCGCCCCTTCTCAAAAAAATCTCGATAGCGTAATGGCGATATACCCAGGAATGGGATGAACTTGACTTTTGCTGCCTCCTCGGCGCCCTCGATCTCGATTGAGTCTGAGTGGAGTTCGCGTGCATAACTTTTGGGATAAGGCTCTAAGAATACGACCGTGTCTAAGCCGGAAGCCACGATATGCTTCGCACATATGTGGCAGGGGAACGTGGTGCAGAAGAGTTTTCCATTCTTCAGAGGTATCCCCAAGCGGGCCGCATCGGTGATCGCAGACATCTCGGCATGGATCACTCGACCGAATTCTAGCAGGTCCATTATTTTTGATTTCCGAAGCGCATCATCCGCCATTATGTTCCTGACGGCCGCTATGGAATCGATTTGCTCAGCCAATTTTTTGCGTTCGAATAGAGTCTCTAAAGTATCGTGCAGGATCTCGCGCTTTATCCGCTCGTTGGGGTCCTCTCCTAGGGCAAAATCGCGTTTGTCATCCGATCCATCTGACCAATAACTTCCTCCTCCATACTTGGGCACCTCATTACATCCGAGAGTCGCGACCTCACCGCTTTCCCTGAAAACGGCTGCTCCCACTTGCCGCGACAGGTCTCCTGACCTCAGTGCGGCCGACTTGGCGAGATACATCCCATACTCGTGGCGGTCCGGGGTGAGAGAGTTGTCTCCGAAGATCAGATTCACGAAGCGCTTGATCATAGCTTCGCAGTTCTTGCGATTGACGCCGTCGACGAACACATCGCCAAGCGGAAATGTCTCCCTGATCTGCTGCCCGTGAGTTCGGTCGCTCTCTTGGTAATCTTTAGCCATCAATGCGATAGCTTGACACTCAGCCTCGCTTTCTTCGAGACCGCCGAAATTAGAAGCTTTGATCTTCTTCTTGAGAAGGAGTTCGCGTTCAGCCGGAGAACTGTAGGCCGATATCTGAAAGAATTGTTTCCCGTATACCTGTCTTAGAAGTGCAATTTCTTTTGGTCTTTTGAATTGCCGCAGAATATAGGCGCGTTGGGGTATCGGCTGTTGGAGTGCTTCTTGAAGCGCCTTGGGGTCTGCCGGGAGGGCTTCACCCTTTTTGTCGGAAAGCTCTTTATTGAGGCCCTCGCGTATCGACTGAATTGCCGTGATGGTAATTGCAGCGAGAGCGTCTTCGCGCTCGACTCGGCTACATATCTCATCGGCATATTCGATACGGCTATTTATCCGATCTAAGTACGGCTCATCCTTCAGGACAATATTAGAGGGTACATCCCTCATAATTTCAGTGACCTGAATGATCGACGTATTGTACTTTTGAAGTATAAGCTCCGTGTTTAGAACCTCGATGATCATGTCAAGATCAACGCCGACTGGGGCAACCAAGCCGTAAAACAGTTCAGGATGAGGAATTCTATCAACACTCATCAATTATCCCCGGAATTGTACTTGTTAATACTTCCTTAATTCTTCCTTAATTCTTTTCAGTTGTAGTGTAGAACAAATCGGGATTTACTCTCGCTCAGAGAGAATCATGCAACTTCATGGCATGGCCTTTTAAGAAACACCATGGAGGGTTGCAAAATGGCTAGCACAGTAAGGCTGGAGTCCGGGTGGCTATTTCGTCAGCTTGAATCTGCTGAACAAAGAGCGAGCAACCTGCCGTTTTGGCTTAGCCAGTCGAAGCCTTCGTCATCTTCCCGGTCCAGTTCCGCTACAAATGAGCGCGTTGAGAAATCCACGTCGCCTACTGACGAGCCGCGGGACTAAGCTGGAGACCACTGCTGAACAGATCTGATCTCGCAGCTGCAATACTCTGCGATCGATTTCCTTTGGATTGATAATGGCGAACGGCCAAAGGCAAACGGCGCGAGAATCCTGTAGGATGCAGTAGAGCCTTCTATCTTCTACCCGTCCCGACGATACCGGGCTTAGCCGATTCACCATACCCAGCACCCTGAGCGGTATGGCGCCGATGACCTGCAACCGTTCGCGGCTCAAACAGAAGCAGTCGCGTGGTGAAGTGGGCCCTCCAGGTAGATCTGATGCACTAACCTCGCCCCGGTCGATATTGCATTGGGTATCTTATCTCAGAGGTGACATCGCGGCGGCAGCTCACTGCTTCCCCCCGTACCGCCGAACCAAGTTTGAAGCCTTTCATAGAATGCTATGGCCCCGTATCCGGCCGCGTCTTGCGCTGCATTTACTGCAGCCACACTGGCGCTCATCACGCTCTTTCCTGAGTCGATTTGACTGATACTTCGCATGTTGGCGAGCGATTCCCGCGCCACTAACAATGGTGTCAACGGACGTTGCAGCAAGTGTTGGAATCCCTCATGTCGTCTAAAATCGGCCGCTTCGCTGCCGCCTGCCACTGCGCGGTGATCGCGGCTGGCGCCGGCAGCGCCACACCGGCAATCAGATCGCCGTCGAGGCGGTGTATCGGGTGCGATTGTCATTAGAGAGGCGACCCGCTTGGTCATTCACGACCGGGTGGGGTCAGTAGCAGCTTCGGCGATGTTCGTATTCCGCCGAAAGCGGAAAATTCGTAAGTGTCGCCAACCCGTGCGCGTGGCGCGGCACGATGGATCCCGGGCTCTCGGCTTCGCCAAGCGCCGGAGTGAGGGGGCGTTTCCCCCTTGAGCCCCACCCCGATTCATGCGACCTCCGCCCCCAGCAAAACCCCTCATTTCGAGCCTTCGATGCACATTCTCCTGCTCGGTTCCGGCGGCCGCGAACATGCCCTGGCGTGGAAGATCGCGGCCTCTCCCCTGGTGACCAAATTCTGGTGCGCGCCGGGCAATGCCGGGATCGCGCGCGAGGCGGAATGCGTGGCGCTCGACGTCACCGACCATGCCGCCGTGATCGCCTTCTGCAAGACGAATGCGGTCGAGCTCGTGGTGGTCGGCCCGGAGACGCCGCTGGCGGCCGGTATCGTCGATGACCTCACCGCCGCCGGCATCAAGGCGTTCGGTCCGAACAAAATCCCCGCCCAGCTCGAAAGCTCGAAGGGTTTTACCAAGGCGCTCTGCACCGAATTCGGTATTCCGACCGGCGCCTACCAGCGCTTCACCAATGCCGCCGATGCGCGCGCCTATGTCCAGAGCCAGGGCGCGCCGATCGTGGTCAAGGCCGATGGGCTTGCCGCCGGCAAGGGGGTCGTCGTCGCCAAGACCGTGCGCGAGGCCGAGGACGCCATCGCCATGATGTTCGAGGGCGCCTTTGGCGACGCCGGCACTGAGGTCGTGATCGAGGAGTTTCTGCCGGGCCGCGAGATCAGCTTCTTCGCGCTGTGCGACGGCGAGATCGCCATCCCGCTGGCGTCCGCCCAGGACCACAAGCGCGTGTTCGACCATGATCTCGGCCCGAACACCGGCGGCATGGGCGCCTATTCGCCGACGCCGCTGGTGACGCCTCAGGTCCACGACGCGATCATGGCGAAGATCATTCTGCCGACGGTATCAGGCATGAAGCAGCGCGGCACGCCGTTTCGCGGCATCCTCTACGCCGGGATCATGCTGACGACGCAGGGCCCAAAGCTGTTCGAGTTCAACGTGCGCTTCGGCGATCCCGAGTGCCAGGTGCTGATGTTGCGGATGATGTCCGACATCGTGCCGGCCTTCCTCGCCGCCTGCGACGGGCAGCTGAAGAACTTTGACCTCCGCTGGCATCCGGACTCCGCGCTCACGGTGGTGATGGCGGCGAAGGGATATCCCGGCGACTATCAGAAAGGCACGCGGATCGAGGGGCTCGATGACGCCGCCAAGGTCGAGACCGCCGAGATCTTCCACGCCGGCACGGTCGAGAAGGACGGCGCCATCCTCGCCAATGGCGGCCGCGTGCTCAATGTCTGCGCGCTCGGCAAGACCGTGACGGAGGCGCAGGTGCGCGCCTATCAGGCCGTCGACCGCATCAACTGGCCGGAAGGTTTTTGCCGCCGCGACATCGGCTGGCAGGCGGTGGATGCCGAGAAGTCCAAGAGCTGAGCGAGCGCTGACAGGCTTTTTTCGCACGCGCGCGCAATGTGCGGTCCCGCCCGACGGCACTCCGAAATTGTGTAGGCGGCTGTTGGACTTAGCTACTGTGCATGGGGTTGTTTTTCAACTTTTTTGTTTTGGGGCATTCTCGAGACTGAACAGATCCCGCGCTGACAGATAAGGATGCAGAAGATGTCCGATCTCGCCGACCTCTATCCCGGCTTCGCCTCCGAATGGATCAACACCTCCTTCGGCCGCATCTTCGCCCGCGTCGGCGGCAAGGGACCGCCGCTGTTGCTGCTGCACGGCTTCTCCGAAACCAACGTGATGTGGCACCGCGTCGCGCCGCAGCTGGCTGACCGGTTCACGCTGATCATCGCCGATCTGCCCGGCTATGGCTGGTCCGACATGCCCGAGAGCGATGCGCTGCACATCCCCTACAGCAAGCGCGCGATGGCGAAAGCGATGGTCGAGGCGATGGAGCGCCTCGGCCATGTGCACTTCGCGCTCGCCGGCCACGATCGCGGCGGCCGCGTCTCTTATCGGCTGGCGCTCGATCATCCCGGCCGGCTGTCGAAGCTTGCCGTGCTCGATATCCTGCCGACCTATAATTACTGGGAGCGGATGAACCGCGCCTACGCGCTGAAGATCTATCACTGGACTTTTCTGGCGCAGCCGGCCCCGCTGCCGGAAACACTGATCTCGAGCAACGGCGAGTTCTTCCTGCGCTTCAAGATGGCGAGCCAGACCAGGTCGAAGACGCTGGAGGCGATCGACGCGCGCGCGCTCGAACACTACATCGCCCCGTTCCGCGATCCCGCCCGCGTGCACGCGATGTGCGAGGATTATCGCGCCGGCGCCTATTTCGATTACGATCTCGACAAGGCCGATTTCGAGGCCGGCAAGAAGATCACGATTCCGATGCTGGCGCTGTGGGGCAATGCCGGCGTCGCGCAAGCCGCCGCCACCCCGCTCGATGTCTGGAAGCAATGGGCGACCAACGTCGCGGGCATGCCGGTGGATTCCGGACACTTCCTCACCGAAGAGAACCCCGATGTCACCGCCAAGGCGCTGCGCGAGTTCTTCTCGGCTTAGGCCCAACTGTCATCGCCCGGCTTGACCGGGCGATCCAGTATTCCGAGACGGTGCTTGTTGAATCGATAAGCTGCGGCGTACTGGATGCCCCGCCTTCGCGGGGCATGACAGCGGTGCGCGGCGACCTAGCGCCGCTCGCGAAAGAAGTCCTTGAGCATCCGCGCCGACTCGCTCTCGCCGACCCCGGAATAAACATCCGGGACGTGATGGCAGGTCGGCGAGGTGAAGAACCGCACGCCTGATTCAACCGCGCCGCCCTTGGGGTCGGCGGCGCCGTAATACAGGCGCCTCACCCTTGCAAACGAGATCGCGCCCGCACACATGGTGCACGGCTCCAGCGTCACGTAGAGGTCGCAGTCGACCAGGCGCTCGCTGCCGATCTTTTTGGCCGCCTCGCGCAGCGCAACGATCTCGGCATGCGCCGTGGGGTCGTAGTCCGTCAGCGTCCGGTTCGCCGCGGTGGCGATGACCTCGTAATTGCGGACCACGACGCATCCGATCGGAACTTCGCCCGCCTTTCCGGCGTTTTCGGCCGTTTTGAGCGCCAAATCCATGAAAGAGGGGGCTTTCAAGCCTCGTATCATCCCGAGAAACCTGCTAGTAGCTGCGCCTTCAGCAGAAGTGCTTACCGATTTTGCCTGAGCATGCGGCTCGAGACGAGCGCGCACAATGCTTTCTGGCCACCCCCTGAGTGAGATTATTCATGCCTCGCGACAGCGACAAAGACAACGATTCCCGCGGCCGGCGTGATCGCGGCCCGGCCAAGGGCGGCCCCGCCAAGGGCCGCTCCGGCAAGCCACGCGGGCCCGACAAGAAGTTCGCCAAGCGGGGCCCTCCCGGGGACAAAGGCGACGCCCGCCCGCCCCGCGGCGACCGCGACAGCCGTCCCTTCCGCCGCCGCGAGGAGGGCGATGCCCCGCGCCGCGACTTCAGCGACCGCCCGAAGTTCAATCGCCAAGACCGGCCGCGTGAAGACCGGCCGCGCGGCGAGGATCGTGGCGAGCGCAGCTTCAAGCCGCGCGGCGATCGTCCCTTCAAGCCGCGTGAAGACCGTCCGTTTTCCGATCGTCCGTCGCGCGACGGCGAGAAGCGCCCGTTCAAGCCCCGTGGCGACCGCCCATTTTCTGATCGCCCCTCGCACGATGGCGACAAGCGGCCGTTCAAGCCGCGCGGTGATCGCCCGTCCTATGGGCGTGATGACCGTCCGCCGCGCAGGGATCGCGACGATTCCCGTCCGGCCGGCCGAACCGGTGACGCGAAGTTTGGCGACAAGCGACCTTACGCGCCGCGTGGCGACCGTCCGGAACGCAAGTTCGACGGCGAGCGGAAGTTTTCGCGCGGCGCACCGGACCGCAATCGCAGCGAGCGCAGCGATTCGAAACCCTGGCAGAAGCGCGATGCGGCTCCGCGCGGTGACCGGCCGCCGCGCAAGGACTTCAGCAAGGGTCCGCGCAAGGATTTCGGCGGCAGCGACCGTGGTCAGGACAAGCCCTGGCAGAAGCGCGATGATCGGCAAGGCGGCGGCGACGACCGTCCGCGCTTTTCGCGTTCGCGCGACGATCGCACATCGGGTGATCGTCCGTTCCGCGAGCGGCCCAAATTCGATCGTCCCAAGTTCGATCGTCCGCGCGATGATCGTCCGAGGTTCGATCGCGGCGGCGATCGCCCGAAATTCGATCGTCCGCGCGAGCGTTCCGAGGGCCGTTCCGACTGGCACGAGCATCCCCGCAGCGAAGCGCCTTCCGGCGATCGTCCACGTCGCGAAAACGAGGACGAGAGCAGGATCTTCGAGAAGCGTCCCGCCTTCGGCGGTCGCGGCGCCTATCGAGAGCGCGATCGTGATTCCGAGCGGCGACCGCGCCGCGAGGAAGAGGTCAAGCCGAAGAAGGCCGGTGAGCGTATCGCCAAGGTGCTGTCGCGCGCGGGCCTCGCCTCGCGCCGCGACGCCGAGGAGATGGTCACGCAGGGCCGCGTCAGCGTCAACGGCCGGGTGATCAATTCGCCTGCGCTCGACATCACCTCCAACGATGTCGTCACCATCGACGGCAAGCCGTTGCCGGAGCGCGAGCGCACGCGGCTGTTCCTCTATCACAAGCCGCGCGGCCTGATGACGACCCATGACGATCCCGAGGGGCGTCCGACCGTGTTCGACAATTTGCCCGAAGGTCTGCCGCGGCTGATCTCGATCGGCCGGCTCGACTTCAACACCGAGGGCCTGCTGCTGCTCACCAATGATGGCGGGCTCGCGCGCACGCTCGAGCTGCCGGACACCGGCTGGCTGCGCCGCTACCGTGTCCGCGCCCATGGCGACGTCACGCAGGCGCAGCTCGACGAGCTGAAGAACGGCATCGAGATCGAGGGCATCAAATACGGTCCGATAGACGCCACGCTGGAGCGTGACCAGGGCGCCAATGTCTGGCTGGTTTTCGCGATTCGCGAGGGCAAGAACCGCGAAGTGCGCAACGTCTGCGCTCATCTCGGACTCGAGGTGAACCGGCTGATCCGGGTGTCCTACGGCCCGTTCCAGCTCGGCGAGGTCCCCGAGGGCCAGGTCGAGGAGATCAAGTCCCGGGTGCTGCGCGACCAGCTCGGCGAAAAGATCATCGAGAAGTCGGGCGCGCAGTTCGACGTGCCGCAGAAATCTGCCTCGCATGAGGGAGACGACGCGCCGCGCGAGAAGAAGCCGGCGACCAAGCGCGGCGTGATCAACGACCGCAAGGGCCGCCGCGTGCTGGTGCAACGCACCGGGAGCGAGGAAGCGCGCGAGCGCAACGAGGCTGAGGCGAGCGGCTACGGCCCGCCGCGCCGTCCCAAGCGCGGCTACCACGGCAAACGCGATCTGGCGCCGAAGGAGGACTGACGTTGCGCGTCGTCGGCGGTCGCTTGAAGGGGCGCAATCTGGCCTCACCGTCCTCGCGCGACATCCGCCCCACGGCGGACCGCCTGCGCGAGTCCGTGTTCAACATCCTCGTGCACGCCTATGACGATCCGATTGCGGATGCGCGCGTGCTCGATCTCTTCGCCGGCACCGGCGCGCTGGGCATCGAAGCGTCGTCACGCGGCGCGAAATTCGTGCTGTTCGTCGACAACGGCGCGGAAGCGCGCGCCCTGCTGCGGAATAATGTCGAGACGCTGGGCTTGGGCGGCGTGACAAAAGTCTATCGCCGCGATGCGACCGATCTCGGCCCTGCGCATCCGGTCGAGCCGTTCTCGCTGGTGTTTCTCGATCCGCCATATGGCAAGGGGTTTGCGGAGAAGGCGCTTGCGAGCTTGCGCGACGGCGGCTGGCTGACGCCGGGTGCGCTGCTCGTCGTGGAAGAGGCAAAGGTTGCGCAGTTCGTCACGCCGGAGGGCTTCGAGGAATTGGAGCGGCGCGCTTATGACGACACGGAGTTCGTGTTTTTGAAGCGGCCGTAACTTCGAATATTACCTTCGCCCGAACAGCTTCTCGACATCCGACAGCTTCAGCTCGACATAGGTCGGGCGGCCGTGATTGCACTGGCCGGAGTTCGGGGTGTCCTCCATCTCGCGGAGCAGGGCGTTCATCTCCTCCGGCCGCAGCCTTCGGCCGGCGCGCACCGAGCCGTGGCAGGCCATGGTGGCGGCGACGTGCATCAGGCGGCGCTCCAGAGGCAGCGCCTCGTCCCACTCGGCCATGTGCTCGGAAAGATCGCGCAAGAGCCCGCCTGCATTGGTCTTGCCGAGCAGCGACGGCGTCTCGCGCACCGCGACTGCGCCGGGGCCGAAGGATTCGACCGCGAGGCCAAATGACGCCAGCTCCTCGCTGCGCTCGAGCAGGCGCTCCACCGTGGCCTCGTCCATCTCGACGATCTCGGGGATCAGCAGGATCTGCCGCTGCACGCCGTTCTCCGCCAGCGAGGCTTTCAGCCGCTCGTAGACGATGCGTTCATGCGCGGCGTGCTGGTCGACGATGATTAAGCCATCGCGGGTCTGCGAGACGATATAGGTCTCGTGGATCTGGGTGCGCGCAGCGCCGAGCGGGCGGTCGACCAGGTCACTGACCGGCTGGGATTCGATCCGCACGTCCGCGCTGGGTGCGCCGACGTCGAACGCCGCTTGCGCCCGTTCGGTAAATGCCGGCACGGCGGAGCCGTCGAATGACGGCATCGGCGCGACCGGGGCGGATGGCGACGCCCGCCAGTCCCAGCTTGCCGGGCGCGGCGTGAATGCGGGGCGGAACGACGACAGCGCGCTCTCGCCGCTGTTAGCCGCCGTACGCCGGCCCTCCCGTGCAAGCCCTTCCTTCAATCCGTGCACGATCAGCGCGCGGACGAGGCCGGCGTTGCGAAACCGCACCTCGGTCTTGGCCGGATGCACGTTGGCGTCGACCTCGCGCGGATCGAGCGTGACGAACAGCGCCAGCACCGGATGGCGGTCGCGCGGCAGATAGTCGGCATAGGCCCCGCGCACTGCCCCTAGGATCAGCTTGTCGCGCACCGGGCGGCCGTTGACGAAGAGATATTGCCCGAGCGCGTTGGCTTTGGTCAGCGCCGGCGCTGCGGCATAGCCGGCGACGACCACGCCCTCGCGCTCGGCATGGACCTCGATGGCATAGCTGCGGAACTCTGCCCCCAGAATGTCGCCGAGACGCGTCAGGCGACCGGCGACGCCGGGCAGCGCCGCAGCCCAGGTCACCGGCGCGCGCTCTTCGCCCGCGAGCGTGAAGGCGATTTCGGGCCGCGCCATCGCGAGGCGCCGCACCACCTCACGGATCGCTTCCGCCTCGGTCCGGTCGGTCTTCAAGAACTTCAGCCGCGCCGGCGTCGCGTAGAAGAGGTCGTTGACCTCGACCCGCGTGCCATGCGCGAGCGCGGCCGGCATGATCTCGGATTTCTCGCCGCCCTCGACATTGAGCGCCCAGGCGTGCGGCTCGCCGGCGTGCCGCGTGGTGATGGCGAGCCGCGCCACAGAGCCGATCGAGGGCAGCGCCTCGCCGCGGAATCCGAGCGTGCGGATCTGCAGCAAGTCCTCGTCGTCGAGCTTGGAGGTGGCGTGACGCTCGACCGCCAGTGACAGGTCCTTGGCGGTCATGCCGCCGCCGTCGTCGGTGATGCCGATCCGCCGGCGCCCGCCGCCATCGGTAAAGACGTCGATCCGGCTCGCGCCGGCATCGATCGCGTTCTCGACCAGTTCCTTGACCACGCTAGCGGGACGTTCGACCACCTCGCCGGCGGCGATGCGGTTGACGACCTGTTCGGGTAATTGGCGGACGGGCATGAGTTCGATTTCAGATTCGGGACGCTATTCTAGGCCGTGTTGCGTCAAAAGCATGTGTTGGGCAACAGGAACGTGGCGGGCTGGGGAAAAGGGCTGTCTATCGCATTGATGGGATTGGACGTTCGAGAAAATCGCGCAACCGGGATGGATCGATCTCCGGCTGCCGTCCCGATTGTGGGGTACCGGGCTGCGGTGTAGCATCGCGAAAAAACGGCAACAGGACGGGAGGACGCCATGTGCCATCTCTTCGCGCATCAGCCCCAACGCGACTATGAATCCCAGACCCGCTCCTTACGGATCGGTGGGCATTGCACCTCGATCCGTCTGGAAATGGCGTTCTGGGACACGCTGGAGGAGATCGCGGCCAAGGAGAACATGAGCGTCGGCAAATTCCTGACGACGCTCTACAACGAGGTGCTCGACCATCACGGCGAGGTCAACAATTTTGCCTCGTTGCTGCGCTGCTCCTGCCTGATCTATCGCTCCCGGAGCTTGGCGCCGGTACGGGATTTCAAGGTCGCCGTCGCACCCATTCTTGATGCGGCTGAATAGCCCCTCCGTCATTGCGAGGAGCTCTTGCGACGAAGCAATCCAGGCCGTCACCGCGGTGGGATTCTGGATTGCTTCGCGTCGCTCGCAATGGCGGGAAGGGAACGGTGTGCTCCATTCCGAGCCGATGGACGTCGGACGTCAGATCTCTTTCTTCTGCATCGCGCCGGCAATGTAATCCGCCTGCCGGATCGCCAGCGAAACGATGGTCAGAGTCGGATTGCAGGCTGCGCCGCTGGTGAATTGGCTGCCGTCGGAGACGAACAGGTTCTTGACGTCGTGGCTTTGCCCGAACTTGTTGACCACGCCATCCCTGGGCTTCTCGCTCATCCGGTTGGTACCGAGATTGTGCGTGCTGGGATAGGGCGGTGTCGGATAACTCACGGTGGCTCCGACGGCATCGTAGACCGCAGCGCCCTGCTTGTGCGCGTGCGCGCGCATCGCGAGATCGTTGGGATGATCGTCGAAGTGCACGCTTGCGACCGGCTGGCCGAACTTGTCCTTCACGGTCGGATCGAGCGTGATGCGGTTGGTCTCCTGCGCCATGTCCTCGCCGACCAGCCACATGCCGGCCATCCTGGGATAACCGTCGAGCGCTGCGGTGAACGGACGTCCCCAGGCGCCGGGGTTGAGGAACGCCGCCATGAAGGGCAGGCCGATCGACAGTGTCTCCATCTCGTAGCCGCCGACGAAGCCGCGCTTCGGATTATTTGCGGCCTCGTCGCGGATGATGCCGGCCATGGTGGTGCCGCGATACATGTGCACCGATTTCTCGAAGACGGCGTAGACGCTGCCGGTCATGTGGCGCATGTAGTTGCGGCCGACCTGGCCCGATGAGTTGCCGAGGCCGTCGGGAAACATCGTGGATGCGCTGTTCAACAGCAGCCGCGGGCTTTCGATCGAATTGCCGGCCACCGCAACGATGCGGGCCTTCTGGCGCTGCATCGCGCCCGTCTCGTCGGCGTACACCACGCCGGTGACCTTGCCGCCGGCGTCATGCTCGATCTTGACCGCCATGCTCGCGGGACGGACCTCGAGATTGCCGGTCGCCTCGCCTTTGGGTATCTCGGTGTAAAGCGTCGACCATTTCGCGCCGGACTTGCAGCCTTGGAAGCAGAAGCCGATCTGCTGACAGGCGCCGCGGCCGTCGCGTGGCTGGCTGTTGATCGCCATGTTGCCGGTATGCACGGTCTTGTAGCCGAGCTTCTTTGCGCCGGCCTCCATCACCTTGAAGTTATTGTTGCCGGGAAGTCCGGGAATGCCATTGGTGCGAGTTACGCCCATCTTGTTCTCGGCCTTGGCATACCACGGCTCCATCTCGGCAAGGGTGACCGGCCAGTCCAGCAGGTTGGCGCCGGGAAGGTTGCCGTAGGTGCTCTTCACCTTGAACTCGTGCTCGTCGAACCGCAGCGATGCGCCGGCCCAATGTGTGGTCGAGCCGCCGACCGCCTTGACGATCCAGGCGGGAAGACCCGAGAAGTCTTTTGCGACGCGCCATGTTCCGGATGTGGTGCGCGCATCGGTCCAGGCGAGCTGAGAGAAGCTCTCCCACTCGTCGTTGACGAAGTCCTGATTTTCGATGCGGGGGCCAGCTTCGAGGATGACCACCTTGACGCCCTTCTGCGCAAGCTCGTTGCCCAGCGTGCCGCCGCCGGCACCGGAGCCGACGATCACCACAACGCCGGAGTCGTTCAGATCGAATTTTGCCATATGCGTTCTCCTGAACCTTTGGGTGGGCCTCAAGCCTTCGGCAGCCAGTCGATATCGGCGAAGCCGCGATTGATGTAGCCGCCGTGCTCGGCGGAGGAGCCCTCGTAGCCGAACCGCGGCCAGACCTCCTTCTGGTTGTAGAGAGAGACGATGAGGTCGCCGCGCACCTTCTGGAAGAAGTCGCTCTGCTCGATCTCCTTCAACAGCACCACGCGATCGGCTTCCCAGGGCACTTCAGCGTAAGCCACCTTGTGACGATCACGCGCATTCTGATCGAGCCGTGTGATGCCGTCGCTGATCAGCGACTTGACGGACGCGTCCTTCGCCGCCTTGCCGTCCCACGGCTTGATCGCGGTGATGTAATAGCTGTCGCCGAGGACGTCGTGCGGATAGATATCGCGCGCGACCTTCAGCAGCGTCTTCATCGTCGCGGGCGAAAGCGCGCTTGTCTCGTCAGCCCATGCGCCCTCGATGCTGACGGCGACGCTGGTCGCGACTGCTGCGACCGGCACGGCGGTCGCGGCGCCCTTGAGAAAGACGCGGCGGCTGTGCTTGCTTCGACGATCGACTTCCCTCATGGCATTCTTCCTTCGATTTTTGTGATTTGAATTTTGTGGTCGATCAGTTGAAACGTCCGCCGCGCTGGATCACCTCGATCTTGTAGCCGTCGGGGTCGCCGACGAAGAAGAAGCGCGCCAGCGTTTTGCCGTGGTGCTTGAAGTCGCGCAGCGGACCCGGTGCGAGCTTCTCGCGCTCGAAGCGGGCATGTTCGGCATCGAGATCCTCGACCACCACGGCGAGATGTCCGTAGCCGTCGCCGAGCGCATATGGCTCCTTGCGATCGAAATTGACCGTCAGCTCCAACTCGAAGGGTGAGGAGGGGTGACGCAGATAGATCAGGGCAAAGTCTGCGAACTTCAGACGCTCGGTGACTTCCAGGCTAAAGGCCCGTCTGTAGAAGTCGAGTGAGCGCGCCTCGTCGAGTGCGCGGATCATGGAATGGACCGGCTTTGCCATTCAGTTCTGCTCCTTAAGAAAGGCGATGATGGCGGCGCGCGTCTCCGGCTTCGCCTGCCGGTACACCATGACCACGCCGGGAATCACGGCTTGCGGATTGGTCAGCCATGCGTCGAGCTTCGTCTCGTCCCAGGCGAAGGCTGCTTTTGCGAGGGGCTCTGAATAGTGAAAGCCTTCGAGCTTGCCGGCGGGCCGCCCGACGATCCCGACCAGCGGCGGACCCTGCCGCACCGGTTCTGACAGGTTCGTGGTGTGGCACACCGCGCATTGCTGCTTGAACAGTGTTGCGCCATCCGGAGGCTTTGCAGCCGGCAAGGGCATCTGCGCCTCGGCCACCCGCACCACCAGCACCATCGCGGTGCACAATCCCAGCACGATCGCGCGCATCGTCAAAAGTCCGCCCGTCCACGTCAATTCCGCGTGCGCAAACTCTAGGCGCGGCAAAACATGCGGTGGTAGTAGCGGGCTGTTTCGCTGCGTGCGGAGGTGCACGCGGGTGCGTTGTTCCGCGTTGCCGTATATGCGGAGGACAATTCCGCGAAACCGCCGTCAAATCCCTAAACGATCACCACACGAGACAGGTTGCATTGCGGTCGCGCCGTTCGAGCTCGTAACGCGATGGATTGGTTCGGCTCAGGCGGACGGCGCATCAAGCCGCCGAACCGATCATCGCGAAAATCCAGGAGAAATGGATGAAGTTGGTGAAGACCTCCGCAATCGCATGCGCCGTCTCGGCCCTCATTGTGACACCTGTTCTCGCGCAAGGTACGTCGTCTGGCGCCAAGCCTAGCGGCACCGTGCAAAGCAAACCCATGCAAGGTAGCACGATGGGCAGCGGCGACGAGGAGATGAACGCCCAGCCGGGCACGGCGGGCGAGACGACGGGCATGAAGCCGACGAAGGGCACCAGGGGCACGGTTGGCACCACGGGCAGTGCTGCACACAAAGGGACCGCCGACGATTCCGCGCCGGGCGGTGCAGCCACGGGCAAGCGCTACTAGCCAATGGAGTAAGACGGCAGAACTCCGGTCGCCCTGCGGCCGGAGTTCTTTTGCAATCTCTGCTAGTCGTCGAAACCGCGCCCGCGCTTCGACTTGATGTCGCTGCGGTGTTTCTTGCCCTCGAGCCGGCGCTGCTTGGAGCCAAAGGTCGGCTTTGTCGCGCGCCGGGGCTTCGGCCGGATCATGGCTTCTCCGAGCATCTCCGTAAGGCGGTCGATGGCGTCCTGGCGGTTGCGCTCCTGGGTGCGGAAGCGTTGGGCCTGGATCACGATGACGCCGTCCTTGGTCATGCGCTGCCCTGCGAGCCGGGCGAGGCGCAGCGCGGCATCCTCCGGAAGCGTCAGCTTGCGGGTGTCGAAGCGCAATTGCGCCGAGGTCGCCACCTTGTTGACGTTCTGCCCGCCCGGGCCGGAGGCGCGGACGAAGCCGATCTCGATGTCGTCCTCGTCGATGACGAGATCGCGGGATATCCGCAGCATGGTGGCACCATTCGTGATGCCCGGACATATCCCGGACGCCCAAGTTCGGCAATGGCGCCCCGAAATGCAAATGGCCGGGCGAGCCCGGCCATTTCAGGAAGCGTATGGAAGACGTCAGTTCGACTTCGTCACCGGTGCGGCTGCGGGTTGCGCCGCGGCCTGCGGAGCGCGGCCGACGACGACGGTCAGCAGGCCCTGGCCCCAGAGGCGCTTTGCGGCCGCCTTGGCGTCGTCCATGGTGACCGCATCCACGACGGCGTTGCGCTTCTCGATATAGTCGATCGGCAGCTTGTCCTGCTGATATTGCAGCAGCGCCTGCGCGAGCTTCGAGGAGGTGTCGAGCGCCAGCATCTGCGAGCCCTTGAGGTAGGACTTGGCCTCGTCGAGCTCCTTCTGCGTCGGGCCTTCCTCGGCGATCCGGCGCACTTCCTTGTCGATGGCGTCGATGGTGTCACCGGCACGGTCGGCGCGGGTGCCGGTATTGCCGATGAAGACCGCCGAATGCTCCATCCAGAGCAGCGATTCGAACACCGAATAGGCCAGCCCGCGCTTCTCGCGCACCTCGCGATAGAGCCGCGAGGACAACCCGCCGCCGCCGAGGATGTGGTTGACAACATAGGCCGCCATGAAGTTCGGATCGCTGCGCTTCACTCCGGGGCCGCCGA
This sequence comes from Bradyrhizobium sp. 134, assembly GCF_023074155.1. Lineage (NCBI taxonomy): Bacteria > Pseudomonadati > Pseudomonadota > Alphaproteobacteria > Hyphomicrobiales > Nitrobacteraceae > Bradyrhizobium > Bradyrhizobium sp. 134. Next base: position 255,347 of record NZ_JADPKX010000073.1, on the reverse strand, counting down.
AGGTGATCACGGTCTGGGGCACGTCGAGCGTCACGAAAGCGCGTTGCGGCGGCTTGGCGGCCTCGACGTCGGGGACCGGCACGAGATTGGCCTTGGCGGGCAGGCTGCCAAACGTGTGGTCGAGCAGCTTGCCGAGCGTATCGGCATCCACGTCGCCAACCACTGCAATCTTCAGCGTGTCCTTGGCGAGCACGCGGCCGACATAATCCTTCATGTCGGCGACCGTGATGGCCGGAACGCTGTCGAGGTTGCCGTTGGACTGCCTACCGTAGGGATGATCGCCGAAGGCGACCTCCAGGAATTTGCGGCTCGCCAGCGAGGTCGGGTTGGTGGTCTCGCGACGCAGGCCCGAGATCACCTGCGAACGGATGCGCTCGACATCGGCGGTTTCGAAATGCGGCGAGGTCAGCGCGCTCCGCAGCAGGTCGAAGGCTTCGTCCTTGTTGTCGCGCAGCATGCGCAGGCTGCCGCGGAAGGTGTCGCGGGTGGCGCTGAAGGAGAGCTCGATGGCGCGGCGGTCGAGCCGCTCATGGAAAGTCTTGGAATCGAGATCGCCGGAGCCTTCGTCGAGGAGATCGCCGACCAGATTGGCGACGCCCGACTTGTCCTTGGGGTCCTGGGCCGAGCCGCCGGCAAAGGAATATTCCATGGCGATCAGCGGCACAGTCGCATCCTGTACGAACCAGGCCTCGATGCCGCCCGGCGAGGTCAAATGCTGGATCTTTGCTGCCGCCTGCGACGGCGAGACGGTAGCAAGCGCGAGTGCCGCGCCGGTGACGAGGGAGAATGAGACACGTCGAAGGAAGGGATAGGTCACGAACGCTTCTCCTCGCGCTTGGCGGCGCCGGTGTCCTTGATCAGATAGCCCGTCACCGAGCGCTTCTTCTCGAGCCATTTCTGCGCGACGGTGCGGACCTGCTCGGCGGTAACGGCGCGGATGCGATCTGGCCAGCTCCGGATGTCCTCGATCGACAGGCCTGTGGTCAATGCGCCGCCATACCAGCGCGCCAGCACCGCCTGGTTGTCCTGGGCGTAGATCGCCTCGGCGATGAGCTGGGTCTTGACCCGCTCGAGATCCTCGGCGCGGATCGGGTTCTGCGCGATGTCGGCGATGACGCCGTCGACCACCTGCTCGACCTCGGCGAAGCTGACGCCGGATTTGGGCGAAGCCGAGATCGCGAACTGGGTCGGGTCGAGCGAGATGCTCGAATAGCTGGCACTGGCGGAGACCGCGAGCGGCTTGTCGACCACGAGCGCGCGGTAGAGATAGGAATTGCTGCCGCTGCCCATCAGTTGCGCCAGCACGTCGAGGGCCGCGCTTTCGCCGGCCGCGGCCGTGGTCGCCGAGGGCACCAGGTAATAGCGTCGCAGGCCGGGTTGCTCGACGCGCGGATCGGCCAGGGTCACGGTGCGCGGCGCCGCGGGCTCCGGCTCCTGCGGGCGGACGCGGCGTGCCGGGATCGCGGGTTGAGCCGGGATGGAGCCGAAATTACGCTCGACCAGCGGGCGGATGTCGGCGGGCTCGACATCGCCGGCGATCACCAGGATCGCGTTGTTCGGCGCGTAGAAGCGGCGGTAGAAGGCGAGCGCATCCTCGCGATCGAGCTTCTCGATCTCCTGGTGCCAGCCGATCACCGGCCGGCCATAGGGATGGTTGAGATAGAGCGCGGCCATGATCTGCTCGTTCAGCCGTGCGTCCGGATTGTTGGCGACGCGCATGTTGTATTCTTCGAGCACGACGTCGCGCTCGGGCAACACGTTCTCGTCCTTGAGGATCAGGCCGGTCATGCGGTCGGCCTCGAACTCCATCATGGTCGGCAACTGCTCGCGCGGCACGCGCTGGTAGTAGTTGGTGTAGTCGACCGAGGTCGAGGCGTTCTCGTTGCCGCCGACGCGGAGCACGGTCTGGGAGAATTCGCCGACCGGATGCTTCGATGTGCCCTTGAACATCAGGTGCTCGAGGAAGTGCGCGAGCCCGGACTTGCCCGGCGTCTCATCTGCCGAGCCGACCTTGTACCAGATCATTTCCGTGACGACGGGCGTGCGGTGGTCCGGAATCACCACGACCTGCATTCCGTTTCCGAGCGTGAAGCTGGCGGGTGGAGCCGATGTCACCGTGGTCTGCGCAAGCGATGCGCCGGCCGTGAGGACACACGTCGAAAGCAGCGCGGCAAGGAGGCGGGCAGCCGATCGGTAAGAGGACATCATGATCCTTATGAAAGGCCGAGCCCGGATGTCCGGCTCGGAGGCACGGCATGGTACACCGTGCGGCAAACGCTTCGCGTCACGAAGCAGAGAACTCAACTCGGGCGCAAGTTACTGATAAGCAATCAAAGACCGCGTCCGGCGCGCACGAGCCGCCGGTGCGGGACCGCGTCTGTCGGGATGTCGCAAAGGGACAGGAGGCTATTGTTCCTTGTCCTTGCCGGACATGATGTCGAAATAGGTCCGCCGTGTCTTGTCCTCTCCGGCGCCATAGGCGTAGCTCGGCGACGGCGTCTGGTAGCCCGGCGGCGGCTCGACCAGCGACTGGCGCGGCGGCTCGGTCGTGAATTGCTTGGCCTCGCCTTTGTTGTTCGACATCATGCCCCACAGACCGCCGGTGAAACCGAGCTGGGCGGGGCTGAGCGACGGATTGCCGTTGGTGCCCGGCTGAATAGGATCATTGCTGGTGCGCTCGGGTGCGGCTGTCCTGCCGACCTCCATCTCGGCGGGCGACAACGCCCGGCCTGCCTGCCAGCTCTCGGTGGCCTTGACGGCCTTCTTCCGCTGCGCGATGGCCTCCTTGCGGCGTCTCTCGTCAGGGTCCTTCGGCCAGTTCGGTGCGTTCTTGGCTTCAACGCCGGCGGGCGGCGGCAGGTCGAGCTTGGGCGGCACCACCAGCGGCGACCGCTCGCGGTATTCGATACCCTTCTTCTCCATGCTCTTGGCGCCGATGCCCGACATCAGATTGTCGATGAGCTTCTCTTCGAAGGTCATGTCGTCGTCGTCCTCGCCGTCGTCACCGGCGCGGGCGGCGCCAGCCGACATGACGAGACCGATGCCGAGCGCGACAGCGGACAATTTCAACGCCCGCCAGAACCCCTGCCGGGGGTCTTCAACCATCGAACCGCTGGTCTTCGAGCTGCGCATCACTGTACCTGTTCCAAAATGTGGCAGTTTGCCGCTCTCGCGCGGCATAATCCCTCGCAACAGCAAGGTTCCGCCTGCCGGTCCGTATCGGCCGGGATCAGGGCGCTTTTGCGGCGGGTACCCCCAGGAAGGAATCATACAATAGCGCCGCCACGCCAGCAACGATGGCCACGTCCGCGAGGTTGAACACGTACCAATTATAGGTATTTCCGCCAATATTGATGTGAAACAGGGCGAAATCGACCACCGCGCCATAGGCGAGGCGGTCGATGCCGTTGCCGATGGCGCCGCCAATGATCAGGCCGAGCGCGATGGTTGCCAGCAGGGTGTGGGAGCGAGCCATCCAGATCGCCAGCGCAACCACCGCGAGGACCTTCACAGCCATCAGCGCCATTTGCGCAGCCTGACCGTCGTTCTGGAGCCAGCCGAAGCTGATGCCGATGTTCCAGGCCAGCACCAGGTCGAAGAACGGGGTCACGCTCACCGCGCCGCGACGGGCGAGGTCGAACACGTTCAGCAGCCAGAGCTTTGAGGCCTGGTCGGCCACGAGCGTGACCAGGGCCGCGAGGATGCCGGCGCGGAGCGGGGTCATGGGCAGTCGGCCACAACACGCTCCGTCGTCGTCCTGGCGAAAGCCAGGACCCATACGCCGAGGCGGTCGTTGTTTGAAAGACTTGTGGTCATCAGCCTTCGTCGCAATTGGCGGCGGTGATAATGGGTCCTGGCTTTCGCCAGGACGACGGTGAGACCTAGATGCTGACCCCCAGCGCCTTCCATTCGCGCAGCGCCTGGGCATCTCGCGGGGTGACGTCGGGGTATTCGGGGTCTTCACCCACCGTCGGCGAAATCTTCCAGGAACGGGCGCATTTGGTGCCGACAGCCTTCTCCACCACGACGGCGACGCCGGGCACGGTATCGAGTCGGAACGCAGACGCCGGCGCCTCGCCCTCGCGCACCTCGTAGTTCGAGGTGATGCAGATCTCGGCGAGGTCGGTGTCGAAGAGCGTCGCCAGCATGTCGCGGTCGGCGACATAGATCACCGGCGAGGCCTCCAGCGACGAGCCGATGTTCTTGGCGGCGCGTTCGAGCTCAAGCGCCCCAGTGACGACACGGCGGACGTTGCGGATCGCTTCCCACTTCGCGGCGAGCTTGTCGTCGCGCAAGCTTTCGAGGTCGTCGGGAAACTGCGTCAGGTGCACCGAGGGCTCGGCGTCAGGCCTGTACATGCGCCAGGCCTCCTCCGCGGTGAAGCTGAGGATCGGCGCCAGCCATTTCAGGATCGAGCTGCACAACAGGTCGATCGTGGTCAGCGCCGCCTTGCGCGTCGGCGAGGACGGCGGATCGCAATACAGCGTGTCCTTGCGGATGTCGAAATAGAACGCGGAGAGCTCACTGTTCAGGAAGGCGGACAAGGTCGCGACCACGGTCTTGTAGTCGAACTCCTGATAGGCCTTGCGGACGACGGCAGCACGGACCGCGAGCTCGTGCAGCATCAGCCGTTCGAGCTCAGGCATGTCGGCGGGCGCGACTGCGTCGGCCGGCTTGTAGTGATCCAGCGTTCCCAGCATCCAGCGCACGGTGTTGCGCAGTTTGCGATAGGTCTCGATGGTGTTCTTCAGGATCTCCGGGCCGATGCGTTGGTCGTCGGCATAGTCGGTGGCGCAGACCCACAGGCGCAGGATATCCGCGCCCGAATCCTTGATCACCTTCTGAGGCTCAACGGTGTTGCCGATCGACTTCGACATCTTGCGGCCGTTCTCGTCGAGCGTGAAGCCGTGGGTGAGCACGATGTCATATGGCGCGCGGCCGCGCGTGCCGGCGCTTTCCAGCAACGAGGAATGAAACCAGCCGCGATGCTGGTCGCTGCCTTCCAGGTACATCACGGTGTCGTCGCCGCCATCGACCTTGCGGACGATGTTGCCGAGCTGCGGGAAGTTCTGGCGATCCTCGAGCACGAAAGCATGTGTGGAGCCGGAATCGAACCAGACGTCGCAGATGTCGTCGATCTTCTTCCAGTCTTCCTTCGCGCGCGATCCAAGGAAGCGCTCGCGGGCCCCTTCCATGTACCAGGCGTCAGCGCCTTCCTCCATGAAGGCCTCGGCGATGCGCTGATTGACGATCTCGTCCTGCAGGATCTCGGCCGAGCCGTCGCTCTTCTCGCGCACGAACACGGCGATCGGAACGCCCCAGGCGCGCTGGCGCGAGATCACCCAGTCCGGACGATTGGCGATCATGCCGTTGATGCGGTTCTCGCCCGACGGCGGCACCCATTGCGTGACCGAGATCGCCTGCAGCGCGCGGGCCCGCAGCGTATCGCCCTTCCTGGCGTGGCCATTCTCGCTGACATCCTTGTCCATCGCGATGAACCATTGCGGCGTATTGCGGAAGATCACCGGCTTCTTCGAGCGCCATGAATGCGGATATTGGTGCTTGAGGCGGCCGCGCGCGAGCAGCTTGCCGGCCTCGATCAACGCCTTGATCACGGCCTCGTTGGCATCGCCCTTCTCGCCCTTGTCGTTGAGCACGCGCTTGCCGGTGAAGCCGGGGGCCTGCGCGGTATAGGCGCCGTTCTCGTCGACAGTGTAGGGGATCGCGGTCGAGATACCGCGCTCATCGAGCTCGCGGGTGTTGGCCATCCAGACGTCGAAATCCTCGCGGCCGTGGCTCGGCGCAGTGTGCACGAAGCCGGTGCCGGTATCGTCGGTGACATGCTCGCCGGCGAGCAGCGGCACGATAAACGTGTAACCGCCATCGAGGCCGCGCAAGGGATGGGCACACTCCACGGCGTCCAGCGTGTCGCCGGGAATGTCGCGCACCTTCTCATAGGCCGTGACGCGCGCCTGCTTGAAGACCTCTGCGGCAAGCGCATCAGCCAGGATCAGGAGATCGCCGGTCTTCGCCCAATTGTCCGCGGCCGCATCCGTGACCTTGTAGAGGCCGTAGGCGATCTTCGGCGAGAACGAGATCGCGCGGTTGCCGGGCAGTGTCCAGGGCGTGGTCGTCCAGATCACGACCGAAGCATTGGCGAGCGCACCATGTGCCGGGGACGTGACGGGAAACTTCACCCACACCATGTCGGAGGTGTAGTCCTCGTACTCGACCTCGGCCTCGGCGAGCGCGGTCTTCTCGACCACGCTCCACATCACCGGCTTGGAGCCGCGATACAGCGTGCCGTTGGCGGCGAACTTCATCAGCTCGCGGGCGATCTGCGCCTCCGCGGGATAGCTCATCGTCTGATAGGGATGATCCCAGTCGCCGATGATGCCGAGGCGCTTGAATTCCTCGCGCTGCACGTTGATCCAGTGTGTCGCATAGGCGCGACATTCCTTGCGGAACGCCACCATCGCGGCGGAGTCGCGGAAGTCGGGCTTCTGCTTGCCCTTGGAGCGGTAGTTCTCTTCCTCGATCTTCCATTCGATCGGCAGGCCGTGGCAGTCCCAGCCGGGCACATAGTTGGAGTCGAAGCCGAGCATCTGCTGGCTCTTGGTCACGACGTCCTTGAGGATCTTGTTCAGCGCGTGCCCGATATGGATGTTGCCATTGGCGTAGGGTGGGCCGTCATGCAGCACGAATTTGGCGCGGCCCTGGGCTTCCTGGCGCAGTCTGTCGTAGAGGCCGATGTCGTTCCAGTATTTCAGCAGCTCCGGCTCGCGCTGCGGCAGGCCGGCGCGCATCGGGAATTCGGTCTGCGGCAGGAACAGGGTTTTGGAATAGTCTTTGGCTTCGGATTTTTGAGATTTTTGTGGCTTGTCGGACATGAGGCTGACTGGCTCGGAAAGGCGCGGGAACGGATGGCGATGCGGAATCGCGGGTGAAACGACAACATCCCGGTCTTGCGCCGAGCCGAAAGCTCAGGCGGAAGCCGGGCCGCTAATCCCTATGATGCGCCGCGCAAACATGGGCTCTCCATAGCAGGGGGGCGGGGGAAGCGCAAAAGGTTCGGCGGGCCGGTTTTCGACCTCAATCGATGACGCCAAGCCTCGGAAACGCGTCCGGGGCGGCGGCGAGCATGGCGCGGGCGCAGGCGGAATCGTCGTCCATCTGGCGGATCAGGGCCTCCAAGCCGTCGAATTTCAGCTCCTCGCGGATGAAGCCGATAAAGGCGCAGTCGAGCGTCTGTCCGTAAAGATCGCCCTTGAAGTCGAACAGGAAGATTTCCAGCAGCGGCGCGCCATTATCAAACGTCGGGCGGCGACCGAAGCTTGCCACCCCGTCCAGCCGCTCCGCGCCGCGGCCGACCCGCACCGCATAGATGCCGTGCTTGAGGCCGCAATTGGCATCGAGACGGATGTTGGCGGTGGGATAACCGAGGTCGCGGCCGCGCTTCTCGCCGTGGATGACCTCGCCGGTGATGAACCAGGGCGCGCCGAGCATGGCCGTGGCCTCGTCGAGTTGGCCTTCGGCGAGCGCGATCCGGATCGCGCTGGACGAGACCGGCCGCTCGTCGATGTCGACATGCGGCTGCACGTCGACCTCGATGCCGAGCCGGGGCGCCTCGTTGACAAGGAGGCTCGGCGAGCCGACCCGACCCTTGCCGAAGTGGAAGTCGTAGCCGACTGCGATCCCGCCGATGCCCAGGCGCCCGATCAGGTCATGGTGAATGAAGTCTTGCGCGCTGGTCCCGGCGCGGGACTTGTCGAAGGTCATGACCACGGCGCCGTCAAGTCCGGTGCCGGCCAGAAGCCGCAGCTTGGCCCGCTCGTCGGTCAGGCGGAATTGCGGGGTGTTGGGGCTGAAAAACCGGCGCGGATGCGGCTCGAAGGTCAATGCCAGCGCCGGGCGGCCATGGATCCTGCCCATTTCGAGGGCTGCGGCGATCACGGCGCGATGGCCGAGATGAACGCCGTCGAAATTGCCCATAGCGACCACGGCACCCCTTGCGATGGCAGAGTCCGGCGTGGTGTCGCGGATAACGGTAAAATGCGGAGCCATCAGGGGAATTCTCGAACCGGCGGGACCGGCCGGGACCGTGGCGCGGCGGGCCGGATGAAGTCAAGCGGGAGGGAGCTCCCGCATCGAAAGCGATTTCAGTCCACCGGGGGCGTTCCCAGTTAACGCGCTGTTTAACGCCTTGGTGCTAGTCCTTGGGCGTGGAACCGCGGGGCTCCGGCCCGGCAGGTCCGATCGTAAATATTTCCTGGGTTTGCGTTGGGGGAGTCGAGATGGCGGTTGATTTGTCGATGTCGGTTCTGGTGGTTGACGACTACAGCACCATGATCCGTATCATCAGGAACCTCCTGAAGCAGCTTGGCTTCGAGAATATCGATGATGCAAGCGACGGTTCGGCAGCGCTGAACAAGATGCGCGGCAAGAAGTACGGGCTCGTGATTTCCGACTGGAACATGGAGCCGATGACGGGTTACGACCTGCTGCGCGAAGTGCGCGCAGATCCGAACCTCGCCACCACGCCCTTCATCATGATCACGGCCGAATCAAAGACCGAGAACGTGATCGCGGCCAAGAAGGCCGGCGTGAACAACTACATCGTCAAGCCGTTCAACGCGGCGACGCTGAAGACCAAGATCGAGGCGGTCTTCCCGGACATGGCAAGCGCGTAAGGCGCGATCGAAGCCATCGGTTGAATTCGGAAGGCCCGGGCGATTGTCCCGGGCTTTCTGCGTCGGGTTCGTCGTTCCGGAATCGATGCCCCATATCAAGCGGGAATGACGATCAACTCGCTACCACTTCAGTTCGCGCATCAGCGCCTTCGGCGGATGGCCGAACAATTCCAGCACCGAAGCCGGGTCGAGCTGGTCGAGACCCTCGAACTCCTCGGCATGGATGCCGCGGGTCACGAACAGGCAATCGATGCCGAACTCGCGCGCGCCGGTGAGGTCGGTCCGGACGGAATCGCCGATCGCGAGCACCTTTTTGCGGTCGATCTGGTGGCCCTGGCGTTCGCCGGCGAGCGCCATCGCGCGCTCGTAGATCGGCCGGTGCGGCTTGCCGTAGAAGATCACCTCGCCGCCGAGCTCGCGATAGAGCTCCGCGATCGCACCGGCGCAATAGATCAGGCGGTCGCCCTTTTCCACCACGATGTCGGGGTTGGCGCAGACCAGCGTCAGCTTGCGCTCGCGCGCCTTGAGCATCATGCCGCGATAGTCTTCTGCCGTCTCGGTCTCGTCGTCGTAGAGACCGGTGCAGACGATGTAATCCGCCTCCTCCAGCGGCGCGATCACCGCATCGAGGCCGCGGTAGATCGAGTTGTCGCGCTCCGGCCCGAGCCAGAACATCTTGCGGCCGGGATGGTCGGCGACATAGAGCCGCGTCAGGTCGCCTGAAGACACGATCGCATCATAGGTCTCGTCGGCGACGCCAAGCTTGCGCAATTGCCGCTGCACGGAGTCGGCCGGGCGCGGCGCGTTGGTGATCAGGATGACCGTACCGCCGCGGCTGCGATAGGTATGCAGCGCCTCGCAGGCTTCGGGGAAGGATTCGAGGCCGTTATGGACCACGCCCCAGATATCGCTGAGCACGACATCCACGCCCGCCACGAGTTCACGCAGGCTTTCAGCGAAATGCAGCGTGGTCATGATGCGTGCGGCCGATCAGATGCGGCGCGCGAGCGCGGCGTTGCCGGTGACGCGCTGTGGCGCAGACGCAGCCGACGTTGCGCTTGAGCTGGGTGTGCCGGAGCCATTGGATCCCTGAGTGTCCTGTGCCTGGTTCGGCGCGGCGGTAGCAGATGGCCCCTCCGGCCGCAATGGCCGGGGCGGCGCGAACAGGAACCCCTGGCCGAACCGCACGTCATAATCGAGCAGGTCGATCACGGCGCGCTCGCCCTCGATCCGCTCGGCGATCAGGTCAATGCCGAAGCGGCCGAGCAGGTCGGAAAGGTCGGAGGGGTGGATGTCCGAGGCCGAAGCCTGCCTGGGGTCGAGCAGCAGCGAAGCCGGCACCTTGATGAAGCGCACGCCGCGATCGGCGAGCTCGCGCGGTTCGATGCGCAAATCGGTGACATGGTCGATCGAGAAACGGAAGCCGCGCTGGGCGAGCGCGGCGAGATTTTCGGTCTCGGCCGGACCGAGATTGCGGAAGGTCGATTGCTTGAATTCCAGCACCAGCGACGGCGCCAGCGCCCGGTTGGCTTCGAGGAAATCGAGGTATTGCGCGAAGGTCGTGGAATTGCCGAGCGTGGAAGCCGCGACGTTGCAGAACACGCCGACCTCCTTGTTGCGTACCATCAGGCGCCGCAGCACCTGGACGCAGCGCAGCATCACCATGTTGTCGATGCGCCCGATCAGGCCGGAGGCCTCCGCGATGCTGATGAACTCCTCCGCCGCGACCAGCTGGTCACGCTCGTCGCGCAGGCGCGTCACCGCCTCGTAGAAGCGGACCTTGCGCTGCGGTAGCGACACCATCGGCTGGAGAAAGATGTCGATGCGGTTCTCGTCGATCGCGTTGCGGAGCGTCGCCAGCAATTGGGTCTGGTTGCGGCCGTTGGAGGTCTGAACCGGATTGGCGGTCTGGGTCTGGATCGCCGGTGCTGCCGGCCGCAACGGCGGCGGCGCGGGAACCGGGGGAGGAGCAGCCGGCCGCTCCTCCTCAAGCGTGGCCATCAGGTCGAGCGGCGCCTCCGGCTCCTGCCTTGCGACCGGCGCGGGGGCCGGCACCGGCGCGTTGCCGGCCATCAGATCCTCGTGGGCCGACACGGTGGTGGCGAGTTGCCTGACCAGTCCGCCGAGCTCGTTGATCTCGCCGACCACCGACTGGATGCGGTCGGAGTTGGCCGAATTGGAAGAGGCGATGCGTGCTTCGATCGTGGCGAGCCGGCGGCCGAACTCGGCGACCTGACGGGCGAGATCGGCGGTGCCGCGCGAAAGATCGGCGATCTGGTCGCCGACGTCGCTGCGGTCGCGCAGTCGCATCGACACTGCATTGTAGAGGATCAGGAAGGTCAGCGCCGTCAGCGCCACGATCGCGGATTCGGTTCCGCTGATGCCGGCGACCGCATAGAGCACGAGCCCAAGCGAGGCGGCGACCAGAACCATGCAGATGGCGATGAAGATCGTCGAAATACGAATCATGCCGCGCGTTACGCCTCAAGAGCTGACTGCCTGACCGGGAAAACACGGGTGGCGTCTCGATCCCGTCACGCCGCATGCTCCCCCAAGCGGCATGAGCTTAACATCATTGTTGATTCGAGGGGATAGCGGCCCGATCTCGGAGTCAGGATGGCGCCGCAGCGCCGACCGTGTCGGCTGAGACCGCCTCGCGGGTGCCAAGCGGCTTGGGCGCCCCGGCGGTCGTGTCGCGCAGGGTCTGCCGTTCGATCTCCGAATTCAGTTCGGCCCCGAACATGATGACGATGGCTGACATCCACATCCACATCATCAAGCCGATCGCAGCGCCGAGCGAGCCGTAGGTCGCATTGTAATTGGCGAATTCCGAGAGATACCAGGACAGCAGCGCCGAGCCGGCGATCCAGAGGATCGCCGCCGTTACCGCTCCAGGGCTCAGCCATTGCCAGCGCGGGGCGTCGCGGCTGGGCGCGAAGCGGTAGAGGATGGCGAGCGCCGCAAGGAGAATGACGAACAGCACCGGCCATCGCGCCAGCGCCACGATCAGCTTGCTTTCGGGCGCCATGCCGAGGTGGTTGAGCGCAAGCGGGAAGGCGACGACGGTGCCCACCATCAGCAGCAGGGCAACGATGCCGCCGACCGTGAAGGCCAGCGAAACCGTGTTCAGCCGGATGAAGCTGCGCTTTTCACGCTCCTCATAGGCGACGTTGAGGGCGTCGAAGATGGCTTTGACGCCGGCATTGGCGCTCCAGATCGCGAGCACGAGTCCAAACAGGAAAGTGACACCAAGGGTGGCGCCGCCGTTCGACACGACGCGCGCCACCTGGTCCTCGACGATCTGGAACGCGCCCTCGGGCAGCATCATCGCGAGCGAATGCAGGTTGGAACTGATCGTCGAGGGATCGGCGAACAGGCCATAGAATGAAACCAGAGCTGTGATGGCGGGAAAGATCGCGAGCAGCCCGAAAAAGACGACGCCGCCGGCGGTCGCGAGCAGGCGATCCTCGTCGATGCGCTGATAGGTGCGCCAGAGGATGTCCTTCCAGCCTGCCCACGGGATCGCGAACGGGCTTTTCGCACGGCGGCCGCGGCCGGGCTGCGAGGCTGCGCCCGTCGGGCTCGTTTCCGGCGAATTCGCCTCGCCGTTGCGGTGGTCTTGCGGAGGTCCCGGCCGGATCAGGCCAGAATCCTGGAAATACCGTTCCGCGGTGAGCACGAACACGGTCGTGGCTGCCACTAACAGCCAGCTGTCGAATTGCTCGGCGCGCCGCAGAGGCATTTTCAGGTATCCGCTCCGTGGCCGTGACGCCGCCGGCGCGCGGCCGTCAGCCCGACCAGCCCAACGGCCGCGAGCATCAGCCCGAGTTGCACGGGCCGGTTGGACCGAGCCGGCCACGTGCTGCCGCCATGTCCTCGGTCATGTCCCCGTTCGCCCGGCGCGAGCGGCGCGAGGGGAATTGTCGTCGCGACCTCTTTCACGGCCTGCTTCACCGTTCCGCGCGGGATGCGCGGGGTGGCGATCGCCACCCGTAGGCGGCTGGCAAGCGGCAAGATCGGCTTGGTCTTGCGCTTCATCTGAGCCATGGCCACGCCGGCGCAGGCGGCGGCCAGGACTAGGAGGACACCGCCGGCGGCGCCGAATCCCCAGAATTGCCCGTAATGGATCGCAACCCAGCGGTACAGGGCGATCAATCCGACAAAGAAGGCTGCGACGACGAACAAGCCCGCAACGGCGAGCAGTCCGGCCGCAGTCGCGTAAGACGTCATGCGCCCCGTGGCTTGATTGCTCCGGTCGCGGGCATAGGATTGGGCGGCGCGCTTGAGATGGTTGAGCTTGAGCGCGACGCCGGCGCGCAGCAATTCGCCCGATGGCGCAAGCATGCGGTGATCCTCCGAGTGCGAGAAAATTCGTCGGGGGATGAACGTGGCGGTATTTGACTTGTTCCGACGAGGTCTGCCCGTCGTGATCGATCAGCCGAGATCGGCTGCCGCGATCCAGAACACTTCGCCCTCGGAGTCCTCGGTGTCGAGCCAGAGCAGCGGTAGTTCAGGAAAGGCCTCGTCGACGAGCTCGCGGCCGCGGCCGATCTCGCAGATCAGCCCGCCATCCGGCGTCAGATGGCCGGGCGCGTCGCGCAGGATCCGGCGCACAACGTCGAGACCGTCGGCGCCGCCGTCAAAGGCGAGCTTCGGCTCGGCCCGGCACTCCGGCGGCAGCGCCGCCATGCCTTCGGCATCGACATAAGGCGGGTTGGTGATGATCAGGTCGTATTTGGCGTCACCGAGCGGGGTGAACAGGTCGCCGCGATGCAGGCTGATCCGGTCATCGAGCCCGTATTCGCCGACATTTCGTCTGGCGACGTCGATCGCGCCCTTGGAGATATCGACGGCGTCGATCGTGGCATTCGGAAAATGATGCGCCGCGAGGATCGCGAGGCATCCCGACCCAGTGCAGAGATCGAGTACGCGTTCGACCGCGCTGGGGTCGTCGATCAGCGAGCCGGCTTCGCCGTCGCCGCCGAAATGCGACTCCAGGAGCTCGCCGATGAAGGAGCGGGGAACGATGACGCGCTCATCGACATAGAACGGCAGGCCGCGCATGTAGATCTTGTTGACGAGATAGGCGGCCGGTTTGCGGGTGGTGACGCGCTGATGGACGAGATCGATGATGGTCCTGCCCTCGGCGGCCGTAACGCGCGCGTTGGCAAAAATCTCGAACTGCTCGGGATGCAGGTGCAGGGCTTCACAGACCAGGAAGGCCGCTTCCGCGACCGGATCGGGTGTGCCATGGGCAAAGGCGAGCTTGGCCTCATTGAAGCGGCTCACCGCATAGCGGACGAAATCGATCAGCGTGAGAAGCTCGCCGCGCCCCACTTTCGCGAGCTTTGGCGCGGCGCGGCCGCGCACGGTCTTTTTGGATGTCGTTGCCATCAGGATCGGGTCCAGCGTGCGGCGGCTTCATCGTCGCGGGCCTGGGCCTCGACCCAGCCGGTGCCGGTGGCGCTCTCTTCCTTCTTCCAGAACGGCGCGTTGGTCTTCAGATAATCCATCAGGAACTCGGCTGCCTGGAACGCTGCCTGGCGGTGCTGCGAGGCGGTCAGCACCAGCACGATGTTCTGGCCGGGCATGAAACGGCCGACGCGATGGATCACCGTGACGCCGTTGAGCGGCCAGCGCGAGGTGGCCTCGTCGGCATGGCGCCTGATCTCTTCCTCGGCCATACCCGGATAATGCTCGAGCGAGAGCGCGGCGATCTTGGCGCTGTCCTCGTCACCGCGGCAGATGCCGGAAAAGCTCACGACTGCACCGATGTCGGTGCGGTTCCCGGTCAGCACCGCGATCTCGCGCGCGATGTCGAAATCGTCTTGCTGGATACGAATGGTGACGCGACAGGTGGTGGCGGGCATGGTCTAGCCGCCGGTCATCGGCGGGAAGAACGCGATCTCGCGAGCGCCCGCGATCGCGGCGTCCGACTTGACGTGGGCATGGTCGATCGCGGTGCGGATCACCTTCGGCTTCTCGAACGCGTAGGCGTAGGCTTCGCCTTGGCCGGACAGCCAGGCGATCAGCTCTTCCACCGTGCGCACGGTCGCGGGCGGCTCGATGGTCTCCTCGGCCTTGCCGACGCGCTCGCGCACCCAGGCGAAGTACTTCACTTTCATCCCTCATCCTCCTTGATGAGGTGATGGATGCCGGCGCCGAAATAGTCGTAGCCGGTGTACATGGTGAGGATCGCCGAGGCCCAGAGCAGCGCCAGCCCGGTCATCGAGACCATGGGCACCACCTCATCGCCGGCGGGACCGGCCAGCAGGAAGCCGATGGCGATGAGCTGAACCGTCGTCTTCCACTTCGCAAGCTTGGTCACGGGCACGCTGACGCGCAGCGCGGCAAGATATTCGCGCAGGCCCGAGACCAGGATCTCGCGGCACAGGATCACGATGGCGGCCCACAGCGACCAGCCGTGAATGATGCCGTCGGCGGCCAGCATCAGCAGGCACGAGGCGACCAGAAGCTTGTCGGCGATCGGATCGAGCATGCGGCCGAACGCCGATTGCTGATTCCAGATCCGCGCGTAATAGCCGTCGAGGTAATCAGTGACCGCAGCCGCGATAAAGATGGCGACCGCAACCCATCGCAGCCACAGCGGACCGTCCATGATCGACTGTGCGTAGATGCACCCGACCACGACCGGGATCGCGGCGATCCGGCCGTAGGTCAGGATGTTCGGGAGGGACATCGCGCGGCTGGTGGTCCCTCGTGTCGTGGCGATGTTCATCCGTCCTACCAATACCGCTGCAGCCTGAAGGTCAACCGTTCCGCTCCCAAATGGGGTGCGGGATGCGACGACCATATGACCGCGGCCCCCTTTTATTTCATCCCGGCTGAGGGTGGAAATACTCGAAAATCCTGCGGGCGCTCTCGGCGCTCACCCCCGGAACCTTGCCGAGATCGGTGATCGAGGCCCGTTCGATCTCCTTCAGGGTTCCGAAATGATGCAGCAAGGCACGTTTGCGTGACGGGCCGATGCCCGGAATCTCCTGCAAGCCGGCCTCGCGGATGTCCTTCTTGCGCAGCTTGCGGTGCGAGCCGATGACGAAGCGGTGCGCCTCGTCCCGCAGGCGCTGGATGAAATAGAGCACGGGGTCGCGCGGCTCCAGCTTGATCGCCTCGCGCTCCGGCATGAACAGGGTCTCGCGGCCGGCATCCCGGTCCGGCCCCTTGGCCACGGACATCAGCGCCACCTGGGTCAGGCCGAGATTTGCAAAGATCTCCCGGACCGCGTTGAGCTGGCCGCGGCCGCCGTCGATGATCACGAGATCGGGCCATTGCGGGAAGTCGTCGTCCTTGGTTTTGGCCGCGCCCTCTTCGGGCGGATTGATCAGGCGCTTGAAGCGGCGCTCCAGCACTTCGCGCATCATGGCGAAGTCGTCGCCCGGCGTGATCCCTTCCGACTTGATGTTGAACTTGCGGTACTGGTTTTTGACGAAGCCATCGGGGCCGGCGACGATCATGGCGCCGACCGCGTTGGTGCCCTGGATATGGCTGTTGTCGTAGACTTCGATCCGCTTCGGCGCATGCGGCAGGCTCAAGGTCGTAGCCATGGCGTCCAGCAGGCGGCTCTGCGTCGCGGTGTCCGCGAGCTTGCGGCCCAGGGCCTCGCGCGCGTTGGTGAGCGCGTGGGTGACGAGCTCCTTCTTCTCGCCGCGCTTCGGCGTGGAAACCTCGACCTTGCGGCCGGCCTTTATCGACAGCGCGTTGGCGAGCAGCTCGCTCTCCTCGATCTCGTGCGAGAGCAGGATGTTCCTCGGCGGCGGCTTGTCGTCATAGAACTGGGCGAGGAAGGAGCCGAGCACCTCTTCCGGCGTATACGTCTTCTCCGCGCGCGGGAAATAGGCGCGGTTGCCCCAGTTCTGCCCGGTGCGGAAGAAGAACACCTCGACACATGAGAAGCCGCCCTCCTGGTGGATGGCGAACACGTCGGCTTCTTCCACCGTGCGCGGATTGATGCCCTGCTGCGACTGGATCGCGGACAACGCAGCGAGGCGGTCGCGGTAGAGCGCGGCGCTCTCGAATTCGAGCTCACCGGAGGCCTTCTCCATCTCGGCGGCAAGCTCCTGTTTCACCGCATGGCTCCTGCCGGACAGGAAGTCGCTCGCCTCGCGCACCAGGGTCGTGTAGCCGGGGAAGTCGATCTCGCGGGTGCAGGGGCCGGCGCAACGGCGGATCTGGTAGAGCAGGCAGGGCCGCGAGCGGCTCTCGAAGAAGGAATCCGTGCAGGAGCGGATCAGGAATGCGCGCTGCAACGCGGTGATGGTGCGGTTGACGGCGCCGGCCGAGGCGAACGGGCCGAAATAGCGACCGGGCCGCGTCTGCGCGCCGCGATGCTTCAGGATCTGCGGCGCCCAATGGTCGCCCGTGATCAGGATATAGGGAAACGACTTGTCGTCGCGCAGCTGCACGTTGAAGCGCGGCCGAAGCTGCTTGATGAGGTTGGCCTCCAGCAGCAGCGCTTCGGTCTCGGTGTGGGTCGAGATGATTTCCACGGTAACTGTGGCGGCGATCATGCGCAGGATGCGCGCCGGCTGCGGCGCACTCTGGCGCGCATAGTTCGACAGGCGCTTTTTGACGTTCTTGGCCTTGCCGACATAGAGCACGTCGGCATTCCCATTGAGCATGCGGTAAACGCCGGGCGAGGTGGGGGCGAGGCGGACCGCGCGTTCGATCGCCTCGTGGCCGGTCGCCAGCGGCTCTTCGCCGACCGTGCCGCTCTCTTCCAGGATGTCCGGCAGCCGTGCGTCGTCCTCGTCGTCCCCGTTTGCTGTGGCGGGATCGAGGTCGGGCGGCGCCGCTTCCGTCTCTTGGGGCGGGACGTCGGGCGCGTTGCCGCGCACGGGTTTGCGCGCACGTGCGTCGTCCGGATTGTCGGTGGAATCGTGAACCATGGTGCGAATTTAGGCGTTGCGGGTGCCGATTTGAAGTTCCGGCCGTGCGGCACGCACAGGATGGCGGCGCAGTTCCCGGTAACGCTTGCTTAAGCCTGTTAACAGCGCGGTAACCCGGCTTAACAGGCCTTTAACTTAAAACTCTCGATAAATGTTACGCGAAATAGTTGTGGTTCCGTAACCATGCGGTTTTGCCTCGCGCGGCGGCGCAGGCATCGCGCCGGGTGACGGCAGTTGCGTTGGAGTATGTGATGAAGAGGCTCGTTGTGGGCGCAGCCGCGTTGGCTGCAGTCGGCTGGACGGCTTCGGCAGAGGCCGCCGATCTCAATTACGGGCAGCGTGCGCCCTACACGGTCAATCAGCCGCTCAACGCCTATAGCTGGGCCGGTCCGTATCTCGGTGCCAATCTCGGCTACGAATGGGGCTCGGTGAACAACAATCCCGCAAAACCGTCGGGCTTCGTCGGCGGCGTTCAGGCCGGTTACAATTTCCAGACCGGCCCGTGGGTGTTCGGTGTCGAAGGTGACATCCAGGCCGCCGGTGCCGACGATACCTTCGCGCCGTGGAAGTTCTCCAATCCGTGGTTCGGCACCCTGCGCGGCCGCGCGGGCTATGCCCTCAGCAACGTGCTGTTCTACGGCACGGCGGGCCTCGCCTTCGGCGAGCTGCGCGCGCAGACGTTCGGCTGGACGGAGTCGCATACCAGCGCCGGCTGGACCATCGGCGCCGGCGCGGAAGTTGGTTTCGCGCCGAACTGGAGCGCCAAGCTCGAATATCTCTACATCGATCTGTCGACGAGTCAGTTCGCGATTACAGGCGTGTCAAACGGCTATAGCGCCAGCGTTGTGCGCGCAGGCGTGAACTATCACTTCTGATACCCAAAGAAGAAAATACCGGACTACAGCCTCCCGGCCGCTCGCGGCCGGGATTTTTTTTTGCGCCGGTGTTTCGCGTCGGACTCGCTAGGGAAGGATGACCAAATCGACCGCCTTCGGCCCCTTGCCCTTCTTGTCCGGTTCGACTTCGAAAGTAATACGCTGTCCTTCGGCAAGGTCCTTCAGTCCGGCCCGCTCCACAGCAGTAATATGCACGAAGACGTCGCGGCCCCCGTCGTCCGGTTTGATGAATCCGTAGCCGCGCTCACCGTTGAAAAACTTGACCGTTCCCGTCATGGCCATCGGGAAACTCCCCCTCATTGCTCCTCCGTCGTGACGCAGACGCACGTCACGACATGACCGGGCCTTACGAAGCCCGGGAGCTGGCCATCCTTGGGCAGACCATTCGGTCCGACTGGATCTTTCTTAGGCCTTCACTCCGCCGCAACCATTCGCGGAAGCGGAACGTAAAGCCAGTCACCGCAACAGCATAATACGGTTCTCTGCAGATTGACCACCGCTCCTGCATATTTTTCCCAAGATGCCGGAGTGTTACGGCCTTGGCACCTCTAATCGGAATCTGGCAGCGCCCCCTTGGCCGAGCGGCATTTCCAACTCGGGCAGGATCGTCTTGAGCTCGCCGTGCAGTGTGTAAGGGGGATTGACGATCAAGAGCCCGCTGGAGGTGAGGGCTGCGCCGTCGGCTTGTGGCGCCACGCTGAATTCGAGGCGCAGGCATTTTCCCGGCGGTTTTGCTGCGGCTGCGAGCCGCGCCACTGATTGCACCAGCGCGTCGGTGGCGCGCCGGCTCTTGGCGGGATACCAGATTACATAGATACCGGTCGGCCATTTCGCGAAAGCCGTCGAGAAGGCCTCTTCGAGCTTTTCGAACTCGTCCTTCGCCTCGAACGGGGGATCGATCAGCACGAGCCCACGCCGTTCCTTCGGCGGCACGAAAGCCGGCAGCGCCATCCAGCCGTCGAGGTCGACCACGCGGGCCTGTTCGTCGTGGCGCAGCACGCCGATCAGCGCCTTGCGCGCCTGCGGCTCGAGCTCGCAGAGCAAGAGGCGGTCCTGCGGCCTCAGCAGGCCGCGTGCGATCAGCGGCGAGCCCGGGTAAGCCTTGAGCTCGCCCTTCGGATTGAAGGCGCGGACGATGTCCAGATAGGGCTTGGTCAGCGCCATGGCGTCGTTCGACAGCCGCGCCTGCATCAGCCGCGCAATGCCCGTCAGCCACTCGCCGCCGCGACGCGCCTCGTCGCTTTCGAGATCGTAGAGGCCGGCGCCGGCATGGGTGTCGATGACGCGGAACGCGCCCGGCTTGTCCTGGAGATAGGTGATGATGCGCGCCAGCACGATGTGCTTGATGACATCGGCGAAGCTGCCGGCATGGAAGGCGTGGCGGTAATTCATGCAAGAGCACTACGCCACGTGACGGCCTGAGCAAAGAGGCACGACGCCTGGGCTACCCACCCCGGATCGGCGGCATCGCCACCTGGTCGCGACGGCAGGCGCGGCGGTCGATCTCCTCGCAGGCGCGGAATTGCAGGTCCTTGCTGAGGCAGATGCGGACTTCCGATAGCCGCGTCCGGTTGCAGGTGATCGAGACGGCGGCATTGCTGAGGCCCGGATTGGCCTTGATGAAGGCCTCCTCCACTTCCGCCGGCGCCACGGTCTTGGCCTGCGATAGATCGAGATATTCGGCCGGAATCTTGATCGCGGCGCGCGCCTTCCGGATCGTCTCGAAATAGCTGCGGTCGGCGAGCCCCGAGCAGGTGCCGTGCTTGTCCCATTCGTTGAAGATCAGCCCCGGCGCCGGCATCAGATCGAGCATGGAGGAGACGATGCTGCGGTTCAGCCGCGGCGAAGGCCGCTGGCAATATTCCGGAAAACCGTTCTCATATTGCGGCCACAGACCATGCACCACGAAAGCGTAGGGCCGTCCGCTGCACTGGATCTGCGAGCGGCCGCCGCGCTCCGCCGCCTCTTCGCAGAAGGAGGGCGACCACGACAGCGACAGCACATAAAAGTCGAACTCACCGGGCGTGTTCTGCCGCTTGTCCTGGGCCTTTGCGCCGCCGGCCAGTGCAGCCAGCCCGGCCGCAAGCGTCAGCGAGATCATCAGGCGCGAGAACGAATGCAATCTGGAATGAAACATGGCGACGCCCCTCAACTAGACTGTGCAGACGAGCCTAGCAGGCGATAGGAACATTTCAAGAACAAATTTCGGGCGACCATCGTTGGGCCGCCTGATCGGTCCGGATCAGCGCAATTATTGCTTGGCGGCGCGGCAGGCCGGGTTGTAGGCCCAGTTGCGGTCGAGCCCGACCACGCACCATTCCACGCCCTGACCGTAGCCGGCGAAGCCGCCGTCCTCGACGATCGAGAAGTGCACCTTGCGCATCTTGCCGTCCGTGAGCATGGCCTCGCCGGTGCAATAGCGGCGGGGGATGTTATCCGATGCCCAAGGCCGGAACGCGGTCTCGTGAACCGCGGCGAAGCCGGTGATCTTCAACGAGGAATTCCAGAACGAGCTTTCTTTCTCCCAGAACTGGCTGGCGATCGTCGGCAGCGCCCGGTCGCATTCGGAAACGTTGCCGTCATAACGCGGCCCGCTCAGCCAGAAATTCAGCTCCAGCGGATTGGCGGCCCTGGCCTCACCGAGCGACAGCGCCCCGAACAGGAGGCCGAGCACGGCGGCAAAGCGGAGCGATTTCAGGAAGGTCGAGGCGCGCATGGATGATCCAGACAGCATGATCTGCAAGGGTCGGACGGTGCCGCGAAGGCCGGGGGAGGTCAAGTGCAGCGCGGCAACACTTGCCGACGAGTTGACCGCAATGCTGCGTTGGACCGGCCATCGGTTCTTTCCACCGCCGCGCCGACACCGTAAACTGCCGCCAACCAATCGGAGTGACGGGAATGCGAATCATTGCGGCCGCGGGCCTACTTGCCTTGGGTATGATGGCGAGCCAGTCGGCGCGCGCCGATCTGCTTCCGGTGCCTCCGTTCAAGGGCAACGACACTGGCGGAATCATCGCCTATTCGATGGCAACCCAGGTCGATGCGCGGCAGGTCGCGGTCGATCACTGCGCCCGCTACGGCAAGGTCGCCAAATTCCTGGCGATGCAGGCCTATGAGGGCGGCTACATCTCGTTCTCCTGCCGCTGGGTGCCCTATGGCGCGGCCGACCAGCCGATCCGCACGCTCTACTGAGGCGCTTTCGCAACGCCGCCATCGCAGCCGGGAGCTTCCGACATGACACGCAAACTCGCTTTGCTCGGCTCCGCACTTTGCCTCGTCTTGTCGGCAGCCAGCGCCCGCGCTGACGACCTGCCGGTGCGCAAGGCGGGCCTGTGGGAATTGAAGATGGTCAGGACCGGCACGCCGGTGCCCGAGATGACCATGCAGCACTGCACCGACGAGACCGTCGACAAGGAGATGAACAACAACATCTCCCCGATGGCCAAGCAGATCTGCGCCAAGCAGGACATCAAGAAGACCGCAACCGGTTATGTCAGCGATTCCGAATGCAATGTCGCCGGCATCAGCACGACCTCGCATGCTGAGATCACTGGCGATTTCAATTCGGCCTATACGGTGAAGACATCGTCGCACGCGCAAGGCGGCGCCGCCGGCGCGGCAGGCCGCGACACCACCATGCAGCTCGAAGCGAAATGGCTAGGGGCCTGCAAGCCGGACCAGAAGCCCGGCGACATCGTGATGCCCGGCGGCTTCAAGATGAACGTGCGCGACATGGACAAGCTGAAGGCGCTGTTGCCGAAGTAAGGAAGATCGTAGCCCGGATGAGCGAAGCGAAATCCGGGACCGGTGCATCGATCGCGAAGAAAGAATCCCGGATTCGCTACGCTCCATCCGGGCTACATCACCGGTTACACCGGTATCCGCACGCTCGCTCTTAATCCGCCCATCGGACTGTCGCCAAGTGTGATGTCGCCGCCATGCGAACGGGCGATGTCGCGGGCGATCGCGAGGCCCAGGCCCGTGCCGCCTTCATCCTGGTTGCGGGCGTTGTCCAGCCGCAGGAACGGCTTGAACACCTCTTCGCGCAGGTGTGCGGGAATGCCCGGCCCGTCGTCGTCGACCGTCACGGTCAAATAACGGTGATCGCGCTGGCCGGTGATGGCGATGCTCTTGCCGTAGCGGGCGGCGTTGGTGACGAGGTTGGCAAGGCAGCGCTTGAACGAGGCCGGCTTCACCGTGACCACGGGCAGCCCGTTGAATGCGACTGTCGCCGTGTGGCCGTGGCGTTCGGCGTCGCTGCGCAGCTCCTCGAGCGCCTGGGCCATGTCGGTCGGCTGCGACTGCTCGCCGGAATCGCCGCGAGCAAACGCGAGGTAGTCCTCGAGCATCATCGACATCTCGTCGACGTCCTTGCGCATGCCCTCCATTTCGGGGCTGTCGCCGATCAGCGCCAGCTCGAGCTTGAACCGCGTCAGGATCGTGCGCAGATCGTGGCTGACGCCGGCGAGCATCGCGGTGCGCTGCTCCATCGTCCGCTCGATGCGCGACTTCATTTCGAGGAAGGCGACCGACGCGCGCCGCACCTCGCGCGCGCCGCGCGGGCGGAAATTCGGCGCCTCGCGGCCCTTGCCAAAACTCTCGGCGGCGTCGGCAAGTCGCAGGATCGGCTTGATCTGGTTGCGCAGGAATAGCACCGCGACGATCAGCAGGATCGAGGACGTTCCGACCATCCAGAACAGGAAGATCTCCGAGTTCGAGGCATAGGCGGCGCTGCGCTGCGCGAACACGCGCATCACGGCGTCGTCGAGCTGGATCCGGATCTCGACCAGATTGGAGCGGCCGACCGTGTCGATCCAGAAGGAGCGCCCGATCTGGCGGCCGAGCTGCACCGACAGCGTCTGGTCGAGCAGCGAGAAGAACGGCTTGGGTCCCGGCGGCGGCATGTCGCCGGCCGGGAGGAAATCGACGACGAGGCCCAGGCGCTGCTGCGCGATGCGGCGGATCTGGTCGCGATCCTTGTCTTGCGGATAGCCCTTGTAGACGTCGATCAGCGCGGCGATGTCCTGCACCACCGCGGCCGACAGGCGCCGTGTCACCGTGTTCCAGTGCCGCTCCATGAACACGAAGGCGACGACCGATTGCAGGATCACCATCGGCACGATCATGATCAGCAGCGCACGCGCGTAGAGGCCGGTCGGCATCCAGCCCTTGAAGGCGTTGCCCATCCAGCCATTGGCGGCGGAGACGCGGCCGGCGGCGCTCTTCAAAAGCGTCAGGCCGCTATCGATCGTGCTCATCGGTGGCGCTTCACTCTTTATGGCGAGGCTACCAGCCGGTAGCCGATGCCGCGCACGGCCTGGAGGAACAGCGGATTGGCGGGATCGGTTTCGATCTTGCGCCGCAGGCGGTTGATCTGCACGTCGACAGCGCGCTCGTTGACGCTGCCATTGCCGGTTAGCGCGCTGCGCGGCACGGTCTCGCCCGGTGTCTCCGACAGGATCCGCAGCATCTCGCGCTCGCGGTCGGTCAGGTGAATGACGTCTTCGCCTTGGCGCAGTTCGCCGCGGTCGAGGTGATAGATGTACGGGCCAAACGCGATCTTCTCCACTGCAGCGGCCTGCGG
This sequence comes from Bradyrhizobium sp. 134, assembly GCF_023074155.1. Classification (NCBI taxonomy): domain Bacteria; kingdom Pseudomonadati; phylum Pseudomonadota; class Alphaproteobacteria; order Hyphomicrobiales; family Nitrobacteraceae; genus Bradyrhizobium; species Bradyrhizobium sp. 134. The sequence continues at coordinate 231,271 of NZ_JADPKX010000073.1, read as the reverse complement.
CGGCGGCGCAGCGCGCTTGAGGATGTTGTTGATGCGTAGCGCAAGCTCGCGCGGCTCGAACGGCTTTGCGACGTAATCGTCGGCGCCGATCTGCAGGCCCTCGATGCGCGCTTCGGCTTCATGCCGCGCCGTCAGCATCACGATCGGCACCGAGGACGAAGTCCGGATGAAACGGGCGAGATCGAAGCCGGTCTCGCCGGGCATCATGACATCCAGGATCAAGAGGTCGAAGTGCAGGCCCAAAAGCTTGGAACGGGCGTCGCTGGCGCTGGCGGCGGTCGAGACGCGATAGCCTTCGCCGGCAAGGAAACGCGAGAGCAGGTCGCGGATGCGGCGGTCGTCGTCAACCAGCAGGAGATGCGGAGCATCGTCGGCGGGGCGTGCCGGCGGGCGTGCGAGCGTGGCAGCGAGCGGCACGGTCACTCCTTGTCCTGATTGACGGTGGCGAAGATCGTTTCGAGCACCTTGTCGGGATCGTCGCGGTCGATCATCGCGCGCAGGAAGCGCTTGACGGTTTCGGCATCCTGCGGCGCCATCTCGGCGAGCGCCTTGGTGATGCGCGTGGTCTGGAGACCGGCGAGCTTCTGCACCAGCGCCTCGCCCTTCGGTGTCGCAAACAGCAGGCGTTGGCGGCGATCATTGTCGCCGGTCTTCTGGACGATATAGCCCTCGTCCAGGAGCTGCTTGAGCACCCGGCCGAGCGATTGCTTGGTGATGCGCAGGACGTCGAGGAGGTCGGCGACCTTGAGGCCGGGATAACGATAAACAAAGTGCATGACGCGGTGATGGGCCCGGCCGAAGCCGAACGCCTCCAGCTCCTGGTCGGGATCGCCGACGAAATCGCGATAGGCGAAGAACAGCAGTTCGATGATATCCCAGCGCAAATTGCCTCCGTCGTCTGCGGCCGGCCGCGGCCCGGCAGCTTCTTGAGAAGGAGTCGCGAAATTTATGTCAGGCATATTGACGTATCTTGGTCTCAATGTTACAAAACGATCGGCCCGTACGAAATTTTAGATCGTTTCGCGTCGGGTGGGCATCGAAGCAAGGCGGCCCCAGTGGGCCAGACAGGCGGCGACGGCCGGAGCAGATCAACCGTGCGATTGTCGAACGGCATTTCGGCAAAACATACTGGACTTCCGTCTTCCGCAAAAGCATGTCCTCGGTGACATGCTGGCCACGGAAACCGGCCGTAACAAGGCTGGCGGCGGTCCGGCCAGAAACCAATTGAGCCAGCCGGGCCCAAATCGGGGCAGGTGGGTGCCACAACGGCGCCGCTACCGGCAGCGGGAGGCAAGGACATGAGCATGAAATTCGACATCCAGCCCGCATCCAATCCGACCCCCGAGAAGGATCGGGTCGCCAAGCTGGTGGACCCCGGCTTCGGGCGGGTCTTCACCGATCACATGGCGGTGGTCCGCTACAACCAGGCCAAGGGCGGCTGGTACGAGGCGCGTGTCGAGGCCCGCGCCAATTTCCAGCTCGATCCGGCCGGCGCCGTCCTGCACTACGCCCAGGAAATTTTTGAAGGCCTCAAGGCCTACAAGCGCGACGACGGCGGCGTGAACCTGTTCCGCCCCGACGCCAATGCGCGGCGCTTCAAGGACTCGGCGGACCGCATGGCGATGGCGCAGCTCCCCGAAGACGTCTTCATCGAGGCCGTCGAGCAAATCGTGCGCATCGACCGCGCCTGGATGCCGGGCGGCGAGGGCAGCCTTTACCTGCGCCCGTTCATGATCGCGAGCGAGACCTTCCTCGGCGTCAAGCCGTCGTCCGAATACATCTTCGCGGTGATCGCCTCGCCGGTCGGCTCCTACTTCAAGGGCGGCCCCGCGCCAGTCTCGATCTGGGTGTCCGAGAACTACACGCGCGCTGCCGTCGGCGGCACCGGCGCCGTCAAATGCGGCGGCAACTATGCCGCAAGCCTGCGCGCCCAGGCCGAAGCGATCCAGCACGGCTGCGACCAAGTCGTGTTTCTCGATGCGATCGAGCGCCGCTACATCGAAGAGCTCGGCGGCATGAACGTGTTCTTCGTGTTCGACGACGGCTCGCTCTCGACGCCGCCGCTCGGCACGATCCTGCCCGGCATCACCCGCGATTCCATCATTGCGCTGGCCAAAGACGCCGGCAAAACCGTGCGCGAGGAGCCGTATTCGCTCGACCAGTGGCGCAAGGATGCGGCAAGCGGCAAGCTGAAGGAGGCGTTTGCCTGCGGCACGGCCGCCGTGATCTCGCCGATCGGTACGGTGCGCTCAGTGAGCGGCGATTTCGAGATCAGCGGCGGCGCCGCCGGCCCCGTCGCCATGGGCCTGCGCAAGCAGCTCGTCGACATCCAGTACGGCCGCACCAACGATCCGCATAACTGGATCCGCAATCTGTCTTGATTTTTGCCCTCTCTCTCTCCGCTCGCGGGGAGAGAGAGGCGCAATGAACGCGACACGATGATCGTGCGACAAAGTCCGAGACCTCGAATACCTGGACATCGAGTTTTCCGGACAATCCGATCATGACATCCACTCTTCCCCAGTCCCTGAAATGGGTCGTTCTCGCCGCAATCACCGGCGTCACCGTCTTTGGCATCCTGACCATCGGCCCCAAGCCGGACGTCTCCGCTGAGGGCCGTTCGCCCGTCGTCGACGTGCGCAACACCGATCCGGAGATGAACACCGCGATCGCGCGCGCCCGCGGCACGCTGCCGACCTTCTGGGCCTCCTACGAGGCGCCGAAACCGTCGGAAACGGGGCACGCCCTGAAGGTGCACTTTTCGACCCGCAAAGGCGGTGAGCACATCTGGATGGCCGAGGTGAAGAAGCTACCCAATGGGGGCTATTCCGGCCTCTTCGCCAACGAGCCACGCGATCTGCCGGGCAAGCGGGCGGGCGACAAGGTCGAATTCACTGAAGCCGACATCTCGGACTGGATGTTCATGCGCAACGGCAAGATCGTCGGCGGGGAAACCATCAAGCCAACGCTGAAGTCGCTGCCGAAAGCGGATGCCGATGCGCTGCGGGCACGGATGGAGCAGCCGTAAGGGCCTACCCGGCAGTTGCCGCTTCGCGCGTCGGCTGGTAAATGCCGCGCATGGCCGAGAAATCCAAAAAACCCCAAAAACTGAAGGCGCGCCTGCCGCGCGGGCTCGAGGATCGCGATCCCGCCGCGATCCGGGCGACGCGCGAGATGGTGGAAAAGATCCGCACCGTCTACGAGCTCTACGGGTTCGAGCCTGTGGAAACGCCGGCGATGGAATACACCGATGCGCTCGGCAAGTTCCTGCCCGACCAGGATCGTCCGAACGAGGGCGTGTTCTCGTTCCAGGACGACGACGAGCAGTGGATCTCGCTGCGCTACGATTTGACCGCGCCGCTCGCCCGCTACGTCGGCGAGCGATACGGCACCGACGCTCTCGTGTTGCCCTACCGCAGCTACCGGGTCGGCTACGTCTTCCGCAATGAAAAGCCGGGTCCCGGTCGCTTCCGCCAGTTCATGCAGTTCGATGCGGACACGGTGGGCTCGGCAACGCCGGCGGCCGATGCCGAGATCTGCATGATGGCGGCCGACACGATGGAGGCGCTGGGCATTGCGCGCGGCTCGTATGTCGTGAAGGTGAACAACCGCAAGGTGCTCGACGGCGTTCTGGAAGCCATCGGGCTCGGCGGCGAAGAGAACGCAGCGCGCAGGCTCACCGTGCTGCGCGCAATCGACAAGCTCGATAAGTTTCCCGCCGAGGAAGTTCGCAAGCTCCTCGGTCCCGGCAGATGGGATGGAGGCGAAGAAGGCAAGGGCGACTTCACGAAGGGCGCCAATCTAAGCGCGTCGGAAGCTGACGTCGTTCTCGCCATCACCAAACCGCGCGACGATTGGAAAGAGGCCATTGCCGCGGCGGAAACCTATCTAGCCAAGAGCGAAGTCGGTCAGGCCGGCGTAAGCGAGCTGGAAGAGATCGCGAAACTGGTGACGGCGTCGGGTTACGGTGCGGATCGCATCAAGATCGACCCCTCTGTCGTGCGCGGCCTCGAATATTACACCGGCCCCGTCTACGAGGTCGAACTGCTGCTCGAGACCAGGGACGACAAGGGCCGACCGGTGCGCTTCGGCTCGGTCGGCGGCGGCGGACGCTACGATGGCCTGGTCTCGCGCTTCCGCGGCGAGCCCGTGCCGGCGACCGGTTTCTCGATCGGCGTGTCGCGGCTTCAGGCCGCGCTGACGCTGCTCGGCAAGCTCGACACGAAGCCCGGGTTCGGCCCCGTCGTCGTCACCGTGTTCGACCGCGACCGCGTCGCCGACTATCAGAAGATGGTCGCATCGCTGCGAACCGCCGGCATCCGCGCCGAGCTCTATCTCGGCAATCCCAAGAACATGGGCAACCAGCTCAAATATGCCGATCGCCGCAATGCGCCCTGCGTCATCATCCAGGGCTCGGATGAAAAAGCGCGTGGCGAGGTGCAGATCAAGGATCTGATCGAGGGCGCGAAGGCGGCAGCCGCGATCGCTTCCAACCAGGAATGGCGTGAGAGCCGCCCGGCGCAGTTCTCGTGCAGCGAGGCCGATCTTGTCGCCAAAGTTCGCGAGGTGCTAGCGCGCCATGACGTGAGCTGGGGCTAGCTATTCGCTGACGCCGCCATGCCCGGGCTTGTCCCGGGCATCCGCCTCCTGTTTGATGGCGCCCGTCAATGGCCGGTGTTCGGCCCAAGGGAGAGAAAAATGCCTGAGATCACTGTCAGCATGGCCGAAGGCCGCACCGACGAGCAGAAGGCCGGCATGATGCGCGACATCACCCAGGCGCTGGTGAAGAATCTCGGCGTCGATGCCGACGCCGTCGTCATCCAGATCAATGAAGCCCCGCTCCGCCACAAGATGAAGGGCGGCAAGACGTTCGTGGAGCGCGCGGCGGCTGCGAAGAAGTAGCCATCGCTGTAACTGCAAACGCAACTGTCGTCCTGGCGAAAGCCAGGACCCATTACCCCAAGCGGCAGTTGTTGCAGCAGGTCGTGGTTTAGACCGCGCGTGACGATGTTGAGTCGGGGTAATGGGTCCTGGATCGGCGCTCGCTTTGCTCGCTTGTCCAGGACGATGGAGTGGCCCCATGGACGCACGCGACTTCATCAAGGTCGGCATGAGTGCCGAACGCACGCTGGTGGTGCCGGTAGAGCGCACGGTCGGGCATTTCGTGCCCGGCATGCCGATGGTCTATGCGACGCCGATGATGATCCTGGAGATGGAGATGACGTCGGGCGATGCGATCCGCGCCGCGCTTCAGCCGGGCTGGGTCACCGTCGGCACCGAGGTCGATATCCGTCATCTCGCAGCAGCCCTGGTCGGTGCGACGGTGCGAACCACTGCGAAAGTGGTCGCAGTCGAGCGCCGCGTCATCCGCTTCGAGGTCGAGGCCTTCGAGGGCAAGCGAAAACTCGGCGAAGGCCGCCACGCGCGCGGGCTCGTCAATGTCGAGATGTTCAACAAGCGGCTGGGGGCGACGTAGGAGCCGCCTGCGCTGCCCTCATCCTGAGGAAACCGCGCAGCGGTCGTCTCGAAGGATGGCGACAGGCGAGCCGGGCCTGCATGGTTCTCGCGGCGGTGCGCAGCACCGTCCGCCGCGCGCTTTGCGCCTCCTCACGATGAGGATCAGCTACTTCGCCAATTCCTTCGACCGCTGCGTCGCCGCCGCGATCGCGCGGATCATCAGTTCGCGCAGGCCGGGCTCGCCCATCAGCACGCCGAGCGCCGCGGCCGTGGTGCCGCCGGGCGAGGTGACGTTCTGGCGCAGCGTGCCGGAGGCAAGCTCCGACTGGTGGAGCAATTCACCCGAGCCGGCGACGGTTTCGCGCGCGAGTTTCGTCGCCAGCGCCTCGGGCAATCCCGCCTCGACGCCGGCGCGCGCGAGCTCTTCGGCCAGCAAAAACACATAGGCCGGGCCCGAGCCGGACACCGCGGTCACCGCGTCCATCAGGCTCTCGTCGTCGACCCATTCGACTGAGCCGGTGGCGCGCAGCAGCGCGTCGGCCACCGCGCGTTGCGGTTCGCTGACCTTGTTCGCGGCGACAGCCACCGTGATGCCTCGACCGATCGCGGCCGGGGTGTTCGGCATCGCGCGCACCACCGCCCCGCCGCAGACCTCCTCAAGCGAGGCGATCGTGGTTCCCGCCATGATCGACACCACCAAGGTCTTGTCGGAGACGAACGGCTTCAGCTTGGCGCCGGCCTCGCGAAACATTTGCGGCTTCACCGCGACGACGAGCGTCTCGACCTGGCCCGCCGTCGCCATGTCCGGATTGAGCGCAACGCCCCTGGCGGCAAGTGCGGTGATCTCGGCCGAGATGTGCGGATCAATCACCGCGACGCGGCGCGGATCGAGCCCGCCCGAAAGCCATCCGGTCAGCATCGCGCCGCCCATCTTGCCGGCGCCGGCGAGCAGGATGGTGCCGGTGATGTTTTCGAGAGTGCTGTTCGCCATCGCTGCTGCCACCGCCGTCGCCCTGGCGAAGGCCAGGACCCATTACCCCGGCTGGTTCTAGTGGATGGATGGCGGAGCAACAAGCATCGCGAGCTACGGAGAGACCTCGCGGTATGGGTCCTGGCTTTCGCCAGGACGACGATGGGAGAAAGCTGGGCTCGCTCGCGGCCCTCGGGAGAGTGCTCTTACGCCTCGCCCACCGTGTCGAACATCGCCGCGTCCATGGCCTCCGTCGTGGACTTGCCCGCCCACACCACGAACTGGAACGCCGGGAAATAGCGTTCACAGGCGTGGATGGCGCCGGCGAGCATGGCTTCGCACTGGCCGGTGGAGGCGATGAGCCCGCCCGGCAGCACCAGGGCCTGCCGGTGCATGATCATGCCGGTGGTGGTCCACAGGTCGAAGTGCCCGACCCACAACTGCTCGTTGACCGCGGCCACGAGCCGCTGGACCTCCGATCGCCGCGCAACCGGAATCTTCATGTCGAAAGCGCAGGCCAGATGCAGCGCCTCGATCTCGCCCATCCAGGTGAAGGAGATCTGGTAGTCGGTCCATTGTCCCTTGGAGACAATCGTAAGTTCGTCTTCGCCGGAGCGTTCGAACGGCCAGTTGTTGCTGGCAGCGATATCCTCGACCACCGCGAGCGGATGGTTTTTGGAATCGATGGTGCCTTCGAGCAGGGACATGCCGTCTCGACCTCTTGCCTTTTTGTTGTCTTTGATACGCACGCGGTTGGTCCGGCGCGCGCTCCCCTAATTTCGTTAAGGCGATCCGTTCGGATCAGCGCGGGCTTGTCGCGGATCAACTGATGTGATTTGCGGAATCTGCGCAACTAGCTGCCGAGTCCGTCCACAAGTCAGGACTCGTTCGTCCACAGCTCATCTCCGCCACAATTATTAACGCCGGGGAGGCCGAACCGGACGGAGAAGAACAAACCGGAATCGGATTCGCCGATGGCACGCCAATCGTTAATTCCACCGCGTGGCGGCTGGACCACGATAGCGGCATGGGACCATGCGGTTTTCCCATGCGGAACCCGCTTGCCGCGGCCCCGAACCGGCGTCATATTTCCGGTCAGGCCGTTCATTCCGGGCGGCCGATGTTCTCAGGGCGGGGTGAAAGTCCCCACCGGCGGTAAGGGCCGAAAGGCCTAAGCCCGCGAGCGCCTTCCCAAAGTGTGTTGCTGAGGGGAAGGGTCAGCAGATTCGGTGCAACTCCGAAGCCGACGGTTAAAGTCCGGATGAAAGAGAACGGTCGGTGGCAGACGCATCGCAGGATGCGGCTGTTTGTCGTTCCGTGTGCCCTGATTCTGGTCCTTAACTGAGGAAAGCCATGAATCAGATGTTGCAAGATACCCAAGTCCAAACTTCCAAAGCCGAAACTTCCCAACCAACCCAAACGCCACCGCCGGTTCCACAGGATCCGGTACCCGACCATCCGCGCTTCGCGAAACCGCAGCGGGTGGCCTTCGTGCAGGCCTGCTGGCACCGCGACGTGGTCGAGGAGGCCCGTATCGCCTTCGTGAAGGAGGCAGAAGCGCGCCACCTCAATCACGTCGACGTGTTCGAGGTGCCGGGCTCGTTCGAGATCCCGCTGCATGCGCAGATCCTCGCCAAGACACGGCGCTACACCGCGATCGTCGCGGCCGGCCTCGTCGTCGACGGCGGCATCTACCGCCATGAGTTCGTGGCCGACACCGTGATCAAGGCGTTGATGGACGTGCAGCTGCGCACGGAGGTGCCCGTGTTCTCCGCGGTGCTGACGCCGCAGCAATTCCACGAGACCGAGGTGCACTACGATTTCTTCCGCAGGCATTTTGCGATCAAGGGCGTCGAGGTGGCGGCCGCCTGCGCGGAGACGTTGCTCGGGCTCGAACGCCTGCGCGGCCAGGTCGCCGCGGGAATCGTGTAACGCAGCGCAACGACCATCCCTCATCCCGAGGAGCGCGAAGCGCGTCTCGAAGGATGAGGGGCGATCGTCGCCGTCATCACCCCAATGACACCCCCGCTTTGGCGCGGCTGATCCCGAGGGCCAGGATGCGCTGCAGGAGAGCCGGATATTTGAGCCCGTCATGTAGAGCCGCCGTCGCGAACTCCTGGCTCTTGGCGATCTCGGGATTGGGATTGGCTTCGATGAAATACGGCGTGCCGTCGGCGGTGAGACGAAAATCGATGCGCGCGTAGCCGTCGAGGCCAAGCGCCCGGTAGATGCGTTTCGCGGCTCGCTGGATCCTGGCGGTCACTTCCGGCGCCAGATCCTTCGCAGGCCCGTCGACGATGCCGACCTTCTCCTGATAGTCGGTGTCGTGCTTGGCCTTCTCAGTGGCGATATGCCGTGACGAGCGGCCGCCCATGCTGCCGAATTTCAACTCCCAGATCGGCAGAACACGTAAGCGGTTGTTGCCGAGCACGCCGACGTAAAGCTCTCGCCCCTCGATGAACTGCTCGGCGATGGCGGCGGATTCGACCCGCTCGTGGATGAAGGCAACCCGCTCGGCCAGCTTTTCGTCGGTGTCGACGATCGAGGCTTGCGAGATGCCGAACGAGCCATCCATGTTCAGGCTCTTGACGATCAGCGGCAGCGCAAGACGCGTCGGGCGTTTCACTTTGCGGCGCATCGGGAAGACAGCGAAGGCCGGCGCGGCGATCCGGCGGTGATGCACCAGCGTCTTGGACAGATCCTTGCCGCGGGCCAGGGTCAGGCCGCGCGGATTGCACCCGGTATAAGGGACCTTCATCAGCTCGAGATAGCTCGCGATGTGCTGGTCGAAGGCGACGTTGTTGTGGAATTCCTCCAGCAACGTGAAAACCACGTGCGGCTTGAACTCCTCGATCGCCTCGCGCACCGGCCTGATTTCCTCCTGCGCGCCGAGCGGTCGAACCTCGTGGCCGGCTGCACGCAAGGTGCTCACCACGTCGTACTCGGTTTTCCACGCATTGATCTCCTGCGGGCTGTATCCGTCGGAGGAGTCCGGAGGCAGGAAGTCCGGATGCATGAGAACCAGAATGCGCAGACGTCTCATAGCGCGATCCATTTTCGTCGAGACGGGCCAAACATCGTGTGCATCGTCTTCGCGGTCACGAGGACGATGAAGTCGAGAACGAGCTTCTGTTCAGGGCCGACGGCACGCAGATCGAGCTCGCGACAACGGGAGATCATCTCGTCAAGCACGGCATCGAGCGTAAGCTGATTCTCGCCGGTCCATCGCGCGACCAATTGCCTGATCTGGGAGCGGTGGCGCCTGATCAGGGCCGAAGCCGGCTTTGAGCGGTGATGCCGTGGATCGGCTGAAAACAGCCGGGAGAGATCGCGGTCGTAGGTCTTGGGGGGTGTGAAGGCGTAGAACGCCTGCTTCTTCTTGTAGTGCTCTTCGAGCGTCTGGCTGAGCCGACCCAGCGTATCGACACGCTCCCGCGTCGCGATCGGCGGCCGCTTTCCCGCGATCTCGCCCATCAGCTCGTCGACATATTCGAGCTTCTTCAGCGCCGGCCAACCAGCATATCGCGTCCGCCAGTTCGAACGGGGCCGCAGCCACACCGCAAAGGTCTCGGCGAAATCCTCGTCCGGATGGCTCTGCGCATACCACAGCCGCAGATGCTGGACGTAACGCCTGCTCGCCGGATTGGGCCGGTAGTAGCGCGGGTAGTGTTTCGACGACGGGCCGAACAGCTGCTGCCAGCGCCGCCGGCGCTGCAGCTGGTAACCGTGCTGGATCGCGTGGCCCGCTTCGTGACGGAGGATGGCCATGCACTCGCGCCATGTTCCGCCCTCGACGTCGAACATCATCTTCTTCTCGAGCTTCATCAGGCGGGGATGAGCGAGATAGAACGGAATGGCGATGCCGGGAACGCCGCCCGGACTGAACCATTCGCTCGACATCCAGGTGTGCGGCCGCAGCCGGATATCCCGTTCTTCCAGCTCCTCATAGAGCGTGCTGACGCAATCCTCGAGCCAGGTGCCTTCGACCGTAACCCTCAGGCTGGAGAGGCGTTGCTTGAGCAACTCGTCATCCGACAGCTTCTCCCAGGCAAATTTCCGGCGTGGCATCGGGCATCCAGAGGGCAGAGATGACTCGGGATTCGGATGATGTCATGGGCGGTCGTTGGCAACAACCCGGGGGCTGCCTCGTGAGGGACGTAGACGCTCCCTGTCCCTGCAAGCGGGGCGAGGTAAGAAACCTCAGTCGAACAGGCTCGACACCGACTCCTCCGCCGCGGTGCGCGCGATCGCGTCGGAGATCAGGCTGGCGATCGGCAGCGTGCGGATGTTCGGCGCCTTGCTCACCGCATCCGTCGGCAGGATCGAATCGGTGATCACCAGCTCCTTCAGCCTGGAGTTTGTGATCCGGGCGGCGGCGCCGCCGGAGAGCACGCCGTGGGTGATGTAGGCGTAGACGTCCTTGGCGCCCTTGGCGATCAGCGCGTCGGCGGCGTTCACCAGCGTGCCGCCGGAGTCCACGATGTCGTCGATCAGGATGCAGGTGTAGCCGGCGACGTCACCGATCACGTTCATGACCTCGGATTCACCCGCCCTCTCGCGGCGCTTGTCGACGATCGCGAGCGGGGTGTTGATGCGCTTGGCGAGGCCGCGTGCGCGCGCCACGCCGCCGACGTCGGGCGAGATCACCATCGTCCTGGAGAGGTCGAACTTGTCCTTGATGTCGCGCACCATCAGCGGCGCGGCGTAGAGGTTGTCGGTCGGGATGTCGAAGAAGCCCTGGATCTGGCCGGCATGCAGGTCGAGCGTCATGACGCGGTCGACGCCGGCCTGCGTGATCAAATTGGCGACGAGTTTTGCCGAGATCGGCGTGCGCGAGCCCGATTTGCGGTCCTGCCGGGCGTAGCCGAAATAGGGCAGCACCGCGGTGATGCGGCGCGCCGAGGAGCGGCGCAGTGCGTCGGTGATGATCAGCAATTCCATCAAATGGTCGTTCGCCGGGAACGAGGTCGACTGGATGACGAAGGCATCCGAGCCGCGCACGTTCTCCTGGATCTCGACGAAGATCTCCATGTCGGCGAAGCGCCGTACCACCGCTTTGGTCAGCGGCAGGTCGAGACCTTGCGCGATGGCCTGCGCGAGAGCCGGATTGGAGTTGCCGGCGACGAGCTTGATGGAGCCGTTCTTGGCCGACATGGACGCTTCCTCCCGCGCTTTGCTGGACACGATGTTCAACATCAAACAATACCCACTGGAAGCACGGTTACGACGGGCGAGGAAATATCAGGCCGGGGGCTGCAATGGCAACCCGGGACGCTACGTTTTCCCTGCGAAATCCCGAGTCCGGCCAACGGTTTGGCCGGAAATTGGGGCCGTGGTTTCGCGGGGGTTATCGCTCGGCATAGCCCAGCGCCGAGGCCGGCATCTCCGCCGCCGGAGCCTCCGGGATCACGCTTGCCACGGCCGGCCCGCGCAAGCCGGGAGCCGAGTTCGGCGCATCGGGCGTGCCGTTGATCATGTTGGAAAGTCCGCTGAATCCGGCCTGGGCGATCTTCCGCAGCACGAGGTCGTCGGCCGCGCTCCAGGGATCCCGGCTGCCCTTGGCCGCGGTCGGTTCCTCGCCGGAAAGCCGCAGCGCCCGCTGCTGGTTGGCGTCGTAGACGTCCCAGACCCAGGCGATCACGGTCTTGCCGCGCACGATCTGGGCGGAGAGGTAGCTGCGCACGCGGTAGGCAGCCGTCCCCTCGCGGGAGACCACGGACAGGCTGCGCAGCTTGGATTCGGTGTCGAGCACGCCGACCATGCGGTCGAACACTTGCGGCGGCGGCCCGTCGATCGATTCGAACGCGACTGTGGCCCCCGAGCCGGCGCTCGGCGCCATCGCATAGGAGTTCGCGGCACCACCGCCACCGGCACAGCCGCCAAGCGCGGCCGCAGCCGTCAGCAGCATGACCGCCAGCACGCGCGAACCCGCGCGGCGCAAGATGAATGACGCGTCCCTCATTATGGAAGGCAGCGATATCGTTAAAACGCATTAACGTCTAGGGCGGGGGCGCCACAGGCCACTGTCATCGCGCGCAGGCATCGCCCCGGAATGACACGGGGTTGCCCTTGTGTTCACGCTTCGAGCGCGATCGCGTGAACGTGGCGGCCGTAATCCGGCTCCTTGCGATGCACCGAGCGGCGGTAGCTGAAGAAGCGTTCGTCGGCGTAGGTGTCCAGACCGAGATCGTCGATCATTAGGATGCCCGCGGCTTCCAGACGCCTGCGGATGAAGCCGGCGAGGTCGAACATCGCGTGTCCCTCGCGCGTCGACGGGATGAAGAACATGGCGTTGTCCGCATCCGCCTCGATGAAGCGCGCCACGAACTCGTCGCCGACTTCATAACTGTCCTGGCGGATCAGCGGGCCGATCGCTGCGATGATGCCGCTGCGCGAGGCGCCGAGTTTTTCCATCGCCGAAATGGTCTGCTCCAGCACGCCGGTGAGCGCGCCCTTCCAGCCGGCATGGGCGCCGCCGATCACGCCCGCCTCGGGATCGACGAACAGCACGGGTCCGCAATCGGCGGTGGAGACGCCGAGCGCGATGCCGGGCACCTTCGTCACCAGCGCATCGCCCTTCGGCCGCGGCCCGCTCGGCCACGGAGCGTCGGCCACGAGCACGTCGGGCGAATGGATCTGGTGCAGGCTGAGAAAGCGTTCCGGTGCGACGCCGACATGCTCGGCCATACGGCGGCGGTTCTCCGCGACAAGGGCCTGATCGTCGTTGGAGCCGAGCCCGCCGTTCAGCGCGGAATAGATGCCGCCCGAGACGCCGCCCTCGCGGGTGAAGAAGGCGTGGCGCAGGCCCGGCACCGCCGACAGCAACGAGGAGGCAACCGTCATGAACCGTCTCCGGCGCGTTCGAGATCGCTGAGTCCCGCAAGGCCCGCCAACCGCGGCTCGGAGATGCCGAGCACCTTGAACATCGAACCCATGCCGCTGCGCCCGGTTTCGGTCAGTCGCTTGAGCGCGATTGAAATGTCGGTGGCGACGTCGGGCGCCGCCTTCTGCATCAACGCGCCTGCACGGGTCTCGATGCCGACGCGTTTGAGGAAATCGCCCTGGGTCACCGGCCCGTGCACGCGGGCGCCGACGTCCTCCGCCCCGCGCGCGAGCGCCTGGAAGTCGACATGGGCCGTGACGTCGGCCTGGCCCGGCGCCTTCAGGGGATCGGTGAAGGTGTGGCGCGCGATCGCCTGGAAGGTGTCGCCGGCATCGCTGCGCAGATGACCGTAATCGATGATCAGCGCCGCGCCGTCCTGGTCGCGCACGCGGCTGGCGAGCTTCATGATCTCCGCATCTGGCCGCCATTCGAACACGGCCCCGACGGGCGCGGCGCGTACCAGAGGCGGCAGCAGCACCTCGAAGCGCGGCGTCGGCTCGGCCGCCGCGCCGAATTGAAGTTTTCCGTTGGCGTCGACCTCGATCACGCGCTCGTGCCAGCCGTTCTCGTGACGGACCATCTGGTGGATCGGCAGCACGTCGAAATATTCGTTGGCGAGGATGATGCTCGGTCCGTCCGGCACGTCGTCGATGCTGTCATGCCAGGCGATGTTGCGCACGCCCGACAGCGTCGCACTCTGCCGCTCGCGCAGGACCGGATTGACCTCGACCATGTGGATGTGGAGTGCCTGATAGAGCGGCGGCAGCACGCGGAGCGCACGCAGCGCATCGGCCATCATGGTGCCGCGGCCGGGGCCGAGCTCGATCAGCCGCAGGAATTGCGGTGACCCCATCTGCTTCCACACCGAGGCGGTCCACAGGCCCAAGAGCTCGCCGAACATCTGGCTGACCTCGGGCGCGGTGGTGAAGTCGCCTTCTCGTCCCAACGGATCGCGCGAGACGTAATAGCCATAGCGCGGATGCATCAGGCACAGTTCCATGTACCGCCAGACCGGCATGGGGCCTGAGGATTTGATCAGCGCCTTGATCTCGTCGAGTAACGGCTGGTCGGTCACGGCCTATCTTCTCAAAAGGAATTAACGAATAGCCCCTGCGGGCTCGGGCGCACCGCGCCTCACTGCCAATACAATAAGTACGAGGCCGACAATAAGCATCGGGATCGACAACAGCATGCCCATGGTTAATCCGCCCCAGAGGAAGCCGAGCTGGACGTCCGGTTCGCGGAAATGCTCGCCGGCGATCCGGCTCAGACCATAGATCAGGATGAAGGCGCCGAGGATCATGCCCGACCGCTTCAGGGCGCCGAAGCGGATCATGATTGCAAGCACCGTGAACAGCAAAATGCCCTCCATGCCGGCTTCGTAGAGCTGGCTCGGATGGCGCGGCAGCTGGGTGGGATCATTGGGGAAGATCATCGCCCAGGGCAGCTCCGGGTCGGTGGCGCGGCCCCACAATTCGCCGTTGATGAAATTGGCGATGCGACCGAGCAGCAGCCCGACCGGAGCAACGGCGGTGGTGATGTCGCCGAGCGACAGGATCGAAATGCGGTTGCGATAAGCGAACCACATCACCGCGACGACGCAGCCGAGGAAGCCGCCGTGGAAGGACATGCCGCCTTCCCACAGCCTGAAGATCGCGGCGGGGTGGTCGATGAAGAAGGGCAGATTGTAGAACAGCACATAGCCGGTGCGGCCGCCGAGGATGATGCCGAGCGTGACCCAGAGGATGAAGTCGTCGATCTGCACCAGCGACATCGGCGCCGGGCCGCCCCACAGCCGCTCCTTCTTCAGGAGCGAGCGCGCATAGAGCCAGCCGAACACGATGCCGCAGATATAGGCGAGCGCATACCAGCGGATCGCGAACGGACCGATCTCGATCGCGATCGGCTTGAAGGCGGGGAAGTCGATGAGCAGAAAGGGCATCGCGCCTTCTATGTCTAGACGAGATTGCGGCGATAGAGCGCCAGCAGACGCTCCCAATGCCGCTCGGCGGCGTCGCGGTCATAGACCGGACGCTTGGGGAAGGCGAAGCCGTGATGGGTGCCGGGATAGATCTCGACTTCGGCTTTGGCGCCGCTCATGCCCTGCTTCACCTTCTCGATGATCTCGGCGGGCGCGTAGATGTCGGTCTCGGCGCAGGCGAAGTAGAGCTCGGCCTTGGTCTTGGCTGCCGCGAGATGCGGGCTGTCGTCCTGGTCGGTTGCGAGCTGCGTACCGTAGACCGAGGCGGCGGCCTTGACGCGATCGGGGAAATGCGTGGCGGCGTTGACGGCGTAGCGGCCGCTCATGCAGTAGCCGACGGTGCCGATCAATTTGGTGTTCGCGGCCGCCTGGCCCTCGGCATAGGTCAGCAGCGCGCGCGTGTCATCCATGATCATGGGGATCGTGAGCGATCCCATCAGTGCGAACATGCGCTTCCGCTCCGGCGCGTTCGGATCGGCCGGCAGCGCGCCGAGCTCCATCACCCCGGAGCGGTAATAGAGGTTCGGCAGCATCACGTAATAGCCCGATGTCGCGAGCCGGCGCGCCATGTCGCGCAGCTCTTCGCGGATCGCCGGCGCGTCCATGTAGAACAGGATGAGCGGAAACGGCCCGCCGCGTTCGGGATGGCTGATGAAGGTTGCGGTGTGACCGTCCTTGGTGGGGATCGCGATCTGCTGGTCGATCATCTCGAGCGCCTTTTGTGATTCTTCTTATGCAGGGACGTTGAATACGATTGCAAGGAAACCGGGGCATGACAAGGATACCGCCGATCGGCCCTTGAACCGGCCCAAACGGATTGCCATTGTCTTCCCGCGCGTTCGCGCAGAGTTCATCGAAAGCCGCCAGGAGACCGACATGACCCAGACCAACAACCGGTTTTTCGACGAGATCGGCCGCCTGATGAACGATGCCGCCGGTGCCGCGCAGGGCGTCAAGCGCGAGTTCGACACGGTGATGCGCACCCAGGCCGAAAAATTCCTGCGCGACATGGACCTGGTCAAGCGCGAGGAGTTCGAGGCGGTCAAGGACATGGCGCGCCTGGCGCGTGAGGAGAACGAGGCTCTGAAGGCGCGCATCACGGCGCTGGAGGCCAAGCTCGGCGGGTAGGCAGGGAGTCGTAGCCCGGATGGAGCCAACGGGTCGGCGCGAAGCGCCGCCCGATGACAGGCTTCGCGCAATCCGGGGTGTTCCAGCGGCGTAGGTCCCGGATCACGCTGCGCTCCGTCCGGGCCACCGATACCTTCCGGCAGCCCATTCTCCTTGTCATTTCCGCGTCTTCCGGGTAAAAGCCCGCCACGTCCGCAGCCCCCGCACCCCTGGAGGCTTGCTGCGGCGTATGCCATGGGCCGCGTTGCGGCCCATTAACTTTTGCAAAAACAAGGACTTAACGTTATGGCGACCGTCAAGGAATTGAAGGCGACCGCACGTCCGAAGAGCGGCAAGGGGGCCGCCCGGGCTGAGCGTCGCGCCGGGAGAGTGCCCGGAGTGATCTACGGCAACAACCAGCCCCCGCTGACCATCTCGGTTGACGATCGCGAACTGCGCTCGCGCATCCTCGCCGGCCGGTTCCTGACCACGCTGGTCGACATCGACCTCGAAGGCAACAAGCACCGCGTGATTCCGCGCGACTACCACCTCGATCCGGTCAAGGACTTCCCGATCCACGTCGACTTCATGCGGCTCGGCGAAGGCGCCACCATCCGCATCAGCGTTCCCTTGCACGTGGTGAAGGCTGAAGGTTCGCCCGGCGTGAAGCGCGGCGGCGCCGTGAACATCGTTGCGCACGCGATCGAGCTCGAGTGCGGCGTGGAGAACATCCCGCAGTTCATCGAGGCCGACGTCGGGTCGCTCGAAATCGGCCACTCGCTGCATCTCTCCGACATCAAGCTGCCGGCCGGCGTGAAGGCGCTGACCGCCGAGGACGCGACCCTCGTCACCATCGTGCCGCCGTCCGGCTACGCCGAAGAGCAGAAGGCCGCGGCTGCTGCTCCGGCGGCGGGTGCTGCTGCTCCGGCGGCTGGTGCTGCTCCGGCTGCGGGTGCTGCTGCTCCGGCAGCGGCTGCCAAGGCCCCGGCTGCCAAGGCTCCCGCCGGCGGCGACAAGAAGAAGTAATCTCTCAAAGCTGGCGCGCGGTCCCTGACCGCGCGCCGAGCGAGGGGCGCGCCGCGTCATGCGACTGTTTGTTGGGCTCGGCAATCCCGGCCCGAAATTCGCACGTAACCGGCACAATGTCGGCTTCATGGCCGTCGATGAGATCGCGCGGCGTCATGGTTTCGCGCCTTGGCGCCGCAGGTTTCAGGGCGAGACCTCGGAAGGCACGCTCAGCACCGAGCGCGTGATCCTGCTCAAGCCGATGACCTACATGAATGAGTCCGGCCGCAGCGTTCAGGAAGCGGCAAGCTTCTTCAAGATCGCGCCGGGCGACGTCACCGTATTCCATGACGAGCTCGAACTGCCGCCGGGCAAGGTGCGGGTGAAGATCGGCGGCGGCATCGCCGGCCACAACGGCCTGCGTTCGATCTCCGCCCATATCGGCAACGAGTACCGCCGGGTGCGGCTCGGCATCGGTCACCCCGGCGTCAAGGAATTGGTGCACGGCCACGTGCTGTCGGACTTCGCCAAAGCCGACAACGACTGGGTGGCGACGCTCTGCGACGCGGTGGCCGAGCACGCGGGACTGGTTGCCAAAGGCACCGACGCGACTTTCGCCAACAGGGTGCACCTCGCCATGCAGGCGAAGGGATTTTTGACCAAGGACGACAACGGCAAGGAATAACGCTCGTGGGATTTAAATGCGGGATCGTCGGGTTGCCCAATGTCGGCAAATCGACCTTGTTCAACGCGCTGACCGAGACGGCCGCGGCGCAGGCGGCGAACTATCCGTTCTGCACCATCGAGCCGAATGTCGGCGAGGTCGCGGTACCGGATCCGCGGCTCGACAAGCTCGCAGCGATCGCCAAGTCGGGTCAGATCATCCCGACCCGGCTGACCTTCGTGGATATCGCCGGCCTCGTGCGCGGCGCGTCCAAGGGTGAAGGCCTCGGCAACCAGTTCCTCGCCAACATCCGCGAGGTCGACGCCATCGCGCATGTCGTGCGCTGCTTCGAGGATTCCGACATCACCCATGTCGAGGGCAAGATCGCCCCGCTCGCCGACATCGAGACCATCGAGACCGAGCTGATGCTCGCCGATCTCGACAGCCTCGAGAAGCGCGTCGACAATCTGTCCAAGAAGGCCAAGGGCAACGACAAGGACGCCAAGGAGCAGCTCGACCTCGTCAATCGCACCCTGGTGCTGCTGCGCGAGGGCAAGCCCGCGCGCCTGGTCGAGCGCAAGGCGGAGGAGGAGCGCGCCTTCGGGATGCTCGGCCTGCTGTCGTCCAAGCCCGTGCTCTACGTCTGCAACGTCGAGGAAGGCTCGGCCGCATCAGGCAATTCGTTCTCGAAGGCGGTGCAGGACCAGGCTGCCAAGGAAGGCGCCATTGCCGTCGTCATCTCGGCAAAAATCGAGTCCGAGATCGCCACCATCTCGCGTGACGAACGCGCCGACTTCCTGGAGACGCTGGGTCTCGAAGAGGCCGGCCTCGATCGCCTGATCCGCGCCGGCTACACGCTGCTCGACCTCATCACCTATTTCACGGTGGGCCCGAAGGAAGCACGTGCCTGGACCATCTATCGCGGCACCAAGGCGCCGGGCGCGGCCGGTGTGATCCACACCGACTTCGAGAAGGGGTTTATCCGCGCCGAGACCATCGCGTATGAGGACTACATCACGCTCGGCGGCGAAGCCGGCGCCCGCGATGCCGGCAAGCTCCGCCTTGAAGGCAAGGAATACGTCGTCGCCGACGGCGACGTGATGCATTTCAGGTTCAACACGTAAGATTCCGGAGTTCGTGCCCCGGACGCACCGTCCGGGACACGGAAGCCTCACCGTACCCCGCCGCCCTGATCCCTGATCGCGCCGAGATGCTCGTTGATGCGGAAGATGATCAGGATCAGCTCCGCGATGATGCGCGAGAACACGATCCCGACGACGACGCTCGCGATCGACGACAGCAGCATCAGGAAGCCGCCGAACGGGCTGATCGCCATCATCGCGAGGCCGGAGAAGATGCCGGAGAGGCCGAACAGGCAGATCAGCGCGATCACCAGCCAGTAGAAGGTCTTGATGATCGTCGGCGTGATGAAGCGGTCCCATTGAAACAGGTCGCTGAATGAAAACATTGCTCTCCCCAGGGCAATTCAGGTGTTGTCGGGCCTTGCAAATGGATCGTGGCCCCTGCTCGATCCGACTCAAGACCAACGCCGTGCGCCGAATGTAGCACGAGCCATGCGGGCCGGCGGGTTGAGATTGCCGCAAAGTGCGGCCACAATCTGTCATTCCCTCAAACCTTTCCCAAGATGACCCTGACCTTCGAAGATTTCCCGCCCGGCCGGTTCGGAACATTCGGCCCGCGCCATGTCACGCGCGACGAGATCTTGGCCTTTGCCGCCGAGTTCGATCCGCAGCCGATGCACCTCGACGAGGAGGCCGCCGGCAAAAGCATGCTGCGCGGCCTGTCCGGCTCGGGCTGGCATCTCTGTTCGCTGATGATGCGGATGATGGCCGACGGTTTCATTACCCGCGCCGCGTCGCTGGGATCTCCCGGCGTCGATGAGGTGCGCTGGCTGTCACCGCTCAGACCCGGCGACGACCTCATGCTCGACGTCGACGTCGTGGACGCCCGCACCTCGAAGAGCCGGCCGGAGCTCGGCATCATCAAGTTCAAATGCACCGTGCGTAACGCGGCGGGGCAGGCGCTGTGCGAGATGACGTCGCCGATCCTGATCAAGCGGCGCGAGGGGGCGGTCTGATGCCGTTTTTCGAGGAGATCGAGATTGGGCATCGCCGCGAGATCGGCGCCTATACGTTCACGGCCGAGTCGATCAAGACATTCGCCGCAAAGTTCGATCCGCAGCGTTTTCACCTCGACGAGGAGGAGGGCAAGAACTCGCTGTTTGGCGGGCTCGCGGCCTCGGGCTGGCATGTCGGCTCAGCCTGCATGAGCCTGCTTGTCGCCGACGGCCAGCGTCTGGCGCGGGAAGCCGCCTCGCGCGGCGAGGAGGTCGCGGTGTGGGGTCCGTCGCCGGGCTTTCGCGACCTGCGCTGGATCAGGCCGGTGCTCGCCGGCGACATCGTCACCTACGTCAACGTCGCCATCGACAAGCGCAGCTCCGCCTCGCGACCCGGCTGGGGCATCCTGACCGCGCGCACCACCGGCACCAACCAGCGCGGCGAGGACGTCTACGCCATCACCGCCAGTGCTTTCGTGCCGATGCGTGCGAACGGCGGTTAGATTCGTTCCAGGATGAACGGCAAAAACAGCGCGCGAGTGTTGCCCCCGCGCTATGGACGCGATTCCGGGTGGCTGCCATAAGCCTGCGCAACATGGTTTTCCCGCGAAGCAGTTGGGGGAACCATCGAGTTGCTAACCAATTATGAACCTGTCGCTGTCTATTTGAACGAACTGGGCAGAGTACAGGGGACGAGGACCATGGCAGACCGCGGCGCACTCAAGCTGGTCGGATTCATCTTTGCTACCGCGACGCTGGCCGTGATGCTGGTCGCGGGCATGGTGGTGAAGGGCTATGCCGACGGTGCCTACACCCTGGAAGCCTCGACCGTGGAAGCCGCCCGGTAAGACTTCGTTAACTCCGCGGGGCCGCAACGCGGCCTCCGCCTTCAGCGGCTATAGACGAACGCCAAGATCGCGATCGCAACCGCCAGCAATCCGACAAAACGCAACATGATCGTGCCGAACTGGTTCGGCGCGGGCTGTAGCGGTATCGGGTCCGTGGTGTCGGGCCGAATGCTTTCCATGACATGTCCCCAGGCCCGGCCGCGATGGCAAGAGCGCTTGGCGTTAGTCGTCGCGGGGATGCGGGAAGTTCAAAATCCTCCGCTGTCGTGCCCCGCGAAAGCGGGGCATCCAGTACGCCGGGGGCTCTCGGTTCTAGCCTCGCTGTCTCTGGAATACTGGATCACCCGCTTTGGCGGGTGATGACACTTTTCATGGGGCGCGTGCGCACCGTCGCACATCCCACGAATCAAAACCGCCGCGCCCCTTTCGGAACGCGGCGGCTGGTGATGCGTGATGTCAGCGATCAGCTATTGCGCAGGCCGTCGGCGGCGCGCTTCCACTGCGAGACGTTGTCGGCGATCATGCGGGTCGACTTCATCGCGGCCTGGCTGAGCTGGGCGTAGCCGGAGATCTCGCGCTGGACACGCTGGCCTTCGGCGTGGAGCAGGTCGCGCAGGCTCTCGAGCTCGGAGATCAAATTCTCGATCTCGGCGAGGGAGGTGCCGGCGACGCGCTGGATCAGCGAGTTGACGTTGGTGACGGTGGCCTCCGCGCTCGGGTCGAGCGGCGGCGCGTCCGTGGCGGTCGCTGCCGGACGGCGCAGATAGGCGATGTCGTTGCGGACGAAGTCACGGATGCCGGCTTCGACTTCCGTCACTGCGGCGAGGTTGGTGTCGATGGTCTCGGTCTCGGTGCCTTCGGTCTTTTCCGGACGCATGGCGTTCATCGTTATTCCCCTGTTCGCGTTGAGCGCAGCGCGAGTGTCCCCCGCACGACGACGTCAGTCTGGGACTAGGGCGTCGGATTTTGGCCGCAACTTGGCCGAGGTGCGGCAAGGGCGGTCCATTCGTGGGCTTTGCCGTGGCGTATGGTTACGGGAGTCTGAATGCTGTCCGCGGAGAAGGAACCAATCTCCTCATGGTGAGGAGCGCGAAGCGCGCGGCGGACGGCGCTGCGCACCGCCGCGAGAACCATGCAGGCCCGGCTGTCGCCGCGAGGGCCTCGATCCTTCGAGACGCGCGCAAGCGCGCTCCTCAGGATGAGGAGAAAGATTCGCGCCGACCTACCAGCTCTTCTTGAAACCCGCCGTCAGGCTCTTGTTGATCGCCCCTTGCGAGGTTTCGCCGACCGAGCCGGAGACGGTGACGTTGTCGAAGAGCTTTTGTTCGGCGCCGACCTTGCGCAGCCATTTGTCGTCGGTGGTCGACAGCGACTGGCCCGCGGTGATGCTGGTGCCGGTGTCGGTGAGGGTAACCTTGGCCGACTGGTCGGTCTCGTAATTGCGCGTGACGCGACCACCGACGCCGGGGAGCGCCGTGGTGCCCTGCTGGTTGACGCTGTAGCCGTTCTGCAGCGTCAGCGACGTGTCGCCCATCAGCGGCACCGACTTGGTCAGCGAGGCCCCGAGCTTGCTCTGTTCGGCGCCGGGATCGACGCGGGCCTCCACAGCGGTCTTGTCCCAGATCGCGCCCGCGCCGGGCGCGGTCGCGGCCGCCCAGGCGCTGCCGGACGACTGAGGCACGCTGCCGCCATTGGTGGCCTTCTGCGCCAGCAGCTCGGACATCGTCCGCGGCTCGCTCGTCACCGTCATGTCGGCGCCGATGCGGGCGTCCCAGAATGAGGATACCGACTGCTTCACAGTCACCGCCGAGGAGCCGTTGGCGTTGGCGTTCGTCGCCCAGTTCAGCCCGTCCTTGGCGGCGGCCTGGGCGCGCTTCTTGGCGGCGATGATGTCGTTGAGCGTGCCGGCGTCGATCGCGAGCTGGCCCCAGTCGAGCTTGTCGACGTCGATGCCGCTCAGCACGTCGGGGTCGTTAACGTCGGGGGCCTCCGCCGTCTCGGCCTCGTCGTCGGGCGCTGCGGCCGGGCCGGGGGAGAAGGGCGGAATGATCTGCGCCGACACCGTCAGCACCGAGCCCAAGATCAAAGCGGCCGCCAGCATCGGCAGCCTGGTCCAGCCAAACCCTGTCGCGAATTCCATCGTCCTGCCCGTCAGCCCAATTCCCGCCGAGGATGCGGAACCATCGTTGCGAAATTGTGGCGGTTCCATCGAATGCGAACCAACGGGCCGCGCGAAAGGCGCGCGCCCGATGGCGAGCTTCTCCACGATTGCATCCGGCGGGGCTGGAGGCCAGGACGCGTCGCGGAGAGCATCAGCCATCGGTCCCGAACAGCGGGGCCCGTTGGTGTTCCGTTCAGCCGACGCTGGTCATCTTCGGCAGATGAATGGCGCGGCCGAGTGCCTGCTCGACCAGATCAAACGTGTCGATCAGCACGCGCATGCTGGTGAGCTTGCCCGCCTTGAACTGGGCGAACTGCGCCACCCGCAAGCTGATCGGCTTGCTGGAATCCAGCGCGGTCAGCGAATAGCGCAGCATCGAGGCGGCGGAATCGACGCCGAGCATGATGCTCTCGCGGTCGAAGCGGCGGACCTGGAAGTTGTCGGCGAACTGGCGGATGACGTCGAGCACGGCGTCCTTGCCCTGGCGCGCGCCGAGGAACGGAAACATGTCGATCGGGCCGTAGAGCGCCCACTCGACGTCCTCGTCGATCAGGGCCTCGATGTCCTCGAAATGCCGGTCGTTGATCGCGCGGTGCAATGCGCGCGAGAAACGCCAGAGGCTGTGCTCTGTCATTTTGGGCAGTCCTGAAGCTGGCTTGCGAAAAAACGAAAAAACAACCCCAAGCGCACAGGATAGGTGCCGCGGGGTCGCTCAACTCATTTGTATACGAACAAAATACGCCAATTCAGCCAAAACGCAATTCACGTTTTCGCAATGCACAATTGATCGCGGCGTGTGAGATTTACAATAGAACCCCGTATTTTCCCGGTCCGGGCCGGTTTGGAGAGAGCTAAGCCCCGTCCACCCGCTCGCCCACGATCAGCGGGCCGATCTCACGTTCCAGCACCTGCTGCACCAGGTCGTAGGAATCGATGATCTCGCGGATCTGCGCCACCTGGCCGTTGCGGAAAGTGTAGAATATGGCCATGTCGACCTGAATGACGCGGTCGTTGCTGCGCTTCCTGAAGAACACGCGCAGATAGGCCGCGACCGCGTCGCCTTCGGCGATGATCTGCGGCACCTCGTAGCGGACCTCGGCGTATCGCTCCTGCACGGTGCGCCAGAATTCGCCGAGCTCCTGCTTGCCGTGGCAGGGGCCCATGTGGGGCAGCACGTCGATCGGCGCGTGGGTGAGGAAGTCGACGTCGTCGGTGCAGCACGACAGCGCCGCCTCGAGATCGCTGCGCGCGATCGCGTCGAGCAGATGCAGCACACGCTGGCGATTGAGCTTCTCGAACGTCATTCCGCCCGTTCTCATTGGCCGTGTGGAGCTTGCGCCGAGCTAACGCGCGGCCTCGGATACCGGCAATCCGCAAAACCACAGGGGATATTGCAGACCATATGACGCGCAAGCGCAATGCCAGGTTCATGGCTGCAATTAAGGATTGAGCGACCGGGCGCCTGCACGAATTCGCGTGGCTGGCGTGGACGCAGGAAGCGAACGCGGAACCGGGACGGGCTCGTGCCCGTTGAGGTCGCAACACCGCATCCGGAGACATCGATCTATGAAATCCCTCGCCGCCATCGCCGCCGTACTTCTCATCTGTGGCGCGACTTCCGCCGCCAACGCCAAGGGCTGCATCAAGGGCGCCGTCGTCGGCGGTGTCGCCGGCCACTATGCCGGCCATCACGGCGTCCTCGGCGCCGCCGCCGGCTGCCTCTACGGCCGCCATCATGCCAAGGAGCAGCAAGAGCAGGAGAGACAGCGGCAACAGCAGAGCCAGGTGAACGGGCAGGGCAAGCTGTAACCGCTGGTCATTCGGGGCGCGCGCGCCTTGTTCCCGCAGAGGAAATGGGCGTGACGCATCTCACATCAGGCCCTCCTGATGGCGGCTAGATTCATCCGCATGTCCTCAGGGAGACGTGCCATGGCCGCCATCGCCAGAGTCAGAAAGTCCAGCCTGCATAACGCGCTCGAAGGCCTCGCGCTGACCGCGACGCTGCAAAGCTTCCCAACCTTCGCCGCGGCCGCCTTCCTGCTCAAGCTGGTCGGCAATCACGACCTGGTCGGCGATCCCGGCGTCGCCATCTTCGTCGTCATCGCTTCGCTCGCCCATGCGCTGCTTGCGGTGACCTTCGGGCCGAGCTTCCCGACCTTCTTCAAGACCGTCTACGAACCAAAGTTCTTCGAGGCCCATCTGTCGCTCACCGACAAGATCACGGCATGGCGAACCCAACCGGTTGCCTCGTTGCAACTCATGACCATCGTGCTGCTGCTGTCCGTGATGGCCGTGGTGACGGCGAGCGTGGGGTGATCGCATCATGCCCTTCATTACCGCGTCGAAATCGGGCCCGCTCAACTGGCTCGAAGGCTTTGCGCTCACCGCGATCCTGCAGGGATTTCCAATCTTTGCCGCGGCGTCCCTGATGGTGAAGCTCCTGGGCAACCATCATGGCGGCAATCCCATGCTCACCATCACCATGGCGACGACCTTCTACAGCTTCCTCTCCATCTGGGCAGGATCGACATTCCCGGGATTTGCAAAGAACGCCTACGAACCGCTGTTCTTCGACGCCAGCCTGTCCTTCTCCGACAAGATCGCCCGCTGGCGCGCCAAGCCCGCGACGTCGATGCAATTGGTGGCCTCAGTGCTGCTGTTGTCGCTGCTGGCGGCAAGCGTGGGGTGAGCTCGCGTTCTCATCATTCTCGCCGCCATGAACAACCATCGGCGGCGCCGGCGCTCTGCGCCCCCTACCTCTTCTTCCACCCACCCCTATGCCCCGGCGCCCCTCCGCTCGACCGCGGCGATGGCCCGAACTCCGGCCCCGACTGCCTTGAGTCCGTCGGCTGGATGATGCGGCTTTCGCCGCCGAACGGCTTTGACGGCAGCGCGCGGTCGGCGCGATAGGGCAGGGATTCCGGGCCGTGCATCTCGTCGAGATGCGGCTTGTGCACCTTTGAGCCGCTGCCGCCGCCGCTCGCCTTCAGCGCGGAGCTCACGGTCTTTTTCTTCATCGCGCTGACCGGCAAATTGGCGGCGTCGCCGTATTTCTTCGCTCCCGCATAGGCGCCCGCCTTGCCCTGCACGGTGCGTTGCTTGACGGTGGGGTCGTCGACCACCGCGAGCTCGGTGGCGCGCAGGCGCTTGACCTCGTCGCGCAGGCGGGCGGCTTCCTCGAAGTTCAAATCGGCTGCGGCCTCGCGCATCCTTGTTTCGAGATCGCCCAGCACGGCTTCGAAATTGTGGCCGATCGAGATGACGTCGTCGGTCATGTCGTGGCCGCCGATCTCGACCAGCACATGATCGCGCTCGTAGACGCTGTTCATGATGTCGCCGATCGACTTCTTGATGCTCTCCGGCGTGATGCCATGCGCCGTGTTGTACTCGACCTGCTTCTCGCGCCGCCGATCGGTCTCGGCGATGGCGCGCTCCATCGAGCCCGTCATCTGGTCGGCATAGAGGATCACCTTGCCGTCGACGTTGCGCGCGGCGCGGCCGATGGTCTGGATCAGCGAGGTCTCGCTGCGCAAGAAGCCTTCCTTGTCGGCGTCGAGGATCGCGACCAGCGCGCATTCGGGAATGTCGAGGCCTTCGCGGAGCAAATTGATGCCGACCAGCGCGTCGAACGCGCCGAGGCGCAAATCGCGGATGATCTCGATGCGCTCGATGGTGTCGATATCGCTGTGCATGTAGCGGACGCGAATGCCCTGCTCATGCAGATATTCGGTGAGGTCCTCCGCCATGCGCTTGGTCAGCACCGTGATCAGCGAGCGGTAGCCGGCCTGGGCCGTGGCGCGGACCTCGCCGACGAGATCGTCGACCTGGGTGCGGGCCGGACGGATGTTGACCGGAGGATCAATGAGCCCGGTCGGGCGGATCACCTGCTCGACGAACACGCCGCCGCTCTCGTTGATCTCCCAGGCGCTGGGCGTGGCGGAGACCGCGACCGTCTGCGGCCGCATCATGTCCCATTCCTCGAAGCGCAGCGGACGGTTGTCCATGCAGGAGGGCAGGCGGAAGCCATATTCGGCGAGCGTCGCCTTGCGGCGGAAGTCGCCGCGGAACATGCCGCCGATCTGGGGAACGGTGACGTGGCTCTCGTCGGCGAACACCAGCGCGTTGTCGGGCACATATTCGAACAGCGTCGGCGGCGGCTCGCCGGGCAGGCGCCCGGTGAGATAGCGCGAATAGTTCTCGATGCCGGCGCAGCTTCCGGTCGCCTCCATCATCTCGAGGTCGAAGGTGGTGCGCTGCTCCAGCCGTTGCGCTTCCAGCAGGCGGCCCTGGTCGTGGAGCTGGTCGAGCCGCATCTTCAATTCGGATTTGATCGACTTGATCGCCTGCACCAGCGTCGGGCGCGGCGTCACATAGTGCGAGTTGGCGTAGATCTTGATGAATTCGAGCTCGTCCTGCTTGTGGCCGGTGAGCGGGTCGAACTCCTCGATGGTCTCGACGGTGTCGCCGAACAGGTTCACGCGCCAGGCGCGGTCTTCATAATGCGCCGGGAAGATGTCGATGACGTCGCCCCTGACACGGAAGGTGCCGCGGGTAAAATCGGCCTGGGTGCGCTTGTATTGCAGGGCGACGAGGTCGGCGATGAGCTGGCGCTGGTCGATGCGCTCGCCCTTCTTCAGGGCAAAGGTCATCGCGGTGTAGGTTTCGACCGAGCCGATACCGTAGATGCACGACACCGACGCGACGATGATGACGTCGTCGCGTTCGAGCAGCGCGCGCGTCGCCGAGTGGCGCATGCGGTCGATCTGCTCGTTGATCGAAGAGTCCTTTTCTATGTACGTGTCGGTACGAGGGACATACGCTTCCGGCTGGTAGTAGTCGTAATAGCTGACGAAATATTCGACCGCGTTGTCGGGGAAGAAGCTCTTGAACTCGCCATAGAGCTGGGCGGCGAGCGTCTTGTTCGGCGCAAGGATGATGGCGGGGCGCTGCGTTGCCTCGATCACCTTGGCCATCGTGTAGGTCTTGCCGGAGCCGGTGACGCCGAGCAGCACCTGAGAGCGGTCATTGCGATTGATGCCCTCGACCAGCTCGGCGATCGCGGTCGGCTGGTCGCCGCGCGGCTCGTAATGCGACTTGATCTCGAAGCGCACGCCGCCTTCGGACTTTTCCGGACGCGGCGGCCGATGCGGGGTCCACACCCTGGTGGAGCCGTCGTCCTTGCGGAACTCCGGTCGGCCCTCGCGGATCAGCGATTCCAGCGCGTCGGCGGTCGCCTTGACGCCGAGCGCCTCCATCTTGCTGCGCGGCGGGCGCGCCAGGGCTTCGGCATCGTCCTCTTCCGTCGGAAGACCGAGCTGACGGGCCAGTTCCGGATCGAGTGTCGGGATCGTGGCCGCAGTTCCGTAATTGGCCTGCGGTGCCTCGTCGAAGCCCGCGTTGCGGGCGCCGGGCGGCTGCGGATTGGGCCGCAGCGGCATCGGCCGTGTATTGTCTTGCGGAAACTCCTTCGGCGTCGAGGCCCGCGCGCGATGCGCGGCGGCCTCGCCCCCGGAGCGGCGGTCGCGCGAATTGTCCGGCGGCGGCTGCAGGCCGGTGCCCGATCCGAGCCCGGCATCGCCGCGATTGATCGCGGGATTGAGCAACTCGGCCAGCGCCGGCCCGATCGGCTGCACGTCGGGGCGAGACGCCTTGGAATTGGGCGCCTTCGCGTTCGGAGCCTTGGTCTTGGGGGATTTCCCGGATTTTTCGGAGGATGCAGGTTTCTTCGCCATGCTCCGAATATGGGGCGAGTCCGGCTCTCAGGAAAGGGCGAATGCCCTTCCCGGGTCAGACTGCTGACAGCAGGTTGGCAGCAGGATTGGATCGCCGGATCTTGCGATCAGGCCGCCGGCGACGGTCCCTCGTCGTCCCCGGCCGCCTGACGTGGCTCGAGGATGTCGAGGTGGATGCCGCCGCAATCGGTGCAGCGCATGGCCCAATACTCGCATCCGGCACGGCCGCCGATCACGCGGAGCACCGTGAGATCGCCGTCGCATTCCGGGCAGCTGGACAGCACATTGCGGGTGTAAATCCTCGGCCGCGACGTGTCTTCGAATTCGATGACTGACATGACCGGTTTCCCCCTTTGACCCTGCGCCGTTCCTTGGTTCGCTTGCAGTCCCGCTCGCCTATTCGTCGTCGCTGTCGTCGGCCCGCCGGCGGAATCGATCGATGTGATGCTTGGCATGGGCAATCGCGGCATCGGGATCGGGCCAGGCGAAGCCGACTTCCATGGCCGGAAACAGCACGCCGTCGATGGCAACCGGGCTGAAATCGGCACGCCGGATCCGGGCGTGCCAAAGTCCCTTGCCCGCTTCGAAGGATTCAATGTCAAAGCCGTCGTAGAGGGTCGTCATTGCAGTCCCCAAAATGTTTTGTTCGAGCGCCTTGTTGGAGGGTCAGGGGACCACATTTGCGGATTTCAGGATGTGAAGCCGTTCACAAGCGGCGGGCTTTTTTGCCCAAAGGGCGGCTGCAGCGTCAGTTCCGCGCGCTGGTGCGGCCGGTCCGCCGGACCGGACGGGCGGCGGGTTCCGACGCCGCGCGCATGATCCAGCGGCGGAACGCTGCAAAGTCGCGCTGCTCGGTCTGGAAGCTGCGATAGAGCAGGTACCAGCGCATGCCCTTGGGCACGGAGAGGTCGAATGGCGCGACCAGTCGGCCGGCGGCGAGATCGTCGTCGATATAGGGCCGGATGCCCATGGCGATGCCGAGCCCGTCGGCGGCAGCCTGAAGCGCCTGGCCGTAGAACTGGAACTCCGGCCCCCGCGCGTTGATGCGCGCGAGGTTCGCGGCCTTGAGCCAGATCGGCCAGTCCTCGGGCGAATGCGCGACGCGGATCAGGCTCGGTCCCCTAAGATCGGCCGGGCGCTTCAGCGAGGAAGCCAGGCGAGGCACGCAGACCGGCGTGAGGTCGCCGGCGAACAGCGGCTCGGCCACCAGCCCGGGCCAGTCGCCGGTCCCGAGCTGGATGCCGCAGCTCCAGTCTTCGCCGAACGGCACCGACGCGCCGCCGGTGGTGAAGCGCACCTCGATGTCGGGCTCCTCGTTGCGAAACTCCGACAGGCGCGGGATCAGCCAGCGCATCGCGAAGGTGTGGCCGATGCCGATGGTGAGCACGCGGACGCTCGAGGGCGCCGTCACCTGGGCGGTGAGGCTTGCGAGCGCGTCGAAGATCGGGGTCAGCCCGCTCTGATAGGCGCGGCCCGCCTGCGTGAGCAGCAGCTTGTTGGCCTTGCGCTCGAACAGCGCGACGCCGAGCCGTTCTTCCAGGATATGCACCATGCGGCTGACCGCCGCTGCCGATACGCTCAGCTCGAGGCCGGCCGCGGCAAAGCTGCCGGCCCGCGCCGCGGCTTCGAATGCCTTGATGCCGTTGAGAAACAGCAAGCGTCGCAAATGACCGACCCTCAGGAAAGCTGATGCCAGGCCAAGATAACTCAGTTTGCGCGCTGGCGGCAAGCGGGGCACGTTCGTTTCTGTCGGGGCTGTTCGGGATGGCGGGCGGGCTGATCCTGATCGGCGTGCTGCTGGCCCTGATGCCGCTGCCGACCGCGATGGTGTTGCATGCGATCACGCAGATGGCCTCGAACGGCTGGCGGGCCTTTCTCTGGCGCGCGCATATCCGCTGGCGGCCGGTGGCGAACTATATGGTCGGCGCGGCTGTCGCACTCGCGGCGTGGTCGCTCACGCGCTACGTGCCGGACAAGCCGGTCGCGCTGCTGCTGCTCGGCATCACCCCGTTCATGGCGCGGCTGCTGCCCGCCAACATCAAGCCGGATCCCGACCGTCTCTGGCAGGGCACCGTCTACGGCACGATCTGCATGGGCCTCATGCTGATGACCGGCGTATCGGGACCGCTGCTCGACACCTTCTTCCTCGGCGGCGATTTCGGCCGGCGCGAGAAGGTGGCGACCAAGGCGATGTGCCAGCTCGTCAGCCATTTCACCAAGCTGATCTATTTCGGCGGCGTGATCGACCAGGCCGCGACGCTCGATCCCGTGCTCGCGGCCGTCGCGATCGCAGCGTCCATGCTCGGCACCACGCTGGCGCGGCGCATCCTCGAAGCCATGACCGACCAGCAATTCGTAGCCTGGTCGATGAAGCTGATCACCACCATTGCCTGCTACTACATCGCCTATGGCAGCTGGCTGCTGGTCCGCACGCCCGTGCTGGCAGCCTTCGACAAGGGAGGTTTGCAATGAGCGAGACCGCCGACCCGCTGGTGCTGGACTTCGTCGAATGGGTTGCGCGCGAGCCCCGCGCCTATGCCGAGGTGATCGCGACCTGGAAGACCTCGTGCCCGCGCCTCACCATCTGGGAAGACGCCGCCGACCGCGGCTACGTCGCCCGCGAAACCCGGCCCGGAATAGGACTGATCATCGCGGTGACGGAAGGTGGCGAGAGGTTGCTGCGGATGAACGGGCGGTGAGCATGTTGCTTCATGCTAGCTCTCACCCGAGCGCTACCGCGAAGGCGCCGCAAGGCGTGGCCGGATGATCTCGACCATGCGCTCGGCCGAGGTGCCCGGCGGAAAGAAGCCGAGATATTTCCCGTAGCCGTCCATGAGGTAGATGAAGGAAGTGTGGTCGATTGTGTAGTCGCCGGTGTCCTTGCCGATCGGGATCCTGGCAAAATAGACCTTGTAGGCCTCTGCCGCTGCCCCGATCGCGTCGAGGCCGCCCGTCAGCCCGAGCAGCCGCGGATGGAATAGCGGCACATATTCGGCAAGATGCTGGGCCGTGTCGCGTTCGGGGTCGAGGGTGATGAAGACCGGCTGGACGGCTTCGGCGTCCGGCCCGAGCTGCTCGAGCGCCTGTCCGATCGCCATCAGGTCGGTGGGGCAGACGTCAGGGCAATAGGTGAAGCCGAAATAGACCAGCATCAGTCGTCCGCGGAAGTCGCGGTCGCTGCGCGGCTTGCCGGTCTGGTCGATCAGCTCGAACGGGCCGCCGACCGGCTCCCGATTCCACATCAGGATGTCCATGGTCTCCGCGGCCGAGCGCGCCTGCGCCGCTCCCGCGCAGGCAAGCGCCAGCGTCACGTACAGCCAGGCGCCGGCAGGTTGCATCACAGCCCGAAGGTGAGGCGGCTGCCTGTCGTCGTCACCACCACCTTGCCCTCCATCTGGGCATTGGCTTCCTGTGCGAAGTTGAGCCCGCTGCAATGCATGGGCACTACGACGTCAGGGTTGAGCGCCTTGATCTCGCTCACGACCTGCGCGAGGTAGTCCTTGGGCGCGGGACCGAGGTGAAACCCGCCGACGACGGCGTGCACTTTCTGGATGCCCGACACTTCCTGCGCCTGCTTCACCGAGTTAACGATGCCGACATGGCCGCAGGACGAGATCACGACGAGACCGAGATCCCGCACATTGAAGCAGGTGGCGTGCTCGTGGATGTGCTCGTCCGGCACGATCTTGCCTTCCATCTCTGCCGGCAGGTAATGCCCGACGTTGCAGCCCAGCCCATCCTTGATGCCAAACTCGACCAGGGTGTTTGGCAGTACGCGTTCACTGCTGCGGCGGGTGATCTTGCCCGTGGTGAAAGCGTGGTCCGCGACTACTGTTGGCGTCTCGCATAGCACGGTCGTCACTTTCTGCGCCGCGAGCGACCGGCGATCGAGGGTGCCGAAATCGGCGAATTGCCCCTGCGTCGGCGTCGGATTGACTCGATGGCAGAAATTATCCTCGCCGCCCGCATAGAGCTTAATGTCGGCGGGCAGCTTGTCGCGAAATTTATCGAGAAAGCCGTTCAGACCGCCGAAATGATCGTAGTGACCGTGGCTGACGATCAGCGCGTTGAGCTTGGCCGGATCGACGCCGATCAACGCCATGTTATTGAGCAGCACCTCGGGCGTGTATCCGTAGTCCAGCATCAGCGTGCGCTGGTTGCCGCCGCCTTCAGATTCCAACCAGAGCGACAGGCCCCATTCGTTGTGCAGCGATTTGCGGAAGTCGCTGCCGCGCGCGGCCGGCGTGATCGAGACGCCGTTGATTTGCTTGGGACGGAAGAACAGATCGAAGCTCGAATCCACCAGTACGCGCATCGAAAGCTTGTCGACGGTCGGGACGGTGATCGGCGCTGCGCTCGCGATCTCGACACAAGTGAAGGCATTGGCGGCTGCGGCGCCGGCAAGCGCTGCCGAGCCGAGAAGGAAATCGCGCCGTGGAATGGTTGTGGTCATGCAATGCCTCCCAAAGCTTGAAATGCCCGAGCTTAGGTCCAATCCGGTGCCAGCTCAACAAGCTGCGAGCAGATTCGGCGCCGGCGCGGGCGAGGTAACTGGTTGCCGGTCACACCCAGGCCATGGCGGCAAGACCGCTTTCTTGCGCTCGTAGCTATGACGGCTACTCTGTTCGCAAACCGCAGCAACGGGACCAGCCATGTCACTCAAACTTTACGAACTCGTCGGCACCGACGCCTCGCGACCGTTCAGCCCTTTCTGCTGGCGCACGCGGATGGCGCTGGCGCACAAGGGCCTCGCGGCGGAATCGCTGCCCTGGCGCTTCACCGAGAAGAGCGCGATCGCGCCGCACGGCTCGGAGAAGGTTCCGGTGCTGCTGCATCACGACCAGCCGGTGGTGGATTCCTGGACGATCGCGACCTATCTCGAAGACAAGTTTCCGGACCGTCCCTCGCTGTTCGTCGGCGAGGGCGGTCGCGCCATGGCGCGCATGCTCAATGCCTGGGGCGACATCGCCATCGTCGGCGGCATCTTTCCGCTGATCGTCGCCGACATTCCGAACAATCTGGACGCGGTGGACGCCGCCTATTTCCGCCAATCGCGCGAGGCGCGTTTCGGCGGCAAGACGCTGGAAGAGGTGATGGCCAGCCGCGATGCCGGCGTGGTCGCCTTCCGCAAATCGCTCGAGGTGATGCGGCAGACCCTAAAGAAGCAGCCCTTCATCGGCGGCGCCGCACCGAACTATGCCGACTACATCGTGTTCGGCGGTTTTCAGTGGGCGCGCGTGACGAGCCCGTTCAAGCTGCTGGAAGCGGATGACCCGGTCTACGTCTGGCGCGAAAAGCTGCTGGATGCGTTCGACGGCATGGCGCGGAAATCGCCGGGGCACGCTGTCTAAGCTTCGTAGCCGCATGGAGCGCAGCGCAATCCGGGAAGGTCGCAATGCGTGGCACGAACCCGGATTACGCTTGCGCTCCATCCGGGCTACGCATCGCCGCCGCTTCGCGCAAGCACGCCCGGCACAAACAATCCTCGCCCTTGATCGGCATTGGCAACCGCGCCGTTTCTTCCGCGCACCAGCAGGTGCCTGAGAGGTCGCAGCCGAATTCGGCGCCGCAACGGGAGCAGGCGAGGCGGCGCGGTTCCTGCACCGGCATTTCTTGCGGATTTGTCATGATTTGCGCAAAAGCCGTGCTGTCATTTTCATGCCGGGTTCATCTCCCGCTGCGGTATATTACGCCTCGCGCACGTATCAGGAAAGCGGTCGGCAAGGCGCGAAGGACACATCGATGGCCCGCGATTCGCAAGCCGCGCTCGTCGCGCTCAACCGTTTCGGCTTCGGCGCCCGCGGCGGCGCATCCGGCGATCTCATCAACGCGGCCTCCGATCCTCGCGGTTTTGTGAAGGCGGAACTCGCGCGTCCCAACGCTGTGCTGCTGGAGGCGCCGGGCCTGCAATCCACGCCGCAGCTCGGGCAGGCGGTGTTCGCCTATCAGGATCAGGTCAAGCAGGCGCGCGAGGCCGCCGCCAAAGCCGGCGCGCCGACCGAAACGCCGTCGCAAGCGCCGGCCGATCAGAAGTCCGGACCGCGCCGCAATCTCTCGCTGAACGCCGTGGCAACCGAGATCGCCGGCCAGATGGCCGAGGTCAAGCCTACTGACAATAAGCCGGCGGACAACGCGGCGAAGCCGGACATCATGCAGCCCAACGCGGCCGCGCCGCCTGCCGCAAAACCCGCCCCGCAGCCGCTCAACGTCATCCAAAAGACCTTTCGCGCCGAGGCGCTGGCGCGGTTGCAGCGCGCGACCCTGGTCGAGTGCGGCTTCACCGAACGCCTGGTCGTGTTCTGGTCCAACCATTTCTGCATCTCCGCCAGCAAGGGCGAACTGGCGCGGATATGGGCCGGCGCGTTCGAGCGCGAGGCGATCAGGCCGCATGTGCTCGGGCGTTTCGCCGACATGCTGAAAGCGGTGGAGCAGCATCCGGCGATGCTGTTCTTCCTCGACAACCAGCAATCGCTCGGACCGGATTCGCGCGCGGGCCAGAACCGCAAGCGCGGGCTGAACGAAAATCTCGCGCGCGAGAT
The DNA here is from genome assembly GCF_023074155.1 of Bradyrhizobium sp. 134. Classification (NCBI taxonomy): domain Bacteria; kingdom Pseudomonadati; phylum Pseudomonadota; class Alphaproteobacteria; order Hyphomicrobiales; family Nitrobacteraceae; genus Bradyrhizobium; species Bradyrhizobium sp. 134. The sequence continues at coordinate 195,847 of NZ_JADPKX010000073.1, read as the reverse complement.
CATGGAGCTGCATACGCTCGGCGTCGGCGGCGGCTACACGCAGGACGACGTCACCTCGCTCGCGCGCATCATCACCGGCTGGACCTTTGCCGGCCGGCAGGGACAGCTGGGGGCGCCCGGTTCGTTCGTATTCAACGTCAATGCGCACCAGCCCGGGCCGCAAATGCTGCTCGGCAAGACCTACGAGCCGACCGGCCTTGCGCAGGGCGAAGCCGCCCTTGCCGACATCGCGCACCATCCCTCGACCGCGAACTTCATCGCCACCAAATTCGTTCGCCATTTCGTCGTCGACGATCCGCCGCCGGCGCTGGTGGCGCGATTGCGCGATGTCTTCATCAAGACCGACGGGGATCTCAAGGCGCTCGCAACCGCACTGGTCGATTCCGACGAGGCGTGGAAGGCGCCGCTGACGAAGATGCGGAGCCCCTATGATTTCCTGGTCGCGAGCGGCCGGCTGCTCGCGCGCGTGCCGGAGGATCCCGGCGCCTATCTCAACAACCTCAATCTGCTGGGCCAGCCGCTGTGGTCGCCGGCGGGACCGAATGGTTTCGCCGATACCAGCGCCGCGTGGGCGGCGCCCGAAGGCATCAAGCTCCGGCTCGACATTGCCGCGCAAATGGGCGCGCGGCTTGGGCCCAACATCGATCCGCTCGATTTGTTGGAATTTGCCGCCGCAGATGCGGCCTCGATCGAAACGCGGCGCACTATCGAGCGGGCGGAGTCGCGGCAGCAGGCGCTGGCGCTGCTGTTGATGTCGCCGGAAATGCAGAGGAGATGATGATGATCGACTGCGTCGAGAACCGGCTCCTCACCTCGCGCCGCGGCCTCCTGCTCGGCGGTGCCTCTTTTGCGGCGTGGGCTTATTTGCCGAAATTCGCCCGCGCGGCTGATGGCCGGGATCCCCGGCTGATCGTGGTGATCCTGCGCGGCGCACTTGACGGGCTTTCGACCGTCGCGCCGGTCGGCGATCCCGATTATGCCGGCTTGCACGGGGCGATCGCGCTGACGGCGGACGGTGCCCATCCCGCGATCATGCTTGATACTTTCTTCGCGCTGCATCCGGCGATGCCCGAGTTCGCACGCATGTATCGCGATAGGCACGCCGCGGTGATCCACGCGGTGGCGACGCCCTATCGCGACCGCTCGCATTTCGACGGTCAGGACGTGCTCGAAAGCGGCTACACCGGCCCGGGGCGCGTGCAATCCGGCTGGCTCAACCGCGCGCTGGAAGCGCTGCCGCGCGGCGAGCGGGTGTCGAGCGCTCTTGCCGTCGGCCCGACCACGCCGCTGGTGCTGCGCGGCAATGCGCCGACCGTCGGCTGGGCGCCGGTAGCGCTTCCGCAAGCCGATGACGACACCGCGATGCGTCTGGTCGAGCTCTATCGTCACCGCGATCCCGCGCTGGCCGCCGTGCTGTCGCAGGGCCTTGCGCTGGAAAAGGCCGCAAGCGGCGACGACATGAAGCCGAAGCCCGGCAATGCGGTCGCGCAGATGCGGCAAGTCGCGCGCGGCGCCGCAAAACTGATGGCGTCCGACGACGGCCCGCGCATCGCAGCGCTCGCTTTCGACGGCTGGGACACGCACGCCAATGAAGGCGGGCCGATCGGTCGCCTCGCCTTCCTGCTCGGCGGGCTCGACGGTGCGCTCGCCGAATTCGAAAGCGGCTTAGGGGAACGCTGGCGCGACACCGTCGTCGTGGTCGCCACTGAATTCGGCCGCACCGCGCGCATCAACGGCACCGACGGCACCGATCACGGCACGGGAACGATCGCGCTCCTCGCCGGCGGCGCGGTGAAGGGCGGCCGCGTCATCGCCGACTGGCCCGGCCTCAAGCCCGCCAACCTCTTTGAGGCCCGCGATCTCAAGCCCACCACAGACCTGCGCTCCGTGATCAAGGGCGTGCTGCAGGGCCAGTTCGGCCTCTCGGATCGCGTGCTGGCCGAGACGGTGTTTCCGGATAGCGCAAGCGCACGTCCGATGAAGGGGCTGGTTACCTGACTGCGATTCCGGGCTCGCGCCTTGCGGCGCGTCCCGGAATGACGACATGATTAGCCGAACATCAGGAGACCATCCCCATGTACATCGCCATGAACCGCTTCCGCGTCGTCAAGGGCTCCGAGGCCGCCTTCGAGCAGGTCTGGCTTTCGCGCGATACCCATTTGGACAAGGTACAGGGTTTCGTCGAATTTCATCTGCTGCGTGGGCCCGAGCTCGAGGACCACACGCTGTACGCCTCGCACACGATCTGGGCCAACCATGCCGCTTTCGAAGCCTGGACCAAATCGGATGCTTTTCGTGCCGCGCATGCGCGGGCCGGCGACACCAAGCCGACCTATCTCGGCCATCCCCAGTTCGAGGGCTTCGAGGTGATCCAGACGGTCGGACATGGCGCCAAGTAGCGCGCCACTTCGCAACGATCAGCCCAGCGTGATCTTATCGATCTCCGCCATCTCCTCCGCACCGAGCTTCCACGCAATCGCCCTCACGTTCTCCTCGACCTGCTCGACGCGGGTGGCGCCGGCAATCACGCTCGACACTTGCGGGCGCGCGGCGAGCCAGGAGAAGGCGAGCTCGAGCATGCTGTGGCCGCGCGCTTTCGCGAAGGCCGTGAGCTTCTCGACGATGTCCTCGTTGCGCGGCGTGACGTAGCGGTCGCGTAACGCCGGTACCTTGCCGAAGCGCGTATCGGTCGGGGCCGCCGCGCCGCGCTGGTACTTGCCGGTGAGGAGCCCACTTGCAAGCGGGAAGAACGGCAGGAGGCCGAGCTTGTACTCCTGTGCGGCCGGCAGCAGGTCCTTTTCGATGTCGCGCACCAGCAGGCTGTATTCATCCTGGCAGGACACGAAGCGGCTGACATTCATCGCGCGCGCGGTGAATTCGGCTTCCGCCATGCGCCAGGCCGGAAAGTTGGAATTGCCGATGTAGCGCACCTTGCCCTGACGGATGAGATCGTCGAGCGCGCGCAGCGTCTCCTCCATCGGCGTCAGCGGGTCGTAATCGTGCTGCTGATAGAGATCGATATAGTCGGTCTTGAGCCGCGTCAGGCTCGCCTCGACTGCGTTCATGATGTAGCGGCGCGAAGCGCCCTGCTTGGTTCCGTCGGTCGCCATCGGCTTTGAGTATTTGGTGGCGAGCACGATCTCCTTGCGGCGGTCGCCGAGCACGGTGCCGAGCACCGTTTCCGAACCGCCCATGCCGGCATAGATGTCGGCGGTGTCGAACAGCGTAATGCCGAGATCGAGCGCGCGATGGATCACCTTGCGCGAGGTCTCCAAATCCGTGCGCTGGCCGAAATTGTTGCAGCCGAGCCCGACCGCAGACACGCGTAGGCCGGAGGCGCCGAGATTACGAATTTCCATGGGAGATCCCTGTCGGAGATAGGCAGGGGCGCATTGTGACTGCGCTGCGCCGCTGCAGCAAGCCGCGCGCCGCGTTGCTGCCATGCTGACAAGGAACTGCGGACAACGACTGCCGACAAAAAAATGCGGCCCCTGTCAGACGCGGCGACTGACGGGGGACCGCTTTGGGGCGCTTGATCGGTGACGGGGGGGCTGATCAGACGCAGCTGCAGCCTAGTCCCGCTATGTTACGCGCGGGTGACAGGCAAAGTTATCCACAGGCCCCGCGTCGCGACGATCAGAAGATCTTGCGATAGACGATGAACCCGGAACGCTCGGCGACCTTGTCGTACAGACCCTGCGCCGTGACGTTGGTCTCATGCGTTTGCCAGTACACGCGCGGGGAGCCTGCGAGCTTCGCGCGCTCGTAGACGCCGTGGATCAGCGCCGAGCCGACACCTTTGCCGCGTGCGTCCTCGGTCGTGAACAAGTCCTGCAGATAGCAGGACGGCTCGATCGCGGTGGTGCTGCGGTGAAACAGGTAATTCGTCATCCCGAGCAGGCGGCCGTCGCTCTCGGCGACCAATCCGTGCACCGGCTCATAGGCATCGAAAAAGCGCTGCCACGTCACGCGCGTGATTTCGGGCGAGAGCGCGGTCGGGCCGGAGCGGCCGTAGAAGGCGTTGTAGCCGTCCCAGAGCGGCAGCCATTGATCGTAGTCCTGCCTGGTGACGGGGCGAATGGTGAGCGACATATGAATTCCCGCAATCGATGAGGCGTCCTTCATACGTGATGATGGATGCGTCGATCAATCGCGCATCACTCCGCGACGCGCAGATAACGGATCAGCTTGCGGCCTGCGGGATCGCGCAGTGAGCGGTAGTAGTCGGCGCGGGACGGCGCATCGGTGTGGCGCACGAGGTCGGTCACGGGCGTGTAGCTCAGCATGCGCCCGCCATCGGGCAGCGCGGCACAGACGAAGCGCAACACCTCGCCATTGCGCAAGGCGATGTTGATCGGCGTGGCATCGCCGATCCGCACCATCTCCATGCGCTGTGCGATGAAGGTGCCGAGCTCGTCCTGGGGCAATTCGAACGCGCCGGTGTCGCGGCCGTGATACATCAGCGCGATGAACGGCGGCTTGCCGTCGGCGATGTCGTTCGGCACCGCAAAATAATGGCGGAACGCGCGGTTGATGAATTCGGCGCGCGTCTCGGCGTCGAGCAGCACGATGCCGATATCGACCTGGTCGAGTGCGGCCGACAGCCGCGCGGCGATGGCGTGGCTCCGACGCTCGGCGGCAAACGTGCCGAGCAGCCGCTGGCGCATCAGGCCGGTGATGCCTGCGGTGCCCGCGGCGGCCGCCGCCAGAAGGCCGAGCCGGATCATATCCGCCGCCGTGGTCAGGCCTGAAACGCCGTGCTGGCTGAGGAGCAGCAGTGCCGCGCCGGTGACGGCGATGGCTGCGCTGGCGACGGCGGAAGCGGGACCCGAGAGCGCGCCGGCGAGCGCCACGATGCAGACGAGCAGCGGCGCAGGCGAGGGAGTGGGGACGAAACGATCGAAAAACATCGCCAGCAGCAAAGTCGCTGCCGTCAGCGCCGGACCGGAGATCGCACGCCATCCCAACCGCATGGGCCTGTCTCGCTCCTTCCTGAACGAGGTAAGGCGGCAACACTGACCGAACATTGCGCCATTGCGATGCGGTTTCGCGCGGTGTGCTTAAGGTGCGCTTTGGCTCACGCGCAAAGCTTTCGGATGATTTTAGACCAAATGCGCGTGCCTGAGACGTTGTTGCAGCGCGGGCGCATTCAGCGTCGACGTCCCTTGGCCCTTGCGTGTGCCGACGAAGATCAACAGCGATGCCGCGACGAGGATGGCCGCGGTCAGGGTGATTGCAACGATGACCACAGGTGATTTCATCGAAATCCTGTCGCGATGCCGGTCGGTGCGGGCCACGCGGCGCCTTGAAGGCGGGTCCAGGATGAAGCGGGAATCAGACCGGCAGGCCCATCGCCATGGTCGCCTTGGTCGACAGCACCGTCAGGGTGACGATCAGGCACAGCGAGAGTGCGGCGACGGCGAGCGAGGCCGCGACCGCATTGGTCAGCCGGGAAGACGAAACGGTAGCGGGTGGGCCCTGAAAGCCTGCCGTGCCGGACACCCGAATCATGGTCTAAATCCTTCAACGCGCGAGCGAATCACCCGCGACATCGAACAATTTCACTGTTGCAATCGGCAATATTGCGGCGGCCAATCGAGGGAAAATGGCGAGATTGCGGCAATGGTGACCCTTATGCCCGCTATTCGCCAGAGCGCGATCCCTCAGGCGCCAGCGGCGATGCTGGCGGGATCCTCGATGTCGGCCGGCCGCCAGTCCATTGCGACGAAGCCGGGCGCCGCTTCCACGCGCTTGAGCCAGTCACGGATCGCCGGGAAGGTCGAGAGGTCGAAGTCGCAGCGGTCGGCGAGGTGGGTATAGCCGTACAGCGCGATGTCGGCGACCGTGAGCTGCCGGGCCGCAAAATAGGCGTTGGTCTTGAGGTGATTCTCCATCACCTGGAGCGCGCCATAGCCGCGCTCCATCCAGTCCTCCAGCGAATGAGTCTGCAGGTCGCGGCCACCCCTTACCAGCGACAGCCAGAAATAGGCCGCGCCGATGTTCGGCTCCAGCGCGTGCTGCTCGAAGAACATCCATTGCAGCGCGTCGGCGCGATCGATGCGGTTCTCCGGCGCGAGCGGCGTGCCGACGGCGACGTACCAGAGAATGGCGTTCGACTCGGCGAGATAGCGATCGTCGCCGACCTCGAGCAGCGGCACCTGGCCGGACGGGTTCTTGGCCAGGAAATCCGGGGTGCGGCTCTCGCCGCGCAGAATGTCCACCTCGACCGCTTCGTAAGGCAAGTTCAGCAGCGCCAGCGCAAGGCGGACCTTGTAGCTGTTGCCCGAGCGCTGCATCGAATAGAGCTTGTACATTCTGAGGAGATTCCGGAAGACGGGAGGGCGCGGCGCTTGTTGCCTCGCAACGCGGCTAAACAATGATGCCGATGCGAATCCGCCGCAAGACCCGGCCAATAGAAAAACTCGAAAACCCTACCGCATTGCAATGCGGCGGAAGATCATTTCCGTGCGACCATCCAACTCAGTTCACGCTTGCGTCACCACGCGGGATGCAAGGCGCCTGCATTGGTGTAGCGCAAGCGCTCGCGTTTCGTCGTGGCCGGGCTTGACCCGGCCATCCACGTCTGAGCTACGCAGCAGAAGAACGGATGCCCGGGCCTTCGCCGCGCCGAAGCGGCTTTTGCCGCGCAGGCGGGACAAGCCCGGGCATGACGACGGTCTGGATTTCGCGGCGATCAGCCCGCCAAGATTGCTCCGAGGACACGCCTTGTCGGATATGTGGGATTTGCCTGGCAAAGTTGCGGAAAATTGCGGAAAATTACGACTTGATGCGCGCCAGACACGTAAACTTTTGCGGGATCGGACCGAAGTTTCTTGCGGTGCAACGGCACTCGTTTTAGGGTGGGTCATTCCCACAATCGGAGTCGTGAAGCCAAAGGGTTCACGACGCTTGTCAGGAGATGACGATGTCCTTCCTTGCCGCTGCGCTCGACCGTGTGAAGCCGTCCGCGACCATCGCGGTCACGGATAAAGCACGTGCGCTGAAAGCGGCGGGCCGCAACGTCATCGGCTTAGGTGCCGGCGAGCCCGACTTCGACACGCCCGCCAACATCAAGCTGGCCGCGATCCACGCCATCGAAGCGGGCAAGACCAAGTACACCGCGGTCGACGGCATTCCCGAGTTGAAGGAAGCCATCATCGCCAAGTTTCAGCGCGAGAACGGCGTCGTCTACAAGGCGAACCAGATCATCGTCGGCACCGGCGGCAAGCAGGTGCTCTACAACGCGCTGATGGCAACCATCAATCCGGGCGACGAGGTGATCATCCCCGCGCCGTACTGGGTCAGCTATCCCGAGATGGTGGCGCTGGCCGGTGGCGAGCCGGTGCCGGTGGTCTGCACCGCCGCGACCGGCTTCAAGCTCCAGGCCGAGGCGCTCGAGCGCGCGATCACGCCGAAGACCAAATGGGTGATCCTGTGCTCGCCGTCGAATCCGACGGGAGCTGCCTACACCAGGACCGAGCTCAAGGCGCTCACCGACGTGCTGGTCAAGCATCCCCACGTCTGGGTGATGACCGACGACATGTATGAGCATCTCGTCTATGACGACTTCCAGTTCACCACGGTCGCGCAGGTCGAGCCGAAACTCTACGACCGCACGCTTACCGTGAACGGCGTGTCGAAGGCCTATTGCATGACCGGCTGGCGTATCGGCTATGCCGGCGGCCCGGCGCAGCTGATCAAGGCGATGTCGACGATCCAGTCGCAGTCGACCTCGAACCCGTCGTCGATTGCGCAATGGGCCGCGGTTGAGGCGCTGAACGGTCCGCAGGACTTCATCCCCGCCAACAATAAGGTCTTCAAGGAGCGCCGCGACCTCGTCGTCTCCATGCTCAACCAGGCCAAGGGCATCGAGTGCCCGCGTCCCGAGGGTGCCTTCTACGTCTATCCGTCCTGCGCCGGCACCATCGGCAAGACCGCGCCGTCGGGCAAGGTGATCGACAATGACGAGACGTTCGTGACCGAGCTGCTCGAGACCGAAGGCGTCGCCGTGGTGCAGGGTTCGGCCTTCGGCCTCGGACCCGCGTTCCGCATTTCCTACGCAACCAAGACCTCGGACCTCGAAGACGCCTGCAAGCGCATCCAGCGCTTCTGCGGAAATCTGCGCTGAACTCGCAGACATGAAGTAACATCAAAGGGCCCGCGCAATGCGGGCCCTTTTTCTTTCAAGTCTGCACGATCTGGCGCCACGGGAACTGTTGTGGCATAGACCATCGCGCGGCGTGTGCCGCGCCCCCATGCTCGCATCGCATTCATCGCCGGAGATTTTCATGCGCCGTTCACTCCTCCTCGCCGGGCTTGCCGCTGCGAGCCTCGTTGCCTCCGTTGCGGGCGCCAGCGCGCAATCGCGGATGGTGCAGGTGGGCGTGCTCGAATGCCGCGGCGGCGCCAGCGTGGGCTTCATCGTGGGATCGGTGACCCATCTCGGCTGCGTGCTGCGAGTCGATGGTTTGCTGGACGACCGTTACGTCGCGACCATCCGCAAGGTCGGCCTGGATATCGGCATTACCCAGGAGACGGCTTTGGCGTGGGGCGTGTTCGCGCCGGTGAACCGGCTCGGACCGGGCGACCTCGCCGGCAACTACGCCGGTGCGCAGGGAAGCGCCTCCGTTGGTGTCGGCCTCGGCGGCAACGTGCTGGTCGGCGGCTCCAACAATTCGATCGCGCTCCAGCCGCTCAGCGTGCAGGGTCAGGTCGGCCTCAACGTCGCGGCCGGGCTCGAGAGCCTGGAACTTCGCCCCGGTCGTTAAGAGCTGGCCGTTAAGACCTGATCTCACCGACGACGCACCGCAGCGACGTTTGATGCTTGCCAAATCTCGGGGACGGGCAGAGCATCGGCGTTTGCCGACCCAATCATGGGCCGAGCTCCACACCAAGGAGGCGGCGAATGGGACAAGACGTCAGAAGTCCCCGAGGTCCACGGTGCATCGCGCTGGTGGGCCCTTTCCAAAGCGGTAAAACCACACTTCTCGAAGCGATCATGGCACGAACCGGCGCAATCCCTCGCGCCGGCAGCGTCGATGCCGGAACCTCCGTCGGCGACGCCACGCCAGAGGCCCGTCATCACAAGATGACCGTCGGGTTGACTGCCGTCACCACGAGTTTCATGGGCGACAGCTACACCTTCCTCGATTGTCCCGGTTCCGTCGAATTTGCCCACGACATGCGCGCCGCGCTGCCCGCGGTCGATGCCGCAATCGTGGTCTGCGAAGCCGACGAGAAGAAGCTGCCGCAGCTTCAGATCATTCTGCGCGAGCTGGAGGAGCTGAAGATCCCGCGTTTCCTGTTCCTCAACAAGATCGACCGCGCCAACAAGCGCATCCGCGAGACGCTCGAGATGCTCCAGCCCGCCTCTCGCGTGCCGCTTGTGCTGCGCCAGATCCCGATCTGGAAGGACGAGCTGATCGAGGGCTTCGTCGATCTCGCGCTGGAGCGCGCGTTCATTTACCGCGAGCACAAGGCCTCCGAAGTGGTCGCGCTTCAAGGCGGTGATCTCGATCGCGAGAAGGAGGCCCGCTTCTCGATGCTGGAGAAGCTCGCCGATCACGACGATGCGCTGATGGAGCAGCTGCTCGAGGACATTCCGCCACCGCGCGATGCCGTGTTCGACGATCTCGCCCGCGAACTGCGCGACGGGCTGATCTGCCCCGTGCTGCTCGGCGCCGCCGCCCGCGAAAACGGCGTGCTGCGCTTGATGAAAGCATTGCGCCACGAGGCGCCAGGTATCGCGGAGACCGCAAAACGACTCGGCGTTCCCGAGACCAGGGACGCCCTCGGCTTCGTCTTTAAGACGCTGCACTCGCAGCACGGCGGAAAGCTGTCGCTGACACGGATGCTCGCCGGCCACCTCGACGACGGTGCCACCCTGCAATCCTCCTCCGGCGGAGCCAGCCGCATCTCCGGCATCCTCGCCGTCACCGGAGCCTACGACACCAAGCGTGCCGCGGCGGAAGCCGGCGACACGGTGGCGCTCGCCAAGCTCGACCCGATCAAGACCGGCGACACGGTCTCGAACGGCAAGACCCAGCCGGCAGCGCTCGCCGCCAGCGAACCCACTCCGCCGGTGCTCGCGATCTCGGTTGCGGCCACCGACCGCAAGGACGACGTCAAGCTCGGCCAGGCGCTGATGCGGCTGCACGAGGAGGATCCCTCGCTCGTCTTCGTGATGAACGCGCAGACTCACGACACCGTGCTGTGGGGGCAGGGCGAGATGCATCTGCGCGTCGCGAGCGAGCGGCTACGCGACCGTTTCGGCGTCAAGGTCGCCTCGCATCCACCCGCGATCGGCTATCAGGAAACCATCCGCAAGCCGATCGTCCAGCGCGGCCGCCACAAGAAACAGTCCGGTGGGCATGGCCAGTTCGGCGATGTCGTGCTCGACATCAGGCCGCTGCCGCGCGGCGAGGGCTTCAGGTTCGCCGAGAAGGTGGTCGGCGGTGCGGTGCCCCGCAACTATATCGGCGCGGTGGAAGAGGGCGTCGTGGACGGGCTTGCGCGTGGCCCGCTCGGTTTCCCGGTCACCGATTTGCAGGTGACGCTGACCGACGGCTCCTATCACAGCGTCGATTCCTCCGACCTCGCCTTTCGCACGGCGGCGCGGGTCGGGCTCAACGAAGGCCTGCCGCAATGCCAGTCGGTGCTGCTGGAGCCGATCCACGTGGTCGAGATCGTCTGCCCGACCGACGCCACCGCCAAGATCAACGCGATCCTGTCGGCGCGTCGCGGCCAGATCCTCGGCTTCGACACCCGCGACGGCTGGAGCGGATGGGACTGCGTCCGCGCCATGATGCCGGAAGCCGAGATCGGCGAGTTGATCGTCGAGCTGCGCTCGGCCACGGCAGGCGCCGGCAGCTTCACCCGCCAGTTCGACCACATGGCCGAAGTCACGGGGCGCGCCGCCGACCAGATCATCGCTGCGCATCAGCACGCGGCGTGAGCTGCCTCTCGCAGTGAGGCACGTACTGCTCTCGCCCTCTCTCCGTTCGTACGGGGAGAGGGCGACGCGGAACACGTGGCGGCGAGGGCCCTCTTGCGTTCGGCTCAACTTGATGTATTTTACATCATTGTGCATGCTCCAGACATCATTTATAATCGTTCATACGTGAGGCCAAGGTGATCACGTCGTTCCAGATGCGGGCAGCGCGCGCGCTGCTCGGCATTGACCAGAGGGCCTTGGCGGAGCTTGCAGGCGTATCGCTGCCGACCATTCAGCGGATGGAGGCGAGCACCGGCAACGTCCGTGGCGTGGTCGAGACCTTGATGAAGGTGGTCGAAGCCTTTGATCGGGCCGGCGTCGAGCTGATCGGCGAACAGGCGCGCAGCGAAGGCGGCGGACGTGGCGTTCGGCTCAAGGAGCCGGGGCCGCCGCGTCGGGTGGGGGCGTGATCCCGCAAATGATCATGCTCGGAAGCAGTCTTAACTAACGCACCGTCGCGCCCCGATACGCGGCCGCACGATGCATCGGAGCGTCGTGGGCAGCGGAGCATTTTGCTGAAATGAGCATCACAGGCGAACACGCAGGCAAGCTGCACCAGCTTCGTCGGCCGACCTTCACCGAACTCTATCTGCCAAAGCTCGTCACCGTATGGCGCGAGGGCTACGGCTGGTCGGATTTCCGCGCCGATGTGTTTGCGGGCCTCACAGTTGCGATCGTCGCGCTGCCGCTGTCGATGGCGATAGCGATCGCCTCCGGTGTGACGCCGGACCGCGGACTTTACACCGCTGTTGTCGGCGGCTTCATTGCCTCACTGCTCGGCGGCAGCCGGTTCCAGATCGGCGGTCCTGCCGGCGCCTTCATTGTGCTGGTTGCGGCGACCGCCGACCGTCACGGGGTCGACGGCGTGATCCTGGCGACGCTGATGGCGGGCCTGTTCCTGATCGCTGCGGGCTTCCTGCGGATCGGCACCTATATCAAGTTCATTCCGTATCCGGTGACGGTCGGCTTCACCGCCGGCATCGCCGTCATCATCTTCGCCAGCCAGCTGCGCGATCTCGGCGGGATCACGCTCCTCGCGAAGGAGCCGAGCGAGTTCGTTCCGAAACTGGTCGCGCTTGCCGGCGGCCTGCACACCGTCAATCCGTCGGCCGTCGCGGTCGCGATCGTCAGCATTGCCATCATCGCCGGACTGCGACGTTGGCTGCCGTCCTGGCCGGGCATCCTGATCGCGGTCGTGCTCGCGGCGGTCGCATGTGCCGTGCTGTCGCTGCCGGTCGAGACCGTCGGCTCGCGCTTCGGCGGCATTCCGCGCGAACTGCCCTCGCCGGCCTTGCCTGCGTTCTCGCTCGCAAAGGCGACCGCCGTGCTGCCGGATGCGATCTCCTTCGCGCTGCTCGCCGCCATCGAATCGCTGCTGTCGGCGGTGGTGGCCGACGGCATGACCGGTCGCCGTCACCGCTCCAATTGCGAGCTGGTGGCGCAAGGCGCTGCCAATGTCGGCGCGGCGCTGTTCGGCGGCATCTGTGTCACGGGGCTGATCGCGCGTACCGCGACCAACATCCGCGCCGGCGCGCGGGGGCCGCTCGCGGGCATGCTGCATTCGGTCTTCCTGCTGCTGTTCATGCTGATCGCAGCGCCGCTCGCGAGCTACATCCCGCTGGCCGCGCTCGCCGCCGTGCTCGTCGTGGTGGCTTGGACCATGGCGGAGAAGCACGAATTCGCGACGCTCCTTCGCTCATCATGGGGCGATGCCGTGGTGCTGCTCGCAACCTTCCTGCTCACCATCTTCCGCGATCTGACCGAAGGGATTCTGGTCGGCTTCGCGCTCGGCGCGGTGCTGTTCATCCATCGTATGGCGGAAATGACCGGCATCGAGGAACGTTCGCCGATGGTGGCCGCCGATCGTCCCGACGACGAAAATGGCGAGCGCGTGCCTTACGACCCCGCGCTCGCGGTCGATCGCGACGTGCTGGTCTATCGCATCACCGGCGCGTTCTTCTTCGGCGCGGCCTCGGCGATCGGCAGCGTGCTCGACGGCATCGCCGACAAGCGCAAGGGATTCGTGGTCGATTTCGCCGCGGTGCCGTTTTTGGATTCGACCGCGGCCAACGTGCTCGGCCGCGTCGCCGCCAAGGCTCACCGCCAGGGCATCCGGCTGTTCATCACGGGGGCGTCGCCTGCGGTGCGCCGCGCGCTGCTCACCCATGGCGTCACGCCGCCACGCGCCCGCTATCGCGAGACCATCGCGCGTGCGGTCGCCGACATCAAGGGTGGCGCGGCGCAGCCCGCGGCCGGTGAGGCGGGCACGACCTGACGTCGAGCCTCTCCCGAGACGGCCCGCGCGCTTGACAGGGCTTGCGGGACGCGAAATGGATCGCCTCCGAAACGACCCCAGGGGAGGACGACCGTGACCAAGGCTCCCGCAGCCTGTCTGATCGGATGGCCGGCCGCGCATTCGCGCTCGCCGCTGATCCATCGTTACTGGCTGCGCACGCTCGATATCGAGGGCGGCTATGTCATCGAGGCGGTTCCACCTGATAATCTGCGCGACTTCGTGCTGCGGCTGTCGCTGCGCGGCTTCGTCGGCGCCAACGTCACCATCCCGCACAAGGAGGGCGTGCTTGAGCTCTCGACGCCCGATGCCCGCGCGCGGGCGGTCGGTGCGGCCAACACGCTGTGGTTTGCGGACGGCGAGCTGCACTCGACCAACACCGACGTCGAGGGCTTTATCAGCAATCTCGATGCCAGCGCGCCCGGCTGGGACGCAGCCGAAGAGGCGCTGGTGCTGGGCGCCGGCGGCTCCTCGCGCGCCATCGTGTTCGGGTTGCTCGAACGCGGCATCAGCTGCGTGCATCTCGCCAATCGCACCATCGCCCGGGCCGAGATGCTTGCAGGGCAGTTCGGGCCGAACGTGCATCCTGTTGCCTGGGACGGCATCGACGACATCCTGCCGCGTGCAAAACTTCTCGTGAACACGACCTCGCTCGGCATGGACGGCCAGCCTTCACTCGACCTTGACGTGGCGCGCCTGGCGGATGGCGCCGTGGTCGCCGATCTCGTCTATGTCCCGCTGGTGACGCCGCTGCTCGCGGCCGCACAGGCGCGCGGGCTGAAAACCGCCGACGGGCTCGGCATGCTGCTGCATCAGGCGATCCGCGGCTTCGAGCTGTGGTTCGGCCAGCGGCCGCAGGTCACGGCCGAGCTGCGCGCGCTGGTCGAGGCCGATCTCACAAAGACTTGAGAGAATAGCGCGTAACCTCCGGAGTTCTATGTCCGTAAGGGCGATAGGGACAATCGGAGACCATCATGTCTGTTCAACGTGCAACTTTCACACGTCCGCTCATCGCCGTCGCGATGGTGGCCGTCTCGACCCTTTCAGCACTTGCGCAAAGGGCGCCGGTGCCGACGCGCGTGCGCGGCACGATCGAAAGCGTCAATGGTGACACGATGCAGGTCAAGGCGCGCAGCGGCGAGGACGTCAAGCTGCACATCGCCTCCGACGTGAACGTGTCGGGCATTACCAGGATTTCACTTGCCGACATCAAGCCCGGCTCCTTCGTCGGCGCCACCACCGTGCCGGGACCGGACGGCGGCGCGAACGCGGTCGAGGTCCACGTGTTTCCGGAGAGCATGCGCGGCACCGGCGAGGGCTCGCGCCCCTATGACCTCAAGCCCAACTCCAGCATGACTAATGCGACCGTGTCGGAGAGCGTGGTCGGCAATGACGGCCATACGCTGCTGGTCAAGTACAAGGACGGCGAGAAGAAGGTGTTCGTCGCCGACAATACCCCGGTGGTGACCTTCGTGCCCGGCGACAAATCCGATCTGAAGGCCGGCGCCAAGGTGATCGCCTTCATGAAGCAGCTGCCGGACGGCTCGTTCGAAACCAACCGCGTCAGCGTCGGCCGCGACGGCCTGACGCCGCCGATGTAAATGGAGAATAACAACATGTCGAAGAGAAGCTGGATATCACGCGTTGGCGTGGCTGCATTCGCCGCCTGCATCGTCACGTCATCCGCCCTGGCGCAGCAGACGCCGACGGTCCGCATCCGCGGCACCATCGAGAGCGTCGACGGCAACACGCTCGGCATCAAGACCCGCGAAGGCAGCGACGTGAAGGTGCGCATGACCGACAACGTCGCGGTCTTCGCGGTGGTGAAGACGTCGTTGTCGGAGATCAAGGACGGTTCCTATATCGGCGTCACCGGAATGCCCGAGCCCGACGGCACCCAGAAGGCGATCGCGGTGCACATCTTCCCTGAAAACCAGCGCGGCGCGGCCGAAGGTTTTCGTCCCTGGGATGCGCGCGCCAACTCGACCATGACCAACGCCACCGTGGCGCAGACGGTGAAGGGCACCGACGGCCAGAACATCACGGTCAAGTACAAGGACGGCGAGAAGAAAGTCGTGGTGCCCCCGGACACGCCGATCGTCACCTTCGTGGCCAGCGACAAATCCGAGCTCAAGCCCGGCGCCAAGCTGATCATTTTCGGTGCGGTGAAGAAGGACGATGGTTCGCTGGAAGCCAACCGGGTCAACGTCGGCCGCGACGGAGTGACGCCGCCGATGTAAGGGTGCTGCTGCGGCGGCATCTTCAGTGTCGTCCCGGCTGAGGCCGGGACCCATACCGCGTGATCTATCGTTGGGCGCAGGTCTCAGTACCGCGCGAAGGTTGAATAACTACCAATCTTCGCCAAACTACTCGCTGTGGCTATGGGTCCCGGCCTTCGCCGGGACGACGGCTGAGTTTGAAGCGGTTGCTTTTTGCCACATCGCTGCGGTTCACATCGCAATGATATGTTCGTCGATCTCGTCGATCCTGTTGACGCCGCACAGGCCCATGGTGGTGAGCAACTCCTTCTGGATGATGTCGATCGCCTTGGCGACGCCCGCCTGGCCGCCGGCGCCGAGGCCATAGGCGTAGGCGCGGCCGATCATGCAGGACTTTGCGCCGAGCGCGAGCGCGCGCATCACGTCCTGGCCGGAACGAATGCCGCCGTCGAACATGATCTCCATCCTGTCACCGACCGCCTCGGCGATCTCGGGCAGCACCTCGATCGATGACGGCGCGCCGTCGAGCTGACGGCCGCCGTGGTTCGAGACGACGAGCGCCTGCGCGCCGGTCTTGGCTGCCTCCTCGGCGTCCTCGACGTCCAGAATGCCCTTGATGATCAGCTTGCCCGGCCAGATGCTGCGGACCCACTCGACGTCCTTCCAGTTCAGGGACGTATCGAATTGCGAGGCCGTCCACTCCGCGAGGCGATTGAGGTCCCCGGTGTTCTTCACATGGCCGGCGATGTTACCGAAGGTGCGGCGCTTGCCTTGCAGCACGCCGGAGACCCAGGCGGGCTTGCTGGCGAAATCCAATAGCTTCGAGAGCGACCATTCCGGCGGGACTGTCATGCCGTTCTTGATGTCCTGGTGGCGCTGGCCGATCACCTGGAGATCGACGGTCAGCACCAGCGCGGAGCATTTCGCCGCGATCGCGCGCTGGATCAATTCCTTGATGAAGCCGCGGTCCTTCATCACGTAGAGCTGGAACCAGAACGGCTTCTCGACACTGGCCGCGATGTCCTCGATCGAGCAGATCGACATCGTCGACTGCGTGAACGGGATACCGGCGGCTTGCGCGGCGCGGCAGGCATGGATCTCGCCGTCGCCATGCTGCATGCCGAGCAGGCCCACCGGCGCGAGCATCAGCGGCATGGTCGAGGGCTCGCCGAGGATCGTGGTGGCGGTGTCGCGTTTGGAGACGTCGACCAGGATACGCTGGCGGAACTTGATCGCCTGCATGTCGTCGCGGTTGGCGCGCAGCGTTTCCTCGGCGTAGGAGCCGCGGTCGCAATAATCGAAAAACGCCTTCGGCACGCGGCGCTGATGCAGTGTGCGAAGATCGTCGATACAGGTGATGTGCTTCATGAACGTTTCCCCGGCCCGTCTTGTATCGGAAGAGTCTGCATCGGAAGTAGCGGATGAGTCTTGCATCGGAAGATCGAGGGGTCATCTAGCATGGTTGGATGCACAGCCAAATCGTTTGCAAATCCTTTGTGGAGAGGAGGGCGCCATGACCAGGCCGCACACCGGACCGACGCCGGAGGAGATCAAGGAGAAGCATGATCTCGAGGAAGCGCTGGAGGAAGGTCTGGAAGAGACCTTTCCGGGCTCCGATCCCGTCAATGTCACCCAGCCGGCGCCGAGCCGCGGGGACGGCCATGTGAAGCGCTCGGACTAGGCGCGGGTTCCGCCCTGTTCCGGCGACCGCGCTGGAAATATAATGTTAACAAGACGTTATCAGCGTCGGGGCCTGCCCGGTTCCGTAATGATTGATCATATTTTTTGAAGCCAAGTTAGCCGCGATGGCTTTATAAGAACCTCAGCAAATCAGGGATGCGGGTCCCGCCAGGGCACTCGCAGGTTGTATTGGGGATCCCTGGTTGTCGCGTGGGGGACGATATGAGCCGCAAATATTTCGGGACGGACGGGATCCGGGGCCGCGCCAACGGACTGATCACGCCGGAGCTCGCGCTCAAGGTCGGCCAGGCCGCAGGCCTGGCGTTTCAGCGCGGTGATCACCGCCACAGGGTCGTGATCGGCAAGGATACCCGCCTGTCCGGCTACATGATCGAATACGCCATGGTGGCGGGCTTCACCTCGGTCGGCATGGACGTGCTGCTGGTCGGCCCGATGCCGACGCCGGCGGTCGCGATGCTGACCAAGTCGATGCGCGCCGATCTCGGCGTGATGATCTCCGCCTCGCACAATCTGTTCGAGGATAACGGCATCAAGTTGTTCGGCCCGCAGGGCTTCAAGCTCTCCGACGACGTCGAGAAGCAGATCGAGCAGCTGCTCGACGAGCCCATCGACAAGCGTCTCGCCCAGAGCGCCAGTCTCGGCCGCGCCCGCCGCATCGACGGCGTGCATGACCGCTACATCGAATTCGCCAAGCGCACGCTGCCGCGCGATCTGTCGCTCGACGGCTTGCGCGTCGTGGTCGATTGCGCCAATGGCGCCGCCTACAAGGTGGTGCCGGAAGCGCTGTGGGAGCTGGGCGCCGACGTGATTCCGATCGGGGTCGAGCCCGACGGCTTCAACATCAACAAGGAATGCGGCTCCACCTCGCCGGAAGCGCTGTCGAAGAAGGTCCGCGAGATGCGCGCCGACATCGGCATCGCGCTCGACGGTGACGCCGATCGCGTCATCCTGGTCGACGAGCGCGGTCACATCGTCGACGGCGACCAGCTGCTCGCGGTGATCGCGCAGAGCTGGAAGGAAGACGGCCGGCTGTCGCGATCGGGCATCGTCGCCACCGTAATGTCGAACCTCGGGCTCGAGCGCTTCCTCAATGCGCAGGGCCTCGATCTCGTGCGCACGCCGGTCGGCGATCGCTACGTGCTCGAGCAGATGCTGAACGGCGGCTACAATCTCGGCGGCGAGCAGTCCGGCCACATCATCCTGTCCGACTACGCCACCACGGGCGACGGCTTCGTTGCCGCGTTGCAGGTGCTTGCCGTGGTGCAGAAGCTGCGTCGCCCGGTGTCGGAAGTTTGCCACCGCTTCGATCCGCTGCCGCAGATCCTGAAGAACGTTCGTCACAAGGGCGGCAAGCCGCTCGACAATTCCGATGTCAAATCGGCGATTTCCGATGGCGAGCAGCGGCTCAACGGCCACGGCCGCCTGCTGATCCGCTCCTCCGGCACCGAGCCGGTGATCCGCGTCATGGGCGAGGGCGAGGATCGCATCCTGGTCGAGGACGTCGTCGATACCATCGTCTCGGCGCTCGGGCAGGCCGCGGCGTAAGCTCTTCCTCGACCACAGTATCGTAGGCTGGGCAAAGCGAAGCGTGCCCACCGCTTCTGTGCGCTGTCGGTCGATGGTGGGCACGGCGCAAGTGCGCCTTTGCCCACCCTACGATTCCGGACTCGCGGAGAGGTAAGAGATGCATCGCAGCCATTTGCGATTGGCGGTGGTTCCACCACTCCCCGCATCGTAATGAGCTTGTCGCGGCAATCTGCCGCGCCCGCCGGGATGCTCCAGTGAACAAGCCTGTCGTCGTCTCAGAGGAAGCGCTGACCGAACCCGTCATCGTCAGCGACGTGGCACAAGCAGCCAAGGCCGCAGGGCCGGCCTATGTCGTGCTGGCCGGCATCAGCTTCTCGCACTTCCTCAACGACACCATGCAGTCGCTGATCGCCTCGGTGTATCCGATCCTGAAGGACACCTACGCGCTCGACTTCGCGCAGATCGGCATGATCACGCTGGCCTTCCAGTTCACGGCCTCGCTGCTCCAGCCGGTGGTCGGCCACTACACCGACAAGAAGGCGCAGCCTTATTCGCTGTCGATCGGCATGGCCTCGACCTTCTTCGGTCTGTTGCTGCTCAGTGCCGCCCACGAATATCTCGTCATCCTCGTCGCCGCCGCGCTGGTCGGTCTCGGCTCGGCGGTGTTTCATCCGGAGTCGGC
Source organism: Bradyrhizobium sp. 134 (assembly GCF_023074155.1). NCBI lineage: Bacteria > Pseudomonadati > Pseudomonadota > Alphaproteobacteria > Hyphomicrobiales > Nitrobacteraceae > Bradyrhizobium > Bradyrhizobium sp. 134. The sequence continues at coordinate 176,432 of NZ_JADPKX010000073.1, read as the reverse complement.
GCGCATCGCGCGGCTGGCCTCCGGCGGCCGCTACGGTTTTGCGCAATCGGTATTCCAGCTCGGCGGCAGTTTTGGCACCTCGATGGGACCGGTGCTGGCCGCGCTCATCGTCGTGCCGTTCGGGCAGGGCAGCATCGCCTGGTTCTCCTCGATCGCCTTCCTCGCGATCCTCATCCTCTGGCGCATCGGCCGCTGGTACGAACCGCAGATCAAGGCGAAGAAGACCGCGGTGGCTCAAGCCCATCCCGACGCGCCGAGCTCGCGTCGCGTCGTCGTTGCGCTCCTCGTGCTGGTCGCGCTGCTGTTCTCGAAACAGCTCTACGTCTCGAGCCTGTCGAGCTACTACATTTTCTATCTGATCGACCGGTTCGGCGTGTCGACGCAAGCCGCGCAGATGTATCTCTTCATTTTCCTCGCGGCGAATGCGGTCGGGGCTTTTCTCGGTGGTCCCCTGGGCGATCGCTTCGGCCGCAAGATCGTGATCTGGATCTCGATCCTGGGGGCGCTGCCGTTCACGCTGGCGCTGCCCTATGCCGGGCTCTATGCGAGCGCGGTGCTGTCCGTGATCATCGGCCTGATCATCTCCTCGACGACGTCGTCGATCATCGTGTTCGCGCAGGAGTTGGTCCCGCATCGCTTCGGTATGATCTCCGGCGTGTTCTTCGGTGTCGCGTTCGGCATCGGCGGCTTGGGCGCCGCCGTGCTCGGCAAGCTCGCCGACCACACCTCGATCGAATTCGTCTACCAGGTCTGCGCCTATCTGCCGGCGATCGGCCTGCTTGCGGTGTTCCTGCCCAAGCTACCGCGGCACGCGCGTTAACATATCCTGTCTTGCTGCAGCGCGGCTTCATACATCGTTAGGACATGCGGCGACGGCGTCGCATTTGCGCTGCATTTTTGCAACGCTTGCGCCGCATGCGCGTATGCGGTTAGAAAAAATCAACCTTAAAAATTAGGGTTAAGTGGCGCTTAAACATTTGCTGGCATCGTCCGGGCCGTGAGTTTCCAGAACGTGAGGCGCCGTATTGCCTCACCGGCCAAAAGGACGAAGCCAATGCGTAGCGTTAAGTCTCTCCTTGCCGCGGGTGCGGCAACCCTGATCTCCTCGATGGCGTTCGCCGCCGATATGCCGATCGCGGCGCCCCCTCCGATGTACGCGCCCCCGGCACCGCCCGCCGACTTCGGCGGCTGGTATCTGCGCGGCGACGTCGGCATGACCAACCAGCGCGCCAAGAGCATCGAGGGCGCCGTAGCGCCTGGGTTTACGAAGACGACGGAGGGACTCGGCTTCGACTCGGCGACGCTGTTCGATCTCGGCGTCGGCTACCGCTTCAACAACTGGTTCCGTGGCGACGTGATCGGCCAGTACCGGGGCAGGGCCAATCTGCACGGCAGCGACAACGTCATTGGACCCGGCTTCGTCGGCGTCAACAATTACAGCGGCAGCAAATCCGAGTGGGTCGTCATGGCGAATGCCTATGTCGATCTCGGCACCTGGTGGTGCATCACCCCGTTCATCGGCGCCGGTGTCGGCGGCTCCTACAACAAGATCAGCGGCTTCCGCGACGACGGCGTGTCGTACAGCCCGGGGCTCAACAACAGCGTCGCTTACTTCGCCGACAACGGAAAGTGGAACCTCGCCTGGGCCGCCCACGCCGGTCTCGCCTACAAGGTCAATCCCGGGTTCACCGTCGAACTGGCCTACAGCTACATGAACCTCGGCGACGCGGCGCCCGGCAACTATCGCTTGTTCGACAACAGCGCCTCGGGTCCGTCAACGATCAAGATCAAGGAGCTCACCTCGCACGACGTCAAGCTCGGCGTGCGCTGGGATCTCAACAGCCCGCCGGCCTACATGCCGCCGCTCGTCACCAAGGGCTGATCGACAGCCTCATCGGTTAGGACTTCTTAACGGCGCGGGATCATCCCGCGCCGTTTCGCTTTGCGTATTTTTCATGGCGAGCGGCGACGAAAGGCTGCGACGCAACCATTGGTTAAGGTTAACGAGCCATGATCACGGCTGAAAGTTCGAGTTCGATGGAGCGTTCGATGCGTAGGCTTTTGTTGGCGGCGGCGATGTTGGGGACGGTCTCTGCGGCGCATGCGGCCGATCTCTCCGATCTTCCCATCCTGCGCGGTGGCTTCACCGACGGTTTGAGCAAGTCCAACGTCAACTGGCAGGGCAGCTATATCGGCGCCCAGGGCGGCTATGGCTCGTCGGACGAGAACTTCAACGGCTCGACCCGCAACATGATGGCGGCGTTGCTGGCCGATACCTTGATCGAAAGTTCGATGGGTGTATCGCAGTGGAACCTCGGACTTGGCAAGGCTTCGCAGCGTACCAGCGGCTACGGCGCTTTCGTCGGCTACAATGGCCAGTGGGACGATGTCGTACTCGGCCTTGAATTCAGCTACCTGCACGGCAAGTTTGGTGGAACGGCGTCAGCGTCGGAGCGGCGCGTGAGCCCCGTCGCCCTGTCCGACGGCAATTTTCACGACGTCACGGCGACCTCCACGTCATCGATCAACATCAGCGACATGGCGACATTCCGCGGCCGCGCAGCTTACGCCTGGGGATGCTTTCTGCCCTACATGTTCGCGGGTCTCGCACTTGGGAATGCCGACATCATCCGCACGGTCAGTGCGCAGGACCGCATCAGCGCGACCCAACTCGGCACCTATACTCCACTCGCGCTGCTGAGCTCGACGGATGCCCAGCATAACCATTTGATCTACGGCTACACCGCCGGTCTTGGCGTCGACGTCAATCTGGTTGGTGGCCTGTTCTTCCGCGGTGAATACGAATACATCCGCTTCAGCTCGGCGGTCGACACCAGCATCAACACCGTTCGCGCCGGTCTCGGCTACAAGTTCTGACGCGCCGGCGCGCGGCGCCGATTGACAGGCCGCCTCCGTCCTGATGCTCTGTCGCCGAATGCGCGGGGGGCAGCGATGCGGATCTACGGCGATACCAATTCCGGCAATTGTCTGAAGGTGAAGTGGGTCTGCGACAAGCTCGCGCTGCCCTACCAGTGGATCGAGATCGACACTCGCAAGGGCGAAAGCCGCACGGCGCAATTCCTCGAGATGAATGGTGCCGGCCAGGTGCCCACCGTCGCTTTCGACGACGGCCGCACGCTGGCGCAATCCAATGCCATCATCCGCTATCTCGCGCGCGACAGCGTGCTCATTCCGCGCGATGCTTTCACCGCCGCCAAGATGGACGAATGGCTGTTCTGGGAACAATACAGCCACGAGCCCTACATCGCGGTGTGCCGCTTCCAGCTCGTCTATCTCGGCAAGGACGCCTCCGAGCTCGATCCTGAAAAGGTCAAGCGCGGCTATGCGGCGCTTGACCGCATGGAGCAGCATCTCGCCGGCAGCCGTTTCCTCGCCGGCGATGCGGTCTCGCTCGCCGAGGTGTCACTGCTCGCCTATACCCGCGTTGCGCATGAAGGCGGCTTCGATCTCGGTCGTTATGCCGCCATCCGCAGCTGGATCGGCGAAGCCGAGACCTTTCTCGGGCTTCCCAAGGCGCGCTAAGGCGCGCTGAGGCAGGAGTAACTTCATGAACGCCGAATCCGTCTCCATTCGTCCCGCGCGCCGCGAGGATGTTGCTGCGATTGTGACGATGCTCGCCGACGATCATCTCGGGCGCGCACGCGAGCGCGTGGAAGACCCGTTGCCTGCGTCCTATTACGAGGCATTCGCGCGGGTCGAGCGCGATCAAAATATCCAGCTCGTGGTTGCGGAGAGCGAGGGCAGGGTGGTCGGCTGCCTGCAGCTCGCGATCCTTCCGGGTCTCAGCTCGCAAGGCGGCCGGCGGGGTCTGCTCGAAGACGTCCGCGTTGCTTCCGATTGCCGCAGCCGCGGCATCGGCGAGCAATTGGTGCAATGGGCGGTGACGGAAGCGAAAGCGCGCGGCTGCAATCTGGTCGAACTGCTCACACATCAGACGCGAACGGATGCGCAGCGCTTCTACAAGCGGCTTGGGTTCACCGCGAGTCACGTCGGCATGACTGTCCGCTTTTGACGCAGCGCGCCATGAGCCTTGCGCGATCAGCGAAATCGGATCGCGCATACGTTCATGTTAAGAGCTGATAAACTACCCGTTCGACGTTCACATGGAACCAGGAACGAACGGTGCTACGCGAGCGTCTGAAACCGGGCTCGATCGGTTCGGGGATTTCGATGACAAGCTATTCGATGATCAAGGTCGGCAACGACTACGTCGTGCAGGCCAATGACAAATGCATTTTGAAAGTCGGCAGCCGCCGCCGCGCCGCGCAATTGATCAACGATGCCACGGACTTGCTGAACGCGCTGGCCGTGGTCGAATCCCCCAAAATCGCACCGGAGGCGCCATCACTCGCGCGTGAGGCTCCGGAACTTCCTTGACTGGTCTTCCCGATTCCCGTATCTGCCGCGGCGGGACATCTCCCCCCAACGGGAGGCTTACTATCTGGAAGGGTAGACGATGACTGTAGCGAAGCCCGCTTCGCGGCCGAACGTGCCGCATTTTTCTTCCGGCCCCTGCGCCAAGCGCCCCGGATGGAATGCCCAAAATCTCAAGGACGCAGCGCTCGGCCGTTCGCATCGTGCGAAGGTCGGCAAGACCAAGCTCAAGCTCGCGATCGATTTGACGCGCGAGGTGCTCGAAGTGCCCGCCGATTATCGCATCGGCATCGTGCCGGCCTCCGATACCGGCGCTGTCGAGATGGCGCTGTGGTCGATGCTGGGGGCGCGGCCCGTCACCACGCTCGCCTGGGAATCCTTCGGCGAGGGCTGGGTCAGCGACATCGTCAAGGAATTGAAGCTCAAGGACGTCACCAAGCTCAACGCGGCTTACGGTGAGATCCCCGACCTCTCCAAGGTCGATCCGAAGTCCGACGTCGTCTTCACCTGGAACGGCACCACCTCAGGCGTGCGCGTGCCTAACGCCGACTGGATCAGCGCCACTCGCGAAGGCCTGACCATCTGCGACGCCACCTCGGCTGCGTTCGCGCAAGCCCTCGACTGGGCCAAGCTCGACGTCGTCACCTTCTCCTGGCAGAAGGCGCTCGGCGGCGAAGCCGCGCACGGCATGCTGATCCTGTCGCCCCGCGCCGTGGAGCGGCTCGAAACCTACAAGCCGGCCTGGCCGCTGCCGAAGATTTTCCGCATGACCAAGGGCGGCAAGATCAACGAAGGCATTTTCGTCGGCGAGACCATCAACACGCCGTCGATGCTTTGCGTCGAGGATTATCTCGACGCGCTGAACTGGGCCAAGTCGATCGGTGGCCTCAAGGCGCTGATCGCGCGCGCCGACGCCAACACCAAGGTGCTCGCCGACTGGAAGGCGAAGACGCCCTGGATCGACTTCCTCGCCAAGGACGCCGCGATCCGCTCCAACACTTCGGTGTGCCTGAAGTTCACCGATCCCGCGATCACCTCGCTCTCCGAGGACGCGCAGGCCGACTTCTCCAAGAAGCTGGTGGCGCTGGTCGAGAAGGAGGGCGCGGGCTACGACTTCGCCTACTACCGCGATGCGCCCGCCGGCCTGCGCATCTGGTGCGGCGCCACCGTCGAGGCCAGCGATGTCGCGCTGCTGACCCAGTGGATCGATTGGGCCTTCGCCGAGACCAAGGCCACGCTCGCCAAGGCGGCTTAAGCAGGCTTCGCTCGTCGCGTTATCTCATCTCGTCATGGCCGGGCGTGACCCGGCCATCCATCGAAGAGAATGGTTCTGCGGGTCAAGCCGCGGATGACGGTCTCAGATTTATCGACCATCAGGGATCATTCCCATGACCAAACCCAAAGTTCTCATTTCCGACGCGCTCTCTCCCGCCGCCGTTCAGATCTTCAAGGACCGCGGCGTCGAGGTCGACTTTCAGCCCAATCTCGGCAAGGACAAGGACAAGCTCGCCGAGATCATCGGCAATTACGACGGCCTCGCGATCCGCTCGGCGACCAAGGCGACCGCGAAGATCCTCGAGAAGGCGACCAATCTCAAGGTGATCGGCCGCGCCGGCATCGGCGTTGACAACGTCGAGATTCCCGCCGCCACGGCCAAGGGCATCATCGTGATGAACACGCCGTTCGGCAATTCGATCACGACCGCCGAGCACGCCATCACCCTGATGCTGGCGCTGGCGCGCGAGATTCCGCAGGCGGACGCTTCGACCCAGGCCGGCAAGTGGGAGAAGAACCGCTTCATGGGCGTCGAGATCACCGGCAAGGTGCTCGGCGTCGTCGGCTGCGGCAACATCGGCTCGATCGTCGCCGACCGCGCGCTCGGCCTGCGCATGAAGGTGATCGCGTTCGATCCGTTCCTGTCGCCGGAGCGCGCCAGGGACATCGGCGTCGAGAAGGTCGAGCTCGACGACCTCTTCAAGCGCGCCGACTTCATCACGCTGCATACGCCGCTGACCGAGAAGACCAAGAACATCATCGACGCAGCCGCGATCGCCAAGATGAAGAAGGGCGTGCGCCTGATCAACTGCGCCCGCGGCGGCCTCGTCGACGAGCAGGCCGTGGTCGACGCCTTGAATTCCAAGCACATCGCAGGCGCCGCCTTCGACGTCTTTGTCGAGGAGCCCGCCACTGCGAACGTGCTGTTCGGCCATCCCAACGTGATCTGCACGCCGCATCTCGGCGCGTCCACCACCGAAGCGCAGGAGAACGTCGCGCTTCAGGTCGCCGAGCAGATGTCGGATTACCTGCTCACCGGCGCGATCTCGAATGCCGTCAACTTCCCCTCGATCACGGCGGAAGAGGCGCCGAAGCTGAAGCCGTTCATCGCGCTGGCCGAAAAGCTCGGCTCGTTCGCGGGACAGCTCACCGAGAGCGGCATTCTCAAGGTCGAGATCACCTATGAGGGCCACGTCGCCGAGATGAAGATCAAGGCGATCACCTCCGCCGTGCTGTCCGGCCTGCTGCGGCCGATGCTGGGCGAGGTCAACGTCGTCTCCGCGCCCGTCGTCGCCAAGGAGCGCGGCATGGTGGTGGACGAGATCGTGCGCGCTGCCCAGAGCGACTATGAAAGCCTGATCACCGTCACCGTCACCACCGAGCGGCAGGAGCGGTCAGTCTCCGGCACGGTCTATGCCGACGGCAAGCCGCGCCTGGTCGACATCAAGGGGATCCGCGTCGACGCTGAATTTGGCAAGTCGATGATCTACGTGACCAACGAGGACAAGCCGGGCTTCATCGGCAAGTTCGCGAGCCTGCTCGGCGATGCCAAGATCAACATCGCGACCTTCCATCTCGGCCGCGTCGCGCCGGGCTCCGATGCCATCGCGCTGATCGAGGTCGACGGGGCGGTGCCGGCCGATCTGCTCGCCAAGGTGCAGGCCCTGCCGCAGGTCAAGCAGGTCAAGGCGCTGACGTTCTGACACGCCGACATATTCCGACCCGCGGAACAACGCCGCCCTCTCGCGAGGGCGGCGTTTTTATTTCTCCCGCGACCGCTGCACTTTGTGTACCAATGGCGCCGAGAAGACGTCGACCGACGCTCCGTTCAAAATCGTTCGAAAAGGGAGAAAACAATGCGTGAAGCCGTCATCGTTTCCTATGCACGCACGGGCCTCGCGAAGTCCGGCCGCGGCGGGTTCAACATCACCCCGCCGATGTCGCTCGCGGCCCACGCCATTCACCACGCGGTCGACCGCGCCGGCGTCGAGAAGGACTATGTCGAGGATTGCTATCTCGGCAATTGCGCCCATGGCGCGCCGAACATCGGCCGCCAGGCCGCGCTGCTGGCGGGAATGCCGAAATCGACCGGGGGCGTCTCGGTGAACCGGTTCTGCTCGTCCGGTCTCCAGACCATTGCGATGGCCGCCAACTCGATCCGCTCGGACGGTTCCGACTGCATCGTCGCAGGCGGGGTCGAGAGCATCTCGATGCCGGGCGGCGGCACCCCGAAGGAATCGATCGATCCCGAGCTGCTCAAGACGGCGCCGGCGATCTTCATGGCGATGATCGACACCGCCGATATCGTCGCAGAGCGCTACAATCTCAGCCGTGAATATCAGGACGAATATTCGCTGGAGTCGCAGCGCCGCATGGCCGCCGCGCAGCAGGCGGGCAAGTTCAAGGACGAAATCGTCCCGATGAAGACCAAGATGAAAGTGGTCGACAAGGCGACCAAGGCCGAGTCGATCGTCGACTACGTCGTCGACCGCGACGAGTGCAACCGGCCCGAGACCACGCTGGAAGGTCTCGCCAAGCTCGAGCCCGTCAGGGGTCCCGGCAAGTTCGTTACGGCGGGCAACGCCAGCCAGCTGTCGGACGGTGCCGCGGCCGTGGTGCTGATGGAAGCCAAGGACGCGGAGAAGCGCGGCCTCAATCCCATGGGCCGCTTCGTCGCCTGGGCGGCCGCGGGGTGCGAGCCGGACGAGATGGGCATCGGCCCGATCTTTGCCGTGCCGAAGCTGTTGAAGCGTCACGGCCTGAAGATCGACGACATCGATCTGTGGGAGCTCAACGAAGCCTTCGCCAGCCAGTGCCTCTATTCGCGCGACAAGCTCGGCATCGATCCCGCCAAGTACAACGTCAACGGCGGCTCGATCGCGATCGGCCATCCCTTTGGCATGACCGGCGCGCGCCTCACCGGCCACATCCTCCAGGAAGGCAAGCGCCGCAAGGCCAAGTGGGGCGTCGTGACGATGTGCATCGGCGGCGGCCAGGGCGGCGCGGGACTGTTCGAGATCTACGGCTGAGGCGATCGCCTCATTGAATGCGAAGGGCACGGCGCCGCAAACGCCGTGCCTTTTGCTTTCTGGCGTGCTTGGGGATTCGCCCGCGGCAACTCAACCGTTCTTCTCGGTTGCGACAGGTCGGAACACCCATTCCCGCCAGACCACCAGCAAGGCTGACATGATCACCGGGCCTAAAAACAAGCCCAGGAGGCCGAAGGCAGCCAGGCCTCCAAAGATCCCGACGAACGCGAACAGAAACGGTAGCCGCGCCGAGTCGCCGACCAGGGTCGGCCATACGAAATGATCGCCGGCCAACATGATGATCGCGCCCCAGAAGAAGACGCCCGCGGCTGCGAAGCCGCTGCCTCCGCCGGAGATCAGGACCAGCGCCGCGGCGGTGAAGGCCAGCCAGGCGCCGAACGGAAGCATGGCGAAGGCCGTGGTCAAGATCGTGAATACGATGGCATGCGGCACGCCCGCGACGAAATAGGCCACGCCGATCAATAATCCCTCGCCCGCGGCGACCAGCACCGTGCCGTTCACCGTGCCGCGGATCGCATCGACCATTTGCTCCGCGAGACCCTCTCCCGCCTCACCGAAAAGTCGATCGCAGGTTTCCAGCACGCGGCCCGAGATCGACCGGCCGTTGCGCAGCAGGACGAACAAGGCCACCAGCGAAAAGAACAGAAGAAACAGGCGGTGAAGCAGCTGTCCGCCGAACGTTCGAAACAGTTCCGATGCGTTGTCTGCATTGACGCTTTTCAGCCATGCGGTCGCGGCTTTGGGATCGGAAAGATTGCTGCGCCACCACTGCTCCATGCTCCCTGCGGCGATCGGAAGCCGCGCGAGCCAATCGGGCACTTCGATCCCGCTCTCTCCGGCCTGTTTCATCCAGCCCACGAGCAGATCGCCTTGTTGCGCGATCTGATAGACGGCAAGCGACATCGGCGTAAACAGGATGAGGGCGACGACGAGCGTGAAGACCAGCGGGGCCAGGCTGGACCGGCCGGAGCTCACGCGTGCCGCAAACTTGGTGTAGAGCGGCCACAGGCTGGTTGCGAGAATCGCGGCCCAGATCAATGCGGGGAGAAATCCCGCCGCCGTCCACAACGCCAGTGCGACGAGCGCGAGGGCAAGCACGACCCGTGCGTTCATGCGTGCGCCCGCACCCGTGGGCAGCGGCTTTCGCTCGGTCGTGTTCGGGCCGCCTTCGCTCCGCACGGCGTCGCTCCGCTTGGGCGAACGCTGCTTCGGTGCCACGGATTTCGCTCGTTCGGCCATTTGATATCACTGGGGTGCGGGAGCTGCAGTGTCGAACTGATCAGCAGGAGAAACGCTGGGTCCCGGCTTCAAGCCGCAACAAGGGGCTTCAGTTCCGCCCGGGAAGAAGTTGCGGTGAGGTGGCGCCCTTCGTCGGGCGCGGCTCGGCCGAAGCCGCCCGGCACGAGGCCCGCAGCGCGGCCGCGGGCGTGCACCGCGGGCAGGAAATCGCGTTCGCCGCTTACGCCTGCGCCAGCGCCGGTGCGAACACCACCTCGATCAGCGAGCCGGCGTTCGCCGCGCTCTTGATGTTGAACCGGGCGCGGTTGGCTTCGACCAGGGCCTTGGTCAGCGACAGGCTCAGCGCCGAATTGTCCTCGGCGTCGCCGGGCGGTGGCGTCCGGAACGGCTCCATCGCGGCGGCGACTTCGCGCTCGCTGAGGCCGTGGCCGGTGTCGCGGATGCGAAGTGCGACCTCGCCGCGGTCGGTAAGCGCGGTGGAGACGATCACCTGGCCGCCGGCGCTGGCGAGCCGGATCGAGTTCGAGATCAGGTTCATGGTGATCTGCCGCATCGCGCGCGCATCCGCGCTCACCTGTGGCAGCGCATGGCCGAGCGAGGTGCGGATGATGATGCGCTCGCGATTGGCCTGCGGCTGCATCACCACCACGCAGGCCTCGACGAGGTCGTTGAGGTTGAGGTTGGCGAAGTTGAGGTCGAGCTTGCCGGTCTCGATCCGCGACAGCTCCAGCAGGTCGTCGATGATGGCGATGACGCGCTCGCCGGAGGCGCGGATGTCCTTCATGTACTCGCCGTAGCGCTCGTTGCCGAGCGTGCCGAAGCGCTCCGAGATCATCACCTCCGAGAATCCGATGATGGCGTTGAGCGGCGTGCGGATCTCGTGGCTGATCCGCGCCAGCATGTCGGCCTTGGCGTTCGCCGTGCCTTCGACCAGACGTCGCGCCTGCGTCAGCTCGCTCTCGCCCTGCTTGCTGTGCGAGAGGTCGCGGAATACGGCGAAGAAGTTCGGGCCGTCAGGCCTGGTGCGGCCCATGATCATGGCGAGCGGAATGACGCCGCCCTTCTTCTCGCGTCCCAGCACCTCGCGGCCGTGGTCGAGCAGGCTCGCGATGTCCTGGCTCTTGAGGTTTTCCAGATAGTCGATCACGACATGCTGGCTCTCCGGCGCGAACAGCGTCACCAGATTCTGCTGCATCAGCGTCTCGCCGTCATAGCCGAACAGCGCCTCGGCGCTGCGGTTGCAGGCGTGGATGTTGCCTTCGGCATCGAACATGACGATGCCCTCGGCCGTGGTGTCGAGGATCGCAGCGAGATCTTCCGCGGCCGCCTCGCCGGCGTCGGGCTCGGGCGCGGTGGGGAAGGTCTCGGGGACAATGGTCTCCGGGACAATAGTCTCGGCGACGACGGTCTCGGCGACGACGGGCGCAGCGGGTGCTGCCTGCGGCAGCGCGCAGATCAGCGCATGCGCGCTCTCGCCGTCCCAGTCGATCGCGTGCAGATGCGCCTCGGTGGTCGGCAGCGGCGCTTCGCCATTGGCGAGCGTGGCGCTGATCGTGACAGGCGTGCCTGCTTGCGATGTGCTGCTGGCCGCGGATACGCCCGGCTCGACATAGAGCGCATCCAGCCCGCCGGCGTTCTCCAGCGCGCTCAGGCTGGCATAGCCCATGCGCGCGAGAAACGCGGAATTGGCGTAGAGCAGGCGGTCGAGCCGGTAGATCAGGATGCCGGTCGGCAGCAGGTCGAGCAGCGCGCGGTCGCGCGTGCTGTGGCCATGTGCGGGCGGCGCGGGCTCGCTCAGCCATTCGGCCGGCGCGTGCGGCGTCTCAGGCTCCGGCGTTGGCGCCTCGGGCGTGATCTCGGCACCCAGCGGTTCGGCCGATGCCGCGATGGTTTCCTTGTCGCGTTCGAGGCGCTCGGACAATTGCCGGGCGAGCTCGTTGAACGCGCTGTTCTCGACCGGCGTCAGCGTCGGCGATCGCGTGTCGCCGGGCGCGCGGAACGGCAGGACATTGGGAGGCGTTTCCACTGGCGTTTCCGGATCGGTTGGATGTGAATTCGCGTCGGTTGTGGGTTCGGGCAGTTCGGCTTCAGGCTCAGGTGCGGGCTCAGGCTCAGGCTCAGGTGCGGGCGGCTCGATCGGCGGAGGCGGCGGCGCCTCCAGCACTGGCTGGGGCTCGGGTTCGGGCTCCGGCTCGACCACATCGGCAGACAGGCTTTGCGGTGCCGCCGGTTCGGCCAACAACTCAAAGCGCCTGAGCGCATCGAGCCGGTTGAGGCCATCGAGATCGCGGCAGACGCCAAAACCCCTGAAGCCCACGAAATTGCGCTCGCCATCATAAACCGGAAGCCCGGCAAGCTCGACCGGCAGATGCTCGCCGCCGTCGGCTGGCCAGTTCACGGTGATCCCGGCCCAGGTGTCCTTGCTCGCAAGCGCCTGCGCCACGCGTCCCTCAGGATCGAGCGCGAAGGCGTCGGCGATCTCGCGCCAGGAGCGGCCGAAGCCGGCGGCGGTGCGCGGACCGATCAGGTGGATGAATTCGTCGGAGAGCAGCGCAAAGCGGCCCTCTGCATCCACCTTCCAGAGGAAGCGCAGCGGATGCTGACGCGGTGCGGGCGGCTCTTCATGGCCCGACGGCGGCTCGACCATGCCTGTTACGGTCGGCGCGGCCTGCGGCGACACCATGGCTTCGGCCGAGTTTTCAACCGGAGTTTCTGGCGCGGCTTCGGCCGCCTCCTCGACGGCTTGCTGGATCGTCACGATCTCGGTCGCCGGCTCGCGCGCGGGCGGTTCGTGCGCGATCGTTGCTTCCGGCGCGTCGACCGGCTCGGCAAAGGCGTCGAACAGCGCGATCTCGGATGGCGCCTCGTGCGGCGGCGCTGCTTGCACATGCTCCGGCGCGGGAGGCGGAGGAGGGGGCGGGGCAGGCTCACGCTGAACGATGTCTTCTCGGGCGACGTCTTCGCGCGCGACCTCTTCAGCGGCCTCGGCTTTAACCTCGTCAGTCGCAGCCGCCGCCTGCTGCACGGCCGGCTCGATCAGCGCGACCAGGCCGACATCGGCCCCGCTGCCGACCCGCTGCAGCACCATCTGGCCGATGCCGATCGGCGTCTCGGCGCGGCCTTGGCGAAGCGCATCGCTGCGCGCCTGTTCGAGTCCGCCCTCGCTGAGATCGCGGAAGCCGAGCAGGGTGCGGGCCGTTTCGCTGGCGCCGACGAACAGGCCGTCGGGCGCGAACGCCGCCATCGGCGTCTTGGCGCCGTCGACGAGACGAAGCAGGCGTTCGACCAGGGGCATCGAGCGCAGCATCGGATCCATCGCCGTGACGAGCACGGCAGATCCTTGGAAGAATTGGCCGCCATCGGCGAAGTCGAGCCGGGCACAGGCGCAGGTCATCAGCGCGCCGAGCCGGGCGCCGAAGCCGCGCAACCGTTCGAGCCGGATGGCGCCGTTCGCGGGCAACCGGCCGGCCAGCCGGATGATCTGACGGCGGTGGCCGTCGGTGGGGCCGAAGGTCTTCTCTGCCAGCGCCGTGGCATGGGCCGCGCCGAACAGCCTTGCCCCGACCGGATTGGCCCAGAGCACGCGCGTGCCGTCGATCGACCAGAGCCAGACGGGCAGCGGCGAGGTCGCGTGCACGGCCAGCCGGGGATCGCCCACGCCTCGCAACTGGAAATCCGAACTCGTCATCCGACCGGCTTCGCGTCCCACTTGTGCGCATCAGGCTGCCGGAATGACAGCCTTAAGAAAGGGTTAGTATCGCCCGCAGCCGCGGGCAGGTCCACGGCCCCAGCCTACGGGGCAAGGCCTAAAGCCGCGATAACCTTAATGTGGCGAGGCCCGCAAGCCGTAGCCCGGTCGCATCCCCATCCTTCAGATGCCGCGTCGGGCAGCACCTATGCCGCCCAGCCAATCCGCGCAGCGGGCGTCTCCAGGCCAAGGCGGGTGCTCAGAGGCCACCCCATTACCTCAACCACCGGTTCCCCTGCCCGGGAACCTCATCCTCGCCGCGATTAATTTGCGCAATGCACCCCAAAACCCGTTGCGTTGCACAATGTTGACATTTTAGGCAGGCATGGTCGCCGCGCTGGGCGAGCCATCATTCGTTTTATGTTTCCAGTCTTCGCTTCCGTCACCCAATTGGCCGGCGGGCGCGGCCGAAAAGGCTCACTCCGTTTTTCCATTTAGTGTGAGGGATACCCAATGACAGGTACGACTGATCCATTCTCCGCCTCCGTCATTCCGTTCGAAGTTCCGGAGCAGATGCGTGCGTTCGCCGAAAAGGGCGTGTCGCAGGCCCGCGAGAGCTATGCCAAGTTCAAGGACGCCGCCGAAACCCACAACGGCACGGTCGAGGCCGTGTTCGCGTCCGCCCACAAGGGCGTCAGCGAATACACCGCCAAGCTGATGGAGTTCGCGAAGGCCAACACCAAGGCCCATCTCGACTTCACCCAGGAGCTGTTCAGCGTGAAGGCGCCGCAGGATGCGTTCGCGCTGTGGACCAACCATTCCAAGGCGCAGCTCGAGACCTTCCAGGCCCAGGCCCGGGAGCTCGCCGAGATCACCCAGCGCGCGGCCACTGCCGCCGCCGAGCCGATCAAGGCCTCCGCCGCCAAGCTCTACACGCCTGCCGCCTGAGCGGATCGGGCTGTCTAGATTAAGAAACCCGGGCCTAGAGCCCGGGTTTTGCTTTGGAAATAACGTTGTCCGAGGCGCGATTTCAGGGTTTTGCGGCCTTGCCAAAAACGGCCGTTGCACCTAGTTTCCGCCCCGTCCAGCCCCCCTTGGTTCTCGGCCCGTTCGAGGCGCCCAGAGGCGCGGCTCGCAAGGATGCAGTTGTAGCTCAGTTGGTTAGAGCGCCTGTCTGTGGAACAGGAGGTCGGTGGTTCGAGCCCACCCAACTGTACCAGCGGTGGCAGCATGCAAGGTTGCAAAGCACCCGGCGGTCAAATTTAGCCGCTCTCAGCCCCCGGTCCAAGAATGTGAGTGGTGGGGTAATTTTGCTCACCTCGTCATCGGTTTCCGCCTCGTCACTGGCCGAGAAAGCCCGTCCATCCCCAATTATGATTTTTAAGACGGGCGTTTTGGAATCGCAGGGATTCCGAATTGCATGGCTCGCGTTGTGGACGCAGTATCACGACTACTTAGGGGGTGGCGGAGACCTGCTTCAGAACGTTTGCGTCGCTGAATATGTCGAACTGAGGTTTGAGCGTTGCCGAGTATTCCTTGATCGCTTCGTTTGCGGCCACTCCTTGGGCTACTAACTCGTGGATGGTTTCAACAGCGCTGCGAACAACGAGCAATGCGTGATCAAACCGAAAGTAGAAAAATCGCCATTCGACACCAACGCCAAGCTCGGGATGAAGGATAGGGTCCTTCAAGGTGGCCGAAGGGTGGACAGCCAAGTCTCGTAATCTGTAGATGTCCTTCAGATTGTTGCGCAATAACGCGCTTCCTTTCGGCTTCAGCTGAAAAGCCATGCGGATCACTTCCGCAATCTGAGCATATCTCGCGGTTCGATTGGCACGCCACTTGTCTCGCAGTTCCTGGTCGATTTTGATTTTGTCCTGAAGTGCCGCGTAGAACGCGTCGAGCGCGATGGCAGCCGACATAATTGCTTGCATTGAAGATTGAAATTCGCGTTCCAGAGTAAGCCCCTTGTCCTCCTCTACAGCGGCGCTCCAAGCTTTGTGTCGAGCCAGCTTATCGTTTTGCGTATCCGCCAGATGCTTTAGAGCGAGTGTTGTCCAAGAAGGCACTACGTCAAAGTGCACCTGCAATTGGATCTTGCCGCACTGCAAGTTACCGGAAGGATCAATTGACATTTGCAATCCACCGACCGGAATGCCCACTTTGATGCCTTTGCTTATAAATACGCCCGTCATTGATTTCCTAACCTCTTGGCCTTTAAGCAATTGCGCTTAACATGAGCCGGACAGCAAGGCTCGCCAGTGCCTGCATGGCGCGAAAGGTGACTTCACGCAGCCAATGGTCAAAGCGGTTCATGCCTGTTTCACGCGGAATTCCAACAGCATCCTGCAATCCATAGAAGAGGATAGTGTTGGCATTTACTTGTCTGCCGCTCCGCTGAAGTCGCAATAGCGTGAGGGTGTCGCGCCGTTCTTGCGGGACTTTGCCCAATAGGTGCAGTTCATCAAGACTTGCGTTCGTGGCGGTTGTCCGCACGTGTCGGGTTTTATCTTATCGAAGTTGTCCGCGTACTTGGTTCGCGTGAAGTTCTGGTACGCGCGCTTTGTGTTCCTGTCGATCGTGAGCATGCTTTGAAAGCAGTTGGTGGAATCCTCTGCGCCGACCAACACACCTTTCTGGAGCTGATGCATGGTGTAGTCGGTCATGTCCAGATCGAGGGAGCAGTTGGGATTGTCGGTACTGGGCTTCTCATCCTTGGCCCATGTGACGGCCTTCACGACGTGGCATGTAAGGGACTGTCGGCCGTTCTCGTCAGTCTGCTTGTCGCAGTTGACCATGGTGAGGTTGAAGTTGGGCTGCGAGTTTTCGTCCGGCTCGTTCTGTATCCTGAACGTCCCGGCCGCCGAGATGCCATAGTCGCTCTCTTGGAGACCGCTTCGGTCGTAAGTACCGATGATGTCGAGGTTGGCGCACGAGTTCAGGGAAGCCGCTGATGCGGGCATAAAGTTCGACAGGGTAGCGAGCATAATAGTAATTGCAGCGATCCGCACCAAGGATTCGTCCCTCCCGGTATCTAAGAACTTGTATGTTGTCTCGTCCTTGTGGTGACAGTGCACCAAATCCAATAACGTTAGATACCAATTAGTGCAGTCCAGCACTGTCACCGTAATTCTGAGAGAGAACGACCCAATAGAACCCCATCGCGCATCAGCTGATCATCGCCTTGATCTGCGCAGTGTCCGCGAACTCAATCAGTTCAACGATCTTGCCGTCCTGAAATCTGAACAGGTCCAGGATCTCGGTACTGGAAGCTTGCCCGGTCGGGCGGTACCGAACGACGACGCGGGAATGGACAGCAACGCGATCTCCGTCAACCAACTCAGCCAGGATTTCGCGACCTTCGAAGCCGAATTCATCGATCAGTTTACTGAAGGCTCCACGCAGGGTCTGATGTCCCTGCATACTCCCTGTCAGTTCGAGCGCGCTCTTGTCGCCCATCAAGGTGAACAGGCCCTCGGGGTGAAAAGCGGTCACCAAGCCCTCGGCGTCACCGCCGTCGCGTGCCGCGTAAGCGCGTCTGATCAACGCCAGCATCTCTTCACGCTGTCCCATGTCTGCCTCCCTGCAGGACGTATCAGGGCAGCCTAGCGACCTTTGCGTGTAAACGCAAAATCATCGAGATGAGGGGCGAGGGCTCAGCACGCCACGAACAGGGGCGTTCGCTTTCGTTCCCCGAGTTCAGGAGAAAACGGCGTCGGGCTACGCCGAACCTTTTCACGACCTTGGGTGTTTGTGTTGCGGCAGGACTGACAACGCTGAGGAGCTGAGACATGAACGGAATTATCTATCTGGTCGGACTCGTCGTCGTGATTGGTGTGGTGCTCTCGTTCCTGGGCCTGCGCTGATTGGATATTTGGCAGGTGGTGCGGCGCACTCTCCAGCATTACGGTGACAGTGTACAAAACTCTCGACGCGGGGAGTGTCCGCAACGTTGCTCAAAGCCAGCTTTGTCCGCGGTCACCGTAGCTCCTCGGTCCGCAATGGGCTATCGGTAGCTTGCCATAGACGTTCATGGATAAGCAAGCCAGGCGAAAAACATCGTGAGTTTCTTCGATCGTCTCAAGACAGCCGCATCCGTCGAGTGGCGGGCTTACACCGAGCATCCCTTCACGAACGGATTGGCGGACGGCTCGCTCCCCGAAGCGGCGTTTCGTCACTACCTCGGTCAGGACTATTTGTTCCTGATCGAGTTTGCGCGCGCCTACGCGCTCGCGGTCTACAAGTCGCCCAGACTTGCCGACATGCGTGAAGCAGCGGCCGGCCTTTCGGCCATCCTCGATGTCGAGATGAACCTGCATGTGAAGCTCTGTGCCGATTGGGGTCTGTCCCCGGCCGACCTTGAACAGGCCCCTCCGGCGGCCGAGATGCTGGCCTATACACGCTACGCGCTCGACGCGGGAATGCGCGGCGATCTGCTGGCACTCAAGGTGGCGCTTGCCCCTTGCGTGATCGGATACGCGGAGATCGCGACGCGGCTCGCCGCGCTCCCCCTCGCGGACGCTGCGACGAACGCCTACCGTGTCTGGATCGCCGAGTACGCCGGCGCGCCGTACCAGGAGGTTGCGGCCAGAGCGCGGGCGCACATGGAGCATCTCGCCGATCTCTACGCCACGCCGGCCCGCGAGGCAGAGCTGATGGCGATCTTCAAGGAAGCCACCCGACTCGAGGCGGACTTCTGGCAGATGGCTTGGCGCGCGGGCCTAACCGAAACCACGTCTGTCGGCCTTCTCCGCTAGGTGACAGTGCATGAAACTCCCCGGGGAAACGTTGCCGATCCACGGGCCGCGCTTGAATCCGGCAGCCCATGTGCTTAAATGCCACTTGGCTCTATTGTTTAGGCATTTGGCATTACGACGGACCCAATGGCAAAGAACGAGCGGACTGGCAAAGGCGTTGGTTCAACCTCCCGCGGGCTTCGTGTCCCCGGCTCGCTGACCAACAAACAGATCAAGACGATCGCGGCGGCAGCCCTGACCCAGCGGCCTGACCGCAAGCCGTCCCCGATGCCGACGCACAAACCTCCACCCGACAAATCGCGCGGGGCGGCAAGGAAACGCTTGTTCGCCGCCGAGCAGGACCACACCTATCAACCGCAAGCCGGCGCCATTGTCGTGCAGGGGCATTTCGATGCGGTCACGGGGCTCTCCACCGTCACCGACGCGCCTTCGCTCGGGCTTGGCGGGGGCGGGGCGGGTGAATCGCAGCCGTCCGCCGAGCTGTTCAATGTCGTCATCGACGCCAACAGTCTGTTTCGCATTGAGCCCGCGGCGCTGAAGCGTCTTGCCAATTACAGCGACGACGAAATTCACGCGCTTGTCGTGCCGAAGCGCACACTGGCGCGGCGGCTTTCGGAGGGCGAGCCGCTGACGGTCGAGGAGACCGACAAAGCCGTGCGGCTGGCGCGGGTTGACCGATTGGCCGCCAACGTGTTCGGCGAGCCTGCGAAGGCGCATCGCTGGTTGCGCAAGCCCAAGAAGCTGCTTCGCGGGGAAACGCCGCTGGCTTACCTCGCGACGGAGGCGGGCGCGCGCGTGGTCGAAGAGATGCTGCACCGGATCGATCACGGCATCCTTGCGTAAGGATTTGGCGTGAGGATATGGCGGATCTCCAACTTCGACGATCTGTCCGGCGTGGGCGGCCTCAAGGCCGACGGCCGCTGGCATGATCGCGGCCGGCACGCGGTCTACGCAGCGGATCATCCGGCGTCGGCGCTGCTCGAAGTGATGGTGCATCTGGAAATCGATTTCGAGGACCTGCCGACGAGCTACCAACTGCTCGGCATCGACGTGCCGGACGACCTCGCCGTCGAGATGGTGAGCCGGGCCGACATCGAGCGTATATCGCCGGATTGGGCTGACGATCCCAGGGTGAGCCGCGATATGTTGCGGACCTGGTTCGGTGAGGCGCGCACGGCAATAGTGTCCGTGCCTTCGGCCATCGTGCCGTTCGCGCAAAACTACCTCATCAATCCCAGGCACAAGGACGCGGCGCGCATCCGCGTGGCGCATGTCGCGCGCTATCCCCATGACCTCAGGCTGTTCGGCCAATGGCCGGCCAACGCTACCTAACCCCCGCCACGATCATCACCACCACCGGCAACGTCACCGCCGCCAGCAGCGGCCCAGCGCCACCGCGCCCGACACCGGATTCACCAGCCGCTTGTATTGCGCCGCAAAGATGTAGGCGTTCGCGCCGGTCGGCATCGCCGCGAACAGCACGATCACGCCGGCCGCGATCGGCGGCAAACCGAGCAGCTTGGCCAGCACGAACGCTGCCGCCGGCATAGCCATCAGCTTGAGCGCGCACATCATGACGACGCTCAACATCTCGCCCTTGACCTCGAACCGGAACAGATTGATGCCGAGCGCGATCAGCGCCGCCGGCGATCCCGCCTGCGCCAGCAGCTCGATGGTCCTGTCGACGACGGGATTGAGACCGAGGCCGGTGAAACGCCAGACCACGCCAAAACCGATTCCCAGCATCAGCGGGTTGCGCGCGAGATCGGCGAGCACGGGCCGGATCACCGACAAGGGCGAGCCGGCCTGCTTGCGGCTGACAAGCTCCATCTGCAGGATGCCGCAGAGCCAGAGCAGCGGCGTGTTCACCGACAGGATCAGCGCAATCGGTCCCGCCGCTTCGTTGCCCAGCGCCGAGAGCGTCAGCGGAATGCCGAGCATCACGATGTTGCCGTAGACCGAGCCGATTGCGAACACGACGCCGTCCTCGCGGTCTTCGCGCCGCGCGCGCAGCAGGGCCGACAGCGCCAGCGCCGCGAGCCAGGTGATGGCCAGCGCGCCGTAATAGGCGCCCCACATCCTGTAGGGACTGACATCGGGGAATTCCGACACCACGATGGTGCGGAACAGCAGCGCCGGAATGGCGATGCTGAAGGCGAATTCGGAGATGCCCTTGTGCGCGCTCTCGCTGACGAAGCGAAACAGCACCGCGGCATAGCCGGCCGCGATCAGCGCGAATACCGGCGCGACGATCAGCACTGTGGCCATGCGCCGCTACGATCCCATCTCGATGATCCGGCGCGCCATGCGGACATTGGCATAGTCGATCATCTTGCCGTCGAGCGTCACCGCGCCCTGGCCCTGCGCCTCGGCCTGCTCCATGGCCGCGACCACCCGCCGCGCGTGCGCCAGCTCAGTGTCGGACGGGACGAACGCCCGCAGCGTCGGCTCGATCTGGTCGGGATGGATCACCTGCTTGCCGTCAAAACCCATTGCGGCCGCCTTGAGCGCGCTGCTTTCAGTCAGTCTGGCGTCGCGAAACGCGCCGCACGGACCGTCGATGGCGCGCAGGCCGAAGGCGCGCGCGGCCACCAGCAGGCGCATCATTGGATAGGCGAACAGATCGAGCGGCGCGGAGGCATAGCCGCTCTGGGCGGAGCCCACGTGCCGGTAGCCGTCCGGCGAGGCGCCGATTTCCGAGGAGCGGGCGCCGATCGACGCCGCGAAATCGCCGACACCGAGATGAAGGGCGGCGACGCTGTCGTGCGCGGCGGCGAGCGCGTCGACATTGACGAGACCGAGCGCGGTCTCGATCAGCAGGTCGAGCGCGACAGGCGTGGGGCGATTCGGCGCGGCCGCGCGCAGCTGATCGGCAATGGCGGCGATGTCGCTCGGGCGCTCCGCCTTCGGCACGATCACAGAATCCAGCCTGGGCAGCGCAGCGAGCTTGCGGATTTCCTGCGCGATGAAGGGGCTGTCGACGGCGTTGAGCCTGACCGCGACGACCTTGCTGCCCCAGTCCAGCGCGGACAGCGCCCGCGCAGCCTCTTCCAGTGCCACGCTCTTCTCGGACGGCGGCACCGCGTCCTCGAGGTCCATGAACACCGCATCCGCCGCCGAGGCAGCGGCCTTGGCGACGAGACGGGAGCGATGGGCGGGAACGGCCAGATAGACCCGCGTCGGCCGCTGAGGGGCCATCGTCATGTCTCCTTTGCGAGACCGAGTTCGCCGAGGATGGATTGATTGTGCTGCCCGACGTCGGGCACCGGATCCATCCGCGGCGACAGGCCCGGAATGGTGAGAGCGGGCAGGAAGCTCATCACCGGTCCGCATGGAGAGCCCACCGTTTGCACCCGGGCGCGGGAGCGGAGCTGCTCGTGCTCCAGGAACGCCTCGACCGAATTCAGATGCGCGTTGGCGATCGAGGCCTCGTCGAGCAGCCGCAGCACCTCGTCACTGCTCATCGCCGCAAAACGCTGCTCGATATGGACCTGCAGATCGTCCCTGTTTTCCATGCGCAGCGGATTGGTGCGGAAGCGGGGGTGGTCGGCAAAGGCCGCGTCGCCAAGCACGATCGCGCACAGCGATCGCCATTCCCGGTCGTTCTGGATGCCGAAGAAGATGGTGTTGCCGTCTCCGACGCGGAAAGGCCCATACGGCGCTATGGTTGCATGCTTGGCCCCGGTGCGCGGCAGCGGCCGGCCGGTACTCTGCGTGTAGAAGGCGGGATAGCTCATCCAGTCCGTGATGGAATCGAACAGCGAGGCCTGGAAGGCAGTGCCCTTGCCGGTGCGCTCGCGGCGATACAGCGCCATCAGCACGCCGTTGAGGATGTACATCCCGGTGGCGATATCGACCACGGAAAGTCCGACCTTGGCGGGCTCCGCCTCGGTGCCGTTGATGGCGAGCACGCCGGCCTCGCACTGGACCAGGAGATCGTAAGCCTTCTTGTTGCTGTAGGGTCCGCCTGCGCCATAGCCCGAAACGTCGCAGGCGATGATGCGGGGAAACTTTCGCAGCAGCGATGCGGCATCGAGGCCGAGCCGCTCCGCCGCGCCGGGCGCCAGGTTCTGGATGAAGACGTCGGCCTGCGGCAGCAGGGCCTCGAGCACCTTCTGGCCCTCGGGGCTTTTGATATCGATGGCGAGGCTTTCCTTCGACCTGTTGGTCCAGACGAACTGGCTCGACATCCCGTTCATCGCGTGATCGTAGTCGCGGCAGAAATCGCCATCGCCCGGCCGCTCGATCTTGATGACCCGTGCGCCCCAGTCCGCAAGATGCCGGCTGGCAAGAGGAGCCGCAATCGCCTGCTCGAGCGAGACCACCGTCACCCCCGACAGCGGCAGGTCCGCCTCATTCCGCTCCATGCAATCGTCTCCGCTCCCGCTCACGCTTTGACCAGCGCAGGAGACAAGCCGACCACCCCACGCACGTTCTGTGACGATGGCATGATGCCCCTGTTTTGCCCGACGAGTCAAACTTCATTTCGTAAAATCCGCAAATTGCGATCCGCAAAGTCCAATCGGCACATGGACTTGGCTACTGTGCATGGGGTTGTTTTCGCGGTTTTTGTTTTAGGGGCCCTGTTGCCGAGACCGCACACGTCCCGCCTTTCGCATCTCGCCTCGGTTGCCAACGAACCCCCGTTCACCCACTATCGTCTCCGACTCGACATTTGGGGGGATCGATGCCGGCGTTCCGCTTTAAGAAATCTTTCGCTGCTGCGATCACGGGGATGGCTCTGGCCGTCCTGATCCACCCGGGTGAAGGCTTTGCCTACTCCCAGGAGGAGCAGCAGGCCTGCACCCCCGACGCGATGCGGCTGTGCGGCGACTTCGTTCCGAACGTCGACGCCATCACCGCCTGCATGATCCAGAAGAAGTCGCAGCTCTCGCCGCAGTGCCGGGCCTTCTTCCGGCCGGGACCGGAGCCGGGCATGGCGGCGGCGCCCCGCGCCGGCAAGCCGACCAGCATCGCGCCCAAGAGCTCGGCCCGGACGGCGAAGAAGAGCACCAAGCCGGCCAAGAAGAAGAAAGCCAGCGAAGGCTGAGCGCGAGCACGACGTTCCCTTTTTGAAACTCGACCATGCCCGGGCCACAGCGCGCAGTGCGTTTGAAGTCCCGGGCATCTGCGTGTCCGACTTCTCGTTTGCTGTCCCCTTGAGTCAAACTGACCCAGGCGTCAGCCCCACACCAGCCACCGGACTCGTTTTGTTCGCCTTCGCGTGCGGATGCTTGCGACAATTACGACCGCGCGGGGATGGAAACGAGTCGTGGAACGGTTTGCCCGGCGAGGTTGCATTCCGTTTTTTCCCGCCGCACTGCTCAAAAAACGCACGATTGCTGGCGTGAGGCCGTCGTCGCACGCAGCAGTGTGACTCAAAAGCCAACGCGCTTTGTTATTTCATGGCGCCAGCATAACTTATG
This sequence comes from Bradyrhizobium sp. 134, assembly GCF_023074155.1. Taxonomy (NCBI): domain Bacteria; kingdom Pseudomonadati; phylum Pseudomonadota; class Alphaproteobacteria; order Hyphomicrobiales; family Nitrobacteraceae; genus Bradyrhizobium; species Bradyrhizobium sp. 134. Next base: position 152,602 of record NZ_JADPKX010000073.1, on the reverse strand, counting down.
ATAAATTTTTCTTTCCCGAATCACCGCGGTGATTCATTTTCGCTGCCTGGGGTCAATCTGGAGGCAGAGGTATGAACGTTATTGTTTTTGCATCGCGTAAAGGTGGCTCGGGCAAGAGTACGCTGGCCGCGCATCTTGCCGCGCAGATCAAGGCGACCAAGCCGATCCTGCTCGTCGATGCGGATCCGCAAGGCTCGCTCACGCTGTGGCACAAGCTGCGTGGCACCAACGAGCCGCCGATCAAGTCCGCGGTGAACTCGGTCAGCGGCATCGTCTCCGCTGCCAAGCGCGACGGTTATGAATGGGTGTTGATCGACACGCCGCCGAACCTGTCGGCCGTCGTCGACGACGCCATCCGCAATGCCACCATGGTGGTGATTCCCGCCCGTCCCGGCGTGTTCGACGTCAACGCGGTGCAGGAAACCATCCAGATGTGCCGTGCGGCGCGCAAGCCCTACGCGGTCGTGCTCAACGGTGCGCCGGCGCGCCGCGACGAGTCCGAAAGCCCGATCGTCACCATCGCCCGCGAGGCGCTGGCGAAATTCCGTGCTCCGGTGTGGGGCGGCCAGATCACCAACCGTTCGGATCTGCTGATGGCGTTGAGCCACGGCGAGGGCGCGCGGGAATATCAGGCCGAGAGTCGTGCGGCTCAGGAAATCGCAAGGCTGTGGGCGGCGATCGAACGTTCGGTGAAGGCTATTCGCGGCACGGCGTCGGCTTCCGGCGCAATGCACAAGCAGGCGGCGTAATTTTTCATAAATCATTCCCCCGACGAAAAACGCGCGGACCTCCGCGCGTTTTGCGTTTTCGGGCGAGCACGATCCGGAAAAGGGTGAAGCGGTTTTCCGATAAGATCGTGGTCAAGAAAGTGGCTGGAAGTTACGCCACCATCAGCATGTAGAACACGATCACCGGCGACAGAGTGAGGATCACCGACCAGATGCCGGCGGCCCAGAGAATGTCCTCGGTGGTGAAGCCCTGCTGTCCAGCGTCGTAATGCGACGCCACTTCGCTATGATTATTCACAAACGCCCCCGCGATTTCTTCGCTTATGGGCATGAACGCTACGTGAGATATTTTAAAATTCCGGGTCGCAGTTTCGCGCGCTTTCGAACATAGGTGCTACCACGGATTAACCATCCGGACGTGCTTGCGTCAGGCCAGCCAGACCCGAAACACCAGCACCGGCATCAGGCCGAGCATCACCGCCCAGAAGCCGAACGACGACACCACAACAATTCCCCGCAAGAAATCAGCGGACGCGAACATGTCTGCCGCCGTCGGGCGGATGCGTTGCCCCATGATCATTCCCCCATTTGAAAAGACTTTGAATGAAGACGATAGGCGCGATTGCGTAAACGAGCCGTGGACGCGCCATGTGGCAGCAGCGAAGGCCGTTCGCGCGCGGTTAACCAAGCACTCCGCTCTCTCACTCCCTCTCCTCGTTCTTACGGGGAGAGGGTGGGGTGAGGGGCTATCAGCTACGCCGCGACTTGCATGCGTCGCTCGATCTCGCGGTCGAGCTGGACGGCGAGTTCGCTGCCGACCTCCACCATCGGCAGGCGCACTTCGGGGCTGTCGATCAGACCCGTGCGCCACAGCCAGTATTTTGCCGGCGCGGGACTGGGCTCGGTGAACAACAGGCGCGTCAGGTCCGCGACCTCCTGCCAGCGCGCCAGCGCCGCATCGTGATTGCCGCGCTTCAGCTCGGCATGGACGGCCGCAAACGTCGCGGTCTCGAGATGGGCTGACAGCACGATGCCGCCGTCGGCACCGTCGCTGAGCGCCTCGAAATAATTCGCATCCTCGCCGGTCAGCACGCGAAAGTCCGCGGGCCTGTCGCGCAGCAGCGCAATGGACTGCTCGCGGCTCGCGCCGCAATCCTTCAGGCCGATGATGTTCGGATGCCCGGCAAGCCGCAGCAGCGTCTGGTTGGTGATGTTGACCGAGGTGCGATAGGGGATGTTGTAGAGTGCGAGTGGCCAGGCGGCGTGATCGGCGAGCGCCTCGAAATGCGCTAGGAGCCCGCGTTGCGACGGCCGCACATAATACGGGCTCGCGATCAGATAGCCATCGATCGGCCAGTCCGCGGTCGCGTCGAGACGCTCCTTCAGCCGCGAAGTGTCCGCACCTGAAAGTCCAAGGCAGATCGGAATCTTGCTGTGGCCGGTGGCCAGCTCGTCGCGCACGATGGCGACGAGGCGTTCGAGCTCGGCGTCGCGTAGCGTCATGCCTTCACCGGAGGTCGCCCCCAGGATGAAGCCGTCGACGGCCTGTCCGCTGTAATGCCGTGTCAGCCGCCGCAGCGACCTCTCGTCGAGGGCGCCGTCGCGAAACGGCGTCACCAGCGGCAGCCAGAGCCCGTGCAATTGTTCCTGTAGTCCGGTCATGTTCCATCTCCTTCTCGGGAAAAATCCTGAGACGGGGCACATGAAAAAACCCCGTCCAGGCGGCGGGGTTTTCGAAGTTTCGGCTCGCGATGACGAAGGCTGTTAGCGCGCGCAAAAATCCGAGGTCCCCAGATGGGGGCCTTTTTTCGAGGCGACTGCCTGCGACGAGATTGCGCACGACTTCGTGATCATTCGCAAATGATGCGGGGTAAGCATGGAACTGTCAATACACGCGGAGGGCGATGGCCGGATCCGCAAAAAAAAGCCGGGCTCGATCGAGCCCGGCTTAAGGTATTGGCCACGTGAGGCCGACACAATCACCTTCCAAGAGGGATTACTGAACTCCCGCGCCACTGGAGGAGGGGGACAAATGCGCAACGCGAAGGCTCAGCGTGAAGAGATTATGGGCTAGCTTCGCGCCATGCATCAAGCGTCCAAGCCGCATGTCAGACATGCGGAAATCAGGACGGCCAGCGCTGCGCCTTGCTCACCACGAAGTCGCGGAACACTTGCACGCGCGCGACCGTCTTCAGCTCTTCCGGATAGACAAAATACGTATCGAGCTGGATCGAATCCGATTCGCCGAACAGCTGCACGAGGCGGCTCTGTTCTTCGATCAGATAGTCCGGCAACGCGGCGATGCCGAGACCCTGCTGACAGGCGCGGACGAGGCCGAGAATGTTGTTGACCCTGAAATAGGCTTCGCGCGGACCCGAGCCGTTGCGCCCCGCTTCGACCAGCCAGTTGCGGTTCTGAAGATGCGGCGCGAAGTTGCCGTCGGAGAGCGTGATGATGCGGTGGGAGTCGAGCTCCTCCAGCGTGCGCGGCGTGCCGAAGCGCTTGATGTAATCGGGCGAGCAATAAGCGTGGAAGCCCATCGCGAACAGCTTGCGCTGGATGAGATCCGGCTGCGTCGGCTTGCGAGTGCGGATCGCGACGTCGGCCTCACGCATTGACAGGTCGAGCTCCTCGTCGGTGACGATCAGCGAGATCCGGATCTCCGGATAGAGCGCGGTGAATTCGCCAAGCCGGGGGATCAGCCAGTTGATGCCGACGCCGGGCGTGGTGGTGATCTTGAGATCGCCGCTCGGCCGCTCGCGGCTGTCGGTCAGCTTCGCGCGCGCCGCCTGCAGCTGCATGAACACGTCATGGGCGGTGCGGAACAGGAGGTCGCCCTGTTCGGTGAGGATCAGGCCGCGGGCGTGGCGGTGGAACAGCGAGACCGAGAGCTCCTGCTCCAGTGCCGAGACCTGGCGTGACACTGCCGATTGCGACAGGCCGAGCTGCTCGCCCGCGTGCGTGAAGCTGCCCGCTTCCGCCGCGGCGTGAAACACCTTCAGCTTGTCCCAGTCCATATCCGTAAATCCGTCGCGTGTTCTTGCCATGATGTCTATTCCGCTGCCGCGCGCTCGCTGGCGCGCAGGGCCAAAAATCGTTCCGCCTCGAGCGCCGCCATGCAGCCGAGGCCGGCCGCCGTCACCGCTTGACGATAGGTCTCGTCGGCGACGTCGCCGGCGGCGAACAGTCCGGGCACCGAGGTGGCGGTCGAGTTCGGGGCGACCTCGACATAGCCCGACGGTTTCAGCTTGATCTGGCCGGCCACGAGCTCGGTCGCCGGGGCATGCCCGATGGCGACGAAGACGCCGTCGGTCGGCACATCGGTCAACGCGCCGGTCTTGAAGTTCTTCAGTCGCACATGGGTGACCTTGTTCGGGTTCTCGGTACCGCAGATCTCGTCGACGGCTGAGTCCCAGATCACCTTGATCTTAGGGTGCTTGAACAGACGCTCCTGCAGGATGCGTTCGGCGCGGAAGTGATCGCGACGATGCACGATGGTGACCTGCGAGGCATGGTTGGTGAGGTACAGCGCTTCCTCGACCGCCGTATTGCCGCCGCCGACCACTACGACTTGCTTGTTGCGGTAGAAGAAGCCGTCACAGGTGGCACAGGCCGACACGCCGCCACCCTGGAATTTCGCTTCGGACGGCAACCCGAGCCAGCGCGCCTGGGCGCCGGTGGCGAGGATGACGGTGTCGGCGAGATAGACGTCACCGCTGTCGCAGGTGAGGCGAAAGGGGCGTTGCGAGGTGTCGAGCTTGGTCACCAGATCAGTCTTGATCTGGGTGCCCACATGCAGCGCCTGCTTCTCCATCTGCTCCATCAGCCAGGGGCCTTGGATCACATCGGCGAAGCCCGGATAGTTCTCGACGTCGGTGGTGATGGTGAGCTGGCCGCCCGCCTGGATGCCCTGGATCAGGATCGGCTCCAGCATCGCGCGCGCGGCGTAGATCGCCGCCGTGTAGCCGGCGGGGCCGGAGCCGATGATGATGACCTTTGCATGGACAGCGGCGGACATTTCGACAGATGCCTTTCACGGGGGACTGCAGCGCGGGCGCGGAACGTGCCGGGAGGCCTCGCGGAGGCGCTGAAATATCAGAGGTAATCTAAGCTTTCTGGTGAGCTATGCAAGAATTGCATTCCCTGTCGGCGGATTTTTCCAACAAGGAACAAAAGTCGATTGCGCTGCACGCGCAATAAAATTGCGCCGAGTGCGTGGTCTGCGCTATGAGGATTGCGACAGAGCCACCAATACCGCCGCAAAGGCCAGGAGTTCCAATCACGTGTCGCGGAACCTAGACGAGATCGACCTGAAAATTCTCACCGAGATTCAGGCCGACGGTCGAATCACGAATGTCGAGCTGGCCAAGCGCGTCGGCATTTCGCCACCGCCCTGCCTGCGCCGTGTCCGGGCGCTGGAGGAGGAGGGATATATCCATGGCTATCGCGGGCTCCTGGACGCGCGCAAGCTCGGCTTCGACGTCACGGTGTTTGCCGCAGTGCACCTCTCCAGCCAGGCCGAGGCCGATTTGCGCGCCTTCGAGGAGTTCGTCCGCGCCGAGCCGCTGGTGCGCGAGTGCTGGATGCTGTCGGGTGAAGTCGATTTCATCCTGAAATGCGTCGCACCCGACATGGCCACCTTCCAGGACTTCGTCACCCATTTGACCGCCGCCCCGCACGTCCGCAACGTGCGGACCTCGCTGGTGCTGCACAATTCGAAATACGAGGCGGCCGTGCCGCTCGACGTGAGGGGACGAAGGTAGCGTCTCCTCCGTCATTGCGAGCAACACGCAGATACAGAAAAGGCCGCGCAGTGCGCGGCCTTTTTCAAATCACACGCAACGGCAAATCGCTACCGCCACTCCACCTTGGTGATCTCATAAGCCTTGGCGCCGCCGGGTGCGTTGACCTCGACGGTTGAACCCTTCCTCTTGCCGATCAGCGCGCGCGCGAGCGGCGAGGTGATGGAGATGCGGCCCTTCTTGGCGTCGGCCTCGACCTCGCCGACGATCTGCCACACCGTCTTCTTTTCGGTGTCCTCGTCGACCAGTGTCACGGTCGCGCCGAACTTGATGGTGTCGCCGGACAGCTTCGAGATGTCGATGATGTCGGCGCGCGCGAGCTTGTCCTCGAGCTCGGCGATGCGGCCTTCATTGTGGGACTGCTCTTCCTTCGCGGCGTGGTATTCCGCGTTCTCCGACAGGTCTCCGTGCGAGCGCGCCTCGGCGATATGCTCGATGATCCGCGGACGGTCCTCCGACTGGCGCTTCTTCAGTTCTTCCCCGAGCGCGGCAAAGCCGCCCGCAGTCATCGGTACCTTTTCCATCTCTTCTCTCGTCCTTCGGTCGCGCGCGCCCTGACATGTCAACGCGCACGCAACTTGATTCGTCAGTCTGTCCGGGGGCTCAACGCGCGTGCCGCCGAACGTTCATATGGGCTTGGCGCCGGAACAGAACAACCATATGGCCGGACAGTTCCTCCGGCCATAGTGGCTTCATCGCCAATCACTTAGCGGAAGGTTGGGCCTCCCGCTCGCGATCAGGTTTCCGAAAAGTAGCTCTGCAGGGTCCGAACCTCAAGGTCCCCGCCCAGATAGGCGTGGATGCCCTGCGCGGCCGCCACGGCCCCGGAAAGAGTGGTGTAATACGGCACTTTATGCAAGAGGGCCGCGCGCCGCAGAGAACGGCTGTCGGCGAGCGCCTGCGGGCCTTCGGTGGTGTTGAAGACGAGCTGGACCTCGCCATTGGTGATGGCGTCGACGATGTGCGGCCGGCCCTCCAGCACCTTGTTCACCTTCTCGGTCGGGATGCCCTGGTCGGTCAGGAAGCGGGCCGTGCCCGATGTCGCCAGCACCTTGAAGCCGAGCGAATGCAGCTCGCGAACGGCCTCGGTGATGCGCGTCTTGTCGCTCTCGCGAACCGAGACAAACACCGTGCCCTTGCGCGGCACTCGTGTGCCGCCGCCGAGCTGGCTCTTGGCGAACGCCACCGCGAAGGAGCGATCGATGCCCATGACCTCGCCGGTCGAGCGCATCTCGGGGCCGAGCACGGTATCGACGCCGGGGAAGCGGGCGAACGGAAACACCGATTCCTTCACGCCGACATGGTCGAATTTCGCCTTCTTCAGCTTGAAATCGGCAAGCTTTTCGCCGGCCATGATACGCGCCGCGATCTTCGCGACCGGCGTACCGACCACCTTGGCGACAAAGGGCACCGTGCGCGAGGCGCGCGGATTGACTTCGAGCACGTAGATCTCGCCGTCCTTGATGGCGTATTGCACATTCATGAGGCCGACGACGTCGAGGCCGAGCGCCAGCTCGCGGGTCTGCCGCTCCAGCTCCTCGATCATCTTGTCGTCCAGCGAGTGCGGCGGCAGCGAGCAGGCGCTGTCGCCGGAATGGATGCCGGCTTCCTCGATGTGCTCCATGATGCCGACGATGAAGGTGTCCTTGCCGTCGCAGAGGCAGTCGACGTCGATCTCAGTCGCATCGGACAGATAGCGGTCGAACAGCAGCGGATTCTTGCCGAGCACGGTGTTGATCTGGCCGGTCTTGTCGTTCGGGTAGCGCGCCTTGACGTCCCCCGGCACCAGCTCCGGCAGCGTGCCGAGCAAGTAATCGCTGAGCTGGTTCTCCTCGCGGATGATTTGCATCGCGCGGCCGCCGAGCACGTAGGACGGGCGCACCACCAGCGGCAGGCCGAGATCGGTTGCGACCAGGCGCGCTTGCTCGACCGAATACGCGATGCCGTTCTTCGGCTGCTTCAGCCGCAGCTTGTCGAGCACCCGCTTGAAGCGGTCGCGGTCTTCCGCAAGGTCGATGGCGTCGGGCGAGGTGCCGAGGATCGGCACTTCGGCGGCTTCCAGCGCGCGCGCGAGCTTGAGCGGGGTCTGGCCGCCGAACTGCACGATTACGCCATGCAGCGTCCCGTTCGTGCGTTCCTTTGCGATGATCTCCAGCACGTCCTCGGCGGTGAGCGGCTCGAAATAGAGCCGGTCCGCAGTGTCGTAGTCGGTCGATACCGTCTCCGGGTTGCAGTTGACCATGATGGATTCGTAGCCGGCGTCGTGCAGCGCGAAGCAGGCGTGACAGCAGCAATAGTCGAATTCAATGCCTTGGCCGATTCGGTTCGGGCCGCCGCCGAGGATGATGACCTTCTTCTTGTCGGACGGCGAGCTCTCGTCCGCAGGCGCGCCCGCGAACGGCGCCTCATAGGTCGAGTACATGTAGGCCGTGGGCGAAGCGAACTCGGCCGCGCAGGTGTCGATGCGCTTGTAGACGGGGCGAACGCCGAGCGCGTGGCGCTTCGCCGTGACCTCCGCCTCCGTCGTCTCCGCGATCACCGCAAGCCGGGCATCGGAGAAGCCCATGGCCTTGAGCGTGCGCATGCCGAAGGCGTTGCCCGGCAGGCCGTTCTTGCGGACCTTCGCTTCCATATCGACGATGCCGCGCATCTCACCGAGGAACCACGGATCGATCTTGCAGGAATTGAAGATCTCCTCGTCCGACCAGCCGAGCCGCATCGCCTGCGCGACCTGGAGCAGTCGGTTCGGCGTCGGCGTGCCGAGCGCGGCGCGGATCGCATTCTTGTCGTCGTCGCGGCCGAGACCTTCGATCTCGATCTCGTCGAGTCCGGTGAGGCCGGTCTCGAGCCCGCGCAATGCCTTCTGAAGGCTTTCCTGGAAGGTGCGGCCGATCGCCATGACTTCGCCGACCGACTTCATCGACGTGGTCAGCGTGGTGGAGGCGCCGGGGAATTTCTCGAACGCGAAACGCGGCACCTTGGTGACGACGTAGTCGATCGTCGGCTCGAACGAGGCTGGCGTGGCGCCGCCGGTGATGTCGTTGGCGATTTCGTCGAGCGTGTAGCCGACCGCAAGCTTGGCGGCGACCTTTGCGATCGGAAAGCCGGTGGCTTTCGAAGCCAGGGCGGAGGAACGCGACACGCGCGGATTCATCTCGATGACGACCATGCGGCCGTCTTCGGGATTGACGCCGAACTGCACGTTGGAGCCGCCGGTCTCGACGCCGATCTCGCGCAGCACCGCCAGCGAGGCGTCGCGCATGATCTGGTATTCCTTGTCGGTCAGCGTCAGCGCCGGCGCCACCGTGATGGAATCGCCGGTGTGCACGCCCATCGGATCGAGGTTCTCGATCGAGCAGACGATGATGCAATTGTCTTTCTTGTCGCGCACCACCTCCATCTCGTACTCTTTCCAGCCGAGCACGGATTCTTCGATCAGCACTTCGTTGGTGGGAGACGCATCCAGGCCGCGCTCGATGATATCGAGGAACTCTTCCTTGTTGTAGGCAATGCCGCCGCCGGTGCCGCCCATGGTGAAGGACGGGCGGATGATCGCGGGCAGGCCGATCTCGGAGAGCGCCATCAGCGCCTGGCCGAGCGCATATTCCTGATAGCGCTTGCGGCGGTCGCTCTCGCCGAGCGTCCACTGCCGCTCGAGTTCTTCGAGCGCAGCGCCCGATGCCTTTGCGCGATCGGCCTGGTACTTGTCGCGGAAGGACTTCTTCAGGGCGGAGGCGTTGGCGAGCCGCGACTTCGGCGTCTCGAGCCCGATCTTGGTCATGGCCTCGCGGAACAACTGGCGGTCCTCGGCCTTGTCGATCGCGTCCGCGGTGGCGCCGATCATCTCGACGTCGAACTTGTCGAGCGTGCCTTGCTGGCGCAGCGACAGCGCGCAGTTCAGCGCGGTCTGTCCGCCCATGGTCGGCAGCAGCGCGAAGCCGCCGGGAATGACGTGACGTTCTTTCTCGATGATTTTCGCGACGATCTCGGGCGTGATCGGCTCGATATAGGTCGCATCGGCCAATTCCGGGTCGGTCATGATGGTGGCCGGATTGGAATTGACGAGGACGATGCGATAGCCCTCTTCCTTCAGCGTCTTCACCGCCTGGGTGCCCGAATAGTCGAACTCGCAGGCTTGGCCGATCACGATGGGACCGGCGCCGATGATCAGGATGGTGGTGATGTCTGTACGTTTGGGCATCAACTCTCGCCGAAGTGGAATTTGGGCACAAAAAAAGGGCGCGCCTGCTGCGCGTCCCTTTGGCCGAGAGCGCGTTGGTCCCCCTCGCGCGCGGGGTGGGTCTTAGACCAGTTTTCAGGGCGGCGAAACCCCGAAAAACGCCCATCAACCGGCAATTTTGACGGGTTTTGGCCGGGCCTGCCAGCCGCGGGCGAGATGGACCAGAAGAGCCGCCGAAACGCTCAATCCGCCGACCCAGCCCAGATCCGCCGGGCTCCACGCCGCAAGCACGGCGCCGCCCAAGGCTCCGCCGATCGCAAAGCCGAGATACATGGCCGAGGCGTTGAGCGAGAGCGCGATCATCGAGGCCTGCGGCTCGATCCGGATGATGCTGGCGACCTGAGCCGGGTAGAACGCCCATCCCGAGATGCCCCAGAGGAAGATCGCGCCCAGCACCGCATAATGCGCCTGTCCCGGCATCAGCTTCAGGACCAGCGAATGCAGGATCAGCGCGCTGGCCATGCCGGCAAGCCCGAGACCTGCTGTGGCGAGCGTGCCGAGTCGGTCGGCCAGGACGCCGCCGAGCATGTTACCGATCGCGGCGGCGCCGCCGAACACCAGCAGCGCGAGGCTGACCTGCGAGGCATCGAATCCAAGGCCGTGCAGCGGGACCGCGAAATAGGTAAACACGGTGAAGCCGCCGAGCGCCCATAAAATCGTGATCAGAAGCGCCGTCAGGACATTGCGGTGACGCGCCACCGCCAGCCGATCGCTGAGCGAGGCTGTGTTGCGCGGCAGGCCGCGGGGCAGGCCGAGCAGGAGGCCGGCGAGCGCACCGGCGCCGATCAGGGCGACCATGGCAAAGGTCGCGCGCCAGCCGAGCAGGCTGCCGACGAGATTGCCGAGCGGAACGCCGATGACGGTCGCAACCGTGAGGCCCGAGGTGACGAGTGCCACCGCGCGGCCGCGCCGCTCCGGCGCGGCGACGGCCACGGATACGGCCAGCGCGGTCGGCATGCACAGCCCGGAGCCCAGCGCCATCAGCATGCGCGAGGCCAGCAACAGGGCGTAATTCGACGCCACCATGGCCGCGAGGTTTCCGGCAATGAAAGTCGATAGCGCCAGGGCCAGCACGGTGCGGCGGTCGATATTGTTCAGCGTCACCGCCAGGATCGGCGAGCCGACCGCGTAGGTGAGGGCGTAGGCCGTGACCAACTGGCCGGCGGCGGGGACGGAAATCGCCAAGTCGGTTGCGATAGACGGCAAAAGCCCAGCAATGACAAAGCCTTCCGTGCCGATCGCAAAGGCCGCCAAGGCCAGCCAGAATACGCCCATCAGGAAAATCCCTATGTTCAACGTTTATTGAACTATGGGTGGGACCGGGTCGGGAGTCAATTGGTTCAAGAACTATTGAACATTGAGGCCATTTCGCTATGATCTCAGACCATGAGCCGCACGCCTCCTCACCCCACCCGCGAGCAGATCGAACTGCCGATGGTCCTGGATTGCCTGAGCGATCCGATCAGATTGGCGATTGTGTATCAGCTCGCCCAGCAGGAACCTGTCAGCGGCGAGCTGTGCTGCGGCGACTTCAGCGCGCTCAGCGGCAAGTCGAATCTTGCCTATCACTTCGCCAAGCTACGCGAATGCGGCCTGATGCAGACCCGCGTCGCCGGCACCAACCGGTTCGTGCGGCTGCGCCGCGCGGATCTGGACGCACGCTTTCCGGGCCTGCTCGATGCAGTCATCACGTCCGCGGCAAAGGATGCCGACCGGCTGCGGCTGCTGTCGGAGCACGATCTGGTTGAGGCTGATTGAGGATTGGGCGGCCAGTCCGTCTTCGCTTGCGCTTCGCTCCAGCTACGCCGGACACGCTTCGCCCCTTCGGGTCTCGCGTGGCTGCGCCACGCGTAGCCCCGCAGGGGCGAAGCGTGGAGACCCGGCCTGGATTTGAACCAGGATAAAGAGCGATGCATCGCCCTCGCGTAGACACTTCCGCCACCGGGCCGCGGCGATCATTACTGATCGGGGTGCGACAAGCCACCTCAGGCAGACGTTATGCTTAACGAACTCAGGAAGCTTACCGAATCCGAGAGGTTTACCGAACTAATGGCGGCCGCGCGACGAACGTCATGCGCCAGCTATTGTGGCCGATATTGCGGTGAGCGCGCTGGACCGTGAAGCCGGCGGTCTTGAGCTTGGCGGTGATCTCCTCCTCACTGTAGCGCTGCAGCCCGATGCGCGTGCGCAGCTGACGGTAATCCGACAATGCGGTGCTGATCAGCCCGATCAGGGCATCTTTCAAAAAGCCGTGACGAAGGCCGAAGCTGAGTAGCGCTGTGACGTCCCTGAACATGCCGACATTGGGCTGGAGGATGTCGCCGAGCACCAGCTTGCCGGAGGGCTTCAGGATGCGGCGGAAGTTGAGGAGCGCGGCGTCGAGCTCGTCCGGCGCCATGTATTGCGCGACCGAGTTCATCACGACGAGATCGATCGACTGCTCCTGCATGTTGTGGACGTCATCGAGCGAGCGGACGCGGATTTTCGTGTTCGGGGCAAACCGCGCGATCAACCGGCCGCGCACGCCGGGCGCGGGCTCGGCGAGGATCAGCTTGCCGCAGACAGCCGCGACCTGGCTCGCCGACAGCGCCTCGCCGCAGGCATAGTCGAGCACGGTCGCCTCGGGCGAAGAAATGTAGCCGATGATGTCCCGCGCGATGATCTGGAAGTGCAAGTCGCGATGCAGCTTGCTGACATAGATCGTGTGCGTCGAGTCGTAGTAATCGATCCAATCGTCCATGGTCGTCGAGGGCCCCGGCCAAACGGTTCCGCTGAAGGAACCGGCGCTGCCCGCCTGCGTTAGGGGTGCGGCGGCGCGCCGTCAATGTCTGCGTCCTAACAGGAAGGTTTCCCGTGAGCAAAGCCCCACAAAAGGTCTCGCCCGACCTCGATACACCCACCGATCTGTCGTCCCAGGCGGTCAACAAGGTTTCGGAGGCGCTCAACGTGCTTCTGGCCGACGCGTTCGCGCTGTATCTGAAGACCAAGAATTTCCACTGGCACATCAGCGGCCGGCATTTCCGCGATTATCATCTGCTGCTTGACGAGCAGTCCGACCAGATATTCGCCACCACCGACCAGCTCGCCGAGCGCGTCCGCAAGATCGGCGGCGTCACGCTGAAGTCGATCGGGCAGATCGCCAAGCTTCAGACCATCAAGGACAACAACGAAGACTATGTCCCGCCGCGCGAGATGCTGCGCGAGTTGATGCAGGACAACAAGCATGTCGCCGCCGCAATGCGCAAGGCACACGAGGTCTGCGACGACGCCGGTGACGTCGCCAGCGCCAGCATCCTCGAAAACTTCATCGACGAGACCGAACGCCGTACCTGGTTCCTGTTCGAAGCCACAAGACAGGAAGGTGCGAACGAAGCGTAGGTGACGCTGTCGTAGGGTGGGCAAAGGCGCGCTCTTCGCGCGCCGTGCCCACCATCTATCCGCAGTTCAAACTGTTTGGTGGCACGCTTCGCTTTGCCCACCCTACTGCACCGTCTTTGTAGCTACCGCCACAACCGCATCAACGCCCCATCCTTCCCCGTCACCGGATCGGCCGGCGGCAGCGCGACGTTTGGAATCGTCTTCAGCGCCTTGGCGTGGTTCTCCGGCGTTGCGCAGGTGATCTCCATCTTCGCACCCGGCGGATAAGCGCCGATCACGCAGAAATCCTCGCTCGCCTTGATGCGCTGGTGACCTGTGCCGGCGGGCAGGATCGCGACGTCGCCGGCCTTGATCTCCAGCTCCTGGCCATGGTCGCCGCCGAAGCGGACGCGCGCGCTGCCACGCGCAACGCCGAGCACCTCGTGCACCGTCGCGTGATAATGCAGATAATCGAAGACGCCATTGCGCCACGTGCCGCCCCAGCCGTTCGCTTCGAACAAGCGTTCGATCGTCTCTTCCGGTTGTCTGGAATCGAGCTTCACCGCGGCCTGGTAGACCAGGAAGGGGAGGATATTGTTCGGCACGAGCCCGTCATCCTCAAACACGATGGCGAGCGGCTCGGCATTGTCGCGGACGACGGACATAAGGGGCTCCTGCGTGAGCGTAGCAGGGATCAACGAAGGGAGCTAAGCGGCGTTCCTTTCACGAAAAAAGCCCGGGACCAGGCCCGGGCTCTTTGTCATGACGTTAATTGCGAAAGAGCGCGCGCGCCTTACGCGCTCTTGTTCTGCCGCATCAGATCCGCAAAACGCTGGAACAGATAGTGCGAGTCGCGCGGACCCGGCGAGGCCTCGGGGTGGTACTGCACCGAGAACACCGGCTTGCCGTCGAGCTGGATGCCGCAATTGGAGCCGTCGAACAGCGAGATGTGGGTCTGCGTCGCGCCGGTCGGCAGGGTGCTCTCGTCCACGGCAAAGCCGTGGTTCATCGAGGTGATCTCGACCTTGCCGGTGGTCTCGTCCTTCACGGGATGATTGGCGCCGTGATGGCCCTGGTGCATCTTCTTGGTCTTGGCGCCGACGGCGAGGCCGAGCATCTGATGGCCGAGACAAATTCCGAATGTCGGCGTGCCCGACTTGATCACGTCCTGGATCACCGGCACGGCATATTTGCCGGTCGCGGCCGGATCGCCGGGACCGTTCGACAGGAACACGCCGTCCGGTTTCATCGCCAGGATGTCCTCGGATGACGTCGTTGCCGGCACCACCGTCACCTTGCAACCGACGCCGGCGAGCAGGCGCAGAATGTTGCGCTTGATGCCGTAATCGATGGCGACCACGTTGAACTCAGGCTTGTCCTGACGGCCAAAGCCCTTGTCCCAGAGCCAAGGCGTCTCGTCCCAGGTGAAGCGCTGGCCAGAGGTGACCATCGGCACGAGGTCCATGCCCTCGAGGCCGGGCCATTCGCGCGCTTCTTCCTTCAGGCCGTGCAGGTCGAACTCGCCATCCCTGGCGTGTGCGATCACGGCGTTGGGCATGCCCTTGTTGCGGATCAGCGCGGTCAGCGCGCGGGTGTCGATGCCGGACAGGCCGATGATGCCGCGGGCCTTCAGCCACTGGTCGAGGTGCTTGGTGGCGCGGTAGTTCGAGGGATCGGTGATCGCGGTGCGCAGGATCACGCCGCGCGCGCCGGGCGTCGCGGCCATGTTCACCGTCTCGATGTCGTCGTCGTTGGTGCCGACATTGCCGATATGCGGGAACGTGAAGGTGATGAGCTGGCCGGCATAGGAGGGATCGGTGAGGATCTCCTCGTAGCCGGTCATCGCGGTGTTGAAGCAGACCTCACCGACGGCTTGGCCTTCGGCGCCGAGGCCAAAGCCTTCCAGCACCGTGCCATCGGCAAGCACCAACAGCGCGGTCGGTTTGTGGTCCGGCCAGGCGTGATCGTTATCATGTTGTGTCATGAGCCCGGTTCATAGTCCCCGCGGGCGCCGGCGTCAAAGCGGAGATGCGCCGATTCACATGCGTTTTTGCATATTTGACAGGTCGCCTTGGGCCCCTAAGCTCCGCGGCACAATTTCCGGCAAATTCGGGGGCTTGGGAGGCAATAATGGACCAGACGATGCCGATTCTGCTGGTTCCGGGATTAGCTTCCTCGGCCCGGATTTATGCGCCGGTCATCCCGTCGCTCTGGCGGTTCGGCCCGGTGATGGTCGCCAACCATTTTCGCGACAATAACATGGCGGCAATCGCCCGGCGGGTGCTGAGCGAGGCGCCGCCGCGCTTCGCGCTCGCCGGCCATTCCATGGGCGGCTATATCGCGCTCGAGATCATGCGCCAGGCGCCCGAGCGGGTGGCCAGGCTGGCATTGATCAACACTCAGGCGCGGCCCGACACGGAGGAGGCGACCGCGCGCCGCCGCGGCCTGATGGAGCGGGCCAGGCGCGGCGAGCTGCGTGCCGCGCGCGAGGAGATGTTTCCCGAACTGGTGCATCCGTCGCGCCGCGACGATGCCGGTATTCGCCAGCTCGTGCATGAGCAGGGCGAGGACGTCGGCGTCGAAGGCTATCTGCGACAGCAGACCGCGATCATCGCGCGGGTGGATTCACGGCCGACGCTTGCGACGATCAAATGCCCGACATTGGTGCTGACGGGCGATGTGGACAACACGATTCCCAACGCACTCTCGAAGGAGATGGCGGAGGGCATTGCCGGTGCAAGGCTCGTCGTTTTGGAGGATTGCGGACACCTGCCGCAGCCGGAGCAGCCCGCGGCGACGGTGCGCGCGCTGGTCGAATGGCTGGGCCCCCCGGTTGTCTCAGGGCCGCGAACGGCCTAGATCAGGCCTCGGATATGCTAGGGGAGCACGATCATGCTGCGCGACGACATCAACAATGCGGTCAAGGAGGCCATGAAGGCCAAGAACGAGCGCAAGCTGTCCACGCTGCGCATGGTCAATTCGACCATCAAGAACGCCGACATCGAGGCGCGCGGCAGCGGCAAGCCGCCGCTCTCGGACGCGGACCTGCTCGGCGTGTTTCAGAAGATGATCAAGCAGCGCCAGGAATCGGTCGAGCTCTACGAGAAGGGCGGCCGTGCCGAGCTCGCCGCGCAGGAGCGCGAGGAGATCGCGGTGATCTCGGCGTACCTGCCGAAGCAGATGTCGGACGATGACGTCAAGAAGGCGATCTCGGACGCGATCGCCGAGACCGGCGCGGCCGGCATGAAGGACATGGGCAAGGTGATCGCCGTGTTGAAGACGAAGTACGCAGGCCAGATGGATTTCGGGAAGGCTTCCGGTTTGGTGAAGGCTGCTCTGACGGGCTAGTTCTTGCCCTCTCCCCTTGTGGGAGAGGGGGGATCGCCGCGTAGCGGTGAGACGGGTGAGGGGTCTCGCTCGGCGTGTGCCACTCTCACAGAAACCCCTCATCCGGCGCTTCGCTCCACCTTCTCCCACAAGGGGAGAAGGGTGCACCTTTGATGCGGCGCCCGTTCGGTCTACTCTCTCCCGATAGACAAATCGGGAGCAACCGATGACTGCCATCAAGCCGTTTCGCATCGCCATCAGCGACGACATTCTCACCGACCTCAAATCGCGCCTCGCCCGCACGCGCTGGCCGGAGGCGGAGCTGGTCGACGACTGGAGCCAAGGTGCGCCGCTGAAATGGATCCAGGAGATCTGCGCCTATTGGGCCGATGGCTATGACTGGCGCGCGCGCGAGGCAAAACTCAACCGCTTCGAGCAGTTCACCACCGAGATCGACGGGCTCGACATCCACTTCCTGCATGCGCGCTCGAAGGAGCCGTCGGCGCTGCCGCTGATCATCACCCATGGCTGGCCCGGCTCGATCGTCGAATTCCAGAAGGTGATCGCGCCGCTGGTCGATCCTGTCGCGCATGGCGGCAATCCCGCCGATGCTTTCCACGTCGTCTGTCCGTCGCTGCCGGGCTTTGGGTTCTCCGGCAAGCCGAACACCACCGGCTGGGGCGTCGATCGTATCGCCGCGACCTGGGCCAAGCTGATGGACCGGCTCGGCTATATCAGTTATGGCGCGCAGGGCGGCGACTGGGGCTCGGCGGTGACGACCTCGCTTGGCATGCAGGACGGCGAGCATTGCGCCGGCATCCACGTCACGCTCGCCTTCAACGCCGCGCCGAAAGTCGAGGGCGAACCGACGCCGGAAGAGAAGCGCGCGCTCGCCGGCCTCAAGCATTATGTCGACCTCGACTCCGGCTATTCGAAGCAGCAATCGACGCGGCCGCAGACACTCGGTTACGCTCTGACCGATTCGCCGAGCGGACAGGCGGCCTGGATTTTGGAAAAATTCTGGGCCTGGACCGATTGCAACGGTCATCCCGAAAACATCTTCACCAAGGACGAACTGCTCGACAACGTCATGCTCTATTGGGCGACGGAGACGGCGACCTCGTCTGCGCGGCTCTATTGGGAAAGCTTCGGCAAGCGCCGGACCTCGCCCGTCGTCAAGGTGCCGACGGGCGTGGCTGTCTTCCCCAAGGAGATCATCACGCCGGTGCGGCGCTGGATGGAGCCGAACTTTCACAACATCACGCATTGGAGCGAGATGGAGAAGGGAGGCCATTTCGCCGCATTCGAGCAGCCGGAGCTGTATGTCGGCGAGGTCAGAAAGTTCTTCCGGACGGTGCGCTGAGACGCATTCTCCGTCAGGCCCGGGCTTGTCCCGGGCATCCACGTCCTTAAAGTCAGGTCAAACAAGAACGTGGATGGCCGGGACAAGTCCGGTCAAGACGACGCTGCCGGGAAACGATCATGCTCACCGAAGCCAACACCTATGACGAACTCTACAGCAATTTCCGCTGGGAGATCCCGGCGCGCTTCAACCTGGCGGAGGCTTGCTGTGATCGCCACGCCGACGGCACCGGCCGGCTCGCGTTGGTCTATGTCGACGAGAACGGCGTCATCACGCGCACATCCTTCGACGAGGTCGCGGAGATGTCGCGCCGCTTCGCCAATGTGCTGAAGGCAGATGGTCTTGCCCGCGGCGACCTCGTCGCGGTGTTCCTGTCGCAGTCGCTGGAGCTGCCGATCGCGCACATGGCCGCGTTCCGTTCGGCGATGATCTCCGTTCCGCTGTTCGCGCTGTTCGGCGAAGACGCGCTGGAATTCCGTCTGTCGAACTCGCAGGCCAAGGCGATCGTCACCGACAAGGCGGGCTGGGAGAAGCTTTCGAAGATTCGCGACCGTCTGCCGGAGCTGAAGAATGTCTACATCGTTGCCGAACGAACGCCGACGGGCACTACATCGTTCTGGGATTCGGTCAAGGCGGCATCGCCCGACTTCAGGCTGGTGGACACGTCTGCAGACGATCCCGCGCTGATCATCTACACCTCGGGCACGACAGGCAATCCGAAGGGCGCGCTGCACGCACACCGCGTCGTGCTCGGGCATCTCCCCAATGTCGAGATGTGCCACAACTTCCTGCCGCGCCCCGGCGATCTGATGTGGACGCCGGCGGATTGGGCCTGGATCGGTGGCCTCATCAACGGCCTGTTCGCGTTCTGGTATCACGGCATTCCCCTGGTCGGCCACCGCGCGCGAAAGTTTGAGCCGCAAGCGGCGATGCAGATGATGGCCGATCTCGGCGTGCGCAATGTCTTCCTGCCGCCGACCGCGCTGAAGCTGATGCGGCAGGCCGGCGTGACGCATTCCGGAGTCAAGCTGCGCAGCATCTTTACCGGCGGCGAGTCCCTCGGCGGCGAGCTGCTCGGCTGGGTGCGCGAGACTTTCGGCGTCGACGCGCACGAGGTGTTTGGCCAGACCGAATGCAATCTCGTGATCGGCAGCAACGCGAATCTGTTTCCGATCCGCCCCGGTTCGATGGGCAAGGCGACGCCGGGTTTCGATGTTCGCATCGTCAACGACAGAGGCGAGGAGCAGCCACGTGGCCAGCGCGGCATCATCGGCGTGCGCCAACCCTGTCCTTGCACGATGCTGGAATACTGGCGCAATCCGGAAGCGACGGCGAAGAAATATGCCGGCGAGTTCCTGCTCACCGGCGATCTCGGCGTGCAGGACGAGGACGGTTACTTCTGGTACGTGGGCCGCGAGGACGACGTCATCACCACCGCCGGTTATCGCGTCGGTCCGTCCGAGATCGAGCACACGCTGATGAAGCACCCAGCGGTGGCGATGGCGGCGGTGGTCGGCATTCCCGATCCGATCCGCACTGAATCGATCAAGGCCTGGATCGTGCTGCGCCCGGGCTTCTTCGCCGGCGACGCACTCGCGCGCGAGATCCAGGAGTTCGTCAAGGTGCAACTCGCCGCCCACGAATACCCGCGCTTCGTGGAGTTCGCGGAGACACTGCCGATGACCGCCACCGGAAAGGTGCTGCGGCGCGAGCTGCGAGCGCTCGGGTAGAGCACATCGTCATCTCACCGCTGCGGCGTCGACAGCGCGGATCGCAGCATCGCGGCGAGGTCTCGCCGCCGGAATGGCTTGGTCAGGATGCGGGCATCGCCGATCCCGTCGGGCGCCTTGACCGGATTTTGGCTGTAGCCGGAGGTGAAGAGCACCTTGAGCCCGGGCCGCAACTGGATTGCTTGCCTGGCAAGCTCCGGCCCGAACATGCCGCCGGGCATCACGACGTCGGTGAACAGCAGGTCGATGTCCGCGGACTGGCGCAACAAGTCGAGCGCCGCCGGGCCGCTTGCGGCCGTGATGACGCGGTAGCCGAGCGCCTTCAGCTCGCTTTCGACATAAGTCCGAACCATGTCGTCGTCCTCGACGACGAGAATGGTCTCGCTTCCTTCGCGCGTGACGATCCCTTCGGCGGGTGAGGCGTCCTCGTTTGGCGTTGCCGCCAGGCGGGGAAAGAACAGCCTGACGGTGCTGCCTTGTCTCGGTGCGGACTGCATCTGCACCAGCCCGCCGGACTGCCGAACAAACCCGTAGACCATGCTCAGGCCGAGCCCGGTCCCCTTGCCGACCTCCTTGGTGGTGAAGAACGGCTCGAACGCCCGGCTCGCCACCTCGGCGGTCATGCCGCTGCCGGTGTCGGTCACGGCCACCATGACATAGTCGCCCGGTCGCGGCTCGCCGTTGATGTCCAAGTCGGATTCACCGAGCGAGACGTTGCGCGCCTCGATGGTCAGCCTGCCGCCCAACTGCATGACATCGCGCGCGTTGAGCACGAGATTGAGCAGGGCCGTCGTCAGCTGGCCGGGATCGACGCTGGTCAACCCCACATCCGGTTCGAGCGCGAAGGCGCATTCGATGTGCTCGCCCAGCGGCCGGCGCAACAACGCCTCCATCTCCTGAATCTTCCCGCTAATGTCGATGTCTCGCGGCCTCAGGGGCTGCTTGCGCGCGAAGGCGAGCAGGCTCCGCGTCAGGTCGGAGCCGCGCTCGGCGGCTGTCGCGATGTCGCCGGCGATCCGGTGCAACTCCTTGTTCCCCGCCAGCCTGTCGGCAAGGTGTTCCGAATTGCCGAGAATGACGGTGAGGAGGTTGTTGAAGTCATGTGCCACCCCGCCGGTGAGCTGGCCCATGGCCTCCATTTTCTGGGATTGGCTGAGCTTCTGGTTGAGGTCCGCGATGGCCGCGCGTTGCTGCTCGAGCGACTCGGCGGTGCCATTGAGCAGGGTCATCAATCCCCCCAGTTCGCCGCGCGGATGGGGCGGGGGAATTCGTGCGCTGAGATCGCCGAGCCCGAGTCGCTTCGCCATGCTGGCGAGTCGCCCGACCTGGCGCCCGACGCTCACGGTCGCGAGGATCCATACGCCGGCCAGCAGCAGCAGCAAGGCCACCGCGAGGATCGCCATGTCCTCGTAGAGCCGGCGATTCGCCGCCGCGACCAGTCCGTCCTTGGAGCGTCCGACCAGGATGAAGAGGCCGGCATCACGGATCGAAGGCGAGTGGGCGACGGCCCAGACCTGCGTGCGGCCGTCGCGATCGGTCACTTCCTGAAATGCCTTTTGATCGGGAGCCGTCGCGAAGCGGAGCAGGTCGGATCCCGCAATCGACGCGCCCACGGGCGCGGTCCAGCCGGCTGTCGAGGGGGCGACGAGAACGGTGCCCTTGGCGTCGATGAGCAGGACATCCTTCTCGGCGAGCAGCCGCTTGTGGTGATACTCGGCGAATTTGCGCAGGTTGAACGAGGCGAGCAGCACCAGCTTCAGAGCGCCCGCCTCCGATCGCACCGGATATGCGATCTGGAGCACCGATATTCCGGTCAGCCGGCCGAATACCGGCTCAACCACGACGCTGCGCGAGACCAGGGCCTGCTTGAAATAGGCGCGATCCCTCAGATCGAGGGTGCGGTTGGTCCGCAGCGAGTCGCAGAACAGGCTGCCGTCCGGGTCGATGGTCAGGATTCCCGTGAACTGAGGGTATTCCTCGCGCACGTCCGATAGAAATGCCGAGCACGCCGCCTTGTCGCGCGTGTCGAGGTCGCGCGCGCGGGCCAGACCGTAGTGAAGCTGCGCGGTTCCTTGAATCTTCTCACTCAGATCGCTGGCAATGTCGTCGGCCGAGGCCGCGAGATTGGCCAGGGCGGCGTTGATTTCACTGCTCCGGTTCTGCACGAAACGGAGCCCGACGAGGCTCGCCGGCACCAGCATGGCCGCGATGACGAGTATCAGTAGCCGGGTACGCAAGCTCATCGGTCGGACGGTCCAATCTGGTCATCGCGCGCTCGTTCAAGGACCCAATTTGCGGCACCACCCTCCGCTCAGTCCATAGGCAACGGGCCGAAAAAGTCCTCGACGGGGAAAGATTTCGAGCTAGTTGCAGCACGGATGAGCTTCTCGAAAGGAGCGCCGCCGACGGCGCGATGGCTTTCCCGGGTCTGCGCCGGCGGCCTCGGGATACCGTCGTCCGGCCGTCAACTCCCGCGTGCGCGCCGGCCGCGGGGACGCTAAGATCGAGGTCATCCGCGTGCGACGGAGATCGCACCGGCTAAGGAGGAGGGAGCTGATGTCCATTTCGGGCAAGGTCGATCCGGTGGTGCGTCCCGTCGCGGCGACCGACATCGCCGAGGCGCTGGTCGAGGGCCTGCGTGATTTCCAGGCGCTGCCGCTTTACGGCCTTTGCTTCGGCGTGCTCTACGCCGCCGGCGGCATTGCCATCATGCTGTGCTTCACTGCGTTCGGCATGGTCTATCTGATCTATCCGCTGGCCGCCGGCTTCGCGCTGCTCGGGCCATTCGTGGCGATCGGGCTCTATGAAGTCAGCCGCCGTCGCGAGCGCGGCGAGCCCGTCTCGCCCGGCGCGATCTGGTCGGCCGTGCGCGCGCGCAGCGAGATCGGCTGGATGGCCTTCGTCACGCTGTTCGTCTTCGTGGTCTGGATGTACCAGGTGCGGCTTCTGATCGCGCTGCTGCTTGGCCTGCATGCCTCGTTCTCGAGCCTGCAGGAGTTCATGACGGTGGTGCTGACCACGAACGAGGGCTTGCTGTTCCTCGGCATCGGCAACGCGGTCGGCGCAGTGCTGTCGCTGATCCTGTTTTCGCTGACCGTGGTGTCGTTTCCGCTGCTGCTCGACCGCGAGGTCGATTTCGTCACGGCGATGGTGACAAGCGTGCGCGCGGTCGTCGCCAGCCCGCTGCCGATGATTGGCTGGGCCGCGGTGATCGTGATGGTCCTGATCGTCTCGGCGCTGCCGTATTTTCTGGGGCTGGTGGTGACGCTGCCCGTGCTCGGGCACGCGACCTGGCATCTTTATCGGCGGATCGTGGTGCCGGTGGCGTAACAGCGAGCCGGACGCAACGGCAGCGAGCTATTCGCCCGTTACCAGCCGGCGCTCGCCTGATGAGGTCAGTTCGAGTTCACCGAGGCGCCTGATCGCATAACCGAGGTTGTTCAGCCGCTCGCCGTGCGCTTGCGGAATTTCGCCTTGCGCCTTGCCCTTGCCGATCTCGGCCAACGACGCAAATTCATCGGCGCTAAGCGTAACGCTGCTGTCTGTCATCAGGCAACCTCGTCGGTCCATACTTTGAAATTGAGCAGCTTATTCGGACCGAAGGTCTGGGTGATCGGGACGTCCGCGGCATCGCGTCCTTGCGCGATCAGCACGCGGCCGATCCGCGGCGTGTTGTTGCGGGGATCGAACATGTGCCAGCTTCCGCCGAGATAAGCCTCGAACCATCCGGCGAAATCTCCCACGGCCCAGGGCTTCGGCGTGCCGATGTCGCTGAGATAGCCGGTGCAGTAGCGCGCCGGGATGTTCATGCAGCGGCAGAACGCGATGGCAAGATGAGCATAGTCGCGGCACACACCCTTGCCTTCGTCGTAGACTTCCCGAGCCGTCTTGGTTGCGCGCGCGTGCTCATAGCCGAAGGCGATGTGACGATGAACGAAATCGCAGATGGCCTGGACCCGCGCCCAGCCGGGCGGCGTGTGCTCGAACAATTTCCATGCGATATCCGACAGGCGATCGGTCTCGCAGTAGCGACTGCCGAGCAGATAGACGAGCGTGTCGGTCGGCAGCGCCTCGACGGCGTGCTGAACTGCGTTCGGGAACGCCGGGTCGGGCAGGCCGCTGTCACTCACGACCCCATCGCCGGCAAGGCGAAAGGTGCCGGCCGGCGCTACGATGCGGCTGCACCAATTGCCGAAGAGGTCGCGATAGGGAGTGATCGGCACCGAGGGTCTGGTGGTCACCAGGTCGGGCACGATGACATCGGAGGCGCGGGTGAAGTGCGTGCCCAACACCATGATCATAGGCGTGGGCTGCGGGAATTCGTACAGCATCTCAAACCCGACGCGGAGCTTCATACGTTTTTCCCTTGGCTAAGCTCCCAACATGGCTACGAAGCGGCCGATCACAAGGCTTCGACGGCTTATTCGGTCGCGAACGGCAATTTGCGCTTCAAAAGCGCGGCACGGGCGAGAAAACGATAGCTAATTGCGGCGATTGCGCGCACGGTGCCGACAACGTCGGAAAGAACCTGTCGTCTCTGCGCATATGCAGCGCCACGACTATTCGCGCGACGTGAAGCGCCTCATTCCCTCGCACTGGCGGAGCCGACTCATCGCGACGTCGCAACAGCGGTCGTTGCGTATATTGCCCGCTCCAGCGGTGAGGCGGACGCGGCACGCCCGTGCCGCGGACGCCTGAAGGTTTCACCGCGATTCTATCATGAGATCGAACGCCAACCGAAAGCACCCGATGCAAACTCAACCGATGCAAGCTCTCTCGCCACGGCACGTCAAGACAGAAGAAGCGCTCCGGCTCGGCGTCGAGTCGGGCTGGTACGCGATCAAGGTCAGCGGGACCTTTGTCTCGGGCCCGCACGTTTCGGAAGCGGATTGCAGTCGCAAGATCGACGAAATCAATCCGCCGGTGAAGAAGAAGCGGTGACGGCGCAGGGTTCGTCCGCTACGGCGTCTTGATCCCCATCGCCCTCAACGCTTCCAGCATCTGCGCCGGCGGCGCCATCTTGATCTGCGGCGCCTTGCCCGTTTCCAGCAGGCTCTTCAGCCCCGACAGGATTGCGGGCCAGCCGGTGCGGCCGCCGGAAAGGATGTCGTCGCTGAGCGGGCGGTCGTGACGTTCGCTCATGGTGAGGCGGACGGCCTCGCCGGCTTGTTCGATCTCATAAGTGACAAGCGTGGTGCCGAGCTTCGCGACGAGGTCGGGCCAGTTGACGTTCCACGTCACCGTCAGCCTGTTCGGCGGATCGTATTCGAATACATCGCCCGAGATGTGTTCCGACCCGTCAGGCGCGCGCACGATGAATTTGCCGCCGAGTCTTGGCTCCATCTCGACCGCAAATCCGGAAAAGTATTTGCGGCTGAACTCGGCGGAGGTCAGCGCCTCCCACACCTTCTCCGGCGTCGCGGCGATGTAAATCGTGTAGACGGTGAGCGGCTCGAACTGATCGAGGTTCATTTTGCATCGAATCCCTTGTTGAGGGCCGCGTGCGGAATGGCTAGCGCTTTGCCGCTTTCCAGCAGGCTCTTGAGCCCGGACAGGATCGCCGGCCAGCCGTTGGAAACGGCGCCGAAATATCTGCCGCCTTCGACGAATCCGTCATGCAGCACGGTCAAACGCACGAGCGAGCCGAACGGTTCGATGGTGAACACGACGCGCGAGATCGGTTCGCCGCGCAGCTCTTCGTGTTTCTGATGCTTGAAGCTGTAGGATAACCGCCGCGGTGGATCGGCTTCGAGGATCTCGCCGGAATCGGTGGTCTCGCCGTCCAGCAGCAGCGCGAAAGGGGAGCCGATTTTCCAGTCGGACCTGACCTCGGCGCCAAACCAGTATTGCTTGCTGAACTCGCTTGATGTCAGCGCCTCCCACAGCCTCGTTGGCGTGGTCTCGATGTAGGTGACATAGACGAATTGCGGCTTACTCATCACGCTTCTCCAACTGGCGTTTCAACTCGCCGAGTGCGGCGAGCTTGCCGCGCTCGAATTTCTTGATCCAGCGCTCGCCGATCTGATGGATCGGAACCGGATTGAGATAGTGCAGCTTCTCGCGGCCGTGCCTGATGGTCGTGACCAGGTTGGCCTGTTCCAGAATCGCAAGGTGCTTGGTCACCGCCTGGCGCGTCATCGCGAGGCCTTCGCAGAGCTCGTTCAGCGTCTGGCCGTTCCTGGTGTGAAGCCTGTCGAGCAGCGACCGTCGTGACGCATCGGCGAGCGCTTTGAAGACCTCATCCATGGCGACGATCATATGCAACCAAACGGTTGCCTGTCAAGACGGTGATGCATCGCGCGCGGCTCGTGTTCCGGCAGACACCGGAGATGAAGACGTGGGAGCTGCGGCGCTGGACGGACATTGAGTGTCATGCATTAATGCCCCAAACCGCTCTCAGCGAGTCCTCCCCATGATGTCTCTGCAAGCCTATTTCGCCTTCCTTGCCGCCTGCATCGCGCTGGCGCTGCTGCCGGGGCCGATCGTCACTCTCGTCATCGCCAACGGGCTGCGCCACGGCACGCGTGCGGCGCTGACCAATGTGGCCGGTGCACAGGCCGGTCTCGCAATCGTCATCGGCATCGTCGCGGTTGGCCTGACCTCGCTGATGGCGACCATGGGCTACTGGTTCGACTGGGTGCGCTTTGCCGGCGCCGCCTATCTGGTCTGGCTCGGCATCAAGCTGATCTGGGCACCGGTCGAGGGCGTCAATGTCGACCAACCGCCGGCGCCGCCGCGCGGCGGATTCTTCCTGCAAGGTTTCCTGGTGCTGCTGTCGAACCCGAAGGTGCTGGTGTTCTTCGGCGCCTTCATCCCGCAGTTCATGGACATGGATCGCGACCACTTCCCGCAGGTCGCGCTGCTGGGTGCAACCTTCATGGTCACTGCGGTGATGACGGACGCGCTCTACGCCATCGCCGCGGGGCGGGCCCGAAAGTTCTTTTCGGCTCGCCGCACCCGCATGATGTCGCGCATCTCCGGCGGCTTCATGATCGGCGGCGGCATCTGGCTGGCGCTGACCAGGGCAAAATAACCGCCATCGGGCTAGTCGATAAGCCTCTCCGCCCGCAGCTCCAGCTCGATCTCCGCAAAAATCCTCGCCAGACGCTCGGCCCATTGTTGCTGGCCGGACTGGTCGGCGATCAGATCCTGGCGGATCTCGATGCCGGTGTTGACGAGGCCGCGGGCTTCGCCATGCACGGGGATGGTGTAGTCGGTGAGGTCGTTGACCGCGTAGGGCTCGTTGTCGCCGACGACGAGATCGCTCTCTCTGCGCAGATGCCTGAGCAGCAGCTGCGGCAGCACGGTGTCGCGATTGTAGAGCGCGCCGATGTGCCAGGGGCGCGCGACGCCGGCGTAAACGGGGGTGAAGCTGTGCAGCGAAACCAGCACTGTCGGCCACTTGTCGTGCACGCGGCGGTCGATCGCGGCCTCGATACGGCGGTGGTAGGGCTCGAAGATCTCGCGCCGGCGCGCTTTGCGCTCCTGCTCCGAAATTCCCTCGTTGCGCGGGATCGCGGTTGCTTCGGAAATCAGGGGGATAGAGCTCACGGCGCCGGGCGGGCGGTTGCAGTCGATCACCAGCCGCGAATAGCGCTGGGCGATCAGATGTGCGCCCAGCATCTCTGCGAGCCGGTCGGCGACCCCCGCAATGCCGATGTCCCAGGCGATATGCCGCGTCAGCTCGCCTCCCGCGACGCCGAGATCGCCGAGCGCACGCGGCAGGACCCGTCCGTAGTGGTCCGAGGTGAGCAGAAAAGGCGATGTCCCTTGCGCATTCACCTCGTGCACTGGGGGGACGTCACCCTCGCTGAGGAGTTGATTGGTCGCCTCGATTGTGTCTAAAGCCATCCTGATTGCCTAATGAAACAGCAGTCACCCCGAAGAATCGGGCGGGATTGCTATAGATTGGTCCGCCCGACCTCACCATGATTGCCTGACGATGCCGCTGCTGACGATTCATCACAAGACCGAATATCGCTACACCCGCCCGGTGGCGTTCGGCGAACACAGGATCATGCTGCGTCCGCGCGACGGGCATGATCTGCGCGTGCTCGACTCCAGGCTCGAGATCTCGCCCGAGCCGATGTCGCTGCACTGGATCCACGACGTGTTCGGCAATTCCGTCGCGATCGCGAATTTCGACGAGCGCGCGGACACGCTGGTCTTCGATTGGCACGTCACCGTCGAGCACAATCCGGTCGAGGAGTTCGCGCTGACGCCGGACGACTCGGCCTATTTCTATCCGTTCGCGTATGATGACGAGGAATTTCCCGACCTCGTCCACTACATCACGCCGCAATACACCGATCCCGACGGCGAGATCGCGGAATGGGCGCGCGGCTTTCTCGACGAGGACGCGCCGACGCCGACCTTCAAGATCCTGAGCGGCATGACCCACGGCATCCGCGAGCGGTTCAAGTACCGCAAGCGCCACGAGCT
This sequence comes from Bradyrhizobium sp. 134, assembly GCF_023074155.1. Classification (NCBI taxonomy): domain Bacteria; kingdom Pseudomonadati; phylum Pseudomonadota; class Alphaproteobacteria; order Hyphomicrobiales; family Nitrobacteraceae; genus Bradyrhizobium; species Bradyrhizobium sp. 134. The sequence continues at coordinate 124,613 of NZ_JADPKX010000073.1, read as the reverse complement.
GGGCACGCAGCATCCGCTCGACACCTTGCAGTCCGGTAGCGGAACCTGCCGCGACTACGCGCTGTTCATGATCGAGGCGCTACGCCATCTCGGCATCGCCGCACGATTCGTCTCCGGCTATATCTTCCTGCCGGAGGATATCGAGCAGCGCCATGTCGGCGGTGGTTCGACGCATGCCTGGGTGCAGGTCTACCTGCCGAGCGCGGGCTGGATTGAATTCGATCCGACCAACGGCATCGTCGGCACCCGCGACCTCATCCGCGTCGCGGTCGCACGCGATCCGCGCCAGGCGATCCCGCTGCACGGCGTCTATATCGGCGCTGCGGGCGCGTTCGACGCCATGGACGTCACCATCAGGGTGGTGTCGGACGAGCAGCGCAGCGGTGAGAAACTCGAGGCTGAGGCTTCGTAGATCTGCTGCGATTTGCACGCTGCCGATTGACGGTTATAGAAGGCCATGACCTCCGATCGTCTTTTCGTCTACGGCACGCTGATGCGCGGCTTCGACCATCCGATGGCGCGGTTGCTTGCGGGCCACGCTGATTTTCTGGGTGAAGCGACTTGCCGCGGCCGGCTCGTTCTGGTGAAGCATTATCCGGGGCTGCTGCTCTCCGATGTGCCGTCCGACCGCGTCCACGGCGAACTCTTTCACCTGGGCGTGCCCGACGAGCTGTTGCGCGAGCTCGACATGTACGAAGCCTGCGGCGAGGGCTTTCCGGAGCCGACCGAATATCTGCGCCAGCTGGTCGACGTGACAGGCCCGGACGGCGCGACGGCACCGGCCTGGACCTACATCTACAACTGGCCCGTCACCGATCTGCCGCGCATCGAATCCGGCCGCTTCCTCGATCACTAGGCCGACAGCACTTCCTTCACCGCGCGGACGTCGACCTCGCGCTCGACATAGGTCCACTCCTCCGTCCGCCTCAGCATCGCAACCAGCTCCTCGAACAGCGAGGCGTGCGCGGGCGCGAATTCGAACCAGGTCAGGAAATCGAAAGGCCCGCCGAGGTCGCGGCAATGATAGAGCTGGCGCGCGATCGCAGGCAGGAAGCGCAGGCTGCTCGCGATGTGGTGCGACTTGTCCTCGAAGATCCTGCGGCGCTCTTCCTGGGTCAGATCCCACCAGGCCTGCGACTTGCGGATCGGGATCAGCGCCGCGCTGGTCGCTTCCAGCCGGCCGAGGCCGGCCTGCACGGCCGCGAGCTGCTGCTTCTCGGCGCGCTCGGTGTAGCGCAAGTTGCTCGCGGCGCCGACCAGCCGCCAGGCATTGCGCGAGGGCACCAGGGGCAACGCGATGGCCTCACTGTCGGTGACCGACAGCGCCGGCATGAAGGCGAGGGGTTCGCCCGTCACAGGCGAAATCGAGGTGATGCGCCACCCCCCACTCTGGCCGCCTCGGAAGGTCCTGAACATCGCCCATGGAAGCGTGGAACCGGGGCGGGTTCAAGGCCTCTGGCAGTCGGGCTCACACTCCGCGGGCCCCGGGATGACCGAAGGGCTGTGAACAGCGCGTATAAGCCTGACAAACCTGACTTCTGGACGGGCCGTCCCTATATCCCTGATCCCTTCGCCCGACTCACACGGTTTCGCGTTACACAGAGCCCATGCGCTTCACGCCCCAATTCCTCGACGAGCTGCGTGCCAGGCTTTCGGTCTCCGAAGTCGTGGGCAAGCGCGTCAAGCTGAAGAAGGCGGGGCGGGAGTGGAAGGGGCTGTCGCCGTTCCAGCAGGAAAAGACGCCGTCCTTCTACGTCAACGACCAGAAGGGCTTTTACCACGACTTCTCCTCGGGCAAGCACGGCGACATCATCAGCTTCATGATGGAGACCGATGGCCTGCCGTTCACGGAGGCCGTGGAGCGACTCGCCAATATGGCGGGCCTGCCGCTGCCGGCGGTGACGCCGGATGCGGCGCGTCAGGAGCAGCGGCGCCGCTCGCTGCACGACGTGATGGATCTCGCGGCCAAGTTCTTTGCCGAGACGCTGGCCTCGCGCGTCGGCGCCAAGGCGCGGGGCTATCTCGCCGACCGTGCTATCTCGCCGGCGACGCAATTGCACTTTCGGCTGGGCTATGCGCCACCAGATCGTTTCGCGCTGAAAGAGCATCTCGGTAAGCTCGGCGTCTCCGTCGACGACATGGTCGAGACCGGCATGCTGGTGGCCGGCAACGACATCCCCGTGCCCTATGACCGCTTCCGCGACCGCGTGATGTTTCCGATCACGGATTTGCGCGGCCGCGTCATCGCCTTCGGCGGCCGCGCGCTGGAGAAGGACGTTCCGGCCAAGTACCTGAATTCGCCGGAGACGCCGCTCTTCCACAAGGGCGACAATCTCTACAACCACCAGACGGCGCGCAAAGCCACCCATGACGGGAGCGCCCTCATCGTGGTCGAGGGCTATGTCGACGTCATCGCCATGGTCACCGCGGGCTTTGCCGGCAGCGTGGCGCCGCTCGGCACCGCGCTTACCGAAAACCAGCTCGCGCTGCTCTGGAAGATGGCGGACGAGCCGATCCTCTGCTTCGACGGCGACCGCGCCGGCCAGAAGGCGGCTTATCGTGCCGCGGACCTCGCCTTGCCGTTCCTCGCACCAGGCAAGAGTCTTCGTTTTGCGCTGCTGCCGGAAGGGCAGGATCCCGACGATCTCGTGCGCTCCGGCGGTCGCGGCGCGATCGAGGAGGTGATCGCGGCGGCGCGTCCGCTCGCCGAGATGATCTGGTCGCGCGAGCTCGAAGGCGGCAATTTCGCCACGCCCGAGCGCCGCGCCGCGCTGGAGGCGCGCATCAAGGAGCTCTCCAACGGCATCCGCGACGAGGTGGTGCGGCGCTATTATCGGCAGGATCTTGCCGAGCGGCTTCAGCGCGCCTTTGCCCCCGAAGGCGGGCGCGGCGGCTTTGGCGGCCGTGGCAATTTCCGCCCCGGCTCGGCCGGCCGTCAGTTCCAGCCCCGCGGTGGGGGAGGCGCGAATCGATTCGGCGGCCAAGGATTCGGCCAGGGATTTGGCGGCCGCCGCGGCCCGCCCGGTCCGATCCAGCTGCCCTCGGGGCCCTATCAGGCGGCGAGCGCGCAGCTCGCGGCAAGCCCGATCATGCGCGGCCAGCGCAGCGCCATCTCTCGCCGGGAGGCCCTGATCCTGCAGATCCTGATCAACCACCCCTGGCTGCTGCACGATCACCTCGAGGAAGTCGCGGCCCTGGAGCTCGCCCATCCCGAGGTCCATAAGCTCAGGGCCGGCATCATCGCCGCTTTTGCCAACGACCATCACCATTCGCCGGACCCCGGCGAGCTGGCCGAGAAGATGCGCAGCGACCTCGAGAAGGGCGGATTTTCGCAGGCTCTTCAAAGGGTTGAGGGCGGCATCACGACGGCGGCGGTGTGGGGCGCCCGCGAGGGCGCCGCACGGGACGACGTTCTCTCCACCTGGCATCAGCTGGTCGCCTTGCATCGGCAGTACCATTCACTACTTAGAGAGCTGAAAGACGCCGAGCTGGCCTTGGGGAATGATCCCAGCGAGGCCAACATGGCGTGGCTGCGCGACGTCAAGGCTCGGATAGGCGAAGTCGACGGCACCGAGGCCCTGATCGAGGGTTTTGGCGAGCTGTCAGGCCGGTTCCAGAAGAGCGTGTGATGAAAGAATCATGCGGACGGCCGAGGCCTGAACCGCTAAAAGACTCGCCAAATCCGAGGTTTGGCGCAAAAACAGGGTTAATCGAGGCTTAACGGTCTTGTAGCACTTTGGCCACCAGGCGGCCGCAGGCAGAACAGACGCGTCAGGAATGAATCCGCGCAATTGCTGTTGGCACTACACCTGCATCCGCTGCGACAAAGAGGCTCTACGAAGCGTTAGGCAAATCCGGCGAGTGAAAGGTCGGGGGTGGCGACAAGAGGTCCGCGCCGCCCTTTCCGTGTCGAGATATGACGAAGCGAGAGCATCGAGCAACAGGTTCAAGTGATTTCACGCGGGCGCGGCGAACGTCTGTGTGAAACGCGTTTAGGAGCAATGGATGGCCACCAAGGCAAAGACGCTGCAGGCGAAGGACAAGGAAAAAGACGACAAGGCAGCGGACGCGCCGGAGAAGGACTCCCAGGACGCGCCCTCGCCGTTGCTCGATCTGTCCGACGCGGCCGTGAAGAAGATGATCAAGCAGGCCAAGAAGCGCGGCTTCGTGACCTTCGATCAGCTCAACGAAGTTTTGCCGTCCGACCAGACCTCTCCCGAGCAGATCGAGGACATCATGTCCATGCTCTCGGACATGGGCATCAACGTCACCGAAGCCGACGATAGCGAAGGCGAGGAGGACAAGGACGAGGGCGGCGAGGACGAGACCGACAACGAGCTCGTCGAAGTCACCCAGAAGGCCGTCACCGAGGTCAAGAAGAGCGAGCCGGGCGAGCGCACTGACGATCCCGTGCGCATGTATCTGCGCGAGATGGGCACCGTCGAGCTGCTGTCGCGCGAAGGCGAAATCGCGATTGCCAAGCGCATCGAGGCCGGCCGCGAGGCGATGATCGCAGGGCTGTGCGAAAGCCCGCTGACCTTCCAGGCTATCATCATCTGGCGCGACGAGCTCAACGAAGGAAAGATCTTCCTTCGTGACATCATTGATCTCGAAGCCACCTATGCCGGGCCCGATGCCAAGGCCGGCATGAACAATGCGATGATCGCCGGTCCGAACGGCGAGACCGGTGAAGCGACGGCCGAAGGCAGCCAGGCCACCGGTGCCGCGCCCGCGCATGTCGCCCCGCCCGCCGCACCGCCGGCGCCGACCCCGTTCCGCGCCGCGCCCGCGCCCGGCAATGCCGGCGACGCCGCGAAGGATCCGGCGGAGTCCGCCGCCGAAGCCGACATGGACGAGGACGACGAGTTCGAGAACCAGATGTCGCTTGCGGCGATCGAGGCCGAGCTCAAGCCGAAGGTCGTCGAGATCTTCGACAAGATCGCCGACAGCTACAAGAAGCTGCGCAAGCTGCAAGAGCAGGACATCCAGAACCAGCTCGAGAGCACCTCGCACGGCCCTTCGCTCTCGCCGCACCAGGAGCGCAAGTACCGCAAGCTCAAGGACGAGATCATCGTCGAGGTGAAGTCGCTGCGCCTGAACCAGGCGCGTATCGACTCACTCGTCGAGCAACTCTACGACATCAACAAGCGCCTCGTCTCGCATGAGGGCCGCCTGATGCGCCTTGCCGACAGCCACGGCGTCGCGCGCGAGGACTTCCTGCGCAACTACACCGGCTCGGAGCTCGATCCGCGCTGGCTTAACCGTGTCTCGAAGCTGTCGGCCAAGGGCTGGAAGAACTTCGTCCATCACGAGAAGGACCGCATCAAGGACCTCCGCCACGAGGTGCATCAGCTCGCGGCGCTGACCGGCTTGGAGATCATCGAGTTCCGCAAGATCGTGCACTCGGTGCAGAAGGGCGAACGCGAGGCCCGTCAGGCCAAGAAGGAGATGGTGGAAGCCAACCTCCGTCTCGTGATCTCGATCGCCAAGAAATACACCAACCGCGGCCTGCAGTTCCTCGACCTGATCCAGGAAGGCAACATCGGCCTGATGAAGGCGGTCGACAAGTTCGAGTACCGCCGCGGCTACAAGTTCTCGACCTACGCCACGTGGTGGATCCGGCAGGCGATCACCCGCTCGATCGCGGACCAGGCGCGCACCATCCGCATCCCCGTGCACATGATCGAGACGATCAACAAGATCGTGCGCACCTCGCGCCAGATGCTCAACGAGATCGGCCGCGAGCCGACCCCGGAAGAGCTGGCCGAAAAGCTCGGCATGCCGCTGGAGAAAGTGCGAAAAGTCCTCAAGATCGCCAAGGAGCCGCTCTCGCTGGAGACGCCCGTCGGTGACGAAGAGGATTCACACCTCGGCGATTTCATCGAGGACAAGAACGCGATCCTCCCGATCGACGCCGCGATCCAGTCCAACCTGCGCGAGACCACCACGCGCGTGCTGGCCTCGCTCACCCCGCGCGAAGAGCGCGTGCTGCGCATGCGCTTCGGCATCGGCATGAACACCGACCACACGCTGGAAGAAGTCGGTCAGCAGTTCAGCGTGACGCGCGAGCGTATTCGCCAGATCGAGGCGAAGGCCCTGCGGAAGCTGAAGCATCCGTCGCGGTCAAGGAAGCTGCGGAGCTTCTTGGACAATTGATCGCGAACATCGATTCAAAGCAAAACGGCGGGCCAAGGCCCGCCGTTTTTGTTTTAGCTTCCGCTCTCGCCCCGTCATTGCGAGGGAAGCGAAGCAATCCATTCGCGCAGCATGTGGAGACGTGGATTGCTTCGCTTCCCTCGCAATGGCGGGGATGGGGCTGAACCTACTTCTTCTTCGCGCCGACCCGCTCGAGGTTCTTGATCTCCAGCGCCGGACGGCCGGATTTTTCGGCGATCTCGCGGTCCTGCTCCATGATGTAGGCGCGGGCCGGCTCGTCGCCGTCGAGGCCGCCGAGCAATTCGGCGGGGACGCGCCGGTTGGAGCGTTGGGAGCCGTCTTCATAGAAGACGTTGAAAAAGGCGAATTCGCCCTTGGGATTGGTTCCGGGTTTTTTGGCCATGGCCGGCTTTTCGTCGATCAGGGGGCCATAGTCAAATGACTTTGGCAGGCTTCCGGAGGCCGGTGCCCGGCCCTGCAGCGGCAGAACCGCCTGCGATCGATCGACGAGCCCGTTTGCGAGGCGCCTGGCTGTCGGGTGGAACGTCCATAGCTTCGTAAAACCCGATGCGCTCCTTCGAGGAGACCCTTGTCTCACCCTTGCCTCAACAAACGGCGGGCCGCGAAGCCCGCCGTTTATTTTGGTCTTCAGTGTCGCCCGGGGCTGGCGGGGCGACAACCTAGAATAGAAGTTTATAACCGGCGCCATGCCGTGGCAAGGCAAATCGTTGGCGCTGCGATGTCGTAGCGAACGCATCAGATATGCAGCGGTCGCGACATCGCGTTTCGATCAGCGCCAAAGCAATTGTTTGGATGGCCAAATCACTTTGTTCATATTTCCTGCTCTCGCAATGAGACCGGCGCGCGCCTTGTTAGAAAACGCGTTTGCCTGCACGTATTTCCGCGTGCGTGCAGAAGTTGCGCTGACTAACATATGTTAATCCGTTTTCGCCTTCACATTGTTCCCATCATGCTGCGCGCGCAGCATGCACCAATCTCACGGCGCCACCAGCTCCACGCGCCGATTGAGCGCGCGGCCGGTGTCCGTTGCATTCGGGCCGACCGGCGCCAGCAATCCAACGCCGGCTGTGCGCAATCGCGTCGGCGCGATGCGAAAGTTCTTCACCAGCTCGGCTGCGACGGCTTCGGCGCGGCGCTTCGACAGGTCGAGATTGTACTCATAGGCGCCTTGGCTGTCGGTGTGGCCGACGATGAAGACGTTGAGCTGCGGCTGGCTCGTCAGCAGTTTTGCGATCTGCTCCAGCATCGGGCGGCTCTCCGGTTTGAGCACGGCCTTGTCGGTGTCGAAATAGATGCCGTAGAGCGCGATGTGGCCGGTCTCGCCGAGCCCCTTCGCCATCGCGGCGGCGTCCACCATCTTGTTCGCGATGGCGCCGAGCTCGGGGACGGTGACCTGCGCGGTGATGTCCTGATTGTTCTGGCTGACCAGGACGCTGGCAAAGGTCTCGCGCCCGCCCTCGGTCTTGCGGCCGGCGTAGTAACGATAGTTGAAACCATCGACCCACATCTGCGGGACCGGCAGCGTGTCGACGGCTTCGGTAAAGGGAATGGCGCCGCAGGCATCGGTGTCGCAGGCGAGTAGGGTCTCGAAGCCGGCTTTGGCAAGCTGCGTCTCGAAATTGCGCGACACTTCCAGGATCGAGGGGCCGGGATTGGTGCGATAGGCGATGCGAAAGACGCGTCCCTCGAGCCGCCGGGCGTCGACGGGCTGGCCGTCCCTGAAGGCCGCCGCCTGCATCCGCACCGCGTCAAAATCCTTCATCACATAGCCGGTGATGATGCTGCCGGCGAACCGGCCGATGCCGGGATAGTCGCGGCTGCCGGCGACATCGCGCGTCTGCGCGGAAGCGGCCATCACGGTGAGGCAGAGCAAGGCGAGGACGGCGAGCATCCGGCGCGACATGGACATGAGCATGGAGATCCGCATAGTCATGGTCATCTCGATCGGTTGGGGAGGGGGCGAGCGCATTTGATTTGTCGCAGGCAGGCAGCGATCGGTTCTGGCGAGGATTTGCCGCTTTGACGCGAATCCGGTTCCCGGGCATGATCGCGCGCTGCTCCCCCGCCCATTCCCTGTAGGATTCATCCGAATGTCGAAATACGCCTTGGCCATCGCCTTCATCGCCTGTCTGGCCGGCGGATCGGCGCAAGCCGCGCGCTGCGGCGGCGACTTCAACAGCTTTGTCGCCAGCATGACCGCGGAAGCGCAAGCTGCCGGCGTCTCGGCGAGCGTGACCAGTGCGGCGCTCAGCGGTGTGCAGCAGGATGGCGCGGTGCTCGCCTTCGACCGGCGCCAGCGCTACACCTTCAACAAGAGCTTCGAGCAGTACGTCTCAACCCGCGTCGGCCCCGGCCGCATCAATGGCGGCAAGGCACTGATGCAGCGCCACGCCGCGCTGCTGTCCCGCATCGAGCAGCAGTTCGGCGTGCCCCGCTATATCCTGGTCGCGATCTGGGGGCTGGAGAGCGATTTCGGCAAGGGCGACATCGGCAAGCTGCCGGTGGTCCGCACGCTGGCGACGCTGGCGCATGATTGCCGCCGGACCGAGCTATTCCAGGGCGAGCTGCTTGCGGCGCTGAAGATCGTGCAGCGCGGTGACCTGCCGCTGCGCGACCTCATTGGCGCCTATGCCGGCGAGATCGGCCAGACCCAGTTCTTGCCGTCCTCCTACATCAAGTACGGCGTCGATTTCGACGGCGACGGCCACGTCGATCTCCGCCACAGCGTCCCCGACGTGCTCGCCTCGACCGCGAACCTTCTCCACACCAGCGGCTTCAAGATGGGCCAGCCCTACGGCGAAGGCACCGCAAATTTCGAGGCCATGCGCGAATGGAATAGAGCGGTGATCTATCGCAAGACGATCGGGTATTTTGCCGATCGGCTGGCGGGGCAGTGAGGGGGAGCTAACCACAGTCGTCATTGCGAGCGCAGCGAAGCAATCCAGAATCTTTCCGTGGAGACGGTCTGAATGCTTCGTCGCTGCGCTCCTCGCAATGACGAGCGGAGACAGTGCCGCGCCCCTGACCTACTTCGCCAGCCCCTTCGCCATCCTCTCCAGCTTGCGCTGCAACGGTGCCCAGTACGTTGCCGGGCGGAAGCGCTGCAGGAGGTCCATGAAGCGGGCGTCGTTGCCGATCAGGATGCGCGGCTCGTTTCTTTCGATGCCCTTGATGATGCGCAGCGCGGCATCTCTCGGCGTGGTCTTTGCCGCGTTCTCGAACCGCTCGATCGATTGCGACCGGCGTGCGTTGTCGGTAACGCCGACCCCGGTGCGCGAATTGCGGGCGATGGCGGTGGCGACGCCGCCGGGATGCACGACCGACAGCCTGACAGGGCTGCCCGCGACTGCAAGCTCGTGCCGCACGCTCTCGGAAAAGCCGCGCACCGCGAATTTCGCCGCAGCATAGGCCGACTGTCCGGGCGGGGCGATGATGCCGAAGATCGAGGACAGGTTGACGATGTGCGCCTCGCCCAGCGTCTTCAGATGCGGCAGGAAGGCGCGCGTGCCGTGCACGACGCCCCAGAAATTGATGTCGAACAGCCAGTCCATCTGCGCCTGGTCGATCTCCTCGAACGAGCCCATCAGCGCCACGCCGGCATTGTTGACGACGATGCCGAGCGCGGGATGCGCGATGGTCGCCTCACGCGCGAACTGCGCGATGTCGTCGGGCTCGCCGACGTCGACGCGATGCAGGCTGACCTTGCATGCGGCTCCGATCTCGGCCGCGAGCGTCTTCAGCCCGGGCTCGTCGCGATCGGCGAGCGCGAGATCGCAGCCGCGCCGCGCAAGCTCGGTCGCCAGCGCGCGGCCGATGCCGCTTGCCGCTCCGGTGATGGCGGCGGCGCCGCCGATTGCAGTCATGATGATCCCCCGTCGAGCGCTCTCCAGCGGAACTATGATTTACATTTTTTCATATTGGAACCGAACCGCATGGCGGTTCCCACCTTAACCTACGTTACTTCATGAAGACAGGCAGCATTGGGAGCCGCCGATGGGACAAGCACAGCCATTTCGCGCCACCGCACTGATCGTGGAAGACGACCTCATGCAGAGGGAGATGCTCAGTCTTCTTCTCGAAGAAAGCGGCTACGACGTCATTCAGTGCGAGAGCGCCGAGGCGGCCGAGCTTGTGCTGGAGAAGAGCGCCGGCGCGCTCTGCCTGATGATGACCGACGTGCAACTCGCCGGCCGCATGAATGGGGTCGAGCTCGCGCATGTCGCCAAGGACCGCAACCCCAAGCTCGACATCGTCGTCACCTCCGGCCGCCCCTTGATGCAGCCCTTGCCGAACGGCGCAAAGTTCTGGGCCAAGCCCTGGGCGCCGCTCGACGTGCTCCGCGAGGCCGAGATCGCGCAGCTGTCCTGACGGTCGATCCGGCAGGCCGGCTTTCGTGGTCCGGAGCGCGGTGATAAGGTCGGTCCATGACCTTGTCCTTCCTGCTCACCTCGCTCATCGTCGTCGCCTCGCCCGGCACCGGCGTGCTCTACACGCTGGCCGCCGCGCTGACCCGCGGCTCGCGCGCGAGCATCGCGGCTGCCTTCGGCTGCACCCTCGGGATCGTGCCGCACATGACGGCCGCGATGCTGGGGCTCGCCGCCGTGCTCCACACCAGCGCGCTCGCCTTCGCCGCGCTGAAATGGTGCGGCGTCGCCTATCTGCTCTACATGTCCTGGCAGGCGCTGCGCGAGACCGGGGCGCTGGCGGTGGACGGCGAGATCCGCGAGCGTTCGGCCGGCCGGGTGATCGTGACCGGCTTTCTGATCAACATCCTCAATCCGAAGCTGTCGATCTTCTTCCTCGCCTTCCTGCCGCAGTTCATCGCCGCGGACGAGGGCCATGTGCTGGCGCGGATGCTGGAATTGAGCGGCGCCTTCATGGCGATGACGTTTGCGGTGTTCGTGGTCTACGGACTCTGCGCAGCCTCGGTGCGCGAGCGCGTCATCTCCCGCCCGCGCGTCATGGCTTGGCTGCGCCGGAGTTTTGCCGCCGGCTTCGCCGCGCTCGGCGCCAAGCTGGCGTTCGCGGAGCGATAGCTTCTCCAGCCAATCAACGCGGGAGCCAATAAAAAAGCGGGCCTTGCGCCCGCCATCTTCCAACTCACAACTTCCACCCGACGCCCGGGCGGAGCGAGCTCCACCCGGGCAAAGAATAAGAAGCCTCGTTACTTCTTCTTCGCTGCCTTCTTGGCCTTCTTCTTCGTCGCCTTCTTCGCCTTCTTCGCTTTCTTAGCCATAGGATCCTCTTCAGGGTTAATGGTGAAACGCGACACGAGGGATGCTCGGCGGAGGGCCAGCCTCGCAACATCCTCGATGACAAGCTCAGCAGATTCGCGCGCTTCTGCCCCGCGCTGTCACATCGGTGTCATCGCGTTATCCACAGCTCAGATGCATTTTCGGGTGATTTTGGCTCGCGAATACGGCGGCGTCGGCATGCCTAACGATCCGACAATGCGCCGGCCGTTCATGAATCCAAAACCAAAGGCATGCTTTCGCGGATCGCAGTGAGACTCCGTTAAGCGCGACGGCCGCATTGTCTCCGCAAGAAAACGGGGACGGGTCATGGACGGACAGCTGGCAGGGACAGAGGGCGCGATGCTGCGCTTGTGGCGCGCGCCATGCTGAACGTGCCGACACTCTGGACCGTGTTCGTCGTCAACTTCCTGGCGCTCGGCCTGATCTGGGCCTACGTGACACGCTCCTATCCGAAATTCGCGGCCGCGCGGTTCTGGATGGCATCGTGCTTCGTCGGCGCGACCGGCACGATGGCGGCCTTGATCCGCCTTTTCGTCGTCTCGCCTGTCCCGCTTCTGCTCGGAGCCGCCGGCGTCATCGCGGCGAGCTGCCTTGCCGCCATGGGCATTCAGCGCTTCTACGGGCAACCGGTGTCCTGGCGCGTCATGGCCGCCACCGGAATTCTCAGCCTTGGCGGCGTCGTGTTCTTCATGGTCGCATACGATCACATGCAGCTGCGCATGCTCAGCTACTCGCTCGGTCAGGGGCTGCCGCTGGCGCTGTCGCTGCGTTTGCTGCTGTCGCCGCCGGAAGGCCGCGCCAGCCCGGGAGCCCGGCTCTCCGGCATCGTGATCATCACCATCATCGCGATCTTCGCGGCCCGTGCGATCGGCAATCTGCTCGGCGGCGATTTCTCGTCGGTCGCCGGCGGGCAGTCTCATGCCGTCATGGTGCTGGGCCTGCTGTTCCTCTCGATGACGCTCAATTTCGGCTTCCTGCTGATGGCGATGGACCGCCTGCGCAACGAGGTTGCCGACCTCGCGCTGCTCGACGATCTCACCGGTGTCGCCAACCGGCGGCACCTGTTGCAGCGGCTGGGTGAAGAATGCGCCCGCTCCGAGCGCAGCAGCGAGCCGTTCTCGCTGCTGGTGATCGATCTCGACGGCTTCAAGACCATCAACGACACCCACGGCCATGCCGCGGGCGATGCCTGCCTCCAGCACTTCACCCTGATGGCGCAGACGCGCTTGAGGCCCGGCGACATGCTCGCCCGCACCGGTGGCGACGAATTCTGCGTCGTGCTGCCGTCGTCGACCTTGCGCGAGGCGGCTGCGATCGCCCGCCGCGTGCTCGAGGTCTGCCGCCAGGATGCCGTCAACTGCACCGGCATCGACATTCCGATCGCGATCTCGATCGGGGTGGCGCAGTGGGACCGCGGCGTCGGCCAGTTTCCGGACCGCCTGATCGCGCATGCCGACCACGCGCTCTATGCCGCCAAGAAGAACGGCAAGAACGACTTTGCCGTCCACGATCCGGCGCCGCCGCTCATGCCTGACCCGGTCGGTCCCGGCGAGGCCTTGCGCAAATTCGCGTAAGGGCGTGCTAACGTCAGGTCCGCACTGGACCCGCATGATGATCTCTCGCCTGCTCGCGGCCGTTCTCGCCGCTCTCATTCTGATCGCACCTGCCGCTGCGACCGACGCCGAGCTCGCTAAGCTCGCGCGCGCCTCCGGCACGCCCGACATTCCCGGCCTGAAGATGGTGTGGCTGGCGCCATGGGGCGACGTCGGCAACGCAAAACCGTGGCGTAACATCATCGTGCACCAGACCGAGGGACCGGCCGGCTCGGCGCGGGGCGGTGCCGAGGTGCAAGCGAAGAATCCCACGCGTCGCGGCGTCACATTGTGGGTCGAGACCGACGGCACCGTCTATTGGGCGGTCGCGGAAAACCTAGTGCCGACCCATGGCGACGGCGCCAACCGCAACGACAACAAATACATCGACAACAAGCCGACCTATCGCCAGGTGGTGCGCGACAATTCGATCGGCGTCGAGTTCGCCGGCAACTATCCCGACGTCACGACGGGACCGACCGCGGCGCAGGTCGCGGCATGGAAGATCCTCGTCCAGATCCTGCGCGCGCGCTACGGCATCCCGCTCGACCACGTCTATGCGCACAATTGGATCGACTACAAGGACGCCCGCTATTGCGAAGGCTGCTGGCTCGCGACGCTGGCGCGGATTTGGGGGGAGTGACGAGCTACACCGGTTGCGACATCCAGCCGAACAGCCGCCGGATCAAGCCCGGTCGCCGCGGCAGTTCCGGTGGGTCATCCACCGCCAGCACGCGTTTGAAGAAGTAGTCCAGGAACACCATGTCGTTCGGCTCAGTGACCGTGAATGTCTCGTCGCCGAAGTAGACGCTGTAATTGAAGAAGAACGGACCCATGAGCGGGATCGTCGCGGTCGAGGCGTAGTCCTTCGAGATCACGAACTCCGACGGCTCGAGCCCGTGGTCGCGCATGGCCTGCTCGACCAGCGGCAGCTTGCGCATGAACTGGGCGGAGAAGCCGCCGACGGTGGATTGCAGAATGATCGACACGGGTGGTGTCCGTTCTCTTGATGCTGTCGGCCCGATGCTTTTGGTCGGTCGACCGGCAGCGCGGGTTCAAGATGCCTGGTCCGCGTCCCCGCGAACATGCTGCGCCTCACACGCAAACAAAAAAGCCGGCGTTGCCGCCGGCTTTTTGTCTCTTGTCGATCCGCCAATCTCTGGCTCTAAAAACCTCGCGCTTAGAGCGCGGCTTCCAGCGCGGCCTGTTCGGCCTTTGCGATCGTGCCCTTGACCGCGGACTGCACCTTCTCGAAGGCGCGGACCTCGATCTGGCGGACGCGCTCGCGCGACACGCCGAACTCGGCAGCAAGGTCTTCCAGCGTCATCGGCTCATCGGCGAGGCGGCGGGCCTCGAAGATGCGGCGTTCGCGCGGGTTGAGCACGCCCATGGCGCCGTTCAGGGCGTCACGGCGGTGATCATACTCCTCGTGCTCGGCCAGCATGGCTTCCTGGTTGGGCGAATTGTCGACCAGCCAGTCCTGCCATTCGCCAGCTTCGCCGTCGTCGCGGATCGGTGCGTTGAGCGACGCGTCGCCACCGAGGCGGCGGTTCATGTCGACCACGTCCTGAGCCGTGACGCCGAGACGCTTGGCAATGATGGCCACCTGGTCGGGGCGGAGATCGCCTTCGTCCAGCGCGGAAATCTTGCTCTTCGCCTTGCGCAGGTTGAAGAACAGCTTCTTCTGGTTCGCGGTGGTGCCCATCTTCACGAGCGACCACGAACGCAGGATGTACTCTTGAATCGACGCCTTGATCCACCACATCGCGTAGGTAGCGAGACGGAAGCCCTTCTCGGGCTCGAACCGCTTCACTGCCTGCATCAGGCCGACATTGCCTTCCGAGACGACCTCGGAGATCGGCAGGCCGTAGCCGCGATAGCCCATGGCGATCTTGGCCACGAGACGGAGATGGCTGGTGACGAGTTGGTGCGCGGCGTCACGATCATCGTGCTCGCGCCAACGCTTGGCGAGCATGTATTCCTGCTGGGGTTCCAGCATCGGAAACTTGCGGATTTCGCCGAGGTAACGGGAAAGGCCGGATTCGCCATTAAGGACCGGCAGGGTAGCTGTACGGGCCATAGTGCGCCCTCCAAACAGGTTCAGGCCCCCGATAGCGGCGGGCCAGGCAGACGACCGCTTGGTTAAAGCCGATCGGTGCTGCGATGTTCCGCGTTGGTCTTCAACGCAAGCGCAATATACTCCATCGGGAGGCAAAAAGGGAAGGATTGCTGACGTCACGTCCCCGTGTGGCAGCTATAACTTTTTGTAATGTAAAGCATTTCTGAAGCGGCCTGCGTCATAGCGCCGCTTTCAGGGCCCCCTGGAGGAGAAGCAAATCCTCCGGCAGAGGCGCCTCCCAGTGGAGTAATTCTCCAGTCCTCGGGTGCTCCAATACCAGCAGGTAAGCGTGCAGGGCCTGCCGGCCCAGCGCAGCCAGGACGGCCTGCGACTCGGGGCTCAGCTGGCTTGCCTTGGTCTTGAAGTGCGGGCCGTAGACGGCGTCGCCCATCAGGGGGTGGCCGATATGGGCGAGATGGACGCGGATCTGGTGGGTGCGCCCGGTCTCGAGCTCGCAGGCGAGCAGCGTCGCGATCGGCTTGCCGTCGCGCCCGGCAAAACTCTCCAGAAGCTCCCAATGCGTCACCGCCTCGCGGCCGCCCTGGCGCACCGCCATCTTCTCGCGCGCATGCGGGTGGCGGTCGATCGGCGCGTCCACGGTGCCGCGATGGCGGCCCGGCAGCCCCCAGGCGAAAGCCATGTAGCCGCGCCGCATCGGCCCGGTGCGGCCGTGGTCGGCGAATTGCGCGGTGAGCGAGGCATGCGCGAGGTCGTTCTTGGCGACCACCATCAACCCCGTGGTGTCCTTGTCCAGCCGGTGCACGATGCCGGGCCGGCGCACCCCGCCGATACCCGACAGCGATGAGCCGCAATGGGCGATCAGCGCATTGACCAACGTGCCGGTCTCGTGGCCCGCCGCGGGATGCACCACCAGCCCCTTCGGCTTGTTGAGGACGACGATGTCGTCGTCCTCGAACACGATGTCGAGGGCGATATCCTCGCCTTTCGGCTCCGGCGGGGCCGCTTCCGGCACGTCGATTGTGATCGTATCGCCGGAGGCGACGTGATAAGCGGGGTCCCGGATCGCGGCGTCCCTGAGGCTCACCGCGCCCGCCAGAATCAGGGCTTTCAGCCTCGATCTCGACAGCTCGGCAAGGTGCGTCGCCAGCACGCGGTCGAGCCGGGTCGAGCCCTCGGAGCCTTCGACGACAACCTCCAACCTTTGCGCAGAGCCAGAATTTTCCATGACGACGTCTGATACCGTTGTTCCCGAACCGAGCCCCGAGCAGGCCGCATTGTTCGCGCGGGTGCGGCGGATGATGCTGATCGCGGGGCTGACCACGGCGCTGGCAATCTGCGCCGTGCTGATCGCGGTGGGCTACCGCCTTTTCAAGTCGGAGGGAAGGGCGCCCGAGCCGGCAGGCGACGTCATTGCCACCCTGCCGAAGGGCGCCAAAATTGTCTCGAGCGGCGTCGCCGGCGACCGGCTCGTGATCACGCTCGACGTCGGCGGCGTCACCGAGATCCGCACCTTCGATGCCCACACCTTGCGGCCGGCCGGAAAGCTGAAATTCGCCAATGAGCCGTAAGGCGGGGCTGGGGCGCGGAACCCGCCTCAGCCGTCGTCCTGGCGAAAGCCAGGACCCATAACCACCGAAACCCGGTTGCGTGAACGAGATCGTTACTCGGTTCGCCTTAACCATCGCCACACGGGGCGATGGGTCTGAACTTCGCCAGGACGACGCCGATTGGGCGTTTGAATCCCCTCGATCCCCGCTTGCCGCCGGCAAAATTCGAGGCTATGTCCTCTCCCTCACGCTCCCTTCGTCTAGCGGTTAGGACGCGGCCCTCTCAAGGCTGAAACAGGGGTTCGATTCCCCTAGGGAGCGCCATTTTTCCTGCCAGACTGGGCACTTCGAAAACCGGCCATTTCCGCTTGTAGCCCCAACCGGCGTGCGCAGTTCGCACGGCTCGGCGCGGGCGCTCTCCTAAGCGATCGTGCCGTCGATCGAGCGGCGGATCACCCGCTGTACTTCTGCATTCGACAGAAACAGATCGTGGTTGATGATGCCCCAGCCCTCCTGCGAAGCATCGACCACGCGCACACCGAGCTGCGCGATGACGGCTTTCTCGGCGGCGCCGACCCTGGTCATTCCACCTGCGATCTGTCCCGACAGGGCCAGGGCGCGATCGTTCGTGGAGGCGATCACGGTGATCTTGCCGGCAAGCGGACCGATGCGGTGGATCGCCGACGAGAACACGTCCATGTCGATATCGGGCGCGGCAAACACCACCGCGCCGATCTTGCTCGTCACTGTGTCGCCGTATCGTGCATAGAGCTGACGCAGGCTTTCGAGCGCCAGCATGGTTCCCATGCTGTGCGCAACGATGTTCACGCGGCCGGTGCCTGGCGCCGACACGAGGGCGGAGAGCACGCGCTCGAACTCGTCGCGGGACCACATCGCACTGTCGCGGTCATAGGCATAGTCGAACAGTCCTGCCTTGGAGGGCCAGGAAAACACCATGGTCCGGCCGCGGAACTTGATCCCATCGGAGAGATGGGCGCCATCCAGCACCGCCGTCTCGAAGGTCTGCTTGAAGCCGTGCACATAGATCAGCACATCTCCTCCGCCGGCCTGCGCGACGAGATCGCCGGCGTCGGCTGACATCGGTTCGACCCGGTCAAGGCGCCAATCGCCAATTCCAACCGAGGCGAGAGAAAGACGGCTTTCGTCCGGCGCCCCCAGCTTCGCCCGCGCGACTGTCCTGGTCGTCGCGCGCTCCGGCCCGAACCAGGGCTTCGTGCGACCGCCGTTCACCGGCTTGCGCGTGGTGATGACGAGCAATGTGGGGTCAAGGGATAGCGATGACGCGTCGAAACGCGCCCCGGTCGCACCCAAGCCGGCGCATCCGCCGAGCGCGAGGGCGGTCCCTGCCGACATAAATCGGCCGAGGAGAGCGCGGCGCGAAATAGAATGACGAGGGTCGCGATGCAGAAGAGGTCGAGCGATCACACAAAACCTTTGGGAACTTTGCCCACCGTAGCGCCCCATCTAACTTCGTGAATGACAATGGGGGCGAGAAGACGGCGGAGCTGCTTCGCGGTCCATTGCACGGTCGTGGCGTCCGTCGTCTCCGACGGCTGGGCGAAACAGACGCAAACGCAAGTCAACCCGTCATATCAAAAATATTCCACTTTGCCGAAATTCGGAAATGTCGTATGTGTCGGCCATCCCAGCCCACAAAAGGGGCGGTCGTACGTCGTCACGAACGCGGGTTGGGAATTGCGGTGGACGCGGGCGGCGTTAAAGGCGGGCTTGCTTGCAGGGCGAGATGAACCTCGTGAGCATGGCACGAACCGCATCGACGGACGGCGCTCAAACCTCGTGAAGCTTTTGGCGAAGCAGGCATGTCCTGCGAAGCCGTGAGGCGAAGCAGGAAGCTCGCGTACGGCGAAACCGTGTGGTCCTGGCCGTCGTTGCTACGGTCAAGCCTTTGCGAAGGCGTCAGCGCGTCTCAACCGGCGCGGTGCTGAGCATTTCGTGGAGGTGACCGAGGCAAGAAGGAACTCGTCTCCGGGGAGAGCGCGGCATGGGCCGTCAAGCCATCGCGCAGGGAAGGCCTGGTCTCGGCTGCCCTGTGGCTCCCCTGTGCATCGCGTGTGCAATCAGTTCGCATGGGGGTTTTTATGGGTGCCAGCCGGCACCCGGTCTTCCCTGCGCCCTTTCTTCTCGAGGGGTGAAGCGAGAAGCATAGCTCGGGCAAACCTGCCGCGAGACTGTGAGCGCGTATCCGCGACCCGCATGTGAATTGACCTCCCTTCAAGCCTCCCTTTCGAGCCTCCCTTGCGAGCATGATGCGTCGGCATCGGTGGAGGTGGTCGTCCCTCACGGAATCTGCCTTGATGCGAATTCAGCGTGAGGGAGTGACGATATGAGCGGCTTGGTGATCTCTGGCGGTCGGGTGGTGGATCCCGCCAGCGGAATGGACGCGATTGGCGATGTGGCGGTGGTGGACGGCAAGGTCGCCGCGGTCGGAACGGGGCTTGGCAGTGCCGAGCGGGTGATCGACGCGACGGGGCTCGTGGTTGCGCCCGGCTTCATCGACCTTCATGCGCACGGCCAGTCGCTCCCCGCGGATCGCATGCAGGCGTTCGACGGCGTCACGACGACGCTCGATCTCGAAGCCGGCGTGCTCCCGGTCGGGTCCTGGTATGAGCGCCAGGCGCGGAAGGGACGCGTGCTGAATTACGGCGCCGCCACCAACTGGGCTTTCGCGCGCATCGGCGCGATGACGGGCTCCAACGCCGAGAGCTCGCTGGAGGCGTTCGGCAACGCCATGCGCGATCGCCGCTGGATGGACAACGTGGCGAGCGATGCGGAGGTCGCCGGCATTCTCGAGCGCCTTTCGCGCGGCCTGAACGAGGGCGGCATCGGCATCGGCATCTTGAACGCCTATGCGCCGGGCGCCGGCGTGCAGGAGCTGACCGCGGTCTGCCAGCTCGCGGTCGCGCAGGACGTGCCGACCTTCACCCACATCGCCTATATGTCGCGCGTCGACCCCGAGAGCGCGGCGGAAGCCTATATCCGCCTGATCGGCTATGCCGGCGCCACCGGCGCGCACATGCACATCTGCCATTTCAACTCGTCGAGCAAGACCGACGTCGAGCGCTGCCGCGTGCTGATCGCGAAAGCGCAGGCGCAGGGCCTGCCCATCACCGTCGAAGCCTATCCCTACGGCACCGGCTCGACCGTGCTGGCGGCTGCGTTCTTCAGCGACCCCGAATTCGTCGAGCGCAACGGCACCGGTTATGATTCCGTGCAGCGGGTCACCGACGGCCATCGCTTCAGCGATCGCGAGGAGCTCCTGAAGGCGCAGGCTGACGAGCCGTCCTCGCTGGTGCTGTGGCACATCCTCGACACCGAGAACAACGCGCATCACCGCGACCTCCTCGACATGTCGGTGCTCTATCCCGGCGGCGCGATCGCCTCCGACGCGATGCCGTGGACGACGTCGGACGGCAAGACCTACACCGGCGATGCCTGGCCGCTGCCGGATGACGTCACCTCGCATCCGCGCTCGGCCGGCTGCTTCACGAAATTCATCCGCGAATGGGTGCGCGAGCGCAAGACCGTGTCGCTGCTCGAAGGCGTACGCAAATGCGCGCTGCCCGGCGGAGATCCTGTCGCAGAGCACGCCCGCGATGCGCGCCAAGGGCAGGCTCGCGAAGGACGCCGATGCCGACATCGTCGTGTTCGATTACGAGAAGCTCTCGGATCGTGCGACCTTCACGGCGATGAACCGCCCGTCCGAAGGCGTGCGGCATCTGATCGTCAGCGGCGAGATACTAATCAGCGATGGTGTGCTGGACGTGGCGGCGCGGCCCGGCCGTCCCGTGCGCCGCCCTGTCGTCGGAGGCTGACACATGCCGGTCCCCATTCTCCTGGTGACGGGTTTCTTGGGGGCCGGCAAGACCACTGTCGTGAACCATCTGCTGGCGCATGCGGAGGGGCGGCGGATCGCCGCTGTAGTCAACGATTTCGGTGCGATCAACATCGATGCCGAGCTGATCGCGGGCGCGAGCGACGGCGTGGTCAGCCTCGCCAATGGCTGCATCTGCTGCTCGCTCGAAGGCGACCTCCTGCGGACGCTTGCGACGTTGCTGCGGCGTGATCCGAGGCCGGAATACATCGTCGTCGAGACCAGCGGCGTCGCCGATCCCGCCGAGATCGTCCGCAATTTGATGGATCCCGTGATCCTGCGTGAGGCGCCGCTGGAAACGGTGCTCTGCGTGATGGACGCGGCGACACCGCCCGCCGCCCTGGACGACGCGCTGCATCGTTCGCAGCTACGCGTCGCCGACATCGTGGCGCTGAGCAAGCTGGATCTGGCGGACGAGGGTGCGGGTGGGCGGATGCGCGAGGCCATCCGCGCGCAGCGCGTTCCTGCCGTGGTGGTCGATGCGCCGCACGGCGAGATTCCGTCCGCGCTGCTGTTTCCCGCGACCGTCGGTCGGGCCCCCGCGCGACGCGAGCCCGGACCGCGACGGCCGGCAGAGCAACGCTTCGAAACGCTGAGCTGGACCTCGGACCAGCCGATCTCGCTGCCCCGCCTGCAGCAGGCGATCGGCCGGCTTGCGCCAAAACTCGCGCGGGCAAAAGGCCTGTTCGAGACCGTCGAGCAGCCCGGGCGCCGGATGGTGTTTCAATTCGCCGCCGGCCGCGCCACGCTGGCGCCGGGTGACCCCGGGCTCGCCGTTGGTGATGCCACCGCTCTGCCGCGCGCGCGGATTGTCTTCATCGTCGAGCTTGGGGTGCTCTCGAAGGCGGAGCTCGACGGGATCATGGAGACGTGCGTTGGATCGGTGAAGCTATAAGCTCAAGCGAATTGCGCAACGCCGTGGCCGACGGACCAGTTCTCTGCGGGCGCATCGAGGACGTTGACGAACACGTCCTCGGGGCGGATGCCCGGGTTTTCGCCGAGCAGATCCGCGATCCGCCGGTACAGGGCCTTCTTCTGCTCGGGTGTGCGCGAGGCGAATACGGTGATCTGGATCAGCACGGCATCGTCGCTGCGCGTGACGCCGTAGGCGTTGCCGCAGCGGAAGTTCGCGGGCGAAAGCTCGCTGATGGTCATGAACTCGTCGCCTTCGGGGACGTTCAGCGCCTCGCGCATGGCGCGGTAGAGGCCGTCGAGGATCGCCTTCCGGTAGGCTTCCGGCTTTCCGGCGCGCATCGAGATGTGGAGGAGAGGCATCGCGAATTCCTCATTGACGAAAGGCTGCGTAGGCCTCAGTTTGTTTTTGACGCGGCGTCAAGAAACCATGTTTTTGACATCGTGTCAAATACGCCTGACGGGAGCAAAGCTTGAGGCCGCGCGAATTCGACCATGACGATGTCCTGCGCATCGCCTTCGACCAGTTCTGGCGCAAGGGCGTGCGCGGCACCTCGCTGTCGGACATCGCGCGCGACGCCGGTGTGCAGCGCGGCAGCCTCTACAACGCCTTCGGCAGCAAGGAGGCGCTATTCCTGCAGGCGTACGAGCGCTATGCGGGAGACTATCTCGTCGCTTTGCAAAAGGCGCTCGGTGCGGGCAGCTTGCGAAAGCGCCTCACCGCGTTCTTCGACCTGACCATCAGCAACTTCCGCGCGGGCTCGCCGCCGCGGGGATGTCCGACCACGCGCGGCTTGATGGAGCTCGGCGCGGCAGAAGGCGAGGGGCTGGACGAGGAGGCGCGGCAGGCCTTCGCGAACCTCATCTCGCGCATCACTGTTCTGGTTCAGGAGACGTTGTCGGCGGGTGCGGCGCGCGGCGAGTTCAGCGGCAATTCCGCGGCCGCGGCACTGCACATCATCACCGTGACGCGCGGCCTCGCCGTGCTCGAACGCGCCTTCGGCGACGAGCCGCAGTTGCGCAAGATCGCGTCCCACACCATCGATCTCGTGCTCGGCAAGAAGGGCGGCTAGGTGTCAGCAGACCGCGAGCGCGTTAACCGCCCTGGTTGTCGCAATCCCGTTCTCGTCGCCGACGAACTGGCAAACGGCAGATTCGAGCTCACCCGGCTGGTTGCCGCGCGCCACCGCCAGCAGTCGCATCAATTCTGTCTCGTCCTGCGACAGGCGCCGGCACGATGGCGGCATGAAGCACAATTGACATGGCCGGCCGCTGCGCAGGATTCTGACGAGCGCGGCAACGCGTGCGACCAGCAGCGGGCTGTCGGCGATGCCAGGCGCCTCGTCGGCAAAGTGATAGGCCGCCTCCCAGCAATCGGACGCGCCGGTCGCATAGGCGGCAGCGATGAACCGGAACAGCGAGAGGGTGACGCGGCCAAAATCATCGTAGCTCTCGAAGTCAGGCCGCGTCGCAAGCGCGACCCGAAGCGGACAGAGCCGCGCCTGGCCGGCTTCCGTGACAGACACAGCGCCGCAACTGTCCTGCATCATGCGCGATCTCGTCAGTGCAACGTGGGGCTTCCGACCAGCCAGCTCTTCATCGCCATTGTCCGGTCGTGGTCGAAAGACGGAACGTGTCGGTCGGGCAGGATGAGACCCGCCATGCGGAAGATCGTTGCAAGCCCGCGCACGGGTGCGAGAGCCCAATCGGCGCCGACTGGCGGCAGCCAGCATTCGAACTGTTCGCGCGCGATATCATCGCGCTCTTTCTGCGCGGCGGCGATTGCCCGCAACATCCCGTGCTCGCTGTCGGACATGCGCGGGCAGGTCGGGCAGTGCACCGCGATCGCCGTATGCGCCGTGCAGGCAAAGATCTCGATGATGGATTCCAGCGACGGCACGGCGTCGCCCACGCGAAAATGGTCGTACACTTGCTGGATGTCGGCCGCGGTGGGAACAGCGCTTCCGCTGCGTGCCTTGGCCCGAAATCCCCAGATGAAGAGCCGCTCCGCCGCGCTCAGCGCCGGAAGGTCGAGGGACCCTGTCGATGTCGATTGATGCATTCTAGCCTCTGGCCTCCGGCTGCGCCCGCGCCCCGGCTGGCGCTGATGATCTGCGCCGATCGTTCGGTCAGAGCCCCCTGCAAGTCAACGCTCGGAGGGGCGATGTCGAGGTCTTCTAGTTTTGAAGAGTTCGCATCTCGGATGCAGCCCGCCTCGTGAACCTGCCAGGTGTCCGAGGCATGCCGGTAGGATCCTACGGAGTTTGCGGGGTTTTGCGGGAACCCGAATGCTTAAAGCTTTGCTAAGGGACGCGGGATAAACTGGCATATCAGCCCTTCCAAATCTTGCGAGCACCGATGTTTTTCTCCCGCATCAGTTTCAAGCTGGTCCTGATTGTCGGCATCAGCCTCCTTGGCATGATCGCGCTGGCGCCGATCGCGCTTTCGACCCTGCGCGCGCAGATGATCGCGGACCGTGAGGCCAAGACGCAGCACATGGTCGACGTCGGCTACGGTATCCTGGCGCACTACCAGAAGCTCGAGAGCGAAGGAAAGCTGCCACGCGAGCAGGCGCAGGCCGCCGCGATCGCGGAGGTCAAGAGCCTGCGCTACGACAAGGTCGAATATTTTTGGCTGAACGACATGACCCCCAAAATGGTCATGCATCCGATCAAGCCGGAGCTCGACGGCAAGGATCTCTCCGGGATGAAGGATCCGTCCGGCAACGCGCTGTTCGTCGGCTTCGTTGACGTCGTCAAGAAGCAGGGCGCGGGCTTCTACAGCTATCTCTGGCCGAAGCCCGGCTTCGACCAGCCGGTCGGGAAAATCTCCTATGTGAAGGGCTTTGCGCCCTGGGGCTGGATCATCGGCACCGGGATCTATCTCGACGACGTCGACGCCGTCTTCCGCCAGAATGCGATGACCTTCGCCTTGGTGTGCCTGGTCGTGTTCGTGCTCGTGCTCGGCGCCTCCTTCGTGATCGGCCGCAGCGTGACGCGGCCGCTGGCGAAGATCACCGCGCTCACCGAGCGCCTCGCCTCCGGCGATAGCGCGTTCGACGTGCCCCATACCGACCGTCGCGACGAGATCGGCGGCCTCGCCAAGGCGCTCGCCGTGTTCAAGGACAATGCTGCGGAGGTCGGCCGGATGCACACCGAACAGCAGGAGACGAAGCAGAAGGCCGACGAGGAGAAGCGCAGGACGATGACCGATCTCGCCGGCAAGTTCGAGGCGAACGTTCAGGCCGTCGTCCGCGACGTCTTCAATGAGGCGCGCGCGATGCAGCAGGCCGCGCAGGGCATGTCCGAAACCGCCAACAAGGCGACCGACCGCGCGAGCTTCGTCGCCACCGCCTGTCAACAGGCTTCGAGCAACGTGCAGACGGTGGCCTCCGCCGCCGCGCAGCTGTCGTCCTCGATCACCGAGATCAGCCAGCGTGTCGCGCAGGCTGCAACCGTGGCCGACAAGGCCGCCGCCGACGGTCAGCGCACCAACGACACGGTGCAGGGGCTGGCGGCGGCCGCGCACAAGATCGGCGAGGTCATCGACCTCATCAACCAGATCGCCTCGCAGACCAATCTGCTCGCGCTCAACGCCACCATCGAGGCAGCGCGCGCCGGCGAGGCCGGCAAGGGCTTTGCGGTGGTGGCAAGCGAAGTGAAGTCGCTGGCGAGCCAGACCGCGAAGGCGACCGACGAGATCGGCGCGCAGATCACCGCGATCCAGGCCGAGACCAACCAGGTCGTCGGCAACATCGAGAGCATCCGCAGCACCATCATGGAGGTCAACGAGATCTCCTCGTCGATCGCCGCAGCGGTCGAGGAGCAGGGCGCCGCGACCGCGGCGATCGCCCACAGCGTGAGGGAGGCCGCCTCCGGCACCGACCAGGTTTCGCAGAACATCTCGGGTGTGACCGATGCGACGGCGGAGACCGGCCAGGCCGCCGGCCTCGTGCTGCAATCGAGCGGCCGGCTGTCGCAGAAGCTGCAATCGCTGGAAAACGAGGTCAGCGCTTTCGTTGCGGGGGTGCGGGCGGCTTAGTATAGCAGGGGGATGGGCCAAACTTCCGATCGGCGCGCGCGCATTCTCCTGATCAATCCAAACAGTTCCGTGGCGACCACCGAGATGATGGTCGCCATCGCGAGGTCGGCCGCCGGCGACAGCTTCGAGATCGACGGCGCGACCGCAACGCGCGCGCCGCAAATGATCGTGACGCCGGATGCGTTGGATGCAGCTTCCACCGAAGTTCTGGAGATCGCGCAGTCGAACCGGCATGCATGCGACGGCATCATCGTCGCGGCGTTCGGCGATCCCGGATTGGCCGGGATCAAAGCTGCGATAGAACTGCCCGCGGTCGGCATCGGTGAGTCCTCGATGCTCGCAGCTGCCGAGAACAGCCGCCGCTTCGGCGTGGCGACCACGACGCCGCTGCTGGAAGTGAAGATCGACGCCTTGCCGGACGGGCTGGGCCTGCGATCGTATTACACCGGCGTCCGCTTCGCGGAGGGCGATCCGCAGGAGCTGATGCGCGATCCGGCGCGGCTGCGCACAGCGCTCGCCGGCGCGGTCGAGGCCTGCATCGCGCAGGATGGCGCGGAGGCCGTCATCATCGGCGGCGGGCCGCTGGGCGAAGCTGCGCGCGAGCTTCAGCCGATATTCACCGTGCCGATCATCGCCCCGATCCCGTCTGCCGTGGCGCGGATTATTCGCCTCATCACGGCGCAAGCGACCGACTGAAATTCCGGCCCCGCGGGAACGGTCGTCGCGACGGGCGTTCTTGCCCTTGACGGCCTCGATTAAAGTGACGAAGCAGAACCATCGGACCTGCCGACCCGCGCCTGGGCACGCGGGCATGGAGACGCTGCATGTCGTTCAAGAAGCTCCTGATCGCCAATCGCGGCGAGATCGCCATCCGCATCGCGCGCGCCGCAGCCGATTCCGGCCTCGCAACGGTTGCGATCCATCCCGCGGGCGATGCGCTGTCGCTGCATGTGCGGGTTGCCGATGAGGCCGTTGAAATCCCCGGCCGCGGCGCACGGGCCTATCTCGACATCGAGGCCGTGGTGAAGGCGGCAACGGCATCCGGCTGCGACGCCGTGCATCCCGGCTACGGCTTCCTCAGCGAGAACGCAGCGTTGGCGAAAGCCTGCGCTGATGCAGGCGTCGCCTTCGTCGGGCCGAAGGCCGCGGCGCTCGAACTGTTCGGCGACAAGGTTGCGGCACGGCAACTGGCAAAGCGCTGCGGCGTGCCGATCATCGCCGGCACCAGCGGGCCATCCTCGCTGGAGGACATCGCGGCGTTCTTCACCTCGCTCGGCAGCAACGCGGCGATCGTGATCAAGGCGATGGCCGGCGGCGGCGGGCGCGGCATGCGCGTGGTCGAGCGCGCTGCCGATCTGGCGGAGGCCTACGCGCGCTGCCAGTCCGAGGCCAAGGCCGCGTTCGGCTTCGACGGCGTCTATGCCGAACGGTTGATCCGGCAAGCGCGCCATATCGAGGTACAGATCATCGGCGACCGCCACGGCGCGATCTCTCATCTTTGGGAACGCGAATGCACCATCCAGCGCCGGCACCAGAAGCTGATCGAGGTGGCGCCGAGCCCGTCGCTCAGCGACGGCTTGCGTGGCCGTATCATCGAGGCGGCGAAGCAACTCGCCGTGGCCGCGTCGTACGACAATCTCGGCACGTTCGAGTTCCTGGTCGACGGCGCCGCCGAAGACAGCTTTGCCTTCATCGAGGCCAACCCGCGGCTTCAGGTCGAGCACACAGTGACCGAGGAGGTGCTCGGCCTCGATCTCGTCCGCGCCCAGCTTGCGGTTGCTGCCGGTGCCTCGCTTGCCTCGCTCGGCCTGGCGCAAGGCTCGATCCCGAAGCCGCGCGGTTATGCCATGCAGCTCCGCGTCAACATGGAGACGCTGGACGAGCTAGGGGCGACGCACCCGACCGGCGGCGTGCTTGCCGTGTTCGAGCCGCCGTCAGGCCCCGGCGTGCGCGTCGATAGTTTCGGTTATGCCGGCTACAAGACCAGCGCCGCCTTCGACTCGCTGCTGGCAAAGGTCATCGTGCATACGTCCGGTGAAGCCTGGCACGAGGTCGTTGCCAAGGCTTCGCGCGCCTTGCGCGAGTTTCGGATTGACGGCGTCGTCACCAATATCGGCTTCCTCCAGGCCGTGCTGGCGCATCCCGACTTCCGCTCCAACCGCATCGCGACAGACTTCATCGATCGCAACATCGGCAAGCTCGTCGAAGCCGCGGATGGCGCGGCCAAACCACTCTATTTTGCAGCGACGGAGCGAAGCGGCGGTCCCGGCACCGAGGCGCATACGGCACAGACCGTGCCCGAAGGCACGGTGATGGTCGCGGCGCCCCTGCAAGGCACCATTGTCACTATTCAGGTGAAGGAAGGCGAGGTCGTGCGTCCGGGCCAGCAGCTCGCCGTGATCGAATCCATGAAGATGGAGCATCTCGTCATGGCCGAGCAGGGCGGTCGCGTCATGCAGCTACTCGCTGGCGACGGTGTCACGCTGATGCATGGCGAGCCGATCATGTATCTGGAGCCGCTCGAGGTTGCGGCTGATGCGTCGGCAACGGAAACCGATATCGATCTCGACCACATCCGTCCCGATCTCGCCGAACTGATCGCGCGCCAGGCCAACACGCTCGACGAAAATCGCCCTGCTTCGGTCGAGCGCCGCCGCAACACCAATCAGCGCACCGCGCGCGAGAATGTCGCGCAGCTCGTCGACGACGGCTCGTTCATGGAGTATGGCAGCCTTGCGATCGCGGCGCAGCGGCGGCGGCGCAAGCTCGACGATCTCGTCAAGAACACGCCGGCTGACGGCCTCGTCATGGGTGTCGCGACCGTCAACGCCGAGAAGTTCGGCCCCGAGGGCGGTCGCTGCATCGTCGTGGCCTATGACTACACAGTGCTCGCGGGCACGCAGGGCCACATGAACCACAAGAAGATCGACCGCATGCTGACGCTCGCGGAAGACTGGCGCGTGCCGCTGGTGTTTTATGCCGAAGGCGGTGGCGGGCGGCCTGGCGATACCGACCGGCTCGGCATGACCGGCCTCGATGGTCCATCCTTTGTGCAGTTCGCACGGCTCTCGGGTCTCGTGCCGGTCATCGGCATCGTCTCCGGCTATTGCTTCGCCGGCAATGCCGCGATGCTCGGCTGCTGCGACGTCATCATCGCGACCAAAAACGCCTCGATCGGCATGGGTGGCCCCGCGATGATCGAGGGCGGCGGGCTCGGCGTCTATCACCCGGCCGAGGTCGGGCCTGTTACGTTCCAGTCGCCGAACGGCGTCATCGATATCCTCGTCGAGGACGAGGAGGAGGCGACGCGTGTTGCGCAAAAATATCTATCCTATTTCCAGGGTGCGGTGACCGAGTGGCAGGCCGCCGACCAGCGGCTGCTGCGCCGCGCCATCCCCGAGAACCGCCTGCGCGTCTACGACATCCGCAGCGTGATCGACCTCGTCGCCGACAAGGATTCCGTGCTGGAGCTGCGCCGCGACTACGGTGTCGGCATGATCACCGCGTTGATCCGCATCGAGGGCAGGCCGTTCGGCCTGATCGCCAACAATCCGCGCCATCTCGGCGGCGCGATTGACGCAGATGCCGGCGACAAGGCCGCGCGCTTCCTCCAGCTCTGCGACGCCTTCGATCTGCCGATCGTCTCGCTGTGCGACACGCCCGGCTTCATGGTCGGTCCGGAAGCCGAGAAGACGGCGATCGTACGCCACGTCTCGCGCATGTTCGTGACGGGCGCGAGCCTGACTGTGCCGCTGTTCGGCATCGTGCTGCGCAAGGGCTATGGGCTCGGGGCGCAGTCGATGATCGGCGGCGGCTTCCACGCCTCGTTCTTTACCGCGGCCTGGCCGACCGGCGAATTCGGCGGCATGGGCCTGGAGGGTTACGTCCGCCTCGGCTTCCGCAAGGAAATGGAGGCGATCGCCGACCCCGCCGAGCGCGAGACTTATTATCGCAACAAGGTCGCCGAGCTCTATGCCAACGGCAAGGCTGTCTCGATCGCCTCCGTGTTCGAGATCGACAACGTCATCGATCCCGCCGAGACGCGGCGTTGGATCATGGCGGGCCTGCGCTCGGTGCCGAAGCCGCCGGCGCGGAATGGAAAGAAGCGGCCGTGCATCGATACGTGGTGAGGGCGGTGCAGCAATTCCGATTTGCGCTTCGCCGCCTTCCTGGTTCCCGATTGACATCCCCGCCTGCGGTGCCAGACTTTGCACAATAATAGAGGGTGGAGACGTCCGCGATGGCCAGCCTTTCGGCCTCGAACCATGTCGCCCGCGTCTTGTCCGCCGCCAATCACGTGGCCGACGTCGATGCCTCTTCGCGCATTGCCAATTCCTGGCGGCGTTGCCTGGTCAGCCACAAGCTCGATCCCGCCCGTCAGGGGCCGCCGCAGACGCTCACCGAAGCCGAGATCCGTCACGTCGCCGAACCGATGGAAGAGACGATCCGGCTCGCAACGCCGGAGCTCGACGACCTCGCCCGGGTGCTGCGCGATGCCGGCTATTGCGTCAATCTGGCAGACGTGAACGCAACCATGCTGTTCAGCCGTCTGCCCGGCGAGGCCGACGCAAGACTGTTCATGGACTGGAAGATCTACACGGGGTCGAATTTTTCCGAGGCTTTTGAAGGCACCAACGGGCTCGGTACCGCGCTCGCCGAGCAGAAGCCGATCCTGGTGCATCGCGACGAGCATTTTCGCGCGCAGTGGCACATGTTTTCCTGCGCCGTGACGCCGCTGTTCGACCAGGCCGGACGGCTCGCAGGCGCCGTGAACATCACTTCCTGCCGCGAAGACCTCGAGCGCACCGCGCATCAGCTCGCGCTCGCGGTGACGATGGAGGCGACGCGGCGCATGGAGGGTGCGATCTTCCGCGGTCATTTCCGCAACGCATGGATCGCGACCGTGCCGGGCGATGGCGGCAGCGGCCTGCTCGCCTATGACGATGATCGCCGCATCGTCGGCGCCTGCCGTTCGGCGCGCGCGCTGCTGGGTCTCACCGACGGCTTGATCGCATCCGGCATCGATCTGTCGCGCTACGTCAAGTTCGACCATCCCGCCGCGCGCGACGCAGACGATCTCGTCGAGCTGCGCCGGGCCGATGGCACTCCGTTGGGGCATGGCCATGTCGCGCCGCCGCTGCGAGCGAGAGTCTCGAGCCGTCCGCTCGCGCCGCGCCGCGATGCACAGGTCGATCGCTTCGATGCTCTGCAGCGGCTCGCCGGCCGCGATCCCGGCCTGATCAGGAGCGTGAAGCGACTTAGAAGCATCGGCGATCGCAATCTGCCGGTGCTGCTGCACGGCGAGACCGGCGTCGGCAAGGATGTGTTCGCCCGTGCCATTCACGCAGCCGGCAATCGCGCGCGCCACAACTATGTCGCACTAAACTGCGCGGCGATGCCGGAAAGCCTGATCGATGCCGAGCTGTTCGGTTACGAGGCCGGTGCCTTCACCGGCGCGCGCCGCGACGGCTCGAAGGGTCTGATCGTGCAGGCCGACGGCGGGACGCTGTTCCTCGACGAGATCGGCGACATGCCGATCGCGCTGCAGACGCGGCTGTTGCGCGTGCTGGAGAACCGCGAAGTGTGGCCGCTCGGCGCGCTGAAGCCCGTGCCGGTCGACATTCGCCTGATCAGCGCCACCCATCGCGATCTCGGCCGCATGGCCGAGGAGGGCGCCTTCCGCACCGACCTCTATTTCCGTCTGCGCGGCATGGAGGTGCGGCTGCCGGCCTTGCGCGAGCGCGCCGACCGCGACGACGTCATCCGCCACATCGCGCGCGAGGAAGCGCCGAACTGCTCCCTCTCGGACGAGGCCTGGGCGCAACTGGCGGCCTATTCCTATCCCGGCAACATGCGCCAGCTCCGACATGTGCTGCGGCTCGCCGGCTGCACGGCGGAGGACGGCGTGATTACCGATGCCGATCTCGATCTGCCCCCGTTTGGCGGAAGGGCGGTGGAAGCGGATCTGGCCGCGGCGGAGCGCGCCACGATCGTGGAGACATTACGCAAGCATGGCGGCCGTGTAACTGAAGCGGCGCGCGCACTGAGACTCAGCCGGGCCACGCTCTATCGTAAGATCAAGCTGTTGAAGATCGAGACGACGCAGTAGTCCTCAACTGCGTGCGGCGCACATTCGTCCTTCTCCCGCAAGGGGAGAAGGAAGAGCGCACCATCAACGCCGCCGCTCCTACGAAAAATCGCTCCAGCTCAGATGTCGTGAGTCGAGATCGCCGACGGTTACGGTGCCGCGGATTTCGTGAGGGACGTGGAAGCTGCTGCGCAGATACACCAGCGGCGCCGCGCCGTCGGAATGCGATGCGCCGCGCACCTCGCCGACGAAGATCGAATGCGTCGTCGTCTCGAATTCCTGCGCCAGCACGCAGTCGAATGCGGCGACCGCGTCGCTCAGCACCGGCGCGCCGGTCACCCCGCGCGTCCACTCCCCGAACGCAAAACGGTCGTCGCCATTGACGCCCTTCTGGCCGCTGAAGGTGAGCGCCAGGAGAGCGTGGTCCTCATGCAGGAAGTTGATCGCGAACGCGCCTTCCTCGCGGATACGCGCGTGCGCACTGGCGTTGCGGTTGACGCAGACGATCAGGGATGGCGGTGAGTCCGACAGTGAGCAGGCCGAGGTGACCGTCAGCCCCGTGCGATTACCGTGCTCGGCACCGACCGTCACCAGCGCCACGGCGCCCGCACACTGGCGCATCGCCTGCTTGAATTCCTTTGCGTCCACCGTCACGCGGAAATCTCCGAAATGGATGCGGGTGCGGCACGATCGCGCCGCACCCGCGTCGGGTCAAGCCGCCTTCTGCGCGGAGCCGAGATGCTTCAGGCGCGGCATCACCTCGTTCCTCAGCAGCGACAGCGAGTGATGCCAGGCTTCCGCCTTGTGCTTGTAGTCGAAGCCGAACACCAGCAGCACGCCGAAGCCACCGACCTCCTCGTAGATCTTCTCGATTTTCTCGGCGACGGTCGCGGGCGAGCCGACGATCCAGTTCCGCTTGGCGCAATATTCGACGGTGACATCGCTATCGGGCACGTCGGGCGCGTGCTTCAAATAGTCCTTGAACCCGAAATGGCCGAGCAGCGGCAGGAAGTACTCGCCCATCATCCGGCCCATCATGTCGCCGGTCGAGAGCCTCCACGCTTCCTCGTCGGTATCGGCGACGAACACCTCGCGCACCAGCCGCCAATCCGCGCGGTCCGGCTTGCGTCCGGTCTTGGCGGCACCTGCTACGACCGAATCCCAATGACTGCCGACATAGGCGGGGTTCAGGTTGAGGCTCATCGGGATGAAGCCGCGCTCGCCGGCGAGCTTCAGCGTGTCCGAATTCTTCGAGAGTCCGGCGACGCCGATCGGCGGATGCGGCGTCTGCAACG
Organism: Bradyrhizobium sp. 134; assembly: GCF_023074155.1. Taxonomy (NCBI): domain Bacteria; kingdom Pseudomonadati; phylum Pseudomonadota; class Alphaproteobacteria; order Hyphomicrobiales; family Nitrobacteraceae; genus Bradyrhizobium; species Bradyrhizobium sp. 134. Next base: position 91,713 of record NZ_JADPKX010000073.1, on the reverse strand, counting down.
GCTTGATGTGCGGCTTGAGGAAGTCGAACATCGTGTCCGGCTTGGTCACCGTCCAGAACTTGCCCTTGTAGGTCCAGGGCGCGGGATCGCTCCACATCTTCAGAATGATCTCCAGCGCCTCGCGCGTCATGTCGCGGTTCTGTCCGCTCATGCCGTCAACGTTGAACATGGCCCAGTCGCTTGGCAGGCCGCTGGCCGCAACTCCGAAATTGAGTCGTCCCCCGGAGAGGTGATCGAGCATCGCGACGCGGTTGGCGAGCTCGGCCGGGTGGTGATAGGGCAGCAGGAAGCCGCCCGGTCCGATGCGGATATTCTTGGTCTGCATCAGCGCCTGTGCGATCAGCAGATCCGGCGTGGGATTGGGTTCCCAAGGCGCGGTGTGGTGCTCACCGACCCAGGCCTCCTGATAGCCGAGCTCGTCGAGCCAGCGCATGACCTGCAGGTCCCAGTCGTTCCCTTCCTTCAGGCCGCACTCCGGCGGGTGCGAAGGCATCGTGAAATAACCGATCTCCATGGGTTTCCTCATCTGATGTTGACGCGTCCTGTTGCGCGGTTCACGGACGTGAGCGGGAACGCTTTAGCAAGCGGTGTGCCACCTCTTCGCAAGCGGTGTGCCACCGCGAACGGCGCCCCAGACCCGCGAAAAAAGGCTGGTTTGCGGCAACAATAGCCGATATCCCGGGGCAGATTTGCGGGGCCCCGTCTCATTGTCGCGAGACGGCGTCTCGGCGGTGAGACGAGGATACGCGTTGAGATGACCGAACCTGCCTATGTCGCGGTGGACTGGGGCACCAGCAGCTTCCGGCTCTGGCTGATCGACCGCGCCGGCGAGGTGCTCGCTGAGCGCCGCAGCGACGAGGGCATGCTGGTGGCCGCGAAGGCCGGCTTTGCCGCCGTGCTGCAATCGCATCTCGCGGCAGTCGAGGCGCCCAATCATCTGCCTGTCCTCGTCTGCGGCATGGCCGGCGCGCGTACCGGCTGGATCGAGGCCGGTTATGTCGATACGCCCGCGCCACTCTCCGCTGTTCTGAAGCAGGCGGCGCGCGTGTCCGGCGAAGCGCGCGACATCCGCATCCTGCCGGGTATCGCGCAGCGCGATGCAAAAGCACCGGACGTGATGCGCGGCGAGGAGACGCAGCTGCTCGGCGCGCTCGGGCTTGATGCCGCCGGTGAAGCGCTGGTCTGCATGCCCGGCACGCATTCGAAATGGGTGCGCCTGAAGGACGATACGGTCGCGCATTTCTCTACCTTTATCACCGGCGAGCTCTTCAGCGTGGTGTCGCGCGAGACGATTTTGTCGCTTGCCGTCGCGGGCGCCGAAGACGCCGAGGATGTCACGAGCTTCCAGGCTGCGGTGAAGGCCGCGTACGAAGCACCGGCCTTCGCCGCCAATTTTCTGTTCGGCGCGCGGTCGCGTCAGCTCCTGTTCGGGGGCACACCGGCCGCGGCGCGCGAAACGCTGTCAGGCACGTTGATCGGCGTCGAACTGGCGGCAGGGCTCTCCGGCGCGATGCCGAAAGCTGGAATCACGCTGATTGCCTCGGGGCGGCTCGCAATGCTGTACAGGCTGGCTTTCGACGCGCTGTCGGTCACCGTGAAGCCGGTCGATGCCGATGAAGCCGTCCGCCGCGGTCTGTCGATGGCGGCTGGCGCGATCTGGACGAAATGAGAGGATAGTCGAGATGAGTGTTCCCTTTCCGGCGATGAAACGGCCACTGGTCGCGATCCTGCGCGGCATCAAGCCGGAGGAAGCCGAGGCCATCGTCGGCGTGCTGATCGAGGCCGGCATGACCGCGATCGAAATCCCGTTAAACTCGCCCGATCCGTTCCGCTCAATCGCCATCGCCGTCAAGCTCGCGCCGGCCGGCGTGCTGATCGGCGCCGGCACGGTGCTGACCACAGCGGATGTCGATCGGCTCAACGATGTCGGCGGCAAGCTGATGGTGTCGCCGAATGTCGATACACAGGTGCTCACGCGTGCGCACCAATACGCCATGGTCACGCTACCGGGCGTGTTCTCGCCGACCGAGGCGCTGCTGGCCGCGCGCTCCGGCGCCTCTGGCCTGAAATTCTTTCCGGCCAGCGTGCTCGGCGCGTCCGGCATTGCCGCGATCCGCGCGGTGCTGCCGGCCGGCGCCATGATCGCCGCCGTCGGCGGCGTCTCCGACCAGAATTTTGCGGAGTATATCAAGGGTGGCGTGACGGCGTTCGGGCTCGGCTCCAGCCTCTACAAGCCCGGCATGACGGCAACGGACGTTGCCGCTCGCGCAAAATTGACGATCGCGGCCTACGATCGGGCGATTGCGAAAGACTGAAGCAGCAATAAACAAGCCGTGATGCCGTCACTGTTGCGCGTTATCCTATCTTGCCGCAGAAGCAAGATCAGGAGACCGACATGGCAATCAACAACGTGGCCGATCTGTTCGTGGCAACGCTCGAACAGGCCGGCGTCAAGCGCATCTACGGCATCGTCGGCGACAGCCTGAATGCGCTGACCGAAGCGCTGCGGCGGCGCGGCACGATCGAATGGATCCATGTCCGGCACGAGGAGGTCGCGGCCTTCGCCGCTGCCGGGGAAGCGGAGATGACGGGCAGCCTTGCGGTATGCGCGGGCTCGTGTGGTCCCGGCAATCTGCATCTGATCAACGGCCTGTTCGACGCCCATCGCAGCCGCGTTCCCGTGCTGGCGATCGCCGCGCAAATCCCGACGGCCGAGATCGGCAGCGGCTATTTCCAGGAGACGCATCCGCAAAACCTGTTCCGCGAGTGCAGCCATTATTGCGAGCTGATCTCCGATCCGAGTCAGCTGCCCTATGTGCTGGAAAACGCCATCCGCGCGGCGGTCGGCATGCGCGGCGTTGCCGTCGTCGCCATGCCCGGCGACGTCGCCTTCCGCAGCCCACCCAAGCGCGCACTGTCGACGGCGCGTGGCCTTGCACTGTCGGCGCCGAAAATCGTGCCGCAGGCCGATGAGTTGAAGGCGCTCGCAGACCTCTTGAACGGCGCCGAGCGCATCACCTTGTTCTGCGGCCGCGGGTGCGCCGGCGCGCATGCGCCGTTGATGCAACTCGCGGAAGCCTTGAAGAGCCCGATTGTGCATGCGCTCGGCGGCAAGGAGCACGTCGAATACGACAATCCCTACGACGTCGGCATGACCGGCTTCATCGGCTTCTCCTCCGGCTATGCCGCCATGCACGCCTGCGACGCGCTGGTGATGCTCGGCACTGATTTTCCCTACAAGCAGTTCTTCCCGACTGATGCGAAGGTCGCCCAGATCGACATCCGCCCGGAGAATCTCGGTCGTCGCTGCAAGATCGATCTCGGCCTCGTCGGCGACGTCAAGCTCGCCATCGAGGCGCTGCTGCCGCTGCTCAAGGCCAAGACGCAGCGCAGGCATCTCGACGATGCGATCGCGCACTACAAGAAAGCACGCGAGGGCCTGGACTCGCTCGCGAAGGGCACGCCGGGCAGCAAACCGATCCATCCGCAATATCTCGCCAAGGTCATCAGCGACCACGCCTCTGATGATGCCGTGTTCACCGCCGATGTCGGCACGCCGACGGTGTGGGCCGCGCGCTATCTCGAGATGAACGGCCGCCGCCGGCTGATCGGCTCGTTCGTGCACGGCTCGATGGCCAACGCCATGCCGCAGGCGATCGGCGCGCAGGCCGCGCAGTCCGGCCGCCAGGTGATCTCGCTCTCCGGCGACGGCGGCTTCACCATGCTGATGGGCGATCTGATCACGCTGACGCAGATGAAGCTGCCGGTGAAGGTGGTCATCTTCAACAACGGCGTGCTCGGCTTCGTCGCACTGGAGATGAAGGCGGCCGGTTTCGTCGACACCAATGTCGATCTGGAGAATCCGGACTTCGCGGCAATGGCGCGCGCCATGGGCATTTTCGCAAGGCGCGTCGAGGATCCCGGCGAGCTCCCGGGCGCGATGAAGGAGATGCTGGCCCACAACGGACCGGCGCTGCTCGACGTGGTCACGGCGAAGCAGGAGCTGTCGATGCCGCCGACCATCACGCCCGAACAGATCAAGGGCTTCAGCCTCTGGGTCTTGCGCGCCGTGATGAACGGCCGCGGCGACGAGGTCGTCGATCTCGCCAAGACCAATTTGCTGCCGCGCTAACCCCGCTTGACCGACGGCACGGGCAGCCGCTCATGGCGGCGCTGGAAGCGTTGCCAGTGCAGCACGATGCCGATCAGCAGCGCCGGTACGAAGCCGAGCGCGATCAGGAAATGCGGCAGCTGCGCCGGGGAGATGAACGCGATGCCGATGTCGGAGATCAGCCACAGCGCGGCGAACATCACCGCGAAATCGGTGCGCGGGCAGCGCAGATAGTAGAACACGGCGGTGATGACGACGGCGGGTCCGATGGCGATGCCGATCATCACCGTCGTCAGTTCCTTCGGCGTCAGCGCGTCGAGCACCATCGCTGCCAGCAGCCAGAGCGCGGCGAACATGGCGACGATGTCGAGCGGATGCCGCAACCCAATACCTCTCGCGGGAACATGCTATCGTTGTGGCCCAGACCCTGGCCGTCAAGGGAAAATGCGCCTATTCCTCGTCGTTTCCGGGCGTCGGCCGCAGCATGAAATGGCCGAAGGCGGTGGCGATCGGCTTGTTCGCATCATCCTGCCAGGCCCGCGCCTCGAAGGCGACGATGCGCCGGCCCTGCTTCACGATCGAAACGTTGGCGAAGGTGTCGAGCGCGCGGCCCGAGCGCAGATAGTTGACGGTCAGTCCGATCGGCTTGGGCAGCGCGGCTGCGCCGAGTTCGCGCGCCACTCCGAAGATCGCGGTGGTCTCGAGGAAGGCGCCGGTCATGCCGCCATGGATCGCAGGCAGGATCGGGTTGCCGATGATCTTTGGCGAGAACGGCATCGTCAGTGTGTCGTCGTCGTTGACGCGAATGCCGAGGCAGCGCGCGAACGGGCTGTTGGCGAACGGGCCGTCCGGATCGTCCGGCGCCTCCAGCGTCGGGATGTTGCGGGAGTCCATCCTGCGGTCTGCGAGCATGTTGGTGCGGTTGGCACCGATCATGAAGCAGGCGGTGGCGGTCGCGACTGGATCGTCCTCGGAGTCCTGATAGGCGGTCGAGCGCACGAAGGCGATCGAACGCGTGGTGCGGTAGCAGACCGAATGCGCCTTGATGTCGAGGCCCGGCGTCGCCGGCTTCTGATAGTCGATGCGCAGATCGAGCGTCGCGATCGCGCTCGTGCCGTCGAGCGCAAGTTGCACCGCCATGCCGCAGCTCTCGTCCAGCATCGCGGTGACGACGCCGCCATGCAGGACGCCGGTCTCGGTATCGCCGACGAACACGGGCCGGTAGGGCAGGCTGGACCAGGCCTCGCGAGGCGCGAAGCGGTCGAGTTGGAGCCCGCTGATCTGGCCGTAATCGGAGCGGCGACCCTTGATCGCCTCGGCGAGGTCCTCGAACGAAAGTGTGGTCGGTGAGCTGGACATGAGGACGTTCTAGACCAGTGGCGGGCGCGGCGCAAAACCCCGGATGCGCGTCCCACGGCAGGTGCCGGGGCGGTTTGGCCTCGACAGGGCGGGCCGAAGCAACGATGGTGGGCGCCTCGTTCGTTCGACTAGCCGCAAGGAGTGCCCATGGCCGATCCCGAAACGCCCGCCACCAGCCAGGGGCCCGTCATCATTTCGACCTCGAGCTCGGAGCGGGCGCCGATCATCTATTTCGACGGCGCATCCTGCTTCGGCCACCACAACGGCGCGATCCAGATCGAGCTTGCGGCCAATTTGTTGATGCCGGTCGGCGCCGCCGTCAGGGTCGACGTCGTTCAGACCGCGCATCTGCGTTGCAGCGTGGCCGCCGCGCTGGCGCTGCGCGAAGCGCTCGAAAAGGCGCTGGCAATGTACCAGCAGGGCCAGCAGCAGCCCCGGCCGGAGGAAATTCCCTCGGTGAAGAACTGAGGCAGTTAGCGGATCGCAAGTTAATGCGATCAACTCACTCAGCTCACATGCACCTTCGGCTTCCTGCCATCGTTCCACTTGCCGTCGAGCGCGCGCTCGATCTGGGCGGCGAGTTGCAGCAGCAGGCCGTCATTGGCCTGTTTCGCAATCGCCTGGATGCCGAGCGGCAGGCCGTGGTTCTGCGTGGCCATCGGCATCGAGATCGCCGGCATGCCGCAGAGATTGGCGAGTGGCGTGAAGGCGAAGAAGCGCCAGAGATTGCCGAACCAGTCGAGCACGTCAGGATTGTCGGAGATGGTGAGATACTCCCGGGTGCCCACCTTCGGCGTCGGCAGCGCAGTGATCGGGGTCAGGATCACGTCCCACTGCTCGAAGAAAGCGCCGAAGGCGCGCGAGGTCGTGTTGAACACGCCTTGCATCTTCGCCCGCTCGGCGAAGCTCGTATGCCGGCCGGCTTCCCAGATCCTGATATTCATCGGCTCGATGAGGTCTTCCGGCGGCCGTTCCAGTCCGCGCGCGGCGAGCATGTTCGAGATCACCACCGCAAAATTCGAGATGTAGCAGGTGGTCTGCGCCTCGAACGCGGCGCGGAAGTCGAGCTCGGGCAGGGCGTAGTCGACGTGATGGCCGAGGCCTTCGAGGAAGCGGCCGGCCTTCGCCAGCTCGGCGGCGATCTCTGGCGTCGCGGTGTAGTCGCCCCAGCTGTGCGACAGCGCGATGCGAAGCTTTGACGGATCGCGCTTGATCATCTCGGAATAGGGCTGCGCCGTGGTCCAGAACGGCATGAACTCGCCCGGCGCCGCTCCCCTTGCATGATCGACGAAGGCGGCGGTGTCGCGCACCGAGCGCGACTGGCAGCCCTGGATCGAGACCAGGCCGGTGAGATCGGACATGTGCGGTGCGAGCGAGAATACGCCGCGCGAGACTTTCAGGCCGATATTGCCGTTGACGCCGGCGGGAATGCGGATCGAGCCGCCGCCGTCGGTCGCATGCGCGATCGGCACCACGCCGGCCGCGACCATCGCGGCGCTGCCGGCCGACGAGCCGCAGGTGGTGTAGTCGGTATCCCAGGGATTGCGCGTGACATAGACGGCCGGATTGTCGGCCGAGCTGCAGACGCCGAATTCCGGCGTCGTGGTGCGTCCGATCAGGTTCAGTCCGGCCTGGCGGAATTTGCCGGTCAGGAACGTGTCGGCGCTGGCGCGATTGCCGCGCATCAGCAGCGAGCCCATCTCCTGGAGCCGACCCTTCATGGTCGGGCCGAGGTCCTTCATCAGGAAGGGCAAGCCTGCGAACGGGCCAGCGAGATTGGCGCCGTCCTTGGCCGGATCGGCGATCACGTCATCGAACAGCTCGACCACGCCCGACAGTGCCGGATTGACCTTGGCAACGCCCGCGGCGGCCTGGCGCGCCAACTCCTTCGCCGTGAGCTCGCCCTTGCGGACGCGCGCGGCCAGCCCCACGCCATCGTGCTGCGCCCATTCGTTCCAGCTCATCGGGAAAGTCATGCGATCCAAACCTCTTCGTGCGGCGCCATCTTAGTTTCGCACGGAAACACTTTAATCAACTGAGGCGGCGCGAAGGGCAGGGTTGCGCCGGATGGAGAGGTAATCCCGCATTGCATGCGCGCGCATCAATTCGAGAGCTTTGCGATCACCGCGACCGGCCCGCCGCCGGCGGGGCCCTGATGCTCGGCGCCGCCGGAGACATAGACTGCCCCGGTGCCGGCAAGGCCGGCAATCAACCCGCCAACGGCAGCCCGGGCGTGGCGCGTCGAGCTGATATCGGTATCTTCCAGCATGGTGTGGCGGAAGCCGCGCACGCTGCCGTCAGGCGAGGCCTCGGCCTTGGCGAAAATGTTGACGAACTCGCGGCCGGTCGTCGTCTGCGGCGCGGCACGGAGCCCAACGCTCTCCAGCGCCGCGAGCACGGCGGCAGCGTCGATCGCATCGCTCATCACGGCATGTCCGATCTCGAATTCGCTCGTCGAGGACATCGAATTGCCGAGCACGATGACGACGTTGTGCATCAGCTCGATTCCGGACGAGGTCGAGGCGACGTTCGAAAACAGATCGTAGCGTCGCAGCACGTCTTCGTCGCGTATGTCGGTTGCGATCTCGCCGAGCGCGACCGCAACCCCGAGCGCGGAGGCGCCGCGCGAATAGGCCATCGAGCTGTAGGCGCTGGTCGTCGCCGTCTTGTGGCCGCGCGCGTTCGCCGCCGCGACGCGCTCACTGGTGAGCAGCGGGCACTTGATCTGCACGAAGTGGACGTCGGCGGGATCGGCGATGCCGGCATCCGCCATCGCGGCCTTCACGGCCTCGGCTGTCTCCGTGATCTGAGCGGAGCGCCCGAGCTCTTCAGGGAGAAAATCCCGCGTCTGCGCCATGCCGATGCTCAGGCGCTTGCCGGAGATGCCTGCCGGGCGCTGCGGGACTTCCCTGCGCGTGAACACTGTAATGTGCGGGCTGAGCACGCCCTCGGTGCCGCCGGACATCACGAAAGCAATGCGCTGCTCGACGTCCTGCGGCGACAGCCCGAGCCGTGGCGCCAGCGCCGTGCACAGCGCGGCAACGGCATATTCCCGGGTAAAGTCGTTGACGCCGCCATTGCCTTCGGTCTTGCCGAGGATCGCCAGGATGGATGTCGGATCGATCGCGTCGGAGCCGATCATGCTGATCAATCCGGAGACGTCGCCGGGGCCTTTGGTGGCGATTCTAATGACGCCGACCGACGTGGTACGCATTATAGTCCTCACATGGGGTTCAGGAGCCCGGCGGACAAAACAGCCGTCGAACGAGGGTGTCTGTCAAGGTGTCAAGGCAATCCCCATCGTCGTCCTGGCGAACGCCAGGATCCACTACCCCAGGGGTCAGTTTGGCGAAGGCTCATCGTTCGGTACGCCTACCGCTCACAATCGATGAATCACGCGGTATGGGCCCTGCCTTTCGCCAGGACGACGGGGATATGTGCGCCGTCTGCGTCGCACCCACGATTGTGGCGAGATCGCATCGCTTCGACAAAAAATCCCTTGTCGACGGTTGTCCGCTGCACCTTGATGAATCAACCCCGATTGGTCCATAAGCGGCGTCCCGCAGCCGGTGGTTCGCCTCCGCGATGCGTGCTTGGATAGAGGGGTTCTCGCGTGGCAAATATCAACCAGAAAATTGCGCAGGAGCTTGGGGTTCGGGCGGAGCAGGTCGAGGCGACTGTGGCGCTGCTCGACGGCGGCGCCACGGTTCCCTTCATCGCCCGCTACCGCAAGGAAGCGACCGGTGCGCTCGACGACGCGCAATTGCGCACGCTGGAGGAACGCCTGGGTTACCTGCGCGAGCTCGAGGACCGCCGCAAGGCCATCCTCGAATCGGTCCGCGAGCAGGGCAAGCTCGATGCCGCGCTGGAAGCCTCCATTCTCGCCGCCGACAGCAAGGCGCGCCTCGAAGATATCTATCTACCCTTCAAGCCGAAGCGCCGCACCAAGGCGGAGATCGCCAAAGAAGCCGGCCTCGAGCCGCTCGCCAATCAGCTCATGGCCGAGCCCACCAACGATCCGAAGGTCGTCGCCGAAGCCTTCGTCAATGCAGAGAAGGGCGTTGCGGATGCCGCTGCGGCGCTCGACGGCGCCCGCGCCATCCTGGTCGAGCGTTTCGACGAAGACGCCGATTTGATCGGCGCGCTTCGCGAGGAGGTGTGGACCAATGCGCGCATGGCATCCAAGGTACGCGACGGCAAGAAGACCGAGGGCGAAAAGTTTGCCGACTATTTCGAGTTCTCCGAGCCGCTGACGAAGCTGCCCTCGCACCGGATCCTTGCGATGTTCCGCGGCGAGAAGGAAGAGATCCTCGATCTCCAGATCCAGGCCGAGACCGAACCATCGCCGCCGGGCGTGCCGAGTGTCTATGAGCTGAAGATCATGAAGCGGTTCGGCATCGCCGACCTCAAGCGCGCCGGCGACCGCTGGATGATCGACACCGTGCGCTGGGCCTGGCGCACCAAGATCCAGGTGCATCTCAACATCGACTTGCGCATGCGGCTGTGGAATGCGGCCGAGACCGAGGCCGTGCGCGTGTTCGCCTCGAACCTGCGCGACCTCCTGCTGGCCGCGCCCGCCGGCACCCGCGTCACCATGGGTCTCGATCCCGGCTTCCGAACCGGCGTCAAGGTTGCCGTCACGGATGCGACCGGCAAGGTGGTGGATACCGCCGTGATCTATCCGCACGAGCCGCAGCGGCAGTGGAACGAGGCGCTTGCGATCCTTGGCAAGCTCGCGCTGAAACATCGCGTCGAGCTGATCGCGATCGGCAACGGCACCGCCTCGCGCGAGACCGACAAGCTCGCGGCCGACCTCGTCAAGGGCCTGCCCGACTTGAAGATGACCAAGATCGTGGTGTCGGAAGCCGGCGCGTCGGTTTATTCAGCCTCCGCTTTTGCCTCGGAGGAATTGCCTGATCTCGACGTCACCTTGCGCGGCGCGGTGTCGATCGCGCGGCGGCTTCAGGATCCGCTCGCCGAGCTGGTCAAGATCGAGCCCAAGGCGATCGGCGTCGGCCAGTACCAGCACGACCTCGGCCAGGCCAAGCTCGCCAAATCGCTCGATGCCGTGGTCGAAGACTGCGTGAACGCAGTCGGCGTCGACGTCAACACCGCGTCCGCTCCGCTGCTCGCGCGCGTATCGGGTGTCGGCTCCGGCCTCGCCTCGAGCATCGTGGCACACCGCGACGCCAACGGGCCGTTCAAGTCGCGCAAGGCGCTGAAGGACGTGCCGCGGCTCGGCCCCAAGGCGTTCGAGCAGTGCGCGGGCTTCCTGCGCATCCTCGGCGGCGAGGATCCGCTCGACGCCTCCGGCGTGCATCCGGAAGCCTATCCGGTGGTGCGCCGGATTCTCAGCGCCACCAAGAGCGACATCAAGGCGCTGATCGGCAGCAGCGACATCGTTCGCACGCTGAAGCCGAAAGACTTCGTGGACGAGACGTTTGGTCTGCCGACCGTCACTGACATCCTGCGCGAGCTCGAGAAGCCCGGCCGCGACCCGCGTCCGGCGTTCAAGGCCGCTGTGTTCATGGATGGCGTCGAGGAGATCAAGCACCTCAAGAAGGGCATGATCCTCGAGGGCACCGTGACCAACGTCGCCGCGTTCGGCGCCTTCGTGGACATCGGCGTGCACCAGGACGGCCTGGTGCACATTTCGGCGATGTCCAGGACCTACATCAAGGATCCGCGCGAGGTGGTGAAGCCCGGCGACATCGTCAAGGTGAAGGTGCTGGACTTCGAGGTCGCGCGCAAGCGCATCTCGCTGACACTGCGCCTCGACGACGAGGTCGGCGCCAAGAAGGACGCGCCCGGCATGCAGCGGGACAACAGCTCACGCAACCCCTCCCGCATGACATCGTCGGCCCCGCGCCAGCAGGAATCTTCCGGCGGCGGCGCACTCGCCGAAGCGCTGCGCCGCGCGGCGGAGAAGAACGGCGGCAAGCGGGCGTAGCTTCTTCTATCCGCGTCGTCATTGCGAGCGCAGCGAAGCAATCCAGAATCTTTCCACAGCGGGACTCTGGATTGCTTCGTCGCAAGGGCTCCTCGCAATGACGAGGAGAGAGCGGGTCCTCTCCCTAACACCGGCGTCAGAATCTGGCGCGTTTGTAAGTTGAAGGCGCCTGTCCCTTGCTCTCATCTGATCCTCCTCGCGCGGCAGAATATTGTCGCGCAGCACGGAGGATGCTTCGATGGACAACAGGCTTCTCAAAGGCCTCACCGCGGTGACGATCGCAGCGGTGATGGCGCTCGCTTCACCGGTGCTCGCCAGAGGTGGCGGTGGTGGCGGACATGGCGGCTTCGGCGGTGGCGGACATTTCGGCGGTGGTGGGCATTTCGGTGGCGGTATGCACGCCGGTGGCTTCGGCGGCATGCATGTGGGCGGCATGGGCGGTGCGCGCTTTGCCCATGTTGGCGAAGCAGGCTTCGGTGGACCGCGCTTTGCGCATGGCGCGATCGGACCACGCTTTGCCGGTGCCGGCTGGCACGGCCACCATGCCTTCCACCACCATCACTTCCGTCGTTTCGCCGTCTTCGGTGCGCCCTATTACTATGCCGGCTACAATGACGGCTGTTGGCGCAGGAGCTTGACGCCCTATGGGTGGCAATGGGTCAATGTGTGCGGAGACTCTTGGTACTAGCATCGCCGTACCGCACCATTGTCGCGATCGTCATCGGGCGGTTCCGCTCAGCCCCGGAACGGGATAGTCTGGTGGCGATCGTCGCGCGGAGTTTATCATGTCCGGAGGTCACCGCCGCATTCTGGTCGTCGAGGACGATGCGGAAACCGCAGGCCAACTCGTCGAGGAGCTGACGATTTCTGGCTACGACGTCGATCTCGCCGCCACGGGGCGCGAAGCCCTCAGCCACGGCGCCGCGCGCGACTATGCCGTGATCACCATCGACCGCATGCTGCCCGACATCGACGGCATCAGCGTGATGCGCCAGTTGCGCGACGACGGCATCGCCGCGCCGTTCCTGATCATTTCCGCACTTGGCGAGGTCGACGATCGCGTGCGCGGCTTGCGCGCCGGCGGCGACGATTATCTCGTCAAGCCGTTCTCCTTCACCGAATTGCTGGCGCGGCTGGAGGCACTCGGCCGGCGCAGCGACACCGTTGCCAAGGAGACAATCCTGCGGGTCGGCGATCTCGCCATCGATCTGATCGCGCGGAGCGCGAGCCGCCGCGGCCGGAAGATTCCGCTGTTGCCGCGGGAATTCCAGCTGCTCGAATATCTCGTCCGCAACGAGGGCCGCGTCGTCTCGCGTGCGATGCTGCTCCAGCATGTCTGGGATCTGCACTTCGATCCCTCCACCAACATCATCGACGTCTATGTCGGTCGCGTCCGCCGCAAGGTCGATGATGCCCAGGCCTATCCACTGATCCACACCATCCGCGGCATCGGATATTGTCTCCGTGCTCCTGGCTAAAACGCTCCGCTCCTCGACCTTCCGCCTGGCGCTGATCGCGATCGCGGCGTTCGGGCTGATCGTCGCGGCGATCATGGCCTATGTCTATTTCGGCACGATCGCCTATGTGCAGAACCGTGTCGGCGATGCCGGCGATCACAGCGGCTTCACCGCGATGATCGAGCTCGCAATGGTCGCTGTCGCGGTGCTGATGCTGGTGCTCGCGGGGCTCGCCGCGGTGCTGGTGACGCGCCGCACGGTCGGGCGAATCGAGGAGATCAACGCCACCAGCCGCGCCATCATGATGTCCGGCCTCGACCAGCGCATTCCCTTGCGCGGCAGTCACGACGAGTGGGACCGTGTCGCCGAAAACCTCAACCAGATGCTCGACCGCATCGAGACTTTGATGGGCGAGGTCAAGCAGGTCAGCGACAACGTTGCCCATGATTTGCGCACGCCGCTGACGCGCATGCGCGGCCGGCTGGAGAAGGCCTATCACACCCCTCGCAACGGCGAGGCCGACGCGGTGCTGATCGGCGACACCATCGCCGATCTCGATGCCGTGCTCGGCATGTTCGCCTCAATCACTCGCATCTCGGAGATCGAGACCCGCGCCCGCCGCAGCGCGTTTCGCACCCTCAATCTCGCCGAAATCGCCGGCGAGGTCGTCGAGCTCTACGATGCCGCCGCCGAACAGGTCGCGACGCGGCTCAGCCTGGGCGGCGACCGCAAGGTGGCGATTATTGGCGATCGCGACCTTCTGTTCGACGCCGTCGCCAATCTCGTCGATAACGCGATCAAGCACGGCTGCAAGGGCGGGCAGGTGACCGTCACCTGCCGCAGTGCCAACGAGGGGGCAGTGATCGCGATCGTCGACGACGGTCCGGGCATTCCGGCGGATCAGCGCGATCACGTGTTCAAGCGCTTCTACCGGCTGGAGCAGAGCCGCTACACGCCCGGTAACGGCCTCGGCTTAAGCCTGGTCGCCGCGGTCGCTCGCCTCCATGGCGCCGAGATTGCCCTGCACGACAACGCGCCGGGCCTGTCGGTCCAGCTCAGTTTCCCGCCGCACCCGCCCTAGAGCTCGATCACGCCGCGGCGTGCCGCATGAGCCACCGCATCGGTGCGGCCGGTGGCATCCAGCTTGTCGAGCAGCGAGCCGACATGGAATTTCACCGTGTGGACGGAAATGCCGAGCTGACGCGCGATCATCTTGTTGGAGCCACCCTCCGCCATCAACGCCAGCACATCGAGCTCGCGCTGTGTCAGCGCGATGTCGTCAGGCATGATGCGCGGATCGCGGGTGACGATCGCCGCTGCGGCCTTCTCGCCGGGTTCGGCGAGGCGAAGCCCGGCGATATTGCCGAGCAGAGCAGCCAGGCGATCGGCGAGGGCGGGATCGTCGATCTCCAAAGCCAACACGATCTCGGGCGCGATGTCCTCGCTCACGCCGCCGGCCTCTCGCCGATCGTAACCTTGAAGCTGACCGGCTCGCCGCCGCGGCGCGCCGCGATATCGACCACCGCGCCCACGCTCGCCGGACCCAGCGTCCGCGACAGCGCGCGTACACCGGACAGCTTCTGGTCGTTGACGGCGACGATGACGTCGCCCTGGCGGATGCCGGCCGCGGCCGAAGGGCCGGCCTTGTCGACATTCATCACCATCGCGCCGACGCCGTCGTCGAGCCGGACCGGCTGCAGCCCGAGGCCGAGATATCCGCGTGCGATACGGCCGCGGGCCTCTAATTGGGCCGCGACCCGCTCGATCGTCGCCGTCGGGATCACCAGCACACGCCTCGGGCCGAGCACGGCCATGCCGAAGGCTTCGCCCGATGCATCGAGCGCGAGGCCGCCCTGCTGGCTGGAGCGCAAGCAGACGTCGATCTCGATCCGCGCATCGATGTCGCCGCCGCGCAAGGAGCGCCAGCTCTTGCCGGATAGCGAAACCATGCCGAGCGCGGCGCTCGGGGCATCGCGGTTGGTGGCGACGACGACCGACAACGCGCCGAGGGGCGGGACAATTGTGGCCAGCTTGACCGGGGTCAGCGCCGTATCGACGCGCAGCAGGGCGATATCCGTCGTATGGTCGCGGCCTGCAATCGTGGCGGCTGCGGTGCTGCCGTCGGAGAGGCCGATTTCGACGTCCCCCTCATCGGCCAGCGCCTCGTCGGCGGTGACGATCAGGCCGGGCTTCCAGACGAAGCCGGTGGCGCGGGAGCGATGCGAATGCACGGCGACGACGGACGGCGCGGTGCGCGCCACGACGTCCGCGAGCGCGGACGACAGCGAGGTCAGGGGAGTTGAGGCGGTCATGGCAGGCTCCTGTAAGCTGACCTCAATCTGGGATGTCGCGGGCGATTGCGTAACTGGCCGCTTGGCCAGGAAATGAGCAGGGAAGCTGGTCTGTAAGACCACCGCCGACGAACATGTGATTGGGAGCCGCTCACGGGAACGTGTAGCAATCGCGAAATTGCGCCGTCTTCACGATTTTCAGCGAGCCTGACCGATGACCATCGACCTCACCCGCCGCACCCTGCTCGAACTTGCCGGCGCCGCCTCGCTGGCAATGGCGGCGGCGGGCGCGGCGCGCGCTGAGGGCGCACCACAGGGCGGTGGGCCGACCTATGCCAGCCGCACGCCGATGCGGGTCGGGATGGTGACGCTCCGCGTGAAAAATCTCGACAAGGTTGCGGACTACTACCGCGACGTCATCGGGCTCACCGTGATGGAACGCTCGGCAACTGCCGCAAGGCTCGGCACAGCCGGTATCACGCTGCTGGTGCTCGAGGCCCGTCCCGATGCCACAATCGAGCCGCGCGACGCCGCGGGCCTCTATCACACCGCCTTCCTGATGCCGACCCGCAAGGACCTGGCGCGCTGGCTGGTGGCAGCCGCTTCGCATCGTGTGCCGCTTTCGGGCTTCGCCGATCACCTCGTCAGCGAATCCGTCTATTTCGACGATCCCGAAGGCAACGGGATCGAGGTCTATGCCGACCGCGATCCCTCGCAATGGCAGTGGAGCGAGGGCAGCGTGAAGATGGCGGCCGACGAGCTCAACATTCCCGACCTGCTGTCGCTGACCAATACGCGCGTGCCTGATTATGCCAAGGCGCCGGACGGTCTGCGCATCGGCCACATGCATCTGCGCGTCGGCGACCTCGCGCAGGCCGAGCGCTTCTACCACGGTGCCATCGGCCTGGACCCGACCCGCAGCCGCAACGGTGCCGCGTTCCTGTCGTCGGGCCGCTACCACCATCACCTCGGCATGAACGTCTGGCAGAGCCAGGGTGCCGGCCAACGCGACGATCAGGCAACAGGGCTCGCCTGGTTCTCGCTGGTGACGGAGAAGCCGGACCTGCTTGCCGCGCAGGACGAGCGCCTGCGCAAGGGCGGCGCGAAAGTCACGGGGCTGGCCAATGGCGTGGAGGCGATCGATCCCTGGGGCACGCGGGTGCGGTTGATCAGGGTTTGATCGCCTGCGCCGGCGTTGCTAAGACCCGTCAGGTGCAAACCAGTCTCCGGGTCCCCTGACATGCCCGATTTTCGCGGTGTCTTCCCCTATCTCGTATCGCCCGTCGATGCCGACGGCGCGGTGCGGACGAACGTCCTCGCAAAGCTCTGCGACGATCTGATCGGCGCCGGCGTCCATGGTCTGACCCCGCTCGGCTCGACCGGCGAGTTCGCCTATCTCAACGCCGCCCAACGCACCGCGGTGGTGCAGGCCGCGATCGAAGCGGCAAAGGGACGTGTGCCTGTTGTCGCGGGCGTTGCCTCCACCTCGACGGCTGACGCGGTGGCGCAGGCGATAGCGTATCAGAAGCTCGGCGCCGACGGCATTCTGGCTATCCTGGAAGCCTATTTCCCGCTCGCCGACGCTCAAATCGAATCCTATTTCCGCGCCATCGCCGATGCTGTGGACATCCCGGTCGTCATCTACACCAATCCGCAATTCCAGCGCTCTGATTTGACCCTCGACGTCATTGCGCGCCTCGCCGAGCATCCGCGCATCGGCTACATCAAGGACGCCTCGACCAACACCGGCCGGCTGCTCTCGATCATGAACCGCTGCGGCGATGCCTTGCGGGTGTTCTCGGCCTCCGCCCACATCCCGGCTGCCGTGATGCTGATCGGAGGCCTCGGCTGGATGGCGGGCCCGGCCTGCATCATCCCGCGCCAGAGCGTCGCGCTGTACGACCTCTGCAAGGCCGGTCGCTGGGACGAGGCGATGGCGCTCCAGCGCAGGCTGTGGCGCATCAACGAGGCTTTTGCCCGCTTTAACCTGGCGGCCTGCATCAAGGCCGGATTGGCCTTCCAGGGCTACGACGTCGGCGATCCCGTCCCGCCGCAGGCCGCACTCACCGCCGATGCGCGCAAGGTCGTGGAAGCGGCCTTGCGGGAGCTGGCGTAGCCGGTCCCCTCGTCGTCATGGCCGGGCATAGCCGTCCGAAGGACGGGGTCGCTTTCGCTCGCCTATGTCCGGCCATCCACGCGCCTCCACACGAAAGTACGTGGATGCCCGGGACAAGTCCGGGCATGACGAAATCGCGGATATACCGCCTAAAAGCGCGGCTGGTATGCCCTTGATCGATCCGCTAAAAGGCGGCCCGCACTTTCGAAAAGAGCCTGAGGACCCCACGGAATGAACATTCTTCCCGGCAATTTGCGTTTCGGAGCGGGGCAACCCGTCAAGCGTTTGGAAGACCAGCGGCTGCTCACCGGGAAGGGGCAGTTCATCGACGACAAGCCGGAAGATGGCGCGCTGTGGTTGTACCTGCTGCGCTCGCCGCATGCCCACGCGAAGATCGTCTCGATCGACACCAGTGCGGCGGCCGCGATGCCCGGCGTGACCGCGGTCTACACCGGCGCCGACCTCGTCAAGGACGACATCGGCGTCATCCCGACCTTGAGCATCTTCAAGCGCCCCGACGGCAAGCCGATGACGGTGCCGCCACGCCGCCTGCTGGCGCACGAAATCGTACGCTATGCCGGCGAGGCCGTGGCCGCCGTAGTGGCCTCCTCGCGTGCCGACGCGCAGAGCGCAGCCGAAGCGATCGTGGTCGAATATGACGTGCAGCCGGCGGTGGTCGATCCCGTCGAGGCGGTCAAGCCCGGCGCGCCATTGGTGTGGCCGGAAGCCCCCGACAACATCGTCGGCGCGATGGCTTACGGCGATGCTGCCAAGGTGGACGAGGCTTTTGCCAAGGCGGCGCATACGGTCGAGCTCGATCTCGTCAGCCAGCGCCTCGTGCCGTCGGCGATGGAGCCGCGCTCGACCATTGCTGAGATCGACAAGAAATCCGGCCGCCTTCTGCTGCATGTGCAGTCGCAGACGCCTGCCTCGACTCGCGACGTGCTGGCCGAGGCCGTCCTGAAGCGTCCGAAGGACAGCGTTCGCGTGCTGGTCGGCGATATCGGCGGCGGCTTTGGCCAGAAGACCAACCTCTATCCCGAGGACGGCATCGTCGCCTATGCCGCAACCAAGCTGAACAAAAAAATCCGCTGGCGCGGGGACCGCACCGACGAATTCGTCGGCGGCACCCATGGCCGCGATCTGACCTCGACCGCTTCCTTCGCACTCGACGAGAAAGGCAAGGTGCTGGCCTATCGCGTCAGCTCGATCGGCTGCACCGGCGCGTATTCCTCGGGCGCGGCCAACATCATTCCGCTGGTGCTGGGCCCGTTCGTGCAGACCGGCGTCTACGATCTGCCGCTGGTGCATTTCGAGGTGAAGTCGGTGATGACTCACACGGCGCCGGTCGGTGCCTATCGCGGTGCGGGCCGGCCCGAGGCCGTGTTCATCGTCGAGCGCCTGTTCGACGCGGCCGCGCGGAAAATCGGCATGGATCCACGCGCGATCCGGAAAGCCAACTACATCAAGCCGGCGCAACTGCCCTATATCAATGCTGCCGGCCAGGTTTACGATTCCGGCGCCTTCGCGCACATGCTCGACCGTGCCGTGAAGCTCGCCGACTGGGACGGCTTTGCCGCGCGCAAGAAGGCGGCGAAGAAGAAGGGCCTGCTCTACGGCCGCGGGCTCACCTCCTATATCGAATGGACCGGCGGCCGCGCTCACACCGAGAAGGTCAGCCTGCACGCGACGTCGGAAGGTCGCGTCGTGCTGCATTCCGGGACCATGGCGATGGGGCAGGGGTTGCAGACCACCTACACCCAGATGATCTCCGACACGCTCGGCATTGCCATGGACAAGATCGACGTGGTCCAGGGCGACACCGATCTGGCGACGGGCTTTGGCAGCGTCGGCTCGCGGTCGCTGTTCGTCGGCGGCACGGCGGTCGCGGTCTCCTCCAACGATCTGATCCAGAAGGCGCGCGAGAAGGCGGCGAACGTGCTGGAGACCTCGATCGAAGACATCGAGTACCAGGGCGGCATGCTCACCGTGGTCGGCACCGACCGCCGCATCAGCCTGTTCGATATTGCAGAGAAGGAGAGCGGCGCAAAACTCAGCGTCGATTCCGAAGGCGAGGTCGATGGTCCGAGCTGGCCGAACGGCACGCATATCTGCGAGGTCGAGATCGATCCGGAGACCGGCGTCTCCAAGGTCGTGCGCTACACGACCGTCGACGACGTCGGTGTCGCCGTGAACCCGATGCTGGTCACCGGCCAGATCCATGGGGGTGTCGCACAAGGCATCGGCCAGGCGCTGTATGAGGGCGTGTCCTATGATGCCGACGGACAGCTGCTCACCGCAAGCTACCAGGACTACTGCATCCCGCGCGCCGACGACGTTCCGCCGATCGTGGTGACGCTCGATGATTCCGCGCCCTGCCGCACCAATCCGCTCGGCGCCAAGGGCTGCGGCGAATCCGGCGCCATTGGCGGCCCCCCCTGCGTCACCAATGGCGTGATGGATGCGCTCGCCGAGCTCGGCATCACCCAGCTCAACACGCCCCTGACGCCGCAGAAGATCTGGCAGGCGATCAAGGACGCGAAGGTGGGGTAGGCGTAGCCCTCGCTGTGGCGGCGATTTCCGCCGTCGTCCCGGCCTAGTGCGCCATTGCGCACGGGGGGCCGGGACCCATAACCACCGAGTCAAATTTGGAAGACGGGTGGTTACCAGCTTCGCGCTACGACTTCGTCACGGCGTATGGGTCCCGGCCTTCGCCGGGACGACAGCGAGTGTGTAGCGCGCGCGTTAGCAAATTGCCCGCCCCTTCAAATCCCCAGCATCATCTTCGCAATAATGTCGCGCTGGATCTCCGAGGTGCCGCCAAAGATCGTGTAGGCGCGTCCGTTGAGATATTCCGGCACCACCGTCAGCATCTCCTCCGGCATCGCCGGCTCGTGGTTGAGCCTGTAGAGCGGGCGCATCGGCTCGACCGCGAGGGCGTCATGGCCGATCACGTCTGCGCCGAGCCGGGTCACGGCCTGCCGGATCTCGCTGTTGCGCAGCTTCAGGATCGACGACACCGCGCCGGGATTCTGTCCGGTCTGCAGCGCCGACAGCACGCGCAGCTCGGTCATCTCCAGCGCGTCGATGTCCACTTCGACCTCGGAGATGCGCGTCGCGATATCAGGACTGTCGATCGCGCGGCCCGTCAAGTCGGACTCGGCGAGATCCGCGATCGCCTTCAGCCCTTCGCGCAATTTTGCCGACGCAATGCCGGAGCCGCGCTCGAACTCGAGCAGATACTTGCCGTAGGTCCAGCCCTTGCCTTCCTCCCCAACGCGGTTGGCCATGGGAACGCGCACATCGTCGAAGAATACCTGGTTGACCTCGTGGTCGCCGCCGATGGTGAGGATGGGGCGGGTCGTGATGCCCGGCGTCTTCATGTCGATCAGGATGAAGCTGATGCCATCCTGCTGCCGCGGGCCGTCGCTGGTGCGCACCAGCGCGAACATGCGGTTGGCGTGATGGGCATGCGTGGTCCAGATCTTGGTGCCGTTGATGATGTAGTCGTCGCCGTCGCGCACCGCGCGGGTCTTCAGCGAGGAGAGATCGGAGCCGGAGCCCGGCTCGGAATAGCCCTGGCACCAATAATCCTCGCCGGACAGAATGCGCGGCAGGTAGAAGTTCTTCTGCTCCGCCGAGCCGAAGCCGATGATGACGGGGCCGACCATCTTCACGCCCATCACGTTGACGTTGGGCACGCCGGCCCGCGCGCTTTCAGTCTCGAAGATCCAGCGCTGCGCCGGCGTCCAGTCGGGACCGCCATGCTCGACCGGCCAGCCCGGCGCGCCCCAGCCTTGCTTGTGCAGCGTGCGCTGCCAGGCCATGCCGATATCGGGGTCGGAGAACACCGACGGCGTCAGCGCGGTCGCGCGCTTCATCTCCTCGGTGAGATTCTTGGCAATGAAGCCGCGCACCTCGTCCTGGAAGGCGCGCTCCTCGGCATTGAACGACAGGTCCATGATGCGCTCCTTGTGTCAGGCCGGCACGGTGGCGCGGCCAAGCCGGGCGTGGCGGCCATAGTGGTGCGCGCTGCCGCCGAACAACGTGTCGAACGCGACCAGCCGCTTGAAATAAGCGCCGACCTCGAGCTCCTCGGTGACGCCCATGCCGCCGTGAAGCTGGATCGACTGCTCGCCGACGAAACGCGCGGATTTGCCGATCTTCGCCTTCGCGCCCGATGCCGCCCGCGCACGCTCAACCGGATCGGCGTCGACCTTCAGCGCGGCGCGCAGCGCAATCGAGCGCGCTTCGTCGACCTGCACCGCCATGTCGGCGAGGCGGTGGCGGATCACCTGGTTGGCCGAGAGCTGCCGGCCGAATTGCTTTCGAATTTTTGTGTACTCCAGCGTGGTGTCCAGCAGCACCTGCATGATGCCGACGGCCTCGGCGCCAAGCGCGGCCATGACGCGGTCAACGGCCCATTCGATGGCCGGCAGCGCGTCATGCCCATTGCCGAGCAAGGCATCCTCCGGCAGTTGCGCATCCGACAGCTCGATGTTGCAGGCGCGCCCGCCGCCGAGCCGCTCGTAGTCGGAGATCGCAACACGCGGCGTCGTCGCCGGCACCAGGAACAGGCCGATGCGGCCGGAGGGCCCCTGATGATCATGGATATGCGCGGAGACGATGATCTCGTCCGCGGCATGGCCGTCGAGCACGGCAATCTTGCTGCCGGCAAGGTGCCAGCCTTGCGCCGTCTTGTGAGCGGTGGTTGCAACCTTGGCAAGATCGAACCGCGCCGCGCGCTCGGAATGCGCGAACGCGAGCTTCAACGATCCGTCCGCGATCTTCGGCAGGATTGCCTGCTTCTGCGCCGTGCTGCCGCATCGCTCGATCAACGCAGCGCCAAGCACGATCGTTGCGATATACGGTTCCGACACCAGCCCGCGGCCGAAGGCCTCCATCAAGATGCCGATCTCGACCGCGCTGCCGCCGAGCCCGCCAAACTCTTCCGCAATCGGCAGCGCCAGCCAGCCCAGTTCTGCGAATTGTTTCCACGCCGCCGGACTGAAGCCGAGCGGATCGTTCGCCATCTTGCGGCGGTGATCGGCATCGTAGCTTTCGGCCACGAAGCGCCCCGCGCTTTCGCGCAGCAGCCGTTGCTCGTCGGTGAGATTGAGATCCATCGTATCTACTCCGCGGCCGCTGGCGGCTTGCGCACGGAGGGGTGCAGGCCGGATGGATCGACAATCATGCCGAATTCCTGAAGATTGTGGGCGTGACAGAGCTGATGCAGCGCAAAGGCCTGGTCGATCGCGGCGGGCTGGCCCATCACGTCAACCGAACGATTCACCGCCTCCTTGGTCAGCTTCAGCGCAAAGGACGGCTTTGATGCGATCCGGCGTGCCAGCGCCAGCACGGCGGATGACAGCTCTGCGCGCGGCACGACCCGGTTGACCATCCCGAGTTGATGCGCCTCCTGCGCGCTCCAGCTATCGGCCGTGAACAGAAATTCCTTGGCCTTGCGCGGGCCGAGCTCCCAGGGATGCACGAACCATTCGACGCCGCAGACACCCATGGTGACCACGGGATCGCAGAACTGCGCATCGTCGCTGGCGATGATGAGATCGCAGGCCCATGCCAGCATCAGGCCGCCGGCGATGCATTTGCCGTGCACCTCTGCAATGGTCGGCTTGGCGAGGTTGCGCCAGCGCCGCGTGATCTGGAGATAGATCTCCTGCTCGCGCGCGTAGCGGCCATGAGCGTTTGCTTCGGCGAAGCCGCCCCAATTTCCGATCGGCGGAAAATCCACGCCCGCTTCATTCTTGCTGCCGGGTCGCAGGTCATGGCCTGAGGAGAAGTGCGGACCATTGCCGGCGAGAATGATCACCTTGACCGCGTCGTCCTGGACCGCCTGATCGAAGGCGGCGTTGAGATCGTAGGTCATTTGCAGGTTCTGCGCGTTGCGCGCGTCGGGCCGGTTCATCACGACCCGGACAATCGCCGGCTCCGGCCTCTCCACGAGGATGGTCTCGAACGAGCTCATCGCGTTCCCCTGGCGTTCCCGACCTGGCATTATTGTTCCCTCAAGTTGACTATTACAGCCAGGATTAAGCAAGAGGCTTGCGTACATCGGCTGCTTTTCACAGGCCACGGCCAGGACGCAAGATGTCTGGCATCTCGCGCGCGCAATCTGGTAGCTTGCGCCCGATTCCACCGGGAGAAATTTGATGCGCAAGATCCTGACCGTGCTGGCGGCGCTGGCCTCGTTGAGCCTCACCAATTGCGGCTATAACGCGATCCAGAGCGAGGACGAGCAGATCAAGGCCAACTGGTCCGAGGTCGTGAACCAGTATCAGCGCCGCGCCGATCTCGTGCCCAACCTCGTCAACTCGGTGAAAGGTTTTGCGCAGCAGGAGAAGGATGTGCTGCTCGGCGTCACCAATGCCCGCGCCAAGGTCGGCAGCATCCAGGCGACGCCCGAGGTGCTGAACGATCCCGCCGCATTCCAGAAATTCCAGGCGGCGCAGGGCGAGCTCTCCGGCGCGCTGTCCCGGCTGCTCGTGGTCACCGAGAACTACCCGCAGCTCAAGTCGGATGCGCTGTTCAAGGATCTGATGTCGCAGCTCGAGGGCACCGAGAACCGCATCACGGTGGCGCGCAACCGCTACATCAAGGCGGTGCAGGACTACAACGTCACCATCCGTTCGTTCCCGAGCAACGTCACTGCCATGATGTTCGGCTACAAGGAGAAGCCGAACTTCTCGGTCGCAAACGAGAAGGAAATCTCGACCGCACCGAAGGTCGATTTCAATCCGGCGCCATCGAAGTAAGTGCCTTCGACCCCGATGCATGCCCCATCCGCCACTGTCATTCCCCGCGAAAGCGGGGAATCCAGTACGCCGCGGCTTCACCGTATCCCGCTGGCGTCTCTGGAATACTGGATCGCCCGGTCGAGCCGGGCGATGACAGCGAGTGTGTGGTGGCGTGTTGCCATCACGGTCGCGCTCCTGTTCACCTTTGCGCTTCCCGCCTCAGCCGACGTCGCCATACCCCAGCTCACCGGCCGCGTGGTCGATCAGACCGGCACGCTCTCCAGCGGCGACATCGCCGCGCTGTCGCAAAAGCTGCAGGACTTCGAGACCCGCAAAGGCAGCCAGCTCGTCGTCCTGATCGTGCCGACGACGGATCCGGAGACCATCGAGCAGTTCGCGATCCGCGTTGCGGAGGCCTGGAAGATCGGACGCAAGAAGATCGACGACGGCGCCATCCTCGTGGTGGCCAAGAACGACCGGCACCTCCGCATTGAGGTCGGTTACGGCCTCGAGGGCGCGCTCCCCGACGTCACGTCGCGGCGCATCATCGACGAAGCCATCACGCCGAAATTCAGGAGTGGCGATTTCGCCGGCGGCATCACGGCGGGCGTCGATCGCATGATCCGCGTCATCGATGGCGAGCCGCTGCCGACGCCCTCGCGGAGCGTGAATTTCGGCGATTGGAACGACATCGAGCCGCTCTTTTTCTTTCTGCTGTTCGGCCCGCTGGTCATCGGCGGTATCCTGCGCTCCATGTTCGGGCGGCTGTTCGGTTCGGGGATAACCGGAGCGATCGTTGGTGTCATCGCCTGGTTCGTGATCGGCTCTGCGATCATTGGACTGGGTGTCGGTTTGCTCGGCGCTGTCCTGACGTTTATTGCCGATCTGTTTGGGGCGGGATCGGGCACGGGATCCTCGCGTCGCGGCTCGTGGTCGAGCGGCTCGTCATCCGGCGGCTGGAGCAGCGGGTCGTCGTCGAGCGGCGGCTTCAGCGGCGGTGGCGGCAGCTTTGGCGGCGGCGGTGCTTCGGGGAGCTGGTAGGTCATGAGCATCAGGCGCATCACCCGGCATCTGCTCCAGCATCATTGGCGTGCCAAGCAGGTGTTTCCGAAAGACGTGCTCGACCGCATCGAGCAGGCGATCAAGCGTGGCGAAGCCATGCATTCCGGCCAGGTGCGGTTCGTGGTCGAAGGCGCGCTCGATGGCGGCCCGCTGTTTCGCAACCAGCCGGCGCGCGAGCGGGCGCTCGACGTGTTCTCGCAGCTGCGCATCTGGGACACCGCGCACAACAACGGCGTCCTGATCTATCTCCTGCTCGCCGACCGCGATGTCGAGATCGTCGCCGACCGCGGTATCGATGCGAAGGTTGGCGCCGAGGGCTGGGAGAGCATCTGCCGCGCGATGGAGGCGGAGTTCAGGTCAGGGCAATTCGAGCGCGGCGTGATCGGCGGGATCGAGGCGGTGTCCCGCGAGCTGGCAAAGCATTTCCCGCCGCAGGGCCCGCATGCGAACGAGCTGCCGGATGCGCCGGTGGTGATGTAGTCCCGGCTGATAACCCTACACTCCGTCATTGCGAGCGTAGCGAAGCAATCCAGACTGTCTCCTCCGCGGGACTCTGGATTGCTTCGCTGCGCTCGCAATGACGATGCTGAAGCGCCGTGCTTCTTTCGCAAAGAGTCACACGCAGCCGCCAGCCCACCTAATCATCCAGCTTGTTCAGATCCCGCACCGACTGCATGATCGGCTCGAAGTTCGAGCGCGCATCAAGCGCGTCGAACAGTTGCGCGGTGTCGTCCAGCAATCCATGCGACCTAGCAATCGCGATGCGGACGTCTTGCTGCGGTGTGTCCGACAGGCGCCCGTGCCCGGACAGCAGGATCTTCGAGTCCAGCCCCTTCAGCCGCTCCAGCGATTCGATGTAGTCGGCGATGCTGCCCGAGCCGAACACGCCGCCCATCACGCCGCCGGGCATGAGCGTATCGGCGGCGAACAACAGCCCCTTGTCCTGGTCGAACAGCGTGATGCAGGCCGAGGTGTGGCCGGGCGTGTGCATCACGTTGAGACGGAAATTGCCGAGGTCGATCAAATTACCCTCCTCGAGCCAGATGTCGATATTAACAGGCACGTTCGGCTCGTTGAACATCTTCCGCAGCATCGAGAAGTCGTCGCGCAGCATGATCTTGTTGGCGGCGAGGCGATGGGCGGCGACGAAGGTGCGACGCTCGTTGAAGTGCCACGCCGCGCCGATGTGGTCGAGATGCTCGTGGCTGAGCACCACCATGTCGATCTTCTCCGGCGGGCAGCCGACGAAGTTCAGGCATTCGACCATCGCCGCATAATTCGAGGACAGCCCGGTATCGATCAGGATGGTCCGCGCCGAGCCGCGCACGAGATAGACGTTGGCGGCGCGATTGGAGAAACGGATCTGGTAGACGTCGTCCGCCGCCTGGATCAGCGAGCAGGTGTCGTTCTTCATCAGGACCGGAAAGGCCGTCGGCTTGCCGTCGCTCATGATTGGGCTGCCCGGTAGCTGACCGCGTTGGCGGCGCGCAGGCGTTTCGACAGCGCGTCCATCACCATCAGCGCAAACGCCGGCTGCTGGCTGACGAGATAGACGAAGCGGGCGTGGTTGACCCTCATCACCTTGGTGTTCGGCGCCGCCGCGATCGCCGTCGCCGAACGTGCGGAGCCGTCGATCACGGCCATCTCGCCGAAGAATTCGCCCTTGCCGAGTTTGATGATGCTGGTCTTGCTGGCGCCGCTGAACTTGGCGATCTCGACCTCCCCGTCGAGGACAACGTACAGCTCGCGGCCGGTCGAGCCTTCCTCGAAGATGATGTCATCGACGCCAAACTCGTTGATGCACTTCTCGATCGTCATGACACCCCCCAAGGGCCTCTGCAGCCGTTCTGGCTGACAGGCAGTCATGTTAGCGGGGTAACAGGGGCGGGCAAACAGCCTGTTCTGGCGGGAGCGTGCCTACCGCAGGGCAGCATCGGCTGACGATTTGTTGCACGCCGTCACACCGGTTCCACTTTCCCGGCCCAATTCGGCCCCGGATGAGTTCCTAAAATTTTGGTAAGCGGGTCCGCAGGTAAGGAATTCGCAAGCAATGAAAGTTACCAAAAGGTCAACCGAGACTGGAGTATTTGAGCCGTGAGCGAACCAATGCCCGAGCAGGCCGCCCAGGATACTGGCGTCGTCGTAGCCGCAGCGACCGTGCCGCAGGCCATCGAGGCTGCTGCCGGCATCGAGGCCCCCTCGATTGCCCCCGACCACGAGACGCCGCCGAAGCCTGATCCGGTCAAGCCCGATCCAATCAAGGTCGAGCCCCCAAAAATCGAGGCATCGAGGATCGAGACGCCGAAGTTCGAAACCAAAGCCGAGCCCAAGCCCGAAACCAGGTCCGAGCCAAAGCCCGGCAAGCTCATCGTCATGGCACCCGCGGAGCGGTCTTGGGGCGGTGAGGAGTTTGCGCCGCATGTGAAGGCGGACGAGCCGCGCGAGACCGGCGGCAAGCGCCGCCTGTCGGCGATGGCCGCGGTGGTGGCGATTGCGGCCAGTGTCGGCGCCATCAGCGGCGCGCTCGCGACCGCAGGGATGATGCACTTCGCAAGCCCCGCGCCGGCACAGGTCGCCGACACCAGCGCGCTGGAATCCTCGGTCGCCCGGATCGATGCCGATGTCGTCGCGCTCAAGGCCAATGTCGAGCACACCTCCAAGACCGGCCTCGGCCAGTTCAACCGGACCAACGACCGCCTCGACAAGCTCGAGAAGGCGCAAGCCGAGCCGATGGCCAAAATCGCGAAGCTGTCCGAGACCGTCGACAAGCTCCGTGCCACTCCGCCGGCGGCGCTCGCCCAGGCCGCAGCCGCCGTGCCGGCCCGTGAGACCACCGGCTCGATCGCGCCGGCCCAGGTTGCGACCGCAGCAGCTACGCCGGCTCCCGCCGCACCCAAGACCGAGGTCGGCAGGCTGCCGACGGTCGAAGGCTGGGTGCTGCGCGACGTCTCCAACGGTGGTGCACTGGTCGAGGGCCGCGGTGGGCTCTACGAGGTTTATGCCGGTGACCCCATCCCAGGGGTTGGCCGTGTCGATGCGATCCGCCGCCAGGACGGCCGCTGGGTGGTCGTCACCAGCAAAGGGCTGATCGTCGCGCGCTGAGCCGCTCATCATCCGGCTTTCGAAGAGGCGCTTCACCACCAGGTGAAGCGCCTTTTTGCTTGAATAGTCGTCCCTGCGCGGTGTTACCTGAGGCATGAGCCGCGCCTTGCGAATTCTCGTTGCTGCTGCCGTATTTTTCGGCGGCATCGTGTCGTCA
This sequence comes from Bradyrhizobium sp. 134, assembly GCF_023074155.1. Lineage (NCBI taxonomy): Bacteria > Pseudomonadati > Pseudomonadota > Alphaproteobacteria > Hyphomicrobiales > Nitrobacteraceae > Bradyrhizobium > Bradyrhizobium sp. 134. The sequence goes on along the minus strand of NZ_JADPKX010000073.1, from coordinate 63,353 downwards.
TTGGCCGCGGAGAACGCGCAATTGGCGCGCGGCACGGCGATCACCGATCCCGATCTCCTGCGCGAGCTCGACCAGCACGACGCATTCACGATCTCGCGCCTGTTGTGGCCGGAGCGGAACGCGAACTTTCCCCTGACGACCGATCTGATGTTTTCGTGGCTGTCGCAGCTCAAGGAAATTCGCCCCGCAATCGACGCCGAGATCGACCGCTACGTCGCGCGGCAGAAGGCGGCATATTCGACCGAGACCATCGGTGTCGGCGAGGGCTTCGACGTACAATTGTTCGATCGCGCCAATCTGAAATCCCGCGACACCCGTTTCGTGCTGGCCGGCATCTTCAACCGCATGGACCGGGCCTATGTCTCGGAAGACTCTTGCGGCGAGATCAGGCTGATCTATCGTCTCGCGCGTTTCGAGACCAAACCGGACGGTAGCAAGTCCGCGACACGGCTGCCGATGACACTCAATCTGGTGATGAAGGCGCGCGACGCGCGGCAGATGGACGGGAACGGCAAGCCGATCACCTGCGCCGAGGTCGCGCGACGCTGGCTCAGCAATGGCGACTGGCAGGGGCTGATCGGCAGCGACTTCTTCCCTTACGATGCGATGCTCGATCGCATCGAGACCAACGTTCAGATCTCGGTTGCAGCGAAATCAGCGCTGCACGATTTCCGCTCCGACTATCTGCTCAAGGTGTTCAAGTACGACGCTGTGTCGAAGACCTTCGAGGAATCGACGCTGGAGAACCAGATCGACCGCGACCGCATTCTCGCCGACAATGATCTCCGGCGCGACTTCAGGGATTGGCTGCTCGCGCCCGATCATCTTCGCGACTTCGATCGCGGCACGGTGCTGATCCCGGAGAAATTCCTCGCCAAGGCTGCAATCGTGCCGACGCCCGCCGGCCTCGATGCTTCTCCGTTGCAGCCGGAGTTCGGGATGATGCAAGGGGAGGGCAACGGAGAGGGACAAGGCGAGCCGGTCTTCTCCGACAACGACGTGGTTGGTGCGCTGAAGCAGGCTGCGGCGCGTGGCATCGATCTCCAGAACGTCCGCTCGGTCGCGGGCTTCCAGCGCCGCCTCAACGATATCACCTGCGCCGGCTGCCACCAGACCCGCGGCATCGGCGGCTTTCATTTCCCGGGCGTCGATTGGCTCGCGGACAAGCCGTCCAATGCGACCATCGTGCCGGCTTCGCCGCATTTTCTTGGCGACCAGGTCCGCCGCCGCGACATCCTGACCGCGATGGCCGCAGGCAAACGTCCTGATTTCTCACGCGGATTTGCCAGCCGGCCGCAGACCCGCGGCAGCACTGAGCTGGCCGGGACCGAATATCAGGACGGCTGGGGCGCGCATTGTTCCCTGGAAAATGCGGGATCGGGATCGGCCGACAGGAGTTTTACGTCATGGAGCTGTGCTAAAGGATTGACCTGTCAGGCTGCCGCGGCCTCGCGCCGCATCGGCATGTGCTTCATTAAGACGCGTTAGCGCGTGATCCGGACCCGGAGGGCCGCGCCAGCGCAAAGTGCGCAGCGGTTTTCCGAAGATCACGCGCAAGATAAAGCCCACAACCGATTTGGATGACCCATGACGGACTCCAGCGAAGCCAACAAGGAGCGCAATCGCGAGATCGCGCAGAATGAAGAGGCCAAGCAGGTCACCGGCAGCATCCGCGTCAGCACCTGGGCGATCGCGGTGATCGTCATCATCGGTGGAATCCTGTTCACGCTCGGCTGGCTGGCGCTGAAGTAGACGGCACGCTCACTTCGCGTAATTCGTCATCCGCTTGCCGGGCAGCAGCTCGTAGGCCGGCTTCCACCCGGGCAGTGCGGCCATGCGGCCAAGCCAGGCGTGGATGGCGGGATAGCTTTCCGCGAAATCGAAGCCGTGCTCGTCGCTCGGATAGTGCAGATAGGCCATCATCGAGATATCGGCGACGGTCGGCCTGGTGCCGATCGCGAATTCATTGTGCTGGAGATGGCCGTCGAGAATGCCGAGGAAGTCTTCGAGCCGCCTGCGAAAGTGTTTCAGCACCTGCGGATCGTTACTTTGCGTGAAGGCGCGCATGAAGCGGTAGGTCGCCATGTAGCCGGTGAGCTTGTGGTTGTCCCAGAACAGCCAGCGCAGCAGCTCGAACTTTTCCTCCTCGGTCTCGGCACCGAAACGCCCGTACTGCTCGGCAAGCTTGAGCAGGAGAGGCGCGGTCTGCGTCATCTTCACACCGTCGACCTCGAGCACGGGAATCTCGCCCATCTCGTTCACGCTCTTGCGCCATTCCGGCGTGCGCGTGACGCCGCCGGCAAAGTCGGTCCAGACCGGCTCGAACCTCTCGCCGCAAAGCGTCAGCATCAGCGCCAGCTTGTAGCTGTTGCCGGATTCGGGGAAGTAGTGCAGGCGGTAGCTGGGCATGGGACCTCGCGATTACTTTGCCGACTACTATACCGCGATCTCCCGACATCGTCATTGCGAGCGTAGCGAAGCAATCCAGCAATGCGTCCGCGGCGGGATTCTGGATTGCTTCGCTGCGCTCGCAATGACGGGGTTGTGGCAGCGTATTGCCTACCCCACCGCCCCCTGCGACCGCAGCTGCTTGATCGCGGCCTCGTCGTATCCCGCGCCGCGCAAAATCTCGTCACTGTGCTCGCCGACGCCGGGCGGCTTGCGCGGCTGCACTTTCTTGGCGCCGTCGATCCAGATCGGGCTGGAGATGGTGAGCATGGTGTCGTTCTCGAACGGCACCAGAACCTCGTTGTCGAGCATCTGCTTGTCGTTCGGGATGTCGTCCAGGATGCCGACGATGCCGAACACGAGTCCGTTGCCGTCGAGGATCTTGCGCCATTCGGCGAGATCCCTGGTCGCGAAGGTCTCGTCAAAGATCTTGATCAGCTCGACGGATCGGGCGTGGCGGTCGGGTTTGGTGGCGAAGCGCGGGTCGGTGATGAGGTCTTCGCGGCCCAGACACCTGGCCAGCGTTGGAAACTGCTTCTCCTCGCTCAGCAGCGACAGGATCAGCCAGCGGCCGTCCTTGCATTGGTAGTGGTTGGCGACCGCGTTCAACGCGCGTTCGCGCGGCCGCCGCTCGGCAAACTTGGCGCCGCAGAGCTTTGCCTGCGCCAGCACGCTCGCAGCCCACACGCCGTTTGCCATCAAATTGGAGGCGACATGCGAGCCCTTGCCGGTCTTCTCACGCTGGTACAGCGCGGTGACGATGGCGCCGTAGAACGCCATGGCGCAGGGATGGTCGCCCATGCCGGCGACCGAGCGGGCCGGCGTCGTGTCGGTGTCGGCGCGGACGAGGTCCATCAGGCCGGAGCGTGCCCAATAGGCGTTGCTGTCGAAGCCGGGCTTGTTGGCCTCTTCGCCTTTCTCGCCATAGCCGGTGAAGGAGGCGTAGATCAGGCGATGATTGAGATGGGCGAGGTGGTCATAGGTGATGCCGAGCTTGGTGCGCACCGGCGGCGGCATGTTGGTGATGAAGACGTCGGCCTCTTCCACGAGCTTGTAGAGCACGGCCTGCGCCTCCGGCTTTGCGAGGTCGAGCGCGATGCTCTTCTTGTTGCGGGCCTCCAGCAGCCAGGCGAAATTGTGCTCGCTGGTCGGATATCCCGGAATATTGGGCAGATTGCGGTAGGGATCGCCGGCACCGGGCGGTTCGATCTTGACGACGTCGGCGCCGAAATCCGACAGCACGGTCGCGGCCGCTGGTGCTGCGATGAAGCTCGCGCAATCCAGCACCTTGAGCCCTGCAAAAATGCCCTTTTCCATCGCGGAATTGCTCCCTCACTCGTGTTGTTTCCCGCGCGCTGGAATTGGCGAGGGCCACGTCACGGGCAGCATTAGACCGATGTTTCGGCGGGATGCAACGCTCCTCGCCGCGCCTCACTCATCCCCTGCGAGCAGGGCAGCGTTGCCGCCGGCTGCTGCGGTGTTGATCGTCACGGTCTGCTCGGTCGCAAAGCGCGCGAGGTAGTGCGGGCCGCCGGCTTTCGGGCCGGTTCCGGAGAGGCCGTTGCCGCCGAACGGTTGCACGCCGACGACGGCGCCGATCATGTTGCGGTTGACGTAGATGTTGCCGATCTGGACGCGGTCGACGATCGCCTCGATGGTATCGTCGATGCGGGAATGGATGCCGAGCGTCAGCCCGTAGCCGGTGCGCTTGATGGCTTGCAGGACGCGTTCGAGATTTTCGGCAGGGTAGCGCACGACGTGGAGGATCGGGCCGAACACCTCCTCGGTCAGCTGGCCGGCATCCTCAAGCTCGAAAATATGCGGCGCCACGAAGCAGCCCTTCGGCGCGGTGCCGGCAAAGTGCAGCCGCGCCTCTCTCTTCATTCGTGCGATATGCGCATCGAGGCGCTGCTTGGCCTCGACATCGATCACCGGGCCGATATGGGTCGCGACGTCGCTGGCGTCGCCGATCTTCAACTCGCGCGCCGCGCCCGCGATCATCTCGATCATGCGGTCGGCGACGTCCTCCTGCACGAACAGCAGCCGCAGCGCCGAGCAGCGCTGGCCGGCGGAACGAAACGCCGAGGTGACGACATCGTCCGCGACCTGCTCGGGCAACGCAGTCGCATCCGCGATCATGGTGTTGATGCCGCCGGTCTCCGCGATCAGCGGCACGATCGGCCCGTCCTTGGCCGCCAGCGCCCGGTTGATGCTGCGCGCAACCTCGGTCGAGCCGGTGAAGACGATTCCGGCGATATCGGGGTGCGCCGTCAGCGCGGCGCCGATGCGGCCGTCGCCGGCGACGAGGTGCAGCGCGCTTGCGGGGATGCCGGCTTCGTGCAGCAGCCGCACCGCCTCGACCGCGATGCGCGGGGTCTGCTCCGCGGGCTTGGCCACCACGCTGTTGCCGGCCATCAGCGCCGCCGTGACCTGGCCGAGGAAGATCGCCAGCGGAAAATTCCATGGCGAGATCGCCACGAAGACGCCGCGGCCGCGCATGGCAAGCGCGTTGCTCTCGCCGGTCGGGCCCGGCATCGCCACATCGTTGCCGAATAGCTTGCGGCCCTGCGCGGCATAATAGCGGCAGAAGTCGGTGGCCTCGCGCAGTTCCGACAGCGCATCGTCGAGCGTCTTGCCGCCCTCGCGTTGCAGCAGCGCGATGAAATGGGGCGCGCGGTTCTCCAGAAGATGCGCTGCCTGCTCCAGCGCCGCCGCGCGCGTGGCTGCGGGTGTCCGGCTCCAGGCGGCAAAGCCGGCGCGCGCTGCAGCCACTGCCGCATTGGCCTGATCCGGCGTTGCCTCAGTGACAGGTTTGAAGTCAATCGTCTCGGCCTTGACCTCGGTCAGCAACCGCTCGAGCGCCGCGCGCGCGCCGAATTCGACGCCGCGCGAATTGCGCCGTTCCGGCGCGAACAGATCGCCCGGCAGCGGAATTTTCGGATGGGACGCCTGCTGCGGCCGGACGACGGCATCCGCCGGGCGTTGCAACAGCGCCGTAACCGGCACGCGGTAATCGGACGCCTGTGCCACGAAGGAGGAATTGGCACCGTTCTCCAACAATCGCCGCACCAGATAAGCGAGCAGGTCGCGATGGCTGCCGACCGGGGCGTAGGTGCGGTAGGCGATTTCGGGGTGATCCTTGGCGAGCTGCTCGTAGAGCGCCTCGCCCATGCCATGCAGGCGCTGAAATTCGAAGCCGCCGTTCGCACCGGCAAGCTCCAGCACGGTCGCGACGCTCAGCGCGTTGTGGGTGGCGAATTGCGGGAAGATCCGCGGCCGCAGACTCAACAGCTTTTGAGCGCAGGCGACGTAGTTCAGATCCGTCATCGCCTTGCGGGTGAACACGGGATAGCCTTCGAGCCCGCGCTCCTGCGCGCGCTTGATCTCGGTGTCCCAATAGGCGCCCTTGACCAGCCGCACCATCAGCTTGCGATCATGCGCGCGGGCGAGCGCATCGACATAGTCGATCACGTCGCCGGCGCGCTTCTGGTAAGCCTGAATCGCGAGGCCAAATCCGTCCCAACCGGCAAGCGAGGGATCGGCGAGCGTTGCCGCGATCACGTCGAGCGACAATTCCAGCCGGTCGGCTTCCTCGGCATCGACGGTGAAGTTGAGATCATGGACCTTGGCGCGCTGCGCCAGGTCCAGCAGTTGCGGCACCAGTTCGCTCATCACGCGGTCGCGGCTGATCGCCTCGAAGCGCGGATGCAGCGCCGAGAGCTTGACGGAGATGCCGGGCCGGTCGGGCAGGGGATGGTTGCCGGCCGCCTTGCCGATCGTCTCGATGGCACTGGCATAGGCGTCGAAATAGCGCCTGGCGTCGGTGGCCGTGCGCGCGCCTTCGCCGAGCATGTCGAAGGAATAGCGCGCCCTCTCACCCGAGCGCGGCCGGGCCCGCTCCAGGGCCTGCGCGATGGTCTCCCCCAGCACGAAATGATCGCCCATCAGCCGCATCGCCTGGCGCGTGGCGGTGCGCACGGCCGGTGCGCCCAGCCGCTTCACGAGACGGCCGATGGTGCCGTCGGGCGTCTCGCCGGGCTGGATCACCCGTGCCGAGAGGCCCAACGCCCAGGCCGAGGCGTTGACCAGGAACGCCGTGGATTTGGTCTCGTGGTGGATGAAGTCGCCCTCGCCGAGCTTGTCCTCGATGAACTGGTCGGCGGTGCGCGCGTCAGGCACGCGTAGCAGCGCCTCCGCCAGCACCATCAAAGCGAGGCCTTCCTTGGTCGAGAGCGCGAACTCCCGCAGCATGTCCTCTACCCCGCCAAGACCGCCGCCAAGCCGATCGTCGCGCTTGCGGATGGCTTCGATCAGCCGTGTCGCGGTGCGATCGATCCGCGCCTCCTGCGGCGGGCCGAGATGCGCAGACGGCAAAAGGCGCGCGGCGATATCGGCATCATCGGGCGTGTAGGTTGCGGAGAAGGGAGGCGGAATGTTCGGCATGGCGTGTCCTGTGGCTCCGATCCAGGATAATGCCGGCGTTATCTTAGCTCGATAGACAATTTAGCTGATCTGGCTTAGGAAATGAAGCCTCGCAGCCATTTAACCTCATAAAGTATGGAATTAGATCGCACAGACCGGAAGATACTCTCGATTTTGCAGCAGGACGGGCGAATCGCCAATGTCGAGCTCGCGGAGCGCATCGGGCTGTCGCCGACCTCGATCGGCGAGCGGCTGAAGCGTTTGCAGCGAGAGGGCTTTATCGAGGGCTATGGGGCGCGGCTCAACCCGCACCGGCTCGGCCTTGGGCTCCTGGTGTTCGTCGAAGTGCTGCTCGACAAGACCACGCCTGATCATTTCGAGCGTTTTGCCCGCGCGGTGAAACTCGCGCCCGAGGTGCTGGAGTGTCACATGGTTGCCGGCGGCTTCGACTATCTTGTGAAGGCGCGGCTGGCAGACATGACCGCGTATCGGCGCTTCCTCGGCGAGACCTTGCTGTCGATGCCCGGCGTGCGCGAAACGCGAACCTATGCGGTGATGGAAGAGATCAAGCGCGACGCACCATTGCCGGTGGACTAACGAAGTGCTGTCGCGATTGTCATTGCTGTGGCGTTGAACGGGCGATCTTCGCGGGACAAATAGTTCTCCGTGTGCAATCGCAACGCCTGTCGTCGAATGCACTGACCTTCTTCTGAAATTTTCTTGGCCCGGCTCCCGGATCGATCCGGGAGTTAGCGAAAGCCGCCGGGCTTATACTTTGAGGTTCTCTGCGGAGCTTTTGCCTCGGTTTGCGATCTCTTCATATTCCACCGTCTGCCCTTCGTTCAGGGACGACAGGCCGGCTTTCTGCACTGCCGAGATATGCACGAACACATCCTTGCCGCCCGACGCAGGCTGGATAAATCCATAACCCTTCGTCGGGTTGAACCACTTGACCGTACCTTTAGCCATCACGACTTCTCCGCGGGTCTTCCTCCGAGATCGCGAACCGCCAGTCCCCGCCAACCGGCCGGTTCGGTCCTAATACGATACGCGGAATGTGGCTGGCTTGGTAGCTCAAACCACATCCGCCTTTCGCCGAATTCCGCTCAACTTCGCGGCGTTTTTGCCGGATTTGCCCGTTTCGCGGTCACTTGGTCCGCGCGCCGCGTGCCATCCGTCAATAAGTCGCGGCCAGATAATCGACGATCTTGCCGACATCGGCATCGTCGATCGGCGCGCCATAGACCTTGATCATCTTGGTGACCTCGGCCTGCCAGAAACCTTTCTTGTCCTTCATCGGCGGCTGCGTGTTGATGTAGTCGGCGGAGTGGCAGGCGCTGCAATTGCCCTGCACGACTTCAAGATTGGGCCCGGGCTTGAACGCCGCGACCTCATCGGGGGTCTTGTAATTGACCGGTGCTGCAAGTGCAGAACCCACCACGGCGGCGAGCGCGAGCGAAATGGCGAGAAGAGCGGTGCGCTGCATGATCATTCCCCTCAAGCCACGGTGACGCGGACGGTTTCGACGACGTTGCGCAAGTAACCCGCCGGATTCCAGCGCGGCGTATCCGGCTGGGTTTCGCCGCCATTGCCAGTGGCGCGCACCTTGAGCTCGTGAGAGCCCGCCGCGAGCTTCACCGGCAGCGTCCATTCACGGAATGAGTATTTGCCGAGATCCTTGCCGAGCTTGGCGCCGGTCCAGGTCTTGCCGCCGTCGGTGGAGACCGCGACCTCCTTGATACCCTTGCCGCCGTCGAAGGCGATCCCGCGCAGCGTCGTGCCGCCTGCTTTCAGCTTGGCCCCGTCGGGGACGCTGGTGATGAAGGAGCGGATGGTGAAGCGGTTGATCGGGATCGTCGCCTTCGGTGCAGTGCCCGGCTCGACCGCATTGTTCGGCGTGTCCGGAATGCGATAGGCCGACTTCATCCAGAAGCCGTCATAGACATTGTCGATGACGGTGATCTCGTTGAGGTGCTTGACCCAATAGGTGCCGAAATAGCCGGGCACGATCAGGCGCAGGGGAAAGCCGTTGAGGAACGGCAGGTCCTCGCCGTTCATGCCATAGGCCAGCATCACCTCGCCGTCGCTGGCGTGATCGATATCGAGCGCCTTGACGAAATCGGGCGTCTTGTCGCTGACCGGACCGTCCATGCCGTTGAAGGTGACCTGCTTGGCGCCGCTCTGCACGCCCGCCATCGCCAGCACCGCCTTCAGCGGCACGCCGCGCCAGCGCGCATTGCCCATCGCGCCGTTGGCGAGCTGGCCGCCGGCCACCCGCGGATCCAGGAAGCCGCGGCTGTTGCCGGAGCACTGGTTGACGGCGACGATCTCGGTCGCCTTCATCTTCCTGATGTCCTTCAGCGACAGCTTGAGCGGCTTGTCGACCTTGCCCTTGACCTCGAGCGTGAACTTGTCGGGGTCGAGACTGTAGGGCAGGTCGGACAGGTGATAGCGCACGAAGAACGCGTTATTCGGCGTGATCGGGCCGTCGTTGAAGACCGTGAACGGCGTCTCGAGCTGCGGCGGGCGACTGGTCAGGCCGATCATCGGCCGCTTCTGCGGATATTTCACCAAAGGCCGTTCGCCATTGGCGAAGGGCAGGGCGACGGTGTCGAGTGCCAGCGCTTTGGTCGAGTTCAGTGCAGTCGCAACAGCGGCAAGGCCCGCTCCTTTGAGCAGGTCGCGTCGATCGAACATGTGGTCTCCTCCCGGAGCTTTTCGGTGGATCACGGTCATCACCGCGATCTCGCACTCATGTGTCGCAACGACTCAGTTGAAGTCAATTCGTGCTTTCGCAGCAGGCCCATGTCGTTGCGTTGCAGCAAGCCGGTGTTACGCCGCGACGCGTTCGCCGTGGTCGACGAGTGCCGACAGCTCCCTCGCGTCCGCGACGACGCGCACGGCCATCGGTTCGTCGCGGCCGCGGATCGCGACCTCCTGCTGCGGCAGCGCATCGTCGGCAAGGCCCGCGGTGCGGCGGACTTCCTCCGAGACGATCGCTTCGCAGGCCAGTGTCTTGGTCATGTCCTGGAGGCGGGCCGCGACGTTGACGGCATCGCCCAGCGCCGTGAATACGATGTGATCGCGATAGCCGATGTCGCCGATGATGACCTCGCCGCCGTGGATGCCGATGCCGAAGCGGATCGGCTGGCGCAGATCGTGGCTCAGGAGCTCGTTCAGATCGTCGATTTGCCTGGCGATGCCGGCGGCGGCCTTCAGCGCCTGCCGGCAGGCTTCTTGTGGATCGGCGCTCAGCCCGAACAGCGCCAGCATACCGTCGCCGACAAACTGGTTCGGCTGGCCGCCATTCTCGATCACGGCCTGCGAGACGGCGCCGAGGAAGCGGTTGACGATGAACACGGTGTCGAACGGCAGCCGCTTCTCGGCCAGCTGCGTCGAGCCGCGCATGTCTACGAACAGGCTGACGAGATAGCGCTCCTGGCCGATTCTGGCGGGCGTCGAGGCCTGTGTGCTCGCCGTCAGGGTATGCGCGGTGAAGAGCTGGAAGAAGGAGAGATCTGATGTCGGCCGCAGCTGGCAGGCCAGCCTGATCGAGGGATCGCTGGTGCCGACGCGGGTGAGCACGAACGCCTCGCGCTGCGACGGCTCGGGCAGGGCGTCATGATCGCCGATGATGCGGATGCGACACGTCGAGCAGCGGGCGCGGCCGCCGCAGACGCTGGCATGCGGCACATTGTGGCGCAGACTCGCCTCCAGCACGGAGAGGCCCTTTGGGACGCGCACCGTCTTGCCGTTGCCGTAGGACAGCGCGATCATGCCACCGCGTCGTTCGCGCAAGGCCCGCACGCCGCGTGCGGCGAGCGCCAAGGCGAGCAATCCGAGATAACCGGCGGTGAGGCCGCCGGTGATGCGGTCGAGCGTCGTGGCCTCGGCAGCCGTGCCGACCTGGCGGCGCGTGAGATTGTGCGTCCGCCATTCCCCGTCGTCGGCCTCGACCTCGACGCTGCGGCCACCCTGGTAGACACCCAGCAGCGACAGCGTCGGGATCAGCACGGCCGCCGCGAGCAGATAGGGCGCCGCGCGCGTGAAGAACGGTTTGAGACGAAGCCAGAAATAGATGCCGATGCAGCCGTGCACCCAGGCAATGAGAAGCAGGATCGTCATCGTCCAGATACGGTTCGACGCGACGAAGAACAGATAGAGTTCCTGCGGATAGAGCTTTTGGTGCCCGTACAGCGTCTGGCCGAGCCGCACGCCGATCACATGCCCCATGACCAGCGCGGGGATGCTCAAGCCCAGCACGAGCTGCAGCGGCTCGACCGTCCGCCAGCGGAACTGCCGGCGCTGATACAGTGCATAGATGCCGAGCCCCATATGCGTGAGCGCCGCCGTGTAGAACGTGATCGCAACCGGCAGGAACTGCCAGAACAGAGTGTGGTAGTAGACCCCGATCTCCATGGCATCGACCGAGATGTTGCCGAGCGCATGGTTGAGGAAATGGCTGACCACATAGGCGAACAGGATGACGCCGCAGACCAGCCGCACCTGGCGCACGCTGATGGCGCGGGAAAGCTCGGAAAATCGTGAGGATGCGGTAGCGGCCATGATTCTGTTGTATCAGTTCATGAAGGAGAACAGCCAGCGTCGCGTTTAATTCCGGGGATGGCCAGCTTGCGGGATCACATCCGCGGCAGGGTGACGAAATCGTAGGGTGGGAAGGCGTCTTGGCGCCGTGCCCACCAATCGGCACTTGTGGTGGGCACGCTTCGCTTTGCCCGTCGGGGCTGGGATCGCGACAGCGGAATAGGTCGATCCGTCCCCAACATTGACTCCCCCTCCCAGGTTGGCGAAAAGCGCCGCCGTGACGACAGCTCCCGACATCACGATGCCCCCCGTAGGCGCGGCGCGCCGGCCGCTCGTCATGGCCGCGGCGATCATTGCTGCGATGACGCTGCTGCGCATGGTCTACGCCTCCGCAATCGAGCTGCGTACGGACGAGGCCTATTACTGGACGTGGTCGCAGGAGACGGCGCTCAGCTTCCTGGATCATCCCCCCGGCATCGCCTGGCTGATCCGGTTCGGGACCGCGATCTTCGGCGACACCCCGCTCGGTGTGCGCTTCGGCGGCATCGTCGCGATGCTGGTGACGCAGCTCCTGCTCGCAGATATCGTCCGCCGCCTCACCCACGATGTGCGCGCCGTCGTGCTCGCGGTGCTGATGCCGGAGGCCGCGCTCTATTACGGCCTGCTAATGGCCAAGGTCGCGCCCGATGTCGCCATGATCCCGTTTGCGGTGGCGATGATGTGGTGCCTGGTGCGGCTTGCGCAGGGCGGCGATCGCCGCTGGTGGCTCGCGGCCGGCCTGTTCGCCGGGCTGGCGATGTTGTCGAAATTTACCGTGATCATGTTCGCGCCAGCGGTTGCCGCCTTTCTGCTGGTGCCGGATTGGCGCTGGCGCTGGCTGCGCAGCCCCTATCCGTATCTCGCGGTCCTGATCGCAATCGCCGTATTCTCGCCCGTCCTGATCTGGAACGTGCAACACGACTGGGCCGCGATCCGCTTCCAGGGCGTGCGCGCCACCACCAGCTACGGCATCTCGCTCCGCACCTTCGGCGACTACATCGGCCTGCAATTCGGACTGGTCGGCTTCGTCATGCTGCCGGTGGTGCTGACGGGGGTGGTGATGACGGCGTGGCGCGGCTATCGCACGCGCGAGCCGGTCGCGATTTTGTTGTCGACCGCGGTCCTGGTGCCGTTTCTCTATTTCCTCGCGAAATCCCTGACCCTCCGCGTCGGCGACACCTGGCCGATGTTCATGTGGCCGGTGGGTTTCGCCGCCGCCGCTGTCAACCTCACCATGCTGTCGGGCGAAGGAAGATCGGCGCGGATGGTCAGGGCGTCGCTGTTCTGGGCCAACACGGCAGTGGTCTCGGGCATCGCCTTTGTCGTCATCGTGTTCTTCTATTACGTCGCCGCGCCCTGGAATTTGCTCGGCAAGATCGATCCGGTCGGCGCTGAATCCGGCTACGAGCAGGTCGCCGCGCGCGCACAGGCCGCATTGGACGAGACCGGCGCGACCTGGATCGCCACGACGGACTACCGCACCTATGCCATGATGCGCTGGCTTTTCAGGGGCCGCGTGCCCGTGATCGAGATCAACGAGCGCGGCCGCTTCCAGGACTTTCGTGATCCCGGCATGGATCGGATCAAGGGCCACGCCGGCATTTATGTCGGACGCGAGCCGGACAACCGCTCATCGCTGTGGGAGAACATCCCCGCCAGGCGCGAGTCGCTTGGTCAAGTCGAACGCCGCTGGCGCGGTCTCGTGATGGACAATTATGTGCTGGAGAAGCTCTCAGGCTGGACGCCGGAGCTGTCGCCGCCGACGAACTCGCCGCTGTTCCAGTGGCGCGTGCTGGCTTTCGTCTCCCCGCAAGCGTGGGACGGCAAACAGAATGCTACTCCTCCTCTTCCTTCTTCCGCAGCAGATCCGTGGCGAGATCCGACAGCTTCGGCGGCGGCAGTGCCGCGAACGGCAGCGGCCGGGTGACGTCGATCGCGGCGAGGCCCAGCCGCGCCGTCAGCAATCCATTCAGCATGCCTTCGCCCAGCCGCTGCGACAGCTTCGCCGCAATGCCGTGGCCGAGCATCTGCTGCACCAGGCTGTCGCTCGCCGCCATGCCGCCGGTGATGGCGAGATGGGCGATGACGTGGCGGAGCAGGCGGATCATGCCGAGCGCGCCGGGACGGCCGCCATAGAGAAAAGCGAGCTGGCGGATCAGGCGCAGCGACGCCACGAACACGAACAACACGTCGATCAGCGCGCGCGGCGAAACCGCCGTGACGATCGAGACCTTCTGCGCGGCTGATGACACCAGCCGCCGCGCCTCGATGTCCAGCGGCGACATCAATTCGCGCTCAGCGAGCCGGATCATGTCGGCTCCGTCGATAATCTCCCCGGCGTGGCTCTCCAGTGCGGCACGGGCGCGCGCGAGCTGCGGGTTCTGATGTGCGATCTTGAGCAGATCCTGCACGATGATTCGGCTCTCCTTGCGGTCGTCGCTGGCAAGGACGGCGGCCGCGCGCTGATGCAGCTTTTCGATGGTTGCCAGCCGCGCTAGCCCGAAAGCCTCGCGTCCGGTCACCACCGCGAGCGCAAGCGCGGTGACGAAGGCAAGCGCCAGTCCGACGAAGCCGAGGCTTTCGCTGCGCGCAAACAGATCCTCGATCAGACGGACAACGCCGAGTCCGACCCCGAGCAGCGTCAGCCCGGCAACGCCGGACCAGAACAATGTGCCCCAGGGAAAGCCGCGCCGCGCCGGTAGCGTCGCTGCGATCGGCACCGGCAAATTCGCCGGATCGGGCTCCGGCGTGATCTGGATGGTGGTGCGACCGAGCCGGGTCGTCTCGTCGGCTTCGGTGACGACAACACCGGGGTCGTCGAGCCGGAACGTTGCCGGTCGCCGGGACTTCGATCGGTCGTTCATGACAATTTGTCTCCGATCAGGAACTGCAAGGCACGGTCGAGGCGGATGTGAGGCAGCGCCGGCTGGTCGGCGCCCTCGCGTTCGAGCTTTGGCGGGCGGAAGCGCAGGAAGCGAAAATCGCTTCTGTCGGCGGCCTCGGTCGAGAGGCCGCGGAACGCGTCGGTGCCGTTGAACAGCGGTTCGGGATCCAAGGGCAGGTCGCCCGGAAAGGTCGCCACCTCGGTGTTGCCGTCGAAGAACTCGCCGCCGGCGCTTTCGCCGGCGGCCGGCGTTCCCAAGATCGACGGCAATTTGTCACGACCATGTGCGACCTGCGCCTCGCGCGTGGCGCGGACGGCGGCGAGCGCGACGACGTCGATCGCAGCGCCCGTAGTTTCCGCGCGCGCAACCGCGTGGGTGACCGCGCGGCGCAGCACGGCCTCGAGCCGGTCATGGCTGAAATGATGCAGATGATCCGCCTTGGTCGCCGCGAACAGAACGCGGTCGATCCGCGGCCGGAACAGGCCGGAGAGGATCGTGCTGCGGCCGATGTTGAAGCAGTCGAGAATGCCCGCGAGCGCGGCTTCGAGATCGTGCAGCGCTTCGGGGCCGGCGTTGAACGCGGCGAGCGCGTCGGCCAGCACGATCTGGCGATCGAGCCGGGCAAAATGATCCCGGAAGAACGGCCGCACCACGACGTCCTTGTAGGCCTCGTAGCGACGTACCATCATCGCCCACAGCGATCCCTCCGGCGCCTGGCCGCCCGCGGGCACGTCGAGCGGCGCAAAGGTCAGCGCCGGTGTGTCGGCGAGATTGCCCGGCATCAGGAAGCGGCCGGGCGGCAGCAGGCTCATCGCAAACCGCTCGTCGCGGCAGCCTTGCAAATAGCCCCTGAACAGCTTCGCGGCCGTGAGCGTCGCCTGCTCGTCCTCGCGCGCCTCGGGCTTGAGCGTTGCGAGATGCGCGTGCCAGTCCGCGGCCAGATGCACGCGCGGCGCCTCGCGCGACAACGCAAGGCTTTCGGCGGACCATTGCTCGAAACTCTTCTGGAGCAGCGGCAGGTCGAGCAGCCACTCGCCGGGATAGTCGACGATGTCGAGCGTCAGCGTGCGGTCGGCGCCGTTCGGGCGCTGGTAGTCGATGACGAGCCTGAGCTCGCTGATGTCGACAGTCGAGCTCGGCCAGCGCCGCTCCTCGATCAGCGCGCGCAGATGGCTCTCATAGGCAAAGCGCGGCACGGCGTCGTCCGGCTGCGGCGCCAGATGCGCCCGCGCGATCCGCCCGGATGAATAGGCCTCGAATACCGGAAACCGCCCACCGCGCGTCAGACCATGGATCAGCGCGGTGATGAACACCGTCTTGCCGGCCCGCGACAGGCCTGTGACCCCGAGCCGCACCGTCGGGTTGAAGAAGTGCCCGCCATAGTCGATCAGCGCCCTCGCCGACAACCGCGCTTCTTCGACCATATCCTGGAAACTGAATGCCATTTGAACGTTAAGTGATCTCGGCGGGAGAAAATGTGTGACCGATCACAAAAGTGGCAATTGCGTGGGGAAAATCAAGCTTCATACTTCCACCTCCTTTGTCGGCAAATCACCCGTTTGAACGACGCGCCGGTCCCGAAACACCCATACAAGAGGGTATTGTCTCAACTTGCGGATTGCCATGACCGTCTTCCAACTGAAACAGCTCGCATCCTCCTCCGTCCACGCAGCCGCCGACGCGGTCGGCTGGCATTACGACCGCGCCGAGTTGATCGCCGACGGCGTGATCCACGCGATCGGCGTGCTCTGCGGCATCATTGCCGCGACCGTGCTGGTGGTGCTGACGGTGCTCTTTGCCGACGCGACCGACATCGTCGGCGTCTCGATCTACGTCGCCGGCCTGCTCTCGATGCTGGTGTTGTCGGCGACCTATAATCTCTGGCCGGTCTCGCCGGCCAAATGGCTGCTGCGGCGCTTCGACCATTCGGCTATCTATCTCCTGATCGCGGCGACCTACACGCCGTTCATCCTGGAGGTGAAGGACAGTGGATTCGCGCTGGTGCTGCTCGCCGGCGTCTGGTGCGTGGCACTCCTCGGCATCGTGCTGAAACTTCTCTACCCCGGCCGGTTCGACCGCGTCGCGGTCGGCATCTACCTCGCGATGGGCTGGAGCGGCATCATGCTCTACGATTCCGTGGTCAAGGCGCTGCCCGCGCTGGTGCTGGGCTTCATCCTTGCGGGTGGACTACTCTACAGCTTTGGCGTGATCTTCCATGCCTGGCGGCGGCTGCGCTTCCAGAATGCGATCTGGCACGGCTTTGTCTTGGCCGGCGCGGCGTGCCATTATACCGCGGTGCTCGACCTCGTGTTGAGCTGAGCAAGCTCCGCGAAGCGGAATAGGCCAAAACGGTATAAGACAAGAGGAGACGTCGCATGCAGGTGACCGGCAAGCTCGTGGTCGTCACGGGCGGCGCCAACGGCATCGGCAAGGCGCTCTGCGAAGCCTTTCACAAGGCCGGTGCGGCCAAGGTCGTCGTCGCCGACATGGACGCGGACAACGCAAGGGCGGTCGCAGCCACGGTGGATGGCGCGGCGTTCAAATGCGATGTCGCGCAGGAAAAGGATATTTCCCACGTCATCGAGGAGACCGAGCGGCAGTTCGGCCCGATCGAATTGTTCTGCTCCAATGCCGGCATCGGCGGCGGCTTCGACCCGATGTCGGTCAATGCCGGCGGCGCCTCGGATGAGCCTTGGCAGCGCAGCTGGGCTATCCACGTCATGGCGCATGTCTATGCGGCGCGGCATCTGATCCCGCGCATGAAGGCGCGCGGCGGCGGCTATTTCCTCAACACGATCTCGGCCGCGGGACTGCTGTCGCAGGTCGGCAGTCCGGCTTACTCCACCACCAAACATGCCGCGGTCGGCTTTGCCGAAAATCTCGCGATCTCTCACAAGGCGCACAACATCCGTGTCTCGATCCTCTGCCCCCAGGGCGTCGATACCAACATGCTGCGTTCGATCCCCAAGGGCCCGCAATCCGGCGACGGCGACCTCTCGCCCGAGCAGGTCGCCAAGGACGTGCTCGCCGGCCTCGAACAGGAGACGTTCCTGATCCTGCCGCACCCGCAGGTGCTCGGCTACATGCGCAAGAAGACCGAGAATTACGACCGCTGGATCGGCGGCATGGCCAAGATCCAGGCCAGGATGCGCGACGAGTTCGGGACGTAGGGAAGAGGCCTGCCACGACCTCCGGTGTCGTCCTGGCGAAGGCCAGGACCCATACCGCGAGGTCTACCGATCTTGCCGTAGTTGCAGTACCGAACGACAAGTCTTCGCCAAACTACTCCCTGGGGTAATGGGTCCTGGCTTTCGCCAGGACGACGGCATGAAGCGCAGTGCGCCCCTAATGCTTCTGCCCGTACAGCACCGGCACCGCCGAATCCACGATCACCTCGACGAGGCTGGTCCCTTCGAATGCCATCCCGCGCTTGAGCGCTTCGCCCAGCTCGGCTGCCTTGCTCACCCGCACCGCATGGCAACCCATGCCCTCGGCGAGCCGGACGAAATCGATCCCCGGCAACTCGAGTCCCGGCACGTTCCTCACCTGCATCACCTGGCTGAATGAGCGCATCGCGCCGTAGCCGGAATTGTTGATGACGACGATGGTGAGCGGCAGCTTGCGCTGCGCGGCGGTCCACAGTGCCTGGATCGAATACATCGCCGAGCCGTCGCCGATCAGGCACACCGTGCGGCTGTTCGGCTTGCCGAGTGCCATGCCGACCGCGGCCGGCAGCGAGTAGCCGAGGCCGCCGCTCGCCATGGTGTAAAAACTGTCCTGGCCGCGCATCGGCATGAACTTTTGCATCGCCGGCCGGTGCGAGGGGATTTCCTCGACCAGCGACGCGCCGTCCGGCATCGCCTGCGACAGCGAATGCAGCAGGAATTCGACCGGGAGCGGATCGGCGGCTTGCGGCGCCGGCGGCAGCGTTCGCCCCTTCGGTGCAGCGCGCTTGCTCTCCGGCAAGAGGTCGAGCAGCATTGCGAGCGCCGGCTTCATCGTCGCGATGATGCTGGTTCCGACCGGCGTTACCGCTGCGGCATCCGGGTCGTCCGTGATCTGGAAGAGCGTCGCACGGCCGTCGAAGATCGCGGCGTGGCCTTCGACGTGGAAAGTGAACACCGGCGCCCCGATCACGACGACGAGGTCGTGCTCGCGCAGCGCGTCCGACAATTGCGCCGGCGAGGCATGCAGGAAGCCCGCGAACTGGGGATGGCGTTCCGGGAACGAGCAGCGCGCCGAAAACGGGCTGACCCAGACGCTGGCCCTGGCCTTCTCGGCCACGCGCACCATCAGGTCGACCGCGCCAGCGCGATCGACGCCGGGGCCGACGACGAGGGCAGGGTGCTTGGCCGAGCCGAGCGCGGTGACCAGCGCCGTCATCGCGTCAACCTCGGGCCCGATGTCGCGACTAACCTTGCGGGCTTCGATGGGAGCTGCCGCATGCGCCCAGTCGTCGACCGGGATCGAGACGAAAGTCGGCCCGCAGGGCGGCTGCATCGCGGTGTAATAGGCGCGCGCGATCGCGGCCGGCACGTCCTCGGGCCGCGCCGGCTCCACACTGTATTTCACATAAGGCCGCGGGAATTCGGACGCACGCTCCGCATAGAGGAATGCCTGCAAAGGCAGGATCGAGCGCGCCTGCTGGCCCGCGGTGATCACCAGCGGCGTCTGGTTGCGATGCGCGGTATAGATGTTGCCGAGCGCGTTGCCGACGCCGGCGGCCGAATGCAGATTGACGAAGCCGGCATTGCGCGTCGCCTGCGCATAACCGTCGGCCATGCCGACCGCGGACGCTTCCTGAAGCGCGAGCACGTAGTCGATGTCGTCGGGCCAGTCGCTCAGGAACGGCAGCTCCGTCGAGCCAGGGTTGCCGAACACGCGTCTGATGCCGAAGGAGCGCAGCAGGTCGAGTGTCGCCTGCTTGACGGTGACGGATTTGCTGCCGGTCTTGCCGTTCTTCGCCATGGTTTCCGTTCCCTGATGTTGGTCGGCGCTGCTAACCCAGCCGTCATTGCGAGCGCAGCGAAGCAATCCAGAATGCCGCCGCGGTGACAGTCTGGATTGCTTCGTCGCTTCGCTCCTCGCAATGACGAGGAGAGACTATCACCACACTGCCGTCCCCTTCATCGTCGGCTGCCCCTCCGCGTTCGCGGTCCACAGCTCCATGCCATCAGCGGTCTCGTTGGCGTTGATGGAGAACTCCGAGCCTTCGAACAGCGGCTGCACCCCGCGATAGGTGAACTTCTTCGGAGCCTTGCCGCCGCGCAGCTTCGCGGCCATCTCGATGATGAACGTTGCCTGCAACGGCCCGTGGAAGATCAGGCCCGGATAGCCCTCGACCTTGGTGACGTAGTCGCGGTCGTAATGGATGCGGTGGCCGTTGAAGGTCAGCGCGGAATATCGAAACAGCAGCACGGGATCGGAGACATGGGTCTCGCGATGCTGCGCCTTGGGCGGCGGAGGCGGGGTCTTTGCCGGCGCGGACGTCGTCGTCATTTCGCGATAGACGATGTCCTGCCGCTCGCGGATGGCGATGCCGCGCGGCGACGAGATGCTGTGCTCGACCGAGACGAAGCACAGCGTGCCGGTCGAGCCCGTCTTCACCTGTACGTCCGCGATGCGCGATGTCCGCGTCGATTCGTCGCCAACGCGCAACGGCTGCAGGAACTCGATCTCGCCGCCGGCCCACATCCGGCGCGGCAGCGGCACCGGCGGCAGGAAGCCGCCGCGGGTGGGGTGGCCGTCGGGGCCGAGCATCGACATCGGAAACACCGGCTGCGCCAGGCACCAATGCACCGTGAACGGCGCCGCATCGCCCGGCTTGGGCGAACCGACCTCCTGGAACAGCGTCGCGCGCAAACCCTTCACGAGCTGCGCGGTGACGGTGTCGGTGGCCTCTTCGCTGCGGCCGATCCATTGCCTGAGATGATCGATGTCGAGCTGCTCGGTCATGACGCCTCGCTCTTGTTATTTTTTGGATTGGGGATTTTCGCCGATCGCCGGCACGGCACCATAGCTGCGCGTCTCGCCGACGATGATCGGCGCCGGCGCGGGATAGCTGACACGTCCCTGCGGCGTGTCGACCTCGATGCGGCGCAGATGCGGATGCTTGGTGAGGTCGGCCATGGTGTTGACCTCGGCAAAGGCGATGTCGGCGTCGGACAGCCGCCTCAGCAGCTCATCGCGCGTCATCTTGCCGAAGGCATCCGCGACCGTCTTGTCGGTGAAGTCGCGGTTGCGTACGCGCTCGACCATGTTGGCAACGCGGGAATCGGCGGGCAGATTCGGCTGGTCCAGCACTTTTGCGCAAAGCGTCTTCCACTCGCGCTCGCTCTGGATCGAGATCAGGATGTCCTTGCCGTCGCTCGACGTGAACACGCCGTAGGGTGCGATCGAGGGATGGCGCAGGCCCATGCGCTTGGGCGGATTGCCGGCTTCCGAGTTGAGCAGCGGCACGGTGCACCAGTCCGCCATCACGTCGAACATGGAGATGCGGATGTCGGCGCCCTTGCCGGTGCGTCCGCGTCCGATCAGGGCTTCCAAAATCGCCGCATGCGCGGTCGCGCCGGTCGCGACGTCGACGATCGACATGCCGACCCGTGAGGCGCCGTCGGGATTGCCGGTGATCGAGGCAAGGCCGCTCTCGGCCTGGATCAGCAAATCATAGGCCTTGCGGTGCGCATAGGGGCCCTCGTCGCCATAGCCGGTGATCGTGCACGAGATCAGTTTTGGATAGTCCTTCAGCAGCCGCTCGCGCGAAAAGCCGAGCTTGTCCATCGAGCCCGGCTTGAGATTCTGGATCAGCACGTCGGCGCTTGCGATCAGTCGCTCCAGCTCGGCGCAGCCTTCCTTGGTGGCGAGATCGACGACCGCCGATTGCTTGCCGCGATTGAGCCACACAAAATAGCTGCTCTGGCCCTTGGCCGCCGCGTCATAGCCGCGGGCGAAATCGCCTTCGGGCCGCTCGATCTTGATGACTTCCGCGCCGGCATCCGCCAGCCGCGACGAGCAGAACGGGGCCGCCACCGCCTGCTCGACCGCGATCACCCTGATCCCGTCAAGTGCTCCCATGGTGCTGCCTCAGTACGAGCGGGGCATGCCGAGCACGTGCTCGGCGATGAAGGACAGCACGAGGTTGGTCGAGATCGGCGCCACCTGATAGAGCCGCGTCTCGCGGAATTTGCGCTCGACGTCGTACTCCTCGGCGAAGCCGAAGCCGCCATGGGTCTGGACGCAGGCATTCGCCGCTTCCCACGACGCATCGGCCGCGAGCATTTTTGCCATGTTGGCCTCCGCGCCGCAGTCGAGCCCGGCCTCGTATTTACGCGTCGCTTCCTTCACCATCAATTCGGCCGCGCGCATCGCGGCGTAGGCCTTGGCGATCGGGAACTGGATGCCTTGATTCTGGCCGATCGGCCGGCCGAAAACGCTGCGCTCCTTGGCGTAGTTGGTGGCTTTGGCGATGAACCATTTGGCGTCGCCGACGCATTCGGCCGCGATCAGGATCCGTTCGGCATTCATGCCGGAGAGGATGTAGCGAAAGCCCTTGCCCTCTTCGCCGATCAGATTTTCCGCCGGCACCTTCATGTCGGTAAAGAACACTTCGGTGGTGGCGTGGTTCATCATGGTGCGGATCGGGCGGATCTCGAGGCCCTTGTTCTTGGCCTCGCGCATGTCGACGATGAACACCGAAAGTCCATCCGTGCGCTTCTTGACCTGGTCCTTCGGCGTGGTGCGCGCCAGCAGAAGCATCAGGTCGGAATGTTCGGCGCGGCTGGTCCAGATTTTCTGGCCGTTGACGACGTAGCCGGCATTGCCGTCCTTGCGTGCGAAGGTCTTCAGCGAGGTGGTGTCGGTGCCGCTGGTCGGCTCGGTGACGCCGAAGGCCTGCAGCCGCAATTCGCCGCTCGCGACCTTCGGCAGGTATTTTGCCTTCTGCTCGTCATTGCCGTGCCGCAGCACGGTGCCCATCGTGTACATCTGGGCGTGGCAGCCGCCGCCGTTGCAGCCCGCGCGCTGGATCTCTTCGAGGATCGCGGCGGCCGCAGAAAGGTTCAGGCCTGCGCCGCCATACTCCTCGGGGATCAGCACCGAGAGATAGCCGGCCTCGGTCAACGCGTCGACGAAGGCCTTCGGGTAGGCCATCTCACGGTCGAGCTTGCGCCAGTATTCGCCGGGAAACTGCGCGCACAGCTTTGCGACGGCTTCGCGGATGTCGGCGTGATCTTCGGTGTGGTGTTCTTCACTCATGGGGTTTCCCGTATGTGCGGCAGTTAAGATAACGCCGGCCGATCCTCTGGCGTTGTGAAAACAATGCCAGCCCCTATGCTCATTTGCTATAGCGTATGGAGTAGCCTTCCAGGATTGGCAAGCATGGATTTCCGTCAGCTCAGGACCTTCAGTTGCGTGGCGGAGCTCGGCAGCCTCTCCAAGGCGTCCGACACGTTGCGTGTGGCGCAGCCGGCGCTGTCCAGGCAGATCAAGCTGCTGGAACACGAACTGCGTACGGAATTGTTCACCCGCAACGGCCGCGGCATGGTGCTCACGGATGCCGGCCGCCTGTTGCTGGCGCGCACCTCCGGCATCGTGCGGCAGATCGACCAGATCCGCGACGACATCCAGTCGTCCAAGGGGCCGCCGTCCGGCCAGGTCGTGCTCGGCCTGGTCCCGACCGTGAGCTGCGTGCTGTCGGCGCGCTTCGCGCGGCGCTGCGTCGAGAAATTTCCCGGCATTTCGCTGCGCATCGTCGAGAGCTACAGCGGCCATCTCGTCGAATGGCTGCACCGCGGCGAGATGGATCTCGCCATCCTCTACGGCCGCTCCGCCGATCTGCATCTCAACGTGGAGAGCCTCGGTCGCGACAACATCGTCGCGGTGGGTCCGCGCGGCTGTGGTCTGGCGCGCAAGAAGAGCGTCGATGTCGGCTGGCTGCTGCGGCAACGGCTGGTGCTGCCCAGTCATTCCCACGGCCTCCGCGCGCTGATCGAGCACGCGGCGGCCCAGCGCAAGATCAAGCTCAACGTCCAGCTCGAAGCGGATTCGTTCCGCGTGCTCACGAGTCTCGTCGAGGAAGGCCTCGGCTTCGCGCTGCTGCCGCCCTCGTCGGTCCACGGCGAGGTCGCGGACGGGCGGCTGGAAACCGCTGTCGTCTCGAAGCCGATGACGCGCGAGCTCATATTCGCCTCTCCGATCGACCGTCCGGTCTCGACGGCCTCGGTTGCAGTCACCGCCCTCCTGCGCGAGGAAGTCGCCGCCTGCCGCAAGGAAGGCGTGTGGGACATCAGGTTGAGTTAGATGTGCCGGTGCGGTTTAGGACAGTAGGCCGTGTGCGACCCATCGCATGTTGTGCGAACTGTCATGCCGGAATTTTATAGCTGGGGTGGAGTCGTCCGCTCTTAATCCACCCTCGGTGTCATTGCCCGCGAAGGCGGGCAATCCAGTATTCCAGAGCCCGCAGTGCTTCAGCCGAGAAGCCGCGGCGTACTGGATGCCCCGCCTGCGCGGGGCATGACAGTGGAGCCTACCCCGAAATCCTCACCGGCAGCGACTCATATCCCTTGATGAAGCTCGAATAGATCCGCTTGGGCTCGCCGACCACCTCGATCCGGTCGAAGCGCTTCAGCATCTCTTCCCAGACGATCTTGAGCTGGAGTTCGGCAAGCCGCATGCCGACGCAGCGGTGGATGCCGAAGCCGAAGGAGAGGTGGGTGCGCGGCCGCGGGCGATCGATGACGAACTCGTTCGGCCTCTCGAACATCTCCTCGTCGCGGTTGCCCGAGACGTACCACATCACGACGCGGTCGCCCTTCTTGATGTGCTTGCCGCCAACTTCAGTGTCCTGCAGCGCAGTGCGCCGCATATGCGCGAGCGGGGTCTGCCAGCGGATCACTTCGGGCACCATGGAATCGATCAGTTCTGGGTTGGCGCGCAGCCTGTCGTACTGCTCCGGGTTCTCGTTCAATGCCAGCACCGAGCCGGTCATGGTGTTGCGCGTGGTGTCGTTGCCGCCGACGATGAGCAGGATGATGTTGCCCATGAGATTGTCGGGATCCATGAACCGCGTGGCGTCGTTGTGCGCCATCAGCGACAACAAATCGTTGCGCGGGGCGGAGTTGACGCGCTCGTTCCAGAGCTTGGACATGTAGGCGTAGCATTCATCCATCTCGCGACGGCGCTCTTCGGCCGAAGCCACGATGCCGCTCTTGGGCAGCGCGGTCGCGACATCGGACCAGCGCGTCAGCTTGCGCCGTTCTTCCCAGGGAAAGTCGAACAGGGTGGCGAGCATCTGCGTCGTCAGCTCGATCGAGACCCGCTCGACGAAATTGAAGGTCTCGTTGCGCGGCAGATTGTCCAGCACGGTCTGCGAGCGTTGGCGGATCAGTTTCGCCAGCTCGTCCAGATGCGTCGGCGTGAACATCGGCGACACCGTCTTGCGCTGCGACGAATGACGCGGCTGGTCCATGGCGATGAAGCTCGGCCAGTCATAACCTTCCGGCACGTCGCGGATCCCGATGCCGCCGAGCGTTGAATCGGAGGAGAACAGGCTGTGGTTGGTATCGACATGCATGATGTCGTCGTACTTCACCACCGACCAATACGGCTCGATCGGCGCATTGGTGCAGTAATGCACCGGCTCTTCCTTGCGCAGCCGCTCGAACCACGGCCACAGGGTGTCGTCCTGGAACAGCCTGGGCGCGCCCGGGTGGAACTGCGCCAGCGGGGTCGCATAGGCCTCCTCGCGCGCCCTGCGCATGCGTTCTGCCTTGTCCACTTGAACCGGCGCTTGGATGTTCATGGTGGTTGCTCCAGTTGCTTGCTCAACCTCTCCCGCGTGCGGGAGAGGGGGCGCAGCTTCCTTGTGGACGTGTCGAACTCATCTTTGCGAATCTAAGCCGCGATCTTCACCGGCAAGGTTTCGAGACCCTTCACGAAACTCGAATAGACCCGCTTGGGTTCGCCGACCACCTCGATGTGGTCGAATCGCTTGAGGATCTCTTCCCAGATAATCTTGAGCTGGAGTTCGGCAAGCCGCAAGCCGACGCAGCGGTGGATGCCGAAGCCGAACGAGAGATGCGTGCGCGGGCGGGCGCGGTCAATGATGAATTCGTAGGGCTTTTCGATCGCGTCGGCGTCGCGGTTGCCCGAAACGTACCACATCACGACCTTGTCACCTTTCTTGATCTGCTTGCCGCGGAACTCGAAGTCCGCAAGCGCGGTGCGGCGCATATGGGCCAGCGGCGTCTGCCAGCGGATCACTTCCGGCACGAAGCTGTCGAGCAGCGCGGGGTTTTCGCGCAGCTTGCGATATTGCTCCGGATGCTGGCTGAGTGCGTCGAGCGATCCGGACATGGTGTTGCGAGTGGTGTCGTTGCCGCCGACGATCAAAAGGATGAGATTGCCAAGAAAGTTCTTCGCGTCCATGTCGCGCGTCGCGGCACCATGCGCCATCATCGACAACAGGTCGCTCTTGGGCGGCTGCTCGATGCGCTCCTTCCACAGCCGCGCGAAATAGCCCGCGCATTCCGTCAGCTCGGCCTGACGCTCGTCTTCGGTGGCGACGAGGCCGTCGGGTCCGGGAATGGTGGTCGCGATGTCCGACCAGCGCGTCAGCTTGCGCCGGTCCTCCCAGGGGAAGTCGAACAGCACGGCGAGCATCTGCGTGGTGAGCTCGATCGAGACGCGGTCGACCCAGTCGAACACCTCGCCACGCGGCAGATTGTCCAGGCACTCGGCCGAGCGCTTGCGGATGCTCAGCGCGAGATTGTCCAGATGCGTCGGCGTGAACATCGGCGCCACGGTCTTGCGCTGCGCCGCGTGACGCGGCGGGTCCATAGAGATGAAGCTCTCGCGGCGCAGTTCCGGATCGATGTCGCGGATGGTGATGCCGCCGAGCGAGGAGGCCGAGGAGAACACCGAATGATTGGTCTCGATCTCCATGATGTCGTTGTAGCGCGTCACCGACCAATACGGGCCGAACATCGAGTCCTTGCAATAGTGCACGGGATCTTCGCGGCGCAGGCGATCGAAATAGGGCCAGAACGTATCGGTCCTGAACAGCTCGGGGTCGCCCGGATCGAACTGCTCCAGCGGCAGTGACGTTGCGCGTGCGCGTAACGCGTCGAGCTTCGCCGCGCTTTCGATGGTGCCATGCATGACCGCTCTCCCTGACATGAACCGCGCGTTCTCGTTGAATTCTGCACTGCGGTATTTGATTTGCAATTACAGCCGGTTGTCTGCGCCGGAGCAAGGGAGAGTTTTGCCACATGGGTGTGATGTAGCCCGGATGGAGCGGAGCGAAATCCGGGATCGGTCCGCTACTGCCGCTGTCCCGGATTGCGCTGCGCTCCATCCGGGCTACGAGGCCATTGATCCAATAACGTGATCTCGCGCACGCCCTCGGCCGTGAAATCGTGCCAGAAATCGACCGGAATCGAGCTAAATCGAACCCGCCCATCTTGGGGATCGACTAATCTCTGATCTATAAGTTTGATCGAACCAGGTCCGCACCCCGAGGTTGCCGCCGTGAACGACATGCAATGGGCCCCCATCGGCTCCGAACCCTTACCCCCACCGCTGCCGCCCACGCGGGTCGATTTCACCGGCAACCGTACCGAGTTTCGCAAATTGGTCACCAAGGGTGCCATGCTCGAGCTCGTCACCTTCGGCTTCTACCGGTTCTGGCTCGTCACCGACATCCGCCGTCATCTGTGGGCGAACACCGCGGTTGATGGCGACGCCGCCGAATATACCGGGCGGGCCAAGGAGCTCCTGGTCGGCTTCCTGTTCGCGCTCGCGATCCTGGTGCCGATCTACCTCGCTTACTTCCTTGTCGGTATCGAGTTCGAGCGCTGGCAGGGCTTTGCCTCGACGCCGCTGTTCATCAGCTTCTACGCCTTCGGTCAGTTTGCGATCTTTCGCGCGCGGCGCTATCGCCTGACGCGCACGGTCTGGCGCGGCGTGCGGTTCTGGATGGACGGATCGGGCTGGGCCTATTCGTTCCGCGCCATGCTGTGGGGCTTGCTGGTGTTCCTGACGCTCGGGCTCGCATTGCCGTGGCGCGAGGCCTCGCTCGAACGCTACAAGATGCGGCACACTCATTACGGCGATTTGCGCGGCGATTTCAAAGCCGACGGCTGGACGTTCTTCAAGCGCGCCTGGTGGCTGTGGCTGCTGAGCCCGATCGCAATGGTGATCTTTCCGCTGGCGCCGTTCTTCTATGCCGAATTCAAGGCGCGCGAGTGGCGCTGGTGGCTCGACGGCATCCGCATCGGCGACGTGAGCCTGTCCTCGCAACTGCCGCACAACGCATTCTACTGCCTGTACTGGAAAGTGATCGGCTGGTGGACGCTGCTCTCGGCCATCTTCGCCGCCTATATCGGCGGAGCGACCATGCTCGTGGTCACGCTGAGTGGTCTTTCGGTCGAGCAGGCGTTGGGGCCCGGCAATGCCGGCAAGAGCATCCCGACACTGGTGATGATGGTCATCGGCTACCTCGCTCTAGCCCTGGCCCTCAACATCGTCATGCGGGTCTATCTCCAGCGCGATCTCTGGGCCAAGGTGCTGGAAACGGTCGATGTGCACAACATCGCCGCAGCCGCGGATGTGCGCGGCAGCGCCGAGCTTGCCAGCGCGCTGGGCGAAGGCTTTGCCGATGGACTCGATGTCGCGGGATTCTGAGCTGTGAGTGACGTATTCGCTGAGGCCCCGGCGCAATCCGCAAAGCCGACCATCTTCTTCGACGGCGTGTCGAGCCGCAGGCGGCAGGTGACGCTGACGCTCAGTGACGCGCTCGAGATTCTCGAAGAGGGTGCGCCCGTTCGCTGGGCCTATGCCGACATCCGCCGGGCCGACAGCCCGCCTGGCATTTTGCGGCTCGCCTGCGCTTCCGCGCCGCCGCTGGCGCGGCTGGAAATCCGCGACGCTGTGCTCGCCTCGGACGTGACCGCGCGCTGCATGCGGCTCGACGACCACCAGACCTCGCGCCGTGGCGTCGCAAAGATCGTCGGCTGGTCGATGGCAGCCGCCGTCTCCATCGTCTGCGTCGTGCTGTTCGGGGTGCCGCTCGCTGCCGACCGCCTCGCGCCGCTGGTGCCGAAACCGATCGAGCGCCGTATTGGCGATGCGTCGGAGGTTCAGGTGAAGACCATCTTCGGCCGCAATGCGTGCGAGGATGCGGCGGGGAAGGCGGCCTTCATCAAGCTGGTCAACCGCCTGCGCGATGCCGCCGGCCTGGACGACGATTCCATGACCGCGGGCGTGCTGCCGACTCCGGTGCCGAACGCGTTCGCGCTGCCGGGCGGCAAGGTCTTCGTGCTGAAGGGCCTGCTCGACAAGGCCGAAAGCCCGGACGAGCTTGCCGGCATCCTCGCCCACGAACTCGGTCATCTCAAGCATTACGACAACATGCGCGGCCTGATCTATAACGGCGGCACCTCGTTCCTGATCGGCCTATTGTTCGGCGACGTCACCGGCTCGAGCGCCGTGATCTTCGCCTCGCGTAGCGTGGTCGAGGCGTCCTATTCGCGTGAGGCCGAGACCGCTGCGGATACGTTTGCCATCGAGATCATGCACAAGCTCGGCCGCTCGCCCAAACCCGCGGCGGAACTGATGTTCCGCATCACCGGCAAGGAAGGCGGCGGCCTCGCGTCGATCCTGGCGAGCCATCCGCTGACCGAGGACCGCCTCGCGCGCATGACGAAGGAGGATCGCCCCGCTAGCGGCCCGCCGCTGCTGACGGATGCGGAGTGGCAGGCGCTGAAGGGGATCTGCGGCAGCGGCAAGATCTGAATCTCTTGCCGCCGACGCGTCGGCCCCGCGCCAAATCACCAATCGGCGAGGAACGATCCGTCGGGGTCTGGTTATCCCCGATAGACAGCGGGAAGTTCCTCATGGCTTACGGTCGTTTCGTCACGATGATCGCGGCTTCCACCGTGATCATGTTCGCTCTGATGTATCTCAACACCTTCGCTCTGGATCACGTCTGGTACAGCCAGACCCGGACGTGGATGGCGTTGCTGATGGCCGCCGTGATGCTCGCTTTCATGTGGGGCATGTACAGGAATCGTACGGCGAACGTCGCCATTCTGGCTGCCAGCGCTGTCGTGTTTGCGGTTTCGCTCTGGCTCGTTCGTAGCCAGCAGACCGTGACCGACGTTGCCTATATGCAGGCGATGATCCCGCATCATTCCATCGCGGTTCTCACCAGCGAGCGCGCGCACATCAGGGATCCCCGAGTCCGCAAGCTGGCCGACGACATCATCGAAGCCCAGGTGCGGGAGATCGGCGAAATGGAACGGTTGATCGCCGACCTCAAGGAGAAGCCCGCGCCCGCGGATGCGAAGGATCTGCCTCCGCGGCCGCCGACCTGACGGAGCGGCCTCGTATCACTTTGCCGGGGCGGTCGGATTGGTTGAGCCCGTGGTGACGCTCGGCGCGTTGTTCGGACTGGTGGTTGTGGTCTGCGGACCGACGTCGCGGCCATTGTAGAAGAAGACGGCTGCGACTACAGCGATCACGAAGACCGCCCCGATCGCCCAGCCCACCGGGCTGTTGCGGCGTGCTCTGTCTGCTCTGCGGTCATCCTGATAGGTCATCGTGCTCTCCATGGTAGAGCAGGAAAACCTTGCGCGAGCGAAGCTGTTCCTAATGTGACGCGGTTTGCAGGCCGACGCTTATCTTGTGCCGTAGGCGCGGTCGCCGGCGTCGCCGAGGCCCGGCAGGATAAAGCCGTTCTCGTCGAGACCTTCGTCGACTGCGGCCGTCCAGATCGGGACGTCCGGATGCAGTCCGCGCAGCCGTTCGAGCCCTTCGGGGGCGGCGATCAGGCAGGCGAGGCGAATGTCCTTGGCGCCGCGCTCCTTCAGCCGGTCGATTGCGGCCACAGCCGTGTTGGCGGTCGCAACGACCGGCGTCACCACGATCGCCAGGCGTTCGCCGAGATCGGATGGGGATTTGAAGAAGTACTCGACCGCCGCAAAGCTGTGCGGCTCACGATAGAGGCCGATATGTGCGACGCGCGCGGTCGGCACCAAATCCATCATGCCGTCGACGAAGGTCGTGCCGGCGCGGAGCATCGGCACGAATACCAGCTTCTTGCCCGCGATCTTGGCCGAATGCATCGTCGCCAGCGGCGTTTCGATAACGGTATCGGTGAGCGGCAGGTCGCGCGTCACCTCGTAGCACAGGAGCATGCCGATCTCCTTGATCAGCTCCCGAAACGATTTGGTCGAAATCGATTTGTCCCGCACCAGGGTCAGCTTGTGCTGCACCAGCGGATGATCGACGATCGTGACGCCTTGCATGACGGGATGCTCCTGAAATTGATCGATGCGCAATGCGACGCGTCTGGATACGCGTTAGAAAACCGTCCCGTCGCTGATCACCTTGAGCGGCGGCGAACCGTCGGGGCGGCGCGCGAAGGCGATGGCGCGGCCCGCGGCCCAGGTGCCGCCTTCCAGAATGCTGGCGAGCGGCAATGTCTCAGGGGTGCGGCCGAGTTTGGCGCGGACCAGTTCGGCGAGCCGGTCCAGCAGCGCCACGGTCAGCGCGCGCCACTCGACGACGAGCAGGGAGTCCACCGCATGCGCACGCTCGGCGTCGGCGGCGTCGCGCAGGCGCAACACCTCTTGATCGACGAACAGGCCGCCATTGCGGTATTCGGCAAGCCCGGTCAGGCCGTCGATGTCGGTGACGTCAAACCCGGCGCGCTGGAGCGGCTCGATCAGCGAATAGCTCAGCCATTGCGACAGCTTGTGCAGGGGCACGAGGCCCGAGGTCGCATCGCTGGCCTTGATTGCCGGATGGCGCCAGCAATCGCCGAGCGGAATTCCGGCAAGCTCCAGTCGCGACGGCCAGATCGGTCCGAGCTGGTTCAGCACCGCCGACAGAATCGCGGGTGCGGGAACAGCGCCGCCCTTCGCCTGTGCCGCGATGTGATCGAACAACCCGCCCGGCCGCGGCGTATCGTGCGCGCCGAACACGTCCGCGCGCTCCGTCACCAGCTTGCCCAGGCGTCGCAGCAGATCGGTCCGCCCTTCGAGCCCGAGCAGCGGATTGGCATCGCTCAGCTGAAAGGCGGAGGTGAGGGAGGCGAGGGGCAGTTTAGCAAGGATGTCCGCATCGGCCCTGAAGGGTGCGCGGGGATCGCGGGAAAAAAGACCGCTCGCGAACATGTCGAGGCTTGCAATCGCGAGTCCTTCGGATCGGCCGATGCTCCGTCCCGTCACGGCGTCGCGGTATCGCCACGCCGCACCCGCGCCGGCATCGAGCAGCACGCTGACGATGGCAAGGTCGAACTCCGCGCGTGCCCGTGCCGCGCGATGGGGCCACGGCGCCGCATCCGCAAGCCGCGCCCAGCGATCGACGCCGCCGAGCACGAAATGCCGCCAGCGCGCATGGAACGGAATCTCCAGCGTCGGATAGGCCTCGCGCGTCACGGCGAGAACGGCGTCGGCAACGCCATCCATGCGATCGAGATCGATCGTGAAATGCGTCAGCCCGTCGTTCAGGCCGATCTCGAACATGTCGCCGGCACGCGCGCGAACCGCTGCTGCGCTGAGCAGCGAACGGGCCTGCAATTCCAGAGCGTCTGCCATCAATCAATCAGTATTTTTCCAGCGAACGCCCGACCACGCCATCGACGTCCTTCTCCGGCGCGATGTCGGTGGAGTAATAGCCGGCGGCCTTCTTCGCGGCGATCTCGACATAGGCATCGGCGGGAATGAGCTCGGG
This sequence comes from Bradyrhizobium sp. 134, assembly GCF_023074155.1. Lineage (NCBI taxonomy): Bacteria > Pseudomonadati > Pseudomonadota > Alphaproteobacteria > Hyphomicrobiales > Nitrobacteraceae > Bradyrhizobium > Bradyrhizobium sp. 134. Next base: position 31,281 of record NZ_JADPKX010000073.1, on the reverse strand, counting down.
CGGGATCGGCACGCGCTCGACGATGTCGATGCCCTGCGAGGTCAATGCGTCATGCTTCATGTCGCTCATCGACAGGAAGCGGTCGATGCGCTTCAGGCCGAGCCAGTGGATGGTGTCGGGCATCAATTGCTGGAAGCGCGCGTCCTGGACGCCGGCGACGCATTCGGTGCGCTCGAAATAGGCGGCGGCGGCATCGCCGTCTTCCTGGCGCTTGCGCGCGTTGTAGACCAGGAATTTCGTGACCTCGCCGAGCGCGCGGCCTTCCTTGCGGTTGTAGATCACGAGCCCGAGTCCGCCCTCCTGCGCGCCGCGCGCGGATTCCTCGATGCCGTGAATGAGGTAGGGGCGGCAGGTGCAGATGTCGGAGCCGAACACGTCGGAGCCGTTGCACTCGTCATGCACGCGGCAGGTGATCTTGGTGCGATGGTCCGGCAGCTTGGTGACGTCGCCGAACATGTAGACGGTGGTGCCGCCGATCGGCGGCAGAAACACCTTCATGTCCGGCCGGGTCACCAGCTCGGGGAACATGCCGGCGGTCTGCTCGAACAGCGTGCGCCGCAGCTCGGTCTCGTTGGTCGCAAAGCGCTCCGCAAGGCCCGGCAGATACCAGACCGGATCGATCGCGATCTTCACCACCGACACGCTGCCATTGGCATGCACGACGTCGCCGTCGGCGCGCAGGCGCTTGGCGGCGAGCGCCTCGCGGATCTCCGGCAGATCCAGCCGCGCCCGCGTCACCGCGATGCTCGGCCTGATGTCGATGCCCTCAGCGATGTCCTTGCCGAAATTTTCGGCGACGAGATGCCCCCAGGGATCGAGCGCGACGATCTTGGCGGGATCGCTCCATTGCGGGAATGGCCCGATGGTCGCCGCGGGAAACGTGTTGGTGAGATCGGGTCTACGAATCGGATCGAGCGCGCCGGCGGACACCGCGAGCGCGCGGTACATCGCATAGGAGCCGCCATGGCTGCCGATCACGTTGCGATCCCCGGCGCGCGACACCGTGCCGATGATCGGCCCGCGGGCCCGTGCGTCGGCGGCGCCCCAGTGGATCGGGAAGGCAGCTGTCCTGCCCGGCTCCGGATGGGAGGTGAGGCGGATGTGGTCGGTACGGTTCGCGCGGCTCATGACCAAACTCCTAAAAAGCCAACGGCCCGCCGCTCGGACGGGCCTTGGCTCGTCGCGCTGCCGATGCGGAACACCGGCGGCGCGAGCTCAATCCAACATATTGTAGCGGGCAGTCGCGACAGACAAGTTAATCGTGCTGCGCGGAGCAGGGCGGCTCGCGGCCAAATTCCCGTCATCCCGCAACCCGGCAGCGCCTGCCCGAGTGCCACGCCACCGCACTGGCGGACCTCGCCGCTATCGCAGTAAGCTTATGAAGTAATTATGGTTTTCTAGTTTTCAAGAGGCGCCGCGCGGCTTGCGTGGCGGGCGTCGAGTTTCCGGACAAAACGTGTCATCAAACCAAACGCCCAGATCGCCTTTGCCCTATCGCCTGCCCGGGAGACCGCCATGTCCGCCGCTACCTACATCGACCCTCGCAACGGAAAGCTCTATCCGCTGGACCAGCCGCGCTGGTGCTCGGACGAGCGCACGCCGCTGCTGGTGACGGCGGGGGCCGGGATGTCGCGCGAGGACATCGACGGCCGCACGCGATCGCTCTGGCGCTACCGGGCGGCGCTGCCGGTCGAGATCACGACTTCGATCACGCTCGGCGAAGGCTGCACGCCGCTGGTGCAGCAGGCCTGGGGCGAGCTGCGCCCGTTCTTCAAGCTCGAATGGTTCAACCCGACCGGCAGCTTCAAGGACCGGGGCTCCGCCGTGATGCTGTCGTTCCTGCGGCAGATCGGCGTCGACGCCATTCTGGAGGACTCGTCCGGCAATGGCGGCTCGTCGATGGCGGGTCTCGGTGCCGCCGGCGGCATGCGTGTGAAGATTCTCGCGCCGGCATCGACGTCACCGGCCAAGATCGCGCAGGTCCGTGCCTATGGCGCATCGGTGCAGCTCGTCGAGGGACCGCGCGAGGAATCGGAGGCCGAGGCCATCCGCCAGTCGCAACAAACCTTTTATGCCAGCCACAACTGGCAGCCGTTCTTTCTCGAAGGCACCAAGTCGCTCGCCTATGAGATATGGGAAGATCTCGGCTTTCGCGCCCCCGACAACGTCATCGTCCCGGTCGGCGCCGGCAGCTCTCTGCTCGGTTGCGCTTTTGGTTTCCGTGAGCTGTTGAAGGCTGGTCAGATCACCAGGCTGCCGCGCCTGTTTGCGGCGCAGCCGCTCAATTGCTCGCCGATCGATGCGAGCTTCAAGGCGGGCGTCGACACGCCTGTTGCGCGCGAGGTCAACAAGACCATCGCCGAAGGCACCGCGATCAAGCATCCGCTGCGCCTGCGCGAGATCATCGGCGCGTTGCGCGAGAGCGGCGGCGGCACCGTCGCGCTCACCGAGGATGAGATTGTCGCAGCGCTGCGGCGCCTTGCGCGGCAGGGCCTGTTCGCCGAGCCGACCAGTGCCAGTGCTGCCGCCGCGCTGGACAAACTATCCGCCACGGGTGCCATCAAGGCGAACGAAACCACGGTCGCCGTCCTCACCGGCACCGGCCTCAAGGCTGCGACCATCGTCGCCGATCTCGTGCAATAGGAGCGCGAAGGAGGCGAAGCCGTCGCCGTCATGGGACCGCGTTGAACCTTTGGCATCCGTCGTCAGCCTCATGAAGGCCGACATCGAGCGAAGGGAGAGTTCCATGCCCGATCAAGACCCGTTTGCTGGTTTCAAGGCCGTCCAGAAGGAAGCCTGGTCGCTGTTCACGCCGATGGAAGTGTTCACGACACCCTCGGCCGCCAAGCTCGTGAGCTTCGCCGGAGTCGCGACCGGCCAAAGGCTGCTCGACGTCGGATGCGGCACCGGCGTTGCCGCGATCACGGCGGCGCGCCGCGGTGCGAAGGTCAGGGGCCTCGACCTGTCGCCGGTCCTGATCGATCGCGCCCGCGAGCACGCGCAGCTGGCGAACCTCGATGTCGACTTTGCCGAGGGCGACGCCGAAAGCCTGCCCTATGGCGACAACGAGTTCGACGTGGTGCTCAGCCAGTTCGGCCACATGTTCGCGCCGCGTCCCGAGGTCGCCATCGGCGAGATGCTGCGCGTGCTGAAGCCCGGCGGCACCATCGCCTTCTCCACCTGGCCGCCGCATCTCTATGTCGGGCGGATGTTCGCGCTGATCTCCCGCCATCTGCCGCCGCCCGAGGGCGTGGCATCACCGGTGTCGTGGGGCGATCCCAAGATCGTCGCCGAACGTCTCGCAGGGAAAGCGAAGGACATCGCCTTCGACATGGACATCATGACGCCGTCCGCACTCAGCCCGCAGCATTTCCGCCGCACCATGGAAACGACGATCGGCCCTTTGATCAAGCTCATTGCCCAGTACAAGGACGAACCGGACAGGCTGCGGAGTTTTCGCAACGAGTTCGAGGCGCTGATTTCCGAATATTACGACGGAAGCAACAACGTGATGCGCCAGCAATTTTTGATGTCGAAGGCGAGGAAGGTGTGACTGCTTTCTCTTCTCCCTTGCGGGGGAAGAGCGCCTCTATTCCTTCAAATCGTTCACACGCCTCACCCAAATGCGCACATCGGCGAGCACGCCGGGCAGCACCGCCTTGACCTCCTGTATGGTCATGCCGGCCTTGATGCGGGGATCGTAGAGCAGGTTGAGGATGTACTGGTCGTAGACGTCGAAATAGCCCATCGAGACGTTGTCGTTGAACATGGTCCAGGGCACGCTCGCGGTGTCGTTGATCGGGCCGAGCGATTGCAGCAGCTCCTCATAGGCGCAGTCGAGGAAGGTGAAATCGCCGTTGTCGACCGTGAGGATGACGTCGGAATGCTCGATCTCGAAATTGTCGTTCTTGCGGAAGCCGGACAGGCATTGCGGATCGAGCGAGGTGCGGATCTCGCGGGCCTTCTCCGCACCGTAGAAGCTTGAGATGGTGCGGAACAGATCGCGGTCGCGCACGAGCTTCACCCGCACATTCGCGGCCTCGCTGCTGTCGATCATGGCGATGTCGAGATGCTGCACGCGCTTGCCGATGTCGGCTACGACTTTCGCGAGCTGCGTCTTGCGGTCGGCGCGGTCGCTCTCGGCGAACACGCGCACCGGTCCGTCGAACTTGCGGATGCGGTCGACGCGGCCGGCAAGATGGTATTCGGCGCCGAACGCCGTCTTCAGAAAGCCATCGACGATTTCGCCGTCGGTAAAGCTCTTCTTCTCGGCGCGCTGGCGCGAGGCGACCGCGGGCAATTCGCCCGCGACGGCGATGGTAGCGGTGTCAGGGGCAAACGCGACGGTGGCGAGTGCCAGCAGGGCGATGCGAAAGCCGGACGAAGACGGGGCCAATGCGCTCATTGCCAGGCGACGCTGCCGTATTCGGAACCGACGCACAAGACCGCATATCCACGCGCCCGCCGGTTCCTGCTAGTTGTTCAGCACGACCACGGTGGTGCCGACCCCGACGCGGCCGTAGAGGTCGGTGACGTCGTCGTTGGTCATGCGGAAGCAGCCCGAGGACACCGCCTGGCCGATCGTCTCCGGCTCGTTGGAGCCGTGGATGCGGTAGAGCGTCGAGCCCAGATACATCGCGCGCGCGCCGAGCGGATTCTCGACGCCGCCCTTCATGTGACGCGGCAGGTCCGGCCGGCGGGCCAGCATCTGCGACGGCGGCGTCCAGTCCGGCCATTCCTTCTTGGCGGTGATCCTGTGCACGCCGCCCCAGCGGAAGCCGTCGCGGCCGACGCCGATGCCGTAACGCAGGGCCTGACCGTTCTGGAGCACCAGATAGAGCCGGCGCTCCGAGGTGTTCACCACGATCGTGCCGGGGGCGTAATTGCCGTTGTACATGACGGTGGTGCGGGGAACCGGGCTCGAGCCGCCGCGGAAGAAATTCGGGCCGCCGCCCATGATGTCGCGGGAGTCGAACTCCTCGGCGAAGGCGCCGCCGGCGGTCGCCGACAGCAGTGCGATGGCGGCAATCGGCGCGGCAAAAAACCGGATCATTGTTTCCCCCAGCAAAAAAATCGATTCAACTGAAGTCACAGGCCATATTTGCGAGCTTTCCGCAAGCCACGGCACCGTGAGGGAGGCATCCTTAATGAATGGCGTTACCAAATCGGCAACCATGCCAATTTGCCGGAAAGCATTAGCCAAACGGGCGCATCGCAGGGCGGCGATGCCGGCTATTGCTTTGACGAGACGAGCGAACAATGATTGATCGGACGGATTGTTGGAACATTGCCGGTTGCGGGAGCTGACGGATGAACGGTGCGGAAAGTCTGGTGCGGACGATGGTCAAGGGCGGGGTCGACGTCTGCTTCTCCAACCCCGGCACCTCCGAGATGCATTTTGTCGCAGCGCTCGACCGCGTGCCCGGCATGCGTTGCGTGCTCGGCCTGTTCGAAGGCGTGGTGACCGGCGCCGCCGACGGTTATTTCCGCATGAAGGGCACGCCGGCCTCGACGCTGCTGCATCTCGGTCCCGGCCTCGCCAACGGCCTTGCCAATCTGCACAACGCCAAGAAAGCGAATTCCGGTATCGTCAACATCGTCGGCCAGCACGCCGTCTACCACATCGGCTACAACGCGCCGCTGACCTCCGACATCGAGGGCCTGGCCCGGCCGATGTCGTCCTGGGTCCGGACCTCGCCGAACTCCAAATCGGTCGCCGCCGATGGTGCCGCGGCGATCGCCGCCGCCAAGAGCGCGCCGCCGCAGATCGCGACCCTGATCCTGCCCGCCGACACCGCCTGGAACGAAGCGGACGGCATCGCCGAGGTTCCGGCCGAGCAGCAGCGCGCGAGCTATTCGCCGCAGGCGGTCGAGCAGGCCGCCAAGATCCTGCATGGCGACGGCGAGGGCACGCTGCTGCTGATGACCGGCAGTGCGCTGAGCGAGCAGGGCCTGGCGCTGGCCGAGCGTATCGCCGCCAAGACCGGCTGCACCGTGATGGGCCCGACCTTCCGTCCCAGGATGGCGCGCGGCCGCGGCCGCTTCTCGATCGATCGTATCCACTACGTGATCGACAACGCGCTGCAGATGCTGGCGAGGTTCCGCCATATCGTGCTGGTCGAGTCCGACGATCCCGTGGCGTTCTTCGCCTATCCGAACAAGCCGAGCATCCTCAAGCCCGAGGGCTGCGACGTGCATCGCATGACCTCCTGGGGTGAGAATTCGGTCGCGGCGCTGGAAGCGCTCGCCGGCGCGGTGAAGGCCAGCGCGAAGGACGTCAAGCCGCAGGCCGCGGCCGAGCTGCTCAAGCCGACCGGCGCATTGACCCACGCCTCGATCGCCCAGTCGATCGCCTATGCGATTCCCGAGAATGCGATCCTGGTCGACGAATCCCTCACCACCGGGCGCGCCTTCTTCCCGCCGACCGCGGCGGCTGCTCCGCATGACTGGCTCCAGAACATGGGCGGCTCGATCGGCTTCTCGACGCCGCTCTCGATCGGCGCCGCGATCGCCTGCCCGGATCGCAAGGTGATCTGCATGGTCGGCGACGGCAGTGCGATGTACACGATCCAGTCGCTGTGGACGCAGGCGAGAGAAAACCTCAACATCGTCACCATCGTGTTCGCCAATCGCATCTACCAGATCCTGCGCGGCGAGTTCGACAATGTCGGCGCTGGCGAGCCCGGCCAGCGCGCCAATGACATGCTTCGTCTCGACCGGCCGACGCTGGATTTCGTGGCGCTGGCCAAGGGCATGGGCGTGCCCGGCCGCGCCGTCACCAACGCGGACGAGTTCAACAAGGCGCTGGCCGAAGCCGTTGCCGAGCCCGGGCCGCGGCTGATCGAAGTCCAGATGTAGGGCACCGCATCAGGAGCGCCGAGGGCCCCGAGGCAAGATGCAGACCGAGCTGAACAAGGTGATCGCGGCGCTCCGGGACTTCTACGCCCACGAAGCATTCCTGTTCGAGAAGGACATCGGCGAGCGTGCCATCACGCACCGCTTCGCCGTATATCTGGAGAAGCAATTCTCCGGCTGGTCGGTCGACTGCAACTACGACCGGCTCGGCGAGCGTACGCTGCATCTGCCGCACGGCACCATCATCTCGACCGACGATCATCTGGGCAAGTCGATCTACCCTGACGTCGTGGTGCATCAGCGCGAGATCCCGAACAATTTGCTCACCGTGGAGATCCGCAAGGCGAGCAATCACACCGCACTCGACCACGACCAGCACAAGCTGATGGCGCTGACCGATGCGCATGTCTGGTTCGCGTATTGGATCGGCGTGCTGCTGGTGCTGGACAAGCACCATGTGACGATCTCGGAAGTCTATGTCAGCGGCGTCCTCGATCAGCCGCTGTCGCGCTGGTTCGCGACGCGGTTGGAGGAGATCGGCCTGAGGGCTGCGCGGTAAGGCGCGTGTCGAGATTGTCGCCTTTAATTCAGCTATTGCTTTGAGTCATAACCCAAGCGCGATCTCAGCCCATTTCAGCATGCGGTCGCTATTGAGGAATGACAGCACCGCCGGCTCCAGTGACGCGGTCGCGCCCGGTGCGAGCAAAGCCGTCGCGGCCACCATGTCGCAGCGTTGATTGAAGGCGAGTGAGAGCGCGGCCTTCGGATTCCCCTCAACGCGATATGCCCGGCTGCGGCCGCGCATCGGACCGACGACGATCTCTCGGCCGGCAGCCGTCGGCGTTGCCTTCCCAATCAGCGCCAGGTCGCCCATCTGTTCGAGGTCGCCGTCGTCGGCAACGCCGGTGGCGCAATTGCAAAAGCCGAGCTTGGGGCGAACGTAGAGCTGGACCTCGCCGCCGCAATCTTCGGCCTTGCAGCGAAACGCCTTTCCTTTCCCCCAGGGATCCGCGCCGAAAGGCCAGTCGATTTCCGTCCACACCGGGCGGACCTCGCCGGAGGCCGCTGTTGCGCGTGCCGGTTCGCCGGATCGCAATATCCAGAGCGCTGCGGCTGCACAGAGCAGCGCACTGGCTGCGCTGATTGCAACGAATTTGCTTGTCAGGCGCATGGAAGTTGCCGCGGCACCTTTGCTAATTCTGAGCCATCAACTTTCGTGCGGCCGCGAGGTCTTCCCGAGATGAGTCGCCATTTCTCGCCGTTTCGACGACTTTGGCGTAATACTGGCGGGCCTTCACAGTATCCCCCGCTTTCTCGGCCGCGTGAGCGGCGCCGATCGTCGCGCCAAAGCGGTTCGGCTCCTTGCGCATCGTGCTTTCGAACGCGACCAATGCCTCCGTCGCCATGCCGCGTTCGAGCAGCATGGTCCCGTAAAGCTCGCGTGCGGGGGCAAGCGGACCCGGCGTCACGATGGATTTTTCGGTCTTGTCTTCGGCATCGGCGGCAAGGCGCATCGCTTCCAACGCATCCGCCTGTTTCCCCAAGGCGTTGAGCTGCCAGGCTGTAGCGACCTGCCGCTGAATGTCCACGATTTCGGCCCAATAAGCGTCCTTGTCCTGCTGCAGCTTGTCCCGCAACTCCGCCAGCTTGGCGATGTCCGCCGTTGCCGCGTCTGCATTGCCGGAGCGCGCGGCGCCAAGGGCGCGGGCGAAATAGGTGATGGCGTCGACATAGGCAAACCGGCTCGGCTCGACCTTCAGCGCGGCAGCACCCTGCCAATCACCGCGCTCGACCATATAGCGCGCTTGGCTGGCCGCGATCGCGTAGGGACCGGCGCGGACAGCCGGCGCATAGCCGGTGGTCGCAACCATGTCCGCGATGACGTCGCTGGCTCGGCTGTCTTGCGCAAGCTGGAGCAGCGCGTAGACCATATAGTCGTCGGCATGCAGCTGCTCGCTGGGGTCCTTGCCCTCCTTGGCAGCCTTGGCGGAACGGCTATTGGCGTCAATGGATTCGTTCCAGTAGCCGACGCGCGTGAAGATGTGCGACGGCATATGCAAGGCGTGCGGTGCCGCCGGCGCGATCTCGGAGTAGCGCTTGGCAGCGTCGAGTCCTTGCCCTGCGATCGCCGGATAGTCATAGAGATGGATCAGGTAATGCGCGACGCCGGGATGCCGCGGCTGGCGCTTGAAGATCGGCTCCAGGATAGCGGCGCCCTTGAGCTGGTTGGCATAGGACTTGTCGTTTGGTGACGCCGTGACATTCAGCGTGATGGCGTAGGCGATCTGCGCCTCGTCATCATCGGGATAGCGCGCGGCGACGGCTTCGGTTGCCTTGAGATAGGACTGCGCGCGCTGGCCAAACGTCGTCTTTTCGTCGCCCGAATAGAAGGCCAGCAGCGCGTCGATATAGTCACGTTCGCGTTCGCTCTTGGCGCCGAGTGCCTTGGCCTTCTGCAGCGCGGCGAGACCTCCGGTGAGGTTTTCCTTCGGCGCGGCAAAATGCGGATTGTACAGCAGGCTCAGGGCAATGCCCCAATAGGCGATCGCGCATTCCGGATCGGCCTGCAGCGTCTCCTCGAAAATTTCCTTTGCGGGCCGGTACCAGAACGAGTGCTGATAACGCATCCCGCGATCAAAGCGGCGCTGCGCCACCTCGTTGCAGGACGTCTGGAAGTGCACCTTGCCAAATTGCTCGTCGGCCCCGTCCTCCGCGCGTGCGGCAGGCGTGCCGGAAATCGAGCCTAGGGTAGCGAGAGCGAGAAGAGAAATGGTTCTCAAGGCGAGCGCGCGCATCGGCCCCTCCGTTTTCTGTTCAGAATAAATCTGGTCAGATGGCGCCGATAAAACCGAGGGCGCCGAAGTTCGTACTGCTGAGATTGGCAATGGCAACTGCGTTGCTAAAGGATTTCTCCATTCGACATGCGAGTCAACAGGAAGCGGACAGATTTGCGTTAGGGAAGCACGCCTGCCAGGATCCATCCGCCCGCGCGTCGAGGGGAGTGGGCCACAAGGCCGCTCGCACGACGAGCGGCCTTGCATCATCGTCCCTCATCCGCTCAATGCAGCGGATCGCCTTGGCCGAGCGCGTAGGCGACGAGGTCCTTCAGCGCGAACCCGGAGCCGGTCACCGGCGTCCATTGCGGGTCGAGCGACAGCACGGAGGAATTATCTCCGAACATCATGCCGAGGAAGACCTCGGCGACGATGCGACCGCCGACCGGTCCGAGCTGCGGTGTCCTGACCGTGGCGGGCCCGCCGGTGGCGGGGATTGCCATGTCCGTCGCGTTTTGCCGCGCCTCGGCGAGGATGTAGGCCCACAGCGGGCAGTTGTCGGCAAACACGCCGTTCGCGATGGTCGCGATCTTGACTTGCGGATCGCCCGTCCCGGGCTCGTCGACCGCCTTGCCGATGATGATGTCGTCGTCGCTCAGCGGCGTCAGGTTCATCGCCCTGGCGACGGCCTGGCCCGACGGCAGCCCGAGCCGCCAGCTGCGCTCGAGATTGCGCAGCGCGAGCGACGCCGGATTGGAGGCGACTTCCGGCGGCAGCTTGCGCAGCGGGTCCACCAGCGAGGCATCGATGCGATAGGCGAACTGCAGCCGCCTCTTGTTGTCGGGATTGGTGTCGTCGTCCTCGACGCCATAGGGGCGCGTGTCGAGATCGATGAAGCGGCCCCAGTCCATGGCACGTCCCGGTCCCATCGCACGGAAGCCGGTCAGTGCGTTGTGGTCGGGATTGTTGGGATCGGGGAAGATCTGCAGCAGCATGTTGGCCGCGTCGTTGAGCCGGTAGCCGGGGCGGATCATGGAGTGCCCGAGCCGGTAGGCCGCGACCGAGAACTCGACCGGCATGAACGGATAGGTCTTCCAATGGTAGTAAGCGAGCTTGCTGCGGTCGTAGTGACCTGCGGTCTTCAGCTCGTCCAGCACGCTGGCGTGGACGATGCGCGGCAGGAAGTCGTTCAGCACCACGTACTGATAGTGGAATCGAACGCGCTGCTGCACGTCTTCGAACGACAGGCTGTCATTGTCGTCGACCATGCGGTTGTGAAAGCGCAGCATCAAGGCCTGGAATTGCGAGACGATGCTGTTCTCGTCGTTGCGGGGATCGCCGATCAGCGCGCGGCCCTTGAAGCGCGGCAGGTCGACCGCATCGGGCACGCCCGCGCCCGTGACCTTCTCGCCGAGCCGAAACTTGATGCCGTCATACATGTAGGGCTGGTCGTTCGGACCGCGGCCGTAGACATTATCCATGTCGAGCGACGGCGTGCGGAAGTCGACGAGCCCGTCGGGATCCTGCTGCTTGGTCAGAGAGCTGACCGGATCGAAGGTGATGTCGTGGTCGACGAACTGGCCGAAATAAGTGTAGAGCGAAGGAATGCCGCTCTCTTCCGCGTCCGGCCCGTCCTTCGGCCCGTCGAAGCCGGCGATCATCTTGTCGGCGAGCGCCGACAGGTTTGCGATCGTGCCGGAATCGTTCGGGCCGAATTTGGCCGGTGCGAGCTTGCGGAACATGCGGCCGAAGCGGCCTTGCGAAAGCGGCGAACGCGTTGCGTTCAGACCGCGCGGAACAATTGCGTGGCGGCTGCTCATTGAAACACCTTCCTGAAAAGTCGAATGAAACAGTTCGGGCTCAAGTTTCTCGCGCTGGGGTTTGCAGCCTAGGCGCGATCAAGCTTGTCACGAGCGAGATGGATCACAATTGCCCGGCATCGAAATTTTCGGTAGGTGCGGCTTTCCCGCAAGCCACGGCTGCGCATCGTGAATTTCTTCGTGGCGATGACGGATAACATTCTCGTCATCGACGGACGCAGGCGGGTTCGCACAGTTTCAATTCGCCGAGGCGTCGGCGAAATGGATCGGCTTCACGCAAAAATTGTGGCGGCGCGCGCGTCATGCGCGCACGCCGCCAATTCGTCAGTAGTCGCGCTGCTGCGAGAACGCGTAGCGCGGGTTGATGCCACAATAGGACGACGTGCCGGACGCGGTGGCGAGGCACTGCTGATAGCTGGCGAACTGGCAATTGCCGGGATAGCCCCACGAGCGGCCCTGGATGCAATATCGATCGTTCGCAGGATGTGCCTGGGCGGCCGGGGATGCTACGGCCAGCAGGGCCGCGAGCGATGCGAGAGTGAGGATGGTGCGACGCATGTCAGTCTCCTTCGAGAGCGAGTGGGTGGGAATGTCAGCGAGCCTGGCTCGTCTGTTGCGCAGTCATGCCTGTATTGGTGTCGCAGGAATGCCTTGCGTTCGCGACAAGGCACATCATGACGCAGCCTGCCGCCGGCAATGTGATCTCGGCCACAGTTCACGACGGGGTTCCGGCCTATCGTGAGCGGACTTGCACGCGTCGATCCCGGAGAACTACGCTTGCCTTATTCGGATCAGGTCTTTTGGAGGTTCTAATGCAGAAATCATACTTGCTGGCTGCGACAGCAGCGCTGGCGCTTCTCATGCAGACACCGCTCGCGCTGGCGCAGGGCGCACCGGCCGCCGCCGGAACCGCGGCGCCTGCTGCGACAACTGCCGCGCCGGCAGCGACGACGACCGCGCCGGGCGCAACCAACGACGCTTCCAGCCAGCCGACCGACTCCAAGAAGAGTGCGTCGAAGAAGCCGGCGAAGAAGAAGATGACGCGGCAGCAGGAGATCGACCACTCGGTCGACAGCGGCACGGTGCCCGCGCGCTACCGCAGCTCGGTGCCCAAGCAGTACCAGCAATACGTTCCGTTCGATAAGCAGTGACGGATCGCACGGCGGCGCGGCGTGATCGGGCGTCGCGCCGCCGGTGCCATCGCGTAAAATTAGGACCTTGGCCGGGCGGAATCCGGCCATAGATCCCCAGTGGCGGTCCACGCGAGCGGTGCTAGAGTAGGCCGAAGCCTGGGGGGAGTTATGAGTGACGACGTGAGGGATGCTGGCCTTGTGGCCATGATCAGCAGCATCCTGGGAGGCAACAAGCGCGCCGCAGAAAGTGTCGCGCCGCCGCCGCTCATCGAGGTTCCACCGCCGACAGCACCGACGAACGGGTTTGAGCTGGTCGAGCCCACCCCCGCTACACCGCCGGCCAAGCTCGAGAACAACTCGGAGAATGATTCCGAGGACGCGCCCGATGCGACGCCGGCTGCCGCGAAGCCGGTCGAGCCGCCAGCGAAGATCGCAACGACGCCTGATGGGAAGCGATTGCTGCCTGCTGAAGCGATCGCCGATCTCGTCCTGGGTGAGCTGCGCAAGCTCGAGAATTTTCCGGCGACCGGCGCCTCCGTGACGGTCTATGGTTACAGACACTGGAACGCGATGATCACCTTCGCGCCGTTCTCGACCACGTTCCGGGATGCCACGCGGTTCCGCCAGGCCATGCCGGACATCGTCTTCAAGCTGCGCCGTTTCGTCGAACTTGAGATATGATCGTGGCCGTGAGCCCGAACAGTTCGACAGGATTTTCGACTTGAGCGTTGCCTTTACCAAAGAAGAGAGCGCGGAAACCGCCGCCGAGACGCTGTTGCCGGATCGGCCGATCTCGCCGCATCCGAACCTCGTGACGGAAGCGGGCTTGCAGGCGCTGCAAAGACAGCTTCAGGACGCGCGCGAGGCCTATGAAGCCGCGCAGGCGATCGAGGACGTCAACGAAAAGCGCCGGCAATCGGCGGTGCCCTTGCGTGATGCCCGCTATCTCACCGAACGGCTGCGCACGGCGCAGGCCGTTCCCGCCCCAGCCTCGACCGACACCGTCGCCTTCGGCAGCACGGTGACCTTCAGCCGCGCAGATGGCCGCGTGCAAACTTATCGCATCGTCGGCGAGGACGAAGCCGACCCCAAGGCCGGCACGATCTCGTTCGTGGCGCCGGTGGCAAAGTCGTTGATGGGGAAGGCGGTCGGGGATGTCGTGGGGTCGGGTGCGCAGGAGATCGAGATTTTGTCGATTGGGTAGGGGACGTTTATCGATGGTTTCCGCTGTGTCCGCGCAACAAGGCGCGATAGCTGGATGAGGCGGTTTCTGTCGGGGGCGTTGCCGTTCTACGCGCTGGCCGGGTTGGCCATGTGCATGTATCTCGTCCTGTACAAGACTGATCTCTTCGACCTGAACGCCATCGTCCGGGATGCAACCGGTTCGGCGTGGTTTCCGGTCTTCATATTCGTCTGCGTGCTGCTGGAGGCGGTCTTTCCGTATTTTGGCTATTTCCCCGGAACCGCTCTTATCCTGATGTCCGTGGCGCTCAATCCGAAGCCCGCGGACGTCTCCGTTTTTATCGTGGCGTGGCTGGCTATCATCGTCGGCGCCGTCCTGAGTTACGGGCAGGCTCGTTTTTTCCGACCGCTGTTGCAGCGGGTCGCCTCAAAGGCGGCACTGAACCGCTGTGAGTCCCTCCTCGACGCCTACGGTCCTTACGCGCGCATTGCCCTATTCGTTCATCCCAACGCCTGCGCGATGTATTTCACGGCACTCGGACTTCTCGGCCGCAACCTGACGCGCGAGCTCGCCTATCTCTGTGTGGGTGCAGCAGCCTCCGTGGGCGTTCTGTTCGTCGTCGTGACCAGACTCGTGTCGTCCGTAGGCACCACCGACGACGGGGAATTGCAGCTGCTGCTGGCCGCAGCGCTGGTCGCCATCGGGACGCTGGTCGGTCTCTACGCGGCCTGGCGGCCGGTGCGGGCTGCTTGAGGCTCGAGGTGGCGTGCGCGTCAGCCGCGCGGTCTCACCCCTTGCTCCGTCATTGCGAGCGCAGCGAAGCAATCCAGTCTGTCTCCGCGGAAAGACTCTCGATTGCTTCGCTACGCTCGTAATGACGAGGGGAGATCATGCGCAAACAAAAAGCTGATGCGCAAAGGCGATGACCCAATACTTCCCGCTCACGCCACCGCGACGATGCCATCATGCCGGTGTTTTGCCCGGCAAGTCAAATCCGATTTCGGAAAAATAGTATGGTTGTAACCCATTGATCCGACTGGGGTCGGCTACTGTGCATGGGGTTGTTTTCGACATTTTTGATTGAGACGGTCCCGACACGCCTGCAGGCGTCGACGATGGGGCCGCAATCAGCAGGGTTCAGGAAGGTGGATGGTGGGCGCACAAGGGATCGAACCTTGGACCTCTCCCGTGTGAACCACAACTGGTGGACTGTAGCCAACCTAATCCAGCCATAGTTTTATTGCAAAAGTCCTTGTAAGGTAAGGACTTGTGGCCATATTGGACCATCCGTGGCCTCGGTTGGCCTTACCACATGGTGTATGTCCCTGCTGTGCCCTTCGGAGGATTTCCCTTAGGGCACATTAACTGGGAACGCGAAGGCAATGGCTTGTGGTCCATTTCTTCTAGGATCGCCGCGACCCGTCTCAGGGCGCAAGGAGCGAGAGCACAAACGATGGAAAAGAGTAAAGAATCTCTCAGAGCTGAAGGAACGACGAACTACCTGAGACTCACTGACGCGGCCATCCGTGCGGCGACGCTGCCGTCGGGCAAATCGCAGCACTATCTGCACGACACAGAGCAGCCGGGGCTCGCGATCAGGATGCGCGCGACGGGTGGCAGGACCTGGGTCTTCATGTTCACAAAGCCTGGGACGAAAGGCACCCAACGCAAGACGCTGGGTGCATGGCCCAAATTCAATGAGAAGGCCGCGCGCAGGGCCGCCACCGTCGTCGCTGGGGAGGTGGTCATTGGGATCGATCCCAATGAGGGCAAGCGCGAGGCGAAGCGGCAAGCGCTGGCCGAGCGGCAGTGCACGACACTGGCGACCTTGATCGTTGAAGATGGCCCCTACGAAATGTCCCTGACCGGGCGCCAGGTCGTCAACTGGAAACCGGCTATGTCGGCACTCCGACGCGGTCTGAAAGATCATTTCGACCTCGCCATCGCCGAGCTCACGCGACGGCAAATCATGGCGGCGGTGGACAGGATCGGCAAGACCGGCAAGCGCGGCGCAGCAAAGGACTTGCGCAAGCACACGCACACGTTCCTCGAATGGTGCGTCGGCGAAGGCTACGTCGAGCACAACGTGCTCGCCGGCTATCGCGTGCCCAAGGAGACGCGCGCGCAGCGGGTCGGGCGCCGAACGAAGGGCCGGGCGCTGCCCGACGAGGAGATCATCAAAGTCTGGCACGCATCCGGCAAGCTTGGGACTTTTGGGCTATTGACACGAATGTGCCTGCTTGGCGGCCCGCGCCGCAGCGAGCCAGCCATGATCGAGTGGCAAAATCACGTCATGGATGACCGCATCACTTTCGAGGCAGCATGGACCAAGATGGGCGTTTACCACGACGTGCCGCGTACCCACCTCGTTGACGAGGTGCTTACGGCCGCAAAACATTTCCAGCGTGCGACGTCGGACTATGTCTTCCCGTCACCGAAGACCGGCGGCCAGATGTCGGGCTTCACAAACTTGGTCGACCGCCTGGTCAAGGAAGCGGGTGTCGCCAAGTTCACAATGCATGACTTAAGGCGCAGCTTGCGAACCATCATGTCACGCTGCGGCTATGACAACGAAATCCAGCGGTTGTGTGTCGGGCAAAAGCCGCGCGGGATCGATCAGGTCTACAATCATGACGAACAGTGGATCATCCGCAAGATGGCGTTCGAAGCTGCTCATGACTACATCGCGGAGTTGGTCGGCGCTAAACGGGGAGGCAAGGTCGTGCGCCTGCAGCGGACGAATCCGCTCGATCCCATCAAGGCCGAATTGCTTGGCCGTCTTCGCGAGCATTATGCGGCTGCGACGACTTAGTTGTCTCATCGCGTCCGGCCAGATAGTCGCGCACCGCATCAACTCGGTAAAGCGGGCGGCCATCGATGTAGCGCCATTTCAGCGGGTGGTTCGGATTGCGCCGCCATAGCTCCAGGGCTCCAGGCGTGCGCCGGATCACGGCGGCCGTTTCTAATGCCGTTAAGTTTGAGCTGCCCGGCAGCGAATCGATATCGAACGTCGCGGGCGGCGGCATGCCGCGATTCTTCCGAGGTCGCTTCATGGTGCGGAGCGTCTCCTTCAAGCGGCCCATCGTCAACTCTCACGATTGAAGCGAGCGAGGCTCTTGTGTATTCGCCTGGTCGCTTCTTGGGCGGGGACGTCAAGAGAATCAACGCAGTCGTCGAACTTTCCCTGTCGAGTGCCGCCGATTTGACCATCATGCTCCGGTTGATGTTGCATAGGAACACGTTTAATTGCGCGTCGTAGGATTGGATAT
Source organism: Bradyrhizobium sp. 134 (assembly GCF_023074155.1). Taxonomy (NCBI): domain Bacteria; kingdom Pseudomonadati; phylum Pseudomonadota; class Alphaproteobacteria; order Hyphomicrobiales; family Nitrobacteraceae; genus Bradyrhizobium; species Bradyrhizobium sp. 134. Next base: position 14,247 of record NZ_JADPKX010000073.1, on the reverse strand, counting down.
CAACGCGAATAGAAGAAAAGTTGCTGGTACTAGCCGAGACCACTCCGCTCGCATTGCGGCCCTGCGAGTGGCCACGTCAGCGGCCCGGTCACGCCCGCAGGCTATTGGCCGTCATGGGAAGCATGTCGAAGAATGAAAAACGAATTGATAGGTAGTTCGACGCTTCGTAGCTACATCGAGGCGGGCCGGCGGACATCGGAATTGATTTGGCAATATGGACTTGCTTGGCGCCAAAGGCGCCTCACGGAAACGACTCGGCACGACGCCACTAGGACGGCGCGTCATGGAAGAACTTCGATGATCCATCTACCGACCGCTTTCAACTGGCGTTCCATAAAAGCGACGCACCGCGTTCCAGGATCGGGTTCGTTCGCTGGCGGCCATTCCTATGCGCCCAATGCACGCGAGCGCCATGGGAATCTGTGTCAACCTGGCGATAAGATCTGGCTCCTTCATCGCGTCAGGCGCATTAGCCCCAAGGGCCATTCTGGCAGCAGAGTCAACAGTTCAGACGACATTGCCGCTGGAACAAGATATGTTTAAGGATCATTGTCGATAAGAAGATCTGTTTACGTTTCGCTTGACTGCGATGTGTGATCTGTTTACATATCATTTCGGTGTTAATGATCCGAGAACATATCATGGCTTCGGCTCCAAACCCGCTGCTCGAGGAACTTGGCCTGCACTTTCGCAGAGCGCGAAGGGCTGCTGGCCTCTCCCAGGAGCAAGTCGCCCTCCGGGCGAACATTAGCAGGCCCCGCTATCGCGACATTGAAACGGGGGCCGCTGCAGCGCGCGCAACGACACTCGTCAACGTTGCCCGCGCCCTTGGCATGGAAATGATGCTGATTCCGCAAGCGATGGTACCGGCTATTCAATCAATGCTGCAGCCAGCTACGGGCGATGATGACCATCCTGCGTTCACGTCAGATGTTGAGGAGGAGCATGAATAAGCCTGTCCTCGCGGCTGAACGTATCCAATCGCTCGACATCTCATTAAACGATCTTGCCGTCGGCACGCTCGTGCGAACGCCGGGCGACTACAGCGCATTCAATCTCTTGCCCGCGTATCGGAGCTTGAACGACCCTCCGATCTTCAGCCTGTCGCTTCGCTCGGCAGATGGCAGCCTCCGCCGGGATCCCAAACCCATACGCGGCGCGCTGCCGCCGTTCTTCGCGAACTTGCTGCCCGAAGAGAAACTGCGCGAAGCAATGGAAAAGCACCACGCAGCGTCAGTAAGACCTGGAAACGACTTCGATCTCTTGGCAGCACTGGGGACAAATCTACCGGGAGCGGTACGAGCGTTGCCGAGCGACGGCGTTCCCGTTCCGGCCGGGCCAGAATCAGAAGGCAAGAAGAAGGCGCGCTTTTCGCTCGCCGGTGTCCAGATGAAGCTCTCCGTCATCAAAAATACCGGAAAAGAAGGGGGGATCACGCTCGCCGTCGACGATGAGCAAGGGCAGTATATCGCGAAATTTCCCTCCCTCACCCACATTGGGCTTTCGGAAAACGAATTCGCGATCCTAGCCTTAGCGGAAGCGCTAGGGATGGAAGTGCCTGCACGTGAGCTCGTCGAAAAGACGGATTTCGCCGGCATTCCGGAAGAGTTTAACACCATGTCCACGGGCAAAGTGCTTCTTGTCCGTCGCTTCGATCGCGGTGCCGATGCAGCGCGCGTGCATATGGAGGATTTTGCACAGGTCTTCGGCCGCTATCCGTCCGAGAAATATACCGGTGCGGCGTATCACAATATCGCGGCCGCGCTGAACAGCGGTGTCTCGTTCGATTCCGCGATCGAATTTGTCCGTCGTCTTGCGCTCACCGCGATCACGGGCAATGGCGACATGCATCTCAAGAATTGGTCGTTACTGTATCCTGGAGACGGACGGAGGCCTACGTTGGCGCCAATCTACGACGTGCTCTCAACAATTTCGTATATCCCGAAAGATGGTCTGGCATTGAGCCTTGCGGGCGAAAAGTCATTTAAGGCCCTGACTCCAGAGCGCTGGCGCAATTTCGCGAACCGCAGCCGTCTTCCAGAGGGGGCAGTGGTGACGGCTGTAGCTGAGACCGCGGCGGCCGTGCGCGACAGATGGTCAGTTCTTCCAGAACGCGACGTCGTGCCTGGGCAGGTTCTCGAACGGATCGATGCACATATCGACGAAATGGTACCCATCCTTGACCCTTAGACGCGGCACTGATTGCAGCACGACCTGGGCTGATCAAGAACCAAGAATATATGAGGATTGCTGGATGCGAAACAATTCAGCTTCACATGGATTGTGGGCTCTCACCGCGCCACCGGCGCCAGACACTGTTCCCCTCGCCAGTGACACCGCAGCGGATGTGATCGTGATTGGCGCTGGATATACCGGGCTGTCGTCTGCACTTCATCTCGCCGAAGGAGGGGCGCGCGTCGCGCTGTTGGAGGCGTCCGAAATTGGGTTCGGCGGTTCGGGCCGGAACGTCGGTCTGGTTAACGCGGGCATGTGGGTGATGCCTGACACCCTTCCGGATACGCTCGGCGTCCCGTTCGGCGAACGGTTGATTGAACAACTCGGCCGTGGACCGCAAAAGGTGTTCGACCTCATCCAAAAGCATGGCATCGAATGTGAAGTGGAACGTGCCGGTACCCTGCATTGTGCCGTCGGACGTAAGGGCTTGCAAGAGATCGAGGCCCGCGCCGAACAGTGGCAGAAGCGTGGCGCCCCTGTCGTAGTGCTAAATGCAGATGAGACACGCAGGAAAGTCGGCGGTGGCGAATACAGCGGAGCGCTGCTCGATAAGCGCGCCGGGACGATACAGCCGCTGGCCTATGTGCACGGTCTAGCGAGAGCCGCGCTTGCAGCGGGGGCTAGGATATTCACACAGAGCGAGGCTGTTACTGCGCAACACAACGGCCTGCGCTGGAGGATTAGCACAGAAAGCGGATCGGTAGATGCGGAATGGGTGATCGTTGCGACGGATGCCTATGGTAAAGGACTTTGGTCGCAGGTACGGCAGGAGCAGATCCATCTGCCCTACTTCAACTTTGCTACAGGTTCTCTGCCGGATGGTCTGAGGAAGTCGATCCTGCCTGAACGGCAGGGAGCGTGGGACACTCGAGAGGTCCTCTCTTCATTTCGCTTGGATCGCTCCGGGCGCCTCGTGTTTGGCAGTGTTGGTGCCCTTGAGGGTATTGGCGCATCCGTTCACCGGGCATGGGCTCAGAGATCGTTGCGCAAGCTGTTTCCGGGACTTCAGCATGTCGAGTTTGAAACCGGCTGGTTCGGCATGATTGGAATGACCTCGAACAACCTGCCGCGCTTTCACGAGCTCGACCGCAACGTCGTTGCTTTCAGCGGTTACAACGGTCGCGGCATCGCACCTGGCACAGTCTTTGGCAGTGTGTTGGCTTCGTACGTTCTGGGTCAGATCGCGGAGAACGATCTTCCGCTGCCGGTCACTGCCGTTGAACGGCGACGCTTTCGTGCCGCGCGGGAAGCCTTCTACATCGCGGGGTCCCAACTTGTTCACCTATTGGAGACCCGGTTCTGATTACTCAAACGAGTTCGCCAAGTATGGGACTGTCATCGGCATGCTCATGACTCAACTTCGCGCTCCGACGGCCATTGACCTCGATCTGTTGCTACGAGGCGAGATTTTTTTGTGTTCTGTACGTTCAGTCGAGCTTCACACGCGAATTTAAACGCTGGCGACGGCCTCTCTTTGGCGGCGGTATAGACCGTGCTGTCATCGGAGCGACGGGTGCTAAACTCGTCCGAACTTCGAATGAAAACGAGGAAATCATGTCGCGTTATTTCTCCGCCCCAGAGGTAGATGCCGGCCTCGACTATCCCAGGTTGATCGATGCCCTAAGCGAAGCCGTCCGGCGCGGCGGAGAAGCGATGCCAGTGCGGCAGAGCTATAATGTTGGTACCGCTGCAAGCCCAGGTCGTCTCCTGACAATGTCGGCTTGGGAGCGGGGCAAGGCACTCCGCGTGAAGCTGGTGACCGTGTTTCCGAAGAGCGGGCATGCGGTCTCCCTGCCTTTCCTCGCTTTACATGCTGTTCGACGGCAACCGGCCGGCCGCGCGCAAATTTCGATGGCGAAAAACTCACTAATCGGCGTACAGCCGCCGCCTCCGCGCTCGCATCACGACATCTCTCACGCCCCGACAGTCGCACGCTGCTGCTGATTGTAACCGGCCTGCTCGCCTCCTATTTGGCCGTTGCCCATCGCGCAGTTAGGCCGATTGAAGCCGTGCTGGTCTGGGGATGCAATGCGCAACCTGTCTAAGCTCTCGCGGACACGCTTGAGCATCAGGGTCTCAAGGCGAAACCGGCTGCTGATCTGACGGACGCTCTCTCGGTGGCGGACATCGTTAGCTGCGCCACCACGTCACGTGAGCCGCTGATCGTAGGCCAGCACCTCAGGCCAGGAACACATCTCGATCTCGTCGGCGCATTCACACCAGAAATGCGTGAGACCGACGACGATGCTGTTTGCCGCAGCCGCGTGTTCGTAGATACTATGCGGGTGCCCCCAAAGAAGCCAGTGATCTGCTCCAGCCGATTGCGGGTGGCCGGTGGGACGCCTCAATGATTTGTGGGGATCTTCATGAGTTAACCAATGGTTTGAAGTCTGGCCGCCTTTCGCAGCAAGAGATCACTCTCTTCAAGTCTGTTGGGGCCGCAATCGAAGATCTTGCGGCTGCGAATCTTCTTACATGAGAAATACAATGGTTTTGAAAAAACACGAGATCGCGTATTAACACTGATGTGCGCCTTCATGCGAGGTTGCCGACTCTGAAGTGTTTCGCCGAAGTCAGATCGAGGCATGTAAGCGCGAAGAATGCTGACGCCCTAGGCGAATCACTGTTGACGCATCATGTAGCTGATAGCGCGAATCATCCTGTACGCAGATTTTCTGCGGATACCTCGCCTGAGCTGCCAGTCTTGATCTCGAACCTGATCAAGGCCCCCTCTGCAAGACGGTGTAGCCGGCCTTCTCGACCGCCCTATGTGCACGAAAACGTCGGCTCCGCCATCATCCAGCTTGATAAATCCATAGCCTGGGTCGCGTTTAACCACCTTACGATGCCAGTCGTCACTAAGTATCTCCAATTCCAAATGACGGGATCTACCTAATGGCTAGAGAGGGATCAAGTCCGTACTCGTTGCCAACGTGCGATCTTGTCGCCGCGCAACATGAACCGGCAATAGCAAGCAGCTTCGCGGAACGGTTAGACTGAGCGCGCCCTTGGCTACTTCCGGCGGCGAAGCCTGCGAATCGCGCTGTGTGAGAATTCTGGGTATCGAGAGCTGAAAATCACGTCGTCAACCAAACTCAGGCAACGCGACCGCCGCAGATGTTAGCGGCATCTGCCGGAGCCCGCGCTCGGCTTCAAAACAAGGACCTGAAAAGTAACGGTAGTGCACGGATCGTCCCGCGATTCGGACGCAAATTCAGAATGTCCTTTCGGATTTCGGGAGAGGCCCTTTGATGTTTTTCCCGGGCCGTTCGGCACGACTTGCCGGCTGTCCAGCATCGAAGCTGATCCTGGACAGGCCAGTGCTCCACGAAGGCGAGCCCACATTTCCCGAAGAGACGCAGCCAAAAACTCGCGAGAGTGAGTTTCCAATCAAAGGTCACGACAGAGCAAGAAGATTGAAAACTACCATACGCGCGTGAATGTATCGGCACCCTTCAACTTGCCGGGCTTGCCGTTCTTGTCAACGTAGAACAGCGTCCATGAGGTCGGCATTTGAGACCCGTTGAGCTTTCCAACCCACCGGGTGAAGGAATTGCACTGGGCAAAGGTAACAACAAAATACAAGCCAGCAGGGCTAACGGCTCCCGATGCAGGATATGGAATGCCCTGGCACGCAAACCCTTGAGCATGGTTTGTGAAAGTCCCTTGTATTGCCCCGCTATTGGCGGACCAAACAAAAAGTTCTGAACCTCGTTCATTCTTCCAGTACGAGGGGGCAGGAAGCCCCTGTGCGATGGCCTCGGCGGAAAGGAAGAAGGAATGGGCGAGCAGCAAGAGTCCCAGAAGTCTCTTCATATTGAAGCCCCAAAAGAGGTCACTTAAAGGTCGCAACGTGGATCATCTAGCGTGATACAACTTGAGGTCATATTCACTGCCATTATCTCGCGTTCGGCATAGGAATGCGGCGCATATACCCGAAACCACGCTGGATCGCGGCGTAGCCGACGCTGTCCAGCCCTCGGCGCTTCTCATCCTCGAATCGGTTCGCCTGGGCGGCCGAGCGCCGAGCCGGTGCTCGGTTATTTTGATGTGCCACGCCTGTGGTCGTCGGAGGAGATGCGGAGAGTAGAGGTCATTGTCCACGAGCTGTATCGGATCGGGCAATCCGCGCCAGGACTCCGACGCGATCGAATGAGCTGCGCCGGGCAATGGGGAACCCACGGCCGTCGACAGCGCGGGCGGACCCAGGCCGATCGAGCAGAAAGACGGCGCCTAACAAGGACAAACGCTGCTAATCGCCATGGTTGCAATGGTAAAGTTCCCACTGACTGGGGGCAACATGGTTAAGGCATTTCGCAATACGGTCATGGCACTTACTTTTGTGGGAGTTGCCGGCTGCAACATGTTTTGGAATTTCATGAATGACTATATGGTCTGCGGCCTTGCGCTGGCGGCTTCAGTGACAACCGGCTTTTGCGTTGAGCGCATCTTCATCGAGCGGTCCCGTCGGGAGATGATCCGCCTCTACGGCGCGGACTGGCATTCGGCGGAGAACCGACAGCTCGACTCATGAACGCAACCCGTCGCCCGCCGTCATTTTCATCATCCAATTGTTGGCATTCGACCCGAGGAGCCTGGCCCGATGATTAAACCGGTCCATCCATTCCGGTTCGCTCGCATCGAGCGCCTGCGAGAGCTGCTTGAACGAGACTACCGAATGGCAGTTGACCCGAATACGGGCGTGAGCACCACGAAGCTGGTGAGACCCGATCCGCAGCTGCTTGATGCAGGTTTGGTACTCGATCGTGATCCAGAAGGGTGCGAGCTGGGTCCTTGGTTGAGAGCCTGCGAGCGCTACGGCACGCAACCGGTCGATACGCCCGAGTAGCATCACGATCTGGAAGGGCGACCACCACAAGCTGGTAGGGGGCGATTAGACGCGCCCGTGCATCCACCATCCCGCATCACCAAGAGCGGACTTTTGGATTCCATACGCAACAGAATGTTGCGGTTGAATCGAGGTGGATTTGTATGCCGGCTGGCAAGGCTCACGTCGCGAGCCCACGACACTCCAGAGCGTCTTCGCCTATCCGCCGCTGGCGCACCGTATCAGCTCTCGTTTTGAATGCAACGCTGGCTCGGCCAGACGTGAGTTTGTGCGTGCGTTCGAGGCCTATCGGTCGCGAAACCTTCACGTCCTTATCAGCTACAGTGACACGATTCATTCCGATCGCGGATCTCGCGAAGCTCAATGAGAAAGTCCTCGCGGATGATACGGTTTTATCTGAGCGCATTCCACGTCATTCCCAAGGAGCGAGATTGGGCATTCGGCTAGTCAGGGGGCAAGTGATTGAATTTGTGCTCGTTGCGCGTCCGTAGAGCTTCACTGGATTGTCCGGTCTCACAACCTCATTTGCTCAGCGGGGGTCATTCCTGGCCAAATGAGCCGCTTCTCGTAGAAGATCACTGCATATCCGTGCAACATCCCTTCCCTGCGGCGAACATAGCCAGCGCTCTCATAAAGTCTTTGGGCCCCTACTTGGATCGTTGTTGTATCGAGCATTATCCACTTGAAACCGAGAGCAACAGCTCGCGACTCCAATTCACGAAGAACCCTCCTTCCAAACCCTCGTCGCTGAAAGACGGGGTCGACCCGCATACGTTTTAGTTCTGCGACATCATCATCAAAAGGTTTCAGCCCACCCATGGCAGCGAACCGGGGACCAATATGCGCAACTACGAAGTCACCGCCCGAGGCGATGTATACTTCCCCGATATTGCGTAAATCATCCTCCCAAGCCCCTTCCGGGCCACACACACCAACATCCTGCGATGCGCTTCTGTGCAGATGCCATGCATCATCGCTATCCCCGGACTCGAACCGACGAAGGATCAGTTCGTCTTGAGACATCGACTATTACCTCTCGACCGGTGGCGGACGTCTGCGCCTTTGTTGTTAGCCACGCAGAGACCACCGTCGGCTTACGGGCGCGCCTCTGTCAACAGCCGCTGAGAAAGGACAGCCTCAACACTTTCCGATACCTCAACTCCGACAACTGGACGACCCGGCTCAACCGTATATTTTAAGGCCGTACTACGATGCATCCGGGTAAACCGATCCAGTGCACAAACACAGGACGTGCGCAGCGTTCCGATTTCGCCGCCGTGATGCTCCACGACTGGCGAAATGGTCGCAACCCTGGGAAAGTCCGCTTTCCCCTTTAGCCAACGTGGCTTGAGCGGTGCACTCCCTTTGCCTGACGACAGCCAGCGGAATACCTCGTGAATGCATCTCTGCGGATAATATTCGGACAGCCGGTACAGATCCCTATAAAATTGCGGTTTGTGGTGGAAGAGTTCTTCACCGACCAGTAGCACCGAGACCGCCACGATACCGGCCGAGAAGCGGCCGCTTGGACCAAGCGTATTCTTATAAGGATTCTTTCCGTAAAACACACGAAATTGGCCAAATAAGTCCGGCGACATATGTTCATAAAAGCGCGTCAGAACATTGTTTGCTGACTCAAGGCGCTCCAGGCATGTCGCAAGACATTGCCCCGCATCCACGTCGGCCACATCACGCAACTTGAGCAGAGCGTCCATTGCTGACTGCAATTCGCTCTCGATGATCTGGTGGCCCAAGCAAAAATCTCGCTCCTCGACGCCGGCCGCGCCGAGGCAGTATACGCGTGGATCGTTCTGCAGCGGATTCGTAAGGATCATATCTTCATAGGAGAGGACCTCAATGCCAGGCCGCCGTTGACAAGTCGAGCGCGCAAGGCGGATCAGTACATCTCCCACCGTCAGCTCGGCGTCCACGGGATGAAGGCCGGCAAACGCAGACATCTGATAAGCACAATTTACGAGATATTGGATGTCTGTCTTAGCGATCTCGAATTCCGACTGCGGCAGACTTAGCAGCTGCGCTTCATAGTCCGCCTCCGCAATCATCGCGTTGATATTACGCCCAAGAGCCTTAACCGCTTCATCTGGTCGTTCACTGCATTTGATCTCCGCAATGCAGTGCGGCAGTTGATCGGCGACAAAATTGCTGACAAGCCCAAGCGGGCGTTCTCGGTGCCGGCGATCAATGCTATCGGACAGATGCGAAAATATGTCCTCCGCCTGGCAGGGCGAGCCTTGCGGGGTGGAAACGGAAAAAGGAGCGACCATAAATGAGCGCGCACGCGACTTCATCGAAACGCAACTTGCATTTCGGCACTTGACCCGTATCGTGCGGCCGGTGAGTAATCGTGCTTTTCGAGCAGATCAGTTCGTTTGTCTATTATCCTGCTGTCGTTGTACGCGACCCGCTCGAGTATATTGTTCGAGAAGAATAGCAGCGATACGGCGCCCGAATTGATAGTGCCGGCGGCAGTTAGCGAAAGCAGGCCGTTCGAAATGCAGATGAGTCCTGCCTCATTCAAGAGTTCAAGCTCGCGGCCAAAGCATTTCTCAATGGAAACCCCAAACTCCCGCTCGAAGCGGGAGAGCAACACCCCACTGCTACGCAGGGCAAACATTACCGTTCTGCGCATGAGATCATCTTGCGACAGGACAACACCCTTCCACACAGGCTTCTCGCCCGCCTCAACCCTATATAGGTAGCGATCTAAATCTGCCTCGTTATAGAACTGGCACTGGCTCATGTAACCAAACCCGGCAACCCCAAACGGGACCAGATTATTGTCGTTCCAGGAATCGTATTTGCGGCTCTGTTGAATTGAGTGCGGCTGCGACTGCTTACTCCAATAGAAAATCGGCCCATGGCGATAGCCGAGTTTCGTGAGGATGTGCTCGGCCATAAAATGCATGATAATGCGCTCCTTAGCCCCGGCAAATTGATATCGTCCCCTAGCCAAATGGCGGGCTACGGGGTCTGTAGATTTAAACATCAATGGGAATACATTGAACTTCTCTATTCCCATATCCAGTAAGCCGATAAGTGAGTCGTACCAGCTCCGGAGCGTTTGCTGCGGCAACCCATACATGAGATCAAGCGACAGATTCTGAACGCCCATCTCATTCAGTAACTTTACTAGTTGTACTACCTCGTCCACGTGGTGCCCGCGGTTCAATATGCGTAAAATGCTCGGATCTAGACTCTGAACGCCCAATACGAAGCGGTTTACGCCGGCTCTAAGCAGTGTGGATATGCGATGTGCAGCGTCCGCTTGCTTTGCAAGAGAGGGATGCAATTCGAAACTCACTTCCGACTTAGACAGGTCAAAGCGCCGGCTAATCATGCCAAATAGCGTTTCGAGTTGACGGTTGGTTAAGAACGAGGGAGTGCCGCCTCCAAAAAAAGCAGTCTCAACAGCTCTGCCACCGAGCGCTGCGTCCGACCAACTCATCTCTTTATCTAAAGCCGCCAGATAGCGCTCCACTCGCCCGGAAGATGGATTGATTTCCTTGGCGAAGTGGCAAAAGGTACAATACTGATCGCAGAAGGGGATGTGAAAATAGAGATCAATTGACGACGAAACCTGAAGCAACAACTTTTCGGCATTCAGGTCGCCCATTGCCTTGAGAGGCGGATATGTGCCGACAAGATAATCGTTGTGCATGTCAAGGTGCAAATTCCGTGACCTCAACATGTCAAGGTTAATGTCGTACGAGCGGTCGATCGCGAATTCCAAGGCCTCGGAATAGGACGGCGCACGCATTTTTTTAAACTCCTCTAGCTTTCTTGTGAAGGCAAGGCCCGATGGCAGCTTCGTTGCTCGTGTCACATCGCGCTCTTAAGCTCGGGCTCGATACTGAAGTCGTGCAATTCGATCAGACGCGGATTTGTCGGCTCCTACTCGACGCAACCACCGTAGAGCAGACCGAGTGTCGCCATCCGCTCGGGGACACGCGGGATGATTATGGTTCGGCGAGGAAGACAGATGCCGTGGCCGAATGTCCTTCGGGCGTTGCGAAACGGCACCGAGAAAGACTTCAGGGGCTGAGGAGTGCGAATACTGCTGGAGAAAATGGTGCTCCACCTTCGAGTGTGACCCGCGCCGGGTCGGGCGCCGAGCTCGATCTGCTCCAGCGTGCCATTGAACAACTTCTGTCCGCTCCCCTCTTCGACAGGAAGCGCCCATTGCTCGAGACCAAGCTTGATTTGGTTTCCTCCCGGTCCGACGCCAACATTCGCGTGCCGCTGCATGCATTCGACACAGAGCCGCCCAAACGTGTCACACTGGTTCGGATTTGCTCGGGAGTAAGCGCGCTCAATGCTAGTCGTGTCTGGTGGTCTTGAGAGTTACCCGACGCGAAGAACGACAGCGGCACCCGCGAGGGACGCGGCAAAGCTTTAGGCGGGACCGCACTCAATAGCGCAGGTCCAAGGCATTGAGTCGAGCAAGTTTCATTTGAACTCCTGGGCCGGCGAATGCGAGATCGTCATGGTCGTGCGGATGCATTTACGGTGTCCCAGCAATACACGTGCCACTAAAGACATTTGCGAGCCTGGCTTGAAGAGGGCAAAACCATGTGCTTCGTGTCCACCGACGGAATACTCGCGCCTCAGTGTCTGGTCCCGGACATTAACGTCTTCAGCCGGACACGGCTGAACACGACAACGCGGAATGTTGAATGACGTTGGCGGCCTCTCATGCCGAACTCGAACATCTGCTCCAACGGCCACCTTACGACCGAATCGCCCGGCTCATAAGGCAGCGTCCCGGCACGTGACGGATATGCAAATGAACTCGTCGCTTTCTTGCGGCGCGGTGAGCGACTTCGATCTATTGGCAGCGCTCGGCGCGGACTTGCCAGGCGCGGTGCGTGTCGTACCGAGCGACGAGCTCGGGCGCAGAGCATCGGCGCGGCCGACTCTTCGGTCAAGGTACCGTGGATCATTCTGCCCGGTTTCATTGATCTCCATGACCATCTCACCTGGAATATCCAGCCGCGATGACTGACCGGCCGGAGTTTAACAATTGCTAAGAATGGTAGGATTCGCGGAATAGGACTGCTTGCTGAACAATCCGCACTGCCGGGCAATCCCGACTTTGGCCTGCGAAGCGGAGATGTACGCGGAGATCAAGGCGCTTGCCAGTGGGGCGACCTCGGTCCTCGGGGATTGCTGAGCAGCGATAAGAGCTCTGCAGACCATCCGTGCGTGCGGGACTTGCCCGAAATCTGGATAGGGGGTGCCGGCTTCTCGCAAAGCAACCGGTCTCCGACCGGCCTTGCGCCGGGCAGCCTCAACCTGCACGCACCAAACCCATTGGCACTTGCTGCGGAACGCGCCTCTGTGCAAGACAATTCGTCCCAGAACGGCAGTAAGGAAACCGCACTGTGACAGCTTCTCTTGATGGCGAAATTCGCGACGGCGGCCATCATATGCAGGTCCGCGTCTATTTCGAAGATACTGACTCCGGTCAGATTGTTTATCACGCAAATTTTTTGCGCTTCATGGAACGCGGTAGAACGAATTACTTGCGCCTGCTCGGAACCACTCAGCAAGCGCTACTCAGAGAAGCCAAGAAAGATGCGCCCGGCTTTGCCTTCGTTGTCCGCTCCATGACGATCGATTTTCTAAAACCGGCGGTCTTGGATGACCTGCTTGACGTCGTCACAGTCCCGCAAGAGGTGAGGGGAGCGTCGATTGCGTTGCTGCAGGAATGCAGGCGCGGAGACGATCTCCTAGTCACGGCGCGTGTACGCGTGGCGTTTATTTCAGCCGGAAAGGCGCAGCGCATCCCGAAGTCGCTGCGGCTCGCTATGGAAGGGCTTCGATAGATCTGCCGCTTAGTTCAAGCTTTTAGCTTCCAGCGCCCCACTGAAATCAAGTCATTAAGCTTCTGTTGCGACCTAGTCAAACGAGTGTTCGGGGTAATCGGCATCCAATCGGGGCTCTGACGCATATTCGATGATCGTGATTGTTTTTATGGCGCGCCAATCAGCCTAGCCTGAAGAAGATCGAGCTTAGCGCGCCCGTACATCTGCCGTTCGACCAGCTTGAGCTTGGCGATGTGAGCTTTCACTTGGCCATTGGACCATGGTTGCGTAATAGCGGCGTGCACCGCGCCCTTATCGTTGGCGATCCCATTCGCGAACGACGCAATGAGGCTCCGCTTGGATTCATCAATCCGAGGTTCGAGCTCCATCTCGGCCTCCTTCGGATGATCGCCTGGAGAGCTTGGGCATCGGCCAGCATAGGAAAGTTTTGTTCGATGACGGCAAGCGTGACGGTCTCGGCCTTAGTTAGGTGGTCGGCTTAGTCATCATCAGCTGCGCTATCGTCCTGGCGGCGGGGACCTTCTGCAATTGTTGATGGCTGATAGTCTCGGCACGCCGCCGTCGCCTATGCGGCAAGCGGCTCAAGGTGATGATCCCGACCTTGCTGCCGGCCCTGGAGCAACATGGCCGATTGCAGCTTGGCAAGGCCACTGTGATCGTGTTCGATAAAGACGCCGTCGCTGATCCACTCGATCGAACGCGATCTTGACGCTGGCCATGCCGCTGTCATCCAGCTCGTCTCGACCGGCGAGGCACTGATGGAGCGCCGGCCTTTCCGGTGCAGCTCTACGAGCCTTTCACCGATCAGGAGGGCAATCTCTGCTCTCGACCCGTCTATCGCGACGGCCTCATCGAGAAGCTCGTGGCTGCCGCCGGTCCCGGGCGCGCTGGATCAGGTGATCCAGCGCTTCGGCACTGACATGGTCGCGGAGGTCACAGGCCGCTCACGCCGCGTCGTGCGCAAGGGCGATCGGCTGGTGGTCGAAAACCGCGCCGGTTCGGCCAACATCGCCGAGACCTCGGCGTTCATGGTCGACGTCAAGCGGGTCCTCGTGTTCTCCGATGCGGGCGGCACGGGGAGGAGCTATCATGCCGAGCTGTCGGCGCGGAAGCGTCGCCTGCGGGTCATTATTTGCTCGAGCCCGGTTGGAGGCCGATGCCGCGATCCAGGGGCTCGGCCGCACCAAGCGGACGAACCGGGCGCAGCCGCCGTTGTTTCGTGAGCGTCATGCAGGGACCACGCGCTGAGGGCTGATCTGGTCGGCTAGAAGATCTCGCGGAATGGTTTGTCGCGAGGTCACAATGTCGAAGGATAGT
>NZ_JADPKX010000040.1:0-711 GCF_023074155.1 Bradyrhizobium sp. 134 | reverse complement strand
GCCAAACGAAGAAAGGCTACTTCTGGGCGATTGCCTCAGACGACCGCGGCCACAGCGGCCCAAGTCCGCCGATCGTGCTGTTCCGATATGCCCCCAGTCGCAGCGGTGCCTTCGCTGAGCAGTTCCTAGATGGCTTTGGCGGACGCTTCCTGCAATGCGATGCCTATGACGGTTATGATCGACTGACCGAAGTCGCTCGACTGCAAGGGCCTTGGACGCTCGTGCATTGCTGGAGCCACTTGCGCCGACGCTTCGTCAAATTGGCCCGCAATAGCAAATCGCCGATCGCCGAGGCCGCCATTCGGCACATCGCACAGCTTTACGCCATCGAAGCCATGGTGCGCGGTGCATCGCCGGACATCCGGCTCGCCGCACGAAAGGAGCATTCGTTGGCTCTCGTCGCCGCTTTGAAAATGTGGTTCGAGAAGCAGCTGTCGATGATCTCCAGCGGTTCGACGCTCGCCGAGGACATCCGCTACGCGCTCAATCACTGGCAAGGTCTGACCCGCTTCCTCGAAGACGGGCGCCTCGAGCTCGACACCAACCCTGTCGAGAACGCCATCCGGCCAGTCTGCCTGACCAGAAAAAATGCGCTCTTCGCCGGTCATGAGGTCGGAGCCGAAAACTGGGCCTTGCTCGCCTCGATCGTCGCCACCTGCAAGCTCAACGACGTCAACCCGGCCGCCTACATCGCCGAAACACTCGAGACGA
>NZ_JADPKX010000011.1:0-2144 GCF_023074155.1 Bradyrhizobium sp. 134 | reverse complement strand
GACGATGTCGCGCAGGGCATCAGCGTCCCAATCCCCGCGACCCAGGATCGCCTGCTGCCGCCATGGGCCGGGATCGCCAGCCGCCTCCGCGCGCATCCAACCGGTCTTGCGCTGCTCATCTCCGAGCAGACCTTCCAGGAACAGGCCTGCATTCGTCGCCACACGCTCTTGCGTGAACAACGGACGTATCCGCTGCTTGACCTCTCGAAGCGACGCCGCCCACAACGCAAGCGTCTCCTCAATCGACGCGGCGCGCGTCCACGACATTCGAATCATGGTTGCCCATGGATTCAGAAGCCCGCAAACAAAGCAACTGTAATGCTAGGACACACTCCCGCTATCGGCCAACGCACCGTCTACTAGATGCCGTAATGGGCCCCTGCTCCGAGGAAGGGATCATGATGGTGGCTGTCCCCCAATAGATGATGAAACGGGGTCACGACTTGAGTCGGCCCCAAGCATCCAGAGACGGAGGACAGCCGTGGAGAACTATGCCGGAATCGACGTGTCATTGGAACTGTCGAGCGTGTGCGTTGTGGATGCCCAGGGTAAGATCCTGAGAGAGGCGAAGGTCGCAAGCGAACCCGACGCCTTAGTTGAGTTTTTTGAGACGCTCGGCTTTGCAGTGGAGCGGATCGGGCTGGAGGCTGGGCCGCTATCCCAATGGCTGCATGCGGGGCTGAGAAAAGCAGGATTCGAAACGGTTCTGCTGGAAACACGGCACGTAAAGGCCGCATTATCGGCGATGACGGTAAAGACTGATCGCAAGGATGCCCGCGGGATAGCCCAGTTGATCCGGATGGGCTGGTTCCAGCCGGTGCACGCAAAGTCGGTCGGTGCGCAGGAGATCCGGGCACTCCTGATCGCGCGCAAACAGCTTCTCGGGCGACTTATCGATGTGGAATTAAGTATCCGAGGGATTTTGCGTGGCTTCGGGCTGAAGGTTGGCCCGGTGACGCGGAGGAATTTCGAAGCGCGGATCCGAGAGTTGGTTACTGGTCAGGCGACATTAGAGCGCATTGCCGGTGCGATGCTTTCGGCGCGATCTGCCTTGAAGGCAGAGTACGGAAGGCTGCACAAGGCTGTGCTGGCAACTGTGCGTGACGATGCGGTCTGTCGCCGGCTTATGACCGTGCCGGGGGTTGGTCCCTTGGTGGCCATCACCTACAAATCGGCGATTGATGACCCTCATCGCATCGCGAAATCGAAGGCGGCAGGTGCGCTGTTCGGGCTCACGCCAAAGAAGTACCAATCGGGAGAAAAGGACGTCACGGGCGGAATCACGCTGGCCGGTGACGAGATGGTGCGCACGGTATTGTATGAAGCCGCCAACGTTTTGCTATCGCGCATCACGCGGTTCTCAAAACTTAAGCGCTGGGGGATGGACGTCGCCAAGCGGCGAGGCTCGAAGCGCGCAAAAGTTGCCTTGGCACGTAAGCTTGCAGTGATCCTGCATCGGATCTGGGTCGACGGCACAACTTACCGATGGGCTGAAACGGGCCCGATCGCAGCATAGAGCACGAGGAGAAGAGCCGGAATGCAACCGGGCTGAACAGAAGCCCAGTGCCCGAAGTCCCGTCGCCGGGACGGTGGATGCGGTGAAGCCGTTACACGCCCAGTGGCCGTCGTCCGACGAACCACGCGTATCTAGATAGGCTCACCGCTCCCTCTGACAGCATGATGTGGCGGCCAGGCGTTGACCACGGACAGAAGCATGAGCTCGGCGGCGCGACGTTCACCGGGAGGCTTGACATCATCGGCCCCATTACAGAAGGGCCTGTACCTAATTAGCGAGTTCTGATTCCCTGGTGCCAAGTTGATTCGGCACGGGGGACTTCGATGCGCAAAGGACTGTTCTGGCTCAACGACAAGCAGTGGGCTCAGATAGAGCCGCATCTGCCAACAAACCAGACCGGCCCGGCGCGCGAAGACGATCGACGCATTATCAGCGGTATCATTCACATGCTCCAGTGCGGCGCACGCTGGCGCGATTGCCCGTCCGACTATGGCCCTTACACGACGATCTACAATCGGTTCAATCGCTGGGCTAAGCGCGGACATTGGCAGGCGATCTTTGAAGCGCTCGCCCGCTGCGGCAAGGACCGAGTGGCTTTGTCGATCGACTCCACCTCGATCAAAGCGCA
>NZ_JADPKX010000085.1:0-2238 GCF_023074155.1 Bradyrhizobium sp. 134 | reverse complement strand
CGCCTGGTTGGCGATCGACTTCGCAGAGTCGATCAGCTTCTGCAGCGAGGTGATGCCGGTGTTGGCGGCCTGCAGCACCTGCACGCCGTTGGCGATGCCGTCGAGCAGATTGTTGATGTCGCTGGCGCGGTTGTCGAGCGACTGTGCCGTGAAGAAGTTGGTGGGATTGTCCAGGGCCGAATTGACGCTCTTGCCGGTCGACAGACGGCTCTGAGTGGTGGCGAGAAGATCAGCGGTGGACTGGAGGGAGAGCAGGTTCTGACGAACCGACGAGGAGAGAACAATACCGGACATTGAGTGTTACCCTTCTGGTACGCAACGCAACAAACTTCGATTAGGATTAATCGATGTCCGGGACGGTGAACACAGACGGCTAACAAAGCATGAAGCGTGTCGCGCCAGTCCTTGCGCGGATTCACCATATGAGCAATCGGAGCCATCTCAGGCTCGTCCATATCGTCATGATAGCATGATGCTTTTTCGCGCAACGACCCGGCGTTTGCGACTTGTCAACCATAACTCAGAGTAAGCAATCGGCTGCATCCGAATGCATCGTTGCACTTCGTCGAGCGGCACTCTGATGCCGTTGCAAAAAGAAAGCGGCGGAGCCGAAGCCCCGCCGCAATAGTCGTCTTACGATGTTCGTCCGCTTGTTAGCGGAGCAGCTGGAGCACGCTCTGCTGCGACTGGTTGGCCAGCGACAGCGCGGAGACCGCGATCGACTGGCGGGTCGACAGCGCCTGGCTGTTGGCCGCTTCGGTGTTGGTGTCGGCCAGGGTCAGGTTGGACGAACCGGTCTGCAGCACGTTGATCAGGCTCTTGTTGAAGTCCTGACGAACCTGCACCACCGAGAGGTTCGAGCCGAGGCTCGAAGCTTCCGAGCGCAGCGTGCTCGACGCGGCGTTCAGGTTCGACAGCACCTTGTTGGTCGCGGAGTTGTCGATGAAGTCGACACCGCTGGTCAGCGCCGCGAGGCCGAGACCCTTGGAGTTGTAGGTCACGCCGGTGATGCTGAGGTTCGACTTGCCGGTCTCGTCGAACACCAGCTTGAGCTGGTCGCCGTTCAAGAGGTTGACGCCGTTGAACGAGGAGTCCTGCGAGGTCGTGTCGATCTGGTTCAGGATGTTGTTGTACTGAGACACCAGGTTCGAACGCGAGGTCTGGGCAACCGTGTCCTGGACGGGGCTGGAAGCCGTCGAGAACGTCAGCGCCGAAGTCAGCGTGCCGCCGATCGCACCACCCGCGGCGCTCGAACCGATGGTCGAGGACGCGTAGTCGTTGGTGGTCGAGACCGTCAGCAGGCCGTTGGCGTCGATCGTCGCCGTCAGGTTGTTGGCCTGAAGCTTCGTGTTGAGCTGATCGAGCGTCTTGACCGTGCCGCTGGTGCCGTCGCCGAAGGTGACATTGACCGCCGTGCCGCCGTTGAAGGAGGAGAAGGTCAAGGTCTTGCCGCTGAGGCCACCGACGCCGGAGGTGCGGGCCGCGGTGAACGCGCTCGAGGTCCCGGTGTTGCCGGCGAAGCCAAGCGCATTCAGCGCATTGCCTGTACCGGTGATCGAGAGGTCGGCATTGACGCCGGTCGAGAGCTTGAGCTGACCCGAGGCATTGATCGACGAGTTGGTCTGGCCCGTGGCGGTCGCAAGCGTCGCGGTGCCGTTGGCATTGACCGTCGCGGTCTGCACGCCGGTGGCAAGGTCGATCGCCTTCAGCACGTCGTTGACCGTGCCGGCCTGCAGATAGACCGTCGAGTTGCCATTGCCGTCGGTGAGGACGTTACCGCTCGTACCATAACCGCTCGGAACGCTCGGAGCACCGGTCGAACCCGGGATCGGCGCGTTCTTGAAGGTGATGACGTGGCCGTCGACGTTCAGCGTCGAACCGTCGGCGATCGTCGCACCCAGTGAGGCCGAGCTCGTGGTCCGGTTGACGTTGACGGTGGCGTTGCCGCCGCCCACAGCAGTCGTCAGGCCGAGAGCCTTGAGCAGGTCGGCCTTGCCGGTGACGCTGAGATCCGCACCCGTCGAGCTCTTCAGCGTGACGGCGCCACCTGCAGCGGTCGAGACGGCAGCACCTGGCTGGCTGGCGCTCGTGGAGATCGTCGCAGCGCCGGAGGTGATGGAGACGGTCTTGACGCCGCTGGCCAGATCGATCGCGGACAAGAGATCGTTGACGGTCGCGGTGGCGAGATAGACGGTGGTGTTGCCGCTGCCGTCGGTGACGAGGTTGCCGCTGACGCCC
>NZ_JADPKX010000045.1:113374-525144 GCF_023074155.1 Bradyrhizobium sp. 134 | reverse complement strand
GTAATCGATGTCGAAGCCCAGAGTTTTCGCCGTCGCGTAGAGATTGGCTCCATCGATGAAGAGCGCGATCTTGTCGGAAGAGGAAGGTGACATTCAGTTCACGCTTTCGGTGAAGCAGCGCGGATTGAGCTGGAAGCGTCGCGGGCGCGCGACGCGGATGGGCAGTCGCATTCTATATAGGTCACTACCGCAGATCGTCGAGGAGACGGATGCTTTAAGCTTCTACTAATTTTAAATGTATCACGCCTTGGAACCTGACATTAGCCGAAAGTTGGGCTGTCAGATTTGTAATGTGTTCTGTCTATTTTCGGGTGCTTATTTCAGGGTGCTCGCGCCATGACAGTTGGCGACGTTGCTCTCTTTGATCTTTGGATTCGGCGGCGCGGCCGCGGCTGGCGGTGGTCTGTTTCAAGTCCATCCGGAAACCTTCTGTTGGTCGGAAGCGAGAGGAGCCGGTCCGCGGCGCGTTACATGGCTGCTCGAGCCATGTTCCAGTTGCTGCTGACCGCTCCTTGTCGCAACGGAATGAGATCTAAAGATAAGTCGGAACCGTGGCGTCGACCTGAATGCCAGGAGGGGCGTTGGCAGTGGATCGCTTAGGCCCACAAGGACGTCGCGGCGATTAAGGCGGGTCTGCAGTTCGGAGCGGGGCGCCACCGGATAGGTTCAAAGGACTAGTGCACCGAGCAGACCGGCGCCCGTGGACGGCTATCGGACCTGCCGGACGTTCCGCATCTCCATGATTTGAGCCGCTGTTCACTTGGCCCCTCGTACCTGCGCTCGCAGTGCTAGAGGGAACGCGCCCGATGTGCTGAATTGGAACCTCTTCCACGATAGGCGTGTTCACGGCAAAGAACCCGTAGGAGTTTGCCGATGAACAGACTGCTTGTGTCGCTCGGGACAGCAACCTTGATGGCGATCTCAATTGCCGACGCATCTGCGAAAGATAAGCAAAGCGAAACGTTCCTAAAGAAAGCAATCGAAGGCAATTTCGCTGAAGTGAGCATGGGAGAGCTGGCCCAGCAGAACGGTCAAAGCGATGCCGTAAAGTCATTTGGCAGAATGCTTTCCACAGACCACGCTGCCGCCAACCAGAAGGCTTTAGATGCTGCCCAAGGACTTGGAATGAACTCACCAAGCGGACCGAATGCGAAGCAAAAAGCCGACCATGATAAGATGTCAAAAATGTCCGGCGCGGGCTTCGATAAGATGTTCGCGAATCACATGGTCGCAGACCACGAAAAGGATATCGCCGAGTACAAGAAGGCATCAAAAACTAAGGATGCTGCCGGAGAATATGCTTCCGGCCAGATAGATACGTTGCAAAAGCATCTGGACACCGCAAAATCTTTGAAAAGTCGGTAATTGATCCGACGCGTTCGTGGAGACGTGCGAAGACTACTTGCCCGGCTGGCGAGCGTTTTGGATGATATCGGCACGCCAGCAGGTGATAATTCGGGACCGGTATATCGACACGCGTTCGAGGTGCGCTCGCAATTGCGGAGGCCTAAGTCTTCGCCTGCGCTCACGGCTGCACGTTTCGTTGCGACCGGATTGAGCAACAAGGCGTGTTCACCCGATCATGTCCCGCCGTCGGACGGGTTTAGCCTGGTATTGAGTTTGGTCCTCGGGCAATTCGCACTCGACGGCCGGCTGATCGGGTTTAGGTACTGCGGATTCTCGCACACGCCCATCCGGCGCTGTTTGACGGACCCCTGTCGTTTCCGAAAGGTGCGCCGCCGTCCCGAGGCTCGGGCATAATCGCGCCTAGGACGAGGGCCGCAGCAATGAGACGTTACTACTTCCCGATTTTCCACAAGGGAGAGACACAGGCGGACGATGCAGGGCAGGTGTTTGGCTCTGCTGAACTAGCCATCGAATACGGCGCCCGTGTTGCTCGGGATATCGCCAGTGATCCCGACTATGATTAGCCAAGCGGCGCCGCCGTCAGAGTCAATCGTCAATGGGTAGGGAAGCGCGACGTTGGCGAACAATGCCCACCAATTCATGCCGGCGGGCTTCCTGCACACGGCTGTGATGCGCATTGTGTGAAGTAGTTCACAACTGGCAGAGTATCACCGAACGTGGCGTGCGCGCTTCTAATGGAGGGAAGCGCAATGAAGTGGAACTTGGCAACCTATCGAATGCTCGCGCTGACGGCCGCTGTTCTGGTCGCGGCTGGTACTACTATGGCCATCGGTACTCCTCGTGGAGTCCCTGAACCAATGTTGGGCTCCGATTGGCAATGCAGCCGGACCATGCTGCTCGTGACCACGTGTGCGCACTGAAGCATTGATCGGATAGCCGCAGACGCGCGCTCGGCAAAGCTAGCGGGCGCTCGTTCACACATCTCGGCCCTACGAATGTCGAGCTAACAATCGGTTAACGAAGAACCAATGCGTGTTCCGCCGTTGACCTGCATCCCGTCACGCATGACGAGGTGGGTCTAGGACGGGGCCGATACCATGGCGGACCTAAGGGAAAAGTTGGACAAACTCCGTGCCGATGCCGCGGATTTGGTCCTTATGAGCAGGCGATCGAGCGACCCGCAAAAGCGCGCACTTTTCGAACGCTTGGCAGATGAGCTCGCCATAGAGGCTCTCGAACTCGAGCAGGTGGTGAAGCTGCAAAGCCGGCGCTCCGGTTACAGCGACATGGATAAAGTCGTGCCTCTCCACGTGCGTCCAGATCGTCGCTGACCCATTCCCTTTCCCTTTGTGGGCGTCGACACCAACAAACCCGATGCGGCGGCGGCCCGATGTACGTAAGGCCCGAGCTCGCCGCTCGAATGGCGCGACCAAGCAGATGGATAGCTCGCCGCCAAAAAAGCGACCCTCGCTCGCCCCACTAGGAGATCGGCGGCTTGCAATCTTTTCAAATGTCACCCCATTAAATATCAATTAACTGAATTAAATGCTAGACGAGATTTAAATTTGGATTAGAATGCGAATGCTTGGCGCCGGACGCACGCGTCAAGGACCTCCTGGAAGCGGCCCCATCATCGTGCCCCTGCTTACGCGGTCCAATGGATGTAGGGGCCGCTTCTTTGGCAAATTGGGAGGCGGATCATGCAGTTCCTGTCATTAGGTGATTGGTTTTTCATCTCCGCAGCGACGGGTACGCTCCTACTGGTCGAGGTCGGAGTTTTGATCATTGTGGGCGTGATCTGAGCCGGACGTTTTCCCTCAATTTCAATTTCAGCGCTCCCAGGGCGCGGACTGCAATTTATGCCCTACATAGTGTCTACGCACTTCAGCACAGAGCTTTCCGAGAGGTCGAGTGGAAGCTCGATGCGCCGCCCATGGTTGGCCGGACCCCGTCCGAGGACCTTGCCGAGTACTGCCGACGTCACCGCATCAGCTTCGACTGGATGCTCGGCGGCTGTCTGATGGACCTCAAGAAGATGGTCGACGAGCGCCGCGGTCGAGAGACGCAGCTGCGTCCGCCGAGCAGGTCGCAGCGAGATATGCTCAACCTTCGCCCGAGGATCAGGCGATCGTGAAGGATGAGATCAAGCGAATCATAGGGGAGCGTGACCAATGAAGCGCCGGCGCCGAGCGGCGCGCCCGGCAGCGGCTACTGACGCACCGCCGGCGGTTAAAGCGGTAACCTACCGTAAACAGGTATCGCGTTAGGATCTATCATCGCGGATTGGTGACGAGTACCGCGGTACGCATGGGCATAGAGGACCCGTCGGCTACCGGAGCCGGCGGGTTTTTCGGTCTCTGGCACCGATTAAAAGCCAGGGTCGCTGAGCCGGAACAGCGCCCTGACCGGGATAAGCCGGAACGAGAGGCGTCGGCCAGGAATGGCTACTTTTTCCGCTGGCGATCTCCATACTTTTCCTTACAGCGGGAATCGCCACGCGATACGAGATCGACCTGTTGAAGGGGCAGATAACAGTGAAGCAGCGCGTATTCGTTTGTATATGGGGCGGGTGAGCGGACGCAGACGTCTGCGCCAACTGGTAGATCGACCGACTGCCCGCCCATAAGCATGTAGCTGCAGCTGTCCATCTTCTTTGTTTGTCTGCGGCAATCATCGGCCGCCTCGGCTGAAACCAGCGAAGCAAGGGTGACGCCGGCAATTATGAGTTGCGCATTTGGATCCCTTTCCACTCGAGCGCGTCACGAATGTCTCGGAGATAGGACGTCGAGCCCCATCACGAAAGAGGTTACGCGCAGCCGCGAGAGGCTGAGGCGGTCGTTAGCCACCGCGGCCGACATTGGACGAAGCGTTATCCAGCCATCGCCGCGTTGCATCGTCACTCCATCCGGGGACCGCGAAGCGTGCCCGAGAATTGACATCTGGGCTCGGACGTTCCGCCGCGGGTTGGCGTGCCCGAGAGTGACGCACCTTCGCAGCGTCGGCCGAGGTGCACAGGAGCATCGAGAAACTCACCGCCAAAACCGAGCGCATAGGGTCAGCTCCAATTCCGCAACTGCCCCTATCTGATGCTCCGACTGTTCCCTCACAATCTGTGCCGGCTTCACAACTGCGAGAAAGAGGGGACCGCGTCGGCGATCGGAAGTCTGCGGCCGCATGGGGCGACATCAGCACGACACCGACGAGTTCTCGCGCATGGAGCGCATCTGCCTAGAGTTGGCTGGCAGCTTTCGGTGCAGCCGGAGGGTTTTTCGCCGTGGCTGCAGACGGGCCAGTAAGAACACGGGTGCGTATCTGACAGCGATGCCGGCCGCATTCTTTTGACACACCATCGATCTCATGGCGTCACACATTTCAATGCCTAATGGTCGGTTTACCGTTTCATCAGCAAGAGCGGTGCCAGTGCGGAGCATGCGCGGCAGCGGCGCGGAATGACGGCGTTGGAAATAGGGCACGTGAACCTGCGCGGAGTGGCCAGTCCAAACCCGCAAACGAGAACGGCTCCACCTCGCGAGGCTGGGATACACCAGAGCCGTCTCTTCCTGTGCGCTCCGCCGCGCGCAAACAGGCGTTGCCGGAGGCGCGGTCTCTGCCGATCACATGTTAGTTACCCCGGTGCTACCCTGATGTGTCCTGGCTTGATTCTCAGGCGGGAAATGCTGGGCTTGGGTCATTGATTTTGCCTGGTGAGCGCGCTGGGGCTAGAACCCAGGACCCCTGATCGAAAGCCATGTGCTCAGGCGTCCGTGCGCGCCTTAGATCCGCTCCCCGGCCATTTTGAAGGGAAAGCGTCCGTAGCCGTTCATGCGAACGGACCAGGCTTCGGCCTCCGTCCGTCATTGCCTGTTTGGCACGCTCGCGGGCTACTTGGGGCATCGATCTTTGCGCCCAGTATCCGGCCGCCCAGATTACCCTCACGACTTCGTACTCATGGCGGTGGATGGCCCATCGCCTGTTGAGGCAGCGCATCGGCAGGTCTGGAGTGGGGGAGAACAGGAAGCCTTCGACTCAGGGCGGACCGACGCGAATGACCGAAACCGGAAGTCCGCAGGCCAGGTTTTCTCAAGCGCGCGCCCGCCATAGCGTAACCGCAAGCAGTATATAGGCAGCACAAGTCCACAACGACTGCCAATTGTCCGGCCCTTCGCTAAGCGCCGCATAGAGGGCTGCCACCAAGAACACGCCGGCAAATATTGCTTCCGCCATAGGGCGGATTCCTTTCTTGGGGCCATTGAGCTGCGTCATAGCCGCAAAAGGGACCGCCGCCATAGTGAGGGCCGCAAAAGGAAAATCCTTTTCGCGCGGGTCAAACATGAAGCCGAGCGCGGTCTCCGCGCCGATCACGACGGTTACGATCAAGATCAATCCGTGCATCATCGCCAGGACCGATAGGGTGCGGTAGTCCTTCGGGCCCAGCAGTTCAAGAAATGTGGGCGGTGCGCGCCTCGACATCAAGGCGTTAACGCCGAACACTGGCGAGCCAGTTGCCGCCACCAGAAGTGCGCCCCACAGAAGCCAGCTGCCCGCATGGTGGCTTTCATAGAACATCTTTTGAGCGGCCACCCCAAACAGGACTCCGGCGGTGCTTGCCAATATTCCGACCGCAAACCATGAGACGAGCCGGGGCTGCGAGGGCTTCCGGCGCGAGGTCAGCCATGCAGCGCCGAACACCAGGATCGCCAGCGCCATTCCGGCGCTCATTTGCAGCTTCCAGAGCGGATAATTCCTGACGGGGACGCCGGGCGGATACTTCAGCGTGCGCTGCGCGGAATCGAATAAGCCCCACGATCCGCCGACGGTGCCCTCGAACTCATGCTTCCACAATTCATCATACGCCTCGAACAGGTCGACGCGGAAATTCTCGCGCCGGGCAACATCGAGGACCTCCGAGACCACCCGCGCCTGATTGGTGCGCGACGGTAGCGCCGAACCGCGCATCCGCCCTTCGCTCGGCCAACCAGTTTCTCCAACCAGGATTTCCTTGCCCGGAAACGCCGACGCCACCTGCTTTCGAACGGCGTCGACGTGAGCAGCGGCAGATTTCGCCGGGACCGGGACGTTTTCCCAATATGGCAGGATATGCACGGTGACGGAGTCGACCGCGTCACCGAGTTCCCGATAGCGCAACCAGTACTCCCAGACGTCGGAATAGGTGACGGGGACCGGCACTTGTGCCTTGACCGAGCGGATTAAGGCAGCAAGGTCGGAAGGCGTCATCTTCCGATGCAACAGAACCTCATTGCCGATCACGAGCGCGGTGATGGTTTCCGGATAATGCTGGGCCAGGCGTATGCCCGTGGATATCTGCGTCGCGTTCTTCTGTCGGTCCCTGTCGAGCCAAATTCCCTGAATGACTTTCAGCCCCACCTTGGACGCAAGTTCGGGGATCTGATTGAGACCGAGATCAGTCGCATAGGTACGGATACAGTCGGTTATTTTGGCAAGTTGGGCGAGATCTTCCGCGATCTGGTCTCGCGGCACTGGTGTCGGCGGCTCTGACGTTTGGTTGTTGCGGAAGGGCGCGTAGGATATGCAATGCAGTTTGGCATTCGGATCGATCGGTGCGCGCGCCAAGTTGATCGGTTTGGCCAGCCACCACCAGGCCGCCGCGATCGCACCTAGGGATATGATCAGAAGCGCCAGAGGCGTACGAAGCGAAATGGTTTGACCCTCCAACGTAGATATCGTCGGTCAAAAGGCATGCTGTCGTGA
Source organism: Bradyrhizobium sp. 134 (assembly GCF_023074155.1). Lineage (NCBI taxonomy): Bacteria > Pseudomonadati > Pseudomonadota > Alphaproteobacteria > Hyphomicrobiales > Nitrobacteraceae > Bradyrhizobium > Bradyrhizobium sp. 134. The sequence goes on along the minus strand of NZ_JADPKX010000045.1, from coordinate 518,046 downwards.
CCCGACCACAACAGAAATCATCGTTCGCCGGGACCTACTTGATGCTGAAAGCTGCTGACAAATCGTCCGGGGCGCAAGAGGCGAGTACACATCCAACGAAGGCCTTAAGGCTACCGCAGGGCAGGGCAGGTAGAAATAATCTTCGCCATCTCCCGACACGGCCTACGGGGACCGGCAGCAGAGTGGCCTTTCTCTGGCGGTCGCAATGCCAGCTAACGAACGTCGCCTGCTGGCCCATTAGAGAAGTAGCGGCGCACTTCATTAAGTCCGCTCAGTGGCACAGCGGACTAGATTTGCTCAGGTTGAGTTCTTCACCCTTTGCCCCCCAACAGACATCGCGCTTGGAAGCGTCTCTTTTATGCAGTGGCCACTGGTTACATTGCGCGAGCAGTCCGGCGATCGGCGCTTCGTCGACAGATGTGCCTTCGCAAGGCTCTCCCATGTGCTATTCTGAATTGTATAAGCCATAGGTATAACATGACCGGTGTTGCAGAGTGGCTGGCATCGATCGGTTTGGGCGAGTACGCCGATCGATTCCGCGAAAACGCCATCGACCTCTCGGTGGTTCGAGATCTCACGGAGCAGGATCTAAAGGATTTGGGCGTCCTGCTTGGGCATCGCCGCAAGATGCTGCGCGCGATCGTAGAACTTCAGGGAGAGGTCCCGCGAACGCCTCAAGTCGGCGCTAAGCCGGCGTCGGCGGATCACGCCGGGCGGCGTCAGCTTACAGTCATGTTTTGCGATTTGGTCGGCTCGTCGGCACTTTCGGCCCGCCTTGATCTGGAGGACCTGCGGGCCGTAATGGGCACCTATCACCGCTGCATCGCAGAGGTTGTTGCCAGGAATGAAGGCGTTATCGCGCGGTACATGGGAGACGGCGTGCTCGCCTATTTCGGCTATCCCCAGGCGCACGAGGATGATGCCGAACAGGCGACACGCGCCGGGCTGGCGCTTGTCGATGCCGTAGCTAGCCTCCGGACAGACCCCGCCACCGAGCTGCAGGTTCGCGTTGGCATCGCTACCGGTATGGTGGTCGTGGGCGATTTGACCGGCGAAGGTTCAGCTCAAGAGCAGACGGTCATTGGCGAGACGCCGAACCTGGCTGCGCGCCTGCAGACCTTCGCCAATCCCGGTACCGTGCTGATTTCCGAAAGTACGCACCGGCTCACTGATGGGCATTTCGAATTCCGCAATCTCGGCCCTGTCGCGCTTAAAGGATGGGCGGAGCCACTGCCAGCCTGGCAGGTTCTGGGAACAACCGAAGTGGAAAGCCGGTTCGAGGCACAGCACAAAACCCGATTGGCACCGCCAATTGGGCGTGACGAGGAAATCGAGATGCTCTTGCGTCGCTGGCAGCACGCCAGGCGTGGCGAAGGTTGCGGGGTGATGCTCATCGGAGAGCCCGGTATCGGCAAGTCGCACATTGCGCTGGCGCTTGAGGAGCGGCTCCAGGGCGGACCGCATATCACGGTGCGCCAGTTCTGCTCGGCGCACCACACCAACAGTGCGCTGTATCCTTTCACCCGCCAGCTCGAACGCGCTGCCCGGTTCGAGCGAGGCGATCCGCCCGCAGAGAAGTTCGCTAAGCTCGAGGCTCTGCTCGTGCGGGCTGATGCCGACCGCGTGTTGCTACCTCTAGCTAACCTTCTGTCGCTACCAACCAGTGAGCGCTACCGCATTCCAGAGCTGAGCCCGCAGAAGCGCAAGGAGATGACACTGGCGGCGTTTTTGACTCAGCTCAATCTATTGGCGGCGCGACAGCCCGTGTTCGTCATTGTGGAGGATGTCCATTGGGCAGATCCGACGTCGCTGGAGCTGCTCACGATGACGTTGGAACAGCTACCCCGCCTTCGTGTGCTGCTGCTCATCACGGCGAGGCCAGAGTTCACGCCGCCGTGGCCAGGTCATGCGCATGTAACGACGATCTCGCTCACGCGGCTAAACCGAGGCAACGGGGCGGCGTTGATCGAGCGCGTCACCGCCGGCAAGACGCTCCCGGAAGAGGTAATGGACCAGATCCTTGCCCGGACCGATGGCGTGCCCCTGTTCGTCGAGGAACTGACCAAGACTGTGCTCGAAACCGGGCTATTGCATGAGCAGGGCGATCACTACGTCCTCAACCGTCCTCTGCCCCCGATGGCGATTCCGACGAGTTTGCACGCATCGCTGATGGCGAGGCTTGATCGATTGGCTCCGGTGAGGGAGGTGGCTCAGATCGGCGCTGTGGTGGGTCGCGAGTTCTCCTACGAACTGCTGAGCACCGTAGCCGGGTTGCCAAAAGAGAGACTTGAGGAGGCGCTTGCCCAGTTGGTTCGGTCGGAGTTGATATTCTGCCGGGGCGAGATACCCCAGGCGGTCTATACCTTCAAGCACGCGCTTGTCAGGGATGCTGCCTACTCGGGGCTGCTGAAGAGCCGACGCGCAGCGCTGCATGCCACCATCGCAGACGCCTTCGAGCAACGATTCCCGGAAATTGTGGAGACTCAACCCGAAACTCTCGCGCACCATCTGAAGGAGGCCGGGCTGTTTCAAAGGGCGGAGGCATATTGGCTGCGCGCCGGCAAGAAGGCCGCCATGCGCTCGGCCAACCTTGAGGCCATCGCGCACTTGCAACGAGGTATCGAGGCCTCGGGCCATCTGCCCGACAGCGAGCGAAAGGACAGGTTGGAACTTGACTTCCAATTCGCTCTCGGGCCTTGCCTGATCGCTACTCAAGGACCAGCCTCGAACAAGGCGATGGCAACCTTTGCCCGCGCGCGTGGGCTGTGCGAGCGCCTTGGAGACCCTCCCGAGCAACTCCAGGTGATGTTCTGGTTGACCACCGCGAGCGTAATGCGCGGTGAGTTGCCGGTGGCTGAGGAAACGATCGCCGCCCTGTTGCAACTCGCCGAAGCGCGCGACGATCGACCGACGTTGCTCAATGCGATGCGCGGGCAGGGGATGATCCGCCTTTTCATGGGACGTCTCACTGGTGCCCATGAAGCGATCGAACGGGCCTACGATGCGTTTGAGGCGAGCAGCGAAGGGGATAGGCTGGCGGCACGTGTGGCCGGCCAGGACGCCGGCGTTGCTGACCTGGCGTTGATGTCGTGGGCGCTCTGGCTGCTCGGCCACGCTGATACGGCACTCACGCGAGTGAACTTCGCCATTCAGCGTGCCGACGCCATCAGTCATCCGCATTCGCAGGCGTATGCTTGTTACTATGCATGCATTCTTCACGCTCTTCGCGGCGAGTTCCTGACTGCGCAAGGTCATGCCGCACGCTGTATCGCCCTGTCGGAGGAGCATGGATTCCGGCAATGGCGCTTGGCGCGCGCTATTCGGGGCATATGCGCGGCGTCGCTCGAACCTTCACCCAGCGCACTCGGGGAGATCCGTGCCGCGCTGGACGAATATCGTAGCGCAGGTTATCAGCTGGCCATCACCGCGCTGTACGTGCTTTTGTGTCCGCCATTGCTAATTGGTCACGACTACGAGACGGCGCTGGAATTGATCGAGCACGGCCTCGCTACAACGAACCGAAACGGCGAACGAATTTTGGAGGCCGAATTGTATCGGCTGAAGGCACGGGTGCTGGTCGCCCGCGGCGGACCGGGCGTTGAAGCCGAGGCGCAGGCGCTGCTCGACCGGGCATTGAGCACGGCAAGAAGCCAACGCGCCAGGACGCTTGAGCTCCGCGCCGCAACGGATCTAGCCGCTCTGTGGATCGATCAGGGCAGACGCGATGAAGCGCTCAACGTCCTCGCGCCGATCTACGCCTCGTTCACCGAGGGCTTCGACACACAGGATCTAAAGCAGGCAAAGGCTTTGCTCGACCGGTTGCGGTGACACGAACTACAACTGCTCCAAACGCGAGGCTGGCGCACCAAGGCGGTCGTAGATCGCTTTCACCTGGGGGACGCGTAGTGCGAAGTCGGGAAAAGGAATGGCGCCTATCGGATATTTGCCAGTCTCGTCCGACTCGACTTCTTTTCCCGACGCAGCATCAACCCACGATTCCATTCTTTCTAACCAACGCTTTTGATCGCGCGTGCCCTTCGCTTCGGCAATCGCGATTGCCAGCCGCTCCCTCTCGATATACCGCCCCCTTTTGTCGTCTTTCCTCTCGTTTATGAACCGAACTCTTTCGCTTTCGGCAAAAGGCGTTTTATCCCTCGCCTGATACGCGGCGACTGCTTCCTCCGCCGCCTTTCTTCCCAGCGTCCGCCCCTTATCCAGATTGCTATGATTCCACTTGAAATTAATGCCCGCCGGCACGTGAATCTCAACGACCGTACCGGTCCATGGCTTCTTCCCAGGGGCGGGCTTGTCATACTGGACGTGATATTTGAACAACTTAACGTCATCCTCACCGACGGTTGCTGCAAACAGCTGGCAGAGATTTGCTAGGGCATCATGAAGGTTGTCCGGCTTGCGGACTTGCTTCGCATCGACAATCCGCATCACCCAAATCTCGTCAGGATCTTCCTCGTCTATCAAGCTTTCGAAATTGACGGTGTCGACCAGCGCTCCTTCGCAGTACGTGTCTCCATCGATCTTTACAGTTTCCTCGACGAAGGGAAGAGCCGAACATGCGCACAAAGTTGATGCGTCGATCGGCCCCTGATAAAACCTATCGCGCATAGGACGATTTGAAAACAACGCGAGTTCCTGCTCATCTAGATTCCACGCATTGTGAAAAATAAATGGCTTCTTCTTCTCTTTCTCCTCTCCTTCCTTCCCTCCCTTCTTCTTGTCGAATAGGTTTTCGAATTTGATGCGCTTCATAAATTCGCTTTTCGGATAGTTGATCCTTGAAAGTCCGGTGACGTTGGACAAGTACATCATGGATGTTAGATAGCGAATGAAGGGATTCGGGGCCATCCCGTGATTGAGAATCCATCCATTGATATCTCCCTCGTCCAATTTGTCGTATTTCTTCCTCCCGTCACTGTCCTTCATGCGATTGAGCAGGAGCGACATGGATTCCTGAAACGAATCCACCATTCTGTACGGGTCCCATACAAAATCTTTGTAATTATCGGAATCCGTTACGAACTTACTCAGAGCTTTCATGTTAGCGCGCCAATCGGGCCCGAACACCGTATTGATCGGAAAGCGCTCATAGCTTTCGTCGTCTCGAAATACGCCATCCTTGAAGAACTGATAGGTTAGTCTGGCCCTGTCTTCGTCGTCATCGAATTGATTGTAGACGATTCCAACCCACGCGCCGATGCAGGACAACGCCCATACATCAAAGGTTATACCGGCAGCGGCAAAAGCTTCCAGAGCCCCGATGTGCAGCCCTGCTGCTGGTCCACCACCGCCGAGCGTAATCGCTCTCTTCACTGGTCCACCACCGCCGAGCGTAGTCGCTCTCTTCGCCATTGGTCCCTCCATCTAATTTATCGTGTGGGTTATTCTCCGATCAGGCTTCCTAGTTGCGTGAAGAGGAGATTAATCGTTTTTGGGATCGTTGGAAAGCGCGGTGGCGTCGATGCTCGACGCTTTTCTCCTGACCTGCCGATCGCACTAGCGCACATCCACTAAGCGCCCGGTCTCGCGTATCGTCCGCGGTTACATTTTGGCCTTCTCGTCCATTTGTGAACCCGTTCACGTTAGGCATTTATCGCTGGCGATAGTATGGGGTAGGTGCAGTCCACGTGACTTCCGTTATTGGCCGATTTTGCTGCAAAAGCCAGTTGAGACAGGGCGCGAGGCGGGACTCCGTTGTGCTGACGCGAATCGCGGCGAGGTCGATCTATGATGGCCGTCTGAAGGGTAACCAAGGTCAACTGTTCTACGAGTTTCGTCGTGTCGATGAGGTTCTGGAAGATCATTTGGTGCGCAAGATCGATGCTACTCTCGATCTGTCCTGGCTTCGCGGTCACCTTGCATCTCACTGCGCCCGTCGATTGATCCGGAACTGGTGATCCGGATGCTGGTCGTGGGGTATGTCGTTGCGATCCGCTCTGAAGGGCTGATCTGCCGTGAAGTGCAGGCGAACCTCGCCTATCGCTGGTTTTGCAAGCTCGGCATCGAGGACGCTAGGTCGGCACGGATGACGACGGCGGCAGGCGCGTGCGGTAGCTTTGCTTCTACGTCGAGCCGCTCGCCCGCGACAGTGAACTGCCTTTCATGAGCGGAGCAAAGCCCGAAGACTTTCTTCACACGCTGCTGAGAGACCATTCCGCTTGCATGGAGATCGCTGAAAACCTCCTCGCGCGCTTGATCGTGAGCGATCGGACAAGCAGTCCGCAGGTAATCTGAGAGTGTAGGCGTGGCTGGACAGGGCCCGCCGATTCGCGCCGGCGGGCCGGGCGCTTTGATCACGTGTACCGAAATTGAGTACACGCTTTGGTGCTGCGATCTTCGGCGCTTTCACCGCTCCAGTTCCTTGACGGCATCCTTTAGCAGTTCGAGAAGCCGGATTTCACATGCCCCCATCACGAACTGATCGGCGTCGTCAGGCACGACAATCTGCCCCTGCACGTGTCCATCATGGGATTGGATGATGAAGTCTCGGGCCTTGCACGCTTCGTTGCGGACGTTCGTTATCGCCGCAAGCGGACCCCATTCAATTCTGACAGCCATTGCTAACCTCGCTCTTGGGGGAACGCGCGCGAGCTACTGCGGGTCATGCGAGTTGACGAGCGGTAAAGCCGGCACATCGATCGGCTCGCCTGGAGGTCGATCAACCCTGTTCGCTTTCTTTCCGCTGACGAGGACACCAATATAGCCGTCACCCACCAGTAGGGCCCCTGCGATCATCAGCCAGTGCGGGAATGCCAAGGACATGGTCGCTGGCCTCAAAATACCGCGCTCACGGGCGCCGGTAGGACAAACCTATTCAACCATTTCGTAATTGAACAAGTCAAATATTTAATATATTTAATAGGTAAATTAACCGTTTAATTGTGAGATATTAAGAGCGGGGTGCACTTATGCCCTCGATAGAGTCTATGCACTTCAGCAGCACAGGGCCTTCCGACCAGTACCCCTATGATCGCGAGCCGGGTGCGCCTCCTGCGTGGCGTCCTTCGGCAAGTGGGCCAATCGACGCCGAGCCGGAAGCCGCGAATGACATCGCGGGCGAATGGCCTCTGCTGCCGTTCCCTGATGGCTGGTACGCCACCTGCTGAGTTGTGACGCGGCGTCTGCCTCTATGGTGCTGGCAACCGGCAAAGCCGACACCTGAAAGCGTCTGCGGGCCGGTGGGGTTGCCCATTTAGCACATTGGCGAGGATTCACCCCAATCAGGGATGATATGTGAGATACTCGACAGACAGTGTCGGAAGAGGCGATACTCTTGATGTGGGATGATGGGCCTAGTCGCGTCATTTTGCATGTCGGAAGATGTACTTCGCTTCTACCAGTTTGCTGAGGTGTGCAGGGAACGGGCGGCGCAAGCCCGTCAGTCCGCCGACGCGGAGCCGTGGCTAAAGCTTGCTGAGGACTGGCTCGAATTCGCACGAGCCGACCAGCAACGGAGCGCCTACGAGCCGCGCTGCATCCGATGAATAGCGACCAGAAGATCTGGCCGCTCGAGCACTTCCACCAGCTTGTCCGAGATGATGCGCTCGTTATTCCGGGGCCTCGGTTCTAAGTATTCTTCCAGAATGCGCTGGGCGTCGCTAACAGCCTGACGAGCTAGCTGTTCATCCGTCATCTGTTAGCCTCCAGTGGCCATTCAGAACGGAAGAACTTACGTGTAAGATAGTTCCAAATCCCTTAACTGCCGGTTGATGATGCGGTGCTCACGACAGGTGGGGAGGCCGGCGGGTTTTTCTTTGATCAGATCGGACCGGGGCAGGCCAGTCCACGATGACTAAGTTTCACCCATGTGTATGATTCCCTTGGGCGGGCTTGATTCGTCATGCTGGAAGCCATTCTCCTATTGCTGGGAATTGGGGCCGCAGCCCTTCTGCTGATCGCCTTCTGGGCACTGCAGCATCACGTATGACTGCGCCTCTGGGGCCTAGCGCATCGAGGGCCGCCGCTTCACGCAGCAGGCTTGCTGCACGCGACTGTGATGACCGTTACGAAGCGCCCTGTGAAGTAGTTCACGAGCGGGAGGTATCCCTGAGCCTAGTCTGCGCGCTTCCACTGGAGGGAAGCGCAATGAAGTGGAACTTGGCAACGTATCGAATGCTCGCGCTGACGGCCGCTGTTCTGGTCGCGGCTGGTACTACTATGGCCGTCGGTACTCCTCGTGGAGTCCATGAACCAATGTTGGGGTCCGATTGGCAATGCAGCCGGACCATGCTGCTCGTAACCACGTGTGCGCACTGAAGCATTGATCGGATAGCCGCAGACGCGCTCGGCAAAGCTAGCGGGCGCTCGCTCACACATCTCGGCCTTCACGAATGTCGGCCTTACAATCGGTTAACGAAGAACCCCTAGCGTGTTCCGCCGTTGACCTGCATCCCGTCACGCATAACGAGGTGGGTCTAGGACGGGCCGATACCATGGCGGACCTAACGGAAAAATTGAACAGACTCCGTGCCGATGCCGCGGATTTGGTCCTTATGAGCAGGCGATCGAGCGACCCGCGAAAGCGCGCACTTTTCGAACGCTTGGCAGATGAGCTCGCCATAGAGGCTCTCGAACTCGAGCAGGTGGTGAAGCTGCAAAGCCGGCGCTCCGGTCACAGCGACATGGGCAAAGTCGTGCCCCTCCACGTGCGTCCAGATCGTCGCTGACGCGATCCCGCGTCGCTTTTTGGCCACGCCTTAACTCGCGGCCTTTCGTTCACACCTGGCGGTCTTCATGCGACAGAGCCTCGCGCTTTGTCCGGATCTCGGTCTACAGGCCAAACTCCGTCGGCGGCCGGACAACAACTACCGCTCGACTTGCGCTGTCACATCGCCATTGCGAAGATGAGCGCAAAGACCGCAGTGACAGTGATCAACCGGGCCGTCTCGGATCGTGAGCGGGCCCCCCCACGTAACGCATGTGGCTCCGTTTGCTCGAAGGCGCTGCCGCGTGTTGCGACCAAGGCCTATTTAATTCGGGTGGCCAGGAGCATAATTAATCCATCACGTTGCCAGTTTTCTATTTACAGATGTGATTTGTGAGGCAAAGATCAGATATCGCCGGTTATTCGATTTCTAAATTGATATCTGTTGGATGTGCGTAGCGCGCCGCGCTTCGGATTTCTGAGGAGAGCCGAAAGCTGAACGACAGAATTGGAAACTCAGTGCCAGCGCAGCCCCGACAGCCGATCGCGACTCAAGCAGCGGCTAGCTCGGCCTGTAAGAAGGAACAGCCTGTCTAGACGCGAGCGTCGAACGGATGGCCGACCTGTACTCGTTTCGGATGCCGGCCGTCGCGCTCCTTAGTTGAAAGCCTCACTGCCAAACCAAACGGAGGGTAAGATGAAGAGTGCGCTCGCGATTATTGCTGTTGCTTGTCTCTTTGTTTCGTTTTCGTTGGAAGTAAAGGCGCAAGCCATGCCGCCCGCTCCCGGTGCGGCAAAATCAAAGGCGCCGGTGGCGCAACCAGCGAAGGGCGCGGCCGGGCAGAAAAGGATGATGACCACCTGCACGCCCCGTCAAAAAATGTCCGGAGCAACCTGCTCGTAACAAGCCGAAGGCCGCCGACGTCGGCGGCGGCCTTTTCGCTAGAGCGGAAACGAGCGGTCGGGCCCCCGATCCTCGTGCTTGTCCACTAGTTTCCTTGGTTGGCGTTGACCTTGATGCCAGGACAGGCTTCGACTGCATGCAAGCGACCCGAGCCGTCGCCAAGATATCTCAAAGCGACATCTGCCAACGGCCCATCCGCACTTGCGAAATGCGGCGCCGCGTTCAGGGTCTACTCGTGTGGGTCGTTTCCCTTCGGTTCTTGCAAGAATTTGGGCATGTGTCCACGCGCATCACGATCGCGCGGGGCGGGGCGTTCGGACGGGTCGCGGCCGAGCTTTGACTGCAGCTCGACGAGGTCGGTGAAGACGTCGGCCTGGCGGCGCAGCTCGTCGGCGATCATCGGCGGCTGGCTCGCGATCGTGGAAATCACGGTGACCCGCACGCCGCGGCGCTGAACGGCCTCGACCAGGGAGCGGAAGTCGCCGTCACCCGGCGGCTTGCATCGTTGCAAACGTCACCCGATTGAATATTAAACAAACAAATTACATTAAATGAATTAAATGCTAGACGAGATTTAAATTTGGATTAGGATGCGAAGCTTGGCGCCGGACGCACGCGTCAAGGACCTCCTGGAAGCGGCCCCATCATCGTGCCCCCTGCTTACGCCGTCCAATGGATGTAGGGGCCGCTTCTTTGGCAAATTGGGACGCAATCATGCAGTTCCTGTCATTAGGTGATTGGTTTTTCATCTCCGCAGCAACGGGTACGCTCCTACTGGTCGAGGTCGGAGTTTTGATTATTGCGGGCGTGATCTGAGCCCGGACGTTTTCCCTCAAATTCAATTTCAGCGCTCCCAGCGCGCGGACTGAACATTATGCCCTCCATAGAGACTACGCACTTAAGCACAGAGCTTTCCGAGCAACGCTCCCATGGTCGCGGGCGTGCGCCTGCTGCCTGCCTCTCTTCCCCTCCTACTGAGGGGGCGAGTGGGCGAAGAACCATCAACGTCATGCCCGAGGTTGCGAATGACAACGCGGGCACCTGGCCTCTGCTACCGTTTCCGGATGGTTGGTACGCCACCTGTTGATGTGTGATGCGGCTCGGTCGTGCGGGGGCTCAGCACGTAGCAGGCGGGCGGATTTTGATGGCTTTCGATTGCCCACCATCCGCCGGTTCTCGCTGGCGTGCCTTTGTGCTCAAGTAATTTCGCGGTCTGTCCGGATCGTAATCCTAGTCATCCCGCCGGGTCCCAGGTGGGCGGGCTTTTCATTTGCGAAAGCCGCCCGTTGCATCCGGTAGAAGCATCTTGACGCCAGTTAACTCAAAGGCTGTAGTGGCCATAATCTACCGCGTTAGCGGCCTCGCAGTTTCTTGTGTGTGATTATTTTTGGGGCGTTCCATGCGTAATTTTGCTCGCGCAGATGTCCTGCGCCGCCAGTATCTGAATGCACTCATCTCTGAACTTTCCGAACTCGAAGCCCTTCGCAACCGCGTGCTCGAAGCTGAGCAAAGAAGGATTGGCACGCCGCACCGACGGCGGAGAGGGTCAGTCAGAAGAACAGCTAAAGTTCGCGGGCGCCTCTAACCTTCCGCGCTCCGCAGACGACTAGTTGCCAGCTTCCCCTTTGCATGTCGGATAAAGAGCTGTGGCGACTCCACCGCTGGTCAATGACGTTCTTGCCGTAAGGCTCGTGGCAAGAAGGAAGAGCTTGAGCGAGGATTGGGGCTGCTTAACTGGGACGACAAGCCGCTCAATTTATAAGGTCGTCTGGCTCGTCGCGGCCCGCCATTCGCTCTGACTAGCCTCTGTGCTAACAGTTGCAGCCGCCACGCCGATCGTGCGGAACGTCGCGGCGTCGGTCGCAGGAGCAGCCTCTGGCCGTTCCTGCGACCTTCACTTTCGAGGCTCCGGCGCTCAAATCCGCAATTGGATTCGGCAGCGGGGAGCATTGGGGGCTGGAAAGCAAGCCGTGCCATCTTCGCTCTAAAGTGACAAGGCGCCACCGGTAGTTATACCGACTCCATCTTTGGAACGGGGTGTTCTACTCTCGGAACACCGGCGCGATTTAAGTACCAACCCAATTTCGAGTTGCCCGGGAATGCCGCAGTGGGGCTGGAACCACGCTGCGGCTTTTCCCATGGGTCGACCTTCGTTTCGAGGCTCTTTTTGGCAGCTTTCTTGTCCAAACTCGCTGAGGTTGTGGCTGGAAATGCGCCGATTCTGAGCGCATGGTAGGCAGATGCAGGTGCAATGCCCAAAATGCAAAGTGATCGTCGCCATTGGCAAAGCCAAGTGGTTCTTCGATGGCGGCGAGTGCAGGGAGCTTCGCGGTACTGTTGCGGGCGATGCTAAGGAATATGAAAGGTGCCCGGTCCTCATCGAAGCTGTGTCGACTGTCATGAAGAATGTCGCCACCTAGGCGAGCGCCTCGCTTCCCAGGGTGCCCGTGAGCGAGAGCGAACCCTCCCAAAAACCAGCCAAAGCGGATGCTCGCAGCTGCGTGGTCGCCAACCGAGATACGGCCCCGGCTTGGGGGCTGGAGCATTATAGACCGGGGCCGCTCCGCCAGCTCAGGGCGCCGAGCCAGCGCGGATTCAAGCAGAGTTTGCCCGGTCGGTTCCTAACGGAGTGCCAGCAGATCCTGGCCGGGCGTCAGCACCCGCACATACGTGCCGCTCTCATGCAGCTCTAACCGGCCCTTCTCGACAGCGCACCTGATACCGGCGCCGAACTCTGCGCCGCTTGCCTTGAGCGTGTAGAGGAAGGGGTAGTTGATCTTCTCGATATGGATTCTGCCGTCCTGCACCGCCTCGATGCCTAAAGCGAGCCGAAGGAGCTGGTGGGCGGCAGCTTCCGGATTGGCAAAAGGGCGTTCGGTGACGGCTTCATCGCTGGAATCAAAAACCTAAAGCCTATGCTTGGCCTGACTTGCCCGCGACTGTCATGCCAGTTCGGGACGATATGCACAGATCCTGCGGCGCCGCATGTGGAGCAGACCAGGCGCAAGCCGACGCGCGACACGGCTGATCCGGCGGGAGTGTATCGAGCCGCACGTCGATCCTGCGATCACAGAGGCCGTTCAGGCACTGGATGCTGCAGGTCACATGGCCGTCAGCCAGCCATTTACCAGGAGAGCGGGGCGGATAATGGCCGGACCATTTCGTGTATCGGCGAGTGCGCACGCCGCCTCAAGCGGCATCGTAAGTACATCGCAAATTATCGATTCCTGGTAGGCCCGGCCGCGCTCCTGCCACCGGCTGTCGTGGGTGAGGAAGCGCCGTGGACATTGGGAAATTTACGATCGAGTTCCTGCTGGCGGTGGTGGTGATCTGCAAGGCAGCCGCTAACGTATGAAGAGTATGGATCGCGAACGCGAGAAAGAAGCACTTAGGGGTAAATTGTCGTATTGTGAATGGGCGAAGCTAATTGCGGCGTCCATCCTTATCGCGCTTGCGGTTGATGCTTTCGGCTAGCGATCTGGTGGTACTTCATAAAGTAAGGCCGCTCAGAGGCTACTCCCGCAGAGCTGCACTGATGGTCTGCAACTGGGAGAAGACGAATGCATGTGATGCGCCATCTCATCATTGAAGGGTTCAAGCTCCAGTGTCGATAACGGCGGGGCTAGTACGATATCCTATCACACCCTACCAAACGCTATCCATGAGAGTAGTCAGCAATGCTTTGCGACGGATGGTGCTCTTCTCGCAGGTATGATCGGCCGACAATCGTCAGTGATCGCCGCCTTCAAAGATGTCCCGAACATATTGTTCATTCAGGCGGGACAAAACGATCTTCGTTCGACTGACGCTTCAGCGTGGCTGGCGGCATTTGCCGGTTATTTGGCCAACTTCCAGAATGCAAATAAGTCCTCACGCAAAATCCTGCAGCTCGGAAATCAGCACGCACAATTCCCGTAACGATAGTGTCTTCAATGTTAATCGGGCCGCCGCCCGATGGGGCTCTGCGGCTTTTTCCAAGGGAAGGAAAGTGCGACTTTGTTGTCGATTGGGCTGCCGATCCGACCTGGGGCCCTGACTCCGCTGCCGCAAACCAAACTTTATACCCTGACGGCACGCATCCTTCGCAGGGCGGACAAAGCAACATGGAGGCAAACCACTTTCGACCTACGCTCAACTCCCTCTTTCCCCTCACTTTGATTCATCCTAGAAATCTGCTCTCATTCGCTGGACCTGGAGGCTATGATCGACTTCAACATTTCCCGGGGGGCGATGGGCGAACGAGCTCAGTGTGCTGGTGGAACTTTATAGCCCCTCGATCTTTGCGTTAGGCGCCGAAGTGAACAGGCAAACGATGCTCCGCTGGCTTAGCTCAGATCATCAAAAGATCCGAAGCGATCGAAAGCAGCTTGAAGCGAGGGCTCGCCGCCTGCTGCATAGCTACCTGACGGCCAATGAGTGGCAAAAGCGCCAATACTATCAGGCAATCGCCGGCGCAGCTTCTGCATGTCAGCCTGGTATTGATGATCCGAGCCTAAGTAACGAGAAGCTTGCCGAATTAGCCGCTCAGGCGGCGACAAAAGTCGTCCAAGTACGTAATCGGATAGCCAAGGATGCGCACGATCATTCAGCTGTACTGATCACGGATGCATACGCAACCGTTGCAATCGCCTATCGACGAGCGGCTTCAGCCTACACTGCTGACAAGGAAATGGAGCAGCTGGGCACCGCCGCAGTACACCTGGTTACGATAGCGAATTCATTCATGAATGCTGAATCGGTGCCGTCACCGACAGAAATATGACTGCGGCTACGGCAAGCCGACGTCCCTCTTCGCTCTGGCGTATACCTTGCGCAAACCCTTTCTCCTAAGCTGGCCGTAAGGCATTGTTTGTACCGTCGTCACCAATAAGAAAAGGTGGGCGGCATGTCGATTGCATTTCGGATCGTTGTTCTCTTGTTTTGTGCTTACGCCGGTTGGGAAACCCCAAGCATTCAATTCGGCGAATTGCGAGAGCCTCAGCAGCAAGGGCGTTCTCCAACCGGATAAGTAAGGAATGAACAAAACAACCCTTCACCTTGAACGTCCGCAACCAAGCCAAGTCCGGCTTGCTGACCTCGCGCCGGCCACCGGTTATGCGATTCTCGTCGATGGTCGTTTCAAGACCGAATTTCTTGATCAGGACGCCGTGACTAAAGCGGCCCCTTGAATTGTCGGCCAAGTATCCGATGCTGAAGATCGAGATTTACGATGCAGCATCGAAGTCACGGACGTCCGCGAAATAGCCACTTCTGCGTCGCAACATGCGTAATAACCATGTCTTCCGTTTTAATCTACCTTTAGCCTTTTGCTAATAACCAGGTCGCAAGGTCGTCGCCAAACGGAGGCGGCCTGTGCCTTTGATGAAATACTTCGGATTCGTCGGCAGCGCTCTCGTCTTGTTGCTGATCGCAATCGGCTGGTGCCTGCCGCAGCAGGCGATGGGCCCGGGTAACAGTGACCTGGAGCGACCGGTCATCAGGATCAGCTCATCCGAGCGGGCACCTGAACGGGTCGTAATCGATACCAGCTTGCCGACCATTGTGGCTCCGACGAACATCAATCCTTCTATATCGATGACGTCGGTGCAATTTGCTCGGCCTCTGCAGAGCGCATTCTCCGAACTTGACGTAGCCCCGAAATCGGACACTCCGAAATCGGGCGTCGAGGTCTTGAAGCCGAAGCATGCTGCGAAAGGAGAAGCTGCGAAAAAAGTCTCTAGCCGTCGAGCAGCGAAACCGTTGAATATTAATCCCGTACCCGCAATGGGGACGCAAGTTGCGGCGCCTGATACGAGACTGTCGCTACTGGAAACGCTCAAGGAACGGCTGGGGCACACGTTTTTCAAGCTGAACTGATGACGGTGCCGACTATAGGACCTCGGGGAGCGCCATTCACCGCGGACGCGCCCCAGGCGTCGCCCCGCAGAGGCGAGGAACTCGGGCGTACGCCTTTCCCCGGGCTAAAATTCGAGCCACGGTCATGCGGCGACGCCACAGCGGTCTCGTCCATTGCAACCACAACCTTGTGGTTGAAGAGTGTTGCGTGATCTGTCCGGTGCCACCTGGGTGTATTGGCTTATTGATTTCGGAGTGCTGCCCTGATCGATTTGGCACTTGAGATCGGCAGTACGGTGAACCTCTTCGTCGTCTGCCCAGTAGGCCGCTATTCGGCCTGAGTGATAACCCAAGCACTGGGGCGTTCGAATGGGAGCTATTTTGTCTCAAAGAATGCAATTCTGGACCTCCTTTTCATCGATGCAGCCTTGGAGGAGAAGGGCCGAAGAGCCGAGGACCGCGAGGAGAGGGTAGAACAGGCCGCCGCGTTCGGATTGATTCTCCGTGGACTGACGCTGCCGGGACGCGCGGGAGAGCTCGCAACACTAAGGTGGCGCGACGTACAAGCCTTTAGGCTCGATGGAATTCCACTGCCCGCTGTCTCAGTGAAACTCTGGCCGTGAAGCCTGCCTGCAGCCACGCCATCGCCTGCGTGTGCCCAGCTTTGCGCGAACTCTCATTTCCCCACCAGGCACTGAATTTGTAAGCTGACGGCGGTAACGGCCTCCCAAGAATTCCCTCGATTTCCGAGAACGTGAGCCGAATAGTTTGCGCCCTTGTGCGCACCAGCTCCCTCAATAGCGGATCGTAAACGGACATGACGCTCGGCTCGTCACGTTGGTCTATCATCACCGCTCGCGGGGATGTTGAACCCCCGGGCGGCAAGTTCCAGCTCGAGTTCAGTGATCCGCTCGAAGATGCGAGCAGCAATCGCCTCGGAATCTTCAACGCTTAATGATTGCATGCCCCTTAAAGATAGCTCGTCCCTGAGAACCTTCGCCACAAGCAATTGAATTGCCATTGGATCAAATCCTAAAAAGACGATCCAACCGCAACCGAAGGGCGAGTGCAAGTGTTTAGGTGGTGCTGCCGTGCTTCGGCTAGTTGTCTCCGCTCGGAATGCTGAAGCTGCGCAGCTGCTCGCACAAGCCTTTCTGCCGCAGCCCTTAACAGCAAGCCCGTGTGCTCCATCGGGTGTCCTACCCTGCGTGATCTGTAGCCGCTTGGCCGTCTCGCTTTGCTTGAGCACGAGTCGTTAGCCTATCCAGCTTCGATTGCTCCTCGCTCAGACGTCTTTCGACATACTGCCGTTCGAAGTCCGTCAGAGTGGTTTGCAATAAGAGGTGATAGCGTTGAATATTGTTGCGATGTGCCCGACCAAATCGTCGTCAATCATCGTCGCCGCCTTTTCCGCTACCGAGACAACAAAAAATTCATCATCAAGCCGGATGGGCAGACGACCGGGCAACAGCAGGCCGGAGCATCTCCGCCGCTCTCTCCATGGTAGCGAGCTTTTCTTTCCCAATCTGTGAACTATTTCACACGGCCTTTGCGATCACACCTAGCTGGCAGCGGACACACTGCAGTGGTTTAATGGGCGTGGGTCGGCTTCATCCAACCCGATGACGGCGGTAGAGCCTAGCGCAGTGCAGCGCGCCGGTTCATCGGGCTTGGCTGAAGGCCAGAAGGTCTTTTATGAAGTCCAAGTCGTTCGAAAACGCCGGAAACAAGCTGCGAAGTCTATGCGTCTGACAAGCGCCAATGGCGTGGCGGTTCGATCACTGCATTTTCCGCCCGAGGTCTCTCAGCAGCGTGTGGAGAAAGTCGCTGGCATGGTCGTATTGTGCATTGCCGTTCGTGATTTGACGGACGTGTGGATCCATTACGCGGCCAACGGTTTCGGAGCCGAGCAACTCAGCTCTGTCCGACCACTGCTGCAGCAAAGCATCGGGTATATCGTCCGCAGATCCGAACATCCGCAAAAGGGAATGTTCGGCCTCGGGCTTGTGGTCGTGATGAGCCTTCGCCGCATAGAAAGCGAATAGTCCCCGGAAGGCATCACGGGAAACGGCAGGTTTTCCCATCGCAATGTCCCTGAAAAAATTACGTTCTCAATGGACGCAAGTTTGACGCCCCCGTTCGGGAAAAGCTAGAAAAAACTAAAACCCTGTGCTCAACCGTTTTCAAAGAATTTGCCGTTGGACGCTGAGTGCAATGCCAACCCGTCAATGATCTTGACCGATTTTGACGACGGCCTGGTTGAGCATTCGAGGGGCTCTCTGGCTCTTGCTGTTCCCCAGCCGCCCCATTGGCTGAAGCGTAGGCCGGCGGAGGGGCCATTTTGTACAAAGCCAGCGCAGAAGTTGCGCCGAACGGGCGGCTTGCACTAAGCTCATTCGATTAGATCCGAATTGTTTTTGTGGAGTAGCGTCATGTCGAGTACGATTGAGTTGTTTGGCGCTGGCGATCGGGACTTTCCTGCTTCGCTAGTCGCCACAGATGCGCGTTTCGGCCCCTCGATAGCTACCTAGATTGCGCCGATCTTCACGCAGAGTGCATGGGCGACCATGAATACCGGGAGCGCGATCAGGAACCAAACAATGGCGTCTGATTGGCGATCTGGCGCAAACTCCCGGTTCGCATCTGTCTCACGGGTATGAGGAACTACAGAAAAGACCTGGCTTGGTCGGGTGCGCTTGGCTGCGCGACGCAATAGCTGTTTGACGGCTGCTTCGCGCTTTAGCGTCGCAGTTGCGCGGGTTTCTTGATCAGACATCCGTTTCAGCTATCCATCTATCTTGACCAAATATACCGGGAGGCCAGCATCTGCCGATCGCGCCGCGGTCTGCTCTCGGTAAAGCTTCTTTTCGTCGGAATTGGACAGCCGCACGCGCAAGGTTGCGAGTTCGTCGCAAAGAGGGTTGCCACCCGAGCGAGCCGAACTGAGCTTGTCGCGGACTCTTTGGTCGGCACAGATGGTCTCAGCATCCGAATATTTGCGAGCTGAAAAAGCAAGGACTGGCTTTCGATCGACCTCGATTGTAAATACGGATAGTGAAAGCTTGTCGTCGATCATGCCTTTCCCTTGCCGCGGTCGACACGTTGCTCCCGGAACTCCGAAGGCCCTTTGATCAACCGGCGCTGCCGAGTGGCGTTTTCCTCGGCCGAAGCGGCAGGATCGCCAAGTCGATCGATGGTTTTTCCAACAAGCTCTTTGGCGCGCTCGGCGGAGACTTTTCCGGTGGACGTCATGGCCGAGTTTGATAGGGACTTACCCAGGCCGATCTCGGCCAGCCGCGGACTGCTTCTGAGCGAGATGCCGCGTTTGCGGTTGCTCATGCCTAGACGGGAATCGGCTAGGCCATCGTCGCGCCGAACTGGGGCAATCAATCGGGACAGGGTCGCCGCTCGCGGCAATTTTATCTTCCTATGGTGTTTTGGCACTCTCAGCCTTCTCCCGCTCCGCCGCCCTTTGGAGTTTTTTCACATAGGTAGCGGCGGCTAGCCCCTCTTCGCTGTCGACCAACTCGCGCTTAACAATTCATTTTCCAGTAGAGAAAACAAATACTCGGAAAACCTAACACCCGAGAGTCGACGAACCTCTTTTCGGTTGGCTTCCGCCATGTTCCCCGTCCGCAATACGGCAGCGACGGCATACTTGCCGCTGGTCTGCTTTTCATTCAGCGACTCAGTGAGAGAGTCCTTCGAGTAACCTTCCGCGCTCAAACTGCCAAAGCAGCATATGACGTCGTCGCTCTTGCAGTCGCAGGACAACACGTCGATCTCGAAGACGAGCGCCTTGTCGATCGGCTTGCCAAATTTCAGAGTGTACAGCCGCCACACCGCGCCGTTCGATAAGACAACCCAAGACACGCCCTCATTGGCGGCATAGTCTACAGCCTGTTTGACGTGAGAATCCTTGAGCTCAACGCCAATTGTTTTCGCCTCGATCAAGAAGCGCTTCTTATTGTCGACCGTGATGACGCGGTCAACGTAGGTACCGCGGATGGCATGCTCGCTGGAAACCTCTTTGTACTTATCGTAGCCTAAGGCGTTACAGAGGAAATCAGTGATGATCGTTACCGTATCTGCCTCGCCTATGTCGCGCTGCTTTGCTGTGGCGAGCACCTTCTGATATTTCTTTAGTTGTGGTGAAATTCTCGCAGCAACTTTTCCTGAAATTCCCATAATCGGCCTGCCCCAAGGAAAACAACCTCTGACCGATGATGATCCCGCGCCTCCGAAGCTTGCGCAAGGGGGATAGACGTCAGAGCCCAGTGCGGTGCGGCAGATTCAACTGCTTTGAGCCCGAGCGCGACCGGAGAGGGCTGCGCAGACCCATGGAAGCCTCAGCATGCGGGCATTCCACGCTTGGCAGGCGAGCCCGTCAGGGTCCTTCCGGGCGTCTCTGGCGCGCTCAGCGAGGATGCGGTGCGGAAAGTTTCCGCACCTATAGGTTCTCCCAGCAAAGGGGCAACTTGCCCCCCTTCGCGACAAGCAGTTCGGGCCTTACTCACAAGGTCGGCCGCTGATGGAGCACTGTTTTGGTTTGCAACAGTGCGGACGTACCTAGGCACTCGAGGCAGATGTATCGCCCCTCTCAGATCTCCATGAACTTAGGTCGCTCGGGAGCAGAACGGGTTCGCTCTCAACCTGTTTGTTTCGGGTAAACCCAAGGCCAATGAGTCCAGCCATTACCAACGCGGTGCCAGAAATCATCAACCAGTGTGGCAATTCCAACGCGAGCATCGCAGCCTCCCACTGAAAGGAGCGTGTTACGCAAAGCCTGCCGGAACGAATTACCTTCAACAGCGTCGATTATCGTCCGCAGAGCAGACCAAAGCAAGTTCGCCAAGGTCAGCGAAGGACAGAAATCAGCTTCTGGGGCTCGGCGACGTCGCTTGCGCGCGACCCGCGGTTGCGATTGGATGTGGCCCCTGGCGTATGAAGATCGCTGCGCCGATCGTGCGGAACGGTGGAGCGTGGCCGCAGGTACTGCAATTGCGGGCCTGCGGCCGTTTCCGCCCCAAGGGGAAAGGGAATGAGATGCGTACACTTATACTCGTAGGCGTCGCGTACACTTATACTTGTAGGCGTCGCCCTAGCGTCGCTTGCCGCAGCTAGGGCGGCCGATGAGAGTACGGTCGACAGAACAAAGAAAATGGATACCTGCAGCTACATGCTTGTGGACGGGCAGTCGGTCGATCTGCCGGTCGGCGCAAACGTTTGCGTCCGCTCACCCGCGCCATACACCAACGAATACGCGCTGCTCCACTGCTATCCACCACTACAAGAGGTCGATCTTGTAAAGCGTGGTGATTCCCGCTGCACTGAAAAGTACGAAGATCGCGAGCGGAAAAAGTAGTGGCCTAATTCGCATCTGGGCGTGGGCTTACACAGCAGTGATGGCATCCGCCGGACGGCGAAAGTGATCGCGCCCCGAGGCGCCCCGAAAGGGATGATGCTTCATTTTCCCTTCGCCGTCCTGGCCAGCCTATTCTTTTTGACCGGGCGGAATGGCGCCTGCGGCAGCGGCGGGCAGGGATGGCGGGGCGGTTTCAGCCGTGGGTGCGGCGCCTCTAAGTTCCGCGGCGTCCGTGCAGTCTCCTGCCCAAAGCTTCGTCCCTTTGACCGTTCCGACGAGCTTGCAACCCACCGGCGCTTGCGGCCTGAGCTGAACGGACGGGCGTTTGGCCGCCTTCGGTGGAGCAGTTTGAGCAAATGCGCCAGTCGTAAAGAGCAGCGCGATAAGTCCGATTAGCGGCTTCATCGTTTGTCTCCCCTTCGCCGAGCCTCCGTCTCAACCAACGCGCGGATGTTCCCGCAACGGAGACGAGCGCGCAAGGGGCAGATGAGCTGGTGAAAAAATGGTGTCCTGAATGTTGAACCCGGGCAGCCTATGCGAGCCGGATCCTCTTGTCCCACGTCTTCAAGCTCCCCGATGCCAGGCTGTATCCTAGGCAAAGAACCTGTCCGATCTTCGGTAAACGGGATGACGGCTACCCGCGACCGAGGAAGTGGAGTAGCGATGTGCCACCTGCGACGCCCTCCATCCGCTGGAGTCTCCGGGCGCGCGGTTGGATCGAAAGCTCGTTAAAGCCGCCCGATAAATAACTGCTCAACTTTGATCTGGGTCACGAGCGCCGCCGACGCGGGGCCGATGCTGCAGCAATGACCAGCATCATGTTTAGCTGTCCGACGACTGACCAAAACGTGCAGCAGTGGATCGAGGGCGATCTGAATGCAGCAAGTGATGCCTTTATGCTGGTGAGATGCCCGGCTTGCGGCAAGACCCATTTCATCAATCGGATGA
Organism: Bradyrhizobium sp. 134; assembly: GCF_023074155.1. NCBI lineage: Bacteria > Pseudomonadati > Pseudomonadota > Alphaproteobacteria > Hyphomicrobiales > Nitrobacteraceae > Bradyrhizobium > Bradyrhizobium sp. 134. Next base: position 496,335 of record NZ_JADPKX010000045.1, on the reverse strand, counting down.
CGCATTGCCTTCTGGGCCAGGAAAACGAGCCCCAATCTGAGTAGCGCAATACCGCGTGCCGTGCAGATGGAACAGTGCCGACCAGACCAGGAGCATCGCGGACCAGGTCAACGGGATCGGTCGCATGGATGCGATTATTCACAACGCCGGGTCTACACCGAGGGAAGCCGCGGTGTCGCGCGAGCCGGTGTGGTTTCGACAGCCGCCGGACTATTGCTTCCCGCGTGCCAGCAAGATCCAAACTGGTGACGTGCCGTCCCAGCGCCGAAGCCGCCCGTAGAAACGCACCCGAACCCCGGCCACTTTCACCCGCTCGACCACGAGATGCAGTGCGATCACGTCGCCCTCTGCCACTCCACGCAATCGCGCTTGCGAGACCACACCGCCCCCGGGAAGCGAAACAGGTTGTGCTTCAGCCATCGGCCGCCCCGCTCGGATAGCGGTTGTAGGTCTACCTGTACGCCGTTCCGAGGCCGCAGGCCGACATCCGGCCGGCGGAGCAAATTCGCGATCCAACCCACTAAATTCGGCTATGCAACAAGCCCGTGGTCGTTATGGACGCAATTGGTTCGTCGGACGGACTGCTTGCTATCTTTCGGTGCTCCGGCGGCAGCACACGGTTGTGGAGATCGGCAGTGCGCGGCCCCAGATGGCGGCCTTCTGCCGAGGTTCACGCGCGCGGGTCTTCCTCTCTTCTAGTGAGGCGCCACCAGCTGCCATGCTGAATCCCACGACGCAAAGAGCTGCCAGGACGAAAGTGCTATGGCGATCTCTGCGCCGTGGTGGTCGCCTTTGGCCTCAATGGCGGACGAGCCTCGAGTGCATACCGATCAGCATTGTGTAGGCAAGCCGTCGCCAAATCAGGTTCATCAGGACTAGCATCTTGACGGAGCGGCAACCCCGCCGGTTCAAGCTGACGGTTTTTCTTGCCGTGACGTGCGTGCTCGATTTAAGCTCGGTTCATTGCCCGGTGCGCGGCCGGCCATTCTGCCTCAGTCGAAATGATAACCGGCGCACCGGCCACTGGCCTCGCCGCTATTCGCGATCATTATCTCGAACCGCCGCATGTTCGTGAGATCGTCAACAGAGCACCTTCGTCCAGCAGCATGGCCACACCTTGAATGCAGCATTCACCGTGTACCCGTCATGGCGTGCGCGGTCATCTGAGGCCAACGCCGTCGCGGCCATCAAGAAATTTCGCGAGGAACTCACCGCTAAGTTCGGTCTTGCAAACGCTCCGTTTGCGAGTCGCGACCTATGAGCGCGATTTCGGTGGTGTTCTCGGTCGGGTCACCAACCTCTCTCGTCATCGCATGAGACGTTGCCTCAAGCCTTTGCAGTTTGTGAACGCAGCGCGCCTCTGAGCGGGACTTGAGGGGGCAGATTGGCCTCGTGGCGGGTATCACCGCGATACCGGGGAAGATCCGTTGCGCCCCCGGATGGTAGGCGCTGTCTCCGATTGCCAGCATCACTGTATGGCGCGTGAACCTCTGATCCGCACGTTTTCTTAGCAAGAACAATTAGTTGGATCGACAGAGACGATATCGTGCGTCCGGATTGGTCAAACGGTGATTCAGCGGATCCCGCTTGACGCAGTTGCCGGACTGACGGTACTTACGAACATTCGTTAGTACCGATCAACGGCCAGCAGTTGGAGGGAGACGACCGATGCGGATGATTATCGTGGGAGCCGGAATCGCCGGCATGACTGCAGCCATTGCGCTTCATCAGAAGGGGCACGACGTCCTCGTCCTGGAGCAGGCGACAGCGCTCAAGGAGATCGGCGCCGGTATTCAGATTGCCGCCAATGCTACGCTGGTCCTCCGCGAGCTAGGCCTTGAAAAAGACGTTGCAAGCGTCAGCGTGATTCCGCAGTCGTACGAGATGCGGGATATCAGCACCGGTAAGCTGTTAAACTTGTCACCGCTTGGCGATCTCGGAACCAGGCATTGGGGCGCGCCGCTGTACAATATTCATCGCGCCGACCTTCTTGATCTATTAGCGAGCGCCGTTCCATCGGGAACATTGAGATTCGGTGCGCAAGTCGCTGGCTTTGAGCAAGACGACGACGGTGTGACCGTTCGCCTCGCTTCGGGCGAGCAAGTGCGCGGCGATATTCTGATCGGTGCGGACGGTATCCATTCCGTAATCCGAAAACAGTTGCGGGGCGCGGAGCCGACGCAGTTTTCGAACATCTTGATGTGGCGAGCGCTGATCCCGGCGGAAAAGTTGCGTGATGTTCATCTCGAAGAGAAGGGAAATTACTGGCTTGGGCCGGGGCGCACGCTGATCACCTACTGGGTGCGGCCGAACAATCTCTACAGCATTCTGGCCTCGGTACCCGCTGCGGAGGTCCAACGCGAATCTTGGACCGAAAGCGGCGACATTGAAGACCTGCGACGATCCTTTTCCGACATCGAGCCGAGGGCGCGGAAGATGATGGAGCAGATCGAATCTGGCTTTATCACGGGCATGTACTACCGCGATCCAATCGACCGCTGGACGTATGGGCGCGTGACGCTGATGGGGGATGCCGCGCATCCTATGGTGCCTTTCCTGGCGCAAGGTGCTGCGCAAGGCATCGAGGACGCCTGGACTATGGCGACGGTGCTGGAAAAGGCCTCGAAGAAAGACGTTCCAACTGCGCTTCAGGAATACGAGCAACGCCGCCGTCCACGGACAACGCGTGTGCAAGCAGGCGCTCGTGCGATGGTGAAACTCACCCACGAAACGGAGCCTGATCGCATTCGAGCAAGGAATGGACGCTGGAAGGGTATGCAGCACATCGATCCCATGACGGAGACAACATGGGGATTTGTCTGGGGATATGATGTGTTGAAGGCCGTCAAGCTGCCTGCCGGCGAAGTTTTGGGTTTGTCGGCCACCAAGGAAGGCAAGAGCCTGAAGCGGCCGGAGAGCCAGCGCGCGTTTTCTCTTTGGAAAAATGCGTTCTCGCCGGAGCAAGTTGCGCGTGGGCATGACGGGCTTCGAGAAGGATACGAGGAATTTCTGGCGAAGAATTTTCCCCTCAGTAAGGAGGTTGGGGTCGAGTCCCTTGAGTTGCATGGCGTCCCGTCGCTGCGTGTGCATGCGTTGAGGAAGCGCGCAAACGCGCCGACCGTTCTGCATTTTCATGGTGGGGGCTACGTGCTCGGTTCAGCGCGCGGATCGCTTGAATATGCGCATCGGCTCGCGGAAGCCGTCGGTGGTACGTCCATTGCCGTGGATTATCGGCTGGCGCCGGATCATCCGTACCCAGCTGCGATAGACGATGCGCTCGACGCATATCGCGGCCTTGTTAATAGCGGCGTTCCGGCGTCTTCCATCATCCTCAGCGGAGAATCGTCCGGCGGCGGACTCGCGCTTGCGTTGGCGCTGGCGCTGAAGACCGCAGGAACTCCGTTGCCGGCCGGCATCATCGGCGTGTGCCCCTTCGTCGATCTTACTTTGCGCGGACCGAGCGTATCCCAGTTCGCCGGAGATGATCCCGCCGCAAATCGCGACATGCTCACATATCTCGGCGCTTCCTATTTCCAGGGGCATGAGCCCACAGACCCTATGGTCTCTCCTCTTTACGGCGATCTCGCCGGGCTTCCGCCGCTGTTCCTGACCGCGAGCGAAGGAGAGGTGCTGCTGAGCGATACGACTCGCTTGATCGAGCGTGCACAGAAGGCCGGAGTCGATGTGACGTCGCGGATCGTGGATGATTCCGTGCATGTCTACACAATCTTTCCGTTCCTGCCGGAGACCGCCTCGACAATGAAGGCGATTGGGGAATGGATCGAAGGAAGTTTTAATCGATAAGCCTGGATGCGAAGTCAGGCTCGCTTCGGTGTGGCCTCACCTCGTTGAAAGACCAATCACGAAATGAGGAGGAGAATTCTATGGGGATTGCCAGGGGATTAATGCTCGCGTCCGCTCTCGGAGTGATGTTCACGGGAGGCCTGCAAGCGCAGCGACTGGGTATTTCAAACGACGTCGTGAAGATCGGCATCCTCGGCGATATGTCTGGTGTCTTTCAGGATCTCAGCGGGGCAAGCTCGGTAGTCGCGGCGCGCATGGCCATTGATGATTTCGTCAAGAATGAAGAACCTCCATTCAGGGTCGAACTGGTCGTATCCGATCATCAGAACAAGCCGGATATCGCGATGACCCGCGTTCGCGAGTGGTATGATGTCGACGGTGTCGATATGGTCACGGATTCGATCAATTCAGCAGTTGCTTTGGCGGTATCGGGACTTACGCGCGAAAAAAATCGCGTCCTGATGGTCACTGGTGCAGGAACCGTCAGTTTGATCAACGAGCAATGCTCGCCAAATACTGTGCTTTATACCTGGGACACGTACGGAATCTCCCGCGCTCTGGCCGGGTCCATCACGCGCTCAGGTAACAAGAACTGGTATTTCCTGTCCGTTGACTATGCGCTGGGTCAGGCGATCGAGAAGGATGCGACCAAAGCGATCATCGCTGCGGGTGGCAAGGTCATCGGGTCGCGGAAGCATTCGACCGGAACCTCTGATTTTTCGTCATTCGTGCTGAGCGCTCAAAGCTCGGGAGCGGATGTGATCGGATTGGCAAATGCGGGCGGCGATCTGATCAACGCGGTTAAGGCGGCGCGCGAGTTCGGGGTTTCCCAGACACTTGCCCCGATGGCCGCGACGCTGATGGATGTGCATGCGATCGGATTGGAAGCCGCGCAAGGCATGGTTCTGGTGGAGGGATTCTATTGGAATCGTAACGATGAGTCGCGGGCGTGGAGTCAGCGTTTCTTCAAGGAGCGCAATAGAATGCCGATCATGCTCCAGGCCGGCCTCTATTCCGCCATCACGACTTACCTGAAGGCGGTCAAGGAGACCGGGACAGACGAAGCGAAGACGGTGCTTAATCATATGAAGACAATGGCGATCAATGATGTTTTCGCTAAGGGAGGGCGGATTCGTGAGGACGGTCGCATGGTCTACGACATGTACGTCCTGGACGTGAAGAAACCCGCGGCATCCAACGGCGAATGGGACGATCTCAACGTTCGCGAAACAGTATCCGGGGCGGACGTCTATCAGCCGCTTTCCGAGTCAAATTGCCCGCTGGTGCACAAATGACCAGAGTTGGCGGCGTGGGCTGACCGGAAGGCTACGGATGTAGCTAAGAGGATTCTCGCCAACGATGCTGTGATAGCTACACCCCGGAAACCGCGCCGCTGTTGAGCGATAATTCTTCGTCTGGACTAAAGGTTGGCAAAATGCAGCGTGATAAGCGATCGTTAACGGCCTGGCCAAAGCGGCTGCCGGCTGCAGTTGAGCCTCCCGCCACCTCGTTGTGGGACAATCTGGCCGTCAATGCGCGCCGATATCCGGATCGGACAGCATTGGCTTTCCTGGGCGGTAACATCAGCTATCAGCAGCTGAAGCAGACCTCTGAGCGATTGGCTGGCCGTTTGCATGCGCTTGGCGTTCGGCGGGGAGACCGCGTCCTCGTGGTGATGCAGAACTGCCCTCAACTCGTGATCGCGCACTTTGCAATTGCTCGAGCAAACGCCGTTGTTGTGCCTGTCAATCCGATGAATCGAGCGGAAGAACTGCGTCACTACATCACGGATGCGCAAGCAAAGGTGGCGATTACGACAGCGGATTTGGCCGGGGAGCTAGCCGCTGCGAGCAATGGCATCGAATCCGGCAGTCATCTGGAGCATCTGATCCTCAGTCACTTCGCCGATGTGTTCAGTGAAGACGAGCAATTGGCGATACCGCAAGGGTGGCGGGACTGGCTAACGGCGCGGCATCCTTCGCCGAACCTCGCTCGCGGCAACGTCGTCCAATGGCGTGATGCAGTGCAGACAGATGACGCGCCCGGCGAACTGCTCATCAATTGCGATGACCTCGCGCTTCTTCCGTATACCAGCGGGACCACCGGTCTGCCGAAGGGGTGTATGCTGCCTCATTCGAACGTCATGCACAACGCCATAACGATGTCGTTCTGGACCAACGGCACGCCGGAAATGGTGAGTCTCGCGGTTTTGCCCTTGTTTCATATTACGGGCATCGTGTGCGTAATGCACGCTTCGATCTTCTCGGGGGGAACGATGGTCATCATGCCGCGGTGGGATCGCGAAGTGGCCGGCCAACTCATTTCGCAGTACGGTGTGAGCCACTGGACGTCGATTCCCACCATGATCATCGATTTGTTGGCCAGTCCCCGTCTAGATAGCTACGACCTATCCAGCCTCGTCTATATCGGGGGCGGCGGTGCGGCGATGCCTCAGACCATCGCCGAACGTCTGCTTGATCAATTTGGGCTGCAATTCGTTGAAGGGTATGGTCTCACCGAGTCATCAGCGGTTACGCTGATGAACCCGTGCGACACGCCAAAGCTGCAATGCCTGGGTATCCCCTTTATGAGCGTCGACGCGCGGATCATAGATCTCGATAGCGGGCTTGAGGTAGCCGACGGGGAGCAAGGCGAAATCGTCGTACATGGTCCGCAGATTTTTCGAGGGTACTGGAAGCGCGAAGACGCCACCAAAGAGGCGTTTATGACAATCGGCGGGAAGCGGTTTCTGCGTACGGGAGATATCGGATATAAGGACCAGGATGGCTATTTCTTCATCACGGATCGCCTCAAGCGCATGATCAACGCGTCGGGGTACAAGATATGGCCTGCCGAGATCGAGGCGCTCATGTTCCGACATCCGGGAGTTCAGGAAGTTTGCATCATCAGTTCAACGGACACTTACCGGGGCGAAACAGTGAAAGCCCTTGTCGTGCGCAAGCCGTCGCATGGGGATCTCACCGCGCAAAGCCTGATTGAATGGTGCCGCACCCAAGTCAGCGCGTACAAAGTTCCTCGGATTGTCGAGTTTGTAGTTGGGTTGCCAAAGAACGCCTCGGGTAAGGTGATGTGGCGCTTTCTGCAGGAAGCCGAATCCGCGAATAGATAATCGTCTCTAACAGTTAGCCCGGAGATGATCACCGGGGTTGAATTATGTACTTCTGAATCGTCGTTGCAGGTGCGGCGCGTCTAGGCTGTATCTACTATCCGTCTGGAGGATCGATGCGCTTGGCAGTTCGGCATGGTTCGGCCAACTCTTTTGCTGAGGTCGATTGGTCGTGTGGAGCAAGACGTAGATGAGCCGGACAGTAATGAAGCGGACTCGAACAGGAGCGCTAGTGCCAACTGACGGAGCAGCCCTCAGTTATCTTGGCGAGGCAATCGACGAGGCAGCCATTGTTCAGCTGCCGGAATCTTCTGCTGGCCGGGCACGTATTCGCATTCTCCTGGCCGCCATAGCGTTGTTTGCTGAACGAGGTTACGAGACCTGCAGTATGCGCACAATTGCCAGCGCTGTCGATCTGCGTGCGCCGACGCTTTACAATTACTACCCTTCAAAGGAGGCTTTGCTCGTAGCAGCGATTGATTTCGGTATCGATAATTTCTTCTCGTGCGTCCTCAAAGATATCGATCAAATAGGGCGAGGCCAACGCTTGTTCGAAATCGCTCGGCGTCATGTGGGTTATAAGTTACGTCATCAGGTGATCGCTCGGGCCAATGATCGGCTCATTGATCCTCAATTTGGGAAGCTGTTTCTTTCCGAAGATGACCGAAAACACTTTGGTAGGCGTCTCCACGATTACAGATACAGGATACACGGTCTGGTTACGGACTTCGTCGGTGAAAACGATCCAGTCGATCCAATGTTCGTCACGCTTTCCATTATGAACCAATGGGATCGTTCGGCCTATTGGTACAACCCTGAGGGAAGGATATCACATGCGGAAACGCTGGAGCAGATATTGATATTGACACGCCGTCTTTTGGATGTAGATGTCGATGGACAAAGCAAGGGCCTCCCTAAATCCAAGCGCCAACGTTGACCCCGATCAACGGGAATAGATTGATGCGCTTTTCACTCACGAATAAAACAGCTATTCGCGAGAACGCAGGCTGCTGATGAAGCGCGCGGCCTAGTGCCGAATAATTGTCCTGCGCGGATAGCTTAGTTGAGATCAGCATGGTTGGAAGCTCCGCCGGAGGAATTCCTGCAGAGCCACCGATCACTTGTTGTTAGATAACCCAGAGATACCAATCTCATGGATGTTCGGCAGATCACTTAGTTCATGCTCGTTCATGAAGAGAAAAGCGTCAGCAGGGCGGCACCAAGGCAAAGGTCGCTCAGCCGGCGGTGGGTAGCGCCGCCGCCCCAGGCCGCTTTCAACTCCCGCGTTCACATTGGTTCAATTCCGATCTTTCTGATGATCGCGGCCCATTTGGCACTTTCCGACGCCATGAAGTTTCTGAGTTCTTCCGGGCCGAGGACAAGCGGTTCGGCGCCTTGCTCGACGAAGAGGGTGCGCACCTTGGGATCATTCATGGCGTCCACCACAGCGGCATAAAGCTTGTCGATCACGGCCTTGTTAGTGTTGGCCGGCGCGAGCAGGGCAAGCCAGGCAGAGCTTTCGTAGTCCGGAAGGCCTGCCTCGGCAGCCGTCGGGATGCCGGGTAGCGCAGTCATGCGCTTGCTGCTGGCGACCGCGAGTGCCCGCGCATCGCCGTTCCTGATCAGGCCGATCACGTTGGGCAGAAGCTGGAATCCGAGCGGCACCTGGCCGGAGAGGAAGTCCGGCGTGTAGTTGGAAATGTTGCGATAGGAGACGTGTGTGAGTTCGGTGCCGGTGAGTTGCTCGAAATAGGCGCCGGCCAGATGCTGTGACGAACCGACCCCGACCGTGCCATAGTTCAGTTCCTTGGGATGTGTCTTTGCGTATTCGATCAATTCGCGAAGCGATTTCGGCGGAAGTTTCGAATTGATGACCACGACGTTCGGCAGGACGGCGAACAGGCCAATCGGCGCGAGATCCTTCAGTGGATCGTAGCCGAGGTCCCTGAACAACGACTTATTCGCGGCCAGAGGCCCGGAGGTGCTCATCAACAGCGTATAGCCGTCCGGTGCGGCATGCGCGGCTGCCGCAGTGCCGATATTTCCGCCGGCGCCGGGGCGATTGTCGACCACGAAAGTCCGCCCCAGCGACGTGGCCATCCTGTTGAGCAGGATACGCGTGATCACGTCGCTGGCGCTGCCTCCGGCAAAAGGCACGTACACCTGGATCGGTCGACTGGGATAATCGGTGGGTTGCGCTTCGGCAGAGGGCGCCCCCGCGACGGCAAGGATCACAGCCGCGCATATGGACAGGAGCGATCTCCGGGCGCTCCTGAAGCCTTCTGCATGCCGCGCCGTACACCTTGTAGTCCTGCTGCAACCAAGCCTTCCCATGTTCGGACTCCATCTTTCGACTGCCTTCTTGAATTGGCAGTCTGTTCGAATTCGCCCAGATATCCGGGAGCTAGGATGGCGCGAGGCACCGCGGCCGCGGCCTTGACGTTCGCCTGGAAAACTTGTCCCGCCACGAATTCTGCGCTTGCGGCGAAACGTAATCAGGCGGGAATATAACCGTCATGCCGGTTCGTCTCGAAACTTACCAACCGGTCTCATTCTGAGCTACGGCGCGACATCCTTCCGAGTGGGTTCGGCGAATCGAAGTCTAGGAGGTAGTTCGTCTGCGAAGCTGTTGGCGCGAGCCACGAGAAGGCGACCCCACGAGCGTCCGTACCGAAGCCGCAGCCTCCGCCAGATCATGGCTGATAATGTCAAGCACGGCCCTTGCAGCGACGGATACCGCCCTTCGTGGATGATGAACCCAGGCAATCGAGCGAACGATTTTTTGTTCGTCGAAGCGATGGGCTCGGATGCTCCCGGCCGAAAGGGACTGCCGCAGCGCGATGGTCGGCAAAACCGTTGCAAAATTGGTGGTCGCGAGCACGTCGCACAGAGCTGGCAGGGTGTCGAGCTCCAGCCGCGGTCTCAGGTCGATGCCGACCGCGGCAGCGTGCTCGTCGAGGATCAGTCTCAAGCCATGCCGTTTCGAGGGCAACACCAGATCGAAATCAGCGATGCGATCGAAGCGCAGTCTTGCCGGTGGCTTGATCGGTCCCTCTTTCCGGCAGGCCAAGACCATTTCCTCGTCCATCACGTGATGCGCGGCCAGGGGAGTCCGCCGGCGCGGTACGTTGATGAGCGCGAAATCGAGCTGGCCGGTGTTGACCCAATCGACCAGCGTTTCGGTGTAGCCTTCACAGGCGGACAGAGTGATCTCGGGGTATCGGCTGGCAACGGTTGCCGATGACCTTGCCATGATGCTTTGCGCGACCGAGGTGATGAGGCCGACAGACACCCGGCCGGAGATGCGTCCGCCGAGTTGCGCCATCTCCTGCTGCGCGTGCTCGGCATCGCGCACGATCGGCGCCGTCAGCCGCAGCAGCGTCTCGCCCGCGCTGGTCAGCGTCATCCCCTGAACGCTGCGGTCGAACAGCTTCTGGCCAAGCTCGGCCTCGAGCTTGGCGATCTGCATGCTCAGCGCGGGTTGCACGATGTTGAGCTGGCGTGCCGCGCGGGTGACGCTCTTTTCTTCGGCCAGGCACAGGAAATATTGCATCTGCCTGATTTCCACGGCGTTCTCCTCTAGTTCTGCGGATGAAGCCATCATTTCAGGTGATCGATACCATAATCAATCATTATTTGTGCTGATGATAGCCACTGCATAGTCTTGTCCATCGGTTGCGCGGCTCGGTCATGGGCCCCCGAACGCCAATCATGGGAGCGGAATGACAAACATGCAGGCCACGCCCAAGCGGCTAATCATCGGTATCTCGGGTGCATCGGGCGTCACTTATGGCGTGCGCATGCTGCAATTGTTGCGCAATGCCGGCGTCGAGACACATCTGGTGATGTCGAAGACCGCCGAACTGACTTTCGCCTATGAGACGGACCTGAAGATCGCGGAGGTGAGGGGGCTTGCCAATGTCAGCCATGCGATCGATGACATGGCTGCCTCGATATCGAGCGGCTCGTTCCGCACCGCCGGCATGATCGTAGCACCTTGCTCGATGCGTTCGATGTCTGAAATTGCATCGGGCGTGACCACGACGCTGCTGACCCGCGCCGCCGACGTCGTGCTCAAGGAGCGTCGACGCCTGGTGCTCATGGTGCGCGAAACCCCGCTGCACACCGGCCATCTGCGCACGATGACGGCATTGTCCGAGATGGGCGCGATCGTAGCGCCGCCGGTGCCCGCGTTCTATGCCAAGCCTGAGAACCTGCAAGAGATGGTCGATCATACCGTTGGCCGCGTGCTCGACTTGTTCGACGTGGATGTCGGCATCGTGCGCCGCTGGGGCGAGGACGATGCGCTGAAGCATCGTCCGCAAGCGGTGCGCAAGATCGTTCCCTGACGATTGTGACGACTTGAGGAAAGACCAGTCATATGCGAACTGAACACATGGTAAGGCAAGAGGCCAATCCGCCTTCCGATCTGCGAGCATGGCTTACCGATCTTACCGGACGTGGCAGGCTCGCGATTGCTCGCGAAGGCATTGGCCTCGTCGACGAACTGGCCGCGGTCGCCAAGCGCCTTGAGCGCGACCGTGCCGTGTTGTTTCCGCGCCCCGGCGGACACGAGATTCCAATCGTCGCCAATCTGTTTACCGGTCGTGACTGGGTCGCTGACGCCATTGGGGTCAGCGAGGATCAATTGCTGCCGCGATTTCTAGCGGCCGCGCGCGAGCCGCTGCCGACCAATGAAGTGGCAAGCGGGCCAGTGCAGGAGGTCGTCCATGGCAACGTCGATTTGCTCCGCCAGCTTCCGATTCCCAAGCACAACGAGCGCGACAGCGGGCCGTATATCACGGCCGGATTGCTGATCGCACGCAATCCCGAAACCGGCGTCCAGAACGTCTCAATCCACCGCTGCCAGATTAGTGGCCCGAACCGCATCGGCGTCCTGCTGCTTCCGCGCCACACGTTCTCCTACCATCGTATCGCTGAAAAGAAGGGGCAGGCGCTTGAAATCGCGATCGTCATCGGCGCTCATCCGGTCCTGCTGCTTGCCTCGCAGGCGATTGCGGCGTTGGACGAGGACGAAATGGCGATTGCCGGTGCGCTGCTGGGCAAACCCGTGGACGTCGTGAAATGCCGGACCAATTCGGTGCGCGTTCCCGCGCACGCGGAAATTGTGATCGAAGGACGAATCCTGCCCGGTGTGCGCGAGCCGGAGGGACCATTCGGCGAATTTCCTCAATATTACGGTCCCCGTGCCAATCGCGAGGTGATCGAGGTGGACGCGATCACGCATCGAGCGCAGCCCATCTTCCACACCATCGTCGGCGGTGGCTACGAGCACCTCATCCTCGGCGGCGTTCCACGAGAGGCGACCCTGCTCCAGCATCTGCGGCGCAGCTTTCCCAATGTGCTCGATGTCCGCCTCACGCGCGGTGGCACGTGCCGCTACCATCTCGCGATCAAGATTGACAAGACCAATGATGGCGAGCCGAAGAACGTCATGATGTCGGCATTCGGGGCCCATTACGACGTCAAACAGGTGGTCGTGGTGGACAAGGACGTCGACATCAGCAGCACCGACGAGATCGAATGGGCGGTCGCCACGCGCTTCCAGGCAGACCGGGATTTGCTGGTCGTTGCCGGCGCCCTCGGCTCCAAGCTGGATCCGACATCGAACGATGGTATTAGCGCAAAAATGGGCCTCGACGCGACAGCGCCCATCGATGCGCCCGAGCTCGACTTCAAGCGGATACGTGTGAAGGGTGAGGACCAGGTCGATCTGGCCGCGGCTCTGCAAGCCGATCCGAACGCCGCCTTCGCGCGAATTCTGGCAGAGGTCCGGTCGTGAGCCAATTGCCGCAGCATGACTGCATCTTGAATCTATCCGCACGAATAGCGTCGGTTCCAGATCCCAGTTATACTGGCGCTTCGGAAACCAGATCATTCCGCATCGCAATGCCTCAAGGGAAGTCATCCTGATGTCTACGGCCCTGCGCATCGCTCACGGTGCTTTCGGCAGGGTCGCTCTGCTCGACATGGACCGTTCGCTGATCCGTCACGCCCATCATCACTGCCATGTCCTGCTCAAGGTCGAAGGCGCCGACACGCAGTTCCTGGTTGGCGACCGGGTCTATCCGCTTACGGACACGACCGCCGTGCTCGTCGACGGGTGGAAGCCGCACGCCTACGTGCATGACGTCAACCGGCCGCGAACCCTTATCCTGGCGCTCTATATAGAGCCTGAATGGCTAAAGGAGTTCCGGCCAGGATGGGCCGCCAGCGGCGCGCCCGGCTTCTTCGAGCAACCGTCGGGCGAGATTTCTCCGCGCATTCGCCAGCTTACGCTGCACCTCGCGGCCGATATGATGGCGCATCCGGACGCCCTGTGCGCCCATGAGCAGACGTTGTCGGATCTCATGATTGCGGTGATCGAGCGGTTCACGCCCTGGCGCAGTTTTCCAAACTCGATCCGGGGCATGAGCGCGGTTAGCTGCGACTGGCGGATCCGACGCGCGATGGATGCCATGCGTAGCAGGAATTCCTACGCGAGCGTCGATCAGTTCGTGAGGGGTGCAGGCCTCTCGCGTGCGCAGTTCTTCCGCCTGTTCGAGACCTCGCTCGGAGTCTCGCCAAAACTCTATCTCAACGTCGTGCGGATGGAACGGGCACTGGGCGCGGTAATGCGCGAGGACACCCCGCTGGGCGAGCTCAGCGAGCGTTTCGGTTTTCCCGAGCCCGCGCACTTCACGCGCTTCTTCCGTGATCATGCCGGCGTCAGCCCGCGCGAATTCCGCAACGTCTCGCGTCTTGCGAGCTGATTTGCGGCGGCTGCTCCTTCAAATGAGACGATTTGGTAAGTCCTGAGAGCGGGCGGTATGGCCCTGCACCCCCAAGTCCTGACAAGTGTCGGCGTCGCATCGAATAACGCGTCGGGAGGCAGGCGAAGACATGGTGCAGGACGCGGCCCGAACCGCAACATCGATCGAGAGCGGGGGCGCCGACCGGCCGTGGGTCGGGCGTTCGATCGAACGCGTCGAGGATGCTGGGCTGCTAACCGGTCGCGGCCGTTTTATCGACGACCTCGGCGTCCGCCCCGGCACGCTGTACGCCGCCATCCTGCGTTCGCCCCACGCTCACGCTGAGATAGCTGGGATCGATAGCGAAATCGCGCGGCATGCGGACGGGGTTGTCGCGGTCTTGACCGGTGACGACATCAAGGCACTGACCGCCAGCCTTGTCGTCGGCGTGAAGGCTCCGGTCGAATGCTGGCCGATCGCGGTCGGACGGGTCCGCTATGTCGGGGAGCCGGTCGCCGTCGTGATCGCGTCTGACAGATATAAGGCCGAGGACGCGGTCGATTTGATCGTCGTGCAGTACCGGGCGCTTTCCGCCAACATTGACCCGCTCAAGGCGTTGTCGCCCGAATCCCCCGTTCTTCATGATGGATTTCGTGGGAACGTCGCGAGCGACCGGGCCTTCCGCTACGGCGATCCCGATCGCGCATTCGCCGAAGCTGCCCACCGTATCTCGGTCGACATCAGATATCCCCGCAATTCATGCACGCCGATCGAAACCTATGGCGTCATCGCTGATTATGACGCGTCAGAAGATGCCTTCGACATACTCGCAAACTTCCAGGGACCTTTCAGCATCCATGCGGTGATCTCGCGTGCCTTGAAAGTGCCCGGCAACCGCGTGCGGCTGCGTACCCCTCCGGATTCCGGCGGCAGTTTCGGCGTCAAGCAGGGCGTGTTTCCCTACATCGTGCTTCTCTGCGCTGCATCGCGCGCGGTCGGTCGTCCCGTCAAGTGGATCGAAGACCGCCTGGAGCATCTGACGGCCTCCGTGTCCGCGACAAACCGTGCCACCACGCTTTCGGCGGCAGTCGCATCCGATGGCAGGATTTTGGCGCTCGACTGGGATCAGGTGGAGGATTGCGGTGCGCATTTGCGGGCGCCCGAACCCGCCACGCTCTACCGCATGCACGGCAACCTGACGGGCGCATATGACGTTCGTCACGTCGCGGTGCGGAACCGGGTCGTCGTTACCAACAAGACGCCGACTGGCTTGAATCGCGGCTTCGGCGGACCGCAGGTCTATTTTGCGCTGGAACGGTTGGTGCAGCGGATCGCTGTCGAGCTAAATCACGATCCGTTGGATGTCATCAAGCGAAATCTGGTTCCGGCTGATGCTTTTCCCTACCGGACCGCGACAGGCGCCTTGCTCGATTCCGGCGACTATCAGGAAGCGATCGCGCGCGGTACCGCGGGTGGGGCGCTCGATGAGCTGAAAGCCCGCCGAGACGCCGCTCGGGCCGAAGGCAGGCTCTACGGAATCGGATATGCGGCTGTAGTCGAGCCAAGCGTCTCAAACATGGGGTATATCAGCACCGTGTTGACCGCGGCCGAGCGCCGCAAGGCCGGACCGAAAAACGGCGCGCAAGCCACGGCCACCGTGACCCTCGACCCCGTCGGTAGCATCACCGTTCACGTCGCATCGGTCCCCCAGGGACAGGGGCACCGAACCGTTTTGTCTCAGGTGGTGGCCGACGTCTTCGGCCTCACTCCTGCTGACGTACGGGTCAATACCGAAATCGATACCGCCAAAGATGCATGGTCGATCGCGTCCGGCAACTATGCGAGCCGCTTCGCTGCGGCGGTCGCCGGTACCGCGAAGCTTGCTGCCGAACGCATTGCAGCACGTCTGGCGCGCGTCGCCGCGAGCCAGTTCAATACCGATGCGGACGACATCATGTTCGCAAACGGCAGCGTGAACTCGAAGCGGAACCCGGACAACAGAATAGCGCTCTCGCGGCTCGCCGCACTGGGCCATTGGGCGCCCGGCACGTTGCCCGATGACGTCCAACAGACCATTCGCGAGACTGTGTTCTGGACGCCGCCCGAACTCACGCCGCCGGACGACGAGGACAGGATCAACTCGTCGCTTTGCTACGGCTTCATCTTCGATTTCTGCGGCGTTGAAATCGACCGCACGACCCTGATGACGCGCATCGATCGCTATGTGACCATGCACGATTGCGGCACGATCCTGCATCCTGCAATGGTCGACGGGCAGATCCGCGGCGGGTTCGCGCAGGCGTTGGGCGCCGCCCTCTACGAAGAGTACGCTTACGCGCCGGACGGCAGTTTCCTGACGGGCACATTTGCCGATTACCTGCTGCCGACCACGGCCGAAGTCCCGGATCCCGTCATCCTTCATATGGAGACACCGTCGCCCTTCACTCCGCTCGGATCGAAGGGGGTCGGGGAGGGGAATTGCATGTCGACGCCGGTCTGCATCGCCAACGCGGTAGCCGATGCGCTTGGCACCAAAGACGTGGAGCTGCCGATCGTTCCCGCCAGATTGACCGAGATCGTTCGCGGGGCCGAGCCGATCCCTCCGGCTGGGCGCCGTGCCGAAACGCCAGAATCCGGCAGGAGCGGTCGTCAACTCAATGGCGAAGGCAGCGCGAAGGTAAATGCTTCGCCCGAGGCGGTCTGGGAGATGCTGCTCGACCCGGCAACACTGCAGGCCGTCATTCCGGGGTGTCACGGGGTAGAGAAGATCTCCGACACGCATTTTCGTGCCGACGTCACGATCGGAATCGGGCCGGTCAAGGGCCGCTACCGCGCCGAGGTGACATTGTCCGATCTCGACGCGCCCCGCGCCGTGACGCTGGGGGGCTCCGCTGAAGGGGCTCTCGGGTTCGGCAGTGGCGAAGGTCGCATCACGCTGGCGCCCGAGAACGGCGGTACGCTGGTG
Source organism: Bradyrhizobium sp. 134 (assembly GCF_023074155.1). Classification (NCBI taxonomy): domain Bacteria; kingdom Pseudomonadati; phylum Pseudomonadota; class Alphaproteobacteria; order Hyphomicrobiales; family Nitrobacteraceae; genus Bradyrhizobium; species Bradyrhizobium sp. 134. The sequence goes on along the minus strand of NZ_JADPKX010000045.1, from coordinate 479,687 downwards.
CGTTATGAATACGACGCCGCGATCGGCGGCAAGGTCGCCACTATCGGCGGTCGTCTCCTGGACGGAGCGGCACGCGTCATCATTGGACAGTTCTTTTCGGCCTTGGCCCGCCAGGCGGGCGGCGCGGCGGCTGCAGTTACCGGGGCGTCCCTGATCGGCAAGCTGCGGTATCTGTTCAGGAGGCCGTCGTGAAGCCGGCTCGGTTCGATTATGTCCGAGCGGAGACGCTCGAGGAAGCCCTTGCCGTTCTGGCCGCCGAAGGCGGCGACGCGCGGATCATGGCGGGCGGGCAGTCGCTGATGGCGATGCTCAACACGCGGCTGGCAAAGCCGAAAGTCCTGATCGACATCATGCGGCTAAAGGAACTCGACCGCATCGAAACCAGGGCCGGATCCGTAACGGTCGGTGCCGGAGTCAGGCAAACGGCTCTGCTGACCTGGCCCTCGCTTGCCGAGAAATTGAATCTTGTGGCGTTGGCGCTGCCGTGGACAGGCCACGTCCAGACCCGCAGCCGCGGCACCATCTGCGGTTCGATTGCGCACGCTGATCCGAGTGCGGAAATGCCGCTGGCTCTCCTGGCGCTGGGTGGTGAGGTCCATTTGCGAACCGCCAGGAAGGGCCGAAGGGTTGCGGCCAGCGAATTCTTCACGGGCATGATGTCAACGGCCCGCGCCGACGACGAATTGATCGAAGCGGTTTCCTTTCCGTCGGGCAACGCGACACGTTGCGCGTTTCGTGAGGTGGCGCGGCGTCACGGCGATTTCGCGATCGTCGCATGCGCGGCGGTCGCCGATCGGAACGGCGTCCGCTTCGCGGTCGGCGGCGTTGCGGACACCGCCGTCCTGCGCGATTGGCCGCACCTCGACGGCAGCGCCCTCGACGATGCGTTGAACGCGCTCGCATACGAACTGGACGCGCGGGACGACGTACATGCAACGGCCCGATATCGGCGTGATCTGGTCCGCTTGATCGGACGCGACCTCGTGCGGGAGGTATTGCAATGACGCGTCTGCAATCGGAGCGGCGGCATCGTATCAGCTTCACTTTGAACGGTTCGACGGCGCATGGCGAGGCTGAACCCCGGATGCTGTTGACCGATTTTCTGCGCCACCAGATCGGCGTCACCGGAACCCATGTCGGATGCGAGCACGGTGTCTGCGGAGCCTGCACCGTCACCGTTGATGGCATGGTCACACGGGCGTGCCTGACGCTCGCCGTCCAGATCGACGGCAGCGAAGTGCGGACCGTGGAGGGTCTCGCACCGGCACCTGACCGCCTCGGCGTGCTGCAGTCCGCGTTCAAACGCCATCACGCGCTGCAGTGCGGCTTTTGCACGGCCGGAATCCTCATGTCGCTTGATCACTTGCTGCGCGACCATCCGACGCCCGATGAGGGCGATATCCGCGACCTGCTGAGTGGTCATCTGTGCCGTTGCACGGGCTATACGCCCATCGTCCGCGCAGCTCTCGATGCCGCGCGTGAGCTGGCAAGTTCCTCCACAAGCGAAGAGAAGACAGATGCTTGATCTTGGAACCAGCTTCGTTGCGAGCGTGGCCCGTGACCCTACTGCTGTAGCGATCGTCGATGGCGACCTTCGCCTTACATATTCGCAGTGGTACGCGCGAATATCATCAGTCGTCGCGTTGTTCGACGAGCTTGGGCTGAAGCCGGGCGATCACATTGTGACTGCGCTGCAGAACCGCTGGGAGGCCGCAACCATCCATTGGGCCTGCCAATTCGCCGGTGTCGTGATCACTCCGGTCAATTGGCGGGCCAAGTCCGACGAGCTCGATTTCTGCATCGAGAACTCGGAATCGCGGGCGGTGATCTACGAAGGCGTTTCGGCGGAAGCCGTGGCGAGCTCGAAGTTCGGGCGCCGCACGCTGCGTATCGCAGTCGGCGGCATCGCCGCAGAGGATCAAGGTTCAGTTTCGTTCGGAGAGATGCTGGCAAAATCGGTGCCTGAGATCACGCCACGCGTGGGTCCGGACGCCTGGTCGATCATGCTCTACACGTCGGGGACGACGTCGAAACCAAAAGGGGTTCCGCGCCGCCACCGGGCGGAGCGCGCCGCAAGCGTCGCCCATGTGGCGCAAAATCTGTACGGTCGTGATGAACGTACCCTCGGCGTCATGCCGCTCTATCATACCATGGGCGTGCGATCGCTGATTTCAATGTCGTTGATCGGCGGAACCTTCGTGTGTCTGCCGCGCTACGACACGAGACGGGCCCTCGCGGCTATTGAGCGAGAGAGGGTGACGAATCTCTATCTGGTTCCGACGCTCTATCACGACCTCGTCCATCACCCCGACTTCGTGCACACCGATATTTCCAGCGTGCGCAAGCTCGGATTCGCGGGCGCGCCAATGACCGATGGCCTTTTGAAAAAGTTGGACCAGACGTTCAAACCTGACCTGTTCGTCAATCATTACGGCAGCTCCGAAATCTACACCTTCACTATCGAGCCGAACTCTGTTGCAAAACCAGGATCGGCGGGCAGGGCGGGTATCAACCAGCACGTCAAAGTCGTCAAACTCGAGGCCCGGTCGGCGGCGGACACGGCCGGGCTCAACGAGGAAGGCGAAATCATCGCGCTGCTCGCGGGCGACGAATCGTTCGAGGGCTATTGGAGGCGTCCTGATGCGGACGCCAAATCTCTGCGAGACGGCTGGTATTTCACCGGCGATACCGGTTTTGCGGATCGGGATGGCGATCTGTTCGTCACCGGTCGCGTCGATGACATGATCATCACGGGGGGAGAAAACGTATCTCCCGTCGAAATCGAAAGCTGCCTGTCGCTGCATCCCGCCGTGTCCGAGGTAGCAGTCGTCGGTCTCGCGGACGAGAAATGGGGCAAGATCGTCGCTGCTTTCGTGAAGCGCAGTGCTCCGGTCAGCGAAGGCGAACTCGAAGCATTCTGCCGCGACTCCGGACTGGCCAACTTCAAGCGTCCGCGCCGCTTCGTCTTCGTCGACGCCATCCCGAAGTCCCCCGTGGGAAAACTGCTGAGGCGACTGCTCGTCGCCGGTGAATATGAAGCCGAAAGTCGATCGCCATCAACCACAGCCTAGCTTTAAGTGTCAAAAAAGGAAAAACGAAAATGCCATCACCTTTCAACTTCACTGACCCGCGTCTCGGTAAACTCGACGGCTTTCAGGTGGAAATCGACGAGGCGCATGAACGGGCCGACATCATTCTCAACCGGCCTCCCTACAACATCGTGGCGATGCCGCAGCGCGACCAGCTTCGGCTGGTGTTCGAGACGCTGGACGAGGATCCTCGTGTCAGGGTCATTGTCGTGCGATCAATCGGCGAGCATTTCTCGAGCGGCGGAAATATCGGAGGCTTCATGGAAGCAACGCCGGAGCACGTGTCGAAGCTCGCCTGGAACATCGCCTCGCCGGCGCGCTGCGCCAAGCCGGTGATCGTCGCCAACCGGGGATATTGTTTCGGGGTCGGGTTCGAGCTCTCTCTGGCGTGCGACTTCAGGATCGCATCTGAGACCACATTTTACGCGTTGCCGGAGCAGAAACTCGGACAAATTCCCGGTTCGGGCGGATCCGCGCGCCTGCAGAAGATGATCGGCATCACCCGCACCAAGGACATCGTGATGCGTTCGAAGCGGATTACGGGAAAGCAGGCGCAGGAATGGGGAATTGCGACCGAGTGCGTGCCTGATGGTGAACTGGAAAAGGCGACCGACAAGCTCGTCGACGAGCTTCGCACGTTCTCGCCGTTGGCTCAGCGCACGGCAAAGAAGCTGCTCAACGATACTGAGGATTCGACGCTCGCGATTGCGATCGAACTCGAGGGCCATTGCTACAGCCGTCTACGCCAATCGGCGGATTTCAAGGAAGGTGTCGAGGCCTTCAACGCCAAACGCGCTCCGAATTTTACCGGACTCTAGGCCAACATCGAACGTGCCCCGGCAGAAAGACCACCGTTCGCCGGGTCACGTCGCGCTGTGCGCCTCGCAAGCAACATTCAGGATCAGCATTTCATGACATCAACGCAGGCTCGCAATCTCATCGACGGTCTCTGGCAACCTGCTCAATCCGGCCGGACCGTGCCGAGCATTGACCCGTCGACCCAGCAGGTGTTGGGAAGTTATGCAGCAAGCGGGCTCGCGGATGCAGAAGCGGCCGTTGCTGCGGCACGCCGGGCCTTCGACCGTCCGGAGTGGGCGCAGAATGCACGACTCCGCCAAGTTGTGATGCTGCGATGGGCCGATCTGATGGAGAGCCGCGGGGAGCAATTGGCGCATCTCCTTACACTGGAGAATGGAAAGCCGCTCGCGCACTCGCGGGGCGAGGTCGCCGCCAGCGTATCGGAGATCCGCTACTATGCTGGATTGACACGCTACATTCCCGGACACGTATTCGAAGTCGAACCCGGAGCATATTCGACGCTGCTCAAGGAACCGGCCGGTGTCGCCGGGCTCATCATCCCGTGGAACGCGCCTGCAGTGCTTTTGATCCGGGCACTTACGCCTGCGCTTTGCGCGGGTTGCACCGTCGTTATAAAACCAGCGCCGCAAACTGCGATGATCACTGCGGAGCTTGTAAAATGCCTCCACGAAATCGCGGGGTTGCCCAAAGGAGTCGTCAATCTTCTCTCAGAAGAGGGGCATGAGATTGCGCAATATCTCGTCACCTCACCCGAAGTGGACGTCATAAGCTTCACCGGTTCGAACGCCACGGGGCAGCGCATTATGGCGGCGGCGGCCCCGACCATGAAGAAGCTGTCGCTTGAACTGGGCGGGAAATCGTCCTGTCTTGTTTTCGAAGATGCGGATGTGGCTGACGTTGCGCCGAAGCTTGCTGCGGCGGCAACGATCATCGCTGGGCAGCAATGCACCGCAGCCCGCCGCGTACTGGTCCACGCTTCGCGTTACGATGAAATGAAGACTGCACTCGGGTCCGCGCTCGCACGCGTCAAGATTGGAGCAGGCACAGAAAGCGCAGTGGAGATGGGGCCCCTGATCGACGCGATCTCTCTGGAAAACGTCTCCAGGCGAATTGCAGAAGCTATGGACGTTGCCGACGAGGTTGTCCTTTGCGGGGGACGGCCGGACGGCGATCTTTCGCGGGGATTCTTTTTGAGGCCGACGCTTGTCGCGCACAGCGACACCGCTGCATTCTTCGTCCAGGAGGAAATCTTCGGCCCGTTGGTGGTGATCGAGAAGTTTGAAGACGAAAAGGAGGCCGTCGCCCGCGCCAATCACAGCGAATATGGCCTCTCAGCCAGTGTATGGACCAACGACGGCGCACGCGCGATGCGGGTGGCACGTGCGCTGCGCAATGGAACCGTCTGGATCAACGACCACAACAAGCTGTTTGCCGAAGCCGAGACGGGCGGCTACCGCCGCAGCGGTCTTGGCCGCCTCCACGGCTATGAGGCGCTGAACGATTTTGTCGAGATCAAGCACGTGTATCAGAATTGCGGTGTGGTGTAGAGGCGAGCGATCTCCTTTCGATAATGCTACTGCCAAGTCTTTGTCAGTTCAGCCACACCTTGCGTAGCCGACAATGGCTGGCCGGCGCTGCCTTCGATCTTGAGCTTGCGCTCCATGAAGTCGAGAAACGCGCGCAGGCGGCGCGATTCCTTGCGCTTGCCGAGGAATGTCGCACTGACCTGCAGCGACGGACTTTCCCAGTCGGTGAGTACGCGCACCAGCCGTTTCGCCCTTACATCGTTCTGACACATGATGTTCGGGAGGATGCCAAGTCCGACCCCGCCGATCACGAGCTCGCGCGCGACGCCGATGTGATTCACTGAAATCCGCCCCACCACATCGATCACCTTGACACCAAGCTCGCTTCGAAAATTCCAGACGCCTTCGGCGCGTTGATGTTCGGTCACGATGCAATCGAAGCGTTCGAAATCGTCGACGCTGAGGGGAACGCCCTTTCTTTCCAGAAATGACGGGCTTGCATAAACGCCTCGCGTGATGCTTGCCAGGTGGCGGATGCCACCGTGCGTCTCCGGAAGAGTGCCGAGTTGTACTGCGACGTCGTAGGGTTCGACCGATACGTCGATCCAGCGGCTATTGGCGTCGATCACAAGATGAATGTCGGGATAACTGACAGCGAACGCGGCGATAGCGCTGCTGAGCCAACCGGTGCCAAAATCCACGGGCATGCTCACGCGCAGCATTCCCCGCAGTTCGGTTTGCATTCGCGTCGTGCCGAGACCAGCTTCCTCTATTTCGGCGGCGATGCGTTCGCAATGCTCGTAGAGAGCCTGACCGATGTCGGTGACCGCAAGCTTGCGGCCTCCTTTCTTGAACAGCACTGCGCCAAGCTGATCCTCGAGAAACATCAGCTTACGGCTAACCGTGGATTTTGGGATATCGAGTTTTTTCGAAGCGCTGCTGATGCTGCGAGCGTTCACGACTTCAAAAAACAGCAGCAGCGCGTTCAGATCCAGTTTTCTGGCCATCGACTGCACTCCTCCATCTCGGATCCCGTCCGCTCGTCCCATTTATGGAACGATGGTAGTCTAGAAATGCGCTATCGTCCCGGCTTTGGCAAGCATAGGGTCAATTCAAGGTTCGGATCGTGATGGCTTCGATCTTCCGGACTGGGCCCAAAAAGCAAGAAAAGACGGGCACGCATCGCTCTGGGAGGAGAAAATGGCGCAATTTACAAGGCGGAACTTCCTTGCCGCTTCGGCCGCGAGTTCTCTCACGCTGCCATCGGCTATCCGACATGCATTCGCGGCTGCGAATATTCGCGTTCGCTGGGCGTCGCTCCAGCCGGGTTTTACGGTCCTACCTGTTCAGTACATTCTGGCCAACGATCTTGGGGGCAAGAACGGCCTCTCTTTTCCTGATCCTGCCCCGTATACGGCGGTGTCGACCTACTACAACGATTTCGTCGCCGGAAACTACGACGTCTGCATCGGCAGTTGGGATACCTTCGCTGCCCGCTACCAGGCCGGCGTGCCCATCAGATACCTCTGCACGATTACCGACGCCAACATGATCGCGCTGTTGGGGCCCAAGGGCGGTGTCGACCATGTATCGCAGCTCAAAGGCAAGACGATCGCTGCCCTGCAGTCGACCGGCACCTACCGGATGGTCAAGGCCCTCATCAACGAAGCCTTCGGTTTCGACATCGAAAAGGACGCGACGATCCAGAACGTCGACAATCCCGCCGCGTCGGTAACGCTGCTAATGGCCGATCGCGCCGATGCGGCCTTGTCGTGGGAGCCAAACATAACGACGGGTCTGATGAAAAAGCCTGACCTGCGCGTGATTCTGAAGGCGGGCGACGCCTACAAAAGACTCTCGGGAGGGCTGGAGCTGCCCTACTTTGGCGTGGCGATCCGGAAGGAATTGGCCGACGCAAATCCTGGCATCGCAGCGAAGGTCAGTAAGGTCTTTGAAGATTGCCTCAGCGGCATCAACGCGGATACCGCCAAGGCGGTCGATCTATTTGGCAGCAAGACTGGCGTTGCGCCAGACGCGCTGAAGGAGGCGATGGGTTCGAAGCGTCTCACCTTCAACTATCGGCCTATGAGCGACGAACTTTCCAGATCAGCCATACTGCTCGCGAGCGATTTTCTGGCGCGCAACGGCCTGCTGACCAAGCCGGTTGATGCAAACTTCTTTGCCGTCTGACAGATCATGACGGAAAGACCGATGTCCATTACAGTAAATACCGGACGAACGTCAGGTCCAGAGCGCTCAGTCGCTGCGGAACTGGTTAAGCCCCTGACCGGAGTGATCGCGGTTCGGAAGAGCCCCGAGGGTAGACGCGATATCTTTGCGACGTGCGTCGTCGTCGTTGTCCTTCTTGCGGCGATGGAAATCACCAGCCGCTTCGTGCCGGACTACATCATGCCGTCGCCCGTGACCGTCTGGAAGGCGGCGCGGGAGCTGTTCTTTTCGGACCCCTATCACGTTGCGGTCACGCTCGTACGTCTCGCCATTTCCGTCATGATTGCGATGATCACGGGTGTGCTGATCGGTCTCGCGATGGGAATGTTTCCCTCGGTGCGCCCGTACCTGAAGGCCATCGTCGTTATCGATACCGGCATTCCGGCGCTGTCGTGGATGCTGATCGCGGTGTTCTGGTTCAAGAATCCGGAGTCCCGGATATTCTTCATTCTGCTCGTCATCCTGCTGCCGTTCTACGCTCTCAATGTCTACGAAGGCGTACGGGCGTTGCCGAAGGAGCTCGTCGACATGATCGAGAGCTTCCGCCCGTCGCGGTGGCAGGTGCTTCGCTATCTCATTCTCCCGCATATCGTGGCCTACATCTTCCTCACCACAAAATCGGTAATCGGTTACGCGATCCGCATGGTGATCTTCGCCGAGCTCGTCGCATCCGCAGTCGGAATCGGCGCGCGCATGAACCTTTCCCAATCAACGTTTCGGATCGATCAGGTGCTGGCATGGACCTTCTTCCTCGTGATCCTGAATCTGCTGCTACAGGCATTCGTGAACAGTCTGGAGAAGATTTCACTGAAATGGCGTGCGGAGGCGACGGTAAGATGACCAGGCACAATCTTATCGAGGTTCGCGACGTCACGAAGACGTTCGGCAGTTATCTGGCAGTGGACAATCTGTCGATGAATGTTTGGCGCGGTGAGATCGTGGTTCTGCTCGGGCAAACCGGTGCTGGGAAAAGTACCGTCTTGAATCTGATCATGGGCACGACGTGTCCGAATTCCGGCCAGATCCGCGTAGCAGGAGTCGATCCTTACGCGTCTTTCAAAGCGCTTAAGGGACAGCTTTCGGTCAGCTTCCAGACGGACAGACTTTTACCCTGGCGCACGGCAGTGGAGAACGTCGAACTTGGGCTTCTCATTCTGGGAAAAACCAAATCACAGGCACGAGCGCGCGCAAGAGAGTGGCTTGCGCGGGTTCGTCTCGACGGTGCCGACGACAAGTATGTCCACGAACTCTCGGGTGGCATGCGGCAGCGCGTCTCGCTTGCCCGCGCGCTCGCCATCGATCCCGAAATTGTATTCCTCGACGAGTCCTTCAGCCAGCTCGACCATGTCACATCAAAGACTTTGCGTCAGGACTTCCTTCAGATAGCGCGCGAATTCCAAAAGACCTGTCTGCTGATTACTCACCGAATCGACGATGCACTCGAGATGGCCGACCGTGCGTTGGTCTTGAGCGCCCCGGCAAAGGTAGCACTCGAAGTCCGGATCAGCGACGAGGCAAGGTCAAATCCGCACAAGATCGCAGAGCTTCACGCCCTGATCGCATCCGCGATGGGTGGTGCCTTCCAAGCCGCACACTGAATCACCGGAGAGCAAGTCATATGAAATACCAGGACGTTATCCTGAACCGGGAAAAAGGGTGGATCGAAATCACGATCAACCGGCCCGACAAGCTGAATTCGCTTCGCGAACAGACAGCCGACGAAATTCTCGGGATTCTCAACGAAGTCGAGCACGACAGAGACGTGCGCGCCGTGATCCTGCTCGGCAACGAGAAGGCGTTTTGCACGGGCATCGATACCAGCGAATTCCGGATCGAGGAAAACGGCTATTTTGATTTCTATCGGTTCCGCAAGAGGACCCGGAAGGTGAATCGGCTGTTCAAGGATATCGGAGGCTTCACCAAGCCGCTGATAGCCGCTATCGAAGGTTTCGCTTTGGGCGGCGGACTTGAGCTTGCACTCGTCGGAGACATCATTGTCGCTGGCGCGAACGCAAGATTCGGACTGCCCGAGATCAAGCTGGGAATGATGCCGGGCGGCGGTGGCACCCAGACGCTTCCAAGGCTGATAGGCAAGCCGCTCGCAAAGGAACTGATGTGGACCGGCAGGCGGATCACCGCCGCGGAAGCCGAGCGCTACCGCATCCTGAATCACGTTACAGAACAGGGAAAAGCACTCGAAAAGGCTCGCGAGATTGCGAAGAGCATCAGCGACAACGCGCCGATCCCGGTGATGATGACAAAGTCCGTGATCGACCGAGGCATCGACATGTCGCTTGCGGACGGCTTTGACGCCGAAGGTGACGCTTCCTTCCTGCTCTATTTCACCAGGGATCGTGACGAAGGGCTCAAGGCCTTCCGTGAGAAGCGGTCACCAGAATTCCGCGGAGAGTGAAAATGACTGCAAAAAAACGGGATATCGTAATCGCCGGGTATTCGGAGACGGCGATCGACTTCAAGACCGGACGCAGCGCGTTCGACCTCGGAGGCGAAGCCTTGGCCAAGCTTCTGGCCGCAACCGGCGTTTCAAAGGATACCATCGACGGCCTCTCCGTCACGACTCCGCTGAGCGAATGTCCTAATCCGTTTTTTGCCGTCTACATGACCGAGGCGTTGGGCCTCACGCCGACCTGGCTCAACTACGGCGGAACCGGCGGCTGCTCGGCGACCGGAGGGGTTGCCCGCGCGGCCTCCGCTATTCGCGACGGACATTGCGAGGTCGTCGTCGTTCTGTCCGCCGACGCTCCAAGCACGGCGTGGCGTGCTAACTATGGGGCTTACCGGTCGGAATTCCAGGATCCGCCCGGCGTGCAGGGGCCGCCGGCGACCTTTGGGCTTCTGATGAGCAGGTATAATCATCAGTTCGGCATCAAGCCGGAAGCGCTGGGCAAGATCGCCATCACGCAACGCGAGCATGCTCTGCACAACGAGAATGCCTACGGCAAGTTCAAGACGCCGATTACGATGGCGGATTATGAAAAGTCCCGCGTCATTGCCGATCCATTGCGTCTTCTTGACTGCGTCATGTTCTGCGACGGAGCCAACGCGTTCCTGGTGACGACCGAAGGAAAGGCTCGCAGTCTTGGGATCACCAAAATGGTCTATCCGACGGCCTATGCCGAAGTCACCAACTTCAACGGCACCGAGCCCCTCTCGGAGATCACTGAGACCGGTTTTTCGCAGGTTGCGCCCCGCGTCTACAAGCAATCCGGGCTGACCCCTAAAGATATCCGTATGTTCCAGCCCTACGATGATTTCACGATCGCCGTGATGATGAAGTTTGAGGATTTCGGTTTCTGCAAGCGTGGTCAAGGCAGCGACTTCACCCTCGATACCGATCTCTCGCACAAGGGAACGCTGCCGTTGAACACGGGAGGAGGCCAGATCTCGGCCGGCCAGCCGGGATTGGCGAGCGGAGGACTGAATCTCGCAGAAGCTGTGCGTCAGATGTTCGGCGAGGGCGGCGGGCGTCAGGTGGCAAATCCGAAGAACGCGCTGGTGACCGGCATTGGCGTTATTCCCTACGCGCGGAACTGGGGTACCAGCGCCGCTATGATCCTGGAGGCATAAATGGCTGATGACAAGGCGGGACGTCCGGTCCCCAAACCTTCGGTTTACGTCGACACCAAGCCGTTTTGGGATGGTGCCAAGGCGGGCAAGCTGATCCTGCAGTTCTGCAAGGACACTGGACAGTTTCAGCATTACCCGCGCCCGGTGAGCATCTTCACCGGCAGCCGAAATCTGGAATGGCGCGAGGTAGCAGGCAAGGGCACGATCTATGCCTGCACCGTGATCCGCGTTCCCGGCCCCGGTCTCGACGGCCGGCTTCCTCTTTCGGTCGCAACCGTTCAACTCGACGAAGGGGTGCGCATCATTGGGAACATCCTGAACAAGGACGCGGAAACGGTCGCAATCGGTCAACGCGTCGAGGTGGCATGGGATCGTCTTTCTGATGACGTACAATATCCAGCATTCAACGTGGTCTGAGGCATCCGGCATGCGTCTGGAAACCATATTCTGTGCGCAAGCCCTGCGTCACCCGGACAAGATTGCCCTGGTCTGCGGCGACGAACGGCTTACCTACCGGGATCTCGACCGCAGAATCCGAAGCGTCGCAAGTGGTCTTAGGACGCAAGGCGTTGGTCAGGGTGACCGGATTGTCGTGTTTCTTTCCAATGGCATCGAGATCGTCGAAATATTCTACGCGGCATTCTCGGTCGGCGCCATCGTGATCCCGGTCACGACGCGGCTCACGCCCCACGAACTGCAGCATATCTGTTTCGACAGTCAGCCCTTTGCGATTGTTTTCGAAGGGAATGGCGCGTCTATCTCCGAGGTGCTGCAGGCAAATCCGGACGCCATATGGATCACCACAGGAAGGGACGTAGAGGGCGCAGTTGAATATGCGGAGCTTAGAAAGACGGAGCCCGATCTCTTACCGCGGCTATCGATCGAATCGGATGACGCAATAATAATGTACACTTCGGGGACGACGGGAAAACCGAAGGGAGCCATCCTGACCCACTCGAATGTCGTTGTTCAGCATTGTTTCATAAACGCTGTCGAATGGGGAATTTCGAGCGAAGACCACTATCTGGTGACTACGCCGCTCGCTCATCGCACGGGCTTCGCCCGGCTCGCCAACTCGTTGACGCTAGGTGGCACCCTGGTCGTCATGAAAAAGTTCGACCCGCGTGAGACCGTCGACGTGATCGCAAGGGAAAAGATTACCGTCGTCGGCATGGTCCCCACGGTTTGCCGCATGCTGCTTCCCGAGATCAAGGCCGATCCCGCGCGCTGCGCGTCGCTCAGGCGCATCGTCGTGACGGGCGAGGCGTTTCCGGTTGAGCTGAAGCAGCAGTTTCTTGCGTTGCTTCCAGACGTAAGGCTGGTTTCGTTCTTCGCGATGACCGAAGTAGGTGGCGTGACCTCGCTTTCGCATGAGGAGCAGTTCGATCACGCCTCATCGATCGGTCGGCCGACGCCTGGTGTCGAGATTCGGATCGTCGACGATACAGGCGTCGAGGTGAAGACGGGCGAGCCAGGCGAACTGCTCGTGCGCGTGGGGCAGCCAGGGCGGTATTCCGTCATGCGTGGATACTACAACAGACCCGACGAAACAGCGAACGCCATCAAGGACGGGTGGATATATACGGGTGACGTCGCCAAGGCTGATGACGATGGCTACCTCTATATCGTCGATCGCAAGAAGGACATGGTGCTCAGCGGCGGCTTCAACATCTACACCAAAGAAGTCGAGCAGGCCCTGCTGCAAAATCCCGATGTCGCCGACGCCGCCGTAGTCGGGGTACCCGATGCCGTTTTCGGAGAGGCGGTTGCGGCCTTTATCGAGCGGGAACAAGGAGCCGCTCCTACGCGCGCCTCAGTTGTCGAGCACGTCCGCAACCTGATCGCTGGCTACAAGAAACCCAAATACGTCTTCGTTGTCGACGCATTGCCGCGAAATTCGCTCGGTAAGGTTCTCAAGCGCGAACTCCGCGATCGGGCAATCGACCTCGTCAAAAGCGCCCAGCTCCTTGAGAAGAGCGCCTAGCGTCATTGTAGCTGAAGAACCGCGGCCCGCCCAAGTCTGCGACGGTTATGGCGGTTTTGGTACTCGGGAGAACCCGCGGATAGGGGCGCGACTCTCGCCCAAATGTTTCCTCTGGTGCACCCAGCTGCAGTTGTTGCAGCCGCTGGTCAAGTTGAAGCTTTTCGCAGAAATCTTGCGAGTCAAGGATCGGCATCCGCTTGACGCCTTCGGCTTGCACCATCGTAAGGTCGGTGGCCCAACCGGTCCCGATGAGAGCTGGCCCCTTGTGGTTCTCCCCAAACTTCCTGGCCAAATTCGTTGGAGGTTATTCGGACGATCGCGGACCACATCTGCGTATGCGAATTCAAGCGGGCGATAGGGGTGTGCCGATATCGTTCGGACTGCTCCTGCGGCCTTGACCACCCGGCGATCGACTCTACTGGACCATGAGTGGTGCGGCAAGCTGGCGGCACCCACGGCCTTCGGCGCAATCGAGGTGGAGCCAAACAGGAAATCCACGTCAGGCAGTTCCTCGTGGAGATGCGAGCAGAGGTCTTGCCCGAGCCTAGTTGGCGCGTAGCTTGAAACAACGACGGACTTGAAGCATACAAAGCGTAGAAGCGATCGAACCGATCCGATGATCATATGGCAGCACGTGGCTCGCCATCGGTTATAGAGATCATCGACCGTTGGGTTTAACGTGCCGCCCGAAGGCGAGAACCTGGAAAACAATTCTTGTCGTCGAGGATGATTCAGACCTACGCGCTTATGTATCGGACGCGCTGAGGGATCTCAATTACCGCGTCGTTTCCGCTCCAAGTGCGCAGTCGGCGTTAACTACGCTGCTTCAGGACACTCCTCGGATCGATCTTCTTCTGACCGATGTAGTCATGCCTGGAATCAATGGGCGCGAGCTGGGCAGACGAGCTCTCCAGATTCGTGCCGGACTCAAAATTCTTTATATGACGGGGTACTCGCGCAACGCCATGGTCCACCAAGGTCGCCTTGAAGAGGGAGTGGACTGTTGGAAAAGCCTATATCCCTAGCCAAACTTGCGCTTCGTGTACGAGAGATGCTGGATCGGGCGGCCCCCAGTCAAGCGCTATTCTGCTTATGGGCCGTAGGTGGAGATGGCGGCCACATTCAGCACGACCGTAATCGGGGCCAGACCGGACGTCGCGCGTTCGCGGCCAAACCGACGCTTCTGCCCCGTTGCAGACTTCACTCGGAAGGGATTGTCCCTTACCTTTCAGGCCATGCCACGCCGTTGCTGCTGACGGGAACGTGATGACCAATTCACTTGAACCGACCGCCGCTATCCTACCTCCAGACTTTCCCGAATTAGAGGCCGATGCGACCTTTGGATGGTCATCGGCACATGACCCGCTTGGCCGCTGAGTTCACGCTTAACCGAGCCATGTTTCATGCGATGTACACGTGCCGCGTGAATGGCCGATTGGCTGGGGTTGGAGCAATTACAGACGCGCCTGCGATGGCCGCTCCGCCCATGTGGCGGATGCGGCGACTTTACGTCCACCGGCAATTCAGGCGGCGCGAAATTGCGCGCACCATAGCGGGCGCTCTGCTGCTAGAAGCGGTAGGTAAGGTTTCCACCGTGACGGTGCATGCGGGAAACGATGGGGCCGCCAAGTTTTGGGAAGCGATTGGATTTAGACCAGTGGAAGATCGAGCTTGGTCCCACGAAGCTCGGGTACCAGACAGATCCTAAGTCCGGTTGTGGCCCTTCGGCGAAGTGGCAGCATCCCTCCACGAGGTCCGCTTATTGAGGCATGGCGGACAAGATTTGCTCAGGTTGAGTTCTTCGCATTTTGACCCTAAGCCGACCAGGGGGGACCCAAGAAAGATAAATTAGTTCGGCCGAGGATTGTCTGGAATTGCAGACACGTCAGGTACTCGGTCATATCCGACCTGGCACAGCGGTGATATGTTTATCGAGGGCGGGGCCTTTCCCGCAAATCACGCGGCCTGACGTTCGGCCCCCGAAGCAACCCTAAGGTTTCGAGGAGGTCCCGATGCATCCAAACCGTCGCGACTTGCTGTTGGCGGGATGCTGCGCCGCCTCCACTCCGCTGCTTTGGAGCACTACGACTCGGCTCAGGGCCGAAGAGCTCGATCCGCCGCCAGAAACCACGACAATTCGCCTTGCGAAGCTCCCGGGCATCTGCATCGCTCCGCAGTACGTAGTAAGCGACCTGCTGAATGCCGAGGGCTTCACGAACGTCGTGTACGTCCAATCTAGTACTGGCGGGGTCGAGCTAACCAAAGCAGTCGCGAACGGCGATATCGACTTTACAATGAATTTCTCTGGTCCGCTCCTTCTTGAGGTTGATCGGGGCTTGAGCATTACTCTTCTGGCCGGTATTCACGTCGGCTGCTTCGAGCTGTTCGCTAAGAAAGACATACGCAGCGTCGCCGATCTGAAGGGTCGAACCGCCGGCGTTCAGGCGGTTGGGACCAGCCCGCACGTCTTCATCAGCGCGATGGCGACCCTTGTCGGACTTGATCCCGCCAAGGATATCGAGTGGGTGACGAGTGCGTCGGTCAAACCGATCGAGTTGTTTGCTGAGGGTAAGATTGATGCGTTCCTTGGCTTCCCTCCGGAGCCACAACGTTTGCGCTCGCAGAACGCCGGTCATGTCATCGTCAACAGCGCGCAGGATCGACCGTGGTCGCAGTATTTTTGCTGCATGTTGGTGGGAAATCGCGAATTCGTCCGAAGGAATCCCATCGCAACTAAACGTCTGGTTCGTGCCATGCTGCGGGCGACCGATTTGTGCGTGAGCGAGCCGGCCGTTGTCGCGCAACGTATAGTAGATAGCGGTTTCGCCGTTCGCCACGATTATGCAGTTCAGACTTTTGCGGACGTGCCGTACAACCGCTGGCGCGAGTACGATCCTGAGGACACAATCCGCTTTTACGCGCTTCGTTTACGTGAAGCTGGGATGATTAAATCGAGCCCTGCCAAAATTATCGCAGATGGAGCCGACTGGCGATTCCTCAACGAGGTTCGACGTGAACTTGGAGGCTGATTGATCTAAAGCGTTTTCGAGGAGGTCCCGATGAATACGAACCGTCGCGACTTGCTGTTGGCTGGGGCCTGTGCCGCTACCACTGCCCTGTTTGCAAGCGCGGCGGCGCGCCTGGCGGCCGAAGAGTCCGCTCAGCCGCCAG
The DNA here is from genome assembly GCF_023074155.1 of Bradyrhizobium sp. 134. Lineage (NCBI taxonomy): Bacteria > Pseudomonadati > Pseudomonadota > Alphaproteobacteria > Hyphomicrobiales > Nitrobacteraceae > Bradyrhizobium > Bradyrhizobium sp. 134. Next base: position 463,281 of record NZ_JADPKX010000045.1, on the reverse strand, counting down.
AGACCACGACAATCCGCCTTGCGAAGAACGCAAGCATTTGTATCGCTCCGCAGTACGTGGTGAGCGACCTCTTGAATGCTGAGGGGTTTACAAACGTCGTTTACGTCGAGTCTGACGCCGGCGTGGAGCAAACCAGAGCAATCGCGAAGGGCGACATCGATTTCACCCTGCATTTCTCCGGTCCGCTTCTTCTTGAGATCGATCGAGGCGCGAGCATTACTGTTGTGGCTGGGGTTCATGTCGGCTGCTTCGAGCTGTTCGCCAAGGAAGGCATACGTAGCGTTGCCGATCTGAAGGGGCGAACCGTCGGCCAGCAGGGGGTTGGCAGTAGCCCGCACGTTTTCATCAGCGCGATGGCGACCCTTGTCGGACTTGATCCCGCCAAGGATATCGAGTGGGTGACGAGTGCGTCGGTCAAACCGATCGAGTTGTTTGCGGAGGGTAAGATTGACGCGTTCCTTGGCTTCCCTCCGGAGCCACAGCGTCTGCGTGCCAAGAACATCGGGCATGTCATCGTCAACAGTGCGCAGGATCGCCCATGGTCGCAGTACTTTTGCTGCATGTTGGCGGGGAATCGGGAGTTCGTCCGAAAGAATCCCATCGCGACCAAACGTGTAGTTCGCGCTATGCTTCGGGCGACGGATTTGTGCGTAAGCGCGCCGGCCCTTGTTGCGCAGCGGATGGTAGATGGATATTTCACGCCTCGCCACGACTATGCGGCTCAGACGCTTGCGGATGTGCCGTACAACCGCTGGCGCGAGTTTGATCCCGAAGACACAATCCGCTTCTACGCTCTTCGTCTGCGCGAAGCGAGGATGCTGAAATCGAATCCTGCAAAGATTATCGCGGATGCAGCCGACTGGCGGTTCCTGAACGAGGTTCGACGTGAACTTGGAAGCTGATTCGACGTCTTTTCTTGGTCAGCGCCCGCTCCCTGCAACGTCGCGAGGAAATGGCGACGAGACGTCAGCGAAGAGCGGTCTTCTCGGGTTTGAGTTGCGCCCCTCGTTGCGCACGAAATTGCTGATGGCCTTCTTCGTCATCGAAATGCTCTTGGTCTCGGTTGGGCTAATCGGCCTCCTTTCGCTCCGCGAAGCGGACCAGCGGGCGAACCAGGTCGTTGGCCTGCAGCAGAAGATCGAGGCATATCGGCAGATGCAACACAATACGCTTCGACAGCTTTATGGCGTATCCACAGCGCTCGCATTTCCGAACGAAACGACATTGGCAGTTGTATTGCGGCAGATCAACCAGTTTGGGTACGACCTTGACCGCGTCTCGTTCGTCGCAAAGGACGAGGTGGCGCTGCTCAACCAGGTGCGCGAAGAATATGCGCGCTTTATTGCCGTCGTTTCACACATCGTCGATCTCATCCGCGGCGGGCGAGGGGCTGAGGCCAAACAGAGCGAACTCGCGGCGCTCGGGCCTCTCGCGGACAAGCTCGAACGACTGACCAATCAATTGGTCAACCGGGCTGAAGCGGACATGGTGGCCGGCATAGATGCGAGCCGACAAACCTACACCAAGTCGCAGATACTTGTCGCTGCGGTCGCGCTCGCAAGTTTCGTGCTTACGCTAGTCTTGGGACAAGCGATCTCCCGGTCTGTGATCGAACCAGTGCGCATCATTCATGACGGACTGAATCGGATAGCCGCCGGCGATTTCGCCCAGCGTATTGAGCTTCCCAATCGGGACGAACTCGGGGAGCTTGCGGCGCACGTCAATTCGACCTGCGAAGAGCTGCAGGAGCTCTACCGAAGTCTTGAGGAGGCCAGCCATCACAAATCGCAATTCCTCGCAAACATGAGTCATGAGTTGCGTACGCCACTGAACGCAGTACTCGGCTTTTCAGAGCTCATGCTCGACGGTATATACGGCAATCCTCCGGAGAAAATGCGATCCGCCATCGAACGCATCCAACGAAACGGCAGACATCTGCTCGGGCTCATCAACGATGTCCTTGATCTCTCCAAGATTGAAGCCGGACAGCTTCGACTTTCTCTGACCGATTACTCAGTAGAGGAATTGATAAACGTTGTTCATACCTCCGTTGAGTCGCTTGCCGCGGAGAAGAAACTAAGTTTGAGAGTTGCTGTTCCGCCTGGCTTGCCGCCGGCGCGCGGAGACGAACGCAGGCTCGCTCAGGCCCTGTTCAATCTCGTTGGTAATGCGATCAAATTCACAGACGCGGGAGAGGTCCGGATAGAAGTGGAAACGAGGGGAGATTCCTACGTCTTTTCCGTTCAGGACACCGGACCGGGCATCGGCTCCGCCGACCAGGCCAGAATCTTCCAGGAATTCCAGCAGGTGGATAACTCGATCACCAAGACGAAAGGAGGCGCGGGATTGGGGCTCGCCATCGTAAAGCGCATTGTGGAGATGCATGGTGGTCGAATCTGGATAGAATCCCGCCTCGGCCACGGGGCGAGATTCTCTTTTCTGGTGCCGGCTCGGCTCGAGCAGCAGGCCATGCAGACATGAGTAAGCGCATACTGGTGGTCGAAGATCAGGAGGACAATCGGCAGATTCTGCGCGATCTGCTTGCAAGCGTCGGTTACGAAATGATCGAGTCGCACGACGGCGAAGGAGCGCTCGTGGCGGCGCGAACCCAAAGCCCGGACCTGATCCTTATGGATATCCAACTGCCTATTCTTGACGGATACGAGGCGACACGGCGCATAAAGGCGCAGTCAGATCTCCGCCATATTCCAATCATCGTCGTTACCTCCTATGCGCTTGGCGGCGATGAAGAAAAGGCACGCGCGGCAGGCTGCGATGCCTATGTCGCAAAGCCCTACAGCGCAAGAAAGCTACTTGAGACGATCAATCGATACCTGACATGAAGTCCAGCGCATGCTGACGTGGAGCAGAGATGCATGTCCCACCCCGAATCTTAATCGTGGATGACAACGAAACGAACCGCTGCCTTCTTACAGCTCGCCTCGATGCCGAGGGTTATCAGACCATGGAGGCTGAAAGCGGCGAGAGGGCGCTCGCGGTCGTGCACGAAGTCGCGCCGGACGTTGTCCTCCTCGACGTCATGATGCCGAAGATCGATGGCTTTGAGGTCTGCCGGCGACTGAAGGTCGATACGACGCTCGGATTTGTTCCAATCATCATGGTGACGGCGCGAACCGACTCACAGGATGTCGTCACTGGACTTAACGCGGGTGCCGACGAATATCTGACCAAGCCGGTCGACCATGCCGCTCTCGTTGCGCGTGTTCGTTCCATGTTACGCATTAAGGAGTTACATGACCGAGTTGAAGCTCAGGCGATCGAACTCGCCGCGTGGAATAGAACGCTCGAGCAGCGTGTTGCGGAGCAAGTTGTGCAAATTGAACGGGTCAGCCGTCTAAAGCGCTTTCTCTCGCCGCAGATAGCGGAATTGATTCTTTCTTCATCGACATATGAGCCGTTAGCGAGCCACCGCAGACAGGTGACAATAGTCTTCGGTGACCTTCGAGGTTTCACGGCGTTCGCAGAGATTGCCGAGCCCGAAGAGGTGATGGCGGTGATGCAGGAATATCATGCCACCTTAGGCTCCCTTGTCCACGAGTTTGAAGGCACATTGGAGAGGTTCCTGGGCGACGGAATCATGGTGATTTTCGGCGATCCGATTCCTTGTACAGATCCATGCAAGCGAGCTGTCCAAATGGCTATCGCGATGCGAAGCCGCCTGCTGGAATTATCGAATAAATGGCGGCGTGCAAGACACGAACTTGGTTTTGGAGTCGGCATTGCATTTGGATATGCGACCCTCGGACCTATCGGTTTTGAGGGACGTTCTGAGTACAGCGCGATCGGAACCGTGGTAAATCTTGCTGCCCGTCTTTGCGCGGAGGCGCGCGACAGTCAGATTCTCGTGGATAGCAAGGTACGGGAAGCGCTTGACGCGAGGGTGACCGCGGAGCCCGTGGGTGAACTGACGCTCAAGGGGTTGCATCGTCCGATAGCGGCATACAACGTCCTTGAGATGACTTAGTCCGCTCGAATCGGCCGGCTAGAGGTCCGGATCTTGTCCGGCCGACCAGAGTTGATCCCGCAAACTATCTGAAAGGGCTACGCCGCCTGAGCTTCTTTGACCCGCGCGAAAGCGATCGAACGGATCAGCTTGGTCAGCTTGTGGCCCGTTACCGACCTCCGCCAACACAGCCGCTATGTCTGCCTTCAGGAAATAAGCCGACCCCAGCTCAAGTCGGGCGGAAGTCAGCCTGTGACCCGAAGCGGTCCTTGGACGGAGCATGCGCTGACCTCTATGGAGAGCGCACCTACGATCGATAAAATCCACTCTCTAAGAGAGACGTGCCTTTGCGACCAAAAAACAATCCTACACATCGTCGCGGGCGTTTGGCGCGGCAAAATGACGCCCGAGTACCGAACGAACGTAGATTACGGTCGCCGCGCAGTGAGATCGCCCGCGGCTATGTCGAAGATGTTGGCAAACTGTGAGGTAGTTTATATCCCTGCATTCTTGGCCCACGCTAATGTGGCAGAGGCTTCTTATTTTAAAGGAGGCATCCAATGCTCGCCGCAATCAAATGGAACTCCCGATATAGCGCTCGCGAATGGGTGATGATGGCTGGGGTGCTCGTCGTCCAACTCCGCGCACTAAATGCAAACCGACAGAACGGTGAAAGCAAGCCAAAGCGACCACTCTGGAAACACTTCGACGACACTCATCATTGGGACTCAACCGCGGAGGAATGGGTCCCCGACAAGATCAGTGATAGTCTAACGTATTATGCGTCCCGCAGGCCGAGTTCCGAGACTTCCTCTCACTAGCGGGCCTATCGAGCGGTGCCGTCGCGCACAAGTAGCTGGATCGGGATGTGCGTGCCTTCGGCCGCTTGATTGCGATCAGCAATTGCTTGGGCCGTTTGCCGGCCGCTTTGGTGAACAATCTGGATAACAAGGTCGGCCATCGCGCGCGTCGAGCAAGACACTTTCATCTGTCACATGCGTCAACTTGCCTGTCTTTCCCGATCGCATTCGCCGCCCGCCCCGCCATCGATGATCAAGGTTGGCGCGTGCCAATCCGTGCAAATGGCATATACTCACAAGCCGGTAGTATTACAGCCTAACGAAAGAATGCCCCTCGGAACAAATGCAACGCGACGTCCTACGTCAGGAGGACGTCGCGATGCAATTGTGCATCACAACCAGAGGGGAAGTTGCTATGAAGCGACGTTCATTGCTCTTGGCATTGTGTTCTTCCGCCTTCATCTCTGCACCGGCACTGGCCGATGAGGTCAAGCAGGAGGCCGAAAAATTAGCCGTCGCCTACACCGACTGCGTCTCCAAGAAAGACGCGGCCTGTGTCGCTGCGCTCTATACAAAGGACGGCGTCCAGATCAACCCGGGCGGTGTGTTTTCCGATCTCAAGACCGAATACGAAAACAACTTCAAGAACGGCACCGATCATATCGAGATTAGAGTCGGCAACATGTCGGTCATCAACAACGATCTGGTCGTTGCCAACGGCGAGACCGACATCTTCGGTAAGGACCCTAAGAGCGGCGACGCCACCAAGGTCACAGTCTTCTGGGGCGCCATCGACATACGTGAAGGCGGCGCTTTAAAAATCCGCCAGTTGACCGTCGGCATGAAGCCGCCTCCAGCTAAGGAAGCCAGCGCCGAGAAGAAGTAGGACGTCATCATGTCGTAAGTCACCACGCGCCCATCCTCTTTGAGGGTGGGCGTTTGATCTTGCTGCACGTCGGTCCGAAAGCGAATAAGTTGCCTCGAAATGCACACCGCTCGCGCGATGTCTGCAAGTGGCCCATCCACGAAGTGGCAGCACGTCTCATTGAGGTCCGTTCCATGGAGCTTAGCGGACTGAATATGCTCGCGTTGAGTTTTTCGCCTTTGAACCCGCACCGCACATCGCGCGGCTGGCAGGCGTACTCGAGAATCTGTGGCAGAGATCATGGCCGGACGGCCCCAATGTGTTAGTTTGGGGCGAGTGATAGGTTGTCTCTAGGCTTTGCGGAGGCATCAGACATGAAGCGGCGCGAGTTCATAACGGCACTCGGCGGCGCTGCGGTGTGGCCGCTGGCGGCTCAAGCGCAGCAATCTAAAAAGATTTACCGTATTGGATATCTGACGGCTAATCTGAGCAGCTATCCTTGGGTAAACGGCTTCGTTCGCGAATTAAGTGATCGCGGCTATTCAGAGGGCAACAATCTCACCATCGAATGGCGGGAGGCAAAAGGACATTCGGAACTTCTGCCCGGGATGGCTGCCGATCTCGTCCGGCAGAATGTCGACGTGATCGTGGCTGTGGGAAATTACCCCGGACTTTTGGTCCAGAAGATTACTGCGACAATTCCCATTGTCGTGCTCTCGAGCCGCGGCGGCGTTGAAACCAAATTATACTCGTCTCTTTCACATCCTGGCGGGAACCTTACGGGTATCGACAATCTCTCGCCTGCTCGCGATGTCAAACGTGTCGAGTTCTTGAAAGAAATTGTTCCAAAACTCTCGCGGTTGGCAGTTCTTTACAATCCGCTTCCCTCCTACGCCAGCAATCATCTCAACAGTATTTCTTCGGGATTTGAAAAATTGGAAATTGAAGCGCAGCCGTTTGAAGTTCGTTCACCGCCGGAATTTGAGGTCGCGTTTGCTTCAATCCTGCGCAAAAGGCAGGATACGAGGATTGATGCAATGACTACTGTCACCGATCCGATGTTCGTCTTTGATCGCAAGAGGATTGTCGACTTCGGAATAGAAAACAAAATCCCGAACGCCCATGAATATCGAGAATGGGTGCAGATCGGCGGACTGCTTGCCTATGGTCCGACAATTGATGGAATATGGCGCCGGGGCGCATATTTCGTTCAGAAGATCCTCAACGGGGCAAAGCCAAGTGATTTGCCCGTCGAAGGGCCGAGCGAATTTCATCTTGCGATCAACCTCAAAGCTGCCAAGGATATGGGCCTATCTGTTCCTCAGCATTTGGTCGCGAGGGCTGACGAGTTGATTAAAGCGGACGTGCGCTAAGTGCTCAGCGATGTCCGCTAATGACCACCCGAAGCGGACTCCAGGACATCGCGCTGTCCCTGAGGGAGCGGCGTGCGTTAACCGCGCTGAAGCAGCGACACCCTGCCGCAGTGAGGCTGACGTATTAATCCGCTATTTTACCTTTGGTAGTCTTTTGCTTTTGCTACTCGCGCTCTTTTGCTCTGACGCCGTCCTGATAGTGCTTTTTGTGCTGCGGAGGACATTTATGCGAGGCTCTCGCGCAATCCTTTACGTCGAACAACTTAGCGAACTCACTTCTCAGCTCTCAGAATTGGAAGATCTTCGAGGTCTGGTCGAAGAAGCAGAGCGCAGCGCCCGCGGTGTGCCCCCAATACGCTTCACACCTCCTACTTCGCGCCGCGTTCGAAGTCGCAAGCCGGGCGCCCTGTCTGTCCGTCTCCGTCGCCACGCACCTCAAGCGAGATAGCAGCTATTCAACACGCGGCGCTCCGAATGAGCGGCATCGCAGCCCGTCTCGAGGCTTTGACACGGGCGATGTCGAAAGGCACGGCGAGCGGAGTACATTGAGCACTCCCCTTCTTCCCCTGAGGGGAGTGGACTGTACCGTCCTCGCGCGGTGAGGCTTGAGCTGCTCATTTGGCATTCCCGCTTGTGGCCCATCGCGTCCTTTGCGGTGTGTCGCTGGATTGTCGGCTCGCGAGGGCGGACCGGAAATTTGCTGCCGGAACGCCAGTTGGACGACTTGTGACCCCAAAGCAGTCCTCACATTGGGATCGCATTCGCTTTTAGCAAAACAACTACGTCAAAGCTGCTGCCCGTATCGCCTTCTAAGGGCGCTGGAAAAACTGCTACCCGACTATCGTCCACGGGACTATAGTCACTTCAGCGCCCCTCCGTCACCAACGCCAAGTGACTCTAACCTTTGCTATTGGTAGCGCGTCTAATACGCTGATCAGTATACGTGGGGAGGTTACGATGACACCATTCTCCCGTCGCCGTTTGCTCGACATTGCTGGCTCCATAACAGCTGCGTCCGCTCTTAGCGCGCTGCTCCCTGTCCGAGTTGCGCAAGCCGCGGAGGAGAAGAGCACTTGGAACGTCAAAGGCCTTTTCATGGAAGCCTGCAATTGCGAAGCGATGTGTCCTTGCGTCGTGGGTAATGCCCCGACGCCCGGCACATGTGGGGTCCTTCTTGGCTACCATATCGAATCCGGTCGGAAGGGCGATGTCGCGCTCGATGGACTGAATGTGGTGAGAATGAACTTCTTGCCGGGCCATATTGCTAAAGGCAATTGGCGGGGGGCTTTCTACATCGACGAGCGCGCAAGCCCGGAGCAGCGCGAGGCACTGAGCGCGATCTTCTCCTTCAAGCTTGGTGGTGCGTTTGCGGCGCAGGCCCAATTGGTCGCCGAAGTGCTCGGCGTCAAGTTCGTACCAATCACCGTCGAGGGCCAAGGACGGCAGTGGAAGATGACCATCGCTGGAATCGGAGATGCTGACATCATTGCGATCGAGGGGTTCGGCGGCAAGGAGATCCGTGTCGAGAACTTGCAAGGAAGAGCGTTTCCACACGTGGTGGCGAAATCGACGCATACCGCGTACAAAGACTTTGATCTCCAGTGGGAGATCAGTGGCAAGAATGGATTCTATGCGCCTTTCGCCTTTAGCTCGGCCTGAGAGTCCTCGCCCACGTTTAGTGGAGGCTTGGCGCCTTCTGCCGGTGGGAACCTTGCTCGGGCTCTTTATCGGAGCGGCATGGACGTACCTTGTCTACATGGATTGGGGCATGCGCCACATGGATGTCGGCATGGACATGTGGATCATGCCTCAAATGGTAGACTGGGACGTGACAGATTTCAGCCTCGTGGTGCTGATGTGGGCGGTGATGATGGCTGCAATGATGCTGCCATCGGTTCTGCCAGTGATCGTGGTCCTTATCCGCATCGGCGGCTCCGCGCATGCCGCGGGGTTCATCGCAGGATATCTCATGGCGTGGGGCGGTTTCAGCGTCGGCGCAACTCTCTTGCACTGGGCACTGCTCAAGGCGGCTCTTGTCTCGCCGATGATGGAAAGCGTTAGCGTACCATTAAGTGCCACTGTGCTGGCCACCGCTGGCCTTTTCCAATTCACGCCATTGAAGCACACCTGTCTCACGCGCTGCCGTTCGCCATGGGGTGCGGTGCTCAATCCGTCGAGAGCTACAATCGCGATGCATGAGGGTCTGCGCCATGCCGCTTTTTGCGTCGGGTGCTGCTGGGCGTTGATGGCGCTGCTGTTCGTCGCAGGCGTCATGAATCTGATTTGGATCGCGGTCATTTCCGCCTACGTCATCGCAGAGAAATGGGCGCCGGGCGCGGAATGGTTTAGCCACGCGGTCGGTGCACTGTTGTGCCTAGCGGCGGTTGTGATGTTCGGCGTTGGCGCAAGCTAAACTAAAGACGTTTCAGGTGCTGGCGAAGAGCATCAGATCCCGGTGCTCCATTCGATCACCCTGTCTTGCGGAGATCGCTGCTCCCGGCGGGCACAAGTCTTCGGTTCGAAGCCTCGAGTTCGGCTTGTGGCCCATCTCGGACGAACTGGGCCGGTTCTATTATGTCCGCTCTTCGGGGTGCATCGGAAGTGACAGGTAGAAGTCTTTATCGACGCGAATGGCCCGATTGCTCGGTTGCCTTGTTCCGGCTCTCTAGCCACAGTATTGTTGGGGGCTCTTTGTTATGGAGCCTGTCGTGCGAATACTGATCGCGCTTGTTCTGTCGTTCGCCACCGTCGTGCCTGCTGAGGAGGGCGGACTTTTGCGCAGCCTGATAAGTGCGCCCCTACTGTTGCCAGTCAGGATGTCCGGCCTGGATTCGAAGCTCGATGGCTATGTCGTTCGCCCGGACCGCCCCGGCCGATTTACGTTGATGATTATTACTAATGGCACCCGGGACTGGACGACGCATTCTTTCGCAATATAGCAGGGCGAACGCCGACTGCCTTCAACACAGCCGCCGTCGCGTTGGCGCAGCGCGGCTATGCGACGTTGTCCATCATGCGGTCCGAAAATGACCACTTGTATGGTCCCGAACTCGCGCGCCAAATGCTCGCTGCATGCACGGCCAACGGCGCGACAGCGACATTGCACATTCTGCCGCCCTTTGCGACTGACGGCCACAAGGTCATCCTGAAGGCCGGCCGACGTCTGGCGCCCGGTCGTTGCAGAGCTCAAGTTGCCAACTTCGGTTCTAATCGATCGTCCCGAGCCTGCGCCACTTTCGTCAACAACAGGTCTTTCCCCCGATTGCCAGAAAGGCGTTCATTGGCTACGTGGCCGTAGGCAGCGACACCAAGGCGTTTGCCGTTGATGACAAGGGAGGCTGCGGTTTTGCTCGCAGCAGCCGGACAGTTGCGGAAGCGCGCGACTGAGCCGTTGCCGAATGCCAAAGCAGCACCTCAGGCACGGCATGCCATGTGTATGCGGTGGGCCAGCGCGTTACCGGGAGCTGAGCGATAAGCGTCCTACGAACCGACTTCCGTTGGCCCATCGCTTCCGTTGACGCACCGTCGATGCATTTCGGCTCATGAGGGCAGACCGGAAGTTTGCAGCCGGCTACCAATTCGGCGCGTTGTGTGCCGCTCGGCGGTGCGGCCTGGCAGGTGGGAAGGACTGGCTCTATCGACAAAAGCACATTCGGGTGGTACAAACGGCAAATTAGTATGATCGGTAAGTCTCTGATTTTGCTGTACTTTGTTGGATTGATGTCCAGTCCGCCCCTGGGCACCTCATCGAGCATCGCTCTTCGCAGCTTACGACTGCTACTCGTTTAGCGCAGCGCTCCCATTGGCTTGAACGACTCACTGGATCATCTCAACGCGTCAGATGAGTGGCCGCCCGTGGCGAATGGCGTCGCCGATCGTAGTTCTTGGTCCCCGTCGCGTTCTTGCTTTTGCTCGATGCTGCGCGAGTGTCATAGGCCGCCGAGATCAAGGGCGTTTTGTAAAGCCGACCACCGATTGACCACCGAAACTGCATGAACAAACGCCGATAAAGGTGGTCAATCGCGAGCAAGCTCCATTGTTTTGTTGATTTTTTCGCTTGCTACTTACGTTCGGGACGCAGCGCTCGCGGGTTGTGCGTGCGATTTACAATTCACGTGTAACCTATTGATCTGTATAGGCTCATTCAGCGATCATTTTACAGCTAAGCAGCTGTTTTCACTCGTAAAAGATGAGACTCTTAATCAGCGGGTCCCAGGTTCGAGCCCTGGTGCGCCCACCATTCAAGATCCTGCTGATGCGGGTTCTTTTCATTTCAACGCCCAGAACAAAGTGCGCTTTGTGCGAGGTTCTTTGTGTGGGCGGACGCGGCCAGCTTGCCGTTGGCTTTCCCTTGTTTCCATACCGTCACCCATTCGACTCGGCACGCGGATCCAATGGACAGATCGATGACGTGCTCATCGTAGTATAGGATACTGGAGCGGGCAAAACGGACGATCCGTTCTGCCCGTCGCCGCAGGATATCGCTTGCTGCAGAACGAAAACGAGATTGTTCGGGTCGAGTTCGAGTCGCTTTCCTACGGACCACAGTTCGGCAAACGGAGCTGATGGTCGCGGCTGGATTTTCCTGTGCGAATTCGGCTAGGCGGCCATTCGCAACAGATCGACGATCTCGGCTTCGCTCTTGAATGGCCGCGGATTGGCTTGGACGAAGCGATGATTGATCGCGATCTTGCTGATCTGATCAAATTTGTCTTCGCCGATCCCGACGTCGGCAAGACGGCCGGGCAATCCAAGTTTCTTGGTGAATTGCGCGAAGGCGGCGGCGGCTTCCATGCCCGGCTCGCCAAGGGCCGTCGCCAGGCGCTGTTGCGCATCCTCGGTGAACGGCTTGTTGTAACGAAGTAGGCTCGGCATGATGACTGGTGTGCAATAGTAGTGCGGAACACCGAAGGTACCGCCAAGCACATGGCCGATGCCGTGGCTGGCTCCCATCGGCACCCGCGCCTGGAGGCCGAAAGCGGCGAGCCACGCGCCGTATTGAGACAGTCGGCGCGCCTCCAGATCATCAGGTTGCTGCAAGGTTCGCAGCATTCCCTCACGCAGGGTGCGAATGCCGGCCAGGACGACCTCGTCGGCGAGCGGCGTGCCAGCGGGTGAGCACAAGGCTTCGATGCCGTGGTCCATCGAGCGCGTCCCCGACCCCATCCAGAGCTTGGAAGGCGTATGAACGGTGAGCGCGGGGTCGAGAATGATAGCCACCGGCATCATCCGGGGATGAAAGAAAATCTGCTTCAGCCTGTTGCGTTCATCGGTGACGAGCGCGGCTGCATTGTATTCGCCGCCATTCAGCGTGGATGGCACCGCGATCTGTCGGACCTTTGGCGATCGGAACGGAGAGACGGTGACGCCGGGGCCCATGGGGAATGGATCGAAACCCGCTTCGTCGCGGATATCATGTTCCATCGCCATGATGACGATCTTGGCGAGGTCGATTGCCGAGCCCCCGCCGACCGCGACGACCAGGTCGGCTCCGGCGTCTTTGGCTTGACGTGCAACCTCGGCAGCTTGCTTGCGCGTAGTGTGCTCTGCGATTCCATCGAAGCTCGCGACATGTCTTCCGCCGAGCGCGCGCCGAATCTTCTCGATCTCGTCGGTCTTGGTGCCCAAGGTGCGGCTAACGATCAGGAAGACGCGCTTGGCATCCAGTCGCACCGCTTCATCGTTCAAGGCCTCAGACGCAGCTTTGCCGTAAACGACACGATCGATTGCCGGAAAATTGTGTATCCCTGCCTTGCGCATTTGCGTTCTCCCCGTGAGTTATCAAGTACCGATCTTCAAGCGGCGACAGTGTCGCGAATCTGTCGCGACGCCGTTTCCAGAAAGGCCTGAGCGAGATCGGGATCGTTGACGACGCGTGAGAGTGTCAACGCTCCGACCATCGTCGAAAGAATGGCCATGGCTTTGCTCCTGGATTCCTCGTCGCTCGTTTCGACAATCAGGCGGCTGAGGATTTCGATATGCGCTTTGATCCCGCCTTCGAACGACGCTTTCACCTCGCTGCTCTGTCTGGCCACATCCGAGCCGAGCGCCACGATCGGGCAACCGTCCATCTTTTCGTCGCGATGGCCCGTGCTGAGATAGAACCCCATCACCGCCCCAAGGGGATCCTCAGGGTTCGCGGCGATGGCGGTCGACCATCGAAGCGTGGCGCTCTCCAGCGCGCGCGCCGACGCCTGTGCGGCCAGGTCCTCCTTTGACTCAAACTGCTTGTAGAATGCGCCTTGGGTCAGCCCGGCAGCTTCCATCAGGTCCTTGAGGCCGATGCCGTCAAATCCCCGCGACCGAAACAGGCGGCTTGCGACATTGATGACGTTTTGCCGGTTTTCCTCAGCCTGAATGCGACTCACTCGCATCATTGGTCTCCCCATTTAGATTGCGTTCGACATCTATTATCCGATATAGAGCTCGAACGCAATCTATCTGGCATGAGGCGATGTTATGAAAAAGCGACCGATGATCGTGCTGGGGAGCGTCCTGATCGCGGGATGCGCGGTGGCCGCATTCGTTGCGCTTCGCCCGCCGGCAGCCTCGGCCGTGAGTGATCCGAGGCAAGGAGCCCCGATCGTCAGGATCACGGCTGCGGCGCGGGTGACCGGATCGGAGCGTGGCTTCACCGGCATCATCGGGGCGCGGGTGCAGAGCAGCCTCGGTTTTCGCGTTCCCGGCAAGATCGTGGAGCGGCTTGTGAATACCGGTGAGCAAGTCAAAGCCGGTCAGCCGCTGATGCGGATCGACGAAACCGACCTTCGTCTTGCGGTCACGGCGAAGCGCAACGCCGTTGCCGCCGCGCGCGCGTCCGTCGTGCAGACCGAAGCGGACGAACAGCGATACGCCAAGTTGGTGAGCAACGGCTGGGCTTCCCGACAGCGCTACGAGCAAGCCAAGGCCGCGCTGGATACGGCCGAGGCGCAGCTTGCGAGCGCTGAAGCCGATGCACGGGTTGCCGAGAACGAGGCGACGTACTTGATCCTGGTCGCGGACGCGGACGGAACGGTGGTCGAAACGCTTGGCGAGCCCGGGCAGGTCGTCTCGGCCGGCCAGACGGTTGTTCGGATTGCCAAGGCCGGTCCTCGCGAGGCGGTGGTCGCGCTCCCTGAAACGGTCCGGCCGGCAATCGACTCCGTGGCCGAGGCCGGCGTGTACGGAGCAGCCGAAGGGCGGCGCTATACGGCGCGTTTGCGGCAATCGTCCGACGCCGACGATACCCAGACCCGAACCTATGAAGCCCGGTATATCCTGGACGGTGAAGCCGCGGCCGCACCATTTGGCGCGACGGTGACCATTCGGCTGCCGAGCCAGACGAGCGAGCCGCAAGTTCAGGTGCCGCTCGGAGCAGTGCTCGATGATGGCCGCAAGACCGGAGTTTGGATCCTCGACAGCGCCACCTCAACCGTACGCTTTCGGCCGATCAAGCTTGTTCGGGTGACCGACGAAACCGCCGTGATCTCCGGCTTGAATTCTGGTGATGCGATTGTTTCGCTCGGCGCTCACCTCCTGCAGGAGGGCGCTCGTGTCAGGACCGCCGCTGAAAGCCGGAGCAACTGAAGAGTCTCAATCGTTCCGCGCCAGCCGCTGGAGAAGCACATGTACAGCTACATCGTCGAGCAGGAGATCCGAAAGACCTTCGACCATGTTAACAACCATCGCTGGGATGAAGCGGTGAAGGCGGTCGCGCCGCACATCCATCACCGTGTTTCCGGCAATCACGCGTTGGGCGGGGAGCGCCACGACAAAGCGGCCCTGCGCCGCTGGTTCGAGCGGCTCGGACGCGTCCTGCCCACGCTCCAGATCAAGGTCAACAACGTCTGGGTGAAGGGCTGGCCCTGGAACACCACCGTGTTTGTCGAGTGGGACGGCACCGCAACGCTGCTCGACGGCGACGGCTCGTACGTCAACCGCGGTCTCCACGTGTTCACCCTGCGGTGGGGCAGAGTCCATGCACTCGAGGAATTTCAAGATTCACAGGAAGCCGCGCGCGGGCTTGCCGCGCAAGCGGCAGCTGGCCTCAAGGAAGCTGCCGCCCAGCCAATTATAAGTTAGCAGATGAACCTCAATCTTTCCGCGATCGCCGTTCGCGAACGGGCCGTCACCCTGTTCTTCATCATCCTGCGTTCGGGTTCAACGCCATTCTTGGCCTGATCGGACTGGCAGGCATCCTGATGCGTAACACCCTGATCCTTACCGAACAGATCAAGGAGAATCGTTCTGCCGGCCTCGATGACTATCAAGCCGTCATCGAAGCCACCGTGCAACGCACCAGGCCGGTGATCCTGACCGCACTTGCCGCCGTGCTGGCCTTCATTCCTCTGACGCATTCCGTGTTCAGGGGATCGATGGCCTACACGCTGATTGGCGGCACGGCAGTCGGCACGGTCCTGATCCTGCTGTTCCTTCCTGCGCTTTATGTGGCCTGGTTTCGCATCAAGCCGGCCCCGGACGAGCTCTACGAGCGTTCGGCGAAGGATGCAGAATTGCGAACAGCAATCGCCGCCGAGTAGGGCTCGGCGAGATCTATCCCTGCTGCGCCGTGGGTGTCTGGATAGATAAGCCAGGCACTGCGTGGCCTCGCGCCGGCCTTATAGTTCAAAAAAAGAATGTGTACAGCGGCGTGGAAATACGCCAGCGATCCTGTCCTGGAATAGTCGAAAACGCACCATTTCACGCGGGATTTAGACCGAATTATTTCCAAGTACGAGAGCGCGGCCTGTCGTCAAAGTCACGGCACGTGAGCATCTAATCGCTTGACGAGTTCAAAAAAAGAACTGTAGGCTGCGCACGAGATGGCCGAACGCAACGGCCGCGACGTGCCGGATTTACGGCTGGACCCGTTCTGCGCGATGCCTCTTCGCAAAGGGCGCGACGAGCCGCCACCGGCGCAACAAAACAAAGCCGCACGCTCGAAAAGGGGTGCAAGTTTGGGAGGACGCAATGCTGGTGAGATGGAAGATCGTCGCGGCTCTGGCTCTATTCCTGAGCGGCCCCGCATTCGGCGCCGACGAGCCGGGAATCACTGCCACCGAGATCAAGATCGGCGGAGTTTTCCCCTTCAGCGGACCGGCATCATCGATCGGTCTCGTGGGCAAGGGGCTCATGGCCTACATCCAGGCCTTGAACGACCGTGGCGGCGTCAACGGACGCAAGATCAACTACATCGCCTATGACGACGGATATAGTCCTCCCAAGGCGGTGGAGCACGTCCGCAAGCTCGTTGAGAGCGACGAAGTGTCGTTCATGTTCGGCCAGCTCGGCACGCCCGGCATCTCGGCCACTGCAAAATACCTGAGGGCCAAGGGGGTACCGAGTGTCGCGATCGTCAGTGGCTCATCCAAGTTCACGGACGTCGCCAATTACCCCCTGCTCACCACGGGCCTTGTCAGCTACGACACGGAGGGAAGAATCTACGCCAAATACCTGACGAAGACGCTGCCGAACGCCAAGTATGCCATCCTCTATCAGAACGACGATCTCGGCAAAGATTACGTCGCTGCCTTCAAGGCGTTTCTCGGCAAGGATTTCGATCGCAAGGTCGTCACTGCGTCCTACGAGGTCACCGAACCGACCATTGATTCGCAGATTACCAATCTGAAGAGCTCGGGAGCCGAGGCCCTGGTGATCGCCGGGACGCCGAAGTTCGCGGCACAGGCCATCCGGCAGGCTTCAGTGATCGGCTGGAAGGCGACCGTGATCATCAATTTCCCGTCCGGATCGGTCGGAGGCACGCTTGCACCGGCCGGGCTCGACAAATCGGTCGGCGTGATGGTCGGCACGACCAACAAGGATGTCCTGGACGAGACATGGAAGGACGATCCGGGCATGCGGGCTTACCGGGCATTTTTCGACAAGTATCTACAGGGGGCCGATATCACCAACGGCAGCTATCTGACCGGTTATCAGCAAGGCGTCCTGCTCGAGCAAATCCTCAAGCAATGCGGTGATGATCTGTCGCGGAAGAATATTCTGGCGCAGGCGAAGAACCTGAAAGACGTCGTCGTTCCGACCGTGCTGCCGGGGATCAAGGTCAACACCAGCGAGACCGAGAACATGATCTGGACGCAGATGCGGCTGCAGCGCTGGACCGGCACGACGTGGCAAGCCTTCGGAGAAGTCCTGGACGCCAGGTCCGAGTGACTTTGGCGCAGCCCGTTCTATCCATCCGCGGTAATTCAGGAGATCGTTCTCGATGTCGACGAAGCCATTGAGGTTTGCGCCAAGGGAGCTCTCCGTCGAGCGCCGGATCGACGGCACGCTCATATTGAGGTCGCCGCTCGAATTGGGGCCATGCGACTGGCGCGTCACCGATTTTCTGCCGCGCTGGGCAGCCGCGGCTCCGCAGCGAATATTCCTCGCACAGCGCAATGCCAAAGGGGGATGGGACGAGATCACCTATGGCGAAGCATGGTCGCAGGTGCAGGCGGTCGGCCAGAGTCTGATCGACATGGGCGCAAAGCCGGCTGACAGGCTGGCCGTGCTTTCGGGCAACTCCATCGAGAACGCGGTGATCTCCTTTGCTGCGATGTCGATAGGCGTCATTCTGGCGCCGATATCGCCGAACTACACGCTGATGCCCGGCGGCCTTGCGCGCCTCAAGGACATCGCGCAGGTGCTGCGTCCGAACTTCGTTTTCGTTCAGAGTGGACGCGACTTTTCCGCCGCCCGTTCCGTTCCCGAACTGGCAGACTCTACCTGGATCAGCGTCGATGGCGCGCCGGATACGATCCCCTTCCGCGTCCTGACGGATCGAACGGAGTGGACAGGATTTGCGCAAGCGTCGAGTGCGATCTCTACTGACGCCGTTGCGAAAATTCTCTTCACGTCCGGTTCGACCGGATTGCCAAAGGGTGTGCTGAACACGCACCGCATGATGGCGAGCTCCCTGCAAATGGGAAGCCTGCTGGTGTCGCCTCCGGAGGCGCCGGTTCAGGTCGAGTGGCTGCCGTGGCACCATACGATGGGCAGCAACGTCATTCTTCACGGCATTCTCAAGAACGGCGGGACGCTCTACATCGATGACGGCCGCCCGCTGCCTCAGCTCTTTCACAAGTCGGTGGCGAACCTCAAGGAGATCTCTCCGACGGCGATGTTCAATGTGCCCGCCGGCTATAACCTGTTGTGTGATGCCATCGAGAACGATGCCGCCCTCGGCGCGAGCATCTTCAAGCGGCTGGATCGATTGAGCTACGCCGGGGCTGCAATTTCGCAAGGCACGCTTGAAAAACTTTACCGGCTGACATCATCGATCACAGGCCGGCGGATTCCGGTGATGTCGGGCTATGGGACGACTGAAACGGCGCCGACAATCAGCACGACGCATTGGGCAACGGATCGGCCGGGCGAGATTGGTCTTCCGGCGCCGGGTGTGCAGCTGAAACTGATCCCTGTTTCCGACACGTACGAGGCCAGGGTGAAAGGCCCCAACGTTACCCCCGGTTACCTCGGCAGGGCCGATCTCACTGAGAAGGCCTTCGACGAGGAGGGGTTCTATCGCATCGGCGACACCGTGTCGTTTATCGATCCCGAGAAGCCGGAGCTCGGTCTGCGTTTCACGGGCAGAATTTCCGAGAACTTCAAGCTCGCGAACGGCACCTGGGTTGCGATCGGAGCGATGCGTGCCGCCATTCTGGCCGCAACGCGCGGCGTACTGCTGGACATCGTCGTTGCGGGAGAAAACCGTGAAGCCTGCGCGCTGCTGTGCTGGCTGAATCCGACCGAGGCGGCTCGGATTTCGAACGCGCCGGCTGCGGATTTGACTTGCGACCCCAAGGTAATCGAATTCCTGAGACATCGTTTGCAGGAATATAATGAGGCTGTCGGAAGCAGCGAAAAAATCTGCTCGTTCACCCTGCTGAAGGATCCGCCCTCATTGGCCGCGGGAGAAATCACCGACAAGGCCTATGTCAATCAACGTGCTGTGCTCAAGCACCGGGCTGAACAAACGGACCGTCTTCACTGCAACGAACCTGACGCAACTGTGATTCGAGTCTGAGGATGCGTTCAATACCTGACGCCGGTGGCCGGCTCAAGCCGCGCTGCGGCGGGCCTTTGCCTTCGTCTTGCCAGGTGCCTCCATCGTCCGCGGGCCTTGGGCTCCTGGCCCTGGATGGGTATGAACCTCCCTGGCCAGGAGCGGCTCGCCGCATTCAGAGCACACCATGACCGGGTCGAAGTCCTTGCCGCACTTGCGGTGCTGGTGCAACAGCGGCCGGCCGCGCTCGTCGACCATGTGAGTATCGCCCCAATGCACGAGCGCCATCATGATCGGATAGAGATCGAGGCCTTTCTGGGTCAGGATATATTCGTGTCGCTTGGGCGCTTCCTGGTAGGGAATGCGGCGCAGAATGCCCAGCCGAACCAGCTTCTTCAGCCGTTCGGCGAGGAGATGGCGGGTAATTCCAAGCGCCGACTGGAATCCTTCAAAGCGCCGTGTGCGCAGAAAGCATTCGCGCAGGATCAGAAGCGTCCAGCGGTCGCCGATCACGCCGATGGTTCGGGCCATCGAACACGGCTCTTCCTCCAGTTCTTTCCACTTCATCCGTATTCTCCAGTCATCCCGGCGAGACCCGCTCGATTCGCCGCCAGGGCCGCCGCATCTCCCTAGCATTCTAGATAGGTACTGAATTCCAAACAATACCCGATGAACCGGTCAAACCAGCACAACTCCCGCCAAATTTGACAGTTCGATTTTAGAACTATAGAAGTGAGAACAGGCAAGCCATGCGATTGGATCGCCGGTCCCTGACCATCCAATACGCTCTGCGGGAGAAGCGGTCATGACCCTCAAGATTGAATTCCAGTTCGATTTCGGCAGCCCGAACGCGTATTTGGCGGAGGTCGCCATCCCCGGGATCGAGCGGCGGACCGGCGTAAAATTCGAGTACGTCCCGGTCCTGCTCGGCGGGATCTACAAGGCGACCGGCAACATGTCCCCGTTCGACGCGCTTCGCGGGATCAAGAACAAGCCGGAATACCAGGCGCTCGAGACCCAGCGGTTCATCCGGCGCCACAACGTCACACAATTTCGCCAGAACTCCTTCTTTCCAGTCAACACTTTGATGCTGATGCGCGGCGCCGTCGCGGCCCAGTTCGAAGGCGTGTTCGAACCCTATTTCCGCGCCGCTTACCATCACATGTGGGAGGAGCCCAAGAAGATGGACGATCCCGAAGTGTTCCGGGCCGCATTTGCCTCCTCGGGGATCGACATCGACAGGCTGGTTGCGCGCGCGCAGCAGGATGACGTCAAGAAGAGGCTGATCGACTTGACCAATGACGCCGTCGCCCGCGGTGCCTTCGGCTCGCCGACATTCTTCGTCGGCAAGGAGATGTTTTTTGGCAAGGATCAGCTCCGGGACGTCGAGGAATCGATCGTCGAACAGACCCGGCAGCCCGTTTCCAAGACCGGCTAGTTACCAACTTGCGGTCCGTGCGTGTTGAGGCGAAGGGCTTACACCAAGCAAGAGTTTACCTTCAGCCGGTTGGCAGAAAAAAATCCAGGGAGAGTGCAATGGCTGGTCCGCTTGACGGCGTTCGTGTCCTCGATCTGACCGGCGTGGTGTCGGGCCCGTTTGCGACGATGTTTCTGGCGGATCAGGGTGCCGACGTGCTCAAGATCGAGCCGATCGGTGGCGATATCACCCGTCGCAGCCGGGCCACCATCGACAAGGACGGCGAGTTCTCCGCGCTGTTCATTTCGTCAAACCGCGGCAAGCGTTCGCTCTCGATCGACGTCAAGAGCACGGCCGGGCGTGAGGTGCTGGCCAAACTGGTCGCGCAGGCCGATGTCCTGGTGCAGAACTTCCGGCCCGGCACCATGGAGCGCCTCGGCCTCGGCGTCGAAGAGCTGCGCCGGCGTCATCCGCGCCTGATCTACGTCTCGATCAGCGGCGTCGGCGAGACCGGACCCTATATGAAGAAGCGCGTCTACGATCCAATCATTCAGGGCCTGTCGGGCTTTGCCGATATCCAGTCGCAGCCGGTCACCAATCGCCCGCAGATGATCCGCACCATCGTGTGCGACAAGACCACCGCCGTGTTCACCGCGCAGGCGGTGGCGGCCGCGCTCTATGCGCGTGAGAAGACCGGGCAGGGGGATCATATCCAGGTCGCAATGCTGGACGCGATGATTTCCTACCTCTGGCCGGAAGGCATGATGCAGTACACGGTGGTCGGAGCCGAGGCCGCGGCTGCCGATCCGAATGACCGGCCCGATCTCGTGTTCAAGACCAGCGACGGCTACATCACGGCCGGCACCATCTCCGATTCCGAATGGCAGGGCTTCTGCCGCGCGTCCGGCGATCCCGAGCTTGCCAACGATCCCAGGTTCGCGACCCCGTCGGCGCGTTCGGTCAACGCCACGGCGCGTATCAACAAGATGGCAGAGTATATCGGTCAGCACACGACCGCCGAATGGCTGGAGCGTCTGGATGCCGCGGATGTCCCTTGCGCGCCGATCCTGCGGCGCGGCGAGATCATCCACAATGAGCAGGTCGTGGCGCGCGGGATCATCGCAGAATTCGATCAGCCGAAGGTCGGCCTTGTGCGCCAGCCTAAGCCCGCGGCCCGCTTCGAGATCAACCAGGCTGCCATCGGCGGACCAGCCCCCCGCGTCGGGGAGCACTCGCGCGAGGTGCTGCGCGAACTTGGCTACGATGATGGCGCGATCGACGATATGGTCGCTGCACGCACGTTGCGCGTGGCCATGTAGACCGAAGCGCTTCGCGCGACCGGCGAACGGTTCTCAGGCCTTGGCAGGCGTCGGTGTAATTGGCGCGCGCGGAGCATTCGCCGCAGCCGCGCGCTGGTAAGCCTCCCGGCTTCGCATACGGTCGAGATAGGGCTGCGCATTGTCGCAAATGCCGACACCGTAGGCGACCGCCCAGTCCAGGCACGTCGTCAGCAGAATATCGGCGCTGCTGAATCGCTCGCCCATGATAAAATGTCGGCCGTCGGCCAGCGCGACCTCGACATGGCGCAGCTGCGCTCGAAAGTATTGGGCGGCTTGAGCTACGACCTCCGGCGCTACGCCGTAGATCAGGCCGAGCGCATCGGCGCTGTGACGGCGCATCACGTACAGGCTGGTCGAGTCGAGCTCGGTGACGATGAAGAAGCACCATTCCAGCCACGCTGCATAGTCGCGGGTGGATTCAGGGATCAATGCACGCTCGGGCGTGGAGTACATGCGCGACAGATATGCGACGATCGCCGCACTTTCGCCGATGCGAAAGTCGCCGTCCTGCAGCAGCGGAATCTTCTGGCGCGGATTGAGCTTGGTATATTCGGCGGTCTTGGTCTCGCCGGTCCGTGGGCCGATCGGTTTGATCTCGTAGGCCAGCCCCAGCTCGTGCATCGCCCAGTGCGGCCGAACGGTGCGGCTTGTCCCGACGCCCCACAAAGTGAGGTCTGGATTGTCGCTCATGTCACCATTTCTCTACAGCGGGACGAAGATCGAGTTCATGGGTCCAGCCGTCGCGGCTTTGCTGATGGGCAAACCAATACGCTTCGGCAATCGAGGAGGTCTTGGTCAGGCTGTCAGGCGGGATCTCGCTGGCCTCGATCCCCCTGGCCGCCTTCATGCGCTGATGGATGGCTTCGCTATCGACGCCGGCGTCGATGATGAGATGGACGACGTGAATATTCTCAGGCCCGAGCTCGCGCGCCATGGCCTGGGCGAGCGCGCGGAGACCGAATTTGGCCGATGCAAACGCAGCAAACCCCTTGCTGCCGCGGATGCTTGCGGTCGCACCGGTAAAAAAGATGGTGCCGCGTCCGCGGGACAGCATGACGCGCGCCGCTTCGCGCCCCACCAGGAAGCCGGCGTAGCAGGCCAACTCCCAGGCCTTGAAGAAGAGCTTTTCGGTAGTCTCCAGCAGGGGCTTGTTGACGTTCGAACCGGCATTGAACAGGCAGATCTCGATCGGCCCGATATCGCGTTCGACGTCCGCGAACAGCTTCTGCACTTCCGCTTCCTGGCGGGCGTCGACGCTGAAGGCGTGAATGCTGTGGCCTTTCCCCCTGAGTTCATCGACAAGCGCCTGGGACTTGGCTGCATCGCGCCTGCAGATGCAAACGGTGTAGCCACCGCTGGCAAACCGCCGCGCAACGGCAGCGCCGATGGCATCGCCCGCGCCGACCAGCATCGCGACTCCGCGACTCTCTCCCATGCTCGCTTCTCCCATAAGTTCTTATTTGATACGCTATCGGTATCGCCTGGAGGCCGCGTTGTAAACGGGGTTCTCGATAGTCTCTGTATAGGGCAGCGAACTTGCCATTTCTTGATCCGACTGTGACAACAAAATAGCGATTGACGAGTTCTAAAAAAGAACGCATGTTTCATCACAGGCGCAATGCTCAAAAAGGCGCCGATGTTCTTCAGTCGGGAGGCGGTTAGTCGTGGCGAAGCTGTCGCAAGCACTCGGTCTCGATCAAATTGCTTTTCGGTTTGCTTGCCGCATCGACCAATCGACAGGTCGCCATCTTGCCAAAGCGCTGGACCAGATCGGGCCGCTCGAGGACTGCGCCGCGGCCATGGTAGCCTCGATCAGCGCGATGGCGAAATTCCCATCGTTCTGGTCTGGCTCAAAAACGTGGTCCACGTTCCAGGACCGATAGAACAGCTTCGCATACAGCGCGCCTAACTTAACCGGGAGAAGTTCCTTGAAAAAGAGAAATGCAACCGTCGCCGTGATCGGCGCGGGCGATTTCATCGGCGGCGAGATTGCCAAGAAGTTTGCTTCCGAGGGCTTTACTGTCTTCGCCGGCCGCCGCAACGGCGACAAGCTGGCGCCGCTGGTCAAGGAGATCGAGGCCGCCGGCGGCGAGATTCACGCACGTTCGCTCGACGCGCGCAAGGAGGAGGAGATCATCTCCTTCCTGAACGACGCCGACAAGCACGCGCCCCTGGATGTCTGCATCTTCAACATTGGCGCCAACGTCAACTTCCCGATCCTCGAAACGACCGAGCGCGTTTTCCGCAAGGTCTGGGAGATGGCCTGCTACTCCGGCTTCCTTGCCGGGCGCGAGGCGGCCCGGCTGATGCTGCCGCGCGGCCAGGGCAACATCTTCTTCACGGGTGCGACCGCTTCGTTGCGCGGCGGCAGCGGCTATGCTGCCTTTGCCAGCGCCAAATTCGGACTGCGCGCTGTGGCGCAGGCGATGGCGCGTGAGCTGGGCCCGAAGAATATTCATGTCGCCCACCTCATTATCGATTCCGGCGTCGACACCGAGTGGGTCCGCCAGCGGCGCCTGGAAGCGCTCGGGCCCGGTGCGCTCGACGATCCGGATCTGCTGATGCCACCGGCCTCGGTCGCGACGTCCTACTGGCAGCTCTACCAGCAGCCGAAGAGCGCTTGGACCTTCGAGCTGGAAATCCGCCCCTTCGGTGAGAAGTGGTAGGGCGCTCAGGATGGAACTCGCACTGTCTCCCGAAGACGCGTCCTTCCGTGATGAGGTGCGCGCTTTCATTTCCGAAAACTATCCGAAGGAAATGCGGGTCCCCAATCCGGAGACCGACCTGACCAAAGAGCAATCGTTGCTCTGGCACCGCATCCTCTACAAGAAGGGCTGGATCGCGCCGCTCTGGCCCAAAGAATATGGCGGACCCGGCTGGTCGATCACCCGGCGTTTCATCTTCGAGCAGGAAACCAGCCGGGCCGGGACGCTGCCGCCGCTGGCGTTCAGCGTGACCATGGTGGGTCCGGTCATCTACACCTTCGGCAACGACGCGCAAAAACAGAAATTCCTGCCGCGGATTCTTTCGGGTGAAGATTGGTGGTGCCAGGGCTATTCAGAGCCGGGCTCGGGCTCGGACCTTGCCACCGTCCGGACCAAGGCCGTGCGCGACGGCGACCACTACATCGTCAACGGCCACAAGACCTGGACGACGTTGGCGCAGCATGCCGACTGGATCTTCTGCTTGGTGCGTACCGATCCGGGCGCAAAGCCTCAGGCCGGAATCTCGTTCCTCCTGATCGACATGAAGTCGCCCGGCGTCACCGTGCGTCCGATTATCACAATCGACGGATCGCACGAGGTCAATGACGTCTTTCTCGAGGACGTCCGCGTCCCCGTCGAGAACCTGATCGGCGAGGAGAACAAGGGCTGGACCTACGCAAAATTCCTGCTGGGCAATGAGCGCACCAGCATGGCCGGAATTGGCCGGTCGACGCGCTATCTCGACCGGTTGAAGAAGATCGTGAAGGCGGAGATCCCCGCGGATGATCCGGCGCATCTCGAATTTTGCAAGGAAATCGGGCGGATCGAGCTCGACGTGCTTGCGCTCGAGGCCACCGAGCTGCGGGTCGTTGCGCAGATGGCGCGCGGCATCGATCCGGGTCCTGCGGCTTCGCTCTTCAAGATCCGCGGCACCGAGATATTCCAGGGCATTACCGAGCTGACGCATCGCGCCATCGGAAATTACGGGCTGGCGCTTCGCGAGCAATCTTTGAGCGCAAACCAGTTCATGCCGGGTCCCGATTACGGCCACACCGCGACGGAAAAGTACCTGAACGCGCGCAAGCTCAGCATCTACGGCGGATCGAACGAAATCCAGCGCAACATCATCGCCAAAGCGGTGCTCGGTCTCTAGCAACAGCGCAACAAGAGGATCGGATGGACATCCAGTTCACGGAAGAGCAGGAACTGCTGCGCTCCAGCGTGCAGCGCATGCTGCGCGACCAGTACAGTTTTGAGGCGCGCCGCAAGGCCGTCGCCAGCGAAGAGGGCTGGAGCCGCAGGCAGTGGGATGCCTTTGCGGAGCTCGGCCTGCTCGCCGCGCCGTTCTCCGAGGAGAGCGGCGGCCTTGGTGGCGGCCCGCTCTCCACCATGATCGTTGCCCAGGAGTTCGGCCGTCACCTCGTCGTGGAGCCGTACGTCGAAACGGTCGTGCTAGCCGGCGGCTTGATCGAACATGCGGGGACCGATGAGCAGAAGCAGGCTTTGATTCCCGATATCATCGCCGGACAGAAGATCTGGGCGTTGGCCTGGACCGAAAAAGCCTCGCGCTTCGACCTCGCCAATGTCGCGACCACGGCGCGGCTTAACGGCAGCGATTACATGCTCACTGGTGAGAAGACCGCCGTTGTCGCCGCGCCATGGGCGGACTATTTCATCGTCTCCGCCCGCACAAAGGGCAAGCACGACGATCGCTCCGGCGTCAGCCTGTTCGTCGTCGATGCCCGGACGGCCAATCTGGATCTGCGCAGCTTCAAGACCATCGACGGCCGCCGCGCCGCGGAAATCACCTTACGGGAT
The DNA here is from genome assembly GCF_023074155.1 of Bradyrhizobium sp. 134. NCBI lineage: Bacteria > Pseudomonadati > Pseudomonadota > Alphaproteobacteria > Hyphomicrobiales > Nitrobacteraceae > Bradyrhizobium > Bradyrhizobium sp. 134. The sequence continues at coordinate 437,016 of NZ_JADPKX010000045.1, read as the reverse complement.
GTTCGCGGCGAGTTGCTCGGCAGCGAGGGGGAGGGCGTCGCCCTGCTGGAAGCCTGCCGGGACCGGGCCATCGGCGCGCTCTGTGCCGAGGCGGTCGGCGCCATGGCCGAGTTGAACTCAGCGACGCTGGAATACGCCAAGGCGAGAAAGCAGTTCGGCGTCACCATTGGCAGCTTCCAGGTGCTGCAACACCGGATGGTCGACATGTTCATTGCCCATCAGGAGGCGCTTTCCCTGATGCAGCATCTCAATCTTAGCCTCGGTGCCGGCGAGAGCGGTATCTCGCGCCTCGCCTCCGGCGCCAAGTCGAAGGTCGGCTATGCCGGCAAGTTCATCGCCGACCAGGCGGTTCAGCTGCACGGCGGCATGGGCATGACCGACGAATTGAACGTCGGCCATTACTTCAAGCGAATCTCCTCCATCAACATCCAGTTCGGCGATCCCGCTCACCACCTGCTGCGTTACGTGCAGCTCGACGCGGCTGCATAGTAAAAGAGGCAAGCATGACGACAGAGGCAGTTATCGTTTCCAGCGCACGCACCGGCGTCGGCAAGGCCTTTCGCGGTGCGCTGAACAACACCGAAGGTCCGACCATGGCCGGCCATGTGATGGCCGAAGCGGTGAGGCGCGCGGGCATTGATCCGGGCGAGGTCGAAGATGTGGTGATCGGTTGCGCGATGCAGCAGGGCACCATGGTGATGAACGTCGCACGCAAGGGGGCGATCCGGGCCGGCCTGCCAGTCACCGTTGCCGGCACCACGATCGATCGGCAGTGTGCCTCCGGCCTGCAGGCGATCGCGGTCGCGGCACGCTCGATCATGCTTGATGGCGTCGAGGTCGCAATCGGAGGCGGCATCGAATCGATCAGCCTGGTGCAAAACGAGCACATGAACAGATTCCATGCAGTCGACGACGAGCTGATGGCGATGAAGCCGGAGATGTACATGTCGATGCTCGACACCGCGGAAATCGTCGCCGAGCGTTACAAGATTGGCCGCGACCGGCAGGACGAATACAGCCTCGAATGTCAGCGCCGCATCGGTGCGGCGGTGCAGGCGGGCCGCTTCGATGACGAGATCGTCCCGATCAAGACGACGATGGCCGTCGTCAACAAGGACACCAAGGAGGTCACCTATCAGCAGGTGACGCTGTCGAAGGATGAAGGTCCGCGCCCCGAGACCACGGCGGAAGGACTGGCGAAGATCAAGCCGGTGTTCGAAGGCAAGACCATCACGGCCGGCAACGCCAGCCAGCTCTCCGATGGCGCATCGGCGTGCGTGGTCATGAGCGACAAGATCGCTGCGAAGAAGGGCCTGAAGCCGCTCGGCATCTTCCGTGGCTTCGTCGCCGCCGGTGTCGAGCCGGACGAAATGGGCATCGGTCCGGTCGCGGCGATCCCGCGCCTTCTCAAGCGGTACGGCCTGAAGATCGACGACATTGATCTCTGGGAGCTGAACGAAGCCTATGCGGTCCAGGTGATCTACTGCCGCGACAAGCTCGGCATCGATCCGGACAAACTGAACGTCAATGGCGGTTCGATCGCGATCGGCCATCCCTACGGCATGACGGGCAGCCGGCTTGTCGGTCACATCCTGATCGAGGGGCGCCGGCGCAAGGCGAAATACGGCGTGGTGACCATGTGCATCGGCGGCGGCATGGGCGCAGCCGGCCTGTTCGAAATTGTCAACTGATCGGAAAGCGGAGAAGCGCACGTGAAGACAGCAATCACCGAACTGTTCGGTATCCAGCATCCGATCATCCAAGGCGGCATGCATTATGTCGGCTTCGCCGAGCTTGCCGCCGCGGTATCGAACGCCGGCGGTCTCGGCATCATCACCGGCCTCACACAGCGGACGCCGGAGCTGCTGGCGAAGGAAATCGCACGCTGCCGTGACATGACCGACAAGCCGTTCGGTGTAAACCTGACCTTCCTGCCGAGCTTCACTGCACCGCCGTATCCCGAATATATCGCCGCCATCAAGGAGGGCGGCGTCAAGGCCGTGGAGACCGCCGGCCGCAGCCCGGAAGCGTACATGCCCGCCCTGAAGGCGGCTGGCATTAAGGTGATCCACAAATGCACCTCGGTGCGGCATTCGCTGAAAGCCGAGAAGATCGGTTGCGACGCCGTCAGCGTCGACGGCTTCGAATGCGGCGGTCATCCCGGCGAGGACGATATTCCGAACATGATCCTGCTGCCGCGCGCGGCGGATGAACTGAAGATTCCGTTCGTGGCCTCGGGTGGCATGGCGGACGCACGCAGCCTTGTTGCCGTGCTGTCGATGGGCGCCGCTGGCATGAACATGGGCACCCGCTTCGTCGCCACCAAGGAAGCGCCCGTCCATGCCAACGTCAAGCAGGCTCTGGTCAAAGCCACTGAACTCGACACCGTGCTGGTGATGCGTGCGCTGCGCAACACCGAGCGCGTGCTGAAGAACAAGGGCGTCGATCAATTGCTCGAAGTGGAGCGGGAGAAGGGGGCGAGCCTCAAGATCGAGGACATCCACGAGCAGGTGGCGGGCGTCTACCCCAGGGTGATGGTTGACGGCGAGATGGACGCCGGCGCCTGGAGCTGCGGCATGGTGGTCGGACTGATCCACGATATCCCGACGGTGAAGGAGCTGATTGATCGCATCATGACGGAAGCCGAACAGATCATCCGGCAGCGGCTGACCGGCTTCCTTGACGGTACTGTCGACAATGCGGCCACGCGCGCCGTTGCTTGACAAGGCCTTGTGAGAGAACCTTCAGTGCAAGGATCAATACTCGCCGATCGCATTCAACAGCTGATGGGCGTCGCCGATTGATCTCTCAAATCGAGGGGGGCGCGAGCCAGGCCGACATGCAAGGTAGAAAGCCGTGTTCACCGAGGAGCGACCGATGAAGTACTACCTCTGCAAGTACCTTCCGCCCCGGGCGGATTTCCTGGTGACCATGAACGCCGATGAGAAACAGTTGATGAAGCAGCACGGTGCGTTCCTGGATGATCTGCTCGCAAAGGGGCAGATCGTCGCGCACGGTCCCGTCATGGACCCGCGTGGCGGTTATGGCGTGTCGCTCTACCAGATCGCGGATGATCTCGACATCGAGGTGATCACCTCGGAAGACCCCATCGTGAAGAATGGCGCCGGCCACTACGAGCATCACCCGATGCTGCATCTGAAGGCGCGCGGCTGAGATCCTCGCCTCGTCCAATTCGACCGCTTCAACCGGGCGCATCTGCCGCGCCCGGCGCGCAGGATTCAGCAATCGGCATGGCCGGTACGCCCGGAAACCAAAACGGTCCGGTTGCAGATTGACGTGCTAGCGGTGTATCACTCGCTCGATGGCGATTGCGGTCGCTTCACCGCCTCCAATGCAGAGCGCAGCCACGCCCCGCTTGAGATTTTGGGCCTCGAGGGCATGCAACAATGTGACGATCAGCCGCGCACCGGTAGCGCCGATGGGATGACCGAGCGCGCAGGCGCCGCCGTTGACGTTCAGCTTCTCCCTGGGAATGCCGAGGTCTTTTTGCGCCGCCATCGCGACCACGGCAAAGGCCTCGTTGATCTCGAACAGGTCGACATCGCCGACACTCCAGCCGACCTTGTCGAGCAGCTTGCGGATCGCCGGGATCGGCGCCGTGGTGAACCATTGCGGCTCTTGGCTATGGGTAGCATGACCTTTGATCTCTGCCAGCACGGGTAGGCCATCGCGATCGGCGAGAGAGCGTTTTGCAAGGATGAGAGCCGCGGCGCCGTCGGCATTGGCGGAGGAGGCGGCCGGCGTAATAGTGCCGTTGGCGCGGAACGCTGCCTTCAGTCCGGGAATCTTGGCTGGATCCACTTTCAGCGGATGCTCGTCGTTCGCGATGATCCGTTGTCCGGCCTTTTCTGTGAGCGTGATCGGCGCGATCTCGGCCCTGAACGCGCCCCCTTGGACCGCGTTGCGCGCGCGGGTCAGCGTCTCGATCGCGTAGGCGTCCTGGTCCTTGCGAGTGAATTGATAAGCCTCCGCTGTGGCCTCGCCGAAATCGCCCATCGAACGCCCGGTTTCATATGCGTCTTCCAACCCGTCCATGATCATGTGATCAATGATCCGGTCGTGCCCGGCGCGATATCCACTCCTCGCTTTCGTCAGCAGATAGGGTGCATTGCTCATGCTTTCCATTCCGCCGGACAGCACGATCTCCGCTGACCCCGCCTTGATGATATCGTGGCCAAGCATAGTCGCCTTCATGCCGGAGCCGCAGACCTTGTTAACGGTCGTGGCGCCGGTCGCGTCGGGCAGTTTGGCGCCGCGCGCAGCCTGGCGGGCCGGTGCCTGCCCCTGTCCCGCCGGCAACACATTGCCCATGAACACCTCGTCGATCTTTTCAGGCGCCAGCTTCGCCCGCTCCAGTGCCGCACCGATAATGTGAGCGCCGAGCTTGTGGGCGCTCAGCGGCGACAACTCGCCCATGAACCGGCCAAGGGGCGTGCGAGCGGCGGAAACAATGACGATGGGATCGGAAACGGCGGCCATCGCGAACTCTCCTGCTGATATCTGTTGTTATATGATGACAGTCATATAAGATGGCATGCATTGCAATGAAATCTTGCCGCAGCCGTCAAGAAAGCGCGGTTCGAGAATTGTTCCGAGGGGACGAGTACGATTGTACGGCCGGTCCTCCAGGGAGCTTGCACGGGGTGGTGATGCGTTACGGAGAAAACCACAGGCGTCGGACGCACCGTCGGATCGTTGAAAATGCCTCTTACGGTTTACGCCAGAAGGGCGCCAAAGGGCTCAGCGTCATCGATTTGATGAAACTTGCGGGTCTGACGCATGGCGGCTTCTACAATCATTTCGAGTCGCGTGAGGCGCTTGTTGGCGAGGCGATCGCCTTTGCAATGGACCAAACGACCGAGCGCTGGAAAAAGCTGACTGACGACACGGCCAACGACGAACGCTTCGACATCTTGATTGCCGACTATCTGAGTCCGCGGCATCGAGACAATCCCAAACATGGTTGCGCCCTTCCAACCCTGGCTGTCGATATCGCTCGATCGGGCTCCAGCGAGCAGCAGGCGTTTGCCGACAAGCTGGAGAAGATGATCGACGTCTTTGTCGAGCTGCTTCCCGATCAGCCACCTCGACAGGCCCGCCAAATCGCGACCGGCGCTATCGCAACCTTGGTTGGATCAATCGTGCTGTCGCGCGCTGTTGGTGCTGGGAAGCTTTCCGACGGAATTCTCGCTGCGGGACGCATGACTGCCAGTGGCCGGACTCAAAAGCCTCGGCGGGCGACAAGGACGATGCGCTGCGACAAATAACAATACCAGGGAGGTCACCATGACGGCCGGCGAGTGGCTCAAAACAGCCTGCAACCTGTGTTACATCAATTGCGGGATCGAGGTGTTCGTGAACAACGAGCGCCTCGAGAAAGTGCGAGGCGACCGTTCGAGCCCGAAATCACAGGGCTATCTCTGCAACAAGGCGACCCGGATTCCCTATTATGCCCATCACAAGGATCGGCTGACCAAGCCACTACGTCGGCGCGCGGACGGAGGCTTCGACGAAATCGAGTGGGACGTGGCGATCGCGGAAATCGCGGCGCGGCTGCGTCAGATCGCGGACAAGCATGGCGGAAAGACTATTGCCCTTTACGGCGGTGGCGGGCAGGGCAACCACGCCGGCGGCGCCTATGCCAGCGGATTATTGCGCGCGCTGGGTTCGCGCAGCGTGTTCAACGCTCTTTCGCAGGAGAAGACCGGCGACTTCTGGGTCAATGGCCACATGTTCGGCAGCCAGACGTGCCACACCGCCGAGGACGTCCATCATTGCGATCTCTTGCTGGTCATCGGTGCAAATCCCTGGATCGCGCACGGCTTCCCCAATGCGCGCGATCATCTCAACCAAATCCGCAAGGATCCGGCCCGCAGGCTGATCGTCATTGATCCCCGGCGCACCGAGACCGCCGAAATGGCGGATCTACATCTCGCAGTGCGTCCGGGTGCCGACACGTTCCTTCTTGGCGCGCTGCTGGCCACGCTTGTCCGCTCCGATCGGATCGACGACGCATTCATTCAGGAGCACACCGTCGGCTTCTCGGAAGTGAGGCAGGCGCTACTGGATATCCCCATTGAACAATGGGCTGCAGCCGCCGATATCTCGATCACGGACCTGGAGCGGTGCGCCGCGATGATCGCAGCCGCGAAGGCCATGGTGGTGCGGGTCGAGCTTGGCATCCAGCAGGGCATCAACTCGACGCTCAACTCCTATCTCGAGAAGCTCCTGATCATGCTTTCCGGAAATTTCGGCCGGAAAGGCACCAACCAACTGCATAGCTGGCTCCAACCGCTATGGGGCAATTCGCCGAACCAGACCTTCGCACCGACTGGCGATGCAATTATCGGGGGCTTGTTGCCGCCCAACATCTTTCCCGAGGCGGTGCTCAACGACCATCCCGACCGGTTGCGATGCGCTTGGGTCGACAGCTCCAATCCAGCCAACACGGCGGCAAACACCGAAGCTGTAGAGCGCGCGCTGCGCTCGCTCGACCTATGCGTCGTGGTCGACGTTGCGATGACCGAAACCGCACGGCTCGCACATTACGTTCTGCCGGCGTCTTCGCAGTTTGAGAAAACGGAATTCACCCTGTTCAATTTCGAGTTTCCGACGAACTATTTCCACGTTCGGGCGGGTGTCCTGGCGCCGCTCGCCGGTACCCTGCCGGAGCCCGAGATCTACACGCGGCTTGCGATCGCCTTGGGACTTCTACCAGGTGACAATGTGCTGGCGCCGCTGCGCGAAATAGCACGGCGCTCGCGACCGGAATTCGCCGCGGCACTTCGTGCTTTCATCGCGGAAAACCCCGGGGCAGTGCCAGCCCTCGTGCTCTACCATACGCTGGGGCAGACGCTTCCGGATGGTACCGCGGCCGCGGCGCCTATGTGGAGCGCGGCACTGGCTTGCGCGAAGCGATCGCCGCAAGCGGTGCGACGGGCAATTGGTGCATCGAACGACGTGGCGGACCATCAACTCGGCGATCTCCTGTTCGACACGATCGTGGCTGCGCGGCAGGGGACGGCGATTACCGAGCACGAGTATGACGAGGTCTGGTCATTGATCAGCCATTCGGACCGCAGGGTTCGACTGGTGGTCCCGCAGATGTTCGAATGGCTCGCGCGGCTCGATCCACGTGCCGCGGGCGCGCCAAAGGAGTTTCCGTTCATGTTGGCAGCCGGCGGCCGCCGCATGTTCAACGCCAACCAGATCTTCCGTGACCCCGCATGGCGTCGCGAGGATCCGGATGGCGCCATGCTGATCAATTCGAGCGATCTGAGAAATCTGGGCGCGGAGGATGGTGACTGGGTCGCGGTGGAATCCGTGATTGGCCGGCTCGTCGTCCGCTGCAAGCTCGATGACGCCTTGCGAAACGGCCAGCTGGCGCTGCCGCACGGCTATGGGCAGGCATACCCCGCGTCGGACGGAGAGCGACTGATCAATGGGCCACGTATCAATCTGCTCACAGAGAGCGGCAACCGCGATCCCATTGCCGGCACGCCCTACCACAAGAATGTTGCGGTTCGTCTGGCCTTGGTGTCCGCGCAGGAGGCAGCCGCCTATCAGTCGCAGTCCGAGCGAATTCATTTGAAAGCGGCCGGACAATAACGTGGAGAAAGTTCAAATGAGTGAGAAACCAGTCGCGATCGTGACCGGGGTCGGGCCGGGCACCGGAGCTGCCATCGTCAAGCGCTTCTCTGCCGGCGGGTTCCGTATCATAGCGCTGGCTCGCTCAGCCGAGCTCATCAATCGCCTGGCGCAAGAGCTTCCTGATGTCCACGCGGCGACCTGCGACGTTTCAGACGAAAATCAGGTGCGGACCGTCGTTGCGGATGTAAAGCGGCGTTTTGGCGCGGCTGAAGTCCTCGTCCACAACGCGGTCGGCGGAGGCTGGGGGAGCTTTCGGGAGATCGATCCGAAGATGCTGAAGGGCAATTTCGAGGTCAACGTGATGGGCTTGTTATACCTGGCGCGCGAAGTGGCTCCTGACATGATCGACCGAGGCAAGGGCGCAATCCTGGTGACCGGAAACACGTCTTCGATCCGGGGCAAGGCCAACTTCGCCGGCTTCGCGCCGACAAAGGCGGCGCAGCGCATTTTGGCCGAGTCGATCGCACGTGACGTGGGACCTCTGGGCGTGCACGTCGCCTATGTTCTCATCGACGCCGTGATTGATACGCCCAGAATGCGCGCGCGGATGAGCGACAAGCCAGATGAATTCTTTATCAAGCCTGCTGCCATCGCGGACGAACTCTATCATCTCTATGGGCAGAATCGATCGGCTTGGTCGTTCCTCACAGAGCTGCGGCCATTCGGCGAAAACTGGTGACGCCCGGCTAGCGGGAAGCAGGGTCACGGCGGTTTCCGTGTCATCTCTTCATGGAGAGCGCGACAACGCAGGACTGGAAAGGTCAAGATGATTGATATCAAAAGTTCCGTGCACGAGGTTGCGGTGATCGTGGGGGGCGGTCCGGGCATCAGCTCGAGTTGCGCCCGGCTGTTCGCGGAGAACGGCATGCGTGTCTGCGTCGCAGCCAGGAATCCCGAAAAGCCGGTCCTCGAAGCCTTGGAGAAGACGCATCGTGTGCTTCGATATGCCTGCGATGCAACTGATCCGGCGGCGGTGACACAGCTGTTCGGCAACGTCGTTCAGGACGTCGGCACGCCACGACTTGTCGTGCATAACATCGATGGCCGGGTTCCCGGCATTTTCCGCAAAAGCATCATCGAAGCCGACCCGGGCATGGCGTTCGAAACACTTCGCAACTCGGCGTTCAGCGCGTTTCTGGTCGGTCAACAGGCAGCCCGGCTCATGCTTGGGAACGAACCCGACGCCAACGGCGGCAGAGGAACAATCATCTTCACGAACGCCAGCGCGGCGCTCAAAGGCTTCCCATCAAGTGGCGCATTTGCAATGGCATGTCATGCCAAGTCCGGACTCGCGCAGAGCATGGCAAGAGAATTGATGCCGCAGGGCGTCCACATAGCGAATGTGCCGATCGACGGCGCGATCGGCTGGACCCAGGAGGACGGCACTCGCGCGCATCGGCTGGCGGGGACAACTGTCGACGACAATATGGCCGACCCCGACCATATCGCGAAAACATATCTGCAGCTTCATCGGCAGCATCGGTCGACCTGGGCGTTCGAGGTCGTGCTGCGGCCTTGGGTCGAGAAATGGTAGTGAGCAGCGTTGGAGCGCAGCCAAGTACATCGGCCGTGCAGCCGGGGCGCACGGGAGGCGGTGACTGACCTCGACGAGTTGATCCGCCGCCTCGATCGCGAGGAGTTCGATCTCGTCGCGGTGGGGCGGGCGCTGCTTCAGGATCCGCAGTGGCTGCTGAAGATACGCGACGGACGGACGGAAGAACTGATGGCTTCTGAACGGACTGCGTTTGCGGCGCTGAGCTGAGCAAACTGACAGGTTAATTCTGCGCAACGTCGCGCAGTTGCCTATGAGCATTCGGAGACTAGAAAATGAGCGAGACGACGCAAGTCGGTCAGATCCGTACCGAGGTGCATGGGCATGTGTTCAAGATCGTCATCGACAACGTGGCGAAGAAGAATTCTTTCAGCCCGCAGATGATGGCGCAGATGTCGGATGCGATGACGCTTCTCGACCGCACCGACGACTATTGGGTCGGTGTGCTCTGCGCCGACGGCCCGGACTTCACGGCAGGCCTTGATATGCCGAAGTTCTTCGGAGCCAAGGCCGAAAATACCGAGATCAAGCCCGGCAACATCGATGCGTTCGCGCTGAAAAGCCGGTGTCGTAAGCCGATCGTGACGGCCGTGCAGGGGATCTGTTTCACGATTGGCATCGAAATGATGTTGGCCGGCGACATTGTTGTGGCCGCCGACGACGCCGGTTCTGCCAAATGGAATCCAAGCGCGGGATCGCGCCGCTCGGTGGCGCCCATTTCCGGTACGTGACGCGGGCAGGATGGGGGGATGCGATGTATCATCTGTTCTTGTGGGACGAGTTCAGCGCGGCGCGGGCGTATAAAATCGGGTTTGTTCAGGAAGTCGTCGCTCCTGGTCAGCAGATTCCCCGCGCGATGGAAATTGCTGGTCTGATCGCCAGGAACGCTCCGATCGGCATTCAGGTAACCAAAGAGGCCGCGCTGAAGTACATCGAGGCCGGCGAAAGAGCGGCGATCGACTATATCCCGAAAATCAAGGACCGCGTTTTCAGCAGCGAAGACATGAAAGAAGGCATCCAGTCTTTCGTGGAGCGTCGCCCGGCGGTGTTCCGCGGAGAATAAATCCGGCTGGCTGCCCCGATAGACGTCTGTTTGTGGGGCGGCGAGGTCGACAGCAGCGGCATCAAGAGAATATTGATCTTCTCGGCAAGAACGCCTTTGTCTGTGCGGACCGAGCGAGCGGCCGAGCGCCTTCCGATCTCTGACGGTATTTGAATTTAAACCGCACCAGTGCGCGCACCGCAATCTTCGCACCCACACAGTGCCGACAGTCGATTGACCCCGATAGGTACCGGAGCCACCAGCGTTGCGAGCGGCTCGAATTTTCTGTGAATTCAAGACCGAAAAATCGCAGTGGGTATATCGTCGGGATTTGTCCGTCACACGTGGAGAATTGTGCTTACAAATCAACGACGAAACGGCGTCCGATATAATTGAGGGGGCGTAGGGGCCGCGCCCTTGGCGACTGCTGACGCCGGTTAATTTCGCGCAGGCTACGTGGCTCCGGCACGCGCGGCATCCGATGTATGAATGCGCTCGGCAAATTTGGCGCCGACCGGTGTAAAGGCCGGTGGCAGCGGCCCGTCGGTGAATAGGTGGTTACAATCGGCGAGATGTCCGCCGCGCACCGTGGCGTTGCGGCCGAATTTTGTCGTGTCGGCGACCAGCACGGCGATGCGCGAATTGACAACGATGGATTGCCGCGCCAGGACTTCGTCGATGTGAAAGTCGAGCAGCGTGCCGTCCTGATCGACGCCTCCGACGCCGAATATCCCGTAATCGGCTCGATAGCCCGAGAAAAAGCGGGCCGCCGCTTCGCCCACGATGTCCCGGTCGAGCGAACGGAGCGTGCCGCCCGCGATCGTGATTTCCACGTCGGGATTTTGTGCGAACGCTGCGGCCACATTCAGATTATTGGTGATCACGCGCAGATCCTGACGGCGGGATAGCGCCTGCGCGACATATTCAGGTGTTGTACCCAGCCCGATCATAAGCGACGCCCCGTCGGGAATGAAGCTCGCAGTCGCGTGTGCGATGCGCCGTTTGGCGTCGGCATTCAATCCCTGTCTGCTTCCATAAGCGAGATTCTGGTTTTGAACGGGCAGGCTGACGCCGCCGTGCATTCGCCGGAGCAGCCCTTGATCGCAGAGCGCATTCACGACGCGGCGAATGGTCTGCTGCGTGACGTCAAAGCGCGTTGCAAGCTGCTCGATCGAGGCGAAGCCTTCGTCGCGCACGATCTCCAGTATGTAGGCCTGACGTGACGAGACTGTCTTGAGCATGGGGCTGTCCGTTCGAAGCAAACTATCATTCGAACGTCTAAGGCGCAATTTTCTGTTTCATATGGCGCTCCAATATGTTCATATGAACAAAATGACTTGCCGCGCCGGTGAACGTTGCGTGGCCATCGGGAGGGACGGCATGGATCTGTCTGCTCATGGCGACCAGCTTTGGGCTGCTCCGCGCGAGCAGAATGCTGCGAGCATGCCGAGCTATGTCTGCGCGCGGCGCAGAGCCCTGCAGCTGAGAGCGAACGGGCCATGTCAGCGATTACGCTGAGTCATGTCTCCAAGTTCTGGGGCGCGATGCGCGCCGTCGATGACGTCAGTCTGACGGCGGACGAGGGCTCGCTGCTGGTGCTGCTGGGACCGTCCGGCTGCGGCAAGTCGACCACGCTGCGGCTGATCGCCGGCCTTGAGAATGCTGACGCCGGCACGATCGCCATCGGCGGCGTCGACGTGACCCATCTGACTCCGGCGCAACGGAAGATCTCCATGGTCTTCCAGTCGTACGCGCTGTTTCCGCATTTGAGTGTAGCCGAGAACATCGTCTTCGGCCTGCGTGTGCGGCGCGTGTCGCGCGCCGAACGAGACGAACGGCTCCGGCGTGTGGCCGAGATCGTAGGCCTTGCGCAGCTGCTTGAACGCAAGCCGTCGCAGCTGTCCGGCGGCCAGCGCCAGCGGGTTGCACTGGGGCGAGCCATCATTGCGGAAGCGCGGGTCTGCCTCATGGACGAGCCGCTTTCAAATCTGGATGCCAAGCTGCGGCATGAGATGCGGACGGAGATCCGCGCCCTGCAACAGCGGCTCGGAATGACGATGGTCTACGTGACCCACGATCAGACCGAGGCCATGACGATGGCGGATCGCGTCGTGCTGATGCGCGATGGTCGTATCGAGCAGAATGGCACACCGGAGGAGTTATATAGCCGGCCCGCGACGGCGTTCACGGCGCGGTTCATCGGCACGCCGCCGATGAATCTTTTGCGCCATGGCGATCATCTCATCGGCATCCGGCCGGAGCATATCCGCATCGTGTCGGGCGGGGATCATTTTGCGCGCGTCAAGGCGATCGAGCATCTTGGGGCCGACAGCATCGTTCTGTGCGAGGTCGATGGTCAGCCGATTTCAGTGCGGCTCGAAGGTTTCAGCAAGGTTCGGCCAGGCGAGGATGTCCGGATCGTGTGGGAACCCGGGCTCGAGCATCGGTTCGATTCGAATTCGGAAGCTCGCTTGGAGACCATCGTCACAGAGGGCCAGCGGGCGATAACCAGTCGATAGCAGCGGCTGTTTCAAACGTGGTAACGAAGGAGATTGTCACATGTTTGCGCGACGAACGATGTTGATAGCAGCGGCACTCGCCGTGCTCTCGATGGCTGCCCGCCCGGCCGCCGCCGTGGATCTGACCATGTACTATCCGGTCGCGGTCGGCGGTCCCGTCACCAAGATCATCGACGACATGGTCTCGCGCTTCGAGAAGGACAATGCGGACATCAAGGTGACGGCGGTCTATGCCGGCAACTACACCGATACGATGACCAAGGCGATGACCGCCATGAAGGGCGGGCAGCCGCCGCAACTGTCGGTGTTGCTGTCGACCGACGTGTTCACGCTGATGGATGAGAACGCGATCGTGCCGTTTGACGGCCTCGTCGGCGACAAGGCCTGGTTCAAGGAGTTCTATCCGGCGTTCATGGCGAACGGGCAGATCGACGGCAAGACCTGGAGCGTGCCGTTCCAGCGTTCGACCATCGTGCTGTACTGGAACAAGGACGCCTTCAAGGAGGCGGGCCTCGATCCCGAGAAGGCGCCGGCGTCATGGGACGAAATGGTCGAGATGTCGAAGAAGCTGGTCAAGAAGGATGGCGGCAACACGACGCGCTGGGGCATCGAAATTCCCTCGACTGGTTATGCCTACTGGATGCTGCAGGCGCTGGCGATCGAGAACGGCCAGAAGATGATGAACGAGCCCGGCAACGAGGTCTATCTGACCGCTCCGAAGACGGTCGCCGCCCTCGAGTACTGGGTCGACCTGTCGCGCAGGCACAACGTCGCCCCCGCCGGCAGCATCGATTGGGCGACGCTGCGCAACGATTTCCTCGAAGGCAAGACGGCGATGATGTGGCACACCACCGGCAATCTGACGGCGGTCAAGGACGCCGCGAAATTCCAGTTCGGCGTGGCCATGCTGCCGGCTGGGGAGCGGCGCGGATCACCGACCGGCGGCGGCAATTTCTACATCTTCAAGAGTGCGTCTCCCGACCAGCAGAAGGCGGCCGTCAAGTTCATTCAATGGATGACGGCTCCGGAACGCGCGGCGGAATGGAGCATGAAGACCGGCTACGTGGCGGTGTCGCCGGCCGCCTACAAGACGCCGACGATGGAGGCCTACGCAAAGGGCTTCCCGCAGGCCACAGTTGCGCGCGATCAGCTGGAGCATGCGGTGCCGGAGCTCTCCGTCCATGAGAACGGCCGCATCTACAAGTTTGTCGGCGATGCCGTGCAGGCGGCGATCACGGGCGCGCAGAAGCCGCAGGAGGCGTTGGCTGCCGCGCAGCAGCAGTCCGACCGCGTCTTGCGCGCTTACAAATAGGGACGAGGCGGGATGGCGCGCCGCCGCCATCCCGCCGGCTCACAGATGTCCGACGAGGTCGCCTCATCGCCAATCGCCCCGCGCCGCGCCCGATCGCAGGCGTGGTGGAACACCGTGAACGCCTGGCTGCTGCTGTTGCCGGCGGCCGTCCTGCTGATCGCATTCACGCACTTTCCGATTCTGGCGACGATCCGGCATTCGCTATTCGTCACACGCCGGAACGGCACCGAGGCCTTCGTCGGGCTTGACAGTTATCGGTCCATGGCGGCCGATCCGATCTTCTGGAAGGCGCTGGTCAATAATTTCTGGTTCGCGCTCGGCACGATCCCTACCTCGATCGCCCTGGCTCTGGTGATGGCGATCTGGGTCAATCGCAACATGCGCGGCCGCGGCTTTCTGCGACTGGCCTACTTCACGCCGACCGTGCTGCCGATGATCGCCGTCGCCAACATCTGGCTGTTCTTCTACACGCCGGACTATGGGCTGCTCGATCAGTTGCGCGGCCTTTTCGGTCTCGGCGGCTGGAACTGGCTGGGCGATCCCTCGACGGTGATGAGCTGTCTGGTCGTGATGGTGATCTGGAAGGAGGCCGGCTTCTTCATGATCTTCTACCTGGCGGCGTTGCAGCAGCTCTCGCCGGATCTCGAAGAGGCCGCGTCCATCGAAGGCGCGAGCCGGTGGTACACGTTTCGCCGGATCACGTTCCCATTGCTGATGCCGACCACGCTGTTCGTGGCGATCAACGCAGTCATCAACTCCTTCAAGCTGGTGGACCATCTGGTCATCATGACCAAGGGCGGTCCGAACAACGCCAGCACGCTGCTGCTCTACTACATTTATGAGGTTGCCTTCACCTTCCAGGATTCCTCTTACGCGGCAACACTGACGGTTGTGCTTCTGATGCTGCTGAGCTCGGTTGCGCTGATCAAGTTCGGTTATCTCGATCGCAGGATCCACTATCAATGAAAGGCCGGACACGCCCCATTGAAGCCGTCGCAGCATGGCTCCTGGCTTTGATCTGGCTCGCCCCATTGGCCTATGCCTTCTGGAGCGCGCTGCATCCGGCCGCTTACGCCACGTCGTTCAGCCTGTCCGCGCCCTGGACGCTGGAGAATTTTGCCCGGGCCTGGAACCAGGCGCCGTTCGCCCGGTACTATCTCAACACGGTCGTACTGGTGACCCTGATCCTGGTCGGCCAGCTCATCCTGTCGACGCTGGCCGCCTATGCCTTTGCGCGCTTCAAGTTCAGGGGCAGCGGCATCGCCTTCGCCCTCGTTCTGCTCCAGCTGATGATCATGCCCGACGTCCTGATCGTCGAGAACTACCGCGCGATCGCCAAACTGGGATTGCTCGATACGATCCCTGCGATCGCGCTGCCCTATCTCGCGAGCGCCTTCGGCATCTTCCTGCTGCGGCAGACTTTCAAGGGTGTGCCCCAGGAGTTGGTGGAAGCCGCCCGGGTCGAGGGAGCGGGTCCGCTCGGAATCCTGTGGCGGGTCTATGTCCCGCTGGCTCGCCCGACCTACGTCGCCTTTGCCCTCGTCTCCGTCAGCTATCACTGGAACAATTTCCTGTGGCCGTTGATCGTCACGAATTCGGTGGAAGCGCGGCCGCTCACGGTGGGACTTGCCGTATTCGGCGCGCCTGAGACCGGTGTGGATTGGTCAGTGATCACGGCGGCAACCGTGATGACGATGGCGCCGCTGCTGATCGCGTTTCTGCTGTTCCAGCGCCAGTTCGTCCAGTCGTTCATGCGTGCAGGCATCCGGTAATGAGACTTCTCACCTGGAACATACAGTGCGGCAAAGGATGCGACGGCGTGACCGATCTGGCGAGGATCGTTGCCGTCGCCCAGCAGACGCTCGACGCGGACGTCTTCTGCTTCCAGGAGGTGAGCGCGAACTTCTCCAGATTTGGTGATGGAGCGGATCAGAGTGAACGGCTGGCAGCCCTTTTGCCCGGCTACTCCGCAATATTCCGACCTGCTATCGAAACTGTCGATCGTGATGGCAGCCTCCATCGCTTCGGCAACATGACGCTGTCGCGGTTGCCGGTGCTGCAGATCGCCAACCACCTGCTGCCATGGCCGGACGCAGCCACGGTGCGCAGCATGCGCCGTCACGCCCTGGAGGTGACGGTTCAGGCCTCGTTTGGCGCGGTCCGCATTGTCAACACGCATCTCGAATTCCATTCGGCCGGCCAGCGCGAGGCACAGATCGCCCGTCTGCTGGATTTGCAGGAGGAGGCGTCGATGAGCCCGAAGCAGGCCAGCTCCCGGCACGACGAGCCGTATGGAAGTCAGACCGTCGCTGCGTCGAGCCTGCTGTGTGGCGATTTCAATTTTGACGTTGCCGACCCCCAGCACGCATTGATTGCCCGATCCGGCCGGCCCGGTCTGGCCTATCGGGATGCATGGATCGCTGATGGCCGCGACCGAGCGCGTGCGCCGACTTGCGGAATCTACGACCGCGCGCAGTGGGCCGACGGGCCCAACTGCCGCGACTTCATTTTCGTGACGGAAGATTTGACCGGCTACGTTCGCAGCATCCAGGTCAACGAAGCGACCGATGCCTCCGATCACCAACCCATTGCAATCGAACTTTCGGAATAGAGGAATGTGCAGGCGATGCAGAAATTCCGGCGGCCACGCTGCTCATTGCGTGATCCCAGCGCCACAAACCTTGAGGGCGTTTGGCAACTACTCGGGATAGAGCTGAACGTCCTCCGGCCTTGGCTTCTTAAAAAGGATGAAGACCAAAGGATTGCCGGGCTCGGACATTGCGTCGCTGCGTTGGCCGGTTATCTCTCCGGCGACGGCGCTTGTATACTCCGCAATCACCTCGAAACTTGTCATTCCGACATAGATATTCGAGCTTCTCCAGGCTCGCGGTGGTGTCGCGACGTGATGCCGGACTCCTCAGACCCCTACCTCCAAGATGCCGGTGTTTGACGTCGTGGCGCCCAAGGCGATTGCGCCCGCCCTCGGGCTGGGTGAGCGCGGCCGGCAATGGACGCCAGCGAAATTTTCAGATCATTAACAATGTTGAATCACAGACCGGAGCGATTGCCCTACCGTGAACCTTTCCGCTGGGGCTTTCCATGATCGATACGGCGACAAAGGCGTTGTTGCGCACCGTTCTCGACGAGGTGTGCGAAGGTGTTCCACGCTGTGAGATCGGCGCCCGGACCCACGTGGCCTCGAAGCTTCTGGAGACTGCAAGCAGGGGCGACGTCTCTGCGGATCGCCTCAAACAAGCGGCCCGCAATGCTCTCTCAGAAGTCCCGACGATGTGACGATGGTCATGTGGGGGCGGGGGTGAATTTCCACGTGACGGTCCTCAAGATCCTGGTGAGCTACCCGGATGGGTTCGCTGCCCTGGAGGATCTCAAGCGGGATATGGCCATTCTGGCGACCAGCGGTCGCGACTGGACCGAGCGCACCCGGCGGCTCGCCGGGCGGGTGCCGGGGCTGGACGTCTTTTCGCAAAGGCTGATCGACCGGACAAATGGCGGGTGGCGCATCACGGCCAAGGGCCGCGCCGTGCTTGATCTGATGGAAGCTCGTCCGGACCCTGCGCCGATTGCCTGCGAACAACCTCCCTCAGAGCCGGAGTGCGTACCGGCGATCACGCGGCACTTTCCGGCGGAGAGAGGGCGAGGCCGGCTTGCAGCGCGCCGTCGCCGACGCAACGCTGGCCAGCAGGCTCGGGCGTCCTAGCAAGGAACGAGCGTCACTCCCAAAGCTTGAGCTAACGCCCCGTGATGGAAGATGCTCATGCAAAGTTCCGACGCCACCTTGTCGACCGCCCGTCTGTCGCGCGTGACGGACGATATCTGGGTCGTGGACGACGCCCCGATCAGCGCCGCCGGTCTAAAACTTCCGGTGCGTATGACCGTCATTCGGCTCTCGAACGGCGATCTCGTGCTGCATTCGCCGGTAAGATATTCGCCGGCTCTCCGCGGTGAGCTGGAGCGGCTTGGGACGATAAGGTACTTGCTCGCGCCGAATATCGCGCACTGGATGTTCCTGTCCGACTGGCAGAGAGAGCTGCCGCCGGCGGCGACTTTCGCGGCGCGCGGCCTTGCGGCACGCAGGCAAGTTCGAGCGGCACGTATCCGCATAGACCGCGAGCTTGGAGAGGCGACGCCCGAGGAATGGAGGGCCGACCTCGAAGCCGTCTCGGTGAATGCTCCGATGTTCTCCGAGATCGAGCTGTTCGACAAGCGCAGCCGGACACTGATCCTGACGGATCTCGTGCAAAATCTCGATCCCAACGATCTCAGCGCGCCAAATGAGGCGGCGGCAAACCTCCTGGGCATTTCCAAGCCAAACGGAATGGCGCCGGTCTATCTACGGCTTCTGCTGCGCCTCGGCGGCCGTTCCGTGCGGTCCGCAGCCGAGCGGCTTATACGGCTGTCTCCGGAGCGGGTGATCTTCGCGCATGGCGACTGGTTTGAAGCGGAGGGAACTGAGCGCCTCCGGCGATCCCTGCACTGGATGCTTCCGGCGGCCCGCTCCGGATCTGAGCCGCGGCAAATGACCGGCACGCGCGTCGTCATCACCGGTGCCTCGAGCGGAATCGGGCGTGCTGCGGCGCTGGCCTTTGCGGGCAAGGGCGCAAGCGTGGTCTTGGCGGCACGCCGTGCCGAAGTCCTGACGAGCCTCGCCGCAGAATGCGAGGCGCTCGGAGGCCGCGCATTGGCGATCCCGACCGATGTCACCGATGCCGAGGCGGTGCAGCGGCTGGCCCGAGAGGCCGAAGACGCGTTCGGTGGCATCGACGTCTGGATCAACAACGCCGGCACCGGCGTTTTCGGGGCCTATCAGGACGCGGATATCGCGCTTCATCGCCGAACGATCGAGGTCAATCTCCTCGGCACGATGCATGGCGCTTTCGCGGTGCTTCCGATCTTCCTCCGCCAGAACCGCGGCATCCTGATCAACAACATCTCGCTCGGCGGCTGGGCGCCGACGCCTTTTGCTGCGGCCTATACCGCGAGCAAATTCGGCCTTCGGGGCTTCACCGCTAGCCTGCGTCAAGAGCTCAGTGCTCACCGCAACATCCGTGTCTGCGGCGTCTTCCCGGCCATGGTCGACACGCCGGGCTTCGTCCACGGCGCCAACATGTCCGGCCGGACGCTTGATCCCGGTCCGCTGCTGTATCAGGCGGAGGACGTTGCCGAGACGTTCGTGAGCCTCGTCCGCGCGCCCCGAGACGAAGTCGCCGTGGGCTGGCCGGCTCGTGCCGGCCAATTTGCCTATGCGATGGCTCCGCAGATTACCGAGAACATCGTGGGAGCTGCCTTCCGCTACCTGCTGTCGCGCGCGCGCCCCGCAAAGAGCAGCGAGGGCACCATGATTGAAGCTGGTCCGCAGGGCACGTCGATCGATGGCGGTTGGCTGTCACGCAAGCAGCTCCCACCTGCCGGCGTCATCAGTCAGGGGCTCGCGGCGCTGGGAATAGCTGCGGGCGTAGCTCTCCTGGCGTCAGCAGTTGCGCGTCGCGCCGGCAGATCGGGACAAGGCGTAGGCAAGTACAAGCAAGTCCTGCCGAGGCAGATCACGGCAGCGCGTAGGCTCGCACGTAATCGCCGAGTTTAGTTCCGAATGACCCGTGGCCGCCGTCGACCGTCACGACATATTGCTTGCCGCCAGCCTCATAGGTCATCGGCGTCGACTGGCCGCCGGCAGGAAGGCGGTCCTGCCAAAGCTGTCTGCCATCGCGAACGTCAAACGCGCGGATGTAGTCATCCATCGTTCCCGTGATGAAGATGACGCCGCCCGCGGTGACGATCGGACCGCCCAGCATGGGAACGCCGAGCTTGAATGGCAGCGGCAGCGGGGCCTGATCGCGTATCGTGCCGATCCGATGCTGCCAGACCACCTTGTGCGTCCTAAGATCGATCGCTGCGATGTTGCCCCACGGCGGAGCAAGACAGGGAATGCCGAGCGGTGAGAGGAAAATGCCGAGATCAACGCCGTAGGGGGCGCCGTACATCGGCTGCACGCCCAGCTCGGTTCCTGGTGGATGCGCCGCATTCGGCGCGGCCGGATTGTCCTTTCCGCGCGGCACCAGGCGAGAGATGAAGGGAATCGATTGGGGATTCGCGATCGCGATCTGGCGCTGCGGATCGACGGCAATGCCGCCCCATTCGAACATGCCGAAGTCTCCGGGAAACACCAGCGTGCCTTGTTCAGACGGCGGAGTGAACGGCCCCTCATAGCGCAGGCGCTTGAACTTGATCCGGCAAGCGAGCTGGTCGAACATCGTGCTGCCCCACATCTGCGCGTCCGTAAGTTTGCCGGAGGGGCGGAAGCTCAGTTCCGAAAATGGCTGGGTTGGCGACAGCCGGTCTCCATTCGCGGCGCCCTGAGGCACCGGCTTCTCCGGTGCGGGCACCAACTGACGCCCGTCGCGCCGGTCGAGCACGAAGATGTCGCCAGTCTTTGCCGGGATGTAGATCGCCGGCGTCACGCCGCCGTTAGAGCGCAAATCGACCAGACTGGGCTGCGACGGCATATCCATGTCCCAGAGATCGTGGTGCACGTTCTGGAACGACCAACGCAGTTTTCCTGTCAAGACATCGAGCGCAATCAATGCCGAATCGTAGCGCTCGTTTTCGGGCGAACGGCCGCCGCCCCAGATATCCGGAGAACTCGAGCCGAGCGGCACGTAGATGAGTCCGAGCTTCTCGTCGACCGCCGAAATGCTCCACGAATTGGGTGAGCCGGCTGTAAAATGATGCAAGGCCGAAGGCATCTCGTTCGGATCGGAATTGCCGGCATCGAACGCCCAGAGCAACCGTCCCGAATAGATATCGAAGCCGCGGATCACGCCCGACGGGACGCGATCGGAATAGTTGTCGATCACCGCTCCGCCGACGATCAGAACCTTGTCCGTGACGACGGGCGGCGAGGTGCCCTCGTAGAAGCCGAGTGTCTGGATCTCGCTGCCTTGCTTGAGGTCGATCTGTCCCTGGTTGCCAAAACTCTGGCAAGGCACACCGCTCTGGGCATCGAGCGCGAACATCCGCCCGTCGTTGGTTGGTACGAAAATGCGTCCCGCACAGTCGCTCGGCGCCGGCGTGCCGTCGGCAGTCACCGCGCCGGGCCTGGTCGCGTGATAGGACACGCCGCGGCAGGTCATGTGCTGGAAGGCCTTGTTGTGTTGGACCTGCGGGTCGAACTTCCAGCGCAGTTTTCCGGTCGCAGCCTCGAGCGCGAACACGATCTGGTGCGGCGAACAAGTGTAGAGGAGATCACCCACCTTGAGCGGCGTTGCCTGGTTGGTGATCTCGTCGGGGTCATCAGGGCCCTTGTGGTCGCCGGTGCGGAATTCCCAGGCAAGCTTGAGGTCCTTGACGTTGTCCGTGGTGATCTGGCTCAGCGACGAGAAGCGCGTACCAAAGCCGCTGCCGCCGTAGGCCGTCCAGTTCTGGCCGGCAGCGGGTTGGTCCGGTTCGGAAGACGCAATGGCCCCCGTTGTTTCGCCCTCAGGTATCGTGCCGGCTAGATCGCGGCGATCGCTCGTCAGGGACATGCCGACGACGATGGCTGCGGCGACCAACACAAGGCCGAGCGCCCATCGCGCCGCGCGCAAGCGAGGCGCGAGGCGAGAGGCAATGAAGGGCAGCATCAACCATAGGCCAAGCGGCACGAGCACGTCGCCGCGCGGCGCCAGCGACCAGAAATCGAGGCCGGCCTCCCAAATCGCCCAAGCCATCGTTCCGGCCAGCAGCGTGGCATAAATCCAGAGCGCCTCGGCGCGACGGCGCGCGAGCAGCCAGCTCGTGAGCAGAAGCATGATCCCCGCGATCAGGTAGTAGACGGAGCCACCGAGGGCTGCGAGCCAGGCACCGCCAGCCAAGAGGCCCAGTCCCATGATGGCGACAACCACGACGGTGATGGCCAGCAATGGCGCGTCACGGAACCAATTCGTTGAACGATGTGTCGGAGTCATGATGGTCACTTGAGCGTATAGAGAAACGCCGCGATGTCCCGCGCGTCTTTTTGCGGGATACCCATTCTCGGCATCGCATTGCCCGGCAACGCCCGCTGTGGATCCTCGATCCAGTCAGCCATGTTGTCCGGCGAATTGTGGATGTAGCCGGCGATGTAGGTCCGCGTGCCGATCCGATGCAAGGGTGGGCCGACATTGCCTTCGGCGCCGGCAATGCCGGGAATATCGTGACAGCCGCCGCACTGGTACTGCTTGACGAGGTCGGCGCCACGACGCGCGTCGCCGCTGAAGTTATCCGGGCCCGCAGCCTCGCAGGCGGCGGTAGCGGTAGCCAGGAGTGCAGTGACTAGCAATTTCGCGATCGGATTTACCATCGCTGCTCCGCTCGGCCGATCAGGGCTTCTGGCCGAAGTTGAAGGACTTGGTGGCAGACCAGGGATCGGTCGTGGAGACCTGTTCGCTCGGGACTTGCTCGACCTCGGGCGATGGCAGATTGGCCGAAAAGGTGCGGCCCCATTGGTGGCTTGGTTCGTTGCTGATCTTGCCGATATAGGTGACGAGATCCCAGATCACGCTGTCGGGCAGCACGCCGCCCCAAGCCGGCATTCCGTTCGGCCGCCCCTGGTAGATCGAGAGAAAGATGTTCTCGGGCTGCGCTCCGTAAGTAAAGATGTTGTTGCTCAGCGCCGGCCCCATGCCGCCGCCGCCATTCGGCGCGTGGCAGCCGACGCAGTTGAAGTTGACATAGTAGGTCATCCCGCGCTGCTGCGCGTTGGGATCACCTTGCACGGGATTCTTGATTTGGGGCGGGTCCGGCTGCGCGCCGGGATGGAGGTGACTGACCGGGACCTGCATGAAGACGCCGGGGCTGCCATTGCCGACGCTGCCACCGAAATTCGGGCGCGGAGACAGCGTCGGCATCTGCGCCTCCTGCGACTGCGGCAAGGTCTGCTGGGCCAGCCCTGCACCATTCGGCAAGACCGCCAGCAGCAACGACAGGGCGCTCGCGCGCATTGCTGGAGCAGACATCACTCATGTCCTCCCGATACCGTGACGGGTTGGTCCACCAGCGGAACGCCGTAACTGCGCAGCAGCGAGGTGATCTCGGACCAATGCTCGTCGATGAACTCGTTCAGCCGGTCGCGCAAGGCGTCGTCGCCTTTGCGTACGCCCATCGCGATGGCGAACCGGAACTGCTGAGGTGCAAAGCGTTCGTAATCCCGGATCGGCGTGACCGTCAGCGGGACGGGAGAGTGCTGGGCGAAATATCCGCCGAGGGGGCCCCAAGCTGCGGCGACATCGAGGCTGCCGCTTTCGACGGCTTCGATCAGGCGTGCCGGCGGATCGGCCTGGCGATAATCGCCGTAGATGGAGTAGCCGCGGACGTTATCGACGATGCCTTGGTCGCCGAGCGCCTGCGCAGGCGGTGGATTGTTGCCGTCGTCGCCGATCAGATGCACGCCGATCACGAGGTGATGCAAGCGCGGGTCGAGCAGGGACGAAAGGTCGAGGTGCTGGTCCTGCCGCGTGACGAACACATAGCTCGAGCGATAATAGGGCTTGGTCGTCTCGACGAGATCATAGCCGGACGGTACGCCCATCACGACGTCGCATCTGGCGGCTTTCAGTGTGTTGCGGATGAAGCCGCGGCGCTGCGCCCACCAGGTGTAGGTGACCTGCTGGCCGAAATGCTCGGCCACCATCGTCGCGAGCCTGTTCTCGAATCCTGCTTCGGCTTTGTTCGAGAACGGCAGATTGTTGGGATCGGCACAGACGCGGAGCTCGCGATCCGACGCTGCCGCCGCCGTGGTTGCAAGCCCGACCAGAAAACCAAGGGCGATGCCCGGACAACTATTTCGAAGGCGCATGGCTGGTATCCTCACCATTTGCGCCGTCGAGCTTGAAGACCAGCAGTTCGCTCCCGCCGGCGGTGTAGAACGGCAGATCCTGCGTCGCGCCGGTGAACCCCAGCGCACCGTTGCGCACCCGCGGATCGACCTCGGCATTGGCCACCACACCGGGCCAGCCGCCGACGCCCGACAGGATCGCGACGTATTGCTGTCCGTCGGAGCCGCGATAGGAGATCGGTTGGCCGATGAACCCGGATCCGGCGCGGAATTGCCACAGCACATGTCCATCCTTGGCATCCACGACTTTGAAAAGCCGATCCATGGTGCCGTAGAAGGCGACATCACCTGCTGTGACCAGCGCGCCGCTCCAGACCGGCAGCTTCTCGTGGATCTCCCAGACCTTCCTGCGCGCGATTGGATCCCACGCCATGAACTCGCCGCGATAGCCGCCGGGGCCGGCATACATATCGACGTCTGCGCCGACATAGGGCGTCCCGGCGATGTAGCCGACCTGAGAGGCCTTGAAGCTCA
Organism: Bradyrhizobium sp. 134; assembly: GCF_023074155.1. Lineage (NCBI taxonomy): Bacteria > Pseudomonadati > Pseudomonadota > Alphaproteobacteria > Hyphomicrobiales > Nitrobacteraceae > Bradyrhizobium > Bradyrhizobium sp. 134. Next base: position 412,578 of record NZ_JADPKX010000045.1, on the reverse strand, counting down.
TGCAGAGATGCTGATGGGGCACGTAGAGAAGTTTTGTACGCGGTGACCACGCCGTCGGTTGCCAATCCTTGGCGCCCGGCGCGCTCGGGCAGATGTTCTCGACGGTCTTGCCGACAAGCGGCGTCTTCTCCTCGTTCGGGATGATCTTGCCGGTCTTCAGATCGACGCCCTTGTAGCTGTTGACGAAGTCATAAGCGTCCGCCGAGATCACCTCGCCAGTGGCGCGGTCCATGACGTACATATAGCCGTTGCGGCCGGGGTGGATCAGCACCTTGCGCGGCCGTCCATTCAGTTCGAGGTCGACAAGCACGTTCTCGTTGATCTCGTCGTGGTCGAACAGATCGTGCGGGTTGATCTGGTAGGCCCATTTGGCGCGGCCGGTGTCGGGATCGCGGGCAAAGATTGTGGTGCTCCAGAGATTGTCGCCGCTGCGCTGGTTCGCGTTCCAGGGACTCGGATTGGCCGTGCCGTAATAGATCAGGTTCAGATCGGGATCGTAGGAGATCCAGCCCCAGACCGTGCCGCCGCCAACCTGCCAGCGGTCGGCGGGCCAGGTCTTCACGCCGAGATCCTGGCCTTTGAGATTGTCGTAGAATGGCTTGAAATCGTCGCCGATCAGCACGTCCTTGTCGGGACCTGTCGAATAGGCGCGCCAAGCGATGGCGCCGGTGGTCTCGTCGAGCGCGGTCACCCAGCCGCGCACGCCCAGTTCGCCGCCGCTGTTGCCGACGAGAATTTTGCCTTTCACCACGATGGGAGCCATCGTGATCGTTTCGCCCTTGTTGATCTCGCCGAGCTTCGTGTGCCAGAGCTCTTTGCCGGTCTTGGCGTCGATGGCGACGGTGTGGTTATCGAGCGTGTTGAGGAAGACCTTGCCATTGTCGAAGGCCAGCCCGCGATTGACGACGTCGCAGCAGGCAACGCCCGCGGCTGCGGGCTCCGGCTTCGGCGCATAGGACCATTTCAACTCGCCAGTCGTGGCATCTAGCGCGAACACGCGGTTGGGATAGGGGCCGGCATAGGGACCGACCACATACATGGTGCCGTCCACCACGAGCGGCGCCGCTTCCTGGCCCCGGTCGGCGCCCACCGAGAAGGTCCAGGCGAGCTGGAGGCGCGAAGCATTGGACGCGTTGATCTGGTCGAGCTCGCTGTAGCGGGTGTTGGCGTAGTCGCGCGCCGCCATCGGCCACTGGCCGGGATCTTTCATGCGGCTGGCGAGATCGCTTTGTGCTGACGCGGATGACAGCATCGCGCAGCAGGCGCAAAGGATGGCCGGAATCCGGTTGAGCAGACGCGTGAGACCACGCACTAACATATGTAAAGATCTCCACGGCAGGGATGCGGCCGTGCCGCATTGCAGGCCGGCTTGCGGACGTACAAACGTTCCGACTTCCCTTGGTTCCAAAAAGCGGCGATTGACGCAGCGCTATCTCACCACGTTGCCGGATACGCCGGCGCCGAGGTCGACTGATATCTGATCTTCCTTGCCGTTACACTTGGGATGGCCAAATCCCGACGGGCTTTTGCCGTCGGGGCCGATGTCGTAGATGATCGCGTCCTTCATGTTGGGGCTGACTCCGGCCGGCACCCGGTCAAGCCCGAGCTGGTGACGCACGCGCCAGGCCACGTTGTGATCCGCGCAGGAGCTGTCGCCGCTGACGCCCAGCGCGCCCGTGACGCCGTTGCCGTCATAGAGCGCGAGCCCGCCTCCGAACACGATCGTGCCGCCGATCGGCTTGCCCACCATCGGATCCTGAGCCGTGCCGAAGTTGTCCGGAGATCCGGCGTACAAGGCTTCCTGGGATGGCGGGTTGCCGAGTGCCGCGCCGAACAGGAACCCGCCCGGCTGCGCACCTGCATAGAGATTGGCGGTCGCCATCGCCTTGTCCTTCAGGCTGAACGCATTCGCTGTGTTGGCCTTCTCGGCCGCGATGGCACGGCTGCCCAGCCACTGGTCGTCGACCTTGCCGCCGCTGTAGGCAATTGCGCAGACGACGCCCTGCCGATTGACGACGGCAGCCCATTCGTTGTTGTCCAGACCTCCGTTGCTGGGGCCGCCGCCCGACTTGACGCTCTTCTTGAGGATATCGGCGAGCTTGTCATGGTTGACCGGGCACGACATCCCCGGCTGGGGTTGGTCCTGCGCGTTCAAGACTGCAGGCACCAAGAATGCTGCGGTGAAGATAGCCGTTAGCGCCATGACGGATCGTTTTTCCATGTGGCCTCCGTGGAGTGTCGCAGTCGGCAGGCGAACGTTCGAACAGAAGTTGCGGTTCCTATGCCGCATCGCTCAGCCCGGATGTTGAAGGGAGCGGCAGGTGGGAATGGCCGCCGTTCGCAGTCAGCCACCGGTGAGCAAAGAACAACGCCGCGCCGGTATAGAGTAGGCCCATGGGCATCCACATCAGGATGCCGGCGAGTTGCTGGTCCTCGAGTGCCGAGAGGCCGAATTCACCGGCGAGGGCGCCTTGACCGGGGATCCACAGCCGCGGCGACACCGTCAGCAGAGCCCCGAGCACACCCGAATGCAAAATCGTGATGAACAGGCACGCGACAGCGATGCCGTCGCGAATTCGTGTGCTACGGCCCTGACCGCGGCCATGCAGCAGCACCCACCAGAACAACAGCGCGGTCGCAAAGAAGCTGATGTGCTGGAGACGATGGATCGCCGTATTCTCGAGCGCCCATGCATATAACGGCGGTGCGTGCCAGACCCAGAGCGCTGCGCCGTGGAGGATGGTCGCGCTCATGGGGTGGCTCACAAACCGCCACGGCCACGCCAGTATCGGCCAATTGAGCATTCGACCCGCCGCCGGGCGGAGCCGGGCCGGCAGGCTCCACAGCAGTGGGCCATTAATCCGGGCGAACGCCATCAGCGGTGCTGCGACCACCATCAGGAGTTCATGCTCGACCATGTGCGCGGTGAACAGACGCTCGCCGAGCCAGTGCAGCGGCGAGGTCACAGCAAGGGCGGCCACCAGCCATCCGGTCCAGAATGCGGCCACCTGGCGGAAGCTGACGCCGCGGCCGCCGCCCGCATGATGCCAGAGCCGCTGCGTTCCGACATAGAAGGCGATACCGACGGCATAGAGCGGGGCCATCAGCCAGGGATCGTAGCTCCACAGCGAGCCGGAATCGACCTCCGATAGTCCGTGCGCATCGGCCGGCGCCGTGAGCAGCGCGAGCAGCAGTGCTGCAAGGCTCAGCGCAGGCATGGGCTGATCATGAGCGAGGCGGCGAACTGGTTCGCGATCACCAACGCAAACAGCACGCCGGAGCCGACGCCGAGCCAGGCCATGAACGTTCGTGGCCCGCCGCCTTGCGCATCCGTCCATTCAGCCCCCGCGCCGCGTCGAACCGCGCGGGCGGAAATGACAGTGCCCGCGAGGGCGACGACAGCCAGAACCGCACTCATGATCGCGCCGCTGATCCTGGTCTGTTCGCAGGAGAAGTGCGCGAGCACGTAGCCGGCCTGCAAATTGATCCCCCACGCGATGGGGCCAAGCGCAACGCCGGCCCAGTAGAGCAGTCTGGAACGTCCGTCGGCTGCGGTCATAGGCGAGGCACCCAATCGAGCAAGACATAGAGCGGCAGCCAGGCGAGCACGACGAAGTTCCAGTAGAACACGTTGTCGGTCACGTCGCTGAACCGGCGCGGTTTCGCATGGCGCGTGAACATCAACACCGCCAGCACGACCGTGTCGCCGACGTCCGTGGCAAGGTGGGTCGTGTGCAGCCCCAGAATGAGCCATACGATCGAGCCATAGGCTGAATTGTCCCAGCGGGTGTTGAGATGCGCGAACTCGAAGCCGCGCAGCACCAGGAGCGCGATGCCGATCAAGGCCATCACGATCAGGCCGATCCGCACCTTCGCGAGATCCTGTCGGTGTGCGGCGCGGTTTGTGAACTCGTTGGGAATGATGCTCAATAGATAAATCACCGTCTCGACCGTCCCCGGCCAGAGATCCGGCGGGGGTGCTCCGATCGGCCAGGTCGGGTTGACTGCGTAGAGATAAAGGTAGGCGCCGATGGCAATGGCAAAGCCCATGCCTTCGAGCGCCATGAAACCCATGGCGCCCCACCACGGGCCACTGCGCGGGCCGTAGCCATAAGTCGGGAGGTCCGAGACATTGCGGACGATGGTCTGTCTCACTCCTCGTCCTCCTTGCTGCCGGTCGGCCAGAACCAGCCGATCAAGGTGACGGCCATCGGCGGCGTGCCCCAGAGCACCGCCCAGGGCGTGAAGATCGAGCCGATGAAGAAGATCGTCGTCGCGATCGCCGCGAGCAGTGGCCAGATGCTCGGTTCGGGCGAAGCCTCGCGGATCTGCGGCTCGGCTTCCGCCAGCGAGGTCAGCAGCACCTCGCGCCGCTCTGCGCTCAGGCCCGCGACCACAGGCAGGCTCTCGCTATCGGCCCACAGCGGGTCGCGGTGCTTGACGACCGGAATGCGGTCGAAATTCTGCGGCGGAGGCGGCGATGAGGTCGCCCATTCCAGCGTCGAGGCATCCCAGGGGTTGTCGCCCGCAAGCGCGCCCTTGCGCAGGCTATAGACCACATTGGCCAGAAGCAGCGCGAAGCTAAACGCGAAAACGAGAGCACCGCCGCTGGACACGAGGTTCAGATGCGCCCAGTCCATGTCGGCGGTGTAGGTATAGACCCGGCGCGGCATTCCGATCAGCCCGAGAATGTGCATCGGGAAGAAGGCGACGTTGAAGCCGATGAAGGCCAGCCAGAAATTCCAGCGCCCTAGTCTTTCGCTCAGCATGCGGCCGGCGATCTTGGGAAACCAGTAGTAGACCGCGCCGACCAGCGGGAAGACGGCGCCGCCGATCAGAACATAATGGAAGTGGGCGACGACGAAATAGGTGTCGTGCACCTGGGTATCGATCGGGACCGAGGCGACCATCACGCCGGACAACCCGCCGAGCACGAAGATCACGATGAAGCCGATCACGAACAACAGCGGCGTCCGGTACACTGGACGTCCGTCCCAGAGCGTTGCCAGCCAGCAGAAAATCTGCAGCCCGCTCGGCACCGCGATCAGCATGCTGGAGGCCGTGAACAGGGCCGCACCGAGTTGGGGCAAGCCCGTGACGAACATGTGGTGGACCCAGAGGCCGAACGACAGGAAGCCGGTCGCGATCAAGGAGAGGATCACCACGGGATAGCCGATCACCGGCCGCCGCGCGAACGTCGCGAGGATCGCCGAAACCATTCCCGTGCCCGGGATGAAGATGATGTAGACCTCGGGATGGCCGAAGAACCAGAACAGATGCTGCCAGAGCAAGGGATGGCCGCCCGATGAGGAATCATAGAAGCGGGTATTGACGAGGCGATCCAGGATCAGTGACGTCGATGCGACCATGATCGAGGGCATTGCGAACATCACAAGGAAGGCCGTCACCAGCATGGCCCAGACGAACAGGGGAATGCGGTCGAGCGTCATCCCTGGCGCGCGGAGCTTGAACACGGTCACGACGATTTCGACGGCGACCGCGAGCGCCGCAACCTCGGTAAAGGTGATCATCTGCGCCCAGACATCGGCGCGCTTGGTCGGTGTGAACTGCAGGCTGGAGAGGGGAACGTAGGAAAACCAGCCGACGTCGGGGCCGACGTTGAACAGGAAGGAGGTCCACAGGAAGCAGCCGCCGAACAGAAACATCCAATAGCTGAAGGCATTCAGGCGCGGAAAGGCGATGTTCCGCGTGCCGACCATCAACGGCACCAGATAGACGGCGAACGCCTCCATGACAGGCACGGCGAACAGGAACATCATCGTCGAGCCGTGCATCGTGAAGACTTGATTGTACTTGTCGGCCGAGAGAAACGTCTTCTCCGGCCCGGCCAGCTGAATGCGCATCAGGACCGCAAGGATGCCGCCGAGGAGCAGAAAGGCGAATGCGGTCAAGATGTAGCGACGTCCAACGACCTTGTGGTCGACCGACATGAGCGCACCGACAAGTCCAGACGGCGTGCGCCACACCCGCTCGAGCTGCGTCGAAAGCTGCAGACCGTTCAGGACGTCGTCCCGCAATTCATTTGGTTCAGCGGCCATGCTCACTTGAGCTGCTCCAGATAATGAATGATCGCGATCAGCTCGTCCGATTGCAGCGGCATCTTCGGCATGAGATTGCCGGGCTTGATGTGCTGGGGATCGGCGATCCAGGCGCCGAGCGTCGCGCGCGTATTCGGCAGCGTCCCTGCCGCGATGGTCGTGCGGCTGCCGATATGCGTGAGATCCGGGCCGAGCTGGCCGCCGGCCAGCGTGCCGCTAATGTTGTGGCACAAGGCGCATCCGCGCGCCCGGAACAGAGCCTCGCCCTGCTTGCCGGGCTGATCCGCGGGGTTACTCGCGCTCTGGTTTTCATGGTCGCGCCAGCGGCCGAACTCGTCGGGGGACATCGCGATCACGGCGAACGCCATGTGGGCGTGCTGGATCCCGCAGAACTCGGCGCATTGACCGCGATAGATGCCCGCGTTCTTCGCCGTAAATTGCAGCTCATTCTTCTGCCCGGGGATCAAGTCCATCTTGCCCGTCAGGCTGGGCACCCAGAAGCTGTGGATCACGTCGGCGGATTCCAGCTCGACTTTGACCGGTTGCCCGGTCGGGATCCGGATCTCGTTGGCGGTCACGAAACTCTGGTGCGGACTATCGGCCTCATAGCGGACCTCCCACCACCATTGGTGACCGATGATCTTGAGTGTGTGGGTTTTCTCGTCCTTGGCAAAGACGGTGCGCTGACCGGCATAGCTGACCAGGGAGAGGCCGAGCACGACGACGGTGGTCGCAATCCCAAGCGCGAGGATGACGCGCCCGGAGCGTCGTTCGAAGGGCTGGTGGAGGTCCAGCGGCTGATCGGCTGCGCGCTTTCGGCGCAACAGCCCCACGCCCAGAACGATGACGACGGCAGTCCAGACGATCGCCGCGACAATGAGGAAGAGAAACAGCGTGTGACGAATCTGCTCAGACTGTAGCCCTTGAGGGTCGAGCGCCGACTGCTGGCCCACGCACGCGGCAAGCGGCCAGGTCATGCACAACACCAGAACCCTTTGCACCCGGACCTGCATTGACGTTTTGCCGCACTCCGCTTCACAGGCGGAACCGGTCAGGCCTACAAAGGTTCCTATGCGCAGCCGGAACGGTTGGCCGACGAAGGACATGTCCCACATCGATCATCGGGCTAAAACGGCCAGCCCTTCACGGCGATCACGATCGCCGCATCGCCAGCCGCCATCAGCAACAGGACGGCAAGACTGGCGATGATCGCACCCGGCTGGGCAAGCACGCGCAACTCTCCGAGCATGTGTCGGCTCCAAACGCAGCAATGCCGCGACGACCCTGAGGGTTCCTGCGGACATGCCGGGAGTTGACCTGCGAGCGCCGGAACGAAGGCTCGAGATCGCGCGTTCCTGCGACGAATTCGAGGGTTCACGTGCCGCGCTATCATTTCGATCTGGTCGATTCGAAGACCGTTGCAGACGAGGGAGGTGCTGAATTGCCCGACGACATCATGGCCCTGGATGTTGCCGAGGAGATCGCGAAGAGGCTCCTTGCGGAGCGTCCCGAACTCAGAAATCGTCATTTTTCCATCCTGGTCACGAACCAGGAGGGTGAGGAGATCGGGAAGGTACCCCTTGATGTCCTGCACTGAAGCGCTGGCCTGACATGACGTTGAGGATCGGCGTGATCTCGGATACGCACGGCCTTCTCAGGCCGGAGGCCGAACGCCGTCTTGCGGGGGTGTCGCATATCCTCCACGCCGGTGATATCGGCGCGCCGGAGGTTCTGGAGAGGCTTTGCCGAATAGCACCGGTCACCGCCATCAGGGGAAACGTCGACGTCGCCAGTTGGGCGAAGCGCTATCCCGAAACCGAAACAGTGCACCTCGGCGCTCGTTGTTTCTACCTCCTTCACGATCTCAAGGCGCTCGCCATCGACCCCGCGGCAACCAGTGTGAACGTGGTGATATCAGGACATTCGCATCGGGTGCAGGTCAACACGATCAACGGAGTGCTTTTCCTGAATCCCGGAAGCGCCGGTCCAAGGCGCTTCAAGCTGCCGATCACGCTGGCGACGCTCGAAATGGATGAGGGCGGCGACCTGCGCCCCACCATCCATGAGCTCGACCCGTGAACGACGTGCGTGCGTGCCAGCTAGTGAGTATTCGACTTTTGCCACCGCTCCAGATCAATCGGGGGACGCTTTGGGTCGATCTGCTCCTTCTCGGGATTCCCCTGCCAAGGCTGGTCCGTCTGCCGGTGGGTTGGCAAATCAGTCTGCTGTCGCGGATCGTCGACCGGGGTTTCTCTGGGGTCGTTTTCAGGTGCTTTCGCTCTCGGCATAAGTTGTCCTCTTTATGGTCTGTCGATGCGGCGGCACGCGATCAGCGTACGCCAGCGATAATTGCCGCGACGCGGCGCGAATGCTGATCGACAATGACGAGATCGTTTCCGGCGATCAGATATTGATCGCCCCAGAACCCGTTCAGCACTTGGGTGACTTCGGGCGGCAAATCGGCAACCTCGGTCTGGCGCGGCACAGACGTACCGATCATCATTTCGAAATTCGGGCGATCCATCGTCGGGCCATGCGCCGATGAGATGGTGGCGCGGAGCTGCTCGCGTTGCTGATCGTTGAGGCCAGCCGGCTGGGCGCTCTGCTTCACATCCCGCGCACGGGCGCCGGTCGTGTCTTCATTGCCAGCCGGGTTTTCCTTGGCCGCTTTGCTGACTGCTTCGCGTTGCGTGGGAACTCCCGTGCCGACCGTTGTGGCAGGGGCACCTTTGTCGGCGCCTGTGGAGGGGCGGCCCAGATAGTCTGTTGCCCCGAACATCTGGGGCACGGCGAACCAGACGATGAAACCTACAAACAGGACCGCGGCCACTCCCGATCCTGCCATCATCAGCTTCCGGGTGCCGTCCTTCTCCGTTTCACGCGATAGATACTTGACCATGAACAAAAAGCCTTCGGTATGAACTGCGGAGTCAACCCGCGCAGGAATCGTTCGTTCCTACGGGCATGCATGGGCATCGATCAGGAACGACCGCCGCCGCATCTCATTGCCAGCGCATGAGGTCGCGAGACCGAAGCAAGGAGCATGCAATGACCAAAATGCCCCCCGTACCGCCGGAGCAGCGCAGCGACAAGGGACCCGGATCTGATCCAAAGATCGAGACGGACGAAAAGCTGCCCGGCCGCGAGAACTTCGACACCCAGGGACGTCACGGCAACATCAAACAGAACACGACAAACCAAGGCTACCAGCAGGACCGATGAATGCCACACAAGAACCCAGACACTGAACGCTTTGGTGGTCCGGGCTCCTCGCGGCAGGATCGCAAGCACCCTGAAAAGGGAGGTCGCGACCTTGAGTGCCCTGCGCCCGGAACGCCCACCAACGACCGCAAATCCGTCTCGGGAGGCGGTGGTGAGCGCGATCAACATCACACGCATAATGATCGTGAGAGGAGCTGAGCAATGCATAGGACAAGTTCGAGCTTGATGCTGATCGCCTTCCTGGCGAGCGCGTCGATAGGGGCCGCCTCGGCGCAGAGTGGCGGGGGTGGGGGCGGCGGCGGTGGCGGTTCGGGAGGATCGGGCGGAGCAAGCGCGAGCAGCACGAGCGGCGGCACCGGCGGTGCGACAAGCCCCGGGTCAGCCGGCGGTGCTTCGAGCCTTGGGTCTGCAGGTCCTGGGTCTGCAGGTCCTGGGTCTGCAGGTCCTGGGTCGACAGGTCTTGGGTCGACGGGAGCGACAAACCAGGCGGGGGATGTATCGCCCAGCCTGGTCAATCCAGCCGACGCGGCCGCGGCTTCGCGCGGCACGACGGCTACCGGCACGAACACCGCTGGAACGGCCCAATCAACGGGTAGCGGCCCGCAAGGATCGACCACCGTCGGGCGGGCCGGCAATCCCGCAGGAGGCACCAGCAGCGGACGGATCGACGGAACTGCGACACCCGGTCCGTCGATGCCGGGCGATGCCGAAATACGCTCCGAGAACTCTCAGGATTCCCACGTCGATCGAAAGATCAAGAGCATCTGCAAAGGCTGCTAGATCGAGGATCAGGACGCCGGATTTCCCGGCGTCCAATCGAGGTCGTCCTCGCTTCGAGGTTCGGGGTCGGGCGAGCAGGACTTGATCTTCAGGTCGTCCTCGAGCCTGGGCTTGCCCTCGCTGCTTTCGACCAGATCAGCGTCTTCGGCTCTCTTCAGCGTTTCCTCTTTGGTCGAAAATGTCCGGCTCAGTTTTTCGTCATCCTTGAACAGGGCATACGCCATCTCGGTCCTCACAGTTTGATCATCGGCAACTTTGACGGCGGCCGTCACGCGCGGCCACCGCCAATGCTACGGCTGCCACTTCCGCTTGCGCTTGAGACGTTGCGCGCCGTTTCCCCTTTTTCCTTTGCCGTGCTTCACGGGGGCCGTCTCGATCTTCTTGCCATTTGTACCTCCTTGTCGCTGGGGTGAACCTCTAGCCGACTTCCCTGAGACTGCTCAGGATCGCAAGGTGACGCTGGATGATGGGCAGCGACATCTGTGCGACCTGCTGTTCGCTGGGGTTGCCACCGGATCGCAAATACGAATTGTTGAGCGCGAGCAATTCACGGTGTCCGCGGATCTGCCCCTGCACGTACATCCGGTCGAAGGGAATCGACGGTGTGGCCTGAAGGCGCTGAAGCAGGGCGGCATGATCCGGCCGCAGCGGTGCCGATCCCGGCGCTGCTCCGAGCGCGCTCGCGACCTGGACCTGTTCGGTGATCTCTGCATTGGCGAAGTTGACGATGTCGGGATTGCCGGTGCGCGTCAGGGCGAGCTGACTCGTCTGCATCGCAAACGCGCCACCCATGAGGTCGGCCGTTCGAAAATCCCGCTGTGGGACTGGCTTGGATTGCGCAGCGTAGGTCGATAGTCCGAGGCCGCCCAACGCAAGTAAAAACGATCTTCTCAGCATGATGAATCTCCAATGTTGGATTCACACGACGCTGCGACCGTTTCGAACGTTCCTATCGTCACCATAAGCGGCCGAGCGATGCTCCACCGAGCGCCTTCGGTGGCATGAAGATGAGCAGGCAGGTTAACGCAGGTTATTGGCAGGGGGAGTGTGTCATGATCATAGGAACGGCAACCTGGAGGAGGGTTTGTCCATCATCCAGATGCGGACCGACGCACGAGCAGATTCATGCAAGACAGCAATTCATCCAGCTTCCCGATTTCCGCGGGTGTCCTTCTCGGGCTCGGCCTGGGCGGGTTTTTTGACGGCATCGTGTTTCATCAGCTGCTGCAATGGCATCATATGTTGAGCGGCTGGTACCCGCTCAACTCCATCGACAACGTCAAGCTCAATACGACCTGGGACGGCATCTTCCACAGTGCGACCTATCTGCTTGTGCTGCTCGGCCTGTATGTGCTGTGGCAACGGGCGCGCAGGTCCGACATTCACCTGTCGGGCGGCCGGTGTCTCGGAGCGGTCTTGCTCGGTTGGGGCATCTTCAATCTGGTTGAAGGCGTGGTGGACCATGAGATCTTCAAGTTGCATCGGGTGAATGAGACCGTGCCCGACGAACAGCGCATCTTCTGGGATATCGGATTCCTGCTATGGGGTGCGGCCATGTTGGTGATCGGCGCAGCCATGACACGCGCCGCCACGCAAGCGAGGGTACATGCGGAAAGCAGTCTACAGGCTCGCTAGAGAGACCCCGCCAGCTCTGGTCTATGCCCTTTTTATATTGCTGCTGATGCTCGCGACAGCACCGGCCTTTCGCATCGTGCTGTTTGGTGTGTCGCTGGATGATCTCCTGCAACTACGTTGCTTCAATCCCAATTGATGCGCAGTTATCAACGCCTCATGTCCGCCCGGAGGTAACATGGTCGAGTTCAGGCTTCCGAAACACTCCCGCGTCGAAAAGGGAAGGATCTGGCCCAAGCCGGACAGCAAATCGTTGCGCGAATTCCAGGTCTATCGCTGGAATCCCGACGACGGTCGCAATCCCCGGCTCGACACCTACTTCGTCGATATCAGCGATTGCGGGCCCATGGTGCTGGATGGTCTGATCTGGATCAAGAACAACATCGACTCCACACTGACGTTCAGGCGGTCCTGCCGCGAAGGCGTGTGCGGCTCCTGCTCGATGAATATTGCCGGCCAGAACACGCTCGCCTGCACCAAATCCATGAGTGAGGACGTCCCGAACGGCGAGCCGTTGCGCGTGCTGCCCTTGCCGCATCAGCCCGTGGTCAAGGACCTCGTTCCCGACCTGACGAATTTCTACGCCCAGCTCGCATTGATCGAGCCTTGGCTGCAAACCGTGTCGCCCACGCCGCAGAAGGAATGGCGGCAGAGCCATGAGGATCGGGCGAAGCTCGACGGGCTGTACGAATGCATCCTCTGCGCCTGCTGCTCGACGTCTTGTCCAAGCTACTGGTGGAATTCCGAGCGTTTCCTGGGCCCAGCGGCTTTGATCCAGGCGGCGCGGTGGGTCAATGACAGCCGCGACGAAGCGACAGGCGAGCGCCTCGACAAGCTTGAAGACCCCTTCAGGATCTATCGCTGTCACACCATTCTCAACTGCGCGAAGGCGTGTCCCAAGGGCTTGAATCCGGGCGAAGCGATTTCCGGATTGCGCCTCAAGATGGTCGAACGGAAGTTCTGATCGTAGATGGACGCTCCCCGCAGAAAGGAACGATGGCTGCGGCGTAGGCTTATCGACCAAACTGGAGGCGCCTGATGGGCAAGAAACAATTCGCCGCTTTGCCGTTCACGCTGAACAATTCCGAATTGCGCGTGATGCTGATCACGACCAGGCGTAAGGGCAGGTGGAGTGTCCCGAAGGGGTCGCCGATGCGCAAGACCGAGCCGCATCGTACGGCTGCGCTCGAGGCATACGAGGAGGCCGGTCTTGTTGGCGTCACCGCAAAGCGCGCGCTCGGGTCCTTCAAGCATCGCAAACGGAAGGGCGATCGCAAGCAGACCCTGAACGTCGCCGTCTTTCCCATGAGGGTCCACGGGCAGGAGCGCTGGTGGCCGGAAAAGGGAGAGCGCGAAGCAATCTGGGTGTCGCCGAAGAAGGCGAACCGTCTGGTACACAAGGCGCAGCTTCGGCGTCTGATCGCCCGGTTCGCAGCGCAGACGGAGAAGACCGCCTCCTTACCGCTGGGCGACGGCCCAGGAACCCGCGTCTCGTCCAGCTATTCAAGGTAGATGAACCAGCAACCGACCGGACTCGCATTCGAGGAGCGACCGCCTCATGAGGTCCTGGCCGCTGCGATCAAGCGGCGCTGCGCCATCCTGTTCGTCGGTGCCGGCGTCTCGATGGCTGTCGGCCTGCCGTCCTGGCAGTCTCTGATCGACCACCTGCTGGATGACCTTGGACTTGAGCGCAACGTGATCGTTGGAATGCACGGCGGCTATCAGATGCTGGCTGAGTACTACCGGCTCAAGCGCGGCGGAATTGGCCCGCTCCGCAGCTGGCTCGACCGCAACTGGCGCGTCGACCCGGACAGGATCGCGGCCTCGCGGCTCCACAAGCTGATCGTGGAGCTCGATTTTCCGACCATTTACACCACGAACTACGACCGCAACCTCGAGACAGCCTTCGACGTCCTGGAAAAGCCCTACGCCAAGATCAGCAACGCAAAGGATATTGCGGGCGCCCGTTCCGGCGTCACACACAGCATCAAATTCCATGGCGACTTCGACGACGATGCCTCGCTCGTCCTGACCGAGGCCGACTTCCTCAACCGGCTCGCGTTCGACTCGCCACTCGATATCCGGTTTCGCGCCGATGCCTTGGGAAGCACGTTGCTTTTCATCGGATACAGCATGTCCGATCCCAACATTCGGCTCCTGCTGCACCGGATTTGGCAGAGTTGGGAGGAGTCCGGGCACCGCCAGGACCGACCGAGGTCCTTCGCTTTCGTCACGCAGCGCAATCCGGTGCAGGAAGCGGTATTGGCGAACTGGGGCATCACCACCATAGCGCCGCCCGATGGCGTCAGCCCGGATGATGGTGTTACCCGGTTCTTGCTGGACATCCGCCAACGCATCGACCGAAAGAAGTGAGTGCCTCAACTGCGCCGCCACGATGCGCGCCCAGACCAAGACCACCGGCGAACACGATAGCCGTGAGCATTTGCTCTGCTGCCATGGGGCGCTCGGCTCAGCGGCGGGATCGGTCAGAACGGGGCTCGATTGCCAGTCCGCAAGCGGGACTGGTCACCGATATCCCCTATACCGCCGGCCATAGGCATAGCGAGGATTGACGCCGCAATAGGCGTTCGTTCCCGATGCAGTCGCCATGCACTGAGCGTAACTGGCGAACTGGCAGTTGCCCGGATAGCCCCAAACGCGGCCCTGAAGGCAGTAGCGGTCTTGTGCGACGGCGGCCGTCGAGGAGCCGAAGCCCATCACAAGCGCGAGAGACGCGGCAGCCAGGAGCAATCGATGTTTCATGAAAATCTCCAATTTCAACATTGAACGTCCCTCGTGAAGCGGCGTTCCAAAGTGCGACGTTGACGGCTCCTTTTCTCGGGTTCGACGCGAATCGTTAACCTGTGTGAAGCCGTTTGATGCCGATCGCGATTAAGGTGACGGATGTCCTCGATCGGAAGCCGTATGCCTGACCAATCTCCCAGCCTTAGAAATTTCACCATCAATTTCGGTCCACAGCATCCCGCCGCTCATGGCGTGCTGAGGCTCGTGCTCGAACTTGACGGCGAAGTCGTCGCACGGGTCGATCCGCACATTGGTCTTCTGCATCGGGGCACCGAAAAATTGATCGAGGCCAAGACCTATCTTCAGGCGATCCCCTATTTCGACCGGCTCGACTATGTCGCTCCTTTGACGCAGGAGCACGCATTTTGCCTGGCGATAGAGAAACTGATCGGGCTTGAAGTTCCGCGGCGAGGGCAGCTGATCAGGGTACTCTATCACGAGATCAGCCGCATCTTGTCTCATCTTCTGAACGTCACGACGCAAGCGATGGACGTGGGGGCCTTGACGCCACCCCTTTGGGGCTTCGAAGAGCGCGAGAAGCTCATGGTGTTCTACGAGCGTGCGTCCGGCAGTCGGATGCATGCCAACTATTATCGCCCCGGCGGCGTGCACCAGGATCTGCCACCAAAACTGATCGACGATATCGAAGCTTGGTGCGATCCGTTCCTGCGCGTCGTCGACGATCTGGATCGTTTGCTCTCGCTCAACCGCATATTCAAGGCCCGAAACGTCGATATAGGCCGGGTGACGCTCGATCAGGCCTGGGCCTGGGGCTTCTCCGGCGTGCTGGTACGGGGGTCGGGCGCGGCCTGGGACTTGCGAAAGGCACAGCCCTACGACTGCTATGCCGAGATGGACTTCGACATCCCCGTCGGCAGGAACGGCGACTGCTACGACCGCTATCTCATCCGCATGGAGGAGATGCGGCAATCCGTGCGTATCATGAAGCAATGCATCGAGAAGCTGAAGTCGGCCGACGGCCAGGGCCCGGTGCTCGTGCAGGACAACAAGGTCGCGCCGCCGAGACGTGGCGAGATGAAGCGTTCCATGGAGGCGCTGATTCACCACTTCAAGCTCTACACGGAGGGCTTCCACGTTCCCGCCGGCGAGGTCTATGTCGCCGTCGAGGCACCGAAGGGCGAGTTCGGTGTGTTCCTCATCGCGGACGGGACCAACCGTCCCTACAAGTGCAAGATCAGGTCGCCGGGATTCGCCCACCTGCAAGCGATGGACTTTCTCTGCAGGGGGCATTTGCTCGCGGACGTCTCGGCGATCCTCGGGTCGCTGGACATTGTCTTCGGCGAGGTCGATCGCTGACTGGAAAACCGCACTGGAGGATCAGCATGGATATCAGGGAAAGCTCCGCCATGACCGAAGCGTCGGGTCTTGTGGACGATCAGTTCACCGCGCAGAGCGGCTCGTACGCGCCGCACGGTGATACAAGAACAGGACTCGATGCGCGTTCCCAAGCGCCCTCGGCGCAATTGGCCGACCAACTGCGGAAGATGACCAGGGCAGCGCCGCTGCAAGCGGTCTTTGCGGCGTTTCTGCTGGGCGTTCTGGTGGCTCGGCGTCGCTAGACGTCGGCCAGGGCGTCCCTTTCATCGGACGACCCCGGCCGTTGCACGAGAATCAGGCCAACGCGTTCGTCACCGGCGGCTCGTTCATCTGCTCCACCTGTGCGCCGCTATCCGGCCGCGCCGGTCCGAGCACAGGCTCCTCGCCCAAAGGCTCGAACGCGGCGCGGAAGCTGAACGACCCCTGGCCGTCGAGCGAAGGACCTTCGCAGTAGCGCCCCGGCTGCAACGGCGCGGCGTTGCGTTCGGTGCCCATGAACATGTAGCTGAATTCGGTTGCCTCCTTGCTGCGGTCAAAGCTGTTCGGAATCGGTAGGGCAGCATCCGCGCCCATCTCCTCGATCACCGCGAGCCATTGCTGTTGATGCATGGTGTCGCGCGCAATCAGGTAGCTCAGCATGTCCTGCATGCCGGGATCGCTGGTGGAGTTGAAGAGACGCACGGCGAGGGTCCGGCCCGTGGATTCAGCCGCGACGTTGCAATACATGTCGGCGGCCAGATTGCCGCTGGCATAGACATGCGAACAATCGAAGGGGACGCCGTCGCAATTGGCAGGGAAGGCAGCCATGCCGGTCGAGAGCAGATGCCGGTGCAGCATGCCCTCGATCACATGCCGCGGCCGCTCACCGCCGTTCATCACCGCGCCGACGACTGGATTGGCCTGCAGGCTGGTCTCCTGCATCGTTGCCGGCGCATTCTCCAGGTTCAGCGCTACCGCGGTCGCGAGCATCTCGACGTGGCTGATCTCTTCGGTCGCGGTATTAAGCAGGATGTCGCGATATTTGGCCGGCCCCCGCGCACCCCAGGCCTGGAAGAAATACTGAAGGCAGACGCGGATCTCGCCTTCGACGCCGCCGATGGCTTGCTGCAGCTGGCGGGCGAAGATCGGATCGGGCTTCTCGACCCTGACCGGATATTGCAGTCGCTTGTCGAAGTAGTACATGCGCAGCTCCTTTTTGTGTTGACGCTATTGCGCAATGAGTGCTGCCGGGTTGCGTTCCTATGGAGTTTCTAGCGACTATTTTGAAAGCCTTCAAATTTAGACGTGAACGCGATGCGGCCCCGGCGAGGAGAGGATCTCGCCGAGGCCGCTCTCAGGCGCGCAACAGCAGGGAGCGCGCGTTAGAAAATTGCGAACCGCGAACCGTTAGCGCCGCGGCATGGTGCCGTTGGACGGTGGGGTCGTCTCGTTGCGCATGCCGGGAGGACTGGAAGCACCTTGTCCGCCCCGCTCGACATGGGTGATGCCGCCGCCACCGGAGCCGCCGGCTCCGCCCGAGCCGGCTCCTGCACCGCCAGCGCCAGCTCCAGCACCGCCGCCCGCGCCGCCGCCCGCGCCACCTCCGGCGCCACCCGCACCACCGCCGGCGCCGCCTGCGCCACCACCAGCGCCACCGCCTGCACCTTGCGCGAACGCTGCGCCGACTGAAGCGCCTGCAAGCATTGCTGCCGTAAAGATCGTCAGGATCGTCTTACGCATCTGTCTTCTCCTTGAGGTTTCGATGTCGGACCAATCATGTGAAGCATCCACCGTTCCTAGCCGTGCAGCGCGATCAAGCTCTGTCCTCGACGACTCCGCGTCGATATTGCGAAGGCACGGCAACTTCGTCGAACCGTTCGGCGAGAGCATCGAGAGCCGCGCGCATCTGCGGCCCCTGCATGGCCGCGCCGTGCCCGGTGACGACGATCTCTGGAGCGAGCGCGGCAAGTGCGCGCACCGATGTCTTCGCGCTTTCCCAATCGGGCGTGAAATACATCGGTGGCCCGTGCATCTCCGGTGTTTGCGTCACCGCGGCGTAAACGGATTCCTGCCGCGTCGTGATGAAGGCGTCGCCGGCGATCAGCACGCGATCGCGTTCGCGCCAGAGCGAGATATGCCCTGGGGTATGGCCGGGCGTATGGATCCACCGCCATTCCGGCATGAAGGGTACGCTATGATCAAAGGGAAGATCATAGAGGCGCGATCCGACGTTCACCGGCCTTGTCGGGAAGAGCGGAGAAAGCCGGGCGAGCAGCCCGCCACCGACGCTGGGATCGGCCGACGGATAGGATTGGCTTCCGTCAAGATAGGGATGCTCGGCCGCATGGGCATAGACCGGCACCTCCCATTCATTCGCCAGCGTTTCGAGAACGCCGACGTGATCGAAGTGCCCATGCGTCATGATGATGCAGGCCGGCCGGCCGTTCCCTCCGAATCTCGCTTTCGCGGCAGAGCGGATGGCGCCAGCCGATCCGGGGATGCCGGCGTCCACCAGCCCCCAATTGCCGTCGCCGGCGTTCTCGAAGCCAACGAAGATGACGTTGACAATCGCAAGCTGACGATAGGCTACGTCAGTGACGATCTGCCGCGTGTTGTCATTGCGGTCGAGGTCGGATTGCGGGTGCTCCGCGTCGGCGGAAGAGGGAAGCGAGATCTGCGTCATGTTCATTCGGGTCCGATGTAATCAATTCTCTAGCGCTCAATCGTACCCATGCGCCGGATCTTCTTCTGAAGCAGCATCACGCCGTATAGAAGCGCCTCTGCGGTCGGCGGGCAGCCGGGCACGTAGATGTCGACCGGCACGACGCGATCACAGCCGCGCACGACCGAGTAGGAATAGTGATAATAGCCTCCGCCGTTGGCACAGGACCCCATTGAGATCACGTAGCGCGGCTCGGGCATCTGGTCGTAGATCTTGCGAAACGCCGGCGCCATCTTGTTGGTGAGCGTGCCCGCGACGATGATCACGTCCGACTGGCGCGGTGATGCGCGTGGCGCGAATCCGAAGCGTTCGGCGTCGTAACGCGGCATCGACATCTGCATCATCTCGACCGCGCAGCAGGCGAGCCCGAACGTCATCCACATCAGCGAGCCGGTCCGCGCCCAGGTGATCAGCTCCTCCGCCGTCGCCGTGAAGAAGCCCTTGTCCGCAAGATCGTCGCGGATCGTCATGAAGAACGGATCGCAAGTGTTGTCCGGCCGTCCCTCGCCCGGCCGGCCAGATCCAGGCCGGTCAAGCGAAGGGCCTGAGCTGCCGACGTGCGGAAAATTGTTTGTCATTCGTGTCCCTGAGCGCTGCGGCCGTTTGGCGATGCGACCACCCGCTCCGGGAAACAGTGATTTGCATGAGGCGTTCCTGCGGCGGGAGGAGGATTTGCGTTCTGTTATCGCAGGTTAGCTTCGGGTCCGACGGCCGGAACCCGGCGTTGGCGTCGTGGATCACCCTAGGAACGATCCACCAAAACTGCGGTTGGCGGCGACAGGGCCTCGTGAAATGGAGAACATGAAATGACGAACGCAGCCCGCGATACATTCGTGGTTGGGTTACGCAATGCGCATGCCATGGAAGTGCAGGCGCGAGAGTTGATGGAACGTCAGTCGGAACGACTGGACGAATATCCCGAGGTCAAGGCCAAGGTCGCCGCTCACCTTCAGGAGACCAACGAGCAGCTGAAGCGGCTGGAGAGATGTCTGGAAGCCTGCGGCGAGAGTACCTCCAGCCTCAAGGATACGACGCAATCCATGATGGCGAACATGCAAGCGATGGCACACTCTGTTGCCGGCGACGAGATTCTCAAGAATACGTTCGCCAACAATGCCTTCGAGAATTTCGAGATCGCTGCCTACAAGTCTCTGCTCGCCCTCTGCGGCGCCGCTGGGTTCGCGGAGGCCAAGGAGCCGCTTGAGGCATCGCTGAAGGAGGAGCAGCGCATGGCCGCCTGGATCGACTCAAACGTCGAGAAGGTGACAATGGAATATCTGGCGCATCAGCGCCAGGCAGCCTGATCGAACATCACACCCGCAAGGGCGAGACCAGCGGCTACGGCCGCTGAGTCCCGCCTGCGTTCTCATATGGGCTCGCAGGACCGAAACCCTCTCATCCACGTTTTGGGTGTCATGGCGCATATCATCTTCAGCGACTACCGCAATCCTGCTGCCGAACAGGCCTATGAGATCGCATGGGACTTTCTGGCCCGCAGTGGGGCGATCCACGATGAGTTCGAGGCGTGCGTGTTTCTGGCTCAACGCATCACCATGATGGTCGAGGAAGGGCAGGCAAACCGAATCCGGATGGCCAATCGCGCGATCTCCGAATACCAGTACCATCTCGAGAACCTCTGCAAGCCGGCCCGTGGCGCGGCTGCTTCACGCGCTTGAGGGCTCGCGCGGGTTCGTGGGCTGTTACTGCCGATCTGCGATCGCGAGCTGGCCGCGTGCCCCGGTACGTCCGCTCCTCCGCGGTGCAATGGCCGGGACCAGTGCCGGCGCTTCGCCGGCCATGCGCATGGCGAAATAATCAATCGTCGCGCGAAGACCATCCTTGAGCGCCACGCGCGGGCGCCACCCCAACGCCTTCACGGCCGTGTCAATGACGGGCTTGCGGCGCTTCGGATCGTCTTTCGGCAGCTCCTCGAACCGGAGCGGGGAGGCTGATTCCGTATACGCCAGCACGTCGCGCGCGATCGCCTCGATCGTAACCTCGTGCGGATTACCCAGGTTGCACGGTCCGGTGACTGACGATGAGCTCTCCATGAGCAACTGGAGGCCACGCACGAGATCGTCGACGAAGCAGAAGCTCCTGGTCTGCGTACCACCTCCATAGATCGTGATCGGCTCTCCGCGAAGCGCCTGCACGATGAAGTTGGAGACCACGCGTCCGTCGTTCTCCAGCATCCGGGGTCCGTAGGTGTTGAAGATGCGCGCGACCTTGATTTCGACCCCGTACATGCGATGGTAATCAAACATCAGCGTTTCGGCGGCCCGCTTGCCCTCGTCGTAGCAGGCCCGGGGCCCGATCGGGTTGACATTACCGAGATAGCTTTCCGGCTGAGGATGGACCTCTGGATCACCGTAGATCTCGCTGGTCGATGCCTGCAGCACCCGGGCGCCTTTCCGCTGCGCGAGCTCCAGCATGTTGATGGTGCCGAGCACGCACGTCTTCATCGTGCCGACCGGATCCTTCTGGTAATGACGGGGCGACGCCGGGCAGGCGAGGCTGTAGATCCGGTCGATGTCGCCCTCGATCTCGACGGGATCGCGTACGTCATGTTCGATGAAGCGAAAGTTCGGATGATTGAGCAGCGGCCGGATGTTGTCGATCCTTCCCGTAAACAGGTTGTCGAGGCAGATCACGGTGTGGCCGCGCTGCAAAAGCGCGTCGCAGAGGTGGGATCCGATGAAGCCGGCGCCTCCGGCCACCAGAACGGTGGGAGAGCGGCGGGACGCGTTGATGCGGGTCTGAACTGTCATGGTGCTGCCTTTCAGATTTGAGCGACCTGCATGGGACGCGAGGCGGGAAGTTGCGGTGCTTTCCGGCGGCGACGTACCGATGCCTCGGCGTAGTAGGTCTCCACTTGCCGGGCGCGATGGTCGGAGGTGTGGTCGGCCAGAACGCGGCGCCTTGCGTTTTCCGCGATCGTGCGCCTTTGCTCCTCGGGCATGTCGCGCAGGATCTCCACGACGTCGCGTGGGCTCGATGCGAGCAGGATTTCCCGCGAAGGCTCGAAGACGGTCTCGATTCCAGGCCACCGGTCCGAGATGACGGGCGTGCCGCACGCGGCCGCTTCGAACAGCCGAACGCTGGGCGAGAAGCCGAGCGCACGCATGTCGGCGCGGGTGGCATTTAGCGTAAAGCGTTGCTCCGCGTAAAATCCCGGATGATGTCTGGGCGTGAGGTGCTCGATCCGGGCGACATTGGCGGGCCAGACCACCTCATCAGGATATTGCGCCCCGGCGACGACGAATTGCTCGCGTGACAGAGTGCGAGCAGGGGCGAGCAGCAACTCCTCCAGAACCGGTTGCCGGTCCTCGCTGTAGGTTCCGAGATAGCCCAGTGCCCATTTCTTCTCCGCGCGTTGCGGCGCGTAGATGTCGGTGTCGGCACTGCAATACAGCACCCGAGCCAACGGACTGCCATAGTTCTCCTCGATCATGCCGGGCACCGGGCCGCCGGCAAAGGACAGATAAAGGTCGAAGCGCGGGATCATCGCCGCGGAAAGGTAGTCCAGGCCCTGCTCGAGCTTCGCAAACGTGACCGGCGTGTCGATGTCGTAGAAGGCGGTAATCCCCCGGGCATGGGTGGTGATCCATTCGGAGATCGCGATGCCCTCAGGCACGTAGGAGCCGATGACCACCAGATCGGCGTCGCGGATCATCTTGCCGAAGCGCTGCGGGATGTCCTTCAAGGATTGATAAAGCTCGACGGTCCAACCGGAAGGCTTGGCAAGATCACGATGCTCGCGATACCAGGGGACGTCGCGTTCCAGAAACGTGACGTGGTGACCTCGTCGTGCCAGGGCTTCGATCAGGGCGCGGTAGGTCGTGGCATGGCCATTGCCCCAGGACGAAGTAACCGAAAGACCGACGACAACGATGGTGAGCTTCATTCTGCTGCCTCGATTCGCGAACTGCTTGCGGCAAAGAGATCGTTGAACTGGCGCGCGCGCTGCCGGTAGGTGTGATGGCTCAGAATGCGCGCACGAGCGCGCGCTGCGATGGCCCGAGCCCGGTCGGGGCGCAGTGCGGCAAGATGCTCGGCGACCTCCGCCCCGCTCGCGGCCACCAGCACCTCGCGATCTGGCTCGAGAAAATGATCGATGCCGTCCCACTGGTCGGTGATCAGGCAAGCTCCGGCACCGATGGCCTCGAACACGCGCGTTGGCGGCGAGAAGCCGTAGCGCGCCATGCTGTCGCGATTGACGTTCAGCGTAGCGAGACCGGAGCCGAAAAAGGCGTTGTGGTCGCCGGTCCCGACATGCCCGACCTTGTGCAGATTGGCTGGCGTGTCTTTGGAGTCCCACCCCGATCCACCGAGCACGAACGTTTTGTCGGGCAATTGGCGTGCGACATCGATGAAGAACCGCTCGACGCGCTGCTCGCGATCGGGCAGGCGGTTTGCCAGCAGGCTCAGATCGCACGTGAAGCGCACATTGGGCGGCGCCGGAAAGTGCGTGGCGGGGTCGAGCGCATTGTAGATCGGCACGCAGTGCCGCGCGCCGATGCCGCGATAGGCGGATACGACGGCATCGCCGCCGCCATAGGTCAAAACCATGTCGTAGGACCGGATCGCATGGCGGAGATGATGGTCTGGATTGTCCGCCACCGACTCCAGCGTCGCGGGGGCATCGACGTCCCAGTAGATGCGCATTGCATTCGACGGGACGTCGGCGACCGCGTTCTCCAGCTCAAGATCGAAGACGCCGACGCCGCTGGCCTTGACCAGCATGTCGGCCGAGCGGGCGGCGTCCTCAAGCGCGCTTCGCCAGCCGTCGGGCGTTGCGGCGTAGACCACCACCTTCGCCCAGTCGGGATCGTCGATGTCGCGATGGGCCTGGCGCTCGAAGGCATCCGGCTCGTAGAATGTGACGTCGTGGCCGAGGGCCGCAATCTCCTTCAGCATGCCGCGGTAATAGGTGGCGGCACCGTTCCAGTAGGATGAGACAAGGCTGGATCCGAAGAAGCAGATCTTCATGCGGAGGCTCCGATGTATCGCAGGGGCTGTGTGGAGTGGCCTGAGGCCCTGAGGTCCTGCACAATGCCGACAAGCTGCTCCGCCCGGTGACGGCAGGTGTGACGCTCCTTGATCGTCCGGAATCCGGTCTCCACGGTGGCGGACCATAAGTCCCGGTCGTCGAGCAGCGCACGAAGCGCCCGCTTCATTTCGGTGCCGTCGGAAGCGCTGAGATAGGCACCTTCCGGGAACAGTCCTTCCGCGTCTGACCAGGGGGCCGAGACCAGTGGAATGCCGCACGCCATCGCCTCGAAGACGCGAATGGTCGGAATGCCCGGAAGCAAGCGGACATAGGGGCCGCGGGGGACGTGGACAGTCGCACGTGCGCCAGCGAAAGCAATGGGAGCCCAGTGCGCGGGCAGCCAGCCGCCATACCGAATACCTGCGGCCTGAATGGTGGCGAGGGCTGGGTCCGAATAGCGGACGCCATAGACCCCCGCGCGCAGCTTCAGCTCGGCCACGGGTTCGACCAGAAATTCGTTGAGCTCGGCACTGCGTTCGCCGTCGCCCCAATTGCCGATCCAGACGACATCGTCGGTGCGCTCGATATGCGGCAGCGGATGATACAGGGCGACATCGGCCGCCTCGTGCCAAGTAAAGGCCCGGTCGGCCCAGCCGAGCTTCAGATAGATTTGGCGAAGCACCTCGCCAAAGGCGAGCACACCGTCGAATCCGTCGAGGTCGAACTGCGCAAGTTCGTCCGGTGCGCTGACGGCGCGATGATGGGTGTCGTGGAACAGCAGCGTAAACGGAGCGCCGTGAGCCCGTCTCGATCCGATGTCTGCGATCAGATCAGGTGAATTCCATTCGTGGACGACGACGAGATCGGCGCCGTGCAGCGCCTCATCGAGATCAAGGGAGGCATCATAGCGGCGGATGCCGATGCCGGGAAACAGCGTTGGAATATCCTCCATGGTCTGATTGCCACCCTCGCGGATCGCATTCAACCGGCTCCAGCCGTCGATCGGCTCGAACACGACGACCTCATGACCGAGCGCGTGAAGTTCGCGGGCATAACCGCGCAGGAAATGGGCATTGCCGTTGTTCCAGCAGGAGGTGAACGCGTGGTAGAACAGAACGCATTTCATGCACGGACCTCCATGGGGGCGGGCGCGTGATGGACGGCAAGCAGCTCCTCGTACAGGCTGAGATAGGCGCTCGTGGTTCGGGTCAGCGAGTAGGTCAGGGAATGCTCGAAGGCGGCACGTTGCAGCCGCACCCGCTCGCGATCGTCGGTGCACAGACCTGCGAGCGCTCGATGCAGCGCCTTGCTGTCGGTGGGATCGACGAACAGCGCGGCCCCACTCCATAATTCCTTGAAGGTCGGAATGTCGGACAGGACGAGGGCACATCCCGCGGCCGCGGCTTCCAGAACGGAGAGGCCGAACGGCTCATAGAGCGCGGGGCTGGCGAAGATGGCAGCGTGCTGCAAGTGCGCGCGCATGGCTTCGTGAGACAACTGCCCGAGCCAGGTGACGGAAGCCGAAGGGCACTCATCAGCCGGCCCGGCGACCTGAACGGGCCAGTCCAGTCCAGGCGCCGCGGCCGCCAGGACCTCGATGTTCTTGGCGCGGTCCCAGAGCCGGCCCGCTGCAAAGATCATGTCTTGCTTCCGTCCCGCGAGGCCCTGAGGCTCAATTCCATTCCAGATCACGATGCCTCGCGAGCGAGGCCGATAGATTTCCGCAATGTCATCGTGGAAGGACTGGCTGGGACAAACCCAGGCCTGTGCCGTGTCGAATGCGGCCGTCACCCGTTCGGTGTAGCCGCGCCATTTCGGTTCGCCGAGCCAGCTCGTATCGCGGCACGCGAGCCCCCAGGAGTTGACGCAGGAATGCGCGACGACCACCACTGGAGCGCGCCAGGCGAAGTTCGCTTCGCGAAAGCTGTTGAGGTGAACGACGTCAGGCCCGATTTTGGCTTCGAGCTTCGCAAGGACGCGCCTGGCCTGGGACAGATATTGTCCTTCCGGATCCTGCCATTCGAGTGCAAGGTCCCTTTCGATCAGGCGGACCCGCGAGCCACCGAGCATCTCAAGCTGGCCGGCCCGCGCGCGCGGACCCATCGTCACCAGGGTGACGTCGGCCCCCTTCGCTGCAAGGGACGAAGCCAGAGATGACGAATAGGTCCAGACGCCTCCGACGGTATCGGTCGTCATCAGGATCCTGAGCTGCGAGCTGCGGCTCATGATGCCACCTGCAGTTCGAGAGCCTCGAGCGGGACCGGGCGATCGTTCTGCACATCGCTGAACTGGTCGAACATCGCGAGATAGTGCCGGTGTGCGCGTTCCCAGGCGAAATCGTCGGGCTCGCCCCACAGCTTCCGATAATCCGGCGAGCCGGGATAAGGATAGAGCGGGACCGGATCGTTGGCCCAGATGCCGGCATCCTGCATGGTGCGGCGCCAGCGCTGCACGATGGGATCCTCGTCCTCGGGCACTTCGATCAAATTGGCCTGCACGAAGGGGACGTGACGGCGCGCTTCGACCAGCCGTTCGGCGAGCTGGTCGGTCGTCATCTTGCAGTTCTTGGCGAGCGCGGCGCGGCCCTCGACCGTGAGGCTCTCGATGCCGGCTTCAATCGAGACGCAGCCGGCGCGGCCGAGCAGAGCCAGCATGTCCGGCTTCCAGAGGTCGATGCGGGTCTGCACCCCGAACTTCAGCCCGCGTGTGGCCAGCCCTTCCAGCAGTTCCTCGTTCGGAAGAAATATCTCGTCGATGAAATAGACATATTCGATGCCTTGACGGCGCAGGCCCTCGATCTCTTCAAGAACGATGGTGGCAGGCCGCTTGCGGTAGGCGTTGCGGAAGTTCTCCTTGGCGCAGAACGTGCAGTTGTACGGACATCCCCTGGACGCCTCGACCTCGGCGCCCGGCGCCTGCGGCTCGGCTTCGAAACGGTGGTGGTGATGGTGGTGCCGTCGGATCATCTCCTCCGGCCAGTCAAGCGGCGGCTGATCCTTGAATGCGACCGCCTGCGGGCCGCCATTGACGCGGAGCGACGCGCCGTCGGCAAAGCACAGGCCCGGAAAGTCCCGCTCACCATTGGCAAGACGCAATAAGGAGGCCTCGCACTCGCCCATCACAACGATGTCGGTGCCGAGCTTTCGAAGCGCCGCTTTTGGCACGGTCGAGCCATGGGGGCCCACCGCGACGAGGATCGGAGCCAAGTCGCGCACCGCCCTCGCAAGCTCCTGCGGGACGCGGAGCTCGGGAGGGGCACAGCGCCAGAACAGATAGGTCGGTGCCGTCGTGATGACGATCTGGTCGGGGCCGAACGCGCGCAGCTCGGCTTCGATATCGGCGAGAGAAAGGTCGAACATGTGGGAGTCGAGCAGCAGCGTCTTGTGCCCGGCCGCCTTCAAATAATGCTCGGAGATCCCGAGTTCGAGCGGAAGGTGAGGGGATCGGCAGCCGAAATAGATGCTGCCGCCAAAATCCCAGTTCGGGTTGATGAGGGCAACACGCGTCATGCCAGCGCCTCGCGGTTGCCTTGTGACGATCCGAACCGGCCGTCCAGCCAGGTGTGAAGGGATCGGAGGCCGTCTGCGAACGAAACCTGAGGCGCCCACCCGAGCGCGCTGGAGAGCGCGCGCGTGTCGGTCACGTACCAGGGCTGATCGCCGGGCCTCCAATCGGCAAAGCGATAGGCCACCTTGCGGCCGGTCAGATCGGTGATGCGGTCGATCAATTCCAGCAGACTGATCGCGTTGGCCGGACCGCCGCCGAGATTGAAGACGCGTCCACGGGCGAGCGCGATGCCATCGAGCACGGCCAGCCAGGCGGACGCCGCGTCGAAGACGTGAAGCGCATCGCGGACCTGATGGCCGTCGCCATAGATCGTCAGCTCTTTGCTGCGGATGGTGCTCAGCAGGAAATGCGCGATCCAGCCCTGATCCTCGGTGCCGAATTGACGGGGCCCATAGATGCAACTCATGCGCATCACCACGGTCTGCAGGCCGTACACCCGCGCATAGTCGTGGACGTATTGATCCGCCGTTCCCTTGGAGCATCCATAGGGACTGTAGAAGTCGAGCGGCGCATTTTCCGAGATGCCGGCGGCGAGCAGGCCGCTTGTCGGCGTGTAGCGGCGGCCGGCGAGCGCGATCTCGCCATCGTCGATCAGGCGTCCGTAGACCTTGTTAGTCGAGGCGAACACCACCGGCGCGGCGTTGTTATGGAGGCGCACGGCTTCGAGCACGTTCAATGTGCCCCGCGCGTTGATCTCGAAATCGGCGGCCGGATCGCTCACGCTGTCGGTGACGGCGACCTGGGCGGCCAGGTGCAGCACGGCGCGGGCTTCGCGTACGGCGTCGATCACCGGGATCGGCTCGCGAATGTCGGCCACGGTGATTGTGACCCGGTCGCCATGCCGGGACTTCAGCCACTGCGCATTCTCCCGCACGCCGGCGCGGGCGAGGTTATCCAGGATCAGCACCGGCTCGCCGCGCTCCGCGAGGCGGTCGGCAAGGTTGCACCCGATAAACCCGCAGCCGCCGGTGATCAGGACGGGTCTGTTGTCTCCTTCACTCATCACGCGACCAATCCTCGTTGCTGCAGCTCCTTGGTGGCCCGCTCCGCCTGATCGTCGGCGATCTGGTCGGCGAGATATTCCGCCAGCTCTTCGAGCCCATCCCTGAATGCGACGCGAGGCTCGAAGCCGAGCACGTCGCGGGATTTTCCCATGTCGGCGAAGCAGTGCCGGATATCCCCGGCGCGATACTTCCGCGTCAGCTCGGGCGCAATGTCGCGGCGCCCCATGACTTCGGCTAGATCCTCCGCGACCGATAGAATGGTGCGACTCTGGCCGGAGCCGACGTTGAAGACGTCCTGCGCGTGCTCCGCCTCCAGCGCCATCCGGCAGGCGCGGGCGACGTCATGGACATGGACGAAGTCGCGGCGCTGCCGGCCGTCCTCGAAGACGAGGGGAGGACGGCCGTTGAGCAGCCGGGCGGCAAAGATGGCCAGCACGCCGGTATACGGATTGGACAGGGCCTGACGCGGTCCGAACGCATTGAAGAAGCGTAGCGCCACCGTCGGGATGCCATAAGCCTTGCCTGTGATCAAGCACATGCGCTCCTGCGCATATTTATTGAGCGCATAGATCGAGCTCAGCGAAGGCTGCTTTGTCTCCGGGGTCGGAACAGGATCGAGCGGGTTGCCGGTTGCATCGCGCAGCTCCCAATCGCCTCGGCGAAGCTGCTCGACCGCCCGCTCCTCGCAGGCGACCACGCTCTGATCGGCGCTCCGGTAGAGGCCCTCGCCGTAAATACTCATGGACGAGGCCACCACGAGCCGCGCGACCGGGCGCTTGGACAATGTCTGCAACAGCACGGCGGTGCCGAGCTCGTTGGTCCTGACATAAGGTTCGATGTCGTACATGCTCTGGCCGACGCCGACTGCTGATGCGAGATGCAGGACCATGTCGGTGCCGCGCAACGCATGATCGACCGCGAGAGCGTCGGTGACGTCACCGACGACGAGCTCCGCGTCTTTGGCAAGGTAGGCGGGACGCTGGCGGTTGCCTCCGTGGACCTGCGGCGAGAGATTGTCGAGCAGGCGGACTTCATAGCCGCCCGCAAGCAGCGCGTCGGCCGCATGCGATCCGATGAATCCCGCACCTCCAGTGATCAATACTCGCGTCATTCACCGCTCCGTGCCGCCGTGAGATCGATCCTGCGGGATCAATCCGTGATGAGAATGAAAGCGCGCTGCTGTTCTGGTCGGGCGACCGGCGCGCCAGTCACATTTGGGAGTAGAAGCGATGCAAGGAATGTTCGTTCCTGCGAAACCTACAAACGAATATTTCTCTAACCTGGATCAATAACCCAGGTGAATTGCCGGGTGCAGCGGGCTAGAAATGCACGCCGTGACCTGGCGCCCGCAGTTCGAGATGCCTAGAGACCGCTGCGCCGATGTCCGCAAATCCGGCGCGCTTGCCGATCGAAGAAGTTGAGCGCGGGCTCCATGCCAAAATCGGCACTTGCTCCCGCGTGTGGTCGGTACCGCTCCAGGTCGGGTCGCAACCATGATCGGCCGTGATGATCAGGAAATCATCGTCGCGCAGGCGGTTCAGCAGATCCGGAACGCGCGCATCGAATGTTTCGAGCGCCGCTGCATAGCCCGCAACGTCGCGCCGATGGCCGTACAGAGTGTCGAAATCGATGAAGTTGGCAAACAACATCCCGCCCTCTGCGAGAGAGGCCAGCCCATCGAGCGTGGCATCGAACAGCGCCTGGTTGCCATCGCCGCGCAGGTTCCTCCCGGTCCCGCGATGAGCGAAGATGTCGTCGATCTTTCCGATCGTGACGATGTCACGGCCTGCGCTTTCGGCAAGATCGAGGATCGTCCGCTCCGGCGGCGGGACCGAAAAGTCCTTCCTTTGCGATGTCCGCTTGAAGCCACCCGCCGACGTACCGATGAAGGGACGTGCGATGACGCGCCCGATGTTGAGGGGATCGACCAGTCCGCGGGCAATGCGGCAGACCTCATAGAGGCGTTCGAGTCCGAACGTCTCCTCGTGCGCTGCGACCTGAAACACGCTGTCGGCCGATGTATAGCAGATCGGTTCGCCCGTTCTGATGTGATGCTCGCCGAATTCGGCGATGATCTCTGTGCCGGAGGCGTGACAATTCCCGAGGATGCCGGGCAATCGCGCCTGTTCGCACAGGCGCTCCATCAGGTCGCGCGGGAAGCACGGCTTGGTTCTTGGAAAATAGCCCCAGTCGAACGGCACCGGAACGCCGGCGATCTCCCAATGACCGGATGGTGTGTCCTTGCCTTTGGAGGTCTCGCTCGCACAGCCAAATCGCGCATGCTCAGGACGGCCATCGAGCCCCGGCGGCACGCGCCCGGTGGCGAGACGGCAAGCCTGGCCAAGTCCGAGCGCAACCAGATTGGGTAGCCGAAGCGGCCCCTCCCGGCGTGGTCCGTCGGCATTGCCGGCCATGCACATCTCGGCAATGTGGCCGACAGTATCGGCGCCCTCGTCGCCGTAATTGATGGCATCCGGCGCGGCGCCGATCCCGACGGAGTCCATCACCAGGATCAGGGCACGCATGTCGGCTCCGAGATGGCCGGGCGCGAAGACGCGGACGGCGCGAGTCCGGTTTTCGCGCAATAGCGTTCGACCATCTGTGCGCAGAAATCCGCGAACTCGTTGACGTCGAGCGGCGGGCTGGTGTGATGAGGCTCGATACCTCGATGTTCGGGGGTGAAGCAGAAGGTCACGGTGACCTGAAACTCGGCCAGCGCGTCCATCTGCCGATCGAACCAGGCGAGCGCATTGGGACGGAAGCTGTCGGCCCAGGACAGGCCAGTCCTGAGATGCTGCACGCCGAGCCGGCGCATCCAGCGCACGGCGTCGTCGAGGCGGTGGTCCTCGAAGTGAAACCACTGGCACAGGCCCATCGCAGGCACATATTGGCTGAACAGGCCCGCGGCAGCTTTCGGCGTGCCGTCCTCGCGCAGCAGCCCCATGTGGAAATGCCGATAGTAGGAGGAACCTTCAGCTTCCTTGTGCCGCGTCGTCGCCTCCCAACTGGAAGGAAGATCGTAGAGGCTGTACCAGTGAATCCGCGGCGCCCGGCCAGTCAACAGCTCGGCGGTCCGCGTCAGTCCCCAGGCCTGCACCTCCTCGGCACCGAAGGACGAGACTCCCACCTCGCTCACCCACACCGGCAGGGAAGTGACGGCCTTGATCTCGTCGATCTTGGCCGGCCATTCTGCGATCTGCCACAGGTTCCAGTCGAGCGGAAAGCCATGCACGGCCACGGCATCGACATGATCGAGCACGCCGCGCGCCTGCATGTTGCGGATGAAGGACGGATCGATCGGCGATATGCCGCCGAGCAGGCGCGGGAGTGTGGGATGCGCGCTGCGGATCGCCTTTCCCGCAGCGAGCGCCAGGCTCGCGAACATGGTCCAATCCGGATCGATCAGGATGTCCCAGTGCGACTTGTTGTTGGGCTCGTTCCAGATCTTGGCGGCTTCGATCATCGGCCGGTCTCCCGCGACGGATAGACCGGACCTTCCGCCTGCGGCCTTGCTACCCGCTTGCATAGATAGACTTCGTCTTCCGGATGCGCCGCGATCGCAAAGCCGGCGCTGCGCAGCATGGCTTCGGCGCAGGCGCGGTTCGGCACCCACCAATTGGTGGGGTCGTCGGCATATTTGTTCTCGATGAAGTGCAGCTTTGGATAGCCCGGGGAATCGAACTGATCGGTGGTCCAGAAGTCGTAGTTCTTGTCGACGCAATCCACGCGGCTGTCGCCGCGCTGCATCGACTGGAACAGCAGGAGATCGCCGGCCACGTGCTCGTGGATCAGATCGAGTGCCAGCAGAGGGTGCCGCAGGTGGTAGAGCACGCCCATGAAGATCACGAGATCGAACTTTTCGCGCAGCTGTCCGACGTCGTAGGCTGACATCTTGCGGAATTCGATCCTAAGCCCGTTCACCTCGGCCGCGAAGCGGGCTTGTGCGAGATATTCGTCGTCAGTGTCCAGGCCGAG
The DNA here is from genome assembly GCF_023074155.1 of Bradyrhizobium sp. 134. NCBI lineage: Bacteria > Pseudomonadati > Pseudomonadota > Alphaproteobacteria > Hyphomicrobiales > Nitrobacteraceae > Bradyrhizobium > Bradyrhizobium sp. 134. The sequence continues at coordinate 380,505 of NZ_JADPKX010000045.1, read as the reverse complement.
GACGCGCTCGGCGCCGCGCCGCTTCATCTCCATGGCGTAGAAACCGGCGTTGCAGCCGATATCGAGCACGGTCTTGCCCTCGAGGCGGTCCGGGATGATCCCGGAGAAGCGGCGCCATTTCACGTTGGGATAGTCGCCGAGAAAGTGTGAAGGCGCGGTCGGCACGCCGTTCAGGTCCAGATTGTGAAACCATGGCCCGAGCGCATCGATGCGCTGGCGGATTTCCTCGCGGGAGAGGGCGCCTCTGCTCATGCGGTCACTCCATTGTTCATTGCGTGGGCCGGGCGGGCTGCCTCCGGCGAACCGCCGGCCAGCAGTCGAGAGCGTCCGTTCCCGACGGAGCTTTCGGCGAGCAACGTCATTGCCGTCCGGTAGCCGTCGATGGTGCCGACGTCGACATAGGATTCGCCGGCCTTGACGCCGAGACCCTGGCCGCCGGCCGCGATGTAGGCGTTGACGAGCGTCCCGAAATATTCATCCCGGCGCTCGCGCTTCGTCCACAGCGACTGTAGCTCGCGAAATCCGTTGCCGGACATCTTGAAGGCGCCCCATATCCATTTCGACGCCGCATCCGGCTGCTTGACCTGGATCTCCGTGACGCGATCCCCGTCGAGCACGACGGCATCGAAGAACTCGGGGTGTTCGACCGGAAACAGCAGAAACGACAGGTCAGCGGCCGGCAGCGCCTGCAGGGCGGCCTTTGGGAACCAGACGGTATCCGGAAGTCCGACCAGGATGTCTTCGTTGTGGCCAACCACCGTGCCCGCCCTGAACACGGCATCGCACAGCCCCGACGCATCGGGCTGCACGACATAGGCGAGTTGAGCGCTGCCGTAATGATCGCCGAAATATTCGAGGATGTCCGATTTGCCGGGGGAAATCACGAAGCAGATCTTGTCGGCACCCCCAAGGATCAGCCGCTCCAGCAGATATTCGGAGACGGCGCATGGACGATCGATGCCGTCGTCCCGTTGGCTTCCGACCGGAAGCAACTCCTTGGAGAAGGCGAGCGGCTGGATGCGGCTGCCGCGGCCCGCGGCCGGAACGATGCCCCACATGATCAGGCCTCCTCGGGTTGCTGTCGGCGCGCGCTGAGGGATGCCGTCTGCTCGAGCAGCGAAATCAGTTCGGCAGCGCGCTTGTCGGATGTGTGCTGATCCATGGTCCGCTCATATGCGCGCCCGGCGATGTGCTGAAGGTCGGCGTCGGCCATCGTCAACGCAGCAAGCGTGTCCTTCGCATCGTGTGCGATCAGGATTTCCTGGCCGGGTACAAAGAATTCATCGAGTCCCGGCCAGTCGTCGCTGAGGAGCGGGGCCTTGCAGGCAGCGGCTTCGAACAGGCGGCCGGAGGGACACCAGCCCATCTCCGCCATGGCGCGGCGCGTGACGTTGAGCGTCAGCCGGGACGACGCAAAGAACGACGCGTGCTCAGACGGCGGCAAGTGCTGCACGAAGTAGATGTTTGGCGACCAGGGAAAATCTTCCGGGTACTGTGCACCCCCGATCAGGAAACGCCGATCCTGCCTGTTGCGTGCGGGTTCGACGAACAGAGCCTCGAGCGCGCGCTGGCGATCCTGCGAATATGTGCCGAGATAGGACAAATCCGCACGGTAATGCGGCTGCGACGACACCGGTCGATGGGTGTCCGTATCGACATGGCCGTAGAGCGGGCGGACATTGCCGGCGCCGAGCCTGTCGCGAAATTCGTTGCAGATGCGTGGACCGCCGGTGAAGCTCAGGACCAGGGCGAAATCCCGCAGGCCCCGCGGCCCGATATAGGGAACGGCCTCGCCGGCCATGAGCTTCGCCAGCGTGACCGGCGTGTCGAGGTCGTAGAACACGGGCACCGCGTGGCCCTCGGACAGGGCAAGTTCCGTCGCGGCGATCGCGTCGGGACAATAGGAGGTCACGATCGCGACATCGGCATCACGAAGGTCGCTGCGCGCCAGAGGAAGTACATCGTCCCAGTTCGAGAACAGGCGCAATTGGCCGCCGGGCACTTCGTGCAAATCCCGCGCGCCGGCGTAATAGGGAACGTCGCGCTCGAAAAAGACGACGTTGTGGCCGGCTCGCGCGAGATGCTTGCAAAGCCCTCGCCACAAGGTGGCGTGACCGTTGCCCCAGGATGAGGAAATTGTCAGGCCGAAAATCACGATCTTCACGCTGGCACCCGCTGATTGATCACGGTGATCTTGAGTCCGCGATTGTCCACGCTGAGGGTGCTGACGCTGCCGGGGTCGATCTCGATCGAGAGGAAGTCGTCCAGCTCTTTCCGGGAATAATGCAGCAGCGCCGCGCGGATCGGTTCGGCGTGGCTGACGGCGACGACGACCGTGCCGCTACCATGATCGTTGCGCAGCTGCTCCAGATGGGCGACGACGCGCCTCTGGAGCGACCGCATGCTTTCGCCGCCCGGCGGGCGGTTCGTTCCGCGTTGTTCGTTCCAGCGCGACCATCGGGGGTCTCGGGCGAGTGCCTCGAACGACAGTCCGGTCCATTCGCCGTAGTCGAGCTCGTCGAGTGCCGGCACGATCTCCACCGGCAAGCCGAAGCGTGCGGCCAGGATGCAGGCCGACTGCATGCAGCGCCGCTGCGGGCTCGACTGAACCATGTTCGGCGGCGGCGTGAAGGTATCGGCACATCGCACGATTTCCTCGCAGCCGAGATCATCGAGCTCTACGCCTTTCATCCGGCCACAGAGCGTGCGGCCGAGCAGGGCATGATGCCCGTGGCGGATCAGATGAATGATCTTCGCCATCAGGTGTACGCCTTGTCGTCGATGAAGGCGCGCGTTCGCCGTCCGGCTTCCTCGTCCGTGAACTGCTGAGGCGGCGACTTCATGAAATAGCTCGAGGGGCCCGTCAGCGCGCCGGCTTGCCCGCGGTCCATGGCAAGCTTGGCGCAGCGGACCGCGTCGATCACGACGCCCGCCGAGTTTGGAGAGTCCCAGACCTCGAGCTTGACTTCCGCGCTCAAGGGAACACCGCCGAACGTCGTGCCCTCCAGGCGGATAAAGGCCAGCTTGCGGTCGGTCAGCCACGGCACATGGTCGCTCGGGCCGACATGGATATTATCGGCATCCATGGGCACGTCGAACTGGCTGGTCACGGCCTGGGTTTTGGAGATCTTCTTTGATGTCAGCCGCTCGCGCTCGAGCATGTTCTTGAAATCGGTGTTGCCGCCGACGTTGAGCTGGTAGGTTCTGTCCAGCCGCACGCCGCGTTCGCGGAAGAGATTGGCGAGCACCCGGTGCAGAATGGTGGCGCCGACCTGGCTCTTGATGTCGTCGCCGACGATCGGCAGGCCTGCATCCTCGAATCGCCGCCGCCAGTCGGGATTCGAGGCAATGAAGACCGGGATGCAATTGACGTAGCCGCAGCCGGCCTCGATCGCGCGCGCGGCGTAAAATTCGCTCGCTCGCTGCGAACCGACGGGAAGATAGGACACAAGCACGTCCGTGCGCGAGGTCGCGAGCACTTCGGAGACGTCGGCTTCCGGGACATCCGCAATCGGGACGTCGTCCTTGAGATAATGGCCGACGCCGTCCATGACCGGGCCGCGGTGGACCATGACGCCGGTGGCTGCGACGTCGGAGAAGCGGTGCGTATTGTTCGGCGCTGCGAAGATCGCCTCCGCCACGTCGCGTCCGACCTTGCCGGCATGGACGTCAAAAGCCGACGCGACCTGAATGTCGCTGATGTGGTAGCCGCCGAGATCGGCGTTCATCAGCCCAGGCACCGGCTCGTTCGATTTGGCGTCCCGGTAATAGGAGAGCCCCTGAACGAAGGAGCTCGCACAATTGCCGACACCGACGATGCCGACGCGCACGCGCCGCCTGTCCTGAAGACGAGAATGCATGGATCTAGGCCCTCCGGAAGGCATTGCAGCGCTAAGGCATGCAGCGTTGAAGAGATGCAGTGTTGACGTAAGTACGTCGGCGAACGTGAGGAACGTATGTTCGTTCCTGAACTCACGGCACTATGTCCGCTCACGTCGGATTTCGGCCGAAAAAATTTCGCGCGCTTAACCTGGGATAGAATCCCGGGCAGTTTGGCGGGAACGAAACGCTTCCATGATGAAGATGAAGAAGATGATGCTTTGAGAGAGTCCGGCCTACGAAAGAACAAATCCTCGCGTCCGGCGTTCACGGCGAAACAGTCTGACGCGAGGGCCGATCCGTCGCTCGCTCCTTGTCAGAAATCGAGGTGTCACATGTCATCCAAATCACAAACCAGCGAAGCCCAGCAGACCACCAGCCATGACGTGATCCGGAAATGGGCGGAGGAACGCGGCGGAAAGCCCGCGACGGTCAAGGCTACCGAGGAGGACGGACACGCCGGCATCCTGCGCATCGATTTCGATCCGCCCGACGAAGGGCTCGACCGGATCAGCTGGGACGAATTCTTCGCCAAGTTCGACGAGACCGGCATTGCGTTCCTCCACCAGGACCGCACCAAGGACGGAAAGCCGAGCCGCTTTCACAAATTCGTTCGGCGTTGATCGGATCACCGCGGGTGTCGGGCGGTTGGACGGAGGCGATGCGGGCAGGCGAATTCGAACGCGCCTGGGCGATCAACGATCGCGATCTGGCAACGTTTGCGTATCCACCCAAGCATACCGGGCCTCGTCACCTCCAGCGCATCTGGCGCGGCGAGGAGCTGAGGGGCAAGGATGTACTGGTCCGCTGTTACCACGGGCTCGGCGACACCATCCAGTTCCTGCGCTTCATGCGACCGCTTCGTGACGTCGCGCGCCGCGTCACGGTCTGGTGCCAGGGCGAGCTTCTGCCGCTGGTCGAGCGAGCGGCAGGCGTCGATCGGGCTTTTGCGCTCCATGATGGTGCACCTGAGATCGACTTCGAGGTCGATATCGAGATCATGGAGGTGCCGCATGCCATAAGGGCGAGGCGGGAGCACGTCGAGATGCGTGCATCTTACGTATCGCTGCCGCGGGCGCTCGAGCAAGTCCGAGGTCTTGAAGTTGGAGCTCTTGCCGTCGGCCTGGTTTGGGAAGTCGGCAACTGGGACAAGCGAAGGACCATCCCGCCGTCCCTGCTAGGGCAACTTGCCGTTCCCGGAGTGACGCTCTGCTCGCTGCAACGCGGGGCCCGAACGCGCGAACTGGCCGAGATCGACGCGAAGGACGTCAGCACGCCTGACATTACGGTTCTCGGTCGTCTCCTCCAGCGGCTCGATCTCCTCATTTGCGTTGATACCATGGTGGCCCATCTTGCGGGAGCGCTCGGCTGTGACGCGTGGGTCTTGTTGCATGCGGATTGCGACTGGCGCTGGCCGTCATCCGAGTCCCGTTCCCTTTGGTATCCGAGCCTGCGGCTGTTTCATCAGAGGACATCAGGCAATTGGGATGACGTCCTTGGAGAGGCGCGGGAGGCCCTGATTGCACGCTCCGCAAGTTTCCAACGTGTCGTCCGAAAGGGGCTCAAGCGAGCGCAAGGTCCGCCGTAAGTGGCCGGAGCCGCAATGACGACGCATCGTCGCGGCTGGACTGAATGCCCAGGTAAGTCGGATCGAATCTTGCGAGCCGCACGAGTCCCGGCCAGTCCGTAATCGTTACCGTCTTACCCTGCCATTGCAGGAGGTTGCATCGTCGCAGCTCCTGAATCGTGCGGTTGGCGTGGACCGGGGAGATGCTGCATGCTGCCGCAAGGTCCGATTGGGTAAAAGGTGATGGCAACCTGAGATCTCTCGCCAAGCCGACGCTTTGCAGGCGGATGGTGATCTCGCACAGCAGATGCGCCACACGCGTCAATGCATCACGGCTACCCAGGTTCACTGTCCAGTTGCGCTGAATCGCGTGGCTGGTGAGCAGCATCAGCAGCAATGCGCGAGACATCGCGGGCGAACGCGCGGACAAATCGTGGAAGAAGCGGTGGGGCACGAGAGCGACGATGGCAGGCCCGAGCGCGATCAAATTGCCGTCAACGCGAGGACGATAAAGTGTGTGCAGATCGGCGATGTCACCGGGAACATGGATTGACGTGATCTGCCCGTCCGCACTCTCTGCATCCTGCCAGGACAGATATCCCTGAAGGAGCAGACAGCACTGGCTGGCATCATCGCCATGCCGCAAAACGGCCTGACGCGAACTTAGATGCGCGATTGTGCTTGCCATGTCCGCGAGCAGGTGGAGATCGTCGGCCGTTACGGGAGTGAGGCTCGCCAACCGGTCGGCGAGCTTGGAGAACGCAAATCCTGCCTGCATTGGTCGCCTAACAACTCAGAACCCGTCCCCAATCTGATCGATGAGAACGACAGAGCGCATTAAACTTTGATAGTTTCACTCCATGCAGGTCATTGTTTGTCTGCCCAGCATGCGCCCGGAAGTCGGAGGAACCATCGGTCTAAATGGTTCCGGAACAGTAGACGGCGCATGCGATCGTCCTCAAGGATCGGACGATTCGGGAACCGGAAGCGCGAGGAGCGCTCAGGCGAAGCCCCAGCGATTTCGCGGCGGGATCCGCGGAGATCGCGCTAGTCATGCTCATACTGTTTCGAGAGAAACTGATTGATCGCGTCGAACGCCTGCAACCGGTTCTTCTCCAGTAGCACCGTGTGAGTGCCTTCGCCGATCTCGACCCATCGCCGATATTACGCGTGTTTGTGCGCACCGAAATCGGCGTGCGGGACGCGTCCCCTACTCCAAGTCCACGCCGAGGGCACTGGGCGTGCCTATCAGCTGGTCACATGCTCCGCTGTGCGAGGTAGACAAGAGGTGCGATTCCGACCGTCCATGGCGGTTTTGACCCGCCACGGCTCTCGCCGCGACGGCGACGCATCATTTCCTGATCGTCCCCTATGGAGGCTCGTTCTGAAACTTGACGCGTGCGCAATCAATTGGGTTGTCAGCGTTGCCGCCATCGCGCAGGCGCCAGGCCGAATTCACGCCTAAACGCCCGGCTGAATGCTTCTCCGGATCCGTAACCCACTTCCTCTGCGATTTGGTCGATGGGCTTGCGTGTTTCTCGTAGGCTCACCTTGGCTGCCTGAAGCCGCCAGATGGTCAGATACCGGATTGGTGGCACCCCGATCAGGGTTGTGAAGCGGTCGACGAAGGCGCTCCGCGACATCGAGACTTCTCTCGCGAGGGACTCCGCGGACCACGGCAGCCCGACGTTATGATGAATGGAGGCGAGCGCGCGTCCGATTTGCGGATCGGCAATCCCCTTCAGCCATCCCCCATCTTGATCGGTGTATGTCACGGAATACTGGCGCATCGCCTCTACGAACAGCAGTTCGGAAAGCCGAGACATCAGGTTTGACGAGGCGAACCTGCCGGCCGTCAGTTCGCCGGCTGCATATCGCACTGAAGCCTCGATCCAGTCGCGTGCGACGCCCTCGCGAATGTCGAGCTTCAGCACTCTTGGCAGGGCCGCGATCAACGGATTATAGGTTTCCTCGCTGCCGAGAAACCCGCACACGATTTGCGCCGGCTCACCGCCTCCGCCGTGCAGAATTTTTGCCAGCCCTCCATCCACTGAGGGCTGAATGAGATGACGCGCGCTTGTCGGTACCAGACCCGCGTCGCTGGCCAGCGTATGAACATCGTTTCGCGGCAGCAGTACGATTTCCCCGGCCCGCACTTCAATGGTGGGTTCACCATCGACGCTGAGCAATAATTTTCCCGCGATGACGAAGTGGTAAGCGATCAACAGCGACGGTTTGTCTGCGAAAGTCCCGCAGTCCTCAGCGACGATCTGGGTATGCACGCTCCACGGCGCGGTGAAACGCGCATCCAGAAAGATCCCGCCAGTCAGGCGAACCGATCGAAGCACTTCCGATAGCGGATCGATCATTAGGCTAATCTCAGATTTGGACGATCGGTCAACTGATCCGGCTGGGCGATCATTCACCGTGGCGGTCCCCGCGCTTATACGGGGCTCATGAATGAACTGCCAAGCAACCGATTCCTCCACGTTTCCTTGAGACGCTGTCCAGACGGTCAGGCGGACGCGGAACCGGTTGCGGAAGAACGGAAAAGCGGGACGCCACGACGGGGTTCCGGATGGCAACCAAGCAGACGGACATCTAGATCATGAGCATCGCGCAGGCTAACGCAACCGTCACTCCGTATATCGATTTCTGGAACGCAATACTGGCTCCGAAATTCAATGCGTGGCGGCACATCCTCGCCGGCGGCCTTCACCTGCATGGCGCTAAAGTATTCCCGTCGCTGCCGATCAGAGCCGGCGGCAGGGTCCTGGATGTGGGATGTGGCTGGGGCGACACCGCAATTGAACTTGCGCGGCGCGTCGGACCGGCCGGATCCGTCCTCGGCCTCGATTGCTGCAATGCCTTCCTCGACGTCGGCCGCGCAGATGCGAAGGAGGCAGGGGTGACCAATCTCAGCTTTCTCGAAGCGGATGTTCAGACCCATCCGTTCGAGCCGGTACATGATTTGTGCTTCTCTCGCTTTGGAACCCAGTTCTTCGAAAACCCAACGGCTGGCTTGAGCAACATGCGATTTGCGCTCAAGCCGGGTGGACTGATGACGATGGTCGTCTGGCGCGAACGGGCGGACAATCCGTGGCTTACACTGTCGAAGGAGGTTCTGCTTCGTTACCTGCCCCCCGTCAGGGAAGACGCCGCAACCTGCGGCCCCGGACCGTTTTCCATGACCGATCCCGAGGCCGTGACTCGGCAATTGATGATTGCCGGCTACAGCGGCATCAGGTTCGAACGGATCGATGCCGAAGTCCTGGTCGGGCGAGATCTTGACGAAGCGGTCGCGTTTCAGCTCGCGATCGGTCCCGCAGGGGAAGTCTATCGCGAAGCCGGCCCGAAGGCTGCTCGCCTGTTTGATACGCTGGTGGCGGCCTTGAAGGACGAGTTGAAACAATTCGTCCGCCCTGAAGGCGTGATGATGAATTCAAGCTCTTGGATGGTCACCGCGCAGAATCCGGGATCACCGCAGCGGCCCCGGGGGTGACGTACCCGCGCCGGTCGCTGCTCGAAATCTCTCCATTGTAAGCACCGCCGCAGCCGCCGCGATCTGACGAATCGATGCAAAAAAATTGAACTCTCTGGGAGAAGATTGATGGCGGGTCTAGTTGCGGTCCTCTACGGCACTGCCGCTTACGGGGTGACGCTGATCGCGTTGCTCTATCTCATTGGCTTCACCGGGAACCTGGTCGTTCCAAAGTCTGTCGATTCCGGGGCCATTGGTCCGGTTCTGCCAAGCATTGTTATCGATGTGCTGCTAATCGGACTGTTCGCGATCCAGCACAGCGTGATGGCGCGTCGGGGCTTCAAGCGCTGGTGGATGCGAATCGTGCCGGCTTCGGTCGAGCGCAGCACCTACGTGCTGTTCGCCAGCTTTGCACTGCTGTTGCTGTACTGGCAGTGGCAGCCGATCCCCACGCCGGTCTGGACCGTGAGCCACCCGGTCGCGGCGGGGGCAATCGACGCCATCTTCTGGCTGGGTTGGGTCGTGCTGGTGGCCAGCACGTTTCTTCTCAATCATTTCGAGTTGTTCGGCCTCAGCCAGGTGTTCATGCGCCTGTTCGGTAAACAACCGTCCGAAGCCAGCTTCCGCACGCCGTTGCTCTACCGGTATGTCCGCCATCCGATCTATCTCGGCGTCCTGCTCGCAGTCTGGGCCACGCCTGCGATGACGATCGGTCATCTGCTCTATTCGCTTGGCATCACCGCCTACATTCTGATCGGCATTCAGTTGGAAGAGCACGACCTGATCCAGCAGTTCGGCGACCGGTATCGCCGCTACCGCCGTCATGCGGCCATGCTCGTCCCGCTTCCAGGCCGAAGATTCGCTGCTTCCGAGGACGCCGACATCTGACCCAAGACGCTCGTCAAGACAGGCCAATCAGTCAGCAAGCAGGGTGGATTGAAAGAGCCTGGGCACAAGCTATCCGCGACTGGCACTTGCTGGGCAGGCCTTGATTGCCGCCCGCGCCAAGTGTCGCGCTATTTGGCGGGGTTCCAGGGCGGCGCGTTGTCCGTTCGCAGCCGTATCGACACGGGCGGGGCGGCGTGCGCATCGCGTTCTGATCAACTCATTTTCAACCTGAAGCGTCCGGCCAAGATGTCACCGATCGCACTGATCATCCTCCATTTGAAGGATGGCCGATATTCCCCGCGGCCCCGCTGGGACACGATCAAAATGATTTGAGCGCGACACCGGCTCGATATCAGCGGAAAAGCTTAAAGTTGGTTCATAGCTATCCTCATACCGGGGCGCGTCGTCGAATGAACAGGGTTTCACATCCGCGGTCGGCTTCGGAATCGTCGCAAGACAATTCAGATGATCAGCAGCAACTGAGCGACCTGATCAGCGTCATCTACGATGCCGCAATCGATCCCTCTCGTTGGGAAGACGCCATCGTCAGCATCGTGCAATTCGTTGGCGGCGCGGGAGGCGGGCTGTTCTGCAAAGACATTGGTGTTCAACACGCCACGGTGCCCCATCGCTTCGGATTTGACGTGCCGTTGCGGGTCGAACTTTTTCGGCAGATTTATTCCTCCGCGGAGGGTCACTTTCTCGGTGACCTCGAACAGCCGGTCGCGACGACCGATTTGATGTCCTTCGCAGCACTCACCCAGAGTGAACTATACCGGCAGTGGGCCGAGCCCCAGGGGCTTGTCGATTTCGTCAGCGCGGTTGTCGACAGAACCACGGTCAGCACAGCCATTTTTGGGGTCTTCCGCCACCGGCGAAATGGGATCGTAGACGAGCACGCGCGCCGGCAAATGAGGCTGATAGCGCCGCATGTCAGGCGTGCCGTCGTGATCGGGAAGATGTTCGAGTTCAAGGCCGCTGAACTCGCGACGTTCGTTGACACGTTGGACGGGCTCGGTGCCGGCATGTATCTCGTCGATCCCGGTGGACGTCTCATTCACGCCAATACGGCCGGGAATGCCATTCTCGACGCCCGCGATATTTTGAGTTCGGTGGGTGGGCGGCTGGTCGCCAGCGATCCGCAGATCGATCGCACCCTACGAGATGTCTTCGCCACCGCGGGGCAGGGCGATGCCGCACTTGGTATAAGGGGCATCGCGGTGCCGCTGACCGGCAGGGAGGGCGACCGCTATGTGGCCCATGCATTGCCGCTCACGTCAGGCGCGCGTCGGCGGGCCGGTATTGTTTACACCGCCACGGTGGCCTTGTTCGTTCGCAAGGCGTCGCTGGCCGTCGCTTCTGTTCCCGGAGCCATCGGCAGCGCGTTCAAGCTGACGCCGACCGAGCTTCGCGTGTTGCTGGCCGTCGTCGAGGTCGGTGGCATTCCCGAGGTTGCTATGGCGTTCGGGGTCGCGGATAGCACGGTTAGGACGCATGTCAGCCGGTTGTTTGAAAAAACAGGTGCCGCGCGCCAGGCGGATCTCGTCAAGCTGGTTGCAGGCTATACGACGCCGCTGGCCGAATAGGAGAGAGGTCGCTCGTTGCAGCACCCAGAAGCAGCAAATATTTGCGCGCTCCTCCCACGTTCGCAGGACGACACCCAAGCAGCGGTTGTTCAGGATGGCATGCGTCCCGCCGGCACGCAGTGGGGTAGGTGATCAGGCGTCCCTGCCTCGCCGCATCTGGACAGGAGTTGGGAGCGCAGCATGTCCATTGACGTCGAGGGCACGGTTTCTGCGGCGGGGCATGGGCGTAAAGCAGGGGCGGCGGCGCGCAGAATAGTGATTTGTGCCCTGGCGGCGACAGGCATTCTTGCAACCAACATCTTCTTGCCTTCGCTGCCGGTCATCGCGGCCGATTTGCATGTATCCAGCGCGGCGGTCACGTCGGCCTTCACGATCTTTCTGGCGATTTTCGCCATAGGGCAATTGATTGCCGGCCCGCTGTCGGACCGGTTCGGGCGACGCATGCCGATCCTGATAGGACTCGGAATTTTCATCGCCGGTACGATCTGGTGCGCTTTCGCGCGCGATCTATCGAGCCTGCTGATCGGCCGATCGATGCAGGCTTGCGGCGCATGTGCGGCTTCGGTGCTTTCACGTGCGATCGCCCGGGATCTGTTCGATGGCCAGGCACTTGCAAAGGTCATGGCGTCGATCACAATGGCAACCGCGGCCGCCCCAGGCTTTTCACCGCTGCTGGGGAGTGTGCTCGATCTATTCTTTGGCTGGCGCTCGGAATTTGCCTTTGTCGCGGCCTTCGCGCTCTGCACGGCTTTGGCCTATGCGACCTTCGTCGGCGAAACCAATGACGGCGCGCGTCGTTCTCTGAACCCGCTCAAAATTGCCGGGGCCTATCTGGAGCTTGTTCGGGATCGCCGGTTCGTTGCGCCTGCTAGAACCGCTGGACTGGTGATGGCCGGTCTATTCGCGATTTTCTCCAGCGCGCCGCGGGTGCTGCTCGAATTGTTTGGATTCTCGCCAATCACACTTGGTCAGCTATTTGCGGGCGTCGTCTTCCTGGTGTTTGCGGCCGGCATGCTGGCGCCTAGGCTATCGGCGCGGGTTGGTACCTGCCGTGCGACGTCGGTCGGTTTGGGATTAACCGTCCTCGGAGGCGTCGGGCTGCTTTGCGCGGTGCTGCTCGCGAACGGCGCGCTGCTGCCATTTCTGTTAGCGGCTTCCGTCTTTCTGTTCGGCGTCGGAGTGGTGAGCCCGCTGTCGAGCGCGGCAGCGCTGTCGCCGTTTGGCAGCAAGGCCGGTATCGCCGCAGCCCTGTTCGGATTCTCGCAAATGGCGGGCGCTGCATGCGGTGCCTCTCTCGCGGCGATTGTCGCCAGCGATCCGGCCGTCGGGCTAGGTATCGTGCTGACAGCAACGTCGCTGGTGGCGGTTATCCTTCACAAGCGGCGCTAACCTGAGGTGGATCTTGCCGAGAACAAAATGGGTTTGGTGTGAGGTTCTTTGCGGCGCCTTGGCATGCCACTATTGTCGAGCGGCGATGGCCGTGATCTCGAGTTTGACGCCGGGACCGAGATCGGCCACGCCGATTGCGGCGCGCGCCGGCAGATGAGCTTGTGCAAAATGCGCCTTCCAGGCGGCATTGAACTCCGCCTTCTCCTTGAGGCCGGCCATGTAGATGGTCACCTGCAAGACGTTGGTCAGATCGGATCCGAGGGTCTTGAGCAACTGCGCCAACTGCCCGAGGACGTCGTTTGCCTGGCCCGACATGTCGAGGCTCGTGTCCTCGGGGACGATGCCACCGATGTAAAGCACGCCATTGTGCTCGACTACTTCGTGGAGCAGACCTTCGTAGGGCAAGACGCGCTTGATCATGATGGGACCGATGTTGCTGTGTGACGGGCCGGGATATCGCACATTTCAATGTCAGTGTCGTCGCAAGAGATCTCGCGCCAGGTCTTGTCGGAAGACGGACCTGCACAGCTCCGAATGCAGACGGCTAACGCGTTGAAAATAAAAGCACAAACTGGTCGAAAAATCGCCGCCTGTCGTCCCTGCGAACGTTCGCCAATCTGTCTTTGCACGAGCGGCCGGCATTTTCGCCGGCCCTGACCCGACGACATCGAAGAGCGGATCGCTATACTGCTATCTTGGATGACATCGGTGCGGCCGGGACGGTGCCGCGACCGAAATAAGGAATGCGACGATGGACGATACGATTGGCTTCCCCGACCCCGGCCTCGACCTCTCCGGCGGTTTCAAGCCGCACACCTCGCATTGGGGCGTGTTCTCGGCACGTCAAGGCGAGGCCGGGCTCGAGGTCAGGGCCTATGCGGGCGATCCCGATCCAAACCGCATCATCGACAATTTTCCCGGCGCGCTGCGCCATCAGGCGCGCATCACCCAACCTGCGATCCGCCGCGGCTGGCTCGAACGCGGTCCCGGTCCGGACGATCGCCGCGGCCGCGACGAATTCGTCTCCGTCAGCTGGGAGAAGGCGCTCGATCTGCTCGGCGACGAGCTGGCACGCATCCGTGACACGCGCGGCCCCGGCGCGGTGTTCGGCGGCTCCTATGGCTGGTCGAGCGCGGGCCGCTTCCACCACGCCCAAAGCCAGGTGCATCGCTTCCTCAACGTCGCCTTGGGCGGCTATGTGCGCTCGGTGAACTCCTATTCCTCCGGTGCGTCCTCGGTGCTGCTGCCGCAGATCCTCTGCGGTTACGAGGACATCACCAAGCGCAACGTCACCTGGGAGCAGATCGCGGCTGATACCGACATCGTGCTGGCGTTCGGCGGCATGGCGCTGAAGAACTCGATGGTCGCCGGCGGCTCGATCAGCAAGCATGTCGAGCGCGGCGCCATGGAAGCCGCGCGCCGCCGCGGCTGCGAGTTCATCCTGGTCAGCCCGTTGCGCGAAGACCTGCCCGTCGAGGCCGGCGCCGAATGGATGACATGCGTGCCCGGCACCGACACCGCGCTGATGCTCGGCATCGTTCATACGCTGGTCGCGGAAAACCTGCACGACCAGGCTTTCCTCGATCGCTACACCGAGGGATGGCCGGTCTTCCTGCGCTATCTCACCGGCGAGAGCGATGGCCAACCCAAGCACGCCGAATGGGCCGCCGCGATCTGCGGCGTCGACGCGAATACAATCCGCAAGCTGGCGCGCCGGCTCGCCGGCAAGCGTGCGCTCATCACCGTCTCTCATTCGCTCCAGCGCGCCGAGCACGGCGAGCAGCCGGTGTGGATGGGCATGGTGCTGGCGGCGGCGCTCGGCCAGATCGGCCTCTCCGGCGGCGGCTACGCCTATTCGTTGGGGGCGATCGGCTATTACGGCCGCCGCGTCAACGACGTGCCGGGGCCGACACTGGGGCAGGGCCGCAACGCTGTCCGCGATTTCATTCCGGTGGCGCGCATCGCCGACATGCTGCTCAATCCCGGCAGCACCTATCGCTACAACGGCGAGACGCGCACCTATCCGGATATCCGCCTCGTCTACTGGGCCGGCGGCAATCCCTTCCATCACCACCAGGACATCAATCGCTTGCGCAAGGCGTTTGCGAAAGTCGACACGCTGGTCGTGCACGAACTCGCATGGACTGCCACGGCCCGGCATGCCGACATCGTGCTGCCCTCGACGATGACGCTCGAGCGCGAAGACATCGGCTATTCCAGCAACGATCCCCTGATGGTCGCCATGCACCGGATTGCCGAGCCGTTCGGCCTTGCGCGCGACGACTACGAGATCTTTGCCGATCTCGCCGACCGTCTCGGCGCGCGCGAACCCTTTACCGAGGGGCGGACGTCACGGCAGTGGCTGGAGCATCTTTATGAGCCGACCCGCGCCTCGCTCGAAGCGCGCGGCCTGGAGGCGCCGAGCTTCGAAGAGTTCTGGCGGCGGGGCAGCCTGGTGGTGCCGCAACAGCCCGACGACGGCGGCCGGCTGCGCCGCTTCCGCGACGATCCCGTCAACCACGCTTTGCCGACGCCGAGCGGTCGCGTCGAAATATTCTCTGCCAAGATCGCGGGTCATGGCGATGCGGATTGCCCGGGCCATCCGGTCTGGCTGGAGAAGTCCGACATGCCGAAGCCGGGGGCGCCGTGCTTCCTGGTCGCCAACCAGCCGGTGACGCGTCTGCACAGTCAGCTCGATTTCGGTGGACATTCGCTTCAAAGCAAACATCGCGGCCGAGAGGTCGCGCGCATGAACCCGCAGGACGCAGACGCACGCGGAATCAAGCACGGCGACATCATTCGGCTGTTCAACGCGCGCGGCGCCTGTCTCGCCGCGGTTCACGTCACCGACGGTATCGCGCCCGGCGTGGTTCAGCTCCCGACCGGCGCCTGGTACGACCCGATGGACCCCGAAGACGACGCGCCGCTCTGCGTGCACGGCAACCCGAACGTGCTCACACGTGACGTCGGCACCTCGTCCTTCGCGCAGGGCTGCACCGGCCAGCTCACGACAGTCGAGGTCGAGAAGTTCACCGGCAATCTGCCGCCGATCCGGGCTTTCGATCCGGTGTAGAAAAAAAGGGGCCGCCCTGTGGGTGCAGGGACAGCCCCGAGTGGCTCGCAGGCCCGGGAGGATGAGGGCGCGAGCGAATGTTCACGCGGCTGCGCTGATCCAGTCTCTCTCCGTAGAAGGATGACGCGGCGGGAGTGCTTGGACCTCTCGCCGTTCGCCCTTGCTGGCGAGGCGCCAGCGTGCCGGGGATTGATCGCTGATGCGCTTGAACACGGTCGAAAAATGCGCCTGCGTGCTGAAGCCGATCGCAAGCGCGATCTCCGCCAACGGCCGGTCGGTGGTTGCCAGCAGCATCTTGGCATGCTCGATCCGGTGATTGAGAAGATATTCGCGGGGCCGGTAACCGGTCGCGACGCGGAACTGCGCCGCAAAGTGCATTCTGGACAGGCCGGCGACGTTGGCGAGTTCGGACAGGCTGATGCAGCGGTGGAAATGATCGGCGACATATTGCTCGACGCGCCGCAGTCGCCATTTCGGCAAGGCATTGACCCTGGCGCGTGGCAATTCCAGGCGCGCCAGATGCATCGCAAGGGTTTGACCGATGCAGCGCGTAAACTCGTGGTCCGCGGCGTCGCCAAGTTCGATTAGCGCCTTGGCAAGCTCGGCTGCGAGCGGATCGCGCAACAGGACGAGATCATTCAATCCCTCGGTCCCGGAAAATTGTGCCGGAAATTGGTCCGCGGAAATGTGAATGTGCAGGAAGGCGCATGGCGACTGGAATTGCACGGCAAGGGGCTTCGACGGCGCGGTGAGATACAGTGTGCCCGCGGGCATGGTCCCGTCGAAAATGACTTGGCGATCCCGGGTCAGTTTCGCCCGCGTGGTCTTGAGGGCGATGCCGACGAAATAGCGATCCTCAGGCGTCGTCGCTTGATGCGACGAGGTGCTCCGCGGGTCTTCCCATCGCGAGATCGCGATGTCCTCTGCCACCGCGCCCGTGCGCGGATCGACCTGACGCCATTGATGCTCGCGAATGATTGCCTGTGTTGCCCGGGGGAGCTCGCGATCCCCCGAGGCGCCCGGAAATTCAATCCAGGCATCACCTGCCTGCAAATTGGTCAACATCGTTCGTCCTCTCCGGGCGTTCTCCGCTGTTTGCAACCAGCAAACCTGCAAAGCCCTGCTTTCCATGTTGAGAGGATAGGCGTGAGCTGACCTGCAAGCTCGTTAGTGGTGATTAGGATGTGTTAGTTTTTGTGGGAGCGCATCAGGTGCGGCATCCCGTCTCAGGAAGCGTCCTTTTTGTACAATTTATCAGATATTTGCGCATTCTCGATCCGACTCAGGAGAGCGCCGGACGTCGCGAGGAGATCGATGCGGCGGTGTGAGTTCCATGCGTTGCCCTCGCTGGACCTCGCATCGGTGCCGGGTATAGTCGCGCCGCATTTCGAAGGAGCGATCGTCAGGATGAGTCAGAAATGACCGAGCTCTCGGCAGGACATGGCCCCCGCGGCAGCGACGCCGCAACGATTCTGGATCTCAATGCCGTCGCGTTCGGGCCATTTTCGCTTCGGTCGCGGCTGCTGGAGAAGGATGGCTTGCCGGTCAGGCTCGGCAGCCGCGCGACGGATATTTTGCGCCTGCTGGTCAGTCGCGCCGGCGAAGTGGTCCCGAAGAACGAAATTCTCGGCTATGCGTGGTCCGGACTTTCCGTCGAGGAGGTCAGCCTGCGCGTCCATGTCGCGGAGCTGCGCAAGGTGCTCGGCGACGGAAAGGATGGTGCCCGCTACATCACCAACATCCCGGGCCGGGGCTATTGCTTTGTCGCGCCCGTGCGGCGTGGCGGGCGCGCGGAGGTGGCTACACCGGCGTCGCGTGTGCCTGAAAGGGCCGCGCCGCCACCGTCGCTACCGCGCCGATTGGACCGGATGGTCGGGCGGGAGGACGCCGTGGCCGAGTTGGCAGCGCGCTTGCTCCGCGATCGCTTCGTCACCCTGCGAGGGCCGGGCGGCATTGGAAAGACCACCGTTGCGACCGCGCTCGCGCACGAGATGTGCGATAGCTTCGACGGCAAGGTCCATTTCCTCGAATTCGGTCCGCTCAAGGACGGAGCGCTGGTCGCGAGCACGGTTGCAGCCGCGTTGGGCCTCGTCGTGCACCACGAGGACCCCTCGGCCAGCATCGTCAATTTCCTGCGCGGCCGCCGGCTGCTTCTCGTGCTCGACAGCTGCGAGCACGTCATCGAGGAGGTCGCGCGCCTTGCAGAAAACATCTACCGGGAGGCGCCCGGCATCGTCATCCTCGCAACCAGCCGCGAGTCGCTGCTGGTGGAAGGCGAGCAGATTTTCGAGCTCGTTTCGCTCCCTGGTCCGCCGCAGGGCACCCGCCTTAGTGCCGGCGAGGTGCTGGCCTATCCCGCTGTGCGCCTGTTCGTCGATCGCGCCGTCGCGGCGGGGCATCGCGACGACATCACCGACGAGGATGCCGAAGTCCTGGCCCGGATTTGCGGCAAGCTCGACGGCATCGCGCTGGCGATCGAGCTGGCTGCCGCACGTGTTGGTCTCTATGGACTGCGCGAGATGGCGGCGCTGCTCGACAACCGGCTGCAGCTCGAATGGCGCGGGCGGCGGACGGCGCCGCCGCGGCAGCAGACGCTCGGCGCTACGCTCGACTGGAGTTTCGGTCTGATCGGCGAGAGCGAGCGGATCGTATTTCAGCGCCTCGCCGTCTTCGCAGGTCACTTCACGTTGAAGGGCGCGATAGCAGTCGCGGCCGGGGCGGAGATGGCGGAGGATCGCGTCGTCGAGGCCCTGGAGCAACTCGTGGTGAAGTCGCTGGTTTCCACCCAGCCGGACGGCGCATCGCGGCGCTATCGCCTGCTCGACGCAACGCGTGCCTATGCCCTGCAGAAACTGGCCGACGGCGGACAGCTGGCGCAGATCGCGCATCGTCATGCTCTCTATGTTCAATGCACGCTCGAAGCGGGCATGAGGGACAAGGAGGGCAGCGATCATGCGTCACGTTTGCAGGAACGCGCGAGCCTGCTCGCCGATGCCCGCGCTGCGCTGCAATGGGCTTATGCCAACGACGACGGCGCCGGCTTGCGCGTGCCGCTCGCCGGCAGCTGCACAAGGCTGTTCGTCGAACTCAATTTGCTGAACGAGGCCCGCATCTGGTCCGATCGCGCACTCGCAATGCTGGACGAGGCCGACCGGGGCGGCGCATGGGAGCTCGAACTTCAGTCGACGCTCGGTCACGCCTTCATGTTCACCGAGCGTAACAGCGAGCAGGCGGAATCGGCGCTCCGGCGCGGGCTGGAGATAGCGGAAGCGCTTTCCGATCACGCCAACACATTCAGGCTGTTGTCCCGGCTCAACATGTTCTACCGCCGGACCGGTCGCTATCGGCATCTGGTGCCGACTGCGCTTCACGCCGAGCGGATTGCCCGTGTGATCGGCGATACCGCGGGCATCGCCGGGAGCAAAGCGCTGCTCGGCGTGTCATATCACCTCGCCGGAGACCAGGCCGAGGCGCAAGCCCATCTCGACCAGGGCCTGCGCGACGACGCTGCGCTCCGCGGGACGCAACCTGGGCATTTCGCCTATTCACGCACACCGCAGATTCCGCTCGCGCGCGTCCTATGGCTGCGCGGCTTTCCCGATCGCGCGCTCGAATGCGTCCGGCCGCTCGTCGGCGCTTCGGCGCCGCATGACGTGGTCATGCATTGTATCGCATTATGCTGGTCCGCTTCGGTGTTCGGCTGGCTCGGCGACTGGTCGTCAGTCGAGGCCATGACCGATCGCCTGGCGGCGCATGCGAGCATGCACGGACTCGTGCCCTACGAAGCCGTCGCGACGGGTTTTCGGGCACAGAGCATGATCGCCCGGGGCGAGGTGGCCGGCGGCGTCGACCTAATGCGGAGTGCGCTTCCACGCCTGCATGCCGATCGCTACGAACTCTATGCCTCGGCGTTCGCCGCGGATCTGTCCCAAGGTTTGGTCACGTTGGGACAATTGACGGAAGGCATTCAGGTTCTTCACGAATCCATTGCTGGGGTCGAGCAGGAAGGCGGCGCCTTCGACCTGCC
Source organism: Bradyrhizobium sp. 134 (assembly GCF_023074155.1). Taxonomy (NCBI): domain Bacteria; kingdom Pseudomonadati; phylum Pseudomonadota; class Alphaproteobacteria; order Hyphomicrobiales; family Nitrobacteraceae; genus Bradyrhizobium; species Bradyrhizobium sp. 134. The sequence continues at coordinate 360,615 of NZ_JADPKX010000045.1, read as the reverse complement.
CGAGCTGCTCCGCCTGCGCGGAGAGCTGGAAATCCTTGGCGGCAATCCCGACGCGGCCGAGGCGGATCTTGTCGCCTCGATCTCGCTTGCCGAACAGCAGGGCGCCTTGTCCTGGCGGCTGCGAGCCGAGATGTCGCTGGCGCGGCTTCGAATCCGGCAGCATGTACAAAATCCGCTCGCACAGCTCGCTCAAACCTATGCCCGGTTCTCCGAAGGTTTCGAGACCGCCGATCTCATTGCAGCACGGCACATGCTGAACGGGCCGGCGGCCTGACCAGGTCGACACGACCGTGCCCTTCTCGCTGCTGAGCGCGTCCACCAGTGCTCAACCCTTGTGTCCACCCAGCCGCGCCAGGAAGTCGCGGACAAGCGTAGCGATCTCGTCGGTGGCTTCATCTAGCGCGAAGTGGCCGGCTTCGAGGATGTGAACCTCGGCATCCGCCACATCGTCGCGATAGGACGTCGCGCCTGCGACAGTGAAGGACGGATCGTATTTGCCCCAGACCACCAGCGTCGGTGGCCGCGTCTGGCGCAACCACGCCTGCCACTTCGAATAGGAGGCGACGTTGGTCCGGTAATCCAGGAACAGCGTGGTCTGAATCTCGGCCTGGCCGGGACGCGTCAGGAACGCGTATTCGTCGATCCAGGCGTCGGGGTCGTAGCGCTCGGGACGCGGACTGGAGCCGAGATGCCGCTGACGCGTCGCCTCCAGGGATGTGAAGTTGGCCTTGAGCGCCTCGAGCTCGCGTGCCGGATCGGCCCAGTACTTCCTGCGCGCATTCCACAGCGGGCTCAGCCCCTGCTCGTGCGAAACCGCGTTCTGGATGATGATGGCGCGAACGCGTTCGGGATGCGCCAGCGCCATGCGGAAGCCGACAGGACCTCCATAGTCCTGCATGAACAAGACGTAGTCCGTGAGGCCGAGCTTCGTTGTGAGCTCGCCCATTGCGGCGGCGATGTTGTCGAACGTATAGTTGAAATCGGACGGCAGCGGCGCGCTGCTGTTGCCGAAACCGGGATAGTCCGGCGCGATCAGATGATATTTGTCGGCGAGCAGCGGCATCAGAGGTTCCCACATCCGCGACGACGAGGGAAACCCGTGGAGCAGCAGCACCGTCGGAGCGTCGGCGGGCCCGGCCTCGCGGTAGAAGATCTCGAGGCCGCGGATGTCGACCTTGTGATAGCTGATCGAGCGCCGGCTCGATCGCAGATCCTGCGCCGAAACCTGCACGGTCGCGCAGGCCAAAGCGGCTGATAGGGCAAGAGTGATTGGGATGTTCATGTCATCGCTCCGAATCCAGCATGTGGCGTGAAGATGTATCGCAAGTGCGGGACATTGCGCTTGCTGCGGGGCATGCCTCCGGCCTGTCGGGGTCGAGAGGCACCATTGCGGGTACCTCTCGTGATGTGCCGTATCCGGGAACTACGAAGCGCGTGCCAGCGGCTTGCCCTTCAGGGCGGCCAGCAGGGCCTGCGCGGCTGGACCCGAGGAGTGCGGGTTCTGGCCCGTGATCAAGAGGCCGTCGGTGACGACGTGAACGCCCCAGTTTGCCGTTTTCGAGAAGACGGCGCCGAGCTTCAGCATTTCGTCTTCGACCAGGAAAGGCACCACCTTGGTGAGGCCGACGTCCTCCTCTTCACCGTTGGTGAAACCGGTCACCTCCTTGCCGTGGACCAGTGGCTTGCCGTCGGGTGTCTTGACGTGGCGCAGCGCGCCGGTCGAGTGGCACACGACGGCGACTGTCTTGCCGTCGGCAAGGAAGGATTCGATGAGCTTGACCGAGTCCTTGTCCTCGGCGAGGTCCCACATCGGGCCGTGACCGCCGGGGTAGAAGACGGTGTCGAAATCTTCCTGCTTGACGCTGTCGAGGCGAACCGTCTTGTCGAGTTGGGCTTCCGCGTCGGCGTCGGCTTCGAAGCGCAGCGTCAGGTCGGTGCGAAATTCGGGCTCGTTGCTCTTGGGGTCGAGCGGCGGACGGCCACCCTTCGGCGAGGCGAGGGTGATCTCGGCCCCGGAATCCTTAAAGACGAAATAAGGGGCGGCGAGCTCCTCGAGCCAGAAGCCCGTCTTGCGCCCGGTGTTGCCGAGCTGGTCGTGCGAAGTGATGACCATCAATATTTTCATGACCGTTCTCCTTGAGTGCGTTTGCGGCGATGACGCACTCCATTGTGGTGGAGATGCGCCGAGCTGGACCTCGTCCGAGCACGTCACGTCGTTCGTTGCTCGCGATCCCAATCTGCACTCAAGGCCGGCTGTTGGCGCGTTATGTATTGTTAGACGTTGAGAGCACGGAGATGTCGCGCGTCCCGCTACTCGAAGACGGCGTCAAAGATCTCGACGTCCATCAGCACAGGCTTGGCGACCACGGTTCCGTCGGGCCGCAGCGTCTGCGCGCGTCGGAGCGTCGGCACCACGATGCCGCCGAAGCTGTCATGGGCCCAGGAGTAATGCGCGACTTCCATGCCGAACAGATCGTGGTCGGTCCGCCGCTGCAACGCGTTATGGTCGAAATAGAAGATCTGCTCGGGCGCGAGCGTGATCAGGCCCGGCGGGAACTGCGCCCGCAACCGCCGCCATGACTCGTTGTTCTCCTGCCACGGCGGCAGTTCCTCCACCACCACGTCGGGATGGGCGAGCAGGAATGGATTGGTCAGATAATTCCAAATCGCGACGCCGCAGAAGAACACGAGATGCAGTTCGTCCGCGAGCGCGGGCGAACCAGTCTCGGTGAACGCAAGGCTCGGATTGGGCCAGGTCCTGAGGATCTCACCCTCGAGGCTTTCGATCGTGATCGCGTCAGGCTGAAAAGAGCCAGAGTGTTCGCCTCCGGTGATGCCGGTGAAGCGGACCGACTGGGTGCGGATCGAGCCCTCCGCCGTCACGTCCTTGAATTCGCTGGCATGTCCGGTGCTGGAGAACAGCGTTCCGGCGACGGAGAGGTGAAGCGTGAACCGGCTCAAGCTATTCCAGCGGGCCATTCCGCCGCTGGCATCAATTACATCGTCAAGAAGCGCCATGTCCCGCCATATCCACCATGAAGTGTCACCACCATGGCGGGGCGGATGCGGCTTGGCGTGTTAGAATTTGTTAGGAGTTGCGAGCGGATAGCCTTGCGGTATCCCATTGAAGATACTCTCAATTCAGCGCCGTAAGGAGCTCCCTGGCGGCGACGAGATCACGGGTCTGGAGGCCCTCCTGGTATCGTGCGACGAGCGGAGCGAGCAGGGCGCGGGCGTCTCGGGCTTTACCAGCTTGGCGCCAGACCCGGCCGAGACTGATGGCCCCCCGCAGTTCCCAGCCGAGCGCGCATTGGCGACGTGACAGATCGAGCGAGTCCCGGAAGCAGCTTTCGGCCTCCGCGGCCTTGCCCGACCGGGCAAGGATGTCGCCCTTGACCCTGAGCATCTCCGGCATGTCGAAGGATTCGCCATGATCGGGAATCTCGGCGATGGCATCATTGATGGTCTGCAAGGCTTCGCCGGCCTGGTTCTGGAAGGCGAGACCCTCCGCGAGCGCAGTTGCAAACACCGTCGTCATGATCCGGTGTCGCGTCGCGTACAGCGTGGCCTGGCTGCGGCGGAGGTGCTCGATGCCGGCGGCGACGTCGCCGCGGCGAAGCAGCAGCTCACCCTTCTGGCCGATGCCGACCGCGTGATAGGGCCCGAGGAAGTGCCGTGCGGAATGATCGATCAGCCGCTCGATCAGGATTTCCGCATTGGCCAGATCGCCGACCCACAGGAACACGTAGATGGTCCAGATCAAGGAAATACCGAGAGTGAGCGGCTGTTCGAGCAGCTCGGCTTCGCGAATGGTGTATTGCGACGCCTCGATCGCACGATCGGGCCGGCCGGTGAGCCAAAGCCCGCGTGCCAGCGCCACCAGTGCGACGATGCGGTCGTCATAGCCGAGATGCCCGATATTCAGCCGCTGCGAGCCGGGATTATGCAACATCGCGCTCTCGCAGAGCTGCACTGCCTTGTCCTGGTTGCCGATTAAATGATGGGCGACCCCCAACATCCATTCGACGTTCAGCGTGCTGGCGGGATCGTTCAGCTTCCGCGCGACGCTTTCGCCCTGTTCACCGATTCCGAGTGCTCCGTGAAAATCCCCGACCCTGGTGAGGTAGATGTGTAATCCGCGCAGCAGCCAGAGCTGCCAGTGCAAATCCTGGAGCTCCCGCGCAAGCTGAAGACTGCGCGTGAATGCCGAGCGGACCGCTTCGGTATTGCCTTGCGTGAACATCGCGGAGACGCCGAGCGCGGCCTGCAAGATCATTTCATTGCGGCCATCCTCCGCGCTCGCGTCGAGGGACGCCAGCGCCTGCTGGGTCCAGCGGTAGCATTCCGTCAGCAATGTCAGCTCAAGGAAGAACTGGGCCGCTGACGCCGCCAGATCCACGCCGATCGTTCGGTCCCCGCCGTCCGAAAAGCTCCAGTTCAGCGCGGCCCGGACATTGGGCAGGTGGTCGGCATAGGGAAGAAAGCCGCCGGCACTCTGCATGCCCGTGGATTGGAGAGCGATGTCGCGCAGGAAGTCGCGAAAATATTCGGCGTGGGCGCGTGCGACGCGGTCCGCTTCGCCGTTCTCGACGAGCTTCTCCGCGACGAAGGCACGTGTGGTGTCGAGCAGGCGATAGCGCAGCCGCCGCTCCGCAGGCGAGGTCGCGATCAGCGATTTGGAAAGCAGATTGGAGATCGCCTCGGCGGCTTCTGCTTCGCCAATGCCCTGACAGGATGCGACCGCAAGCGCGGCTTCCAGGGTGAATGGCCCGACGAATGCCGACAATCCGCGCAGCGTTGCGCTTTCGGTTGCCGGCAGCAAATCATAGCTCCAGGCGAGCGCCGCACTCAGGGTGTGGTGCCGCGGGACGGCGGTGCGCCGCCCGCGCCACAGCAGCGAGAAACGGCTGTCGAGCAGAGAGGCGGTCCCGGCGATGCCATAGGCATTCACACGCCCGGCCGCGAGCTCGATGGCGAGCGCGATGCCGTCCAGCCGACGGCAGATATCGGCGACGAGCGGCGCATCCTCTTCGCTGAGCTCGAACTCGCTCAGGCTCTCTGCGATGCGTTCCACGAAGAGCTGAGTTGCAGGATAGGCAAGGATGTCGGCGATGCCGAGGCCGTCGCGCTGTGGCGGGCAACCCAATGGAAACAGCCGATGGACACGCTCACCTTCGGCGCGGAAAGATTCGCGGCTGGTGGCGAGAATATGCAGCTCGCCCGCTTCCCGGACGATGCGCTCGGCCAGAGGGGCGAGATCGTCGAGGATGTGCTCGCAACTGTCGAAGACCAGCAGCATCCGCCGGCTGCGCAGGAATGTCAGCAACCCCGGCATCGGGTCGTCGGAATTGACTGTCAGGCCCAGCGCGGCCGCAATCGTTCCCGTAACGAGCCGGGTCTCCCTCAGTGCGCCGAAATCGACAAAACACACCTGGCCGTCGAAGGCCTGGAGCTCGCGATGCGCGACCGCCAGTGCCACCGAAGTCTTGCCGATTCCGCCGGGGCCGACGATCGTGACGAAGCGATGCAAGGCCAGCTCGGCGGAAATTCTTTCGACCGCATCATCCCGCCCGATCATCCTCGCGAGCGGCGAGGGCAGCGAGCGCGGCGCAGCAACGGGCAGGCTGGTCCGGCTCTCCGAAGGGGCGGCCTGGAGCAGCGCGGCCGTGAAGCAATAACCTCGTCCGGGGACGTTGACGACGTAGCGGGAGCCTTCGCCCGGATCGCCCAAGGCCTTGCGCAGTGTCGTGATGTGAAAGCGCAGGCTGCCTTCGTCCACATTCACGTCGGCCCAGACCCGCCGCATCAACTCACGCTTGTCCACGACCTCGCCGGCTCGCTCGGCGAGAAAAACGAGAATGTCGAGCGCACGGCCGCCGAGGTGAACCGGGGCGCCGTCCTTCTCGAGCAGCCGCGTCTTTGCGAACAGCCGGAAAGGCCCGAAAGCAATGGCCGAATCCTGGTCGTTAGTGTCCGGCACGTGCCAATCATTCCAGTGAAAGAGCTGAACTCTGCACTTTGATCTACCAGAAGGGAACCCTGAGTAAACTGGTCGAAAGTGGCGAAATCGCGTGGAGGGTGCCGGCAATTGGCCGGTCGCGCGCGACGATCCGTCGCAAATTGTACTCAAACGCGAGCATCTTGCGAAGCGATCGGGACAACCCGGCAGCGTGCTTGACCGACCAGCTCACGTTCGGAGTGCCCGTCGTCGTACCGCCATCATAACAGAATCTTGCAACGTCTAACGAGCAATGCGCACGAACTGCATCCAGTATCCGTTCCGAGTTTGGCGTTAATTCCAACGGGGAGGCTACGATGTCCGGTATCGATGCTCGGCCGAATGACGACGTCGTTCGATCTCAATTTGTGGCTAGTCTTGACGATCAGTCGCGTGACTGGGAGCTCGTGCTGCGGGAATCCCACCATCGGATGAAGAACACGCTGACGATACTCGGTGCGTCAGTCCGCCGCGATTTCACCAGAACGGGTACCAGGGACGTGTCGCTTGCAGCGGACCGGCTCGAGCGGCGCATCGTCGCCTTCGGCAGGCTCTATCAGCTCTTGTCCGACAATGACGACCATACGGCGATCCCGGTCGCGGCCTTTTTCGAAAACCTGTGCGGAGCGATTTCCGAGGCCGTGCTGGAGCCGGCGGGCATCCGCTGCGAGGCTGCGATCGAAAGCGGGACGCTGCCGGCGTCGCAATGCCATCGGCTTGCGCTGATGCTGACGGAGCTGGTGACGAATGCGGCCAAGCACGCCTTCCCGAACAGGAATGACGCACTGATCCGCATCGACATGGCCAATCGCGACGGCGCCTGGTTCTGCACGGTAACAGACAACGGGATCGGCGCGACCGGGCCGCTTCAGGGCACCGGCAGCCGGATTCTCGAAGGACTCGCACGCAGCATTCACGCCCGGCTGCAGGGCGAGGCGGGAGAAGACGGCACACGGGTTACCATCGTGATGCCGATCACAGCTGCTTGAAGCTCGTCTTAGATCCAACCCAGGGAGTTCGACATGGCCACTACCGAAATCGACCGCGACGCCGCGGCCAAGCCTTCCAACAAGTCTGCGAAGACGCCTTCGACATCGCCTAGCGTCGATCAGCGGCTCGAGGTGATCGTGATCCCGGTGTCCGATGTCGATCGCGCCAAGGCCTTCTACGCGCGTCTCGGTTGGCGACTGGACGCCGATTTTGCCTCCGGCGATGACTGGCGCGTGATCCAGTTCACGCCGCCGGGTTCGGCCTGCTCGGTGATCTTCGGCAGGAACGTGACGGCGGCAGCGCCGGGCTCGGCGCGAGGCTTGTACCTGATCGTCTCCGATCTGGAGGCGGCGCGAACGGATCTGCTCGACCGCGGCGTCGAGGTCAGCGCTCCATTCCACGGTGCCGGCGATGTTCACGCCGGGACCGACGAGCCTTATCTCTCCGGCAGCGTTCGGGTGAGCGGTGCTGACCCGAAGCGCGGCAGCTACGGCTCATATGCGTCGTTCAGCGATCCCGACGGCAATGGCTGGTTGTTCCAGGAGGTCACGACGCGATTGCCGGGACGGATCGCGGGCGGCGGCACGACATTCGCTTCACAGACTGCGCTGGCCGCAGCACTGCGCCGCGCGGCGGCGGCACATGGCGAGCACGAGAAGCGGACCGGCAGGCACGACGAGAACTGGGCCGATTGGTACGCCGATTACATCGTCCGCGAGCAGGCCGGCCAGCCGCTGCCATCCTGAGCTGGACAGCACAGATTCTTCGACTGATGCAAGCCGACACGGCGCGCGATGACTGAGCTCATCGCGCGCCGTGTTGCTTTGGCGGCGCGCATCGCGAGTCGACGATCGCTCTCCTCGGTGTCGCGCGGCTCGCAACTGCTAACGCGGTCTAACAACCCATAACGAGCAAATTGCCAGGGCCTGCGCCAATCTCTCTGCATGACGAACCGAGGCGTTGATGTCGAATTCGGTCAGCGTCACCGACCAAAGCCAGGGAGATCGAACATGACCACGCAAGCACGTATCGACATTCTCAATCCAGACCGCCGTCAATTGTTGGGCCAGGCCGCGATGACCGCGGTTGCCGCAAGCGTATCGAGCTTGCTGCCGCTGCATTCCGCGAAGGCGGGCGTGAGTGGGGCGGTTCGCCCGTTCCACGTCAGCGTGCCCGAGCAGGATTTGCTAGATCTCCGCCGCCGTCTCGCGGCGACGCGCTGGCCCGATCGCGAGATCGTCGCCGATCAATCACAGGGCGTGCAGCTGACGACGGTGCAGCAACTCGTGAGCTACTGGCAGAACGACTACGACTGGCGCAAGATGGAGGCGCGGCTGAATGCCTTGCCACAATTCGTCACCGAGATTGACGGCGTCGACATCCACTTCATTCACGTTCGCTCGCACCACGAAAACGCGCTGCCGATGATCGTCACGCATGGCTGGCCTGGTTCGATCATCGAGCAGATGAAGATCGTAGGCCCGCTCACCGACCCCACCGCACACGGCGCGACGGCGGTGGACGCCTTCGATCTCGTGATCCCCTCGCTGCCCGGCCACGGCTTCTCCGGCAAGCCGACGGAGCTGGGCTGGGACCCCCAGCGCGTGGCGCGCGCCTGGATCGTGCTGATGAAGCGGCTCGGCTACAACCGCTATGTCGCGCAAGGCGGCGATTGGGGCAATGCCGTGACGGAGCAGATGGCGGTGATCGCGCCGCCGGAACTGCTCGGCATCCACACCAACATGCCCGCGACCGTTCCGGACGACATCGCCAAGGCGCTTCAGCCCGGCGGATCGCGGCCGTCGAACCTCTCGGCCGACGAGCGCTACGCTTACGATCAGCTCGATGACTTCTACAAGCACGGTCTCGGCTACGCGATCGAGATGTCCAACCGGCCGCAGACCCTCTATGGCCTGGTGGATTCGCCGGCGGGTCTCGCGTCCTGGATGCTCGATCATGATGCGCGCAGCACCGCGATGATCGCTCGGGTGTTCGCGGGCAAGACGGAAGGGCTGTCGCGGGACGACGTGATCGACAACATCACGCTCTACTGGTTCACCAACACCGCGGTGTCCTCGGCGCGGCTGTACTGGGAGAACAAGCTGGCATTCTTCGAGCCCAAGCACATCAAGATCCCGGTCGCCGTCAGCGTCTTCCCGGACGAGATCTACGCCGCGCCGCGCAGCTGGACCGAGAAGGCCTATCCGAAGCTGATGCACTACAACCGCCTCGACAAGGGCGGCCACTTCGCCGCCTGGGAGCAGCCCGCATTGTTCTCCGCGGAAATGCGCACCGCCTTCCGACCACTGCGTCAGTCGATCTGAGAACTGCGGGGACGCGCACTTCCGCGCGTTCCCTTCTTTCCCCACAGACAGGAATGCAATCATGAACCGCCCCGAACGCACTTTCACGACGGACCAAATCCGCTTGGAACGTCGCCTGCCGTCATACTGGCGCGTCACCTTTGACATGCCCCCGGTCAATATCTTTGGCCCCAAGCAGCTTCCGCTTCTCGACGACGTCGTCACGGCGATCGAGACCGATCCTGAGGTGAAGGTCGTGGTGTTCGACAGCGCCGTCGAAGGCTTCTTCATCACGCATTACGACTTCCTCGCGCCGCTGGAGGATTCGCTTCGTATCCCGCCCGGGCCGACCGGCCTGCAGGCGCTGCCCGACATGCTGGTGCGTCTCAGCCGCGCGCCGGTCGTCTCGATTGCCTCGATCCGGGGCCGCGCGACCGGCGTCGGCAGCGAGCTGGCGCTCGCGAGCGACATGCGCTTTGCCAGCCGCGAAAAGGCGATTCTGTCGCAATGGGAAGTCGGTGCGGGCCTGGTGCCCGGCGGCGGGCCGATGGCGCGGTTGCCGCGCCTGATGGGCCGCGGCCGCGCGCTCGAAGTTCTGCTCGGCGCCGATGATATCCACGGCGATCTCGCCGAACGTTACGGCTATGTGAACCGGTCGCTGCCGGATGCCGAGCTCGACGGCTTCGTCGAGGCGCTGGCTATGCGCATCGCGTCCTTTGACAAGGAGGCGATTACCGAGACCAAGCGCCTCGTCGACGTCGCGAGCCTGCCGCCGGATGTCGAGATCAAGCCGGAATGGGACGCGTTCCTGGCCTCGCTCAGCCGCCCCGCGAGTCAGACCCGCATAAAGGCGCTGATGTCGCGCGGCTTCCACCGCGCCGGTGACGTCGAGAACCGGCTCGGCTTCCACGTCGGACAGATTGGCGCCTAACGGAACCGCTGCGGCGTTCGGCCGGGCGGAACGGCGACAGGTGGTCGTGCCAATGTCGCTTTCGTCCGGTACCGAGCCCCGGTGCTGAAATCAAACATGGAGAATTGAGATGATCCGCAAGGCAACAGCAGTCTGGAAAGGCACCGGTCGCGATGGCACCGGTCAGCTATCGAGTGAATCCGGCGTGCTCGCCGCGGCGCCCTATTCGTTCAAGACCCGCTTTGAGAACGAGAAGGGCACCAATCCCGAGGAATTGATCGCGGCGGCCCATGCCGGTTGCTTCACCATGGCGCTGGCCTTCGGCCTGCAGCTCGCCGGCTTCACGCCTGACGAGCTCTCGACAGAAGCCGCGGTCACGCTCGAACCTGAAGGCAAGGGTTTCAAGATCAGCAAATCGGCGCTGACGTTGCGTGCCAAGGTGCCGAACCTCGATGACGCAGGTTTCGCCAAGATCGCCGGCGAAGCCGAGAAGAACTGTCCGGTGTCGAAGGTGCTCAATGCCGCGATCACGCTCGACGCCAAGCTCATCTAGCTCAACACACCAGGACTGCCGTCATGCCCCGCCAACATCAGCCGGACGAAGACAGGTTCCGGGCCATTCTGCCCGAGGATATCGCATGGCAGCCGTTTCCGGCATTCCCGCCGGGCGCGCGGCTGGCCGTCATGGTTGGCCACCCCAGTGAACCCGGGCCTTACGTAGTCCGGGTGAAAGTGCCCGGCGGCACCAGGCTGATGCCGCACAAGCATCCGGAGGACCGCATCTACACAGTCATGTCGGGTGTGTTCTACATCGGGCTCGGCGAAAGCTTTGATGGCGACAAAATGAAGGCTTATCCGCCGGGCAGTGTTATCGTGCTGCCCGGCGAGACCTGGCATTTTCATTGGGCGAAGTCCGGCGAATACGTCACGCAGGTTTCCGCCATCGGCCCATTGGGCCTGGAGTATCACGACGACCATGATGACCCGCGCCTGCGTGCCATCGCAGAACAGCGGTAAGCATCTCAGCTAAACGGATGGAGCATCGAATGACAACGGAACGCGCAATTCTGGCCGGAGGCTGCTTCTGGGGCATGCAGGATCTGATCCGCAAGCAGCCGGGCGTGATCTCCACCCGTGTCGGCTACACCGGCGGCACGGTGAAGAATGCCACTTACCGCAATCATGAAGGTCATGCCGAAGCGATCGAGATCACCTTCGATCCCGCCAAGACCAGCTTCCGGACCATGCTGGAGTTCTTCTTCCAGATCCACGATCCGACCACGCTCAACCGCCAGGGCAATGATTTGGGCACGAGCTATCGCTCGGCGATCTTCTATATGAGCGACGAACAGAAGCGGATCGCAAAGGACACGATTGCAGACGTCGAGGCGTCCGGTCTCTGGCCTGGCAAGGTCGTGACCGAGGTCGCGCCCGCGGGCGAGTTCTGGGAAGCCGAGCCGGAGCATCAGGATTATCTCGAACGCTATCCGGACGGCTACACTTGCCACTTCATCCGCCCCGACTGGAAGCTGCCGCGGCGCGGGGCTGCAGCGGCAGGCTAAAGCTGGTCGTCGCTATTGCCGGGTGGAGCCATGGCTGAAATCCGCGAGATCATCGCCGGCATCCGCAGAGCACATCGACCGCTTTTCGGGCCATCTCCCTCAGCTCGGAGCGGCGGGCGCCGGCACGGGCGCGAATGGCAATGGTGTGCATCGTGGCTGAAGCGAGAATGGCAAGCGCCGCCGGATCGGCGTCGCGCTTCAGCTCGCCCTTGTCCTGCGCGAGGCGGAAGCGGGCTTCGAAATCGGCATCTATCATGCGCAGTCCCGCCGCGACGCTGCTCCGGATCGCGGCATCTTCTGCGACTTCGGTCACCGCCGTCCCCACCACGAAGCAGCCGCGCGCGGTTCCCTTGCCGGAAAAATAGATCGACAGCGCCGCGTCATAGGCAAGCATCAGCGCTTCGTCCAAGGGATGGTCCCGGGCGAGAGCCTCACGCGTCGCGGCCAGGCTGATCTCCCAATAACGCGCGAGCGCCTCGAGATAGAGCGCATGCTTGTTGCCGAACACTGCGTAGAGGCTCGGCGGACTCATCCCGGTCGCGGCAGCGACCTTGTCCAGGGAGGTACCGGAATAGCCCGTCCTCCAGAACGTTTCGGTTGCCCGCTTCAAGGCCGTCTCTGCGTCGTAGGCCGGTGGCCGTCCCCGGCGGGCCGGGCTCGTTTCGCTCTTTTTCCGTGCCATGTCGTCAGAATTCCGGTTGCCACGTTCCACACATATATTTGTATGGACCGTTATAAAAATCAAGGTCGCGCCCTTGATCACCACGTCGGAGCACAATATTTGTAACGATCGTTATTAAATAGTTTGAATCGGAGGATATTTCGATGCGTTTCGATTTTGCGCCGATCGCCGGCGGGCTCGGCGATCGCAACAGGTTCCGCACGAGCGAGGCCGCCGCGCAATGGTTCAGGACAGGGCTTGGCAAGCGGCTGCGACGGCCGCTGATGCTCGCGCTGCCGATGGCGGTGGCCGTGGTCGGCGCCTTCATCTATCTGGCGCAGGAGCAATATGTCTCGACCGACGACGCATTTGTTCGCGCCGCCAAGGTGACCATCAATGCCCGGGTTTCCGGCCAGGCGGTCGAGATCGCCGTACGTGACAATCAGCGCGTCCGGCGGGGGCAGGTGCTGTTTCGCATCGACCCGGAGCCTTATGAAATTGCCGTCGACCAGGCCGAGGCGCGCCTCGGAAGTACGCGGCTCCAGATCGAATCCCTCAAGGCGACCCATCGTCAGCAGCAGGCGGAGCTGCAATCGGCCAAAGAATCTGCTGCCTTCGACGAGCGCGAGTTCGACCGCAAGAAGATGCTGGTCGCTTCCGACTTCACGCCGCGCGCGGTCTACGAGCGGGCCGAGACGGACATGAAGGTCGCTCGCCACCGCATGGTGTCGATCGAACAGCAGATCGCCAATACAATCGTTGCCCTCAATGGCGATGCCGATATCGACATCGATCGCCATCCGACCGTTCGCGCGGCCAGGGCACAGCTCGACCGTGCGCGGCTCGATCTCTCCTATGCCACCGTGACGGCGCCGGCGGACGGCATCGTGACCAAGGTGGACGATCTCCAGATCGGCGGCTTCGTCAATGCCGGGGCACCGACGTTCTCGCTGCTGTCGAGCCGGCACGTCTGGGTCGAGGCGAATTTTCGCGAGACCGGTCTCAGTCATATGCGTCCAGGGCAGGAGGCGACGATCGACGTCGATGCCTATCCGGATCGCAAGTTCAGGGCGCATATCGTCAGCATGAGTCCCGGCACCGGATCGGACTTCTCGCTCCTGCCGCCCGAGAATGCGACGGGAAACTGGGTCAAGGTCGTCCAGCGATTGGCGGTGCGCCTGGAACTCGACGATCTCGATCCAAGCCGGCCGCTGTTCTCGGGCATCAGCGTGACGGCGCGGGTTGATACCGGCCATCGCCGCAGCTGGGCACATCTGCCCCAACCCGCGCGCGCAACGGAGGGAAAATGACTACGCCCCTTCCATCGACCACGGCGCCCGGTGGTCGTCACGCGATCGCCGCGGCCGCCCTCATGGCGACCTACATGCAGGCCGTCAACATTTCGATACCGAACGCGGCGCTACCTCATATTCAGGCGACGCTCTCGATGGCCAATGACGAGGTCGGCTGGGTGTTTTCCTCTTATATCGCTGCGAGCGCCGTGACCATGTCGATCACGCAATGGCTGGCGGGACGCTACGGCCGGAAAGTGGTCTATCAGGCCGCCGTCACGATTTTCGTGTTGGGTCTCGCCCTCGATACACTGGCGACGACCTCGATTCAGTTCGTGCTGGCGCGAATCCTCCAGGGCGCGGCGAGCGGACCGCTGGCGCCGCTCTCGCTGGCGATCCTGCTCGAGGCGACATCGCCGGTGCGACATGCGCGCATGAGCCTGGCGTGGACCGTCTGCTCCCTGCTCGGCATCAGCAGCGGCCCAGCCATTGGCGGTTGGCTCAGTGAATATTACGGCTGGCCCGCGATCTTCTATTTCAGCCTGCCGATGACGGGCTTCATTTTCCTGACGATGGCTCAGCTGCTCGGCGAGAAGCGGGCCGAGCGGAGCCAGCCCTTCGACTTCTTCGGCCTGGCGACGTTCTCCGTCGGCATGATCGGGTTGCAGATGTTGCTCGACCGCGGCGAGCGCCTGGAATGGTTCGCCTCGACGGAAATCTGGATCGAGGCGGGCGCCTCCGTGCTCGGCTTCTATCTCTTCATCGTGCACGTTATGACGACAAAGGAGCACTTTCTCCGCACGGCGCTGTTCAGGGACCGCAATCTCGTGCTCTCGACGGTCATCTCCTTCGCGCTTGGTTTCGTGCTGCTGCCGACCCTGGCCCTGACGTCCCCGATGCTGGAGGAATTGCTCAACTACCCCGTCGACACCACTGGATACATGACTGTTCCGCGCGGCGTCGCGCTGGTGGGAGCGCTGGTGCTGACGAGCCTGATCCCGGCGCAGATCGACTACCGGCCGTTCCTCGTGGGCGGAATGACGCTGGTGGTCTATGCCAACTGGCTGATGCTCGGCTATTCGCCGGCGATGGATTGGCGGCCGGTGGTCGAGGCCGGCCTGCTCCAGGGAGCGGGTCTCGGCATGTTGCTGCCCGCGCTCGCCAGGGCCGCGTTCGGCACGCTCGATCCGAAGCTCCGCCCGGAAGGCAGCGCGTTGGTCAACCTTTCGCGCCTCTATGGCAGCACCATTGGCATCGCGGTCGTCCAGCTCTTCTTCTACGCCAACACGCAGGCTGTGCACGCCGCACTCGCAAAGAATCTCACGCCCTATCGTGTCGCCGCTTATGTCGGGGGCTCGGTCGGCAAGCCGGGCCTTGCGGCCCTCAACGGCATGGTCACGCGTCAGGCGGCGACCGTCGCGGTCATCAACCAGTTCGAGATCCTGATGTTCGCCATGCTCGTCGTGATTCCGCTCGTGTTTTTTCTCCGTAAGCCGCGGCCTACCGGTTAACGCCTGGAGCCGTGGAACGACATCGCATCGTCAATTCCGAATACCTCGTCCCTCACTTTTGAGGGAGCCGTGGACAAGCAAAGGAGCATCAGCATGACTTCGTCAGATACGCTTCGTTATACGAGAATTCCAACTCATCAATCCGGGACGATTCCCGCGGTGGGATTTGGCACGCTCATTCCGGATCCGCTCGTGACCAGGCGGGCCACCAAGGCTGCGTTGGAGGCCGGATTTCGACATCTTGATTGCGCGGAGCGCTATCGCAACGAGGAAGCGGTCGGCGACGCGCTGCAGGAGACCTTCAAGGCGGGGACGCTTCAGCGCAAGGACCTGTTCGTTACGACGAAGCTATGGAACACCAATCATCGGCCGGAACGGGTCAGGCCTGCCTTCGACGCCAGTCGCCGACGGCTGCAGCTCGACGAGATCGATTGCTACATCATCCATACGCCCTTTGCCTTTCAACCCGGCGACGAGCAGGACCCGAGGGATGAGCACGGTCGGGTCATCTATGATTCTGGGGTTACGCTGGCCGAAACGTGGGGGGCGCTGGAACGCCTTGTCGACGAGGGGCACTGCAAGTCGATCGGCCTGTCGGACATCACCCTGGACAAGCTGCGCGAGATCGTTTCGGTCGCGCGGATCAGGCCCGCCATGGTGCAAGTCGAATCGCATCCGTATCTCCCCGAATGGGACCTGCTCGACTTCTGTCGAGAGCACGGAATTGTGCTGCAGGCGTTTGCAGCGCTGGGACACGCGATGAAGCCGAACGTCCTGGTTGATCCGGTGATCACTGCCATCGCGGAGCGTTTGCACAAGACACCGGCTCAAATTGCGCTGGCGTGGGCCGTCCAGCGCGGCACCGCTTTCCTGACGACTTCGACCAATCCCCGGCGCATCCAGGAAAACTTCGATATTTCAGCCTTGCCCGAAGACGCCATGCGAGAGATGAGGGACCAGATCACGACAAACATCAGGTTCAACACGGTCGTCGAGACCGGCGTGCCCGGATTCATCCCGCGGGCTGGGTGAATCAGTGCCGGTCAGCCGACTCGTCAAGCCCGGAGCTGCTCGATCAAATCGTGGGCGCTACGGATCTCGGCGATGCCGGCGCCCTCTTTGAAAGGCCCGCATGCGCGTTCCAGAATTGCCAAGGCTTCCGTGGTCTGGCCAGCCCCAATCATGAACCGCGCCAGGCTGACCGCGCTTCGCAGCTCCCAGAAGCGCGCGCCTTGCTGGACGGCAATGTCCATGGCCTCGCGAAAGTGCGCCTCGGCGTCTTCCGAACGCCGAGTGCTCCTGAGCATCAACTCTCCCTTGATGCGGATCAGCTCCGGTAGATACCAGAGCTCCTGCCGGTCGTTGCAGCGGGTCAGGACATCCTCGATCACGTCGAGCCCGCGATCGACCTGGTCGGCCTCTCCGGAACACGCGGCGAGCTCGCCGAGCAGGGGCAGAAAGCGCGGCAGGAAGCGCGCATCGCCGGCGCGATTGAGCTCCTCACGCAGCAGCGGCAACCCGGTCGTGACGTCGCCGCGCTTGACCATGACCGCGGCATTGAAGGCCCGCGCCCACAGGCCCCACAGCCGGATCGCGTGGCGCTCGGTGTGTTCGAGCAACTCGGCGCCGTGACGTTCCGCAGCGTCGAAATCGCCGGACCAGAAGGCGATCGGGCAGGCGGCTTGTCCAAGCACGCTGCAGAAGGTCAGTGCGTGGCCGTTGGCCCGGCCTTCCTCGATGTTTCTGGCGGTAAGGGCCTGAGCCTGATCGGCCAGGCCCTGAAGCCACAGGATGCGAGCCCGAAAATATTGCGTCGAGATTCTCAGATCGAGCGGAAAGATTTTCGGCTTCTCCGCCAACACATGCAGCGATGCATTGACCCGCTCGATGCGCAGCCGAGCCTCGTTCTGATCCCCGAGATAGTGCAGCGCCACGGCCATCAGCCGGTCGCCCAGCATGACATCGGTCTTGTCGGGCGAGTTCGCGGCCGCGTTCGCAAAGCGATCGGCGAGCGCACGGGCCTTGCCGAACTGTCCGTTGTTGAACTGGTCGATGCACAAGCCCCAGAGCGCGCGCAGCCGGAAATCCTTGTCGTCGAGCCTGTCAGCAAGCTCAAGGGTCGTCTCGAGGATCGGCCGCGCCTCGCGCGCGCGGCCCTCGCCATACATCAGCGACCAGCCGAGCGCCGACAGCAGCTGCATGCGGATGCGGTTATCGTCGGCGGTGTCTCCGAGCGCCGCGAGCGCCGTTCTGCTGCGCTCACGGCACTCCGCGAACAGCGAAAGACGCACCCACAGCGTGACCGCGGCCGCCGTCAGCGCGATACCGAGTCTCGCCTCGCCGTCGGGGCCGAAGGCCCAGTCCAACGCCGCACGCACATTGTCCAGCTCCGCGCCATAGATGCTCAGCCATTCGGGCAGCGGCGTCGAAATATCCGCCTCCGCGCGCTGGAATAAATCGCGAAAATGCTCGGCATGACGCCGCGCGAACTGCCTGGCTTCGCCGAGCTCGTTGAGTTTTCCGTATGCATAGGTGCGCGTGGTGTCGAGCAGCCGATAGCGCAGCGTGCGCGAGCCGGACGGCGAAATAAGCGACTTGGTCACCAGGCTGTCGATTGCTTCGAGAGTCTCGGATGCATTGAGTCCGTCACCGGACGCGACCGCGGCAGCCGCCTCCGGCGCGAAAGGCCCGGCGAAGACCGACAGGCGTCGCAGCGTGGCGCTCTCCACGGGAGGCAGAAGGTCGTAGCTCCAGTCGAGAGCCGCAGCGAGCGTCTGGTGCCGCGGCACGGCGGTACGCCGGCCCCGCCATTGCAGCGAAAAGCGGCTGTCGAGCAGGGATGCCGTGCCGGCGATGCCGTAAGCATTGACGCGGCCCGCCGCGAGCTCGATCGCCAGCGCGATGCCGTCGAGGCGCCGGCAGATGCTCGCGACGAGGGGCGCCTCCTCTGCGCTGAGCTGGAACGGGCCCGAGCTCTGCGCAATGCGGTCCACAAAGAGTTGAGCCGCGGGATAGGCAAGGACCTCGTCGACAGCAAGCCCTTCGCGCTCGGGCGGACAATCCAGCGGGAACAGCCGGAAAATCCGCTCGCCTTCGCTGCGGAACGATTCGCGGCTGGTTGCGAGAACACGAAGCTGCGGTGCCTCGCGAACGATGTGCTCGACCAGCGGCGCCAATTGATCCAACACATGTTCGCAACTGTCGAAGATCAGCAGGGCCGGGCCGGTCTTCAGAAACGTCAGCAGAGCCGGCGTCGGATCCTCCGCGCTGATTGTCAGTCCGAGCGCCGAAGCAATGGTGGTCGCGATGTGGCTGGCGTCCCTCAGCGGACCGAAATCGACAAAGAAGACTCGCCCGTCGAAATCCTGGGAACGGCGATGCCCGACGGTGACGGCGACCGAGGTCTTGCCGATGCCGCCCGGGCCGACGACGGTCATGAAGCGATAGAGCGAAAGTCCGTTCGAGATCTTCTCGATGACATCTTCCCGGCCGACCATCCTTGTGAGCTGAGCGGGCAGGGAGCGGGGAGGGGCGGTTTCGGCCGGGAGCGGGGCGGCCGGCAGAGCTGCTTGAGCGAACGAGGCGACAAAACAATAGCCTCGGCCCGGCACGTTGACGACGTAACGGGCCGACTTGCCGGTGTCGCCGAGCGCCTTGCGCAGCGCCGCCACGTGGAAGCGCAGGCTGCCCTCGTCGACATTGACGCCGGCCCAGATGCGCTTGACCAGCTCTCTCTTGTCGACGACTTCTCCTGGGCGTCCGGCAAGGAAGATGAGAATGTCGAGCGCGCGGCCGCCGACATGAAGCGGCGAGCCCTCCTTCTCCAAGAGCCGGGACTTCGGAAACAGTCGAAATGGCCCAAAGGAAATGGCCGAGTCTTCGCTACGATCTGGCACGCGCCATCGCCCCCTCGAAGGGAGTCAAAAGGTATTAGTTTTTGGTCTACCAGAACGAGGCGTACAGTAAACTGGCCGAAAGCAGTGGGCAGGGCTGGCAGCCCTGCGTGGACGGCTTGGGTCGGCTCGCTCGCGAAATTATGCTTGGAAAGTAAAGAGTTAGGCCGACGTGACAATGCGATGACACCGGGGTTCGTCCGGATGGAGCATTGACTGTGGTGCCGGATTGCTGCGATGGCATGGTCCGGGAGCCGGTCCCGCCACCACATTGACTGCCGACTTCCGGAATTTCCAGCATGACCTCTTTCACGCGGCGACAATTCGTGCACGCGTTGACAAGCGCGGCGGCGCTCGCCGCGCTTCCCTGCAGCGGACAAGCCGCCGACTATCCGTCTCGTCCCATTCGCCTGGTGATTCCCTACGGAGCCGGCGGATCGGGCGACCAGATCGCGCGCCCCTGGGTGGACAGGATGCCGTCGCTGCTGGGGCCGACCTTCGTCGAATATATCGGCGGCGCGGGCGGCGCCATCGGGACCGCGGCGGTCGCGCGCGAGGAGCCCGACGGCTATTCGCTGCTGCTCGGCAACGGCAGCACGCAGGTCATCATTCCCTTGACGTCGGCGAATCCCGGATATTCCGTTGGCGATTTCCGCGCCATCTACCGCCTGATCAACAGCGCGCTGGTTTTCGCCATCAATCCTTCGGTGCCCGCCGCAAACCTGCGCGAGTTGATCACCTATGCGAAAGCCAATCCGGGAAAGCTGTCCTATGGCACGCCGGGGATCGCCACCGGAAACCATCTGGTCGGCGAGTCCTTCAAGCAGCAGGCCGGTGCGCTGGACATCGTCCACGTGCCCTATCGGGGCATCGCGCAGGCGACCAACGATCTCGTCAGCGGCCAGATATCGCTCGTCATTGCCGTCATGTCCGTTCAATTGCAGCAGTTGGCTCAAGCGGGGAAAGTCAGACTGCTGGCGGTCACCACCGAAACGCGGCTGAGCGGCGCGCCCGAGATCCCTACCGCCGTCGAATCCGGCATGCCCGGCATCCGGTATGAGGGCTGGTTCGGTCTGTTCGCACCCAAGGACACCGGCGATGCGATCATCGACCGGATTGCGCAGGCGACGCGGCTCGCCATGGCCGATACGGCGCTTCTGGCGAGCTATCGCGCCCAGGGCATGGAGCCGGACAACGATTCAAGCCCGGACAAATTCCAGCGCATCGTCGAGGCCACATCCGCGAGCCTCGCGCCCCTGATCAAATCGATCGGGCTGAGCAATTTGTGAGGCCGCTCAGCCGTCGGCGCGCGTAACAATGCGCGCCGTCAGCGTGACGAGGCCCATCAGCGCGGCCAGGAGCCAGAACGCGACCGGCAATCCGCCAAGACGTGCGACGAAGCCGACACCGGCGGGGCCGACGAGAACGCCGGCGTAGCCGGCGGTCGTGATCGCCGCGACGGCGAGCCCCGTGGGCATCACCGTCTGTCTCGCCGCCCGGCGGAACAGCACCGGCACGAGGTTCGATGCGCCGAGGCCGATGAGCAGGAAGCCGGCCACAGCCACCGCCACGACGGGAGCCGTGAGCAGGACCACGAAACCCGCGATCGCAATCAGGCTGCCCCAGAACAATGTGGTGCGGTCTCCGATGCGCGCGACGACGGCGTCGCCGCCGAGCCGCCCGATCGTCATCGCGACCGAGAACACGATATAGCCAATCCCGCCTTGCGCTTCGGAGACGAGGCCCGCGCCGATGACGAGCAACGCGCCCCAATCGAGCATCGCGCCTTCGACCAGGAAGGTGATGGCGCAAAGCAGTGCGAGCAGGAGCACGGCGCCATGCGGCAGCACGAACAGCGGTCCCTCCTGCACCTGCACGGAGCGAAGCAGCCGCGGCCAGGCCACCAGCATCGCGATCAGCATCAGGACGGAGCAGATCAGCGTGCAAGCGAGCGCGCCGAGTTGCAGCGAGAGCAGTGCGGTCATGAGTGCGGCCCCGGCGAAGCCGCCGATGCTGAACAGCGCGTGGAAGCCGGACATCAGCGGACGTCCCGCGGCGCGCTCCACCTCCACCGCCTGGATGTTCATGGCGACGTCGATAGAACCGAGCGCGGCACCGAATGCGAGGAGTGCCAGCGCCAGCGTCGCCGGCGAGCTCGCGATTGTCAGCAGAGGCAGGACCAAGGCAAGACCGAGCCCGCCCGCAATGATGATCGGCTTGCTGCCATAGCGCGCGCTCAGCAAGCCGGTCAGAACCATCGCGATGACCGAGCCGATGCCAAGGCTGAGCAGGAGCAGTCCGAGGATGCCGTCGTCGACGGCGAGCCGCGCCTTCGCGAACGGCACCAGCGGTGCCCAGCACGCGATGCCGAAGCCCGCGACGAGGAAGGCAAGCCTGGTCGCAAGGCGTGTCGCCGGCTTGTCGGCAGAAGACATGGGAACTCCGGGGAGGAGAATTAGGGCGGGGGCGATCGACAAGCCTCGCAATTGTTGCGTCTTTATGTCCGCGGCGGACTCGAATTTGTCGCAGGCGGCCCTGGGCGGACGGAACGCCAGTGCGAACAAAGGAGTGAGGCTTCGTAGCCCGGATGGAGCGCAGCGCAATCCGGAGCCGCTCGCGCGCATTCGGCACCGTCCCGGATTACGCTTGCGCTCCATCCGGGCTACACGACCGCCTCTGTGTCGCCCTCCTGTCAATCCCACCGCGCAAAAATATTCCACTTTACCGAAATTCGGTTTTGGCGTATATGTCGCCCATCCCGGCTCATCCTTGAGGGGCGATCTTGTGGTCGTCACGTTCGCGAGCCGGGCTTGCGGTGGACGCGGCAGCGTTCGGGTACGAGAGGCCAAGGGCAGGGCGGATTGCTCTCCGTGAGCCCAAACTTCGTGCCGACGAGCGGCGCTGCTAGGGCTTCGTCTCGTCATCAGGTCGGCGGCAACGTGCACAACGTCGTCGAAACCGGTGGCAAAATGGCGGGCCGTGCGTACGGCAAAACCGTGTGGTCCTGGCCGTCGTTGCTACGGTCAAGCTCTTGCGGATGCGGCATTGGCGTCAACCGGCGCGATGTCGGTGACTTCCGCGAAGGCGAGGGAGGCCAGCAGGAACTCGGCTCCCGGGAGAGCACGGCATAAGCCGTCCAACCATCGCGCAGGGAAGGCCGAGTGATTGGCACCGCCTGTATGCTGCTGTGCGGTTTCCTTGCGCTACATCTTCGCGCAGCGGACCGCGGGTGCCAGCCGGCACCCGGCCTTCCCTGCGCCCTCTTGGATTTGAGGGTGGAGTGACGAAGCAAAGCTCGGGCGAAACGCGCCGCGAGGATGCGAAGGCGTGTCTGCAGATCGAGCCTGCATTTGGAGGATGAGGATGCTGGCCCCTTGCTTCGTCATTGCGAGCGCAGCGAAGCAATCCAATCTGCCGCCGCGGAGGGATTCTGGATTGCTTCCGCCTTCGCTAAAGCTTCGGCGGACAAGTCGCTGCGCTCGCAATGACGATGTGGAGAGAGTGTGCGCCACACTCCGTTCTCGTGCCGGACGCAGCGCAGCGTCTCTTCGACGGTGCGTTGCAGCGCTTCCGGGACACGAGAGTGGGGCGGCGTTCTAGCCGCTGAGTATCCTCCGGCAAGCTTCGACGAACACCTGGGCGCCGGTGACGATGTCGACGTCGGCGGTGTTCTCGGTCCAGTGATGGCTGATGCCGCCGATCGACGGTACGAACAGCATGCCCGCGGGCATGATTGTCGCCAGCATCTGCGCATCATGGCCGGCACCGCTGGGCATGCGAATGGATCGTCCGCCGGCCAGAGTCTTGCTCGCGGCTTCGATCGCGTCCTGGATGCCTGCCTTCATCATGGCCGGCGCGCCGGTGCGCAGTTTTTCCACGGTGACGGTGCAGGGACCCTTCGCACTGGCCTCGTCCGCCATGCTCCGCAGCAGCTCTTCCAACCGGGCGATGACGGAAGGATCGTCGTCGCGGATCTGGAACAGCATTTCGGCGCCACCCGGAATGATGCTCGGCGCGCCCGGATCGAGCGTGATGCGGCCGGTGGTCCAGACCGTGCGCGGACCGCAGCTCTCGGGAAAACGCTCGTCGATGGCGACGCAGAACTTTGCCAGCGCCAGCCCGGCATCCTTCCGTGCAGCCATGCGGGTGGTGCCGGCGTGATTCTGCTCACCGACGAAATTGATCTGGTATTGCCAGATGCCGACGATGGAGGTGACGACGCCGACCGCAAGGCGACCGCTTTCGAGCGTGTCGCCCTGCTCGATATGGGCTTCCAGATATCCGACGTGCCGGCCCGGCTCGGCGGTGATGCGCGGTCGTCCTGCGAGCCCCATGTCGGCGAGTGCGTCCCGCATGGTGCGGCCGCTGGTGCGGTCGCGTGCGGCATCAATGTCGGCCTCGCTCACTTGCCCGACATAGGAGCGCGAACCGAGGAAGTGCCCAAAGTGTCCTTCCTCGTCGCACCAGGCGGCAATCTCGACCGCGCCTTCGAGCGAGGGATCGGCATTGAGCACGCGCGCCGCTTCGAGCGCGTAGACGACACCGAGCGGGCCGTCGAGCCAGCCGGCGTAGTTCTGGCTTTCGAGATGCGATCCCGCGAGCAGCTTGGGTCCCGCCTTTGCGCTGGTGCCGAAGACATTGCCGATGCCGTCGATCGCGGCGGAGAGGCCCGCGTCGGGCAGCTTCCGCACCAGCCAATCCAGCGAAAGCTTGTGCGGTTCGGAGAAGGTCGGTTTGTGCACGCCGGTCTTGTAGGCGCCGATGGCACGGAGCGCATTGAGATCGGCGAGAACGCGCTCGCCGTTTGCGCGTGAAAAGGTGTCAGGCATGTTCGGCAACCTTCAACGCCTCGGTGCGGATCTCCTCGACCAGCCGTTCCTTCAACTGGACGAATTCGGGCGTGGTCTTGATCTTGTAGGAGCGCGGATGCGGCAGGCCCACGTTGATCTCGGCTTTGATGCGGCCGGGACGTGCGCTCATGACGATGACGCGGCTGCCGAGGAAGATCGCTTCCTCGATGTCGTGGGTCACGAACAGCACGGTCTTCTGGTCGCGCTCCCAGATCCCGAGCAGCATTTCCTGCATCAGGGCGCGCGTCTGGTTGTCGAGCGCGCCGAAGGGCTCGTCGAGCAGCAGGATCTTGGGATCATTGCCGAGCGCGCGCGCGATCGCGGTGCGCTGCTGCATGCCGCCGGAGAGCTGTTTCGGCCAATGGTTCTCGAAGCCGGACAGACCGACCTGGCGGATGAAGCCATCGGCGACCTTGTTGCGCTCCACCTCGGACACGCCGCGCTCGCGCAGGCCGAAGGCGATGTTCTCGCGCACTGTCAGCCAGGGAAACAACGTGTAGGACTGGAACACCATGCCGCGATCGGCGCCGGGGCTGGTCACCTCGCGTCCGTCGAGCACCACACGTCCGCCGGTCGGGCGATCGAGGCCGGCGACGATGCGAAGCAGCGTGGACTTGCCGCAGCCGGAAGGGCCGAGGATGGTGACGAAGTCGTTGTTGCCGATCACAAGATCGGTCGGCTCCAGCGCCCTGGTCGGGGCGTTGCCGTGGCGCGCGGGAAAGGTTCGCGAGACCTGTTCGATCTTGAGGATCGTCATGCGAGCCTCCAGGGAAACAGCCAAGCGTTGAACGCCTTGAACAGGAAGTCCGAGACCAGGCCGATCAGCCCGATCACGATGATGCCGAAGATGATCTGGCCGGTGTTGAGCAGCGCCTGGCTGTCGGTGATCATGTGGCCGATGCCGGAGGAGGAGCCGATCAGTTCAGCGACGATGACATAGGTCCAGGCCCAGCCCAGCACCAGCCGCAGGATCTCGGCGATCTCAGGCGCGGAGGAGGGCAACAGCACGCGGCGGATGATGCCGCGGTCGCTGGCCCCCAGTGTATAGGCCGCCTCGACCAGGTCGCGCCGCGTCGTGCCGACGGTGACCGCGATCATCAGGATGATCTGGAACACCGAGCCGATGAAGATGACGAGCAGCTTCTGCAGCTCGCCGATGCCGGCCCACAGGATCAGGAGGGGAATGAAGGCGGAGGCTGGCAGATAGCGCGCAAAGGAGACGAACGGTTCGAGGAACGCCTCGACCGGCTTGTACGCGCCCATCAGCACGCCGAACGGCACCGCGATGAGTGCGGCCAGCACGAAGCCGCCGACGACGCGCCAGATCGTCATGCCGATGTCGAACAGGAAGCCCTGTTTGATGATCAGATCGACGCCTTCCTGCACCATGGTCAGCGGGTTGGCGAGGAATACTTTCGACACGTGGCCGCCGAAGGTCGCCCAGGACCAGAGGGCAACGAACACTACGAAGAACGCAAGGCCGTAAGCCACGCGCTGCCTTGACGTCACGGGATCGAGGGGACGCATCAAACTGTC
This sequence comes from Bradyrhizobium sp. 134, assembly GCF_023074155.1. NCBI lineage: Bacteria > Pseudomonadati > Pseudomonadota > Alphaproteobacteria > Hyphomicrobiales > Nitrobacteraceae > Bradyrhizobium > Bradyrhizobium sp. 134. The sequence goes on along the minus strand of NZ_JADPKX010000045.1, from coordinate 335,109 downwards.
TATCCGGGCGGTGAATAAGTTTACCGGCCCCGCCGCGAGACGGGGCCGGCGGTTCCTGGGAGGCTTACTTGATGTAGCTGGCGTCGAAGAGATCCTCGACCTTCGGCGCGGCCTTGATGATCCCGATCTCCAGCAGGAGGTCGGCGGCCTCCTTGTTGAAGGTCAGGAAGTCGCCGGCGAAGAATTTCTGGTTCGCGGCCTTGTCCTGCCAGCGCAGATACTTCGCCGAGTTGCCGAACGCCTCGCCGCTCTGCTTCACGTCGGCGCCCATGATCTCGTAGGCCTTGGCCTGGTCCTTGGCGATCATGTCGAGGGCCTCGAAATAGCTGTCGGCGAGCGCCTTGGCGGCCTTCGGGTTCTCGGTGAGGAATTTCGGCGTGCAGCCGAACGTGTCCATGACCATCGGATAGTCGAGCGTGGTCGCGATGATCTTGCCCTTGTCGGGGGCGGCACGAACCGTCGACAGATACGGCTCATAGGTCATCGCGGCATCGTTCTGGCCGGAGACGAAGGCCTGCGCGGCCGCGGCCGGCTCGAGATTGACGACGGTGACGTCCTTTACCGACAAGCCGTTCTTCTTCAGCATCCAGGCCAGCGCGAAATAGGGCGAGGTACCGGGCGCGGAAGCCGCAACCGTCTTGCCCTTCAGATCCTTGATCGCGGCGAGCTCGTTGCGCACGGCCATGCCGTCGGCGCCGTAGCTCTTGTCGAGCTGGAAGATCTGCTTGGTCGCGACGCCGTTGGCGTTCCAGGAGATCCAGGTCTCCACGGTCGTTGCCGCGCACTGGACGTCACCGGAGGCGATTGCGAGATGGCGATCCTTCTGCGGAATCTTCTTGATGGTGACCTCGAGGCCGTTCTTCTTGAAGATGCCGGCTTCCTTCGCCAGCGTCAGCGGCGCGAAGCCGGTCCATCCGGAGATGCCGACGCCGACCTTGACGTCGTCGGCGAGCACCGGGGTGGAAGCTGCGAGGGCAATGATTGTCGCAAATACTTTTGAACTACGCATGATTGTCGTCCTCTTGCCGATCGATGGATTGACGTCCTGTTGATCTCGGTCGGTCCTCATGGACCGTTGCCCGAAGCGTTGCACGATTTGTGCCGACACGTCCCCTCAGCCTCCCTTGAATCGGGCGACAAGGCGGTGAGAGTCACCGGGATAGAGCAGCCGCACCGCGGTAATCGTGCGCGCGCTGCGCCAGGTATAGCGGTCGATCACGAGGCAGGGTGCGCCGACGGCGATGTCGAGCGCCTCCGCCGTGCGATCGTCCGCGACGATAGCGCTGATCGTATGCTCGGCCTCTGTCCATGGAACATGGTGAAGCAGCCACGAGCCGGGTGGCTCACGCGAAAAATCCGCGGTCGCTGCGTCCGGCACCGACGCGAGATCGATCAACCTGTCCTCGACGGCGAAAGGTACGTCGTCGGCGCTGTGGCGGCAGGTGATCGCGACCACCCTGCCGGCCTTCTTGACACCGAGGCGGTCACGGTCGGCCGCGGTCGCGGCGCGGAGCTTGCGACCGATCAGCTCGTAACCGTAAGCGCGCCCGAGCGCGGTGATCTCGGCGCGCATGTCGGCGATCTTGAGCACGGCAGACTGATGTTGCGGCCGGCGGACGAAGGAGCCGGCACGTCGCCGTCGCTCGATCAGGTCGGCTTGCGCGAGCTCCGACAGCGCCTTGTTCACGGTCATGCGCGAGCAGCCGTAACGCGCCACCAGCTCGTGCTCGAACGGGATGCGATGCCCGGGCGGCCACTCGCCGGTCAGGATGCGCTTCTCGATATCGGCGCGAATCCGTTTGTAGAGCGTCGGCTGGTCCGGTGTATCAGTAGCGAGACTCATGCAACGAGCCTCCGCACCGATGTGTTGAAGTGTTCGCGCGCGGCCTGGCGCAGTCTGTGCCGGCCGCCCTCGACGACCTTGTCGCCGCCGGCCCAAACGCAATCGATCGCACCGCTGCCCGCGGCAAAGATCCAGCCGTCGATGGCGGCGTCGCGCGCGCGCCCCGCCAGCGAGGGATGCGTGGTGTCGAGCGTGACGATGTCGGCGCGCGCACCGGATGTGAGACCGACTGACATCTGTGCCAGTGCCCGCGCGCCGCCTGCAAGCGCATGATCGAACAGCGTGCGTCCCGTCGAGCGCCCCGCGCCGGCGGAGAGCACGTTGCGCTCGCGGTGCTTGAGCCGTTGGCCATATTCCAGCTGGCGCAGCTCGTCGGCGACGCCGACCAGCACGTTGGAATCCGTGCCGATGCCAAAGGCACCGCCGGCACCGACGAATTCGCGAGCCGGGAAAATGCCATCGCCAAGGCTCGCCTCGGTAACGGGGCAGAGGCCGGCGACCGCGCCGGTCTTGGCGAGGGCGGCCAGTTCCTCATTCGTCGTATGGGTGGCGTGAATGAGGCACCAGCGTTGATCGACGGGCGCGTGCTCCAGCAACCATTGCACCGGACGTCGTCCGGACCAGGCCAGGCAATCCTCGACTTCCTTCACCTGCTCGGCGGCATGAATATGGACCGGGCCGCCGTCCGCGAGCGGAAGGATTGCCGCAAGCTCGGCCGGCGTCACAGCGCGCAAACTGTGCGGCGCGACGCCGATGTTGGCACCCGGCAATGTTGCGAGCGCCTTGCGCGAGGCGCTCACCAGCGCGGCGAACTGATCAACCGTGCAGATGAAGCGGCGCTGGCCGGCATGCGGTGCTGCGCCGCCAAATGAGCCATGCGCATAAAAACTCGGCAGCAACGTCAGCGCAATACCCGAGGCTTCGGCGGCCTGCGCGATGCGTGCGGCCATTTCGCCGATGTCGGCGTATGGCGAGCCGTCGCGATCGTGATGCAGATAATGGAATTCGCCGACGCGGGTAAAACCCTGCTCCAACATCTCGACATAAAGCAGTGTCGCGACCGCCGCGACATCGTCAGGCGTCATCGCCAGCGCGAAGCGGTACATCGTCTCGCGCCAGGTCCAGAAAGTCTCGGTGCTATCGCCGCGCAGTTCTGCGAGACCCGCCATGCCGCGCTGGAAGGCGTGGCTGTGCAGGCTAGCAAGTCCCGGAAGCGCGATTTGGTGGCGTTCGTCGCCGTCGGCCGGGGCCACATCCGGCGTCACCTCGGCGATCGCGCCGGCGGTGATCACCACCTGCACGTCATTGGCCCAGCCCGAGGGCAGGAGCGCGGAGGCGAAATGCAGTCGTGTCATGTTTCCATGCCGGCTGGACAGAACCGCGACACGATTATATGTCTAGACATATAAGTCAAGCATCCCACGCGAAGGGACAGTTGCATGGCAGAACGCTTCGACCGGATCTGGCATAACGCCCGGCTCGCCACGATGCGGGCCGACCGTCCCGATCTCGGGGAGATCGAGCACGGCGTGATCGCCTCGCGCGCCGGCCGTATCGTCTATGCGGGTGCGCAGACCGATTTTCCGGCGAATGCCGATACAGCCGAACGCATCGATTGCGAAGGGCGTTGGATCACGCCCGGTCTCGTCGATTGCCACACGCATCTGGTCTATGGCGGCAACCGCGCTCATGAATTCGAGCTGCGCCTGAAGGGCGCGAGCTACGAGGAGATCGCGCGGGCCGGCGGCGGTATCGTCTCGACAGTGGCCGCGACGCGCAAGGCAAGCGAGGCCGAGCTCGTAGCACTCGCGCTGCCGCGGCTCGATGCGCTGATTGCTGAGGGTGCCACCACGGTCGAGATCAAGTCCGGCTACGGCTTGGACACCGAGACCGAGATGCGGCAGCTGGCCGCCGCGCGCACTCTGGGCCGACAGCGGCCGGTCGCGATCCGCACGTCGTTTCTTGGCGCGCATGCGCTGCCGCCAGAGGCCGATGGCGACAAGGATCGCTACATCGATCTCGTCTGCAGGGAGATGTTGCCTGCGGTCGCGAAGGCGGGCCTCGCCGATGCGGTCGATGCCTTCATGGAAGGTATCGCATTTTCCGGCGAGCAGACGACGCGGGTGTTCGAGGCAGCGAGGCGGCTTGGCCTGCCGGTCAAGCTGCATGCCGACCAGCTCTCGAACCTCGGCGGCGCTGCGCTCGCCGCAAAATTCTCGGCGCTCTCGGCCGATCACCTCGAGCACACCGACGAAGCCGGTGCAGCGGCGATGGCAAAAGCTGAAACGGTGGCCGTGCTGCTGCCCGGCGCCTTCTACTTCATCCGCGAGACGCAAAAACCGCCGGTCGAGGCATTCCGCAAGCACGGCGTTGCCATGGCGCTGGCGACCGACTGCAATCCGGGCAGCTCGCCGCTGACATCGCTCCTGCTCGCCATGAACATGGGCGCGACGCTGTTCCGGATGAATGTGACCGAGTGCCTTGCCGGTGTCACTCGCGAAGGCGCGCGAGCGCTCGGCGTGCTCCATGATATCGGCACCCTCGAGGCCGGCAAATGGTGCGACCTTGCGATCTGGCACATCGAGCGCCCTGCCGAGCTGGTCTACCGCATCGGCTTCAATCCGCTGCACCGCCGGGTGTGGAGGGGACAGTGACGGAGCCGCGCGCGCCGATCGTTGTCAAGCCGGGAACGGTCAGCCTCGATGATCTCGCGCGCGTGCTCGAAGGCGCATCTGTCGTTCTCGATCCCTCGTTCTGGCCGCGCGTCGACGCGGCCGCGGAGATCGTAGCAAGGGCCGCGCGAGCGGATGCTCCCGTCTACGGCATCAACACCGGCTTCGGGAAGCTGGCGTCGAAGCGCATCCCGCCCGATCAGACCGCGCTGCTCCAGCGCAATCTTATCGTCTCGCATTGCTGCGGCGTCGGTGCGGCGACGCCCGAACCGATCGTCCGCCTGATGATGGCGCTGAAGATCATCTCCCTCGGGCGCGGCGCCTCCGGCGTGCGCCGCGGGGTGATCGAGCAGCTGCAGGCCATGCTGGCGCGGCGCGTCTCACCGCTGGTGCCGCAGCAAGGTTCGGTCGGTGCTTCCGGCGATCTCGCGCCGCTCGCGCATATGACCGCTGTGATGATCGGCGAAGGGCAGGCGATCGTCGACGGCACGACGGTGTCGGGCAGCGAGGCGCTCGCGGCCGCCGGCCTGCCGCCACTGACGCTCGGTCCCAAGGAAGGGCTCGCGCTGATCAACGGCACGCAATTCTCCACCGCCTACGCCGTCTCCGGCGTGCTGCGCGCATTTCGCATGGCTCGCGCTGCGCTGGTCACCGGCGCGCTGTCGGTCGATGCGGCGATGGCCTCGACGGCGCCGTTCCGCCCCGAGATCCAGTCGCTGCGCGGCCATTCCGGACAGGCCGCGGCTGCGGCAACCCTGATGGCGCTGCTCGACGGCAGCGACATCCGCCTGTCGCATCTCGAAGGCGACGAGCGCGTGCAGGATCCCTATTGCCTGCGCTGCCAGCCGCAGGTTGCGGGCGCGGCGCTCGACCTGATCGTGCAGGCGGCGCGGACGCTTGTCGTCGAGGCCAATGCCGTCACCGACAATCCGCTCGTGCTGGTCGAGACCGGCGAGATCGTCTCCGGCGGCAACTTCCATGCCGAACCGGTGGCTTTTGCCGCGGATACCATCGCGCTCGCGCTGTCGGAAATCGGTGCGATCAGCGAGCGGCGCATCGCGACGCTGGTCGATCCCGCGCTCAATTTCGGCCTGCCGCCGTTCCTCACTCCCGATCCCGGTATCAATTCCGGATTCATGATCGCCGAAGTGACGGCGGCCGCGCTCTATGCCGAGAACAAGCAGCGCGCCGCCGCCTGCTCGATCGACTCGACCCCGACCAGTGCCAACCAGGAAGACCATGTCTCGATGGCCGCGCATGCTGCGCGGAGGCTGTCGGACATGGCCGACAATCTCGCCACCATCCTGGGCATCGAGCTGCTGGTCGCCGCCCAGGGCATCACGCTGCGCGCGCCGCACGCAACCAGCGCGCCGCTCGCTGCCGTCATCGCCACACTTCGCGAGAAGGTGCCGCCGCTCGGCGCCGACCGCTACATGGCCGGCGATCTCTCCAAGGCTGCAGCGCTGGTCGAGGCCGACGCGCTGCCGGCTGCGGCGCTCGCCGTGCTTTCAACCGACCCGTTTCCGACACTTGCCTGACGAGGTGTTCCGCATGAACCGCCGACTGGACAATGACCGCACCATCCGCGCACCCCGCGGCAGCGAAATCAGCGCCAAGAGCTGGTTGACGGAAGCGCCCCTGCGCATGCTCATGAACAATCTCGATCCCGACGTTGCAGAACGTCCGAGCGAGCTCGTGGTGTATGGCGGCATCGGCCGCGCTGCGCGCGACTGGGAGAGCTTTGACCGGATCGTTGCTTCGCTGCGCGAGCTTGAAGATGACCAGACGCTGCTGGTCCAGTCCGGCAAGCCGGTCGGTGTGTTCCGCACCCATGCCGACGCGCCGCGTGTCCTGATCGCCAACTCCAACATTGTGCCGCACTGGGCGACGCTCGACCATTTCAACGAGCTCGATCGAAAGGGCCTGATGATGTACGGCCAGATGACGGCCGGTTCCTGGATCTATATCGGCAGCCAGGGCATTGTGCAGGGCACCTACGAAACCTTCGTTGAAGTTGGCCGCCGCCACTATGGCGGCAGCCTTGCCGGCAAATGGATTCTGACCGCCGGTCTCGGCGGCATGGGCGGCGCGCAGCCGTTGGCTGCGACCATGGCCGGGGCTTCGATGCTGGCGGTCGAATGCCAGCCGAGCCGCATCGAGATGCGTCTGCGCACCGGTTATCTCGATCGACAGGCCGCGACGCTCGACGAGGCGCTTGCGATCATGGCGGAGGCGACGAAGACGATGAAGGCCATCTCGGTCGGCCTGCTCGGCAACGCCGCGGAGATTTTTCCCGAGCTGGTCCGCCGCGGTGTCAGGCCCGACATCGTCACCGATCAGACCAGCGCGCACGATCCGATCAACGGCTATTTGCCGAAGGGCTGGACACTCGCCGAGTGGGAAACCAAGCGCGCCGCCGACCCCAAGGCCGTGGAGCGCGCCTCGAAGACCTCGATGGTCGAGCACGTCCAGGCCATGCTGGATTTCCATGCGCAGGGCATTCCGACGCTCGACTACGGCAACAACATCCGCCAGATGGCGCAGGACATGGGCCTGAAGAACGCCTTCGATTTTCCCGGCTTCGTCCCCGCCTATATCCGTCCCTTGTTCTGCCGCGGCGTCGGGCCGTTCCGCTGGGCCGCGCTGTCGGGCGATCCCGAGGACATCTTCAAGACCGACGCCAAGGTCAAGGAGCTGATGCCTGACGACAAGCACCTGCACAATTGGCTCGACATGGCCAGGGAGCGCATCAAGTTCCAGGGCCTGCCGGCGCGGATCTGCTGGGTCGGGCTCGGCGATCGCGATCGCCTGGGCCTTGCCTTCAACGAGATGGTGGCGCGTGGCGAATTGAAGGCACCAATCGTGATCGGGCGCGACCATCTCGACAGCGGCTCGGTGGCGAGCCCCAACCGCGAAACCGAAGCGATGAAGGACGGTTCGGACGCTGTGTCCGACTGGCCCTTGCTCAACGCGCTGCTCAATTGCGCCAGCGGCGCGACCTGGGTGTCGCTGCATCACGGCGGCGGCGTCGGCATCGGCTATTCCCAGCATGGCGGCATGGTGATCGTCGCCGACGGTACGCCGGAAGCGGCGAAGCGCATCGCGCGCGTGCTCTGGAACGACCCTGCCAGCGGCGTCATGCGCCACGCTGACGCGGGTTACGAGACCGCGATCGAATGCGCCCGCGAAAAAGGGCTCGATCTGCCGAGCCTGGCGACGTAGCCAGGCTCAGTCGCGCGCCAGGAGCCTCGGCATCGTGGTCTTCGCACCGTCCATGAAGGTCTGGACGGCATCGCGAACGATCGCGTCGAGATCTGCCGGGATTGGCGTCGCGTAGATGAATTTGCGGATCGCGAGATAGAAAATGCGGCCGTGCAGGCCCCAGAACAGCTCGGTCTCGCGCTCGCCGAGCGGAAGTGTCTTTGCTTCGGGCAGTTTCAGGTCGTGGCGCAGTTCGCCGGCCGCCGGCTCGATGATCTCGCGCCTGATGATGTCGAGATAGCGGCCGGTGATGCCGAACGACTTCATGCCGGAGAAGACGAAGATCCGCACCCAATTGTATTCGAACACGCGTTCGACATAGTCGAGATAAAAGCGCGTCAGCCGGGCCTCGAGCGATAGCGAGCGGTCGCGGATCATCGGACCCCAATCGGGCGACCAGCGGCTGAGATAAACCTCTTGGTAGACACGCTCGATCAGCGCTTCCTTGCTCGGGAAGTGGCGGTAGATCGCCGAATGCGTGATTCCCAGGCGCTTGGCGAGCTCGCGCGTCTGCCCCTCGAAGCCGCGCTCGGCAAAGAATCGGATTGCCTCGTCCAGGATGGCGCGCTCGCGGTCGGCCGCACGCATGTTGCGGCGCTTTGGCGCGGACTTGCTGCCTGTCTCGGACCGCTTCCGGACCGGTCGCTTCGCCGTTTTCTGCGCTTTGCGGGCCATTTCGTCGCTGAATCGCACGTCCCGTCGTCTTCATAGCCCAACGCGCATTTGTAACCAAATGGTCATTTCCTGTTGACCGACTTCCGATGGCGTGTCAGGATTTTGAGACCAGATGGTTACAAATCTGGCGTCCCGGCTGATGAGCCGAGGAATCCGAGGAAACGGCGGTGAAGGCGAGGGCTTTCAGCTATTTTCGCGCTGCGACGATCGACCAGGCGTTGGATGCTCACGCGCGCGCCGGCGACGATGCGCGTTTCATTGCCGGCGGCCAGAGCCTCGTGCCGGCGTTGTCGCTGCGGCTGCAGGCGCCGCGGCTGCTGATCGACATCACTCATATCTCCGAGCTGCGTGGCGTCAGGCGTGAGGGCGGATATTTGCGCATCGGTGCGTTGACGCGCCATTGCGAGATGCTGAGCGAGCCGCTGATCGCCGAATTCGCGCCGCTGTTGCATGCGGCTGCGCCCTTCGTCGCCCATCCCGCGATCCGCAACCGCGGCACGTTCGGCGGCAGTGTCGCGCAGGCCGACCCGGCTTCCGAATTTCCGGCGATGACGCTGGCGCTCGATGTCGAGATCGAGATTGTCGGCCCTTCGGGCAGCCGGCGCGTCAAGGCCGACGACTTCTTCGTCGACCTGTTCGAGACGGCTTTGCAGCCCGGCGAGCTCATCACCGCGGTCTTCGTCCCGCTGTTCAAGGCCGATCAGCGCTTTGCGTTTGACGAATTGGCCCGGCGGCGCGGGGACTATGCCCTGGTCGGTTGCGGCATGCTCGCAACCTGCACCGGCGAGCGCATCGATGACATAAGGATCTCGTTCTTTTCTGTCGGCAATACGCCGACGCGGGTGAAGGGAACGGAGGCTACGCTCATCGGCTCGAGCCTTGGCACCGAACGCATCGCCGCCGCGCAGGCCGCGCTCGAAGGTGATCTGACGCCACCGGATAGCGACGAGGTGCCGCCGGCGATGCGGCTGCATCTTGCCCGCGTATTGCTCGGACGCATGCTCGGACGTCTCGGAGCGGGCGGATGAGCGGCTTCGACGGATCCCTCCTGGATGATGCGGACGAGACCGTGCGCGTTCGCTTCACCGTCAACGGCCGCAAGGTGGCCTGTGAGGTCGCGCCGCGCGAGACGCTGGTCGATTGCCTGCGCAACGCGCTCGAGCTGACAGGCACGCATGCCGGCTGCGAGATGGGCGCCTGCGGCGCGTGTCTCGTCCAGCTCGACGGCAAAGCCGTGCACGCCTGTCTGATGTTCGCGGTGCAGGCTGACGGCGCCAGGATCGATACGATCGAAGGTCTCACGGAGAGCGGCGTGATCGCCGACCTCCAGGCTGAATTCCACCGCCGCAACGCTCTGCAATGCGGCTTTTGCACGCCGGGCATGCTGGTCAACGCGCACGAACTCCTCTCGCAGGTGACGCGGCCAAGCCGCAAGGACATTCGTGACGCGCTGTCGGGCAATTACTGCCGCTGCACCGGCTATGAAGCCATCGTAGATGCCATCGACGCGGTGGCAAAAGCCCGCAGCGAAAGCGGAGGCGTGACATGAGCGCGCCGCTGACCTCACTGGATCGCCCGAATTCCTATATCGGCCGCTCCGTGCCGCGCCCGAACGCCAAGCGGCTGCTCGCCGGGCGCGGGCGCTATGTCAGCGATCTCAGGCTGCCGCGGATGCTGTATGCCGCGTTCCTGCGCAGCCCGCACGCGCATGCGAAGATCATCTCGATCGATGCCGGGCGGGCGAGCGCGCTCGAAGGCGTGCATCTCGTTGCGACCGGTGCCGATCTCGCCAAGATCTGCTCGCCCTGGACCGGCACGCTCGACCATTTCAAGGGGATGATCTCGGCACCGCAATTACCGCTGCCGCTCGACCGCGTGGTCTGGGCCGGGCAGGCGGTGGTTGCAGTCGTTGCCGAGAGCCGTGCGATCGCCGAGGATGCGCTGGAACTGATCGAGATCGACTACGAAGACCTTCCGATCGTCGCCGATATCGATAGCGCGCGTGAGAGCGGCGGGCCGCTGATCAATCCTGGCAGTGCCAACAATGTCTGCTTCCGCAGCCAGCTCGACAACGGCAGCGTCGACGACGCCTTTGCGCATGCGGCCCACGTGGTGGAGGAGGAGTTGTCCTTCGGCCGCCATACCGCGGTGACGCTGGAGCCGCGCGCCATCGTTTCCGATTACGATCCTTCGGCCGAGATGCTCACCGTGCATCACGCGACACAGACGCCGTATCAGTTCCAGGATCTCTATTCGCGCCACTTCGGCATTCCGGAGGCCCGCGTTCGCGTGATCGCGACCGACATCGGCGGCTCCTTCGGGATGAAGCTGCATGTCTATCATGAGGACATGGCCGTGGTCGGCCTCTCGATCCTGCTCGGCCGTCCCGTCAAATACGTCGCCGACCGCATCGAATCGTTCGTCTCCGACATCCATGCCCGCGACCACCGCGTCCGCGCCCGGATGGCGCTTGATGCCAAGGGCGAGATCCTTGCGATGGACGTGCTGGACCTGACCGCAATCGGGGCGTTTTCGACCTATCCGCGTACAAGCGTGGTGGAGGGCAACCAGGTCATCCGCCTGATCGGCGCGCCCTATCGCTTCAAGAACTACCGCGCGACGCTCGAAGTGCTCTTCCAGAACAAGGTGCAGACCAGCCAGTATCGCGCGGTCGGCCATCCCATCGCCTGCGCCGTCACCGAGCGGCTGGTCGACATGGCCGCGGCGAAGCTCGGTCTCGATCCCTTGGCGATCCGAGCGCAGAATGTCATCGCCGATGATGCCTATCCGCAGACCTCGCCGACCGGCTACCGTTTCGAGGCGTTGTCGCATCAGGCCTGCCTGAAGCGGCTGCACGAGATGATGGATTATGACGGGCTGCGCGCCGAGCAGGCGGAGTTGCGCAAGGGCGGCATCTATCGCGGGATCGGCATCGCGGCCTTTGTCGAGATCACTAATCCAAGTCCGGCGTTCTATGGCGTTGGCGGAGCTCGTATCTCCTCGCAGGACGGTGCGATCATCAGCCTGACGCCATCAGGCGAAGTGCGCTGCCTGATCTCGGTCACGGAGCAGGGGCAGGGCACCGAGGCGATCATCAGCCAGATTGTGGCAGACCAGCTCGGCCTCGCGCAGGAGCACGTCAAGGTCATCACCGGCGATACCGAGGTGACGCCCCATGGCGGTGCGACCTGGGCCTGCCGCGGCGCCGGCATCGGGGGCGAGACCGCGCTCCAGGCCACGCGCGCGCTCAGGCGCAATATCCTGGAAATCGCCGCGCTCATCCTCCAGGAGCAGCCATCGGCACTCGACATCATCGATGGCGAGGTCGTCGATGCTGGCACGCGAAACCAGCGGATGCCGATCTCTGAGATCGCGCGCATTGCCTATTTCCGTTCCGATACGCTACCGCCGGGCACGCAGGCCCAGCTCACCGTGAGCCATCACTTCGCGCCACAGGGCTATCCGTTCGCCTTCACCAACGGCATCCAGGGCTGTTCGCTGGAGGTGGACGTCGAGACTGGCTTCATCAAGATGTTGAAGCATTTCATCGTCGAGGATTGTGGCCGGGTCATCAATCCGATGCTGGTAGACGAGCAGCTCCGCGGTGGCATCGTGCAGGGATTGGGCGCGGCGCTGTTCGAGGAGTGTCGCTACAGCGAGACCGGCCAGCTCGTGAACGGCTCGCTCGCCGACTACCTCGTCCCGATGCCGATGGAGATGCCTGACATCGTCATCGCCCATGTCGAGACACCGACCGCCGACACCGAGCTTGGCGCCAAGGGATGCGGTGAGGCGGGCACGGCGGCGGCGTCGGCCTGTGTGCTGAACGCCGTCAACGACGCGCTCGCACCGTTCGATGCAACGATCAATTCCATCCCGATCACGCCTACAAAAATCCTGAAAGCCCTGAAGCGATTCTAGAAAAAGATAATTGGAGGAAATCATGCCCAAGTCCGCTTCCACCTCGAAAATATCCCGCCGCACCGCGCTCGCCGGTCTCTCGGCAAGCGCGGCACTGCTCGCCATGCCGCGGCTCGGGCGCGCTGCCGACGAAACGATCCGCATCGGCTTTCCGACCCCGCTGACCGGCCCGTTCGCTGCGGAGGCGCGCGACCAGGTCAAATGCGCCGAGCTCGCGGTCAAGCTCGCCAACGACAAGGGCGGCATCGGCGGCCGCAAGGTCGAGCTGTTGGTGCGCGACGATAAGCTCAATGCCGGCGAGGCCGCGACCCGTACGCTGGAGCTGATCGAGAAGGACAAGGTTCACGCCGTGGTCGGCGCGCTCTCCAGCGCCGTGCAGCTCGCGGTCAACGAAGTCACCCGCGCCCGCGGCGTGATCTATGTTTCGATCAGTCAGTCCGACACCATCAACGAGGTCAAGGATTTCAGCAAATACACCTTCCACGAGGCGCTGAACCCGCACATGACGACCGCCGCCGTGGCACGGCAGACCCTGAAGAAGGGCATGAAGGTTGCCCATCTCGTCGCAGATTACGCGTACGGGCATGAGATGCTGCGCGGCTTCAAGCGCGCGCAGGCGGCGATCGGCGCGGATAGCGTCGGCGAGATCCTGCATCCGTTCGGCGCTGCCGACTATTCCACCTTCATGCCGCGCCTGATGTCGCTGCGGCCCGACGTGCTCTGCATTTCCAATTTCGGCCGTGACCAGGCCAATGCGATCAAGCAAGCGGTGGACTTCGGCGTCAAGCAGCAGATGAAGATCGTCGTGCCGGTGATCCTGCACAACCAGCGGCTCGCGGTCGGCCCCGACGTGTTCGAGGGCGTGGTCGGCGGCGCCAACTATTACTGGGGCCTGGAGACGCAGAGCAAGTCCGCCGCCGCTTTCAACACCGCCTTCAAGGCAGCCAATGGCGGCGCCATCCCGACCGACTACGGCGCCTACGGTTATGCCGGCGTCGGGTCGCTGCTGGCGGCCATGCAGACCGCGGGTGGCACTGATACCGACAAGGTGGTCGATGCCCTGGAGAAGCTGCAATACGACCTGACCAAGGGTCCGCAGCACTACCGCAAATGCGACCACCAGTCGGTGCAGCCAGTGCTGGTGCTGGAGTCCAAGAAGAAGTCCGCCATGGCCAACGACAACGATCTGTTCGCCATTCTCGCCAACGACACTGGCTCCGACGACATGTTGCGCAGTTGCAGCGAGCTGGGCCACGCGACCTGAAGCCTGGGCAATGGACCTGTCGCTGATCATCATGCAGCTTCTTTCCGGGATCGCCCTTGGGGCGGTCCTGGTGATCACTGCGCTTGGACTGACGATCGTGTTCGGCATGCTCGGGGTGGTCAATTTCGCTCATGGCGCGCTGTTCATGATCGGGGCCTATGCGGGGCTGTATTTGGCGTCTCTCACCGGAAGCTTCTGGTGGGGATTGCTGCTGGCGCCCATCCTGATCGGCGCCTTCGGCATGCTGATCGAGTTCGTCCTGATCCGAAGGCTCTATGGGCGCTCGATCGACGATCCACTGCTCCTCACTTTCGGCCTCAGCTACATCCTGGTCGAGGGCGTCCGGATCGTGTTCGGCAGCGACGGCATCCCGTTTCCGACCCCGCCGCAGCTGATCGGCGTGCTCGATCTCGGCATCGGCTTCTTCCCGCGCTACCGCCTGTTCGTCATTGCGCTGGTGGCGGTGGTGCTCCTGGTGCTCTGGCTGACGCTGGAGAAGACGCGGATCGGCTTGATCGTGCGTGCGGGCGCCCGCGATCCCACCATCATGCAGGTGCTCGGTGTCGACATCGGCCGGGTCTGGCTCGCGATCTTCGGGCTAGGCGTCGGGCTGGCCGCGCTCGGCGGCGTGCTCGCGGGTCCCATGCGCAGCGTCAATCCGGAGATGGGATCGCTGGTGCTGGCGGAAGCCTTCGTGGTGACCGTGATCGGCGGCCTCGGGTCGATCGTCGGGGCTGTCGTCGCAGGCCTCATGGTCGGCATCTCGATCAGCCTGGTCGCGCTGTTCGCGCCGGAGATGGCGACCATCGTCATGTTCGCGCTGATGGCCGTGGTGCTGCTGATCCGCCCGCAGGGCTTGTTCGGCATCAGAGGGAGGGCCGCGTGACCTCACCATCGAGCGGCGAAGCGGTCGCCAAACTCTCGTCCGTCGGGCTCGGCCGGCTTCTCGACCAACGCGTGTTGCTCTCGATCGGGGTGCTGGCTGTGTTGCCTTGGCTGTTGCCGTCCTACGCGCTGGCCGTCAACGTCCTGATCTACGGCGTCGTGGTGATGGGCTACAATCTGCTGTTCGGCTACACGGGGTTGTTGTCGTTCGGCCAAGCCGCGTTCTTCGGTGCGGGCGCCTACTTCACCGGCATTGCGATCGGCCGTTACGGCGTGCCCTGGTTCGCCGCGGTCCCGATCGCCGTCCTCCTCAGCACAGGCCTCGCCGCCGCGATCGGCATCGTCTCGACGCGCACGCGCGGCATCTATTTCTCCATGGTGACGCTTGCGCTGGCTCAGCTCGTTTATTACGTGGCGCTCCAGGCCTCGTCCTTCACCGGTGGCGAGAATGGCCTGCGCGGCTTTACCGTCGATCGCATCAGCCTGTTCGGCTTCCCCGTCAATTTCCTCGACCCCGTCAACAAATATTATGTGCTGATGGCCTTCGCCGCATTGGCGATGTGGTTCCAGTCGCGCATCCTGAACTCGCCCTTCGGCGCCGTGATCGAGGCCATCCGCGAGAACGAGCAGCGGGCGCGGGCCTGCGGCTATGACGTCGAGCGCAGCAAGCTGATCGTGTTCATGCTGTCAGGCGCGATCTCCTCGCTCGGTGGCTGCATGCTGGCGCTACATCTGTCGATCGTGCCGCTCGACATCCTGCACTACCAGACCTCGGGCATGATCGTGATGATGGTGCTGCTCGGCGGCGCGCGCAGCTTCTTCGGGCCGTTCGTTGGCGCGGCGGCGTTCCTGATTCTGGAGGACGTCATCTCGGTCTGGACCCCGCACTGGCAGCTCTTCGTCGGCGCGATCTTTGTCCTGTTCGTGCTGTTCCTGCCCAAGGGCATCTGGGGCACGCTGCTCGACACATTGGGTGTCGGAAAGGCGCGGCCATGAGCGACGAATTGCTTCGTGCCGAGGGGATAGGCAAGCACTTCGGCGGCTTCGTCGCGCTCGAAGGCATCACCGTGTCTTTTGCGGCCGGACAGCTCACCTCGATCATCGGGCCGAATGGCGCTGGCAAGAGCACGTTCTTCAACATCCTCTCCGGCGCGCTGACACCGACGTCAGGCAAGCTGCATTTCAGAGGACGCGAGCTGAACGGCCTTCCGCAGCATCGGTTCGTGCATCAGGGCATCTCGCGCTCTTATCAGATCACAAACATCTTCCCGGACCTGTCGGTGCACGAGAACGTCCGCGTGGCGGCGCAGGCATTGACCGTGAGTTACGACATTTGGCGTAACCGCGCCCGACTTACAGAGCTCAATGCCCGCGCCGATGCTGCACTCGACGCAGTCGGGCTATCTGGCAGGCGCGCCGAACTGGCGAAGTTCCTGTCGCATGGCCAGCAGCGCGCGCTGGAGATCGCGATTGCGTTGGTCTCGGAGCCGGAATTGCTTCTGCTCGACGAGCCGACCGCTGGTATGGGGCCGGAGGAGACCAAGGACATGGTCGCGCTGCTCGAACGGCTCGCCGAGAAGCGCACCGTGCTTCTCGTCGAACATAAGATGAAGATGGTGCTGGGCCTATCCAAGCGCGTCGTGGTGCTGCATCATGGCCGCCTGCTTGCGGACGGCGCGCCCGATGAGATCAGGAGCAATCCGGAGGTCCGCCGGGTCTATCTCGGACAGAGTGAAGGCTATGGCTGAGACTGCACTGCTCGAAATCAGGGATCTCCACGCCTGGTATGGCGCGAGCCACGTCCTTCACGGCATTTCCTTGCATGTGCAGCCCGGCGAGGTCGTTGCCCTTGTCGGCCGCAACGGGGCCGGGAAGACCACCACGCTGCGGTCGATGATGGGCCTGATGCCGAAGGCGACGGGTCGCGTGCGGTTTGCGGGCCGGGAGCTTCTGCAGCTGCGCGCCCATCAGCGCTTCCATCTCGGCCTTGCTTACGTCCCCGAGGAGCGCCGCATCGTCCCCGGTCTCTCCGTGCGCGAGAACCTTCGTCTCGGCCTCGTCGCGGCAGGAAGCGACATCGATGAGCGCGTCGCGATCGACGAGATCGCCGAGACCTTTCCGCGCCTGAAGGAGCGCCTCGACCAGGAGGGTGTCACGCTGTCAGGCGGCGAGCAGCAGATGCTGGCGATTGCACGCGCCTTGATCGCAAAGCCTAAGATGCTTCTGCTCGACGAGCCGTCGGAGGGCATCATGCCTGTCCTGGTCGAGGAGATGGGCGTGCTGTTCCGTCGCCTGCGCGACGAAGGCAAGACGCTGCTCCTGGTCGAGCAGAACGTCGAATGGGCGCTGCGGCTCGCTGACCGTGCCGTGATCATCGATCAGGGTGAAGTCGTGCATCAAAGCAGCGCCGCGGCGCTGCTGGCGGACAAGGACATCCAGGAGCGCTACTGCGCGGTCTGACTTTAGGCCACGACCCTGGATACGGCGCCGCCGAGGCGCTGGCCTTCCCTGGCGAGATACTCGTCGATGGCGTCGCCATGCATGGGCTTGGCGAAGTAGTAGCCCTGGATGAAGTCGCATCCCAGCCGGCGCAGGGTGTCGAGCTGAGCGCGGGTCTCGACGCCCTCGGCGACGGAGGCGATCTCCATGTCGTCACAGAGGCCCGTGAGGGACTTGATGATCTTGTGGCTCACTGGATTGTCGTTGACGTCGGCGATGAAGCTGCGGTCGATCTTGATTTTGTCGAGCGGCAGCCAGTGCACGTGGCTCAGCGAGGAGTACCCGGTGCCGAAATCGTCCAGCGAAATGCCGCAGCCCATCGCCTTCAATGCCGCGATCGACTGTTGTGCGCGTACGAAATCGAAGGTGACGGCGGTCTCGGTGATCTCGAAGTCGATCCGGTGCGGCGGTAGCCCGCTCTTCTCGATGATGGTGATCAGCGGCAGGATGCCCTCGGGCGAGCAGACGTCGTGGGCGGACAGGTTGAACGACAGGCGGATGTGGTCGGGCCAGGTCCTGGCCGTCGCGAGCGCGCGTACCAGGAGCGCCTGCGTCAGCGGCCGGATCAGGCCAATGCGCTCGGCGGCCGGAATGAAATCGGCCGGCGAAACCAGGCCGAGGCGGGAGCTGTGCCAGCGCGCCAGGACCTCGAAGCCGGCGGTATGCTCGCTCATGGCGTCCACGATCGGCTGGTACACCAGGTCCATCTCGGTGCTGAAATCGGCAGTGCGCAGCAAATTCTCGATGACGCCGCGGCTGCGGATCTCGGCCTCGAGCTCGCTCGAGAAGATCACGTTGCGGCCGCGCAGATGGCGCTTGGCGTGATAAAGCGAATAGTCGGCGCATTCATAGAGCGCTTCTGCCGTCGTTGCCGATTGCGGGAACAGCGCGAAACCGATCGAACAGGACAGCCCGGTATGGGCGGTGTCGAGCTGGTAGGGCAGCTTGACCTGGTCACCAACTCGTTCGCCGAGCCGCATCAAATCCGCATCGTCAGGGTCGCCGCACACGACGAGGCCGAACTCGTCGCCGCCGAGCCTGGCGAATTCCACCCGCTGCGGGCCGAAGCCCTCGCAGACCTCGCGGATGCGCCGGCCCGCCTCGATCAGAACGCGGTCGCCAACCGAATGGCCGTAATTGTCGTTGATCGGCTTGAAGCCATCGAGGTCGATGATCCCGACCGCGACGCGAACGTTTCTGCGCTCGGCATCGGTGAACGCGCTCGACAGCTCGGCGAAGAAGCGGCGGCGGTTCGGCAGCTCGGTGAGGGAATCGAGGTTGGCGAGGCGGAAGTTCTCGTCCGATAGGGCTTGGGTGGCCGCCTGCTGCGCCAGCAGCGATTTGCGGCTGGCGACGAGGTCGGCGAAGTCGCGATAATAGATGAACAGCACCGTCACCATCGCACCGGTGACCAGCAGATTGTTGACGGCCATCGCCTCCAGCGTCGGTTCGCCCGTGGCGAAGTAGAACAGCACGTAGGGCACGTCGACGACCAACGTCACGATCAGCGCTGCCGAGCGCAGATGCATCAGCGAGAAGATGCAGCCGATCACGGTCACCGCCATATAGAAGGCAACCTGACTCTTGGCGAAAGCGTCGCCGTAGGGATACAGGGCAAACGACCAGAGAGTAAAGCCGGCGGCGATCGGCGCTGCAATCCAATTGGTGAGGCGCAGGTTGCGCAGGATGTCGGCATCGTTGCGGACGACACCGCGCTGGCGCAGCCACCAGAATGTGCGAAAGCCTGTCACCGCGATCAACACGGCCGGCACGATCATACTGAGCGAGGCCGGTGCCAGCGGCACATAGGTATAAGCCACCGCGATCGTGTTTGTGATCAGGATGAAATAGAGTAGCGGGATCTGTTTCGAGAAGGCGTCGAATTGCGCGCGCATCAGCTCCGGATTGTCGGCCGGCACCCGAAACAGCTCTGCAACGGCAGCTAGATGTGACTTCAAATTGGTGACAGGCATTGCAATATCAGCCCTGAATTTCCTCAAAACGCGGGCGATCTTGCACGGCGGCGGTAAAGGGGGCGTTAGATTGGAGTCCTCGCGAGAGGTTCGACGCGCCGCGGATCTTCTCGATCCGCGCACCGGTGAGGCCGCGTTAACGATATCCGGCGGCGGAAGTGCGGGGATTGGCTGAAAGAGAGCTTGCATAAATTGCGGCTACGCTCTGCTAACCATATGCGCCAGCGGAGCGTATTGTCGCATCGACACAGTGCGAGCCGGCATGCCGGCTCCGCCTCTCCCCCGGAGAGAAGGAGAGGTGAAGATAGCGCGAGACGATCGCTATTTCTTCTCGAGCGCGGCGGTCTGCTTGGCGAGCTGCTTGTCGAAATCTTCCGACAGGGTTGTGGAGTAGGCTGCGAGTTCACCCGGCTTGACGAACGGGTTCGGTGCGCCGTCCTTCATTTCGGCGCGCTTGGCCTGCATGCCATAGACCTCCGGATGCGGCCCGAGCAGCACGTCGATCTTCATCGCCTTCACTTTGGCGTAGGTCGCACGGTAGTCGTCGACGATTCCGGCGTGGGTCGGCTGGCCGACCAGCCGGTTCAACGCCACCGTGCCGCTACAGAAGAACAGCACCTCGCGGTCCTGATTGCCGTCCTTGACGGTCATCTCCCAACTCGTGCAGCCGGGCGAATGGCCGGGGGTGGCGTGAGCCGTCAGCGTGGTGTCGCCGAGCGTGATCTTGTCGCCTTCCTTCACGGCGCGATCGACCTTCACTGCGGGGAAGGCGAGGTCCTCGTTCTTCTCGTCGCCAGGATAATAGCCGCCTTCCAGCAGCGGCTTGTCGCGGTCGCCGGCGATCAGCTGCGCGCCGGTCTCCTTCTTGATTTCGGCGAAACCGCCGGTGTGGTCGAAATGCGCGTGCGTGTTGAGGATGATCTTGATGTCGGAGACCTTGAGACCGAGCTTGGCAATGTTGTCCTTGATCATGCCGGTGGATTCCGGAAGCGCCGTATCCATCAGGATCAGGCCTTGTGAGGTCTTGATGATGTAGACGGCGATGCCGTCAGTGCCGATATAGTAGATGTTGCCGATGAGCTGGAACGGCTCGAACGGCGTGGTCCATTTCTTGGTGACCACCGCCAGGAAGTCCTTGACGGTCTGCGCCTGCGCGCCGGTTGCGAGGAACGCCAGCGCGCACAGCGCGGCCGTGAGCTTCTTCATGGTTTGTCTCCCGGGATTGTTCTTGCAGATTGTTCTTGCAGATTGTTCTTGTCGTCTTGATCGGGCGCGGCCTTCGCGCGGCCGACCGGCAAGCTACGTCGTGCGAGGTGCGGCAGCAACGGCCACGTGTCTGAAAAAGTTCGTGGCATGCGCGGAATAGCCGTGTCTGTCCGTTTTGAGCATGGCGGCCATTGCGGTAACGCGGCCGGGCGGGATTTGACCACGCGCAGGCGGCTCGTCATACTTTGCGCCAAGGCGAGCCAGAAAGACTCGTCGGCATCGGGAGCTGAAATGACCAATTCGTTGTCCGTCCTTGCGGGGACTCTGATTTCCCTCGTCTCCTTCACGTCGATTGCCTTCTCGCAGCCGGCCTGCGTCACCCAGAACATGGTGGTGCCGCCTGGGGCCAACAGCACCGACAAGGCGGGCCCGTTCTTCATCGATACGACGGGTCTCGACTTCAAGACGGCGCCTCCGACGCGTGATCCCTCCAATCCCAATTATCCACGCGCCACGGAGCTTCCTGACGGAACGCTGCCGCCACCGGATGCCGAGGGCAATTTCATCATCGGTCCCACCCACAATCCTGCGCCGGAGACGATCGCGAAGGAGGGCGTGCCGCGTGGGACGACAAAGTCCTTCACGTTGTCGTCGAAGGAGAGCACCATCTACAATCCGGGTCTGATCCGCGACGATCTTGCTGGTTGCACCAATTCCTCGATCATGACGACCGTCACGGCGCCGGACGACAAGTCGCACATGATCGTCACCACCAGCCATCCCGGCGTCTGGTCGCGCACCATCGACGTCTATGTGCCGGCGCAATATGTGCGCGGCAGCGAGGCGCCGTTCATCGTGGTCGGCGACGGTGGCTCCAACGCCTACAAGGATCTCGCCGTCACGCTGGACAATCTGATCGCGCAGCGCCGCGTGCCGCCGATGATCGCGATCCAGATCGGCAATGGCGGGCAGGACGCGCAGGGCAGTCAGCGCGGCCGCGAATATGACGCGGTGTCAGGCGCCTACGCGCAATTCGTCGAGCGTGAAGTGCTGCCGCTGGTCGAAAAGAACGCCGAGGTCAGGCTGACCAAAAATCCCGATGGGCGTGCGACCATGGGGCTGAGTTCAAGCGGCGTGGCAGCCTTCACGATGGCGTGGTTCTATCCCGATCTCTATCACCGCGTGCTGGCGTTCTCGCCGACCATGGTCAACCAGCAATGGCCGCATGACCCGTCGCTGCGCGGTGGCGCCTGGGAATATCACAGCGCATGGCCGGGGCCGGCCACACCCAATCTCATCTCCAAGGCGGGCGTGCTCACGCCGGCCGAGCCGCCCGGCGTGCCGCTGATCGTCGCTGCGCCGACCAAGCCGATCCGCTTCTGGTTCTTCGGCGGCGACCAGGATCTGTTCTATCCGAACCCCACCATTCCCGACGGCATGCACGACTGGACCCTCTCCAACGCGCTGATGGCCAAGGTGCTGGCGGAGAAGGGCTACCACTATCAGTTTCTGTTCGTACGCAACGCCAAGCACGTCGACCGGCCCACGATCGCGCAGACGCTGCCGTCGGCGCTGGAGTGGGTCTGGAAGGGCTATCCGCTCCCCTGAGCGAAGTGGCCTAGCGTCCGATCGTCACGCCGGCGGTCGAGCGCATGGCATCTTTGAGGCTCGTCGCGTTCTTGTCGTCGAGGACCTCTCGCGTCATCACGGTGGTCTGGCCGGGCGTGTTGAGGATCGTCTCTCCGCGCGAAGAGGAGAGGCGGTCGGCTTTGTAGGGTGACGCCTGATCGGTCGCGGGCGCATGGCGTTTACTGGATGCGGCAAAGGCTCCTTGAGAGACGCAGAGGGCGGCAATCACAACCAGTCGCAATGATTTTGTGGGCATGCGATCTCCCAAATTCAAGGCGTTAGCCTATCATATGGGCTGGTCGTCGTAGGAAATAAAGGGTCAGGCGAGAGCGGCCTGGCGTTCCCGCATTGGTTCGCGGACCCGATCCGGTTTCCCCGGCTCCGCGAGCCGCGTAAAACTGCGCTGGCTCGCATGCGCGGGTGCTTCGACGATCACGCCCTCGCAGACGATTTGTCCGCCGAGCATCCTGAATTCCAGCTTGTCGTAGCGCGGCATTGTCTCGCCAGGCGCGGGCGGCAGCAACCCGACGCTTCCCTGGATGTTCAGCGTGGCATCACCGGCGCCGTGGACGCGCGGATTCCACATCCTGCTCCCGGTCTCCGTCCAACGCTGCCGGATCAGCGCGGCGCGGTCGGCGGGTTCTGCGATCTTTGCACGAATCTTCGGCGCGCTGGTGATCTCCGCAGCGGGAGCCTCGAGGGCTGGCTCCGGCGCAACATCCGTGACGACGCTGGGCGTGCTGGCGACGACTTCCGCCGCGCTGGAGGCAAGCGCGACACGCGTGTCGTCGAGAGTTGAGCAAGTATCCACGTCGACGGCGGAGGAATGCTCGTCGTTGATGGCGAGAGCGGGGGCATCAACCGGGACGAGTTCGACATCGACGGAGGAGGCCTTCTCCACGACAATGGGCTCAACGTCGTCCGCGAGTTCGGGAGATGGATCGCTGTTGATGGTGAGTTCGGGGACGTCGACCGTCTCACGCTCGACATCGATGGTCGCGACCGAAGCTTCCTCCACGACGACCAGCTCGACTTCCGCCGCCGTCTCCCGGGATGAATCGTCGCTGCCGCTAACATCGGCTGGCGCTTCCGACGGGCTCTCCGCGATGACGGGTCTGGCGGTCCCGTCTTCGGCGGCTGAAGCGGCGGCCGCAACGTCGCAGTTTGACGTGTCCGCGCTGATGCTGGTGTCCAGAGCCGGAGCGGCTTCTAAAATCTCGGCAACGAGGGAGGGCGAGGCGTCCGCGGCATCAGCTGCGACGTCGATGCTGCCGCCGTGCGGCGCGGGCCGGAGCCGGTTGAACGCCCATTTCACCGCGGGGATGCGGCGCAGCAACGATATCAGTCTCGAAAGCACTGGGAGTTGTCCAAGAGGTACTCGGCTTGAGGCCATCGCTGATTCGCCAGCAATGTAAAAATCCCCGGCTGTCACACTGATGTCAATGTAGGTGGGACCAATTGCAGAACATCCACGCTTTCAGAGCGCGAAGCTGCGATGTCGCCGGCGTGACTGCAGTCAAGGTGCAGCCTCGCCAATGCGCTTTGTTCGACACCAAGACCCTTTGCGCATGACGTCGACAAGCTTTTGACGGCATGAAGACATCTGAGGAGAGGGGACGATCGCCCCCTCTCCAGATTTCCGATCGATGCCGGCCTACTTCCCGGAGCCCGCGCCGCCGCCGGCCTGGCTGCCCATGTTACTGGTGTTACTGCCACCGGCGCTCGGAGCCTGCTTGCCCTTGCTGTCGGCGGCCTCGTTCTGCATGTTCGACGACGTGCCGGTCGTCATGCCCTTGGTCGCGGGGCCCCGGGACGAGGGCCCGACGTCGCCCTGACCGGATGCGCCTGGGGCGGGTTGTGTCTGTGCGAAGGCGCCGCCGGTCGCCAGCGCCATGATGCACGCGGATGCCAAAATGATCTTCTTCATCTGGTTTCCTCCTGGGTTGACTTGATGACAACTTGCGCGCGGAGCGGACGTTCCTCACAGGGGAGCGTCGCGACGATCATGACCAAGCGCGTTGCGGCGCTTGTTGGGGTTCCCTGTGCGTCTCTGTCGACGGTAGAGTTTGGAACATCCGGCATCTGGTGTAAGGACGAGCATGAAAAGGATAATGACTCTCGGAGCGATTCTGCTCTGGTCCACGATCGCATTCGCGCAGGAGCGCGCCATCACCGTGGCCTCGACGACGTCGACGGAACAGTCGGGGCTGTTTGGCTATCTGCTGCCGCTATTCTCGAAGGCCGCGGGCATCGACGTGAAGGTCGTTGCCGTCGGCACGGGCCAGGCACTCGACATCGGGCGGCGCGGCGATGCAGACGTCGTGTTCGTCCATGACAGGCCAGCCGAGGACAAGTTCATGTCCGAAGGAGAGGGCGTGAAGCGCTTCGATGTCATGTACAACGACTTCGTCATTGTCGGGCCGAAGAGCGATCCCGCGAAGATCGCCGGCGGCAAGGACGTGGCCGAGGCGCTGCGCAAGATCGCGGCCGCGAAGGCGCCGTTCATCTCGCGCGGTGACAAGTCCGGCACGCACGCGGCCGAATTGCGGCTTTGGAAGGAGGCAGGCGTCGATCTCGGTGCCCCCAAGGACGGCTGGTATCGCGAGATCGGCCAGGGCATGGGTCCGGCCCTGAACATGGCGTCGTCGTCGAATGCTTATCTGCTGTCGGATCGCGGCACCTGGTTGTCATTCAAGAACCGCGGCGAGCTCGCCGTCCTGACCGAAGGCGACAAGCGGCTGTTCAACCAGTACGGCGTCATGCTGGTCAATCCGGCCAAGCATGCGAACGCGAAGGCGCAGGACGGGCAAGCCTTCATTGACTGGCTGATCTCTTCGAAAGGGCAGGAGGCCATCGCCGGCTACAAGGTCGGGGGCGAGCAGCTATTTTTCCCCAACGCGTCCCACTAGCAGGAAGGCGACGGTCGACACTGCGACGCTGAGTGCGAGCAGGATCAGCCCGAGTCCGAGCGCCAGCGGCAGGTCGCCCTTGCTGGTCTCCAGAGCGATCGCCGTCGTCATCGTGCGCGTGAAACCGCGGATGTTGCCACCGACGATGAGGATGGCGCCAACCTCCGCAATCGCGCGGCCGAAGGCTGCGAGAAAGGCCGTCAGCAGCGAGGTCCGGCCCAGCGCGAACAGCAAGCCGATGCTGCGTAGTGTTGAGAGCCCATCGATCCGCGCCAGGTCGCCATACTCCGCCCACAGCAGGCTCGCCGGCCGGTGCACCAGTGCGACCACGATCGGTGTGGCGAGCAGCGTCTGCGCGACCACCATGGCCGCCGGCGTGAACAACAGGCCGGCGGCCCCGAGCGGCCCGGACCGCGACAGCAGAAGATAAAGCGCGAGCCCGACCACGACCGGTGGAAGACCAAGCAAGGCATTGGTCAGGACGATGATGACCTGCCGCCCGCGGAACCGGGTGATCGCAAGCAGGACCCCGAACGGCGCCCCGATCAGAAGCGCGAGGATGCTGGCGGTCAGGCTGACGCGCACCGACAGTCCGACGATGCCCAGAAGCTCTGCATCGGCCTCGCCGATCAGCGTGAATGCGGCGCCGATGGATCGCGCAAAGTCGTTCATCCGTGCCCGAGCTTCGGCGCCCGCCACGACGTCTTGGGTGCGTCGATTTCAGGACTGCGGAGGTGTTTCACGTATATTTCCCTGAGGGTATCGTCGGGCAAAGCAGCGGCGCGGTCGCGCTCCGCAGGCAGGTTTGGTAACTCGAATTTGGCCGGAAATCAAAGCCGCGGGTGGCATGGCACGATGCCGCGTTTGGGCTCATCGTTTGATGCTGGCCGATGCAGGGACTGTCGGGGCTCAGATCAACCCACGCAGCACCTCAACAAGCCGGGCACACTCCGCCTCCGTTCCGACAGTGACGCGCAGGAAGTCCTCGATGCGCGGCTTTCCGAAATGACGGACCAGAACGCCACGCTGGCGAAGCGCTGCCGCGAGATCTGCTCCGCTCCGGCTTCGATGGCGCGCGAAGACGAAGTTGGCGAGCGACGGCAACACCTCGAAGCCAAGTTGTCCAAGGTCTCGGGCCAAGGTTTCGCGGCTTGCGATGATACGAGCACGGGTGTCTCTGAACCAGCCCTCGTCCTTGATCGCGGCGACGGCGCCGGCGATCGCGAGGCAATCGACGGGATAGGAGTTGAAACTGTCCTTCACCCGTTCCAGCGCTTCGATCAGCGGTCGTTGGCCGATGGCAAAACCAACCCGTAGGCCAGCCAGTGAGCGCGACTTCGAGAAGGTCTGGATGACCAGCAGATTGTCGTGGCGTGCAACCAGCGGCACGGCGCTCTCGGCGCCGAAATCGACATAGGCCTCGTCCACCACCACCAGCCGGTCCGGCTGTTCGGCCAGCAGGGATGCGATTGCGTCGCGCTGAAGGGCGATACCGGTTGGAGCGTTCGGATTGCAGAGCAGGATGGCGCTCGATGGTCGACTGTAGTTGGAGATATCGATCCTCATCGCAGCATCGAGCGGCACCTTTTCATGCGTTATTCCATAGAGGCTGCAATAGACGGGGTAGAAGCTGTAGGTGACGTCGGGGAACAGAAGCGGCGTGTCGTGCTTCAGAAGGGCCTGGAAGGTGTGGGCCAGAACCTCGTCGGAGCCGTTACCGACGAACACTTGCTCGGGCACCACATCGCAATGGGCCGCGATCGCCTCGCGCAGGCGCGTTGCGCGCGGATCGGGATAAAGGCGCAGCCGCTCCGCGGCCGATGCGATCGCCGCCAGCACGCGCGGCGAGGGCGGGTAGGGATTCTCGTTGGTATTGAGCTTGACGATGCCGTCCTGCTTGGGCTGCTCGCCGGGGACATAGGGCGAAAGCGTGTGGACGACCGGACTCCAGAAACGGCTCATGAGCTCCAATCCGAATTGATCGGGGTACAGTAGGGTATGCGGGACCTCGGCGGAAGTGCGCCTGCATTCAGCATTCCACGCAAATCCGCACGAGGCTTACTGCCGGGGATGTTCCCGCAACCGCGACCCCTATGCTAGGGTCGTTGCACCACCGCCCAGAATGAAAACAAGAACGAAGCCTTGCGCGCCCCAAGGCGCTGAACGGCCGAAAAGAGAGGAACACATGCCGGGTGCAGCCCTTCCCATCGCTCCCTCGATTCCGACCGCACCCGTGACCTCAGCCGTTCTCGACCGCTTGCGGGCCATCGTCGGCGACAAAGGCCTGATCCTGGACGAGCACGACAAGCAGCCCTTCGTGACCGACTGGCGCGGCGAACTGGCGGGGCAGGCCGCGGCGGTCGTGCGTCCGGCCAGCACCGCGGAAGTCTCCGCTGTCGTCAAGCTCTGCTACGACAACGGCATTGCCATCGTTCCGCAAGGTGGCAACACCGGGTTGATGGGCGGCGCCACGCCGTGGCCCATGCACCGCGGCATCGTGCTGTCGCTCGGTCGCATGAACCAGGTGTTGAACGTCGATCCCGTCGGCTACGCCATGACTGTGGAGGCAGGCTGCATCCTCGAGACGCTTCAGGACGCAGCCGCGCGCCACGACCGCCTGTTTCCGCTTAGCCTGGGTGCTCAGGGCTCCTGCATGATCGGAGGTAATCTGTCCACCAATGCCGGCGGCGTGCAGGTGCTGCGTTATGGCAACGCGCGAAATCTGGTGCTGGGTCTCGAGGTCGTGCTGGCTAACGGCGATGTCTGGGATGGCCTGCGCGCACTCAAGAAGGACAACACCGGCTACGACCTCAAGCACCTGTTCATGGGCGCCGAAGGGACGCTCGGCATCATCACCAAGGCGGTGCTGAAACTCTGGCCGGCGCCGAAAGACGTGTGCACAGCATGGCTCGCAATCCGCGATCCCAAGGCTGCCATCGAGCTTCTGTCGGAGGCGCATGCCGCTTCCGATGACAATGTCGGCTCCTGTGAGCTCATCAGCCGTGCGTGCACCGACATGGTGCTGCGCCACATTCCCGGCACTCAGGATCCTCTCAAGGCTGAGACCGAATGGTACCTCCTTCTCGAATGGTCGTCGGCCCGGCCCCGGCAGGACGGTGGCACGGGCATGTCGGACAGGATGGAGCAGTTCCTGGCGGACCAACTCGAGGCGGGCCGGGTGCTGGATGCTGTGATCGCGCAAACCGAAGCGCAGTCGCGCAACACGTGGCGGATTCGCGAGAGCGTGGCCGAGGCATCGCGCACCGAAGGTCCGGGCTTGAGCTACGATGTGTCGGTTGCGGTCTCCAGGATTCCCGAGTTTATCGACAGCGGTCTCGAGGCCGTGCTCGCCATTTTGCCGACGATCCGCCCCTATCCGCTCGGCCACATCGGAGACGGCAATGTGCACTTCTCCTTCATGGGCCCGAAGGGCATGGACCGCGATACGCTCTCCCAGTATTCCGCGGCGATCACACGGGCCGTCAACGACCTCGTCACCTCCATGGGCGGTTCGATCTCGGCGGAACATGGCATCGGCATCGAGAAGCTCGACGAGCTCCAGCACTACCGTTCCCGGACCGAGCTCGACATCATGCGCACGATCAAGCGGGCGCTCGATCCCAAGAACATCATGAATCCGGGCAAGGTGCTTCGTCTCGGTTAAGCCGCTACCGCCTCGAGCCCGGTGCTCCCCGCACACTCGCGCCCTCCGGGGACGGGATGCCGCAGATAGGCCGGGCCAAACAGGCCGGGGCACCAAATCACGCCGTTTGGCGGCCGAAAGGCGGCTTTATTCCCGCCTTGGATGCTTTAAGGAAGGGAGAGGATCAGGTCGCACCCGCCCGGGGGCGGTGCTAGACCCTGGTGCAGGAACAAAGGGGCGGGCCGGTATGGCACGTCCGCAAGGATGAAGGATTTGAGGCAATGATCCAAACCGTTGGCATCATCGGGGCAGGCACCATGGGGAACGGCATCGCGCAGATTTGTGCCGCGGCCGGGCTTTCGGTCGTGATGGTCGATATTTCCGATGCGGCAGTGAACCGCGGGATTTCAACGGTTGGCGGCAGCCTCGAGCGCCTGGTCAAGAAGGAGAAGATGTCGGCGGGCGATCGCGACGCCACGCTCAAGCGCATCACCGGCACCACCGACCGCGCCAAGCTCGTCGATTGCGATCTCGTCATCGAGGCCGCGACCGAGAACGAGGAACTCAAGGTCAAGATCCTGAAGGATCTCTGTGCGACGCTGTCGCCGCGGACACTGCTCGCCACGAACACCTCGTCGATCTCGATCACGAAGCTCGCTGCGGCGACCGACCGGCCCGACCGCTTTATCGGCATGCACTTCTTCAATCCGGTTCCGGTCATGGCGCTGCTGGAGCTCATCCGCGGCCTGCAGACCTCCGACGACACCCATGCCAAGGCGCTGGATTTCGCCAAGCGCGTCGGCAAGGTGGCGATCACGGCGAAGAACAGCCCGGGCTTTGCCGTCAACCGCATCCTTTGCCCGATGATCAACGAGGCGATCTTCGCGCTGCAGGAGGGGATTGCGACGGCGGAAGAGATCGATGCCGGTATGAAGCTCGGTTGCAACCATCCGATCGGGCCGCTGGCGCTCGCCGATCTCGTCGGGCTCGACACCATGTTGTCGGTGATGGAGGTCTTTTACAAAGGCTTCAACGACCCCAAATACCGTCCAGCCCCCTTGCTCAAGGAAATGGTCGACGCCGGCCATCTCGGCCGCAAGACGGGGCAGGGCTTTTACACCTACAGCGCCTGACAACGGCGCGCGGCGGGTGTTGAGTGCTCGCCGCCGGACCCCGCGATTTGCGCTGCGACAAAGACGCCGCGCGCAATCGGCCCGACAATGTCGAACGGGCGGCCTGCGGGAACAACGGAACGGATAACAAGGGACATGTCGGATCGACTGAAGGCCGAGCGCGAGGCTGCGGCCGTGCGGCGGAATTTGCTGACCCAGGATGCAATCGAGCGCACCGGGATCACCGAAGAGATGATCGGGGAACTCGTCACCCGCTTCTACGGGCGCGTGCGCGAGGATGAGCTGTTGGGGCCGGTGTTCGCGGTCGTGCAGAATTGGGACGAGCATCTGGCCAAGCTCCGGGATTTCTGGTCGTCGGTCGTGCTGATGAGCGCCCGTTACCACGGTTCGCCGATGCGGGCGCATATGCCACTGAACCTGATCGGAGATCATTTCGACCGCTGGCTCGATTTGTTCGAACAGACCGCGCGCGAGGTCTGCCCGCCGCAGGCCGCCGCGCTGTTCATCGACAGGGCGCGCCGCATCGCCGACAGCTTTGAGATGGCGTCGGCAACCTTGGCCGGTCGCATCGCTTCGCCGCGTCACCTGCTCCGCTCCTAGAATACAGAATGCCTGCCTGAGAAATGCGCAGGCGGCACTGATGGCGCTACGATCGCGCCGCGCGTCGGCGCATTGCACCAATACCGCTAGCATTTACCTGATCTGCAAAATCATCATGCCGGTCGCGTAGCGTGACGTTGCAATTAAAAAAATACGCGTAAATGCGCGTGTTCGCGTTCAATCATTGCGAGCAAAACCCTGTGATGCACTGCGGGAAAAAATCTTTGCCTTTTTTTCGGCAGAGTTCCAGCGCCTGCTTGTGGACATGTCGAGTGCATCGTTCAACACATCCTCTTCATCCTCCGACAACACAGCGGAATCCGAAGCTGACGCGTGCACGGAGCAAACCCGGCGGGCGCTGTTGATGAGTGCGTTGGCCACCACGGCGTGCCTCGCTTGTTCCACGCAGGTCCACGCGGGCGAGGATGCGCCCGGCTCCGACGAGCGGCCTCAGAAGGGCGATCTGCTCGTGTTCTCCGAAGGCGATCAAGAGGGAAAGCCCGTGACCGCGGCCGATCTGTCGGCCGGCGGCCCGCCGGTGCATGCCTGGCCGAAAGACCCGAAGACGTCGGTCGTGCGCAGCGCCTCGCGCCTCAACGAGATTCTGATCATCCGCCTCGACCCCGCCGAGCTCGACGAGCAGACGAAAGCGCGCGCTGTCGACGGCATCCTCGCCTATTCGGCAATCTGCTCGCATGCCGGCTGTCCTGTCACGGCCTGGGTGAAGAGCGATGTCGGCGACAAGGAAGTGCTCAAATGCATGTGCCACAACTCCGAATACGATCCTCGCGCGGCCGCGCAGGTCGTGTTCGGGCCGGCGCCGCGACGGCTCGCTGCGCTGCCGCTGGCGCTGGCTGACGGCTCGCTCACCGTCGCCGGAAACTTCGTCGGAAAGGTAGGTGGCGCGCAGCCGGGATGATGGACGTGCGGGTTGTGCCCGCGTCACGAGAGGCCGCATCCGCCGGTGGGCGGACGACGGGACGAACGACAAGAATTCAAAACAAGAATTCAAACGGATGAAAAAGGGGAACGTCCATGACCAGGAAGCAGTGGTTACTGTCCGGCTTCGTCGCCTTCACGTGTCTTGCGTCGACCGCCGCCGTATCAGGCCCGGTCGAGAACTACGCGCCGGTCACCGCGCAGCGGTTGGAAAACCCGGAGCCCTCCAACTGGATGCTGTACCGGCGGACCTATGACGGGCAGGGCTACAGCCCGCTAGACCAGATCAACACCTCGAATGTGAAGAACCTCACCCCGGTCTGGACCTTCGCGACCGGCGTCGTCGAAGGCCACGAGGCGCCGCCGATCGTCAACAACGGCGTGATGTTCGTGGCAACCCCGATGGGGCAGGTGATTGCGCTGAACGCCAAGACCGGCGACGAATATTGGCGCTACAAGCGGCAGCTCCCCGACGATCTGTTCCAGCTGCATCCGACCAGCCGCGGCGTCGGCCTCTGGGAGGACAAGCTCTATCTCGCCACCACCGACGACCATGTCGTCGCGCTCGACGCCAAGACCGGCAAGGTGGTGTGGGACACCAAGGTGCAGGACTACAAGAAGGGCCAGTACATGACCCTGATGCCGCTGATCGTCGACGGCAAGGTCATCGTTGGCGGCTCCGGTGGCGAGTTCGGCGTGCGCGGCTATGTCGCCGCCTATGATGCCAAGGACGGCAAGGAGTTGTGGAGGACTTATACGATTCCGGGCGAAGGCGAACCCGGCCACGACACCTGGCAGGGCGAGGACTGGAAGAACGGCGGCGGCTCGGCCTGGATGACCGGCAATTATGACAAGGACACCAAGACGATCTATTGGGGTGTCGGCAACGCCGCGCCGTGGCCCGGCGAGATGCATCCCGGCGACAATCTCTATACCTCCTCGGTACTCGCGCTCGATCCGAACACCGGCAAGATCAAGACTTATCACCAGTACCACCAGAACGATTCCTGGGATTGGGACGAGGTCGAAGCGCCGATGTTGATCGACCTGCAACGTGACGGTCGCAACATCAAGAGCCTGGTCCATCCGGGACGCGATGCGATCTTCTGGATACTCGAGCGCACGCCGACCAAGATCAACTACGTCGCCGGTTGGCCGTTCGTCTCCACTGACGTCTGGAAGGGCATCGACGCCGAGAGCGGCAGGCCGATCGTCGACCCCGCGCACAAGCCGATGGTCGGCAAGCGCGTGGAGTTCTGTCCGTCGCTGTGGGGCGGCAAGGATTGGCCGTCGGCGGCCTACAGCCAGAAGACCGGCCTCGTCTACGTACCCGCCAACGAGAATTTCTGCGGCGGGTTCACCGGCGAGAAGGTTCCGCTCAAGCCCGGCGAGCTCTGGCTCGGCACCAAGCCGGAGGACATCGGGCTGAAGACGAAGCCCGGGGCGGATCATTTCGGCGAGCTCCAGGCCTGGGATCCCGTTACGGGCAAGAAGATGTGGCAACACAACTTCCCGAAATCGCAGCTGTTCGGCTCGGTGACGGCGACCGCGGGCGATCTCGTCTTCGTGGGCGGCACCAACGACCGCAACTTCCGCGCCTTCAACGCGAAGTCCGGCGAGCTGCTGTGGGAGCAGAAGACCAACTCCGGCATCATGGGCATGCCGGTGTCTTATGAGATCGACGGCACGCAATACATCGCAATCCAGTCGGGATGGGGCGTGGATGCGCAGCGCATCCAGGATGCACTCGTGACCAACAATATCGGCATCGAAGCCAACGTGCCGCAAGGCGGCGTGATCTGGGTGTTCGCGCTCAAGAAATAAGCTCCGCTGGCGGATCGAAAGAAGCGGAGTGTCAGGGGGCAAATGCGGCGGACGGCAACGTCCGCCGCATTTTGCGTTGGCGTCTTCCCTTCGCTCCTTGCGGAAGAAGGTGGCGCGAAGCGCCGGATGAGGGGTTCCATCCGCGCATCTCAACGTGCGAGGCTCGCGCAGGCATACCCCTCACCCAGCGTGATCGTGGCAACCGGCGTCGCTGCCCTCTCCTGCAAGGGGAGAGGGCACAACGATGCGGTTCGGCGAAGAAGTAGAGCCGATAATCACGACGTCAAAACGCCAATGCGCAGATCGCTACTTCCCCTCGCGCTCGACCTTGTCCTTTTCCTTCTGGTTCATCTCGCGAACCTTGGGATCTGGATTGTGCTGCCCGGTGGTCTGGGTGGTCGAGGGCGGCGTGGCATTGGCGTTGGGCACAGAGTTCTGGTCCGGCGTACTGGGGCGCGTCGCCGTTGTCGGCGGCGTGGTGTTGCTCTGGGCGTATGCGCCAGTGGCCGTCAAAAGAAAGGCGCTCGACAGCAATGAGACTGCGAGCGCCTTTGAGATATGGGTCATCGATCTGCTCCTGTCAGATCGATGCAAACGGCGCGAGGCCGCCTTGTGTTCCCGCCTTTACGCTTCCAATTGCTTGCCGAGCGGAAGGCTGCGGATGCGCTTTCCGGTCGCAGCGAAGATGGCATTCATCAGCGCTGGCGCGAATGGCGGGACGCCGGGCTCGCCCACGCCGCTCGGCGGCGTGTCGGGTCCGGGCGGCACGATGTAGACGTTGGTCACCGCAGGGGATTCGTCGATCCTGAGGACCTGGAAGTCGTCGAAGTTCTTCTGCTGCACCTTGCCGTCCTTGAAGGTGATCTCGCCGTATTTCGCGAGACTGAGCCCCATGATCGCCGCGCCCTCGATCTGCGAGGCGATGCGCTCGGGGTTGACATAGGTGCCGCAGTCGATGGCGGTGTCCACCCGCGGCACCGTCAGCTTGCCCTTGTCGTCGACGGCCACCTCGACGATGGTCGCGATATAGCTGACGAAGCTGCGGTGCACGGCGATGCCGAGGCCATGGCCCTTAGGCACCTGTCGGCCCCATTCGCCCTTCTCGGCGACCAGCTCGACCACCTTGCGCAGGCGCGCGGTGTCGATCGGATAGCTGTCCAAGGGCTCGCCGTAGTTCCACATGTCCTTCACAGCAGGCTTGACGATGCGCGGGCTGCCGATCAGCGCGAGCAGCGTCTCCTTCTGGTCGCGGCCGGTTGCATGGGCGATCTCACCCACCATCGACTGCACCGCGAAGGCGCGCGGGATGTTCGAGACCGAGCGGAACCAGCCGATGCGGGTGAACGCCGCGGCCTCCGGGTTCTCGCAGGAGATGTTGGCGATCTCGAAGGGCATGTCGACGAGGCCCATGCCGAGCTCGAAGGGCGCCTCATGCTTTGCACCCGCCGCGAACGTCGAGGCGATGCTCGGGGCCACGCTGCGATGGCGCCAGGCGATCACCTTGCCGCTCTTGTCGAGCCCCGCCTCGATCCGTTCCACGGAGACCGTGTGCAGGAAATCGTGGCGGACGTCGTCCTCACGCGTCCACTGCACCTTGACGGGCACGCCGAGCTCCTTCGACAGCAGCGCGGCCTCGAGCGCGAAGTCGCATTTCGACTTGCGGCCGAAACCGCCGCCGAGCAGCGTGACGTTGACCGTGACATTGCCCTCGGGAATGCCGAGCGTCTTCGCGACGTCCTCGCGCGTGCCGCCCGGGCTTTGCACCGGCGCCCAGATCTCCGCTTTGTCACCCTTGACGTCGGCGACCGCCACCGGCGGCTCCATGCTGACATGGGCAAGGTGCGGCAGATAATATTCGCCGACAACGATCTTGTCGGCGCCCTTCAGAGCAGCCTCGGCGTCGCCTTCCTGGCGCACGACAAGGCCCGGCTTGCGCGAGGCCTCCTCGAGCTCCTTGCGGTAGGCGACGGAGTCGTATTTGCCGTTGGCGCCGTCGTCCCAGGTCAGCTTCAGCGCGTCGCGGCCCTTGATCGCCGCGCCGGTGTTGCGCGCGATCACGGCAACGCCGCCGAGCGGCTGGAATTTCGACGGCCACGGCCATCCGCGCACCTGCATCACCTTCTCGACGCCGGGGACCTTCAACGCCGCGTCCGGATCGAACTTGACCAGCTTGCCGCCGGTCACCGGCGGGCGCGCGATCACGGCATACTTCATGCCTGGCAGCCGCACGTCGGCGCCGTAACGCGCCTTGCCGGTGGTGATGTCATGGAGATCGACGATGCCGATCTGGCCCTTGCCGAGATAGCGGAAGTCCTTGGGGTCCTTCAGCTTGAGCCCTTCGATGCTCGGCACCGATTCCTTGGCGGCGTCGGCTGCGAGCTCGCCGAAGCCGAGCTTGCGGCTCGTCGCGCTGTGGACGACCTCGTGATTGACGGCCTTGACCTCGGTTGCCGGCACACCCCAGCGTTTCGCGGCGGCTTGCTCGAGCATGGTGCGTGCGGAGGCACCGATCTGGCGCATCGGCATCAAATAATGCCGCGTGCTGCGCGAGCCGTCGGTGTCCTGGTTGCCGAACTTGACCTCGTCGCCATGGGCCTGTTCCACCTTGACCCGCGACCAGTCGGCTTCCATCTCCTCAGCCACGATCAGCGGCAGGCTGGTGCGCACGCCCGTGCCCATCTCGGCGCGGTGGGCGAGGATGGTGACGGTGCCGTCGGGTGCGACCGCGACGAACACGCGCGGATCGACCACGACGCCGTGCGGCATCTTGCCGGCGCCGGTCTCGTAGGCGAACGCCTGGCGCGACATCACGGGAGCAGCGAGCACAAAGCCGCCGGTGATGCCGAGCCCCTTCAAGATGCTACGGCGCGAGACCTTTTCGACCCTGATGTTCTTCTCGAAGCCACGAAGCTTCCTCGGATTGTCGATGAAATTCATGTCACACTCCCGTCGATGCGAGATGGACCGCATTCTCGATGCGCTGGTAGCAGCCGCAGCGGCAGATGTTGCCGGACATCGCTTCGCGGATCTGGTCGTGCGACGGCTTTGGATTGTCCATTAGCAGCGCAGCCGCCTGCATGATCTGGCCTGCCTGGCAGAAGCCGCATTGGGGGACGTTGACCTGCCGCCAGGCCTTCTGCACCGGGTGATCGCCGTTCGGATGCAGTCCCTCGATCGTCGTGATCTCGCGGCCGGCGACGTCGTTGATCGACGTGATGCAGGCGCGCACAGCTTCCTTGTCGACGATGACGGTGCAGGCGCCGCACAGTGCCTGGCCACAGCCGAATTTGGTGCCGGTCAGCCCGGCCTCGTCGCGCAGGAACCAGAGTAGCGGGAGATCCGGGTCGCCGTCCCAGCTCTGTTCCTGGCCGTTGATCTTCACCTTGATCATGATCGTCCCTCGCTCTTCATAAGCTTGTTGATTTCAGATTTTCCAGATGCCGGTCGGTGCCATGCCCGCTGCGCGGCGTCGCATTCCGGCGGTCATCCCGCGCGGGCAGATCCCGGCAGGACTCAGGAATGCCAATTCATGTCCGGATGTGCTCGATACCTCCCGTCGTGTTCTTGATTATTGAATTTCGCGCGGCATCGTCACGACGCGATCTTAGTGGGATCGCTTCGGTCCGGTCACAGCCAAGTGTTCTCTCGTCAGCTGTTCTCGATGGAAAAGATTGCAACGAAGGTTTGTCAAAAGCAGGGCGCCGCATCACGCCGTGCGCCTCTTGAGATGGGCACAACGAAAAAAAGCTTCGTCCGCCAGAAGACCTGTGCGGACGAAGCAGGATGCCTCAGTCGAGGGAGGGAGAAACGCAGGGGCCGCGGACTTCAAGCAGGAAGCCGGCGGTCCTGCGCAGTCATTCAGAGACCAGGACTGAGGGAGCTGACGGTCCCAAACAAGTGCAGTCGAGAAGCGGCGGCATCGCCGCGATTGTCCCAGGTCGGCTCGTCCGCTCGCTGGGTGTGGTGGAACCAGCGAGCGGGCGGGTGCGGCAAACGTCAGGCGGCCTTTGCTCTGAAGCGGCCTTTACTTAGGCGGCCTTGGCCTTCGCCACGTGGGTCGCGATGGCGTCCATCAGCGCCGGCGACAGGCAGTCATAGGGCTCGAGTCCAAGCTCCTTGAACCGAGCCCGTATTCCGCCCATCTGCTCCGGCTTCACGCCCGATTCGATCACCGACGAAACGAAGGCGGCGAATTGCGGCGCCTGCGAACCCTGTTCCTGGAACAGTTCGGGGTGAATGAAGTCGAGGCCGTAGAACGGGTGACCCTTGTTCTCGATGCGGCCGTACATGTGTGTGCCGCAGGCCTTGCAGGCGTAGCGCTGGATCACCGCCGATGGATCGACGATCTGGAGCTTGTCGCCGTTCTCGAGCACGGTGACGTTCTGGCGGGGCACCACGGCGACGACGGAGAAATTCGCGCCCTGCGGCTTCCAGCACTTGGTGCAGCCACAGGCATGGTTATGCGCGACGTCGCCCTTGACGGCGACCTTGACCTGATGGTCGCTGCATTTGCATGCGAGTGTGCCGCCGGCGAAGCTGCCGCTGCCCTGTTTGATGCCGTTATCGATTGAGGGATGGAGTGCAACAGTCATGGGTCGATCCTCCTTGGGGTGACGCTTTTCGAGTTAGAACACGACGACTGAACGGATCGATTTGCCCTCATGCATCAGGTCGAAGCCTTTGTTGATGTCTTCGAGCTTGAGCGTGTGGGTAATCATCGGGTCGATCTGGATCTTTCCGTTCATGTACCAGTCGACAATCTTCGGCACGTCGGTGCGGCCCCGCGCCCCGCCGAAGGCGGTGCCGCGCCAGTTTCGCCCGGTGACGAGCTGGAACGGGCGGGTCGCGATCTCCTTGCCGGATTCGGCAACGCCGATGATGATCGAGGTGCCCCAGCCGCGATGGCAGGCTTCCAGCGCCTGGCGCATCACTGTGGTGTTTCCGGTGCAGTCGAAGGTGTAGTCGGCGCCTCCATCCGTCAGGGTCACGAGATGCGGGACGATGTCGCCCGTGATCTTCTTGGGATTGACGAAATCGGTCATGCCGAACCGGCGTCCCCATTCCTCCTTGGAGTCGTTGATGTCGACGCCGATGATCTTGTCCGCGCCAGCCATCTTGGCGCCCTGGATCACGTTCAGGCCGATGCCGCCGAGGCCGAACACGACCACGTTGGAGCCCGGTTCGACCTTGGCGGTGTTGACGACGGCACCGACGCCGGTGGTGACGCCGCAGCCGATGTAGCAGCTCTTGTCGAACGGCGCGTCCTCGCGGATCTTGGCGACCGCGATCTCCGGCAGCACGGTGAAGTTCGAGAAGGTCGAACAGCCCATGTAGTGGTAGATCGGCTTGCCCTTGTAGGAGAAGCGGCTTGTGCCATCAGGCATCACGCCCTTGCCCTGCGTCGCGCGGATCGCGGTGCAGAGATTGGTCTTCTGGCTGAGGCAGCTTTTGCATTGCCGGCATTCCGGCGTGTAGAGCGGGATGACATGGTCGCCCGGCTTCACCGAGGTCACGCCAGGGCCGATCTCGCGGATGATGCCCGCGCCCTCATGGCCCAGGATCGACGGGAAGATTCCTTCGCTGTCGAAGCCGTCGAGCGTGTAAGCGTCGGTATGGCAGATGCCCGTCGCTTTGATCTCGACCAGGACTTCGCCGACCTTCGGTCCTTCCAGATCGACTTCGACGATCTCGAGCGGCTTCTTGGCTTCGAAAGCGACGGCGGCACGTGTCTTCATCTTAAGCTCCTCAAATTCCGGCAGGGCGCCAAGAACCAGGTCCTGGTCGGGCTCCGCACGTTCACTTCTTGCCCATGCACGAATCTTCGTTCTTGGTATAGGCGTCGTTCTTGTCGTCGTGCTTGCCAGGTCTGGTGCGGCCCCAGGCCTCGTTGGAGCGGGCGCGCAGATAGACGTAGAGATCGTCCATGTAGCAGGCGACGTTCGGGTTATCGCCGAAGGCCGGCATCACGTTCTCTGCGGCAGTCGAGATGTTCTTGCGGCCGGAGGCGACGACGCCGAGAAAATCGGCATAGCTCATCGTCTTCAGCGAATCCTTCAGCGCCGGGGCGTAGGTCGAGCCCATGCCATCCGGGCCGTGACACACATGGCAGTCCGAGTGATAGCGGCGGTATCCGGAATAGGTATACCAGTCGACGGAGCCGTCGGTGATCTTGTAGGTTGGGTTGCCTTCCTTGTCGGACCATTCGCCGGTTTCGTTCTGCTTGACGGCAGTCGGGTCACCTGAGCCGTCCGCGACGGCAATTCCCCCGGACGCGATCAAGAACATCGCGGCAATGGCAGAGCAGATTTTACGCAAGAGATTTTCCTCGGAAGGCATTCGGTGAGACGAGCCGGCGCGTGGAGTTGATCCACGCGCCGGAGCGATGCTGAGAGGCCTAGTTGGGCAGCGAGAACACGGTCAGCGTACCGCCGAGTGCCGTGTAGTTGCTGAGCGCCGCGTAGCCACCGACTGCGCCGAGACCGGCGGTCGGATCGGTCAGACCTGCCGCCAGACCGATGCCAGCCCAGCCGCCCACGCCGGAGAGCACTGCGACATACTGCTTGCCGCCGTTCTCATAGGTGGTGACGTTGCCGATGATGCCGGAAGGAGTCTTGAACTTGTAGAGCTCCTTGCCGGTCTTGGCGTCGACTGCCTTCAGGTAGCCTTCGAGCGTTCCGTAGAACACCACGTTGCCTGCGGTTGCGAGCGCACCCGACCAGACCGAGAACTGCTCCTTGTTCGACCAGACGATCTTGCCGGTCTTGCCGTCCCAGGCGATGAAGTTACCCATGTGGGTTTCACCCTGCGGCGGATACATCGAGAGCGTCGCACCCACATAGGGCTGGCCCGCGGTGTAGCTCACCTTGAACGGTTCATAGTCCATGCAGACGTGGTTGGTCGGGACGTAGAACAGCTGCGTGTCCGGCGAGTAGGCTGCCGGCTGCTCGTCCTTGGTGCCGAGCGCGGCCGGGCAGATGCCCTTCACGTTGTGGTCCTCGCCCGCCTTGTCGGTCGAAGCTGCGTCGAGCACCTTCGGGCGGCCGTAGGTCGGCGAGTTCTTGTCCATGT
This sequence comes from Bradyrhizobium sp. 134, assembly GCF_023074155.1. Taxonomy (NCBI): domain Bacteria; kingdom Pseudomonadati; phylum Pseudomonadota; class Alphaproteobacteria; order Hyphomicrobiales; family Nitrobacteraceae; genus Bradyrhizobium; species Bradyrhizobium sp. 134. The sequence continues at coordinate 295,165 of NZ_JADPKX010000045.1, read as the reverse complement.
CGACGCCGGAGGTCCAGTTCACCTTCGGATCGTACTTTTCGGCGACCAGGAGCTCACCGGTGGCACGATCGAGCGTGTAGCCGAGGCCGTTACGATCGAAGTGCGTCAGCAGCTTGCGCGGCTGGCCGTTGATCTGCTGGTCCGAGAGGATCATTTCGTTGACGCCGTCATAGTCCCACTCGTCGTGGGGCGTCATCTGATAAACCCACTTGGCCTGGCCGGTGTCAGGGTTGCGAGCCCAGATTGTCATCGACCATTTGTTGTCGCCGGGACGCTGCTTCGGATTCCAGGTCGAGGGATTGCCCGATCCGTAGTAGACGAGGTTCAGCTCGGGGTCGTAGGAGATCCAGCCCCAGGTGGCGCCGCCGCCGATCTTCCACTGATCGCCTTGCCAGGTCTTCAGGCTGGAGTCCTTGCCGACCGGCTTGCCGAGTGCGGTGGTCTTCTCGGCGTCGACCAGGATTTGATCATCCGGTCCTTCAGAGTAGCCGCGCCAAGCCAGCTTGCCGGTCTTGATGTCGTAGGCGCTCATATGCGCCTGAACACCGAACTCACCGCCGGAAATGCCGATCAGCACCTTGTCCTTGACGACGAGCGGCGCCGAGGTGCCGGTCTCGCCCTTGCCGGGATCGCCATTCTTGGCGGTCCATGCAACCTGACCGGTCTTGGCATCGAGCGCGACCAGGGTGGTGTCAGCCTGATGCAGGAAGATCTTGCCGTCGCCGTAAGATACGCCGCGGTTGACTGTGTCGCAGCACATCACGGGGATGACGTTCGGGTCCTGCTTCGGCTCATACTTCCAGACGATCTTGTTCTCGTTCGAAAGGTCAATAGCGTAGACCTTGTTCGGGAACGGTGTGTGGACGTACATCATGTTGCCGATGATCAGCGGGCCGCCTTCATGGCCGCGCAGCACGCCGGTCGAGAAGGTCCAGGCGACCTGGAGCTTGCCGACGTTTTGAGCATTGATCTGGTTGAGCTTGGAATAGCGGGTATTGGCATAGTCGCCCGCCGGCATCACCCAGTCTTTCGGGTTCTGCGCCATCTTGTTCAGCTCGTCATTGGCTGACGCGCTGCCTACGGCGAGAGCCGCAGCGGACCCAAGAAAGGTCGCCAGTAGTACCTTGCGCATAGTCATTCCTCCGTTGTCTCGTTTATTTTTCCGAAGCATTGCTCAATCACCGGGCTTCTCGTCCGGTGTCTGCTCGTGCAGGGCGGTCACATTTGGGACCAGAAACGATGCTGGGTGCTTTCTCCTCCTGATGAGAGCTACGGGTCCACGTGCAGGAGCGGCCCGTTTTTGTTGTTCCTGATGCATCCGTAGCGACTTCGCCATCGGGAAACTTGCCCAAGAGAGAAGCTGGTTTGCTTGACAGCGCACGGCCGCGAAGATTTTGATTTTGCAGTAGCGAATTCAGCGGCTTCCGCAGCGCTTAGGGACTGTCTTCCACGCTTAGGTTCCCCTTGACGGCGCTGCAACTAAGGCGGAGGATTAACTTCCAAGGGTGGCAATGGAACGATGGCGCTCGTTCCAGAAGATCGCTCAAAATCGAGGTAAACGTCACGCAATCACGGTTCAGGGCTCCGGCAGCGCGGCTCGCGATTCGCGTCAAAATCTCCGGATCAAACCAGTGGCTGGATTAATGTCCGACACAATTCACACGCTCTCGACGACGGGAATGACGCCGAAGCGGCAGATCCAGAGCTGGATTGACGGGCTGACGAGCCTGTGTGGGCATTTCGACGTCGATCCGCTGGAAGCGTCTTCGCTCGAAGGCCGCATCGACTACACCAGCGTCTCGCGCCTGAAGCTCTGCCAGATCGAGGTCAGCCAGCATCGCATCGCGCACACACTGGCGCGCGCCAAGGCCAACGAACACCCATATATCAAGATCCACTTCCAGACTTACGGCGTGTCCTATTTCGAGCAGGAAGGCCGCCACATCGAGATCAACCCGGGCGACATCATCGCCTATGACGTCTCCTGTCCGCATTCGATCATCAGCCCTGCTTTCACGCGCCACGACGTGGTGATCGTACCCAAGGCGCTGCTGCGCGACCGCGGGTTCCCGTCGCAGCGAATGCCGGCCTGCAAATTGACCTCACGCACGGGAACGGGGCGGATCGCCCACGATTTCGTCCATGCGACCTTCGACGAGGCGGCCAAGCTGTCGGCGAATAGTGCGGTCGGCGTCGCCGATTCGCTGATCGACCTCTTGCTGCTGCCGCTGCGCGAGGCGGACACGATGCTCGATCGCGTCGGTCCCGAAGCGACCTATGTGCGCGCGCAGTTCTTCATCCGCGAGCATTTGCGCGATCCGGATCTGTGCATCGACCAGATCTCCGGCGAGCTCGGCTGCTCCAAGCGTTATCTGCACATGCTGTTCTCGGAGCGCGGCACCACGGTGAGCGACTACATCTGGCAGGCGCGTCTTCAGAATTGCCGCCAGGAGCTCGAGGCCCACGCCGGCAAGACCATCACCGACGTCGCGTTCTCCTGGGGCTTCTCCAGCTCATCGCATTTCAGCCGGGTGTTCCGGAAATATTTTGGCGTAGTGCCGTCCTCGATCCACAAGGCGCAACAGGGCGCGGTTGCCGCGGACGAGCATTAGGCAAACGCCAGGTTCGGCGACGACGACGGTTGACCGTCGCGCGCCCGCGATGTCTCTCACGCCGATATGGCGATGTAGGGAATGCTGGTCAGGAGAGCGGCGAGCAGCACCGCATTGCCGAGCATTCCACTCCAATGTAGTCGGCGTAGCCGGCGCGGGGCCTCGGCATCGCCGGCGTCCCTGGCGCTGAGCTGTTCGTCCATCCGTTGCATGAACCAGCGGCGTCCGTAGATCGCCAAGGCTGCAAGAAGGCCAACGCCCATCGCGGCGACCAGACGACCGTCGAGCAGGAAAGCGACCGCTCCGATGAGTCCGGCAACGCGCATCACCAGAAAATGCGCATTGAACATTCCGCGCAAAAGCTGGGCGACGGGCTGGATATCCAGCTTCACCAGCAGGAAGGCCGGAGACGCCAACGTGAAATAGCCCATCGGAAAGAGCAGGATGATCATGACGGCTACGGCAACGCCATCCGGTGTCATGGGATCGGCCTTTCTCGTCCGCGCCGGTGAGAGCTTCCCGGCAGCGTCGCACAATCATAGCGGGAAAATACGTTTCCGGCACTAGGCTTTGGTCGAATGCTGCGCCGCGAAGAGCGTCTTGTCTCGCGGTTCAGGAGGGCTCGAGGCCGAGCGACCGCGCGCTATCGATCCAGATCGGCAGCTCGCGCTGATACAGCGCGTTGGTGTCCTTGAAGCCGATCGCGGGTTCGAGCACGAACGTGTTGAGAACCTCCTTCACCTTCGGATCGTTGTTGGCAGCAACGCAAAGCTCCGCCAGGCGGTCGACGACCGGTTGCGGTGTCGCCTTCGGCACGGCCCAGCCGGAGAAGCCGCTGACGGTGAAGAATTTCGACGTCGCGCCCTGCTCGGGGAGGGTCTTGATATCGGGGATGGCGTCGACCTTCTTCGAATGAACCGCGAACACTGTGCCGCGATCGCTCTGCAAAACCGATTGCGCTGCCGTGTAGCTGCCCATGGCGACATCGAGCGTACCTTCCAGCATGCCCGTCCACATCGGGGCTTCGCCGCGATAGTGGATCGGCTCGATGGCAAGGCCATACTGCTTGTTGAGCTCGTGGACCGTCATATGCGGGGCCGAGCCCGCGCTATAGGTGCCGAAGTTGACCTTGCCGCTCTTGCGCGCAAAGGCGACGAAATCCTCCAGCGTCTTGACGCCGGTTTTCGGGTTCGCCACCAGCAACAGGCCGGCGCCCGGAATGACGCTGACGAGCGTCAAATCCTTGTCCATGTCGTAGCCCGGAGTCTTCATCACCACCCGGTTCATGATGTAGGTGGTGGAGATCGAGCACAGGATGGTGTGGCCGTCGGGCTCCGCGCGGGCGACCTCCGCCGTCCCGATCGCGCCCGCGGCACCCGGCTTGTTCTCGACGACGACGGTCTTTCCGACCTGCTTGGCAATGAATTCGCCATAGGCGCGTGCGAGCAGGTCAGTCTGTCCGCCGGCGGGATAGCTGCAAATCATGCGGATCTGCCGCGATGGCCACGCAGCCTGCGCCGAGGCGTTGCGCGAGACGAAGGGCGTCGCGAGTGTGGCGGTGCCGGCGGCAATGAAGTGGCGGCGATCGAGTTTTGGGGACATGATTCTCTCCCGGGTTGTCGCCGACGGTACTGCATCGGGTCGCCTCTGCCATGGGTGACAGGCGAGACAGATTGGCGCATTCGAAGGGCCGCGCTGTGCCTATTCGGGCGTCATCCGGACAATCGCACTTTTCGCATGACACGCAACCAGACGATTTCGGTCAGGGCTACCGCAAGCAAGCCAAAGGTGCCGCCGATCAGCACGTTGACGATGCGCTCCTCCGCGATGCCGCTGGCGCTGCCGGCGAAAGAGGCGGCCAGTGCGATGAAGAAGCAGCGCAGGCCGAAGCCGATGATGTAGCGGGAGAACGAGATCAGCGTGAGGGTGGCCGCGAGAACCGCGAGCGCATAGCCGACCCGGCTTTGCGGCAGCACCATGCCGGCGAGGAAACCGAGCGGCACGCCGGCGACGGCGCCGATCGCCCGCTGCTTCAGCTTGCCGGTCGAAGCGGCGAGATCGCCGACCACGACGCTTGCGGCCGACCACATCACCCATTGGCCCTGCGCGAGATCGAGGATCTCGACCAGAGCCGCCGCAGCGAACACCGCAAGGGCGGTTGCCGCCGCGGGCACAAACCATTCGGCCGCGGGCGCTCCGAACGAGGTCGCGGCATCGCCGCACCGTCGCTGGTCGTAAATCCGGATGGCGCAGACCAGAGCCAGCGCGATCGGAGAGGACACCATGATCATGCCGGCATGGCGCAGGGCTTCCGGGGCGCTCACGCCCTCCCGCACCTCGCAGGCAAGATACACGGCGGGGATGAACACCCAATTCCCGAGCGTGCGGAAATGTTCGCCGTGGCGCGTCACTGCGACCGCAAGGAATCCGGCGAGCGCCGTCAGCACTGCGAATAGCGGCTTGATCGGGTTCGCGAGGAACAGCGCGGCAAAGGTGAGGAGGATGGCGAGATAATGCCACGCGACGACTTTCGGCGGCAGGTGCAGCCTGAGTGCGGGAATGAGCAACGAGACCGCGACCAACCCGAGATTCAGCAGCGCCGTCTCGCGCGCGATGAAATAGGCGGCGACCATCGGGCCGACGACGATCAGCGCCCGCACCAGCTCGCCGGTCTTGATTTCGCGCGAGAGGAGATCGCGCAGGCTTGCGGCGGAAGGATTCACGATGCCACCAGATGGCCGAATGAAAACGGCGGCATCATAGGGTGCAGAATGTCGCCGAGCTAGCCATGGTTGTAGCGGCCCATCGACCACTTTATCCGTCATTCCGGGAGCCGGACGCTCCGGTCAACGCTGAATGATCTTCATCCAGACGTCGCCGAGGATCGCGGGCTCACGCGGCGGCAGATAGGTCAGCCCCGCCTGCCTGCCGAATTCGGCGATCTTGCCCTCGGCAGCAAGCCCGGTCAGCGCCTTGTTGACGGCGTCGGTCAGCGCGGGATCGCTGGCGAGCCCGACATAGCCGCGATTGGCCCCGATCGGATAGTAGTAGCCGGACGCGGTGATCGCTGTATCGGGGTGCGCGGCGCGATGGGCGTCGAGGCGGCCGAGGTCGATCAGCGTCGCGTCATAGTCGCCGCGGGCAAGTGCACCGAGGAGATCATCGCGGCCGGGGACGAGATGGGTGATGTCGTCGATGAGGCGCCCCTTGTCGAAGGTCATGAGGATCGCATCGCCGAGCGAGCCGCTCTCGATGACGAGGCGCAGGCCGGCGAGATCGCCGATATCGCCGATCTTGCGACCCCGCGCCTTCGGTCCGAGCACGACCGTCATCGGCGAGTAGACATAGGGCTGGCTCGGCGCGAGCACGCCGAGCGCGACGCGGCGGCGCCGGTCGTCGCGCGTGGCGCCGGAAAAACCCGGCAGGCGCGCCGTTTTCATGCCGGGCTTGACGAGGGAGTCCGTCGTCAGCGCGTAGCCGCCAACGAGCGAGCAGCGGCCGTCGGACAGCAGCGCATTGGCCTCGAGCTGCGGGCTCGAATCCTCGTCCAGCTTGCTCTCGAACCACTGGATCGTCAGCGGCCGTCCGAGCCGATCGGCGATCGCTTGCGCCAGCAGCACGTCGAAACCCGAGCCCGGCTTGCCCTTGTGATGCATCGAGAGCGGCGGCCTGTCTTCGTCGAGACAAATCTTGAGCGGATCGTCGGCCGCGCGTGCAGCCGCGGCCGCCGCCGCGAGGATCGCGGCAATGCTCCAAGCGGCCAGCCAGCGCCTCATGGTTTTCTCCGGCTCGAGATGAAGGCCCAGAGATTCCCGATCTCCTCGTCGCTGAGAATATCGGCCCAGGGCGGCATCTTGTTGTTCTTGCCGTTCTTCACGGTGGTGACGAAGCGCGTCTTGTCGTCGGGGAAGGCGCGCAGGTCCGGCGTGATGGTGCCGGGGTTCATCATGTTGGGACCGTGGCAGTGCGAGCATTTCTCGGCATAAGTCGACTTGCCGTGGTCGATCTGTGCCTGCACGGGATTGCCGGTTGAATCATCCGCGGCACGAACGGTCGCCGCAAGCGCGACCGTCAGCACCGCGACGGTGGCGAGGATCGCCACCGTCTTGTGAGATAGCTTTCTCAGCATCGTGCCGTGGTTATTGCTTGACCGCAAAAACCCAAAGCGAGCCGCCGGGCGGGACTTTGGCCAGCCGTTCGTCGCCGGAGAACAGCGAGTAGACGCCGCCGTAGCCGCTCGTCACGGCGACATACTGCACGCCGTCCTGCTGCCAGGTCACCGGTTGTCCTTCGATGCCCGAGCCGGTCTGGAACTGCCAGAGCTTCTTGCCGGTGTCGGCATCGAAGGCCTCGAACTCGCCGGTCAGCGCGCCCGAGAACACGACGCCGCCCGCAGTCGACAACACGCCGGAGAAGCGCGGGATGTCGCTTGGTGCTTCCCACTTCGCCTTGCCGGTCATGGGATCGATCGCCTTCAGATGACCGCGCGGACCATCACCCCATTCCCAGAGATCGGTAAGGTCCATGCCGAGATACCATTCACCCTGCTTGAAGGTGGCGGGTTCGGTCTTGTACCTGCCGCCGAAGGCTAGCGTGTTGGCGTAAGCGAGGCCGGTCTGCGGATTGAACGACATCGGCTCCCAGTTCTTGCCGCCGAGGATCGACGGATAGACTGTCACCTTCTTGCCCTCACGCGCGTCCTTCGAGACGTCGGTCTCGATGGGACGTCCGGTCTTCATGTCGATTTCTGTCGCCCAGTTGACCTTCACGTAGGGATTGGCCGCGAGCAGCTTTCCGTTGGTGCGGTCGAGCACGTAGAAGAAGCCGTTGCGGTTGGCGTCCATCAACACTTTGGTCGGCTTGCCCTCGACGTTCATGTCGGCGAGGACCATCTCGGCCACGCTGTCATAGTCGAATGGATTGTTGGGCGAGAACTGGTAGTGCCATTTGATCTTGCCGGTCTTGGGATCCATCGCCAGCACGGAGCAGGTGTAGAGGTTGTCGCCCGGGCGAACCGCCGAGTTGAACGGTCCGGGATTGCCGATACCCCAATAGACCGTGTTCAGCTCGGGGTCATAGGAGCCCGTAATCCAGGTCGAGCCACCGCCGAGCTTCCAGGTATCGCCCTTCCAGGTGTCGCCGCCGGGCTCGTCGGGGGAGGGGATCGAATGGGTGCGCCACAAATGCTTGCCCGTTGCGGGATCCCAGCCGTCGATGAAGCCGCGGGTGCCGAACTCGGCGCCGGAGATGCCAGTGATCACGATGCCGTCGGCGACCAGCGGCGCCACCGTCATCGAATATCCCTCCTTGATATCGGCCGCCTTCTGCCGCCACAGCTCCTTGCCGTCCTTGGCGTCGAGCGCGATCACGTTGGCGTCGAGCGTGGTGCGGAACACCTTGCCGTCATAGAGTGCTGCGCCGCGATTGATGATGCCGCAGCAGACGATGCGCGGCGTTTCGGCAGGATACTCGACCTTGGATTTCCAGATCTGCTTGCCGGTCTTGGCGTCGACCGCCATGGTCGCGTTGTGCGACGTCACGTAGATCACGCCCTGGTACACCAGCGGCTGCGATTCCTCGCTGCGATCGTCGTTGAAAGAGTAGTTCCAGACCGGGACAAGGTTCTTGACGCTGTCCTTGTTGATCTGGTTCAGCGTCGAGAAACGCTGGAGATTGTAGCCCATCCCGTAATTGAGAACGTTCGATGTATCGGTCGCGCCCTTGACCAGCTGCTCGCTGGTTTGTGCATTTGCCCAAGTCGATGCAAGCATGACGAGGCTCGCGGCCATCGCAAAGCGTTTCATCCGTTCCTCCCAATATGCGCGCCTATTGACGCTGCGACAGCAACACTCCGCCCGAATGCAAAACGCGTCAATACGAAAGTCGTAATTGCGATGCCGATATGGTGGGCGGCGCGGGATGCCGGTCATCTGACGGAGAGCTGACAAGCAACTCTCACTTGTGCGCAGGCGCTGAAGAAATTCCGCGACACGGAGCAGGAGCGCGTGCGCCACGGCAATGGTCGGGCCGACGGGTTCCGCAAGTTGTACGGGCGCAGGCTGCAATTCGGGGCTTGAACCGAGGCTCGCTTGGGGACTTATGTCGTCGATCTGGCTCGAATCGGAGCTCTTGGTCTGGGAGGTTTTCATGATATCGCGTCGCTCTGTTGCACTTGCGCTCACGATTGCACTGCTGTCCGGTCCGGCATGGTCGGCCTCCGGCAATGCGGTCAAGACGTTCGATACCGACAATGACGGCACGCTCGATCTCGCCGAGGTGAAGAAGGCGGCGGCCGCGTTGTTCGCCAAGCTCGATCCCGATCACGACGGCACGCTCGACGCCCGCGAGTTGCGCGGACGGTTAACGGCGAAAGAACTCGCCGCCGCCGATCCCGATCGCGACGGGACTCTCACGCTCGACGAATATCTCTCGGTGGTGGAGCAGCGCTTCAACGCAGCGAATCCCGACAAGGACGGAACGCTGGATGCGAAGGAGATGAACTCGCGCGCCGGCCGCGCGCTGCTGCGCTTGTTGCGGTGAGAACTGCGCCGCTTGACTGAGAGCGAAGGCGAGTTGCCCGAGAGAGAAATTTGCAAGCGCGATGCGACAGTTCGCTGTGTCAACGGCGCGATTCCAGACTTGCGCTGTGCCTGACGCAGCCCTAGGTTTTGGCCGGCGCGATGTCGCGCTCAATCCCTTGGGAGTCCCCGAATGGCCTGGAAAGCTCCGAAGATCGTGGAAGTGCCGGTCGGCATGGAAATCAACATGTACGCCTGCGCTTTGCGCAAGTAAGACTGCAAGACTGACGACCTGCCGCGGCTTCGATGGCAAACACCGTCGAAGCCGTGGTAGTGTCGGGGATGCGAGCGAGAGCCCATACATTCTGGACCATAGTCGCCTGCACCGTCGCGCTCGCGCCGGCATGCGTCAGCGCCGAAGAGGGCTTCGATACCGAGCACATCTTCGGCTTCATGATCGGCACCGATGTCGGCAATCCCGGCGAGCGCGAATTCCAGACCCAGACGACAGGTCGATTCGGCAAAGGCGGCGGGACCTATCGCGCGCTGTCGCAGGAGGTCGAAATCGAGGTCGTGCCGCTGCCGAACTTCCGCGTCGAGGTCGGCGGCACTGCCACCCTGCACGACATCACCGGCGTCCCCGATATCGGCGACCGTCGCCAGTTCAATTTCCAGGGCGCTTCGCTCGACCTGCGCTATCGCCTGCTCGATCGCGAGCGCGCGCCATTCGGGTTAACTGTTGCCGCCGAACTCCATGGCGACCGCATCGACGAGACCTCCGGCGCAAAAGGGCGGATGTACGGTACCGATTTCACGCTCGCTTTCGATCGCGAGCTGATCCCGAACTTTGCTATCGGGGCGCTCAACCTGATCTATCAGCCGGAATGGGCGCGCTTCGAGATGACGGGGCTGTCCGAAAAGAGCTCGACCATCGGCGCGGCGTTCGCCGGCCTCGTGCGCGTGCGGCCCGATGTGCTGCTCGGCGGTGAGGTGCGCTACTTCCGGCAGTACGAAGGCATCGGCCTCGGCGAGTTCGCAGGCCAGGCCCTCTTCGTCGGTCCGACCGCCTATTTCCAGCTTTCGGAGCGCTCGCGCCTAACCATGAGCTGGAGCATGCAGGCCTGGGGCCGTCCGGCCGGATCGGGCGGCAATCTTGACCTCGTCAATTTTGAGCGCCATCAGGCGAGGCTGGTGTTTGGGGTCAATTTCTAGCGCTCGCGCACCGGTTGCGGGGACAGGCGACGGGCGATTCCCGCTCGATTTCGCGCGGCCGGATTGAAACTTCCCGCTCCTCGGAACGTAATCTTTTGTGCTAACTTCATCGCCTCTGCGAGGATCCCGGCATGAACCCGATCGACCTGGTGGTGACTGTGTGTGCGGTGCTCTCGCCTGCGACCTGCGAGGAGCAGCATCTGGTGTTCAACTATGCGGGGTCGCCGACGCAATGCGCGATGGCTGCGCCGCCCTATATCGCGCAATGGGTCGGCGACCATCCGAAGTGGCAGGCGGTGCGGTGGCGCTGCGAATATCCGCACCCGAACGACAAGGCGTGAAGCCCTGAGCTGCGTTGCCGGTCGCGACTGGCTTAGGTCCTCATCCTGAGGAGCTTGCGAAGCAAGCGTCTCGAAGGATGGCCGCAGGCGACAGACGGGCCTGCATGGTTCGAGACGCGCGTTCCGCGCTCCTCACCATGAGAGGAAAACACTCGTAACGCAGCCCGCGTTACTTGCTGCAATCCTTCAGATCCTTGTCGGCGATCGAGAACACCGCATCCGCCTTGATCTCGATGTCGCGCACGATGCACTGCCGTGCATTGGGATAGCTGACCCTGGCGTCGTAGCGGCCGGGCTCGACGCCGGTGATGCGCAGCCGCTCGTCGTGGTCGACCTCCTTGTCCTTGTCGTTCAGGCACTGGTTCGGCCCCCACTCGGTCTTCCCGGCCGGCGAGAGCTGGAAGCCGGAGATCGTCTCCGTCGTCAGATTCCAGAGCCGGATACCTTTGCCCTTGGCCTGCGCGAGCGCCGCGCCCGGCATCGCAACCAACAGGATGCCGATCGCAATCAGCGTACGTCGCATGGTGACCTCCCGCGAAGATTTCGTTGGTCCAGTTGACCATGAGTTCTCATTTTGATTCAAGCTGCAGCGCCGCGAGCTCGGCTCTGATCCTGCCGAGCTCGGCCTCGCTGCGCTCCGCGCGCGGGATGGCAATCGGCACCTCGCGCACGATGCGCGCCGGTCGCGGCGACAGCAAGAGCAGGCGGTCGCCGAGCCGGATCGCGTCATCCAGGCTGTGGGTGACGAGCAACGTCATCACCGGACGGCGCGCCATCAGCGTCGCGATCTCGTCGCGCAAACGGCCGGCGAGTGCATCGTCGAGCGAGGCGAGGGGTTCGTCGAGCACGAGCAGGTCGGGCTCCACCGCAAAGGCCCGGGCGAGCGCGACGCGCCGGGCGAGGCCGAGTGACAATTCGCCGGGAAAATGGCTGCGATGCGCCTCCAGCTCCAGGATCCTGAACAGCTCGGCGAGCTTGGCATCAGTGACATCGGGTGCCGCAAGCCGCACATTCTGCTCGACCGAGCGCCATGGCAGCAGCCGCGGCTCCTGGAAAACCATGCCGATCCGCGCTTCCGGCGGGCGCGAGACGCGTCCCTCGAAATCGCGGTCGAGCCCGAGGATGATGCGCAGCATCGTGCTCTTGCCGCAGCCGGACGGGCCGATCAGCACACCGACCTCGCCGGATTGAAGCGCGAAGTGGACCGGCGCGAGCACCTCCTGCGTTCCGCCGGCCGCACTTCTGAACGTCTTGCCTGTGATATCGACCTCAAGCCGCACGGGGTCGCCACCGGGTCGCACGAGCTTCGAACGGTTGCACCAGCGCGGTCTCGATCACGAGCACGACGGCGGCGAAGGTCAGTGAATAGGCCAGCAGCCGCGGCGTGTCGAACAGCTGGAAAGCGACGCCGATCTCGAAGCCGACGCCGTTCGGCCGGCCCAGGAGTTCGGCGACCAGTACGATCTTCCACACCAGCGACAATCCGGAGCGGGCTGAGGCTGCGATATAGGGCGCCAGTTGCGGCAGCACGACGTGGCGGAAGGCGCGCAAGCGCCGCATCGCGAACACGCTCGCCATCTCGTCGAGCGAGCGGTCGAGCGCGCGCGCGCCCTCGCGTAGGGTAACGATGGCGGTCGGCAGCTTGTTGATGGCGATCGCCGCGATCGCTGCGGCCTCGGTGAGCCCGGCCCAGATATAGGCGAGCACGATCACGACCAGGGCGGGCAAGTTCAGGAGCAGGATCAGCCAGGGATCGCCGAGCCGGTCGGCGAGCTTCACTCGTCCCATCAGATAGCCGATGGCGCTGCCGAGCGACATCGCCAGCACGAAGGCGAGGCTTACGCGGGCAAGCGTGGCGCCGAGATGCAGGAACAGCGCGCCGCTCGATGCTTCCGCGATGACGACGTCGAGCACGGCGGGCGGGGAGGGCAGCTTTGCGGCGCCGACGAACAGCGCGGCTGTCCACCAGATCGCGAGCAACAGGGCAAACGACAGAAGACGCAGCACCTCAGTCTCCGGGAACTGCGTGATAGAACGTGCCTGGCTCGAGTTCAGCGGCCGAGCCAACGAGGTCGCGTCCGCCGGTCTCGGCCAGCACGCGGTAGAGCACGCGCGCGTCCTTTTCTTCGTCATCGATGCTCCGGCGCGGAATGCCGTCGCGATAGCGCTCGCGATAGGTCTTGAGCAGGGTGGCATCGTTCGTGCCGGTGAGCGGTGCGATCTTGTCCCAGGCAGCATCCGAGGTCACCAGCAGCTGCTTGGCCCTGCGAGTCATCGCGATGAAGCGCGCCACAGCGTCCCGATGGCTCGCCGCCCAGCTCTCGTCGAAGACATAGCCGACTGCGGAGACGGCGCCCTTGGCGCCGAGCTTCGGCAAAATGTCCTCGATGCCGGCGAGGCGTCTAAAGCCCTTCGCCTCCAGCTGTGCGCAGAAATTCCAGAAGTTGAGGCTTGCATCCATCTCGCCGTCGAGCGCCTTGGCGGCGATCAGGGGCGGAGCCCCATAGACGATAGTTGCCTCCGATTTCAGGTCGATGCCGTCCTGCTTCAAGCGCGCCTGGAGCAGCAGCCAGCTCTTGTCGATGGGACCACCGCCGACCGCGAGCTTGCGGCCCTTCAAATCGGCGAGCGACCTGATCGGCGAGGAAGCCGGCACCATCACCGCGCCGAGCGCGCTGGAATAGGGATAGAAGGTGAGCTTGGCGCCCAGCGTGCGCTCGCGAGACACCCACAGCCAGTCGGACAGGATGATGTCGGCGTTACCCGCACGCAACGCGATCTTACCGGCCTCGGGGCTCGCAAGCTCGGTGACGTCGAGCGACAGGTCGGCCTCCTTGTCGAGGCCGCCGGCGCGGATCGCGGCCAGCTCCCAAGAGAATGTTCCGGTCTTCTGCACCGCAAGGCGGATTGTATCCGCGGCGCGGCCGGGCCCGGCTAGTGTCAGCGCCAGCGTCACCGCAAGTGCCAATGATCGACCAATTGCTCTCATCACCTTGTGAGCCGTTTCCTCAGACAGAGTGCTTTTCAGGACAATAGGCATAGCATAACTTCCGTCGCAACCAGCGGGAGGACGCGCATGAATCTGGCCGGACAGCTACGACCGATTGTCGCCGCATTGGCTGTGTGGGCTGCGACCGCGCTCGCCGCGCAGGCTGAAGAGGCCAATGATTATCCGACGTCGGCGCGTGCCGAGTATGTCTATGGCTGCATGAAGGCCAATGGCGAGAGCCGGCAGGCGATCGAGCAATGTTCCTGTTCGATCGACGTGGTGGCCTCGATCGTATCCTATGAGCGCTACGTCACCGCAGAAACCGCGCTCAGCATGTCCCAGGTCCGCGGCAATCTCGGCGTCCAGTTCCGCACCTCGGAGCAGGCGAACTCGGCCGTGAATGATTTGAGGCGAGCACAGGCGGAAGCCGAGGTGAGGTGTTTCTGACCGCTTCGCGGCGCCTGTAGTGGTCGTCATGCGGCCGGGACAAGTCCGGCCATGACGACTAGGAGACCTACGTCCCCGGCTTCTCCACATCCCACTCGTTGCGGAACACGTGTCCGTCCGTGTCCTTGGCTTCCGCGCGAAAACGCCTGGCGCCGTTGGACACATAGGTGAAGCGCAGATTAGGATCTTCCGAGATCGAGATGCCGCCTTCCATCGAGAGTACGGGGCTGTCGTCCTGCGTCAGCTTGAGCTGGTTGACGAAGAAGGCGGGAATATAGAGCTGCGTGACCTGGTCCATCTGCAGCCCGGAATTATTGGGATGGCCGATCATGATCTGAGCCTCCCGCATGCGGCTCGCCGGTGCCTCCTCGCGCGCGAATTGCCGGTAACGCATCTGCCCGAGCCGGTTCTGGGCTTCCTCCGCATTCTTTCCTGCCGGGGCCGAGCAACCGCCGGAAGCCTTTACATAGACCTTCGAGACATAGAGCTGGCCGTCGCTGAGCTCGGCCACCGCATGGACGTCGGTGTAATTGTTGACGCGCACGCGCGTCGAGATTTCGGTGACGTTGGCATCCGATCCGAGTTCGAACTTCGCCGCCATCGGCGCGGGATTACGATCGATCACCAGCGTGATCGAACGGATGCGGCGGGCATCGCCAGGCGAGAGCTTGCTGCGCAGAGTGACCGGCACGATGGCCGCGTCCTCGGCACGATACGGCATCTCGATGCCAATGACATTGCCGCCGTCATTCATCGGACGGTTGCTGAAGATGTCCTGCACCAGGCCCGGCCAGGGATCGTAAGCGTCTTCCGCCTGCGCCGGCACGGCGAATGCAATGCCGAGGAGCAGGGCGATCAGAGGCAGGCGGCGCGTGCATCCCGTCATGGTCATGGTCTCGCGGACGAAGCAACGTTACGGACATCGTAGCGCGTCCGCTACTCCCATTCAATTTCCGAAAATGCTGCGGTTGCGTTGCGGGCATTGTAGTCATCGAACAGCTCCCAGTGCGGCCGTTCCGAGGCGGCGGCCTTGTCTGCGGCGGTCCGGATCGGCTCGCCCTTCTTGTTCGATGCCCGGACGTCCGCCAGCAGTGCCATCAGATAGCGCCGCTCATCGGACAGCGCCGCAGGCCATTCGCTCACGGGCCCGTGACCGGGAACGACGCGCTGCGCCGGAATGCTCTCGAGTTCCCCGAGGGTGCCGAGCCAGCCGCGAATGCTGCCGTCCATCACCGGAATATGGCGGAGGAAGACGAGGTCGCCAGTGAACAGCGTCTTCGTCATCTCATCGAACACGGTCAAATCATTGTCGCTGTGCCCGGCCGGCCAGGCCCGCAAGGTCAGGCGGCGTGCGCCGAGATCGAGCGTCATTGTGTCCGTGACGAGCATTGTGGGCGGCACGATTTTCACAGGAGAGATCAATTCGTCGCCCATGATCCGTCTAAAATTATCGAGATAGTACGGGCCGCGCGCAGCCAGCGCCCGCGGCAGCCTGCTGTGACCGACGAAAATGGTGTCCCCGACTGCGAAGGCCGCATTCCCGAAAACATGGTCGGGATGGCCGTGGGTATTGATGACGTAGCGGATCGGCTTGCTGGTTCGGGCCCGCACCGCCGCCAGCAGCGCCTCGCCCTCGCGAACGCTACCGCCGGTATCAATCACAGCCACCGCATCCTCGCCCACGATGAAGCCGACATTGGCGATGTCACCCTCGTTCTCGCGGGTCATCAGGGCGATGGTCCCGGAGTGTACGAATATTCCCGGTGCGACTTCGCTCACAGGCAATTCGGCCGCTGCGGCGCATGCTAGCGTCGCTGTCACCAGCAGGGACAAGGCTGCGATCACGAGAGCGATGCGAGACACTTTTCCGCCTCAGTTCAAAGGGTTGCGCGCATTGCACTGCAATAAAGAAAAGCCAGCACACAATCTGGCAAAACATGGCGCGTCATGCGTTGCATGGCTAGCATTCAAACAAGCCCAGGAGGAAGCGCGATGACGGAGGCCGGACGACATCGTCGCTGGTTGTTTTCACTGAGTATCCTGGTTGCGTCTTGCGCGTTCGGCGACGTCGCCATCGCGCAGACCAACGAGACGGGTGACCTCTCGTTCGAGCTGGTCGATCCCAAGGTGTTGCGCGTCTGTTCCGACCCACGCAATCTGCCGTTCTCAAATGAGAAGGGCGAGGGGTTCGAGAACAAGCTTGCCGAGCTGTTTGCGGACAAGCTCCAGAAGAAGCTCGACTATGTCTTTTTTCCGCAAGCCACCGGCTTCGTGCGCATGACGCTCGGCTCGCATCGCTGCGACGTCATCATGGGCTTCCCCCAAGGCGATGACCTCGTGCAAGGCACCAATCCCTATTACCGCACGAGCTATGCCCTAGTCGCGAAAGCAGGCAGCGGGCTGGAGGAGGTCGACACGCTCGAGGATGCCAGGCTGAAGGGCAAGCATGTCGGCATCGTCGCCGGCACGCCGCCTGCGACCAACATGGCCATCGCGGGACTGATGGGTGATGCAAAGCCCTATCCGCTGATGATCGACACGCGCTACGACAATTCGGCGCAGGCAATGATCAATGATCTCACGGCGGGCAAGATTGACGCCGGCGTGCTGTGGGGACCGATGGCGGGGTTCTACGCGAAGAAGGCGGGCTCGCTTCATGTCACCCCGCTGGTCAAGGAAACCACCGGGCCAAAACTGGTCTATCGCATCGGCATGGGCGTGCGTGGCGCCGACCAGAACTGGAAGCGGCAGCTCAACAAGCTGATCCAGGAGAACCAGGGCGAGATTAACAAGATCCTGCTCGACTTCGGCGTTCCGCTGCTGGACGAGAACGATCGGCCGCTCGGCGCGGAGACGGCCAAAAAGACGCCATGAGGCAGACGCCATGAGGCGGCACCTTGCCGTTGCGCTGGTCGCCACCGCGCTGATGGCGCCGGTCGTTGCGCAGCAGCAGGAGCCGTTCGAGCCCGAGGGTTATCGCACCGACAATTACCGCGCGCCTGTGCCGGCGACGCTGGGCGGCGCGCGCGTGCTGTCGACGTCAGAAGCCGAGGTGATCTGGCACGCGAAGAGCGGCGCCTTCATCGACGTGCTGCCGCGCGCGCCGAAGCCGAAGAACCTTCCAGCGGGTACCGTCTGGCGCGAGGCGCCGCGCAAAAACATTCCGGGCAGCATCTGGCTGCCGGATACCGGCTACGGCACGCTGCCGCCCGCCATGGACGACTACTTTCAGCGCGGCCTCGCGCGTGCATCACACGGCGACAAGACCGCGCTGCTCGTGGTCTATTGCCTGGCCGATTGCTGGATGTCCTGGAACGCCGGCAAGCGAGCGCTCGCGTACGGCTACTCCAACCTCGCCTGGTATCCCGATGGTACCGACGGCTGGGAGCGCGCCAAACTTCCGACCGAGGAGGCGCAGCCGGAGCCGCGGCCGGAGCAATAGGCAAGCGATCGTCATGCCCGGGCTTGTCCCGAGCATCCACGTTCTTGGTGCCGCGTGGCTATGCGTGGATGGCCGGGACAAGCCCGGCCATGACGCCCTGTCGCACGTGGGAAGAGGCGAGGAAAGCCTACTGCTTCTGCAATTTCGTCAGCGTGCCCGTGCCGTTATTGTCGGTCGCAGAGTAGCTCACCCTGTCGCCGGCGTGGACGGCATCGAGCATCGCGGCATCCTTGGCCTTGTACTCCTGGAGCGCGCCGGCGCCGCCTGCGCTGCCGCCGACTGTGCCCCTCTGTGTCTGCTGGATCGAAATCGTGCTGTTGAGCCGATCTATCCGGGTGACCATTCCGGTCAAATCGTCAGCGAATGCGCTGCTTGCGAGCATGCTGATGGCCGCAGCGCCTGCGAGGATGAATTTTGTGGTTCCCATCGAGGCCTCCCGATGCCTTGGATTACCCATCGACAAGACATCCTAGATCGATTTGGTTCCGGCATATAGCGCGGCGACAGGTTAATCATCGCAATGGGGGCGCGGGAACCTGCCGCAAGCGGTCAATGAGGCTGACGCTATTCCATTTCCTGTTGGATCACGCGTCCGAGCGCAAACAGCCGCTGGTCGATTGTGGTGGGAACCTCGCAGACGAACCGTACCACCTTATAGCGGTCCTCGAAAATGCGGGTCTTCCAGATCAGCTCGTTGCTGAGCGCATCGACCTTGGCCTCGTCGCGCGGCGTGGCGCCCTGGAGCGCCTGGAGCTGCACACTCTCCTCACGGATCTTGTCGGCGGCTTCGCGCTGCTTGCGGCTGACGCGTTCCAGTCCGCTCATGACCTGCGAGCGCTGAGCGTTGAGCGTGTCAAACAAGCCTGCGAACAGCAGTTTCGCATTCGCGGTCTTGTCGGCCGCGGAGCCCGCCAAAAACTCCCTCACCAACTTCTCGGCTTCGTCCAGCGGCGTCTTGCGTGCCGACAGTTTCGCGACCAGCGCGCTGACTTTGGCGTCGTCCTTCCACTGGTTCTGCACGTCGTCGAGCGAAGGACCGGCCCAGACGGCCGCGAGCGAAATGTCCGGCACTTTGGCCTGCGTGCAGGGCCAATCCGGATAGCGCGGATCGGCCGCGCGTGCCGCCGTGCTCGCGGCTGCGAGCATCAGAGCGGCCATGGCCAGAACCCGAACCGTCATCCTTCGCCTCCCGCAGGGCCCCGTCGCGCCAGCCCGCGCGAGGGATCATAGGCATAGATCGCGCCGATCATGAAGACGATTGTGCAGGTCGCGACCACCGCCAGCGAGATCCAGTTGATTTGCCCGTAGAATGCAAAACGTATGAGCTCGACCGCATGGGTGAACGGATTGGCCTCGCAAACGTAGTAGAGATAGGGGCTGCCCTCCTGCACGCGCCAGAGCGGGTAGAGCGCCGATGAAGCGAAGAACATCGGGAAAATGACGAAATTCATCACGCCGGCAAAGTTCTCCAGCTGCTTGATGCCGGAGGAGATCAGCATGCCGAGCGAGCCCAGCATCAGTCCGGACAGGATCAGTGCCGGCAGCACCGTGAGATAGCCGGATAGAGGAGGGGTGATGTCCCAGAACCAGGCGATCAGCAGGAACGCATAGACCTGGAGCAGCGACACCGCGGTGCCCGCGAGCAGCTTGCAGAACAACAGGTAGCCGCGCGGCAGTGGGCTTACCAGCAGCGTGCGCATGTTCCCCATCTCGCGGTCATAGACCATCGAGAGCGAGGACTGCATGCCGTTGAAGAGCTGGATCATGGCCATCAGCCCCGGCGCGATGAAGACCTCGTAGAGGATGTAGGTTTCGTAGGGCGGGATGATGGAGATGCCGAGCACCTGGCGGAAACCGGCGGCGAAGATGAACAACCACACCAGCGGCCGCACCAGCGCCGAGACGAAACGCTCGCGCTGGTGCAGGAAGCGCAGGCCTTCGCGCCAGACGATGCCCGTGAGGCAGGTCATGTATTCCTGGAACGAGAAGCCGCGTGGGGCATCGCGGGTGGCGATGCTGCTCATGCGCCGCCTCCCGGCAGCGTCTGCGCGCCGGTCAGACGCATGAAGGCGGTGTTGACGTCCTGCGCGCCGGCTTCCGCGACGACGCGGCTCATCGGCCCCTGCGCCAGCACCTTGCCCTGGTGCAGCACCACGAGATTGTCACCGGCCATGATCTCGTCGAACAGATGCGTGGCCCAGAGCACGCCGATGCCTTGCTCGCTCACGAGCTGGCGCACATGGCTGATGATGTCGGCGCGCGCCTTGACGTCGAGGCCGACGGTGGGCTCGTCCAGCAACAGCAGGCGCGGCCGGTGCAGCAGCGCACGGGCGATTTCCAGCCGCCGCATCTGCCCGCCCGAGAGATCGCGCACCTTGCTGCCGGCGCGCTCTGTAAGCCCGATGCGGCCGAGCAGCTCGGCGGCTCGCGCGCGGGCCTCGCAGCGGCTGATGCCGTGGAGTGCGGCGTGATAGAGCAGGTTCTGCGTCAGCGACAGATCGAGATCGAGCGTGCGCGGCTGGAACACAACGCCGAGCAACCGCAGCGCTTCGCCGGGGCTTTTGCCGACGTCATGGCCGAAAATGCTGACGCGGCCGGATTGGATGCCGAACAGCCGTGTGATCAGCGAGAACAGCGTGCTCTTGCCCGCACCGTTGAGGCCGAGCAGGGCCGTAAAGCTCGCGGGCTGCACGTTGAAGGACACGTCCATCAGCGCGCGGCGCGGGCCATAGGCGTGGCTGACGCCGTCGATCGAGAGCGCGGGCACCGCCGCCGGATCGGGCCTTGTTGTTTCGCGTTGTTCGGCGATGGGAGCAGGGTTGGTCATGGCGCGATCGTGATACCCCAGGGCAGTTCACCCACTTGAATGGTCTTGATCACCTTTTGCGCGGCGACGTCGATGACGGAGACGTCGTTCGAGACGCCATTGGTGGTGATCAGGTATTTTTCGTCCGGCGTGAAGGCCATGTGCCAGACCCGTTGTCCTACCAGCAGATATTTCGTCACCTTGCGCGAGGCGGTATCGACCACGGCGATGCGGTTGGCGGGCCCGAGCGCGATGAAGGCGGTCTTGTCGTCCCGGGTCATGCCGATGCCGACGGGCTGGATGGCCTCCTTCCTCAACCCCGGAATCTCGAAATTGATCTTGCCGGTCACCTCGTGCTTTCCGGGGTCGATGATCGAGACGGTGCCGCCGATCTCGGAGGACACCCACAATTCGGAAGCGTCGTGCTTGAATTCGGCAAAGCGCGGCCGCGCGTCGACCAGCACGTTGGCGACGATCTGGCGCGACGACGTGTCGATGAAATGCGCCATGTTGGTGGTCTCGGACGTGTTGATCAGCGTCTTGCCGTCCGGGCTGATGGTCATGCCCTCGGGCTCGACGCCGACCTGAATGTCGCCAAGGCGGGCGCGCTTCTCGAGGTCGATCACCGTCACTGTGTTGTCGTTCTCGTTGGCGACATAGAGGACCTTGCCGGCGGCATCTTGGGCGAACAATTCAGGGTCGGGCCCGGAGGGCAGGCTGTCCACCACGGTTTGCGTCTTGACGTCGATCATCTGGATGGTGTCGTCGTCGCCGACCGCGACCATCACGAACTTGCCGTCGCGCGTGAAGTCGATGCCGCGCGGGCGCTGGCCGACCTTGATGGTCTTGGTCACCGTCCAGCTGTCGGTATCGATCACCGACACCGTGTTGCTCTTCTCGTTCGAGACATAGGCGATGAACGCATGCGCGGGCGCTGCCGTCAGCGCCAGCCCGGACAGCAGTCCCACACGCCACAAGCGCAACATCTTCTTCCTCATTTCAGCTTGCATTTGCTCTCCGGGCGGTCATAGCCGAGCGTGTCGAGCTCGGAGACCTGGTGCAGGAAACCTTCCTGCGGCGACACCGACACCACCATGCGGCCGTCGACCAGCAGGATCGGCTGGCGCAGCTGTAGGTTCCAGTCGCGCAGGGTCAGCTTCGTTCCCTTGAAGGCGGCGACCGAGAACTCCGGACCCTTGATGAAATCGGTGACCTTCTTGATGTCCCCGGAATTGGTGCGCGAGGTGGCCTCTCCGATCATGCGCACGGCCGTCCAGGCCTGCATGTCGAGCGCGGTCATCCGCCGCGCGTTCAGCTTGACGAAGCGGTTCTGCATCTGGATCGCGCCCCACTGGTCCTGCGCGGCGTCCCAGCTCCGCGGCACGAGGCCGGCAGAGCCCGCGACAGGCCGCGGATCCCAGGTGCGATAGGGCAGGTAAGCGCCGAATACCTCGCTCTCGTCGGCCGCGAGCAGCACGTCGTAGGCCGGAGCCTGTTGCGTGAACACCGGCATCTGGCGCTGGATCAGCGTCACGCCCGAGTCGGTGCGGCGCGCGCCGCCTTTGTCTTCGAAGCTGCGCTCCTGCACGATCTTGGCGCCGAACCGCGTCGCGGTGCGCCGGAGCGCCTCGGCGAACAGTTTGTCCTCGTCATGCGAGCCGACCACGAGCAGCCAGCGCTTCCACTGCTTCCACACCAGATATTGGCCGAGCGCATCGGCCAGCATTGCGCGCGTCGGCGCGGTGTGGATGACGTTGGCACGGCAATCGGCCTCGCGCAGCCGCTCGTCGATCGCGCCGGCGTTGAACAGCAGCGTGCCGCGCTCGCGCAGGGCGTCGGCCACTTTCAGCAGCGCGTCGGCCGGCAGGTCGGCGATGATGAAGCCGTTGCGTGAGGCGAGGTCGGTCGCGGCCTGCACGGCATCCTCGCCCTCCTTGATACGCCGCTCCTCCAGCGCAAAACGCTGGTTGAGGAACTTGCCGGTGGTGTTGTTGTCCTCGATGGCGAGGCGTGCGCCGGCGATGCCGTCATTCTCCGCGGGCTGCTCGACCAGCGACAGCGTCGATCTGGTGCCGGCGACTCCGAGATAGCCGACGCCGATCATGACAGGGTCGGCCGCGAGCGCACTCGTCGCAGCAACACCCAGGCCGATCAGGCCGACCAACCATCGGATCATGTTTCCTCCGTACAACTCCCCGGCTTGACCACCGATGGAGAATTGTCTCTGCTAAAGCATGACCGATTTGTCAGGCCATGCAACCCCGCATTTCGTCCTCGCGCGCGTGAGGCCGGGAATCACGATCATGCGAGCGCTGATAGGTTTCGCGGCTTTGCTGTTGACGGGCTCGGTCGCGCTCGCCGATCCGCCGAAACTCGCGGTGTTCGATTTCGAACTGATCGACACCAGCCTGCCCGGAGAGTTCTACGGCTCCAAGCCGGAGGAGGCGAGGCTCGACCTTATCAGCGAGCAGTTGCGCAAGGCACTGGTCGAGTCAGGCAGGTTCCAGCTGCTCGATATCGCGCCGATCCGGGATGCGGCGCGTCACAGCAATTTGCAGGCCTGCGGCAATTGCGACCTCAAGCTTGCCGGGCAGTTGGGTGCCGATTTGGAAATCACCGGCATGGTGCAGAAGGTTTCGAACCTGATCATCAATCTGAACATCTACCTGCGCGACGTGAAGACCGGCAATATGATCACGGCCGCCAGCGCCGACATGCGCGGCAACACGGATGAATCCTGGACGCGCACGATGAGCTATCTGATCCGCAACCGGTTGCTGGCACCGAACTACGGCAAGCCGGAGTAGGTTCTTCCAAGAGAGAAGAAGCCATCACCCTTTCAATCTCTCCGCATGCCAGTGCAGATGGTCGCCCATGAAGGTCGAGATGAAATAATAGCTGTGGTCGTAGTCCGCCTGCCGCCGCAGCGTCAGCGGAATGTTGGCTGTGGTGCAGGCGGCTTGCAGCAGTTCAGGACGAAGCTGCTCCTTCAGGAAATTATCGGCCTCGCCGACGTCGACCAGGAAGCCTGAAAACTTCGCGCCGTCCTCGATCAGCGCCACCGTGTCGTGGCTGCGCCAAACGTCCTTGTTCGGCCCGAGATAGCCGGTCAGCGCCTTGATGCCCCAGGGCACGAGCGACGGCGCCACGATCGGCGCAAAGGCGCTGGCCGCGCGAAAACGGTGCGGGTTGCGCAGCGCGACCGTCAGTGCGCCGTGGCCGCCCATCGAATGGCCCATCACCGATTGGCGCTTCGCGTCGACCGGAAAATTCTCCGCCACGAGTTTCGGCAGTTCGTCGGTGACGTAGCTCCACATCCGATAATTGCGTGAAAACGGCGCTTCCGTCGCGTCGACATAGAAGCCGGCGCCGAGGCCGAAATCATAGGCATTGTTCGCATCGCCCGGCACGTCGGGGCCGCGCGGGCTGGTGTCGGGCGCGACGAAGATCAAGCCGAGCTCGGCGCAGGCTTTGCGGAATTCGCCCTTCTCGGTCACGTTGGCGTGCGTGCAGGTGAGGCCGGAGAGATACCAGACCACGGGCAGCTTGGCGCCCTGCGCGTGCGGGGGAACATAGACCGAGAACGTCATGTCGGTTCCGGTCGCCTGGCTGGCATGGCGATACACGCCCTGCACGCCGCCATAGGATGTATTGGTCGAGACAGTCTGGATCGTCATGCCGTTATGCTCCGTGGCATCAAGCCACATCAGGATTCCAACGCTTGTGTGACCGAATTCGTGGCGGCCTTCAGGCCACGCCGCTGTCGATCGCGAGCCGCACCAGCTCGACAGAGGTTTTCACCCCGAGCTTCTGGCGCATGATGGACGAGGTGTTGGCGACAGTCTTGTAGGACGACTGCACCAGCCAGGCGATCTCGGAAAGGCTCTTTCCCGCGCTGAGCAGCCGCAAGATCTCCATCTCGCGCGCGTTCAGCTTCGACAGCGGGCTTTGCGCCAGCGCGGGTCCTGCAAAGGCGATGCTGCGCGCGATCGCGCTTGGCAAATAGGTACCGCCGCTGCCGACGGTGCGGATCGCCTCGACGAGATCGTCGGGGTCGCCGGTCTTTGAGACGTAGCCCTTGGCGCCGCACTCGATCGCACGCGCGGCAAACGCAGGGTCGTCGTTCATGCTGAACATGATGATTCGGGCCTCGGGCGCGCGCTCCAGAATGCGGCGCGCCAGCTCGAAGCCGGACACGGTCGGCAGGTTGATGTCGATGATCGAGAGGTCAGGGCGCTCGACGATGAAGACGCACTCGCCGTCTTCGGCGTCGGCGGCCTCCAAAATCTCGATCTCGCCCTCGTCGGCCAGCACGGCACGGCAGCCGGAGGCGACGATGGGATGATCGTCGACGATCAAAATGCGCATAGGCGTTCCTCGCGACAGCGTCTTGGCCTGTTTCGCGCCCGGCCGGGATTGCTGTACGCTTTCGATTAGATATCGGGCGCTTCGCATCTGTCAACGTTATCGGACAGGCGCAGGCCAATCCTTCGCGGGGGCACGGGCGATACCAATGTGGCAAAATCTATCCTTGCGTGGGCGCATCAACCTGCTGCTGGCGCTGCTGCTGGCGCTGGGGCTCGCCGTCAATATCGGCCGCCAGGTCGCGGAAGCCGGGCCGCGCGTGCAGGCCGAGGACCAGAGCGTGATCCGGCTCGCGCGCGAATTCATCGAAATGATCGTGGCGGATCTCAACGAGGCGCCCGATCCGGACGCCAGGCTGAACCAGATCGCACGCGACCTCAGCCGCCTGCGCCATGTCAGCATTGCGCTTCGGGACGAAGCGGGCAGTCCGCTGACGCAGCCCCGGACCGACGCCGACGACGACACCCGCGCGCCGCCGGCCTGGTTCGTCAGCCTGGTCCATCCCGAGCAGACCGCGGTGAGCGTACCCGTCTCGATCCATGGCAAGCCGGGTTCGCTGCTGATCACCTCCCATCCCGATGACGAGATCGCCGAGATCTGGGACGCCATCGTGACCCAGCTCGAGGTCGGCTCGGTGATCGCGCTGGCGCTGTTTCTGGTGATGATGAATGTGATCGGCCGGGCACTGGCGCCGCTCCAGTCCCTTGCGGATGTGATGGCCGAGCTCGAAGACGGGCGCTATCAGGCGCGCGTCGCGCCGGGCGGCGCACCGGAGCTCGCCGCGATCTGCACCAAGCTCAACCATCTTGCGGCAACGCTCAGCGAGGCGATCGAGGACAAGCGGCGCCTCGCCGAGCGAACGGTGTCGCTCCAGGACGTCGAGCGCAAGGAGATCGCGCGCGAGCTCCATGACGAGTTCGGGCCATACCTGTTCTCGCTGCGTGCGCATGCCAGCGCGCTGGCGAAGCAGGCGGACGGACGCGCCCCCAGTGCGGAGGCCGTACGAAAACACGGCAGCGCCATGCTGGAGCAGATCAACGCGCTTCAGCAGTTCAATCGCCGGGTGCTGGAACGCCTCCGGCCCGTCGGCCTTGCCGAGCTCGGCCTGCGCCAGGCGCTGGAATCGCTGTCGCGGCTGTGGCGGGAGTCGCATCCCGATGTCACCATCGAGACCGCGATCTCGCCGGCGCTTGGCGTCACCGGGGAGACCGCCGACCTCACCATCTACCGCATCGTGCAGGAGGCGCTCACCAACGTGTTCCGCCACGCTGGCGCGACCTCGGTCAATGTCGTCATCGAGCCGGTGGCGCAGGCGGCAAGCGATGGCCGCGGCTGTGCGCGGGTACGGGTCAGCGACAACGGCCGCGGCATGGAGCCAGGCCAGAAGCTCGGCTTCGGGCTCGTCGGCATGCGCGAGCGGATCCTGGCGCTGGGCGGCACGCTCAACGTCGTTTCCGGTGATGGCGGTCTGACCGTCGAAGCACTGGTTCCGACGGCGGCGGCCTGATCAGGTCGGGAAAAATTCCCGATTTTGTCGGGAAAGTTGGTGCGAATACGCCCGATCTTTTGTGGGTGGCGCACGCATCTCTGCCGATTACACTTCGTCTCGACCAACCGGCGAAAATCAAAACAGCCGGTGGTCACGGATGGGAAGGCTGGGATGGGCGATCGTGTTCGGTTCAAGCGTTTTGGGTTCAAGCCTCTTGGGTTCAAGCGTCGTTTGGTGATGGCCTCGGTTTCGACCGGGCTGGTGTCGGGGTTGATCTTCGCGATCCCCGCGGGGGCCGCGCAGGACGAGGAAACCAACGTCCAGAACCTGCCGCCGGTCGAGGTGACGGCGCCACCGCCGTCGACGGCGCGGCGCACCGCGTCGTCGCGTCCGGTCGCACACGTCGGGGCACCGTCATCCGCCAGCCCCAGGACGCGCCTCTACGTCTATCCGACCGCGCCGGGTACCGGCAGAGGTCTCGACGTCGACAAGGTCCCGTCGGCGATCAACGCCGTCGATGCCAGCCAGATCAAGCGCACCGGCTCGATGAGCATCACCGACGCGCTTCGCGACAACATCGCCGGCGTCAACATCAGCGAGGTCACCGGCAATCCATTTCAGCCGGATGTCGAATTCCGCGGCTTCGTTGCCTCGCCGGTGACGGGCACGCCGCAAGGCCTCGCTGTGTATCAGAACGGCGTTCGCATCAACGAAGCCTTCTCCGACGCCGTCAATTGGGACCTCATCCCGACCGCGGCGATCCGGTCGGTGACGCTCGTGACCAACAACCCCGCCTTCGGCCTCAACGCGCTGGGCGGCGCGATCAATTTGCAAATGAAGGATGGTTTCACCTATCAGGGCGCGGAGCTTGATCTCATGGGCGGCTCGTTCGGCCGCATCCAGGGCTCGGCGCAATGGGGCAAGACGGTCGACAAGAACTTCGGCGTCTATGCCGCGCTCGAAGGCCTGCACGACGGCGGCTTCCGCAATTTCTCCCAATCGGACGTGCGGCGCTTCTACGGCGATGTCGGCTACAAGGCCGGCGACAGCGAATTCCACGCCAACATGGGCGTCGCCAAGAACGATTTCGGTGCCAGCGCCACCGTTCCCGCCGAGCTGCTCGATAAATATTGGGGCGCGACCTACACGATCCCGCAGACCACTTCCAACCGCGTCGGCTATCTCAACCTGACAGGCAAGGTCGATGCGACGCCGACCTGGACGCTCGAAGGCACCGCCCATGTGCGCAGGTACGAGCAGAAGCTCGTCGACGGCAATCCGACCGACGCGCAGGAATGCACCGATCCGGGGCTCACCGGCCTTCTTTGCTTCGGCGACGGCGCCACACCGGCGAACGGCGTGAACGGCCTGCCGCTTGCCAATCCTTTCGCGTCCGGGACCATCCTCGGCGAGATCGACCGCAGCTCGATACGCTCGACCACCTTCGGCGTGTCGGGGCAGGCCACCAACACCGATCAACTGTTCGGCCACGACAACCGCTTCGTGATGGGCACGACCTATGATGCCAGCGTCACGCGCTACAACGCCACCGCCGAAATCGGCACGATCGGAGAAAACTACGTCGTCAGCGGCAGCAGTCTCTTCCTGGGGCCGACCGGCGTACCTGAAACCGTTGCCGGCCCTGTCTCGCTGCGGACCGTCAACCAGTATAACGGCATCTACGCAATGGACACGTTCAATATCACGGACGCCTTCGCCGTCACCGGCGGCGGCCGTTTCAACGTGGCGCGCATCACGCTGGAGGATCAGCTCGGGACCGATCTTAACGGCGATCACACCTTCACCCGCTTCAATCCGGTGATCGGCGGCACATACAAAATCACACCGGAGCTGACGGCCTATGCCGGCTATTCCGAGGCCAACCGCGTTCCGACGCCGCTCGAGCTCGGCTGCTCCGATCCCGCCCGTCCCTGTCTCATTGCCGCGTTTCTCGTCTCCGATCCACCGCTGAAGCAGGTCGTGTCCAAGACCGTGGAAGCGGGCCTGCGCGGCAGCAGGGAGCTGAACATCGGCACGGTCGGTTGGAAAATCGGCGGCTTCCGCGCCACCAATTACGACGACATCGTCGCCGTTCCCGCAGTCGGCCGCACCGGGTTCGGTTATTTCTCCAACGTCGGCCGTACCAGGCGTCAGGGGCTCGAAGCCGAGGTCAACATCAAGTCGCCCACGCTTCAGTTTCAGGCGAGCTACGCGTTCGTCGACGCACGCTATCTCGATGCTTTCGCGCTAGGTTCCGAAAGCCCGTTCAGGGATATTGCCACCGAGACCATTCAGGTGCTGCCCGGCAACCAGCTCCCCGCGATCCCGCGCCATCGCGTCAAGGTCGGTGTCGACTATGCCGTCACCGACGTCTGGAAGGTCGGCGGGAACGCGCTGTTCGTCTCCAGCCAATATCTGGTGGGCGACGAGTCCAACCAATATGCGAAGCTGCCGTCCTACTCCGTGTTCAACCTGCACACGTCCTACCAGGTGACCAAGAACTTCCAGCTCTACGGCAAGATCGACAACATCTTCGACAAGCGCTACGCGACCTATGGACAGTTCTTCGACACAGGAGCCTTGCCAAACTTCACCAACGGCGCCGCCGACTTCAACGACCCGCGCTCGCTCAGCCCGGCAAGGCCGCGTGCATTCTATGCGGGGATGCGGGTGACGTTCTGATCTGGCTCGCAAGCCCCGGCCCATGTGGGATGACGAGGAGGCCGGTTTGCGCCGGCGCGGCGTGCCGCCACGGGTGTGTTCTACCTCAAGCCGATTGACTCATTGTTCATGTTTTGTTCTTATGCTGCTCGTCCAGCCAAGGGAGCGAGCCATGGACAACCGCATCAACGAGATCCGCAGGATCATCAGGGCGTTACGCGTCAGCATGCGTGAGGCCGAGGCCATCATGCATGAGCAGATCAACAGGGACGAGGACTGCGGCTTCGTTGCGGGCGAAGTCATGAAAATGCGCACGGTGATGAGCGGCCTCGTCCAGGAGCGGGCCGCGCTCGGAGACACCGACCCGATCGTTGTCGCCAGCCTCTTCGTTCCCCGCCGGCGACCGATGCCATCGCGCGTCGGCGTTGAGACGCACCGCTTTGTTCCGCCGCGAGAGATGGCACGGGCATGAAGGGGGAGAGGCCGACCTACTTCTCCGACATGCCGGAGCCCCCGGAATTTCTGAAGGCTCTCCATCATGCGCGGCGCCTGTCCTGCCTCGAGGGCTGGTGCCGCATGCACATCGAGGCCATCCAGGTCGCGATCGACCAGTACGCGGAGGCGGCTCTCGGTAACCGGGAGTTCTTCCTCAACAAGCCGCACAGCATCGGTGGAAGTCGCAACAACGGCGAGGTGCCGTGACAGCGGTACGTGTCAGCGTATCGACCTTTTGACGTCCCATGGTCCGCGCGTCGGCAAAGCCTGGCCTGCGTTGTTTTACCGATCAGAAACCATAGCGAATGATCCTAAAATTGTAACGAAACTGTTCGGCTGTCTCTGCGTCGTTTCGTCGGAGGGCCCGTCCGATGACAGAGCACCAGTTGAAAGAGCAGGAATTCCAGATCGCGCGTTACCGGCATTTGGAGCGCGAAGTGACCGATCCACTTGCCGCCTGCCTGCTTCACAGCATCATTGAAGACCTGGAGGCCGAACTGCGCAGGGATAGCCCGGATTGGCACAGGCCGCGCGATTAACGCTTTGTTAGCGCTGATCGTGTCGATGATGCGCGAGGGAATACCGGGAGACTGCTCCCATGTTGAAGGACGGCACCTACGCCGCCTGGTACAAGACGCCGCTCGATCAGGGGACCGGGATCGTCCATGTCGCAGACGGACAGATTTGGGGCTGCGATAGCCTGATGACCTATCACGGCTCTTGCAAGGTCGACGGCGATCGCTTCACCGCCACCGTGTCGACGAGGCGCCATACCGACGGACGCGCAACGGTGTTCGGCGTCGACGATGAGCTCACGCTGGATATCGAGGGAAACTGCCCGGGCAAGGTCGCGACTTACACGGCGGCGGCAGCGCAGGTGCCGGGAATGGTCCTCCAGGGTACGCTGATTCTGACGGAACAGCAGACCCCCGCACCCGAACGAGCCCGGCAGATACCGCCGTTCAATCCCGACAAGATGCCAAAATTGCCGAAGCGCTCACGCTGATCGCGGAAGCCGCCGTCGTCAAGCAGTTCACTGCGAATACGAAAGCTGATCTTCCGTGACGACTCGCTCGATTTTCTCCGACTTGCACTTGATGCGGTATCGGAGACGTCCATCGGACTCGATGGGCATATGCTGGACGATGGTGTAAATCATCGGCGGCTCAGTTGCGGCACGTCCTTGTGGGCCTTGGGGCTGGTGGCGAACGTCTTCATTCAGCTTGTAGGCATACGACATATATCTACCTCGAATTCACAGTGGCTCTGACGTGGGGTCGGTCGATGTATCCCTGGCGGGACATGCGCTTGGTCAAGCGGAAGAGGTGACCACAGTCTCATGCGGTCAAGCCGCGTCCTAAGTCAGTCGTTCTCTTGCTTGACCGGTGCAGACAGACAATCGCCCAGAGCGGAGCGGCGATGGTTGCACCATACGCCATATTTTCGAACTTTGGTCGTAATTTCCGAGCGGTTTAGGGCATTCTGTGAGCCTACGGGCCCTCTTATCGAGGGGAACTGACAACTTCCTCGCCGGATTGGGCTGGTATTTCAGCTTTGGGGTAGCTCTGCCGACAATCGCCCTAGTCCCTTTCGGACAACTTTGTCGCATTCCGCAATCCTGCATCCTCGGCCCTCGGCTCGCCCGCTTCTCAAACGACCCGCGATTCGCCATGGTGCCGCCGAAAGAGCATCACCCGGAGCACTATCAATGTCGGACAAGGTCTCGCGCCGCCAGTTCGCCACGCTGGCGGGATTGTCCGCAGCCGGAATCGCCAATCCTCTTGAGGTCGCGGATGCCAAGCCCGCATCGTCCCCGCGGAGCGTGGACGGCTTTCCGGCGGGCTTTGTCTGGGGCACGGCGACCTCGTCCTATCAGGTCGAGGGCGCGGTCAACGAGGACGGGCGAGGGGCCTCGATCTGGGACAAGTTCGTCCGCATCCCCGGCAAGATCGAGGACGGCAGCACCGGCGACCGCGCCAACGAGCACTATCACCGCTACAAGGAAGACATCGCGCTCATCAGGGAGCTCGGCTGCAAGGCCTATCGCTTCTCGGTGGCCTGGCCGCGGCTGTTTCCGGACGGCGATGGCAAACCCAACCCGAAGGGGCTCGACTTCTACAACCGCCTGGTCGACGAACTCCTCAAGAACGGCATCGAGCCGTGGCTGACGCTCTATCATTGGGACCTGCCGCAATCGCTCCAGGACCGGTTTGGCGGCTGGCGCTCGACGGAGACCTGCAAGATTTTCGGTGATTACGCGGCCTATGTCGCCGAGCATCTGACTGATCGCGTCAAGAACGTGTTCACACTGAACGAGAGCGGTCGCTTCGTCCATTTCGGCTACGGTATCGGCATCGACGCGCCCGGGGTGACGCTGCCGCAAGCCGAGGTCAACCAGATCAGGCACAACAGCGCGCTCGCGCACGGGCTCGCGGTGCAGGCGGTGCGCGCCCATGGCCGCCGCGGCACCAGGGTAGGGCCGGCCGAGAACATCGATGCATGCGCCCCCGCGATCGACACGCCGGAGAACGTCCGTGCCGCCGAGATCGCGCTGCGCGAGATGAACGCCGGCTATCTCAACGTCATCATGACGGGCCAGTACACCGACGCCTTCCTGAAGTTCGCCGGGCGCGACGCGCCGAAATACACCGATGCGGAGCTGAAGATCATCTCTTCGCCCGTCGATTTCCTCGGCCTCAACATCTACGCGCCGCAGAACTATGTGGTGGCGTCCGACCAGGGCGCGGGCTTCATGCCGCTGCCGATCCCGAAATCGTTCCCGCACATGAGTTCGGACTGGCTGCGCGTCGGACCCGAGACGATCTACTGGGTGCCGAAGCTGGCGGCGAAGATATGGAAGACGGACGCGATCTATATCAGCGAGAACGGCACCTCCGGCGACGACGTCGTGACGCCCGATGGCAAGATCTACGACACCGACCGCATCATGTATCTGCGCAACTACCTCGCTCAGCTCCAGCGCGCCACCGCCGAAGGCGTGCCGGTGCGCGGCTACTTCCTCTGGAGCCTGATGGACAATTTTGAATGGGTGTTCGGGCTCAACAAGCGTTTTGGGCTCTACCACGTCAATTTCGACACGCAGGTGCGTACGCCAAAACTCAGTGCCAGCTTCTATCGCAACGTGATCGCGAAGAACGCCGCGGGGGCGTGATTGCTCTCCCTCTCCCCGTCCTTGCGGGGCCCGACGAGCTTGGCTCGCGCTGAGAGGGCAGGGTGAGGGGGTCCGCCAGCGCGCATTGACTCCCTTCGGTCCTTGATTCAAAACGCCTTCAACCATTCAAAATAGAGGATAACGCCAATGACCGACGCACTCATCATCGATGCCTGCCGGACCCCGCGGGGCGTCGGCAAGGCCGGCAAGGGCGCACTCTCGGGCATTCATCCGCAGCAGCTGGGAGCAACCGTGCTGCGCGCGCTCGCGACGCGCACCGGCATCGACACCGCCGATCTCGACGACATCATCTGGGGCTGCAGCGCGCAGGTCGCAACGCAAGGCGGCGATCTCGGCCGCATGTCGGCGCTGGACGCCGGCTACGACGTACGCGCCAGTGCCGTGACGCTCGACCGCTTCTGCGGCTCCGGCATCACCAGCGTCAACATGGCCGCAAGCTCGATCATGGCGGGCGCGGAAGATCTCGTCGTCGCCGGCGGCTGCGAGATGATGTCGATGGAAGGACGTCGCGGCGGCGGCCCGATGATGATGGACAACGGCAATCTGCGCCTGCGTGCGCGGCATCCGCAGTCGCATCAGGGCGTCTGCGCCGACGCGATCGCGACCATGGAAGGCATCACGCGAAGGGACGTGGACGCGCTCGGCCTCGAAAGCCAGAAGCGCGCAGCCTTCGCGATCGCGAACGGCCACTTCAAGAAGAGCCTCGTGCCGGTGCATCGCGAGGACGGCAGCCTCGCGCTCGACCACGAAGAATATCCGCGGCCACAGACCACGATGGAAGGGCTGAGCGCGTTGAAGCCCGCATTCCCCGCGGTCGCCGACCATGCGCTCGATGACAAGGGCACGACCTATCGCGGCCTGATCCTGCAGGAGTACCCCGACCTCGAGATCGACTTCATGCACCACGCCGGCAATTCGTCCGGCGTCGTCGATGGCGCGGCTGCGATCCTGCTGGCGTCGCCGGCTTATGCCAAGGCGCATGGCCTGAAGCCTCGCGCCCGCGTGGTCGCGATGGCCAACATGGGGGACTCGCCGACCCTGATGCTGAACGCGCCGGTGCCGGCGACGCGCAAGGTGTTGGCGAAGGCGGGGCTGACCATCGACGACATCGACCTGTTCGAGATCAACGAGGCCTTTGCCGTAGTTGCGGAAAAATACATCCGCGACCTCAAGCTCGACCGCGCGAGGGTCAACGTCAACGGCGGCTCGATCGCACTCGGCCATCCCATCGGCGCCACCGGCTCGATCCTGATCGGCACCCTGCTCGACGAGCTCGAACGGCGCGACTTGAAGCGCGGTCTCGTCACCATGTGTGCGGCCGGTGGCATGGCCCCGGCCGTCATCATCGAACGTATCTAGCGCGAGTGAAGCTCGTCGCTCCTTAGAAATAAGGGACAGAAAGTCCCCGAGATCGCCGCATCACGACGGTCTAGCCTTATTTTCCAGGGTGAATCGCGACCGACCTTTCACAAAGAGGCCGGTCGTCGCTTGTCGAAAGCGTCGAATCAGCTTTAGCAAGGCTGCGTGCGGGCCTTTGAAACAAGGTAAAATCCGCTGCCTGAGGCTTCTCCCGCTCCGGAAGTGGCTAAAAAGCAGGGTTTTTTGCCACAGAGGGCCAAAAAAGCCCGTAAAACCCCGACAAAACTGTGCAGAAGGCTATAGGCCTTCACCGGTTGGTCTAATATGCAGCCGTCAACGAATCAGAGGAGACACGATGGCCACCCAAATGTCGAAATCGCAGCTGATCGAAAAGATCGCGACCACCACCGAGCTTTCCAAGCGTGACGTCAAGAGCGTCATGGAGACGCTGACCGACGTCGGTCACAAGGAGCTCAAGAAGAACGGCCTGTTCCTGGTGCCGGGCTTCGCCAAGTTCGTGGTCATCAAGAAGCCTGCGACCAAGGCGCGCAAGGGCACCAACCCGTTCACGGGCGAAGAGATGATGTTCAAGGCCAAGCCGGCCCGGAAGATCGTCCGCGCCCGCCCGGTCAAGGCCGCCAAGGACGCCGTCGGCTAACAACGCAAAGGCCCCCTCGCGTGGAGGGGGCCTTTTGTTCGGGGCTGTCGCGAGGACTTGAGACGGAGGGCTCAACCCTTGCGGCGCTTCGCCCGGACCGGGGCCGGCTGAAGCCGCGGTCCCGGCACCGCCAGCGCATCGCGAACCCCGTCGATGGCGCGATCGAGCAACTGGCGCAGCCGTTGCGTTGTCCGCGATCGCTTCGCTCTTTCCAGCAGTTTTTTCATCGCATTCACTCCGCCGCTTCGACCTTGGCCTCGATCTTGGCCTCGGCCGGCTCGAGCGCCGCGGCGATGGCTTCGTCGACGCGCTCAAGCCAGATGAATTCGAGGTTATCCCGCGCGCTCTGCGGGATGTCGTCATAGTCTCGCTTGTTGCGCGCCGGCAGCATCACCCGCTTCAGGCCCGCGGCCGCAGCCGCCACCACCTTCTCCTTGATGCCGCCGACCGGCAGCACCAGGCCGCGCAGCGAGATCTCGCCGGTCATGGCGGTGTCGCTGCGCACCGTGCGGTTGGTGAGCAGGGACGTCAGCGCCGTGAACATCGCAACGCCCGCGCTCGGCCCGTCCTTCGGGGTCGCGCCTGCGGGCACGTGAACGTGGATGTCGCTCTTTTCGAACAGCTGCGGATCGATGCCGAGCTGCGTGGCCTTGCTCTTCACCAGCGTCATCGCAGCCTGCACGCTCTCGCGCATGACCTCGCCGAGCTGGCCGGTCAGGATCATCCCGCCGCGACCGGATACCCGCGAGGCCTCGATGAACAGGATGTCGCCACCGACCGGCGTCCAGGCAAGGCCGGTGGCCACGCCTGGGATGCTGGTGCGCTGCGCGATCTCGCCTTCGAAGCGCGGCTGGCCGAGCACGGTGCCGATATCCTTCGGCGCCACGACGACCTTGGCAGCCGTGCCTTCGGCGACCTGCACGGCAGCATGGCGGAACAGCTTGCCGATCTCGCGCTCGAGGTTACGCACGCCGGCTTCGCGGGTGTAGCCCTTGACCACCAGCTGCAGCGCCTCCGGCTCGATCTCGGCTTGCTCCGGCGTCAAGCCATTGGCCTCGAGCTGCCGCCGCACCAGATAGCGCTTCGCGATCTCCAGCTTCTCTTCCTGGGTGTAGCCGGTGAGGCTGATCAGCTCCATGCGGTCCAGCAACGGACCCGGGATCTGGTCCAGCATGTTGGCGGTCGCGATGAACACCACGCGCGACAGGTCGAAGGGCACGCCCAGGTAATTATCCCGGAACGTCCCGTTCTGCTCGGGGTCGAGCACCTCCAGCATCGCTGCGGAAGGATCGCTCTGCACGCCGCGTCCCATCTTGTCGATCTCGTCCAGCATCATGACGCAGTTCCGGGTGCCGGCCTTCTTGATGCCCTGGATGATGTTGCCGGGCAGCGCGCCGATATAGGTGCGCCGATGGCCGCGGATCTCGGCCTCGTCATGCACGCCGCCGAGGCTGACGCGCACGAAGGGACGATCCATCGCGCGTGCGATGGATTGGCCGAGCGAGGTCTTGCCGACGCCGGGCGGTCCGACGAAGCACAGGATCGGCGCCTTGCCCTGCGGCGCCAGCTTGCGCACCGCCAGATATTCGATGATCCGGCTCTTGATCTTCTCCAGGCCAAAGTGATCGGCATCAAGGATGCGGCGCGCTTCCTTGATGTCGATCGGCTTCTCCGCGGGCAGCGCCCACGGCAGCTCGATCAGCCAGTCCAGGTAAGTGCGGACCATGCCAGCTTCCCCGGCGGCCTCCGGCATGCGCTCGTAGCGGCGCAGCTCCTTCTTCGCATGAGCGTCCGCCTCGGGCGGCATGTTGGCCTTAGCGATGGCAGCGGTCAGTTCGGCGACCTCGGCCGCCTTGCCGTCGCCTTCGCCGAGCTGGCGCTGGATGGTCGCCATCTGCTCGCGCAGGATCGCTTCGCGCTGCCGCTCGTCGAAGCTGGCGCGGGTCTGCTGGCCGATCTCGTTGCTGATGCGCAGCACCTCCAGCCGTTCGGCCAGATGCTTCGACACCTTCTCGACACGCAGCGCGAGGTCGATGGTCTCCAGCACCTCCTGCTTGTCCTGCGGCTTGATGTCCATGAACGAGGTCGCCAGGTCCGCCAGCGCGCCGGGCGCGGTGGTGCCCTGGAACATCGCGATCAGCTCGGGCGGCGCCTGCGGCAGCAGCTCGATCGCCTCGATGGCCTGGCGCTGCAGGTTCAGCCCGCGGGCCTCGATCTCTGGCGTGCTCGTGGTCGGCTCCGGAATCTGCTGGATGCGCGCGGCCGGGAACGGCGTCCCGGGCAGAAAGTCGAGGATGCGCGCGCGCTGCACGCCCTGGCAGACGATGTGATGGGTGCCGTCGGGCGCGGTGATGTAGCGCACGATGTTAGCGATGGTCGCGACCCGATAGAGGTCGTCCGGTCCGGGCTCCTCGGTCTCGGGGCTGCGTTGCAGGACGATGCCGACCGGCCGCTGCTCGCGCAGCGCCTGTTGCGCGGCGGCGACCGACTTCGGCCGCGCGATCGCGATCGGCGCGATGGCGCCGGGGAACAGCACCATCTCGCGCACGGGAATGATGATCAGCGCGTCTTCGGGAATCTTCACGTCGGAATTGCTCTGGGGATTGGTCGGTGCGGTATTCATTGGTTCGGTGGCCATGATCGACCTCAGGATTTGGCGAGGCGCAGCGCGACGCAGCCGTCCATCACGAAGCGGCTGATGGCGTAGCGACCAACGGGCAATGCAATGCGGCGCTCAAAACGCCCCTGCGGCAGCTCGAGCCGGTGGATGCGGGCGTTGCGAAGCTCCGGCGGAAGGGTGCGCTGGCCGGAGATGACGAGCACGCCGTCATGGATGACAGTCTCGACATTGTCGGGATTGACGCCGGGAAGCGCGACCAGGATCAGGAGCTCATGCTCGGTTTCGAGCACGTCGATCGGCGGCTCCCAGCAGGCTTCCTGGCGGCCGAACTGCTGGCGCAGCCGCTCGGCGCGGGTCAGCGAGTCCAGGGCTTCGGACAGCATCCAGTCGAGGGGATTTTTGGGTTGCATGATGCAGGCTCGGCGGTGGGGAACGCTGAATATGGGGCCGGTTCCCAAGAATTCCAGCCCGGCGGCGCGGAGGTGCCATGCGGATCGTGCGATCCGAAAAGACAAGCGCCGCGGCCTTCCAGACCGCGGCGCTCCGTTGTCACGCGATGTGCGGCTCAGGCCGCCTGGCGGTATTCCTCTTCCGCCTCGAGGTTGATCACGGAGGTGGCGAGCTCGGTCAGCGCGTGATCGGTCGCCTCTTCCTCGTCCAGCGTCGCCTGCAGCAGCCTTGCGGCGTCTTGCATGCCGAGCTCCTCAGCCCAGGTGCGCAAGGTGCCGTAGCGGGAGATTTCGTAATGCTCGACCGCCTGCGCGGCTGCGAGCAGGCCGGCGTCGAGCGCAGGCGCGTTCTTGAACTCCTTCATGATCTCGGCGCCTTCGTCGGTGATGCCGTTGATCGCTTCGCAAGGCTTGCCGCGGGCCGGCTTGCCTAGCATTTTGAAGATCTGGTCCAGACGTTTGACCTGGCCCTGCGTTTCGCGCAGATGCTTGTTGAAAGCCGCCGCGAGCTCCTTCGAGTTGGCAGCCTTGGCCATCTTGGGCAAGGTCTTGATGATCTTGTTCTCGGCGAAATAGATGTCCTTGAGCGTTTCCAGGAATAGGTCGCTCAACATCTTCGGCGCCTGACGGGCGCGGCCCGTCGACGATTTCTTGGTTGTGCGCTTCTTTGCTTTCTTGGCCATACATCCTCCTCTTGAGGTGACACGCGAAGGCATCGCCTTCCGCAATCCTCAGGCGGTCAAAAGCTTTCGGAGAACGAAAGTTCCAAACGGCAACCTGCGCTCAGGTCGGACGCTTGTAGGGATCTTCCTGCCGCTGCCGCGCCTCGGTGTTGCGGTCAAGCTGCGCGCGCTCGTGGCGCCGCAGGCGCCCCGCCTTCGCCACGCCGTAGACGAGGACCGCACCCAGCACGAAGGCTCCGATGAACCAGAGCCAGAGCAGGTTGCCCGAAAGCTGGCCCAGCAACATTCCAATTCCACTGTCGCTCATTGTGCATCTCCGGTGATTTTCAAAGCGGTTCTGTCGGGCTAAGTCACTCCGCCAGCGATCGTTCCTGCGTCCAGGGAGCCCACGAGACATGATCGACTTCACCTTATCTGCGTTCGTGACGCTGCTGCTCGTGGTCGATCCCGTGGGCCTTGCGCCGGCCTTCCTTGCCGCGACCGGAGGTATGCCCGACAAGACCAAGCGCACCATCGCGCTGCGCGCGCCGCTGATTGCGGCGTCGATCCTGGTGGTGATCGCCCTGATCGGAAACTGGCTGCTGCGCCAGCTCGGGATCGGCATCCCCGCCTTCCAGATCGCCGGCGGACTGCTGCTGTTCGGCGTGTCCTACCAGATGATCTTCGGCGACCGTCCGCATCGCGAGGCCCGCGAGGCCGACAAGGCAACCTCCGAGCATGCCTCCGACGTCGCGGTATTCCCGCTGGCGATCCCGATGATGGCCGGTCCCGGCGCGATCGCGACCACGCTGCTCCTGACGGGCGATGCCGGCTACGGTCCGAGGCTCGCGATTATCATCGCGGTCGTGCTCTCGGTGTGCCTGCTCTGCACGCTCTGTTTTATCTTCGCGAACATGATCGCGCGGAGCCTTGGACGCACCGGCAACGCCGTCCTCTCGCGCGTGCTCGGGATGCTGCTCGCGGCCTATTCGGTGCAGTTCGTGATCAATGGGATCGCAGCGGTCCGGGCGAGCTTGCCGTAGAGCTGCGACAATCTGTTAATGCGTTGATTTTCATGTTTATTTCATGATGCCACGCGGCGGCTGGCGGGCTCGCGCGCGATCCGGCCCGCTTTCTCTTGCGCTGCCATATTGCTTGACGTACTCCCCGTCTGACAGGCGCCCATCGTCAGGAAATCGAGATGTCGATGACAGCGGACGAGCTCGACAAGAGACAGGCCATCATCGGCGCCTGCCGCCGCATGAACGCGCTCGGCATCAACCAGGGCACCTCGGGCAATATCAGCGTCCGGCATGTGGACGGGCTTCTGGTGACCCCGACCAGCGTGCCCTACGACGCCATGACGCCGGACCAGATCGTGTTCATGACGATGGATGGCTCGCACGCGCCCGCTCAGAAGCCGTCCAGCGAGTGGCGCTTCCACCTCGACATCCTGAAAGCCCGGCCAGACGTCAACGCCGTCGTCCACGCCCATCCGACCTATTGCACCATCTTGGCGATCATGGGCCTGGAGATCCCGCCCGTGCACTATATGATCGCGGCCGCCGGCGGCGACAGCATCCGCTGCGCGCCCTATGCCACCTTCGGAACGATGGAGCTGTCCGAGCATGCCGTTCGGGCGCTGGAGGGCCGGCTTGCCTGCCTGCTCGACCATCACGGCATGATCGCGATCGGGAAGTCGCTGGACAAGGCGATGTGGCTCGCCGTCGAGGTCGAGACGCTGGCGCGGCAATATCACGGCTGTCTCCAGATCGGAGAGCCGCCGCTGCTGTCGAGCGCCGAGATCGAGCGGGTCCGCCAGCGCATGTCCGGCTACGGCATGTCGGAAGGGTAGGGCGGACAGAAAGTGTTCCTGCGGATCAGACATCTCGCCGACCGCAAGGGGACGAACCGCGTCATGGTTCGGCTGCGGGCGCTGCTGCGCAGCAACGAATTCTATCTGATCCCGCTGGCGCTGGTGATCGGCACGCTTGCCGGCGCCATCGTGACGCTGATGGCCGAGATTGCGCAGATTGCCCATATGGTGATCTACGGCATTCCCATCGACGTCCGCCTGTCCGCCAATACCAGCGTCAGTCCCTGGGCCGCGCTGATTGCGCCCGCGCTGGGTGGATTGGCGCTCGGTATCATGGAGTGGTGGCGGCGACGGCTCAAGCTCTCCAGTGCGGTCGATCCGATCGAGGCGAACGCGCTGCGTGGCGGCAATCTGTCGATGCGCGACAGCGTGGTGGTGTCGAGCCAGACGTTGATCTCGAACGGTTGCGGCGCCTCAGTCGGCCTCGAGGCCGGCTATACCCAGATCGGCTCGGGCATCGCCTCGCTGCTCGGCAAGTTCTTCAATCTGCGCCGCAACGATCTGCGCCTGATCGTCGGCTGCGGCGCCGCCGCGGCGATCGCGGCGGCCTTCGGTGCGCCGATCACCGGGGCCTTCTACGCCTGCGAGCTGATCGTCGGCGTCTATTCTGTCGGCAGCGCCGCGCCGATCCTCGCAGCCTCGCTCGCCGGTGCGCTGACCGCGCAATGGCTCGGCGGCGCGCCATACTCGCTCGAAATACCCAAGGTCAGCGCCGTCGGCGTCGAGCAATATCTGGCGCTGATTGGTCTCGCGCTCGTCACCAGCGGCGTCGGCATCGCCGTGATGCGCTCGTCCTCCATGTTCGAGCGCCTGTTCAAATGGCTGCCGGTCTGGCTGCGCCCGGTGATCGGCGGCCTCATCGTCGGCGGCTTTGCGATTGTCACGCCGCAGGTGCTGGCGGCCGGCCACGGCGCGATGGTGCTCGATCTCTTTCACGACATGACGATCGGCCTGATCGCGCTGATCATCGCCTTGAAGGTGACGGCTTGCCTGATCTCGCTCGCCTCCGGATTCCGCGGCGGGCTGTTCTTTGCCTCCCTGTTCGTCGGCAGCCTGATCGGAAAGTTCTTTGCCGCGGTGCTGGTCTTGATCAGCCCGAACTTCGTGATCGATCCGCTGGTCGCGATGCTGACGGGCATGGCGACGCTCGGCGTCGCCATCGTCGGCGGTCCCTTGACCATGTCGTTCCTCGTGCTCGAGATGACCCGCAACGTCGACGTCACCGCCGTGGTGCTGGCCGGCTGCATCGTCACCTCGATCTGCGTCCGCTTCATGTTCGGCCACTCCTTCTCGACCTGGCGCCTGCATCTGCGCGGCGAGACCATCCGCAGCGCCAACGACGTCGGCTGGCTGCGCAACCTCACCGTCGAGCGGCTGATGCGCTCCGATGTCGGCAAGGTGCCGTCGACCACGACGATCGCCGCGGTCCGCCGTGAATTCGCGCTGGGCTCGCGGCCCGGGATCGTCATCGTCAACAATGCGGACGAATATGTCGGCCTCGTCCTGCTGCCCGACCTGTTCTCCGGCGACCTCGACAGCATCGCCGACGAGATCCAGGTGATCGAGCTCGCGCGCCTGACCGAGATCGTGCTGATCCCGGAAATGAACGTGAAATCGGCGATGGCGGTGTTCGACGAGGCGGAGGCCGAAATGCTGGCGGTGGTCGATTCCACCGACAGCCGCAAGGTGGTCGGCTTCCTCA
Organism: Bradyrhizobium sp. 134; assembly: GCF_023074155.1. Lineage (NCBI taxonomy): Bacteria > Pseudomonadati > Pseudomonadota > Alphaproteobacteria > Hyphomicrobiales > Nitrobacteraceae > Bradyrhizobium > Bradyrhizobium sp. 134. The sequence goes on along the minus strand of NZ_JADPKX010000045.1, from coordinate 253,269 downwards.
CTGAGACCTTCGTCCGGCGCCGCTATGTCGAGGAGATCGACAAGGCGACGCGCGGCGTGCTCGGGGCGCTGTCGTAAGGTCATGCGGAAGCGGGACGGCGTGCATCATGCGCCGCCGTCCGCGCCCGCTATCGGCCCGATTGGGAGGGAACGGCAACGACGCTAGCCACGATCCGGCGGACCAGCGGCAGCACCATCAGCAGCGTCGGAAACGCGACGAGCCATTGACAGCGCCCAGGCGCCCGGCCAGGTCGCGAGAAACGCCGGCGTTGCGCCGAGGCTTCGAAGCGTGGAAATGACCGACACCACGGCCGTCATGAGGATGGACAGCACGAATGGCATCACGATCGGCGCATAGCGCGCCGGCAGTTTGCGAACCGCAATCATCTGATTTCTCTTTGGAATAGGACGCGTCAGTCACGGTGAACCCAAAAATGGCATCGATCCCGACGACGTCGGTTGATGCGTTGGTTCACGTAAAACGCTTACGGCGACCGAAAAACGGTGCGTCCGTTCATTATCCGCTCATGTTGGATGGTTCAAGCTGGATGTGGACGTTCGGTTTACAATCGTTCAAAGCGTGGCAGATTGCCGCGATCACGAAACCATTTCAGTGGTTTGTGCATTAGGTCTTGTTTGATTATGTCGCTTTGAGCGAGAACAGGGAAGGTCACGATGAATAAAGGACCGATGATTTCTGCAGCCGGCCGCAACGTTGTGTTGGCGGTTTTCGCAAGTCTCGCTCTGATTACGGCCTCTATCACGCCTTCGGCTGCCGACTCGCCCGCGCCCACCAAGGCCGCTGCCGCGGGCCCGGCCGCTCCGGCTGCCACCGATTTCAGCGCCGCTCGCCGCCACCGCTATTATCGACGAGGTCCGAACGCTGCAGGTCTCGCCTTCATGGGCGTGGCGGCAGGTCTGATCGGCGGCGCGATCGCAGAGAGCAGACGCCAAGAGTACTACGAGGACCGCTATAATTACGGACCCCGTCCTTACTACGGCGGCCAGGGATATTACGGCGGCGGTCCCTATTATGGTCCGCGTGGCTATTATCAGCCGTATTAGGCGCCTGTCCTCGCCGCAGTCTTGATTGCGCCAAAGGGGCGGTGTTTTGCGCCGCCCCTTGTTGCTTCTACGCGAGGCGTGTCATTGCGCGGCCTGTGTCGCGGGCGCGTCAATCCCCTTCGGGAAAAATATTCCACTTTACCGAAATTCGGAAATGGCGTATGTGTCGCCCATCCCGGCTCATCCTTGAGGGGCGATCTTGTGGTCGTCACGTTCGCGAGCCGGGCTTGCGGTGGACGCGGCAGCGTTCGGGTGCGAGGCGTGGGGCAGGGCGGATTGCTTTCCGTGAGCCCAAGGCTTCGTTCCGACGAGCGGCGCTGCTAGGCTTCGTCTCGTCATCAGGTCGGCGGCAACGTGCACAACGTCGTCGAAACCGGTGACGAAATGGCGGGCCGTGCGTACGGCAAAACCGTGTGGTCCTGGCCGTCGTTGCTACGGTCAAGCTCTGGCGGATGCGGCACTTGCGTCAACCGGCGTGGTGTCGGTGAATTTCGCGAGGGTGAGGGAGGCCAAAAGGAACTCGGCTCCCGGGAGAGCACGGCATAAGCCGTCCAACCATCGCGCAGGGAAGGCCGAGTGATTGGCTACACCTGTATGCTGCTGCGCGGTTTTCCTGCGTGTGCTTTTCGCGCAGCGGACCGCGGGTGCCAGCCGGCACCCGGCCTTCCCTGCGCCCTCTTGGACAAGAGGGTGAAGCGACGAAGCAAAGCTCGGGCGAAATCAGCCGCGAGGCTGCGAAGCTGTGTCTGCTTCAAAAATGCGAGCTGGAAGCGTGGCGCTGCCGCCTCATACTTCGTCATTGCGAGCGCAGCGAAGCAATCCAGAAATGCATCCGGGGAGAATGTCTGGATTGCTTCGTCGCAAGAGCTCCTCGCAATGGCGACGTGGAGGCAGTTTCGCTTGATCGCGCTAGGCTTCCCGCATCACCGTCCCGCTGGTGCAGACATCGCGCCGTTGGAATAGCGCGACCAGGCGGGCTCGGTCCGTTGTGATGGCCAGAGCGCGGCGTTGGAGTCGCGCACCGACTGGGTGATGGGATGGGGCTGCGCCTTGCGGACATGACGGCGGTCGTTCGCCGCGGCGATTTGGATCGTGGCGGCGGCAATCAGCGTCGCGCCGAGAATGATGAAAGTCTTTTGCATTGTTTCTTTCTCCCGTGACGACAGCCCGGCTGTGAGATTGTGTGTTTGTGTGCTCGCCGTCGCGGCTGACATGGCGACGCGCCCAGCCGATATCAGCGCTCGCGACATCACATTGGGGCGAGCCAATTTTCTAGCCTCGGCTAAATATTCGGCAATCGCGCCCGTTGCACCGGTGGACTTGCTCCCTCCAATCCGGTTCAATGGGCCAGATCTAGTTTTCAGGCGACAATGATGTCGAAATATCTGCTGGTCCTTCTGCTGATCGCTGCGCCAGCGGTGGCGCAGGTCAAGCTGACCCCAAAAAAATCGGTGGCGCATCCGGACCCCTGCGCGCCGATCGGGCATACCGCGGACGGCAAGCTGGTCTATTCCATGAAATGCGAGAATTTGCCGGTGCCGCCTCCGCCGCCGCAGGCGGAACTGAGGGAGGCGCCGCAGCCCGCCGCCGAGCCGGAGCCCGAGACGCGGCGGAGTGGCGTTTTCGGCTGGTCCTACGACCGCAGGTAACTTGAGGTGACTTGCCGCGCCCCTTGCGCGAAGCCCGATGGAATGCTCTTTGCCTGAAAATTCCCCGTGGGGCCACCGCCCCCGATCCAGAGAGATGAGATGAGCAAACTCGTTATCCGTGCCGGCGACTTCACCTTCGATGCCCGTTTCGAGGAGCAAGCGGCGCCCAAGACTGTCGCCGCGTTCCGCAAGGCGCTGCCGTTCGAAAGCCACATCATCCACGTGCGCTGGAGCGGCGAGGGCGTGTGGATGCCGCTCGGCGACCTCGATTTCGGTGTCGGCTACGAGAACCACACCAGCTATCCCGCGCCCGGCCAGATCATCCTCTATCCCGGCGGCATCAGCGAGACCGAGATCCTGATGGCCTATGGCGGCGTGCACTTCGCGAGCAAGATGGGGCAGCTCGCCGGCAACCATTTCATCACGCTGACCTCCGGCCTGGAGAATTTGGCGACGCTCGGCAAGAGCGTGCTGTGGAAGGGCGCGCTGCCGATCCGCTTCGAGGAAGTCTGAGTGACTGGTACCCGCTACCCGCGCGATCTCCGCGGTTACGGCCGCAACCCGCCGCATCCGCAATGGCCCGGCAACGCGCGGGTCGCGGTGCAGTTCGTCGTCAATTTCGAGGAGGGCAGCGAAAACAACATCCTGCATGGCGACCCGGCCTCGGAAGCATTCCTGTCCGACGTGCTCGGCGCTCAGCCTTGGCCCGGCCAGCGCCACGCCAATATCGAATCGATGTTCGAATATGGCTCGCGCGCCGGCTTCTGGCGGCTGTGGCGGATGTTCGGCGAGCGGAAGTGGCCGACCACCGTGTTCGGTGTCGCCACAGCGCTGAAGCGCAATCCGGAAATCGTTGCTGCCATGAAGGAGGCGGGCTGGGACATCGCCAGCCACAGCCTGAAGTGGATCGAGCACAGGGACATGACCGAGGCGCAGGAGCGGGCGGAGATCGCGGAAGCGATCCGCGTCCACACCGCCGCGACAGGCTCGCGTCCGCTCGGCTGGTATACCGGACGCTCCTCGATCAACACCAACCGTCTGTTGATGGAGGAGGGCGGCTTCCTCTATCTCAGCGATTCCTATGCCGATGATCTGCCCTATTGGATCAAGGGCGCGAGCGGCAAGCAGCTCGTCATTCCCTATACGCTCGACGCCAACGACATGCGCTTCATCAACCCGCAAGGATTTGCCGAAGGCGAGCAGTTCTTCACCTATTTGAAGGATGCCTTCGACGTGCTCTATGCCGAAGGCGAGAGCGCGCCGAAGATGATGTCGGTCGGCCTGCACTGTCGTCTCGCCGGTCGCCCCGGCCGTGCGGCGGGGCTGATCCGCTTCCTCGACTACATCGGCAAGCACGACCGCGTCTGGGTGCCGACACGGTTGCAGATCGCCCAGCATTGGCACGACAAGCTCGCGCACCTTGCGGCCGATGCATTCGAGATCGGGTGAGGACGATGTCGCAGATATCGCTGTCTGATCTCAATGCCGCCGATGAAGCCGATTTCGTTGCCGCGCTCGCCAACGTCGTTGAATATTCGCCGTGGATCGCCGGGCAACTGGCCGCGAAGCGACCGTTCGCCGGCATCAACCAGTTGCACGCCGCGCTGGTGGCGGCGATCCAGAGTGCCGAACCCGACGTGCAATTGGCGCTGATCCGGGCGCATCCGGACCTCGCCAACAAGACCCAGCGCGCGGCGGGGCTCACCGCGGAATCGACCGAGGAGCAGAACAGCGCCGGCCTCGACCGGCTGTCGGATGCCGAATACGCGGCGTTCGAGCGCGTCAGCAATGCCTATCGCGAGAAGTTCGACATCCCCTATATCGTCTGCGTGCGCCGTCACACCAAAGATTCCGTGCTGCGCGATTTCGAGACGCGGTTGCGCAATATCGCCAAGACCGAGACGCGGCGTGCGATCGAGGAGATTGGCCGCATCTCGGCTTTGCGGCTCGATCAACTCGTCGCAGCCGATGACAAGCTCAAGGTCCACGGCCGGCTCTCGACCCATGTGCTGGACAACCACGTCGGCAAACCTGCGCCAGGCATTCCGGTCGAACTGATCGAGCTCGCGAACCTCGGCGAGAGCCGCGTGATAGCGCGCGCGGTGACCAATGCGGACGGCCGCACCGACCAGCCGTTGATCGGCGGCCGTCCGCTTCCGATCGGCCGCTACGAGCTTCGCTTCAGCGTGGCCAAATATTACGCCGAGCGCAACGTGCAGCTCTCTGACCCGCCGTTTCTCGACGAAATCCCGCTTCGTTTCGCGATCAGCGAGCCGGAGAGCCACTACCACGTGCCGTTGCTCGTCACGCCGTGGAGCTATTCGACCTATCGCGGTAGTTAAACATGTTGCGCGGATGAGGCGACCGCTGCTGCATCCGCTTCCGCGGCTGCGCCGCCGCTCAATCCGTTGAAGAAGGCGTTGAGCAGCACGGAGACGATCGCACAGAGCAGAATGCCTGACTCCAGCAGCGGCTGGAGATCGTGCGGTAAATGGCTCAGGGCATCGCGATCGACCGTCTTGCCGGTGATGTCGCCGAGCGCGAGGAACATGCCGAGCGATTCGATCATCACGACGACCATGACGACGCACATGGTGATAACAGGTACCAGATGGAATTGCGGCATGCCGAAGCGGAACGGGATCACGATGGCGCCCCAGGAGGCCGCAGCGACCTTGTCAAAATGCATCACGCCCAGAATGCTCGCGAGCACGGCGTCGGCGATGATGCCAAGCGGCACGGAGACGTTGGCGAGAAAGCCGGTGCCCCATTTGATCAGGCCGAGAATGAAGAGCAGCACGAACAGCGAGATGCCTAGCCCCTGCAACTGTCCGTAGGCCGGATTGGGAAAGCTGCCGGCGACGCCGTCCACCATCCTGGTCAGCGTCGGCAGGCCGCCGCCGGCCCAGTTGATGCCGACCCGCATCAAGGAGATTCCAATCACGAGAATGATGCTGCCGGTGACGACGGGCGGAAATAGCGGCAACAGCCGGCTGACGAACGGCGCTGCGACAACGCCAAACAGGCCGGCGGCGATCACCGAACCGTAGATGCCGAGCAGGCCGATGTCAGGTGAAGCCGCCATCGACAGCATCGGACCGACGGATGCGAAGGTCACGCCGATCATCACGGGCAGGCGGATGCCGACGCCGGGAAAACCAAGGCATTGCACCAGCGTCGCGAGTCCGCAGGCGAACAGGTCGGCACTGATCAGGAAAGCGACATCCTCCGGCGGCAGTTTCAGCGCGCGCCCGATGATCAGGGGCACCGCGACCGCGCCGGCATACATCACCAGCACATGCTGCAACCCGAGCGCCAGCAGGCGCGGGACCGGCAAGACCTCGTCGACGGGATGGACTTCGCTGCTCATGGATCAATCCCCCGAAATATGCCTACCCAAACTTATCGTGCAGCGCCGGAAACAGCCTGTCCGGCTTGAAGGGCGGCGCCCTGAAGCGGATGCCGGTGGCATCGGCAATCGCGTTGCCGAGGGCGGCGGCGACCGGATTGTACGGACTCTCGCTCATCGACTTAGCCCCCAGCGGGCCGATCGTGTCGGAGGTCTCGGCGAAGAAGACTTCGGTGCGGGGCACATCCGCGAAGGAGGGAAGATGGTAGTCGCGGAATTTGGGGTTGACGACGCGGCCCTCCGCATCGATCACCATCTCCTCGTAGAGCGCGGCACCGAGTGCCTGCGCGACACCGCCATCGACCTGACCGCGGCACTGCATGGGATTGGCGACGACGCCGGCGTCCGCCGCATGCACGCTCCTGAGAATCCGGAGCTCGCCGGTGCCCTTGCTCACGGCGACGCGAAAGCCTTGCACGTTAAAGCCGACCGAACGCGGCGTGCCACCGGAATTGCCGGCGCCTGCGAACGGCTGTCCGCGTTCGCGCGCGAGCTTGGCCAGCTCCACAAAGGACATCCGCCGCACGCCACTGACGACGGCCTCGTTCTCGAGCGCGCAGCTCCCGACGTCGCAGAGCCATGCGCCGGCGGCGGCCGCCTTCAGCTCAGTCGCGAGCTTCATGGCTGCCGCATGCGTCGCCTTGCCGGCAACGAACATGCCGGCGCTGCCATAGGCGCCGGTGTCGTGGCCGCCATGGGCGGTGTCGGACTGGCGCAGGCGGATGCGGTCGACGGTGGTCGCAAGCGTCGTGGCCGCGATCTGCCGGTGCACGGTGCTGGTGCCGTTGCCGAATTCGGCGGTGCCGACGATGAGGTCGAAGCTGGCGTCGTCGTTGAGCGTGACCATCGCATCCGCGAGATGGCCCGCCGGGGGCACCGTATCGATCATGGTCAGCGCGATGCCGTCGCCGATCAGCCACTCCGGCGACAGGTCCGGCTGCGGGCCATCAGCCTGCATCGCGCGCTCGACGAGGTCGAGGCACTGGTCGAGCCCGTAGGAGCCGTAGAGCACGTCGTGGAATTCCGATGACGGTGGCGACACCATGGGATCGCCGGGCTTAACGACGTTGCGCCGGCGCATCTCGTAAGGGCTGATGCCGAGCTGCTTGGCCAGTTCGTCGATCGCGGCTTCGACCGCGATCAGCGTTTGCGGCAAGCCATATCCGCGAAACGCGCCTGCCGGCACCGTATTGGTGTAGACGGCGCAGCCGTCGACCCGCTTGTTCGGGCAATTGTAGACGCTGATGGATTCGGCCAGCGAGTGGAACATCACGGGGCCGGCATGATTGCCGTAGGCGCCGGTGTTGGAGAGCACGTCGAGCTGGAGCGCGGTGAGCTTGCCGTTCGCGTCTGCACCGGCCTTGACGTGGACCCGCATCGGATGCCGCGTCGACGTCGCTATGAACTGCTCCTCGCGGGTGAGCTCCAGCTTCACCGGCCGTCCGGTCTTGAGCGCGGCGAGCGCGAGAATGTCCTCGACGAACATCTCCTGCTTGCCGCCAAAGCCGCCGCCGACGCGCTCGCAGAAGACGCGGACCTTCTCCAGCGGGAACTCGAAGATGTCGGACAGCGCGCGCCTGGTCAGAAACGGCACCTGCGTCGAGGTGCGGATATTGAGCACGCCGGAAGCATCGAGCCAGGCGAGGCCGCCGTGGGTTTCCAAAGCGGCATGCTGCACACGGTGACTGTGGAAGGTGCCCTCGAAGGTGACGGCGGATGTCGCGAGCGCAGCCGCCACGTCGCCGAATTCGCCATGCGTCTCCGCGGCGAGGTTGCGCTGGGCGTCGGCAACGCGGTTCGCGGTGGTGCGATCGGGATGAATGATGGGGGCGCCGGACGCCATCGCCTGCTCCGGATCGACCAGCGCGGGCAAAATCTCGTAACTGACCTTCAGCCGGCGGCAAGCGTCCTCGGCGGCGGCTTCGCTGTCTGCGACCACGGCGGCGACCTTCTGGCCGATGAAGCGGACGATGTCGTCGAGAACACGAGTGTCCTCGGGATCCATCCAGTCCTTCTCATGCCGCGCGGTCGAACTCAGAATCGTTGGCGCATCCTCATGCGTCAGCACCGCGTGCACGCCGGGAACGCTCAGGGCTTCCGACTTGTCGATCACGACGATTCTCGCGTGGGCGTGCGGTGACCGGAGCAGCTTGATATGCAGCAAGCCGTCAATCTGCGTGTCGAACGTGTAGCGCGCCTTGCCGCGCACGACATCGGGGCCAGCTGGCGCCGGCAGGCTGCGGCCGAATGCGGCGCCGGCCTCGACGTTCTCCTCGATATTGGTCTTGCCGATCAACGCATCCTCGATCGAACGATACCCGGTGCAGCGGCAGATATTGCCCTTCAGCGCGACGCCGAGATCGGTGCGCTGCGCCTGGTTCAGCGAGGCACAGGTCAGGATCATGCCAGCGGTGCAAAAGCCGCATTGAAAGCCCTGCGCATCGAGGAAAGCCTGCTGCATCGGGTGCGCGCCGCTGTCTCCGCCGAGACCTTCGATCGTGGTGACGGCGCGCCCCTCGGCACGGAAGGCCGGGATCAGGCAGCTATGCACCGGCTCGCCGTCCAGCAGCACGGTGCAGGCGCCGCAATCGCCGGCGTCGCAGCCCTTCTTCACGCCGAAATGGCCGAGCTCGCGCAGGAACGTGCGCAGGCACTGGCCGGCGCGTGGCTCCTGCGGAAACGTCGTGCCGTTGACCTCGAAGCTCATGACGATGGTGCTCCGAGGAGTTCGTCGCGGATCTCTTCGGCAAGCCGCAGTGTCATGTGCTTGCGCCAGAGCGGCTTGCCGTGGATGTCGGTGTGGTACAGATCGTCCGTGATCTGCTGCGCGATGGCGTCGCGGAGCGCTGTCACGTCGGGGGCCTCGCGAAAGGACAACCGGATCGGCCGCACCGTCGAGGCGGTGACCGTGAGCGTCAGCGTGCCATCGGCATCCAGACTGCCGATCACCAGCGCCGCCGAGCGGCCGACCGGCGCCAGCGAGATCTGGCGAAAGACCGTACGACGCTTCAAGGCGGCAATCGGGATATCGATCTGCCGGAGCAGGTCCCCCGGCGCCAGCAGGTTGCGCTGGTTGCCGGTGACGAAGTCGACGACAGGCATCATCTGTTCGCCGCCGCCGGCCTTCCAGATGGTGCAAACACCGTCGAGCGCCGCGGTGAGTGAGATCATCGGTCCCGCCGGCAGCGACATGCAGAGATTGCCGCCGACGGTCGCCGTCTTCCAGATCTTGAACGAAGCAAGGAAGGCGCGGCAGCACTGGTTGATCAGCGGCGCCGCGAACCAGTCGGGTGGGCAGAGGAATCCATCGAGCTGCGCAACGGTGCAGGTGGCTGCGATGCTGAGATGGCTCTCGGTGACCGTCAGCGCCGACCATTTCAGGTCGGTGAGATCGATGAGTCGGGTGAGGTGAACTTGCGGCTCCGAGAACAGCCAGGTGCCGCCCGCGAGCCAAGCATCACCTGGCGTCCAAACGGGCAGCTGCGCGCGCGTTTGCGGATGGGCGACCGCTGTGATGGTATTCAAGTCCATGGCGACGCCAACGCTTCCAACGAGTGAATCGAGCCAGGAGAAAGTCTTGCAAGACGAGCGCCAAGTCGCAACAACAAGTCGCAACAAAAGTGCAATCGGGCCGGCTTCTGCCTTGCAGGCCTGTCGTCAGCGGATGTTACGAGGAGCAGATTCATGAGCGACGCAAAGCCGATCTGGATCAGGGATCCCCTGGCTATCCTCGCCGATGGCGCCGAGCGCGGGATCGTGGTGAAAGGCGGCAGGATCGTCGAGCTGGTGCCGGCCGGCGGTGCGCCCGCAACCGCTGACGTCGCGGTGTTCGATGCTGGCGACCACGTCGTGCTGCCGGGCCTCATCAACACCCATCATCATTTCTATCAGACGCTGACGCGGGCGTTGCCGGCGGCGATGGACCGCGAGCTGTTTCCCTGGCTCCAGGCGCTCTATCCGGTGTGGGCGAAGCTGACGCCTGAAGCTCTCGAGCTCGGCGTCACCGTGGCGATGTCCGAACTGCTGCTGTCGGGCTGCACCACCACAACGGATCATCACTATGTATTTCCGGCAGGGCTCAAAGACGCCGTCGATATCGAGGTGGCGGTGGCCAGGCGGCTCGGCGTGCGCGTGCTGCTCACGCGCGGCTCGATGAACCTGTCGCAGCGCGACGGCGGTCTGCCGCCTGATAGCGTCGTGCAGGACGAGGACACCATCCTCGCGGACAGCGCGCGTGTGGTCGCCAAGTACCACCAGCGCGGCGCGGATGCCATGGTGCAGATCGCGCTGGCGCCATGCTCGCCGTTCTCGGTGACGACGTCCCTGATGCGCGCCACCGCCGATCTGGCCAAGAAGCTCGACGTGCGGCTGCATACCCATCTCGCCGAGACCGAGGACGAGAACAAATTCTGCCAGGAGATGTATGGCTGCCGTCCGCTCGATTATCTCGAGCAATGCGGCTGGCTCAATGCGCGGACGTGGCTCGCCCATGGCATCTTCTTCAACGAGGACGAGATGAAGCGGCTCGGCAAGGCGAAGACGACGATCAGTCATTGCGCCTGCAGTAACCAACTCCTGGCCTCCGGCTGCTGCCCTGTCTGCGAGATGGAGGAGGCCGGCGTCGGCGTCGGCATCGGCGTCGATGGCTCGGCCTCGAACGACGGATCGAACCTGATGCAGGAGGTGCGGGCCGCGTTCCTGCTGCAACGTGCGCGCTACGGGGTGACGAAGGTCAGTCACAAGGATGCGCTGCGCTGGGCCACCAAGGGCTCAGCGGCCTGCGTCGGTCGGCCGGAACTCGGGGAGATCGCGCTCGGTAAGGCGGCCGATCTCGCGTTGTTCAGGCTCGACGAGCTACGCTTCTCCGGCCATGGCGATCCCCTGGCGGCACTGGTGCTGTGCGGGGCGCATCGGGCCGATAGGGTGATGGCGGCAGGAAAATGGGTCGTGATCGACGGCGCGGTCCCCGGCCTAGATGTGGCAGACCTCATCCACCGTCACAGTTCGGCGGCGCGGGCCATGCAGGCGGGATAGTATCCAGCCGAAGATAGAAAGAGGGGGCGACCACAAGTGCCGGGTGCTTCTGGCCACCCCCTCCGAACCTCCTCCGGGAGGAGCAGGTGATTTAGGCGATGCAAGAAGCGTGCTACTTGCCCGGCAGCTTGTCGTCGATGCCTTTGACATAGAAATTCATGCCGAGGATCTGGCCGTCGTCGAGATTGGCGCCGCCCTTGCACTCGACCGGCTTGCCGTCCTGCCCAAGGACCGGGCACTTGAACGGATGCAACTTGCCCGCGGTGATCGCGGCCTGGGCATCCTCGGCAATCTTCTTCACGTCGTCAGGCATGTTGGTGTAGGGCGCCATCGCGAACATGTGGCTGTCGAGGCCGCCCCAGCTGTCCTCGGATTTCCAGGTTCCGTCGAGCTCGGCCTTGACCCGGGCGATGTAGTAGGGACCCCAGGTATCGAGGATCGAGGTCAGCTGGGTCTTCGGTCCGAACTTGATCATCTCGGAATCCTGGCCGAAGGCGAGCTTGCCGCGTTCGCTGGCGATCTGCATTGCCGCCGGCGAATCCGTATGCTGCATGATCACGTCGGCACCCTGGTCGATCAGCGCCTTGGCGGCGTCGGCTTCCTTGCCCGGGTCGAACCAGGTGTTGGCCCAGATGATCTTGACCTTGATGTTCGGGTTGATGGTCTGCGCGGCGAGGATCGTCGCGTTGATGCCGGAGACGACCTCGGGAATCGGGAACGAGCCGATATAGCCGAGCACGCCGGACTTCGACATCTTGGCCGCGATCAGGCCCTGGATGTAGCGGCCCTGATACCATTTAGCCGAATAGGTCGACATGTTCGGGTTGCGCTTGTAGCCGGTCGCGTGCTCGAAATGCACGTTCGGATATTTCTTCGCGACCTTCAGCGTCGGATCCATGTAGCCGAACGAGGTGGTGAAGATCAGCTTGTTGCCGGCGCGGACGAGCTGCTCGATGGAGCGCTCGGCGTCGGGGCCTTCAGGCACGTTTTCGAGAAAGGTGGTCTCGATCTTGTCGCCGAGCTCTTTCACCAGCGCCTGGCGTGCCAGCTCATGTTGATAGGTCCAGCCGAGGTCACCGACCGGGCCGAGGTAGATAAATCCGACTTTCAGCTTGTCGGCGGCGGAGGCTGCACTGACGCTCCCGGCAAGCAAGAGCCCTGCGGCCAGCGCAAGAAGTGATTTCCTCATCATCAATCTCCAAATGTCAGGGGAAAGCCACGATCCGCAACGTGCGCGCCCCATCGCGCACGGTGTGGAAATGAAACTCAGCGGTCAGGCACGAACACGGTGCCAAGCGCAGCCGGTGCGGTCGATCCACCCGTGCGCGCGCGGGAGAGCAGGACCAGGACGACGACAGTCGCAAGGTAAGGCAGCGCCGACATCAACTGCGAGGGAATGCCGACGCCCCAGCCCTGCGCGTGCAGCTGCAGGATCGTCACCGCGCCGAACAGATAGGCGCCGACCACGAGGCGGCCCGGCCGCCAGGACGAGAACACCACCAGCGCCAGCGCGATCCAGCCGCGTCCCGCGGTCATGCCCGGAATGAAGAACGGCGTATAGGCGAGCGGCAGATAGGCACCGGCAAGTCCGGCGCAGGCGCCGCCGAACATCACCGCTAGGGTGCGGATGCGCAGCACGGGATAGCCGAGCGCATGCGCGGAGACATGGTTGTCGCCGCAGGCGCGCAGGATCAATCCTGGCCGCGTGCGGTACAGGAACCACCAGACGCTGACGACCAGCGCCAGCGAGAAATAGACAAAGGCGTCCTCGCCGAACAACACGCGGCCGACCAGCGGAATATCCGTGAGACCGGGAATGTTGAGATGCAGCGCCGGGGTGATGCGCTCGCCGACGAAACCGGCGCCGATCAGGCCGGAGAGTCCGACGCCCAGGATGGTCAGCGCAAGACCCGTTGCAACCTGGTTGACCGCAAGTCCGAGCGCCATCAGTGCGAAGACCAGTGACATCAGCGTGCCGGCGACGATGCCAAACAGTGCGCCAATGAGGATCGAGCCGGTCAGCCACGCACCTGCAAAGCCACATGCGGCGCCGACGATCATCATGCCCTCGACGCCGAGATTGAGCACGCCGGAGCGCTCAGTTACGAGCTCGCCGGTCGCCGCGATCAGGAGCGGCGTCGAAGCGGCGAGCACTGCGAGAATGATGGCTTCAATGAGTTCCACGAGCCACCTGTCGGTTCGGGAAGACCAGCTTGAAGCGGTAGAGAATGAGGGAATCGCAGGCGAGCACGTAGAACAGCAGGATGCCTTGAAAAACCTTGGTGACGTCCAACGGGATCTTCATCGCGATCTGCGCCTGCTCGCCGCCGATAAAGGTCAACGCGAGAAAAAGGCCTGCAATTAATATTCCAAGGGGGTTCAACCGGCCGAGAAAGGCCACGATGATCGCCGTAAAACCGTAACCCGGCGAGATGCCGGGCTGGAGATGTCCGACCGGACCCGCGACCTCGATGATGCCGGCGAGGCCGGCCAGCGCGCCCGAGACGGCGAAGGTCAGGATGATCAACTGGTTGGAATTGAAGCCGCCGAACCGCGCGGCGCGAGGCGCCGCACCGACCACGCGAATCTCGAATCCCTTTATGGTGCGCCCGAGCAGGATCGCCACCGCCGCGACGACGAGAAGGGCGATGATGGAGCCGAGATGCAGCCGGCCGCCTTCGATCAGGAGCGGCACCGTTGCGACCGGATCGAACTCGGCGGTGGTCGGGAAGTTGAAACCGTGTGGATCGCGCCAGGGGCCGCGCACGAGATAGTCGAGGAAGAGATCGGCGACATAGACCAGCATCAGGCTGGTCAGGATTTCGCTGGCGCCGAACTTCACCTTGCAGATTGCCGGGATCAGTGCGTAGAGCGCGCCCGCCGCGGCGGCGAGCACGAGCATGACTGGCAGCACCCAGCCGCCGGCGTCGGTGCCCTGCGTCTTCACCGCAATCCAGCTTCCGGCGACTGCACCAATCAGGAACTGCCCTTCGGCGCCGATGTTCCAGGCATTGGCGAGATAGCAGAGCGATAGTCCGATTGCGATCATCACCAGCGGAGTTGCTTTCACCGCGATTTCCTGGAGCGAATAGCTGTCGGTCAAAGGCGCGATGAAATAGGCGTGCAGGGCGAGCAGCGGATTCTTGCCGAGGATCGCGAACAGGATGACCATGGTCACGATCGTGAGGCCGATCGCGATCAGCGGAGAGATCAGCGCGATCGTGTTGGAGCGCTCGGCGCGCTTCTCAAGCACCAACTGCATGCGCGGCCTCCTTCGGCTCCAGCGTGCTGCCGCCCATCAACAGGCCGAGTTTTTCGCGCGTCGCCTCGCTGGTGGCGAGCGGTGCAGACAGATGGCCATGGAACATCACGGCGATGCGGTCGGCGATTTCCGCGAGCTCGTCGAGGTCCTGGCTGGTGACGAGCACGGCGGCGCCTGCGGTTGCGAGATCAAGCAGCGCCTGGCGGATGACGGCGGCAGCGCCGGCGTCGACGCCCCAGGTCGGCTGGCTCACCACCAGCACCGCGGGATTGCGCAGGATCTCGCGTCCCACAATGAACTTCTGCAAATTGCCGCCGGAGAGGGATGCTGCTTCCGGATCGCGCTTGGCCTTGCGGACGTCGAACGTCTCGGTTGCGCGGTCGACCGTCTTCAGAGTGGCCGCAGTATCGATGAAGCCGTGATGGACCATGCCGCTGGCGGCATGCCCGGTGAGAAGCGCATTCTCCGAAAGCTTCATGCGGGGCGCGGTGCCGTGGCCGAGCCGCTCCTCGGGAACGAAGGCCGCGCCGAGCTTGCGGCGCTGCGTGATCGAGAGATGGCCGGCAGCAAGGCCTTCGATCACGATCGTGCCGGGATCTTTCGACAGGCGTTCGCCGGAGAGCGCGGCGAACAATTCGTCTTGGCCGTTGCCGGCAACCCCGGCGATGCCGAGGATCTCGCCGCCTTTCAGCTCGAACGAGATGTGCTCGAGCCGCACGCCATGCGCCTCGCCGGGGGCGAGCGAGAGATCGTTGACGACGAGGCGCGGCACCGTGGTCTGCCGGCCGGCGGCCGCCTTCACTTCCTTGATCTCGCCGCCGACCATCATGCGCGCGAGCGAAGCGGCGGTCTCAAGCCTGGGATTGCAGGTCTCCACCTTCTTGCCGCCGCGCAGGATCGTTGCCGTGTCGCACAGGCGCTTCACCTCTTCGAGCTTGTGGCTGATATAGAGGATCGCCCGGCCTTCGGCCTTGAGCCGCTCCAGCACGATGAAGAGCTGGTCGGCTTCCTGTGGCGTCAGCACCGCGGTGGGCTCGTCAAGGATCAGGAATTGTGGATCCTGCATGAGCGCGCGAACGATCTCGATGCGCTGGCGTTCGCCGACCGACAATTGCCAGACCTCGCGTTTGGGATCGAGCGGCAATCCATAAGTCTTCGACACCTGCTCAAGCCGCGCCGACATGTCCTTGAAGGATTCTTTCCCGTCGAGGCCGAGCGCGACGTTCTCGGCGACGGTGAGATTGTCAAACAACGAGAAGTGCTGGAACACCATGCCGATGCCGCGGCTGCGCGCTTCCGAGGGGCCGGACAGCACGATCGGCTGGCCCTGCCAGAAAATCTGGCCAGCGCTGGGCTGGATCAGCCCGTAGATCGCCTTGACCAGCGTCGACTTGCCGGCGCCGTTCTCGCCCAGCAGCGCGTGGATTTCCGTCGGCCAGATATCGATGTCGATGGCATCGTTGGCGAGGAAATCGCCATAGCGCTTGGTGAGCCCGACCGTCCTGAGGAGCGGGGACTCGCCGGAATGCAGACTCTTAGCCGTGGGATCCAACATTCGCTGATGCGCTTGCATGGGGTGAAGTGCCTCAATACTGGGCTAGTTTGAACCGCCGCGTAAGGTGTGAAAAAGCGTCATCCCTTGCTCAACGCTTCGGCAGGCAAGTGGTGTCGGCGAGTCGCGGCTGTCGCCGGGCGGCGATCGCCCTCAAAGCCTGCCGAGCAGCCTTTGCAGTCCCGACTTGCGTGCGACGCGTGTTGCAAATTTGTGACGGCTCAAGCCAAATCGGAACCCGCTATGCAGGCTTGGCGTGAAGTTAAGCAGAGACGCGCCATCACGCGTATGCATTTGCGAACACCGCGACAGTAGCTCCCGCCCATCTTGTCTGCCTCGTCCGCTCGACATGAAAAGGCGAGCGAAATCAAACGGGAATATCCGGCAATGGCCGCTCTCGCCTGACGTATGGCGGTGAGGCTTGGCCTTCCAAATCCGCCAGTGAAACGCAGCACCCTGTGCAAACAAGCGGCATGCCTTGAAACAAGTTGAGGCTTCTCACTCCGGGAGATCGGCGCAAGTGTCGCACCCAAGGGACGTTCATTTTTACGTGTCCAAACTTGGGGGTATTCGATGTCGTTTCGTATGAAGGCAGTTGCGGCGGCGGCGCTGTCACTTGCTACGCTCGCTACCGGTGGCATGGCTCAGGCAGCCGACTTGCCGGTCAAGGCTGCCAAGAAGGCGGCTGACCTTCCGTTCTTCCTGGTGATCGACGACCGCGTCACCTTCTCCTACATCTTCAATGCCTCGCAGCCCGGTGCATTCACCAACACCAACGGCGTGATCAACGCCAAGACGACGAAGCAGGTCTACTCCTTCACCCACTTCGATGCCTGGACCTACGGCACCAACTTCTTCACCATCTCGATGTTCAAGTCGGACCACAACGATCCGGCAGGCCCCTGCACCGCCACAGGCGTGGTCGTTTCGCCGGCTGCGGGCTTCGCTGCGACGCCGACGAGCTGTGCCGGCGCGACAGAAATCTACGGCCTTTTCCGCTCAACCTTCGGCTGGAACGAGATCTTCAACACCAAGGCCTTCACGCAAGGCCCCCTGCACAACATCTCGTTCGAGGTTGGTATGGATGCCAACACGGAGAACCGTTATTTCGGCGCCGCCAAGCGCGACGTTGTCGCGGGTCTGCAGTTCGCCTTCGATCTTCCCTATAAGGGCTACTTCAACGTCGCGCCGCTGGTGTATTGGGAGTTCGCCAACCACAACTCCTTCTCGCAGTGCGGCGCCGGTTGGTCCGCTCCGTGTATTGCCGACGGCAACACGTCGTTCAAGCCGACCTGGGCGATCGAAACCAACTACTATATGGACCTCGGCTTTCTGCCGCAGAACATGCAGTATTTCTCGATCAGCGGCCGCGCGGCGTGGTACGGCAAGAAGGGCACCGACACCGAGCCGCTTCCCGCCAGCGTCGCCAACAACGTCTATCCGACCAAGGTCGAGTTCAATTCCGAGCCGATCCGCCTGACCCTCGATGCCTCGAAGGCGATTTGGGGCGACAAGTACTCGCACTTCGTCGACGTCTGGGTCGCCTATCGCTACTGGCAGAACAAGTTCGGCCTCGATCACAACAATGCCTTTGCTTGCACCACCTTCGTCGGTGGTACGAAGGTGAGCACCGGATCCTGCACCGAGTCCTCGCTCTACTCCGGTATCACTGTGAAGTTCTAACCACCTGACACTCTTCAGGTGAATGACGATGACGCCGCGTCAAACCTCCGCGGCGTCATCTTCGTTTGGGGGATGGGCTGGGTACCGTCAGGCAGCCCTTCAATGAGCGCGGGGCAAGGCCCGCTCGGCGGCGTCTACTTCGTCCACACGCCATCGTGCAGCGCTTCGGCCTCGTCTTCGAGCAACGGCCCCGCAACGTCTGTCGGCCTCTGGCCACTGGCAAAGACCTCGCGGCAGGGCAGGTCTAGCGTCGGATTCTCCGGATGATCGCCGGTAATGCTGCGCAGGCGGTGTTCGCTGAGGCCATAGACGACTCGGCCGATGCCGGCCCAGTAGATCGCGCCGGCGCACATCGCGCAGGGCTCGGCGGAGGAATAGAGGGTGGCTCTCGCCAACACCTCGCGGCCGAGCGTCCGGCAGACCAGTGTCGCGGCGAGGCGCTCGGCATGCGCGGTGCCGTCGTGATCCGGCATGTAACCGTTCTCTGCCTCGATCAGCACTTTGCCTTCAGCATCGACGACGATGCAGCCGAAAGGATGGTTGCCGTGGGTGAGGGAACGGCTGGCGACCGCAAAGGAAAGGCGGAGGAAGTGCTCGTCGCGCTCGGACCCGCCGCTCATCGCTCTCCCCTGGTCAATGCCCCGCCATATGCCGACCGACAACGGTGAGATCGGCTTCGCTGGTCCGTGCTTCATACACGAATTCGCCGTGGAACATCACCACCAGCCGATCGGAGAGTTCAAGGAGTTCGTCGAGGTCCTCGCTGACCAGCAGCACCGCGGCGCCGCGGTTGCGCGCGGCCATGATCTCGGCATGGATTTGCGCCACCGCTGCGAAATCGAGCCCGAAACAGGGATTGGCTGCGATCAGCACCTCGACGGCGCCGCCGAGTTCGCGGGCCAGCACGGCGCGCTGGACGTTGCCGCCCGACAGCGCCGAGATCGGCGTGTCGGGCGTGCGGGTCTTGATCTTGTACTGGGTGATCTTCTTCCTGGCGTCGACGCGGAAGGCACCGCGGTTGAGCCACCAGCCGAAGCTAGCGAAAGGCGCGCGGTCGAACTCGCGAAAGGCGATGTTGTCGGCGACGCTCATGCCGCCGACACATGCGTTCTTCAACGGCTCCTCCGGCAGGAGTGACATATTGTGCCGCCGCATCTCCTCGCGGCTGGCGTGATAGGGATCGCCGGCGACACGGATCTCGCCACTCTCGGCTTCGCGCTGGCCGGCCAGCACCTCGACGAGCTGGCGTTGGCCGTTGCCGGAGACGCCGGCGATGCCGACGATCTCGCCGGCGCGGACCGTGAGGGAGACATCATGAACGGCGATGGCGCCGGCGTCGTCGAGCGCGCGCATCTTCGCCAGCTCCAGCCTCGCCTTGCCGGCCTCTCCGGTGCGGGGCGGCTGCACCGTCAGCTCCTCGGCGCCGATCATGGTGCGCGCCATCGCGTCCGGCGTCAGTTCGGACACCTTGCCGGCACCGGCGAGCGTGCCGCGGCGCAGGATCGTGACGTCGTCGGCGAAGGCCATAACCTCGCGGAACTTGTGCGTGATCATCAGGATGGTCAGCTCGCCCTTGACCACCATGTCGCGGAGCATGCCGAGCACCTCGTCGGCTTCCGCCGGGGTCAGCACCGAAGTCGGCTCGTCCAGGATCAGGAAGCGGCGCTTCAGGTAGAGTTGCTTGAGGATCTCGCATTTCTGGCGCTCGCCCGCGGAGATGTCGGCGACTTTTGAGCTGAGCGGTACCTTGAATGGCATGCGCGCGAGAAAGGCCTCGAGCTCCTTCATCTCTTTCGGCCAGTTCACGACAGCCGGCACGTCATCGCGCGCCAGCACCAGATTTTCGGCGACGGTCATCGCCGGCACCAGCGTGAAATGCTGGTAGACCATGCCGAGGCCGAGGGCGTGGGCGTCCTTAGGATTGCCGATCGCGTGCTCGCGCCCGCCGACCAGAATGTCGCCCTCGGTGGCGTGATAGTAGCCCATGATGCATTTGACGAGGGTCGACTTGCCGGCGCCGTTCTCGCCGAGCAGCGCATGGAACGAACCCGGCCGCACTTTCAGCGCGACATTGTCCAGCGCCAGGAAATCACCGAAGCGTATGGTCATGGCGATGGCATCGACGCCGAAGGCGCCCGATGGCGGCGGCGTTTCGCCGACGATCACGAAATCGCTCCGATGAAAGCGTCGGACGTCGAGACCGCGCCGAACACGCCGCCCTGCATCTTGATCATCTTCAGCGCGTGGTCGTGGTTGCTCTTGTCGGTGGCACCGCAGCAATCGTGCAGCAGCACGCATTCGAAGCCGCGGTCGTTGGCCTCACGCATGGTGGTGTGAACGCAGACGTCGGTGGTGATGCCAGTGAGCACGATGTTCTCGATGCCGCGCACGCGCAGGATCAGCTCCAGATCGGTGGCGCAGAACGAGCCCTTGCCAGGCTTGTCGATGATGGGTTCGCCGGGCAGCGGCGCGAGCTCCGGGATGATGTCCCAGCCGGGCTCGCCGCGCACCAGGATGCGGCCGCAGGGACCGGGATCGCCAATGCCGGCGCCGATCTGCCGGGACCGCCAGCGCTTGTTGGCCGGCAAATCCGAGAGATCGGGACGGTGGCCTTCGCGGGTGTGGATGATGTGAAAGCCTTGGCCCCGCATGGCCGTCAGCAGTCTCTTGATCGGCTCGATTGGCGCCCGCGTCAGTGAGAGGTCGTAGCCCATCTTGTCGACATAGCCGCCGACGCCGCAGAAATCGGTCTGCATGTCGATGATGATGAGCGCGGTATTCTCGGAACGGAGATCGCCGCTATAGGGCCAGGCATAGGGCTCGGACTTGATGGTGCGCTCGGGCATAATTTGGCTCTCTAGCGGGTGATCGACAATTCGGCCGGGGCTCCGGTCAGCGTGCGTTTCGGCGAGCAGGTGATGATCATGATCGCCAGCGTCAGGATGTAGGGGGCGGCGTTGAAGAGGTGGTAGCCGGAGGTGACGCCGACCGATTGCAGCGCCGGGCCCAGTGCTGCAGCACCGCCAAAGGCGAGCGAGGCCCACAGACAGAGCAAGGGATCCCAGCGCGCGAAGATCACGAGTGCAACCGCCGTAATGCCCTGGCCCGAGGACAGGCCCTCGTTCCAGCTTCCGGGATAGAACAGCGACAGGAAGGAACCGCCGATTCCGGCAAGGAAGCCGCCGACCATGGTTGCGCGCAGGCGGATCAGCAGCACGGAGTGGCCCATCGCACGCGCGGCGTCCGAACTCTCGCCGGCGGTGCGGATCAGGAGGCCCCAGCGCGTAGTCCGGAAGGCCCAGTAGAGAATTGGGGCGAGCGCGACGCCGATCAGGAACAGCACGTTGACCCGTAGGGCCGCGCGCACCTGCGGAATATCGCTCCACCAGCCGAAATCGATTGCGGGCAGTCGAGGTGCCGTCGGCTCGATCAACGGTTTGCCGAGGTAGAAAGCTAGTCCGGTGCCGAACAACATCAGCGCGATGCCGACCGCGACGTCGTTGACGCGCGGCAGCGAGCAGATGCCGGCATGCAGCGCGCCCAGAAGCGCACCGGTGATGCCAGCGGCGAGCACGCCCAGCCACGGCGATCCCGTGAGATAGGAAATGCCATATGCGCTCATCGCGCCCATCACCAGCGTGCCTTCGAGGCCGAGATTGATGCGGCCTGAGCGCTCGGTGATGCATTCGCCCAGGCTCACGAACAGGAACGGGGTCGAGACGCGAATGGCGCCGCCGAGCACGGCGAGCGGGACGGTCCAAAGTCCGATCGAGCCGTCTGCCATCTCAGGACTTTCCCTTCAGAAACCCGATGCGGCCGTAAAGCGCATCGCTGGCCAGCACGAAGACGAAGATGATGCCTTGCAGCACCAGCACGGATGCATCCGGTAATCCGAGGCGGCGCTGCAACAGCCCGCCGCTGGCGCTGATACCACCGAGCAGGATCGCGACGGGGATAATGGCGAGCGGATTTTGTCGCGCCAGGAAGGCGACGAGAATCCCTGTAAAGCCGTAGCCCGCGGCGAGGTTGGCGTTGGTGCGCCCCTGCACGGCGGCGACCTCGACCATGCCGGCAAGGCCCGCGGCGCCGCCGGCGAGGAAGCAGATGGTCAGGATCAGCTTGCTGACATTGAGGCCGACGATCTTCGCAGCGCGGATGTTGCCGCCGGCAACACGCGCGGCGAAGCCGAACACGGTGTGATAGATCAGGATATAGGCGGCGATCGCGGCGATCAGGCCGAACACGAGACCCCAATGCACGTCGGTGCCGGGGATCGATCCGATCATGTTGGCCGCGCCGATCTCGCGGGTTGACGGCTTGTTGAGGCTCGCGGGGTCGCGCATCACGCCTTCGACGAGATGGTTGAGGACCGCGAGCGCGATGTAAACGAGCAGCAGGCTCGAGATCGTCTCGTTGACGCCGCGATATTGCCGCAGCGCGCCCGAGAGCATGACCCAGAGGCCGCCGCCGATCACGCCGGCGATGACCATGGCGATCTGCACGACGAGCGGCGGCATGCCCTGAAGCACCAGTGCCGCGCTGGTTGCCGACAGCGCGCCGATCAGGAGTGCGCCTTCGCCGCCGATGATGACCATGCCGAGTTGGGCGGGCAGCGCCGTGCAGAGTGCGGTAAGGATCAGCGGCGCCGCGCGCGTCAACGTGTTCTGCCACGAGAACCAGGTGCCGAACGCGCCGTAGTACATGTAGAAATAGAGGTCGAGCGGGCTCTTGCCGAACATCGCGACGAAGATACCGAAGACCCCGAGCGCGCCGGCCAGCGCCGCGCCCGGGATCAGGATATATTCGATCGCTCCGCCGTGACGTTGGAGGAATCCCGGATCGGCGGCCGGGGCAACCGTCCCGACCGCTTCAACAGGATCCGCAGCTTCCGTCGTCACGAAGTCGCCCCAACCACGCCCTCCACAAGATAGTCCATCTTCTCGAGCTCGGGATCCTTCTGGCCGCGATCGGTGCCGGCTGCGATCACCGTCTTGCCCTTGTTGTCGACCAGGCCTCCCTTGAAGATGGCGTAGCCGTCACCGGACAAGAACTTGGCCTTGACGTCGTCGGCGTGCTTGCGCGCCTCGGCGGAGACCGCTTCGCCATAGGGCGAGGTCTTGACGATTTCCTCCTTGAGGCCGCCGCGATAGAAGTTCGGGATGCTCTCGCCGGCGGCGATCATCTTGACGAACTTGGGGTACAACGCTTCCCAGTTCCACTCGGCTCCCGTGAGATACGCCTTTGGCGCGAGTGGCGACTGGTTGACGTGATAGCCGCACACCATGGCGCCCCGGCGCGCGGCGTTCTCGACCATGGTCTTCGGACCGTCGACATGGCAGGTCAGCACGTCGACGCCCTGGTCGATCAGACTGTTGGTGGCCTCGGCTTCCTTGATCGGCATCGACCAGTCACCGGTGAAGATGACCTGCGTGGTGGCCTTGGGATTGGCGAGCCGCGCGCCGAGCGCGAATGCGTTGATGTTGCGCAGCACCTGCGGGATCGGTTTCGCGGCGACGAAGCCGAGTTTGCCGCTCTTGGAGCTGTAGCCGGCGACGATGCCCGAGATATACTGGGCTTCATCGATATAGCCGAAATAGCTGCCGGCGTTCTTTGGGTCCTTGTCGCTCCACAGGCCGCCGCAGTGCTCGAAGTGAAGCTTCGGGAATTTGTTGGCCATCTTGACCATGTGCGGATTGTAGTAACCGAACGAGGTCGGGAAGAGCAGGGTGGCACCGTCGAGATTGATCATCGACTCGATCGTCTTCTCGACCGCGTCGGTCTCCGGCACCTTCTCTTCTTCCACGACCTTGAGGCCGGGAATCTTCTTCAGCGCCGCCGCGCCCTGCGCATGCGCCTGATTGTAGCCGTAGTCGTCGCGCGAGCCGACATAGATGAAACCGATCGTCGTCTCGGCCGCAAAGGACGGGCGGGCGCCGGCCGCCGCGCCGAGCGTGAGGGCCGCACTGCCCTGCAACAAATGACGTCGTGAGATCCTGCCAAATTCCATTGCTTGCTCCCCTTGGCGGATGCACCGCCTCATCTCGCGCTGCGCCGGTCTGGCGGAGCCCGGGATCAATTGTCGCAAGCTTCGTGCCAGAGGTTGCCGAGAGAGAATCTTTTATTAAGCCGTTGAAATTAATTAGATATTTTCGGCAATTCGAGCTTGATCAGGAAAGCAGCAGATGAAATTATAGGCAATATTTTATAGTTGTATGCAATGGAGTTAAGCAGTCTTAACCGGCCTGGACATGTGCATGACGAGGGCCGGGTGGTCTGCCGGCGACCGCATTCATGCTAACCACGCGCTGATTGGAACGGTGTCGGCCGCGTGATTTCGCTGGCACCGAACTTGAATCGATTGCGCCAGGACCGCCGTCGCCGCGGTCCCAAGAGATGGAAAGCTCGCCGAGATGGCTGCTGGTAACGCCGTTCACACTGGTTCGCTCGGCGAAGAGATCGTGCGAGGGATCAATGAGCTCGCGGCGATCTCGGAAGAAGGCGACAAGCTCACCCGCATCTATCTGACCAGCGAGCTGCGCAAGGCGGCGGACCTCATCCTGAGCTGGATGCGCGACGCCGGCATGAGTGCGCGTCTCGACGCGATCGGCAATGTCTGCGGGCGCTACGAAGGCGAGCAGCCGGGCGCGCCTTGCCTGATGCTCGGCTCGCACTACGACACCGTGCGCGATGCGGGCAAATGGGACGGGCCGTTGGGCGTGATCACCGCGATCGCCTGCGTCGCCGATCTCAATGGCCGCGGCAAGCGCCTCCCGTTCGCGATCGAAATCGTCGGTTTTGCTGATGAGGAAGGGGTGCGCTTTGCTTCGACCTTGCTCGGCAGCCGCGCGGTCGCCGGCACCTTTGACGAGAGCGCCCTCAACACACGCGACCGCGATGGCGTGTCCATGCGCGACGCGCTGGTGCAGTTCGGGCTCGACCCCGATCATATTGGCGCGGCCGCGCGAGCCCGGCGCGAGCTGCTTGCCTATCTCGAGCTGCACATCGAGCAAGGGCCGGTGCTGGAAGCACAAAACCTGCCCGTCGGCGTGGTCACCGCGATTGCGGGCGCGACACGGCTTGCCACGCGGCTGACCGGCATGGCGGGGCACGCAGGCACGGTGCCGATGGCGCTCAGGCGCGATGCGTTGGCGGGCGCGGCCGAATGTATCGGCGCGATCGAACAGTTTTGCCGCACCGACGAGGACGGGCTGGTCGGCACCGTCGGCTACATCCAGGCGAGGCCCGGCGCGACCAACGTCATTCCGGGCGAGGTGTCGTTCACCATCGACATGCGGGCACCGACCGACATGCACCGCAAGCGCGCGGTCGCCGATGTCGTCAGGCAGATCGAGGCCGTCGCAAAGCGCCGCCAACTGTCGCTTCAGCTCGACGTCACCCACGAGAACCGCACCGCGCCGTGCGCGCCCTGGCTGAAGGACCAGATCGCGCAGGCAATCAAGGCGGAGGGTTTTTCCGTGTTCGAGCTGCCGAGCGGGGCCGGGCATGACGGCATGGCCATGATCGATATTGCCGATGTCGGCATGATCTTCGTCCGCTGCCGCGGCGGCATCAGCCATCACCCGGACGAGCATGTCGAGCTCGCCGATGCCGACGCCGGCGCCCGGGTGCTGCTGCGGCTGATCGAGGATTTTAGGCCGCGGAAAGGGTAAACTGAACCCGCAAGTCACGGGATGGAGACACGAATCATACAGGTCTAGAGCCACGACGGCCTCCCGCCGAACCACGAGACACCATTCGACGGCGCCTATGAACAGCAGCATCTCGTTTCCATCCCATCGCGAAAACCGATTTTACCAGGGTGTGGCGGCGACCTTCGTCGCCAACGCGCTCCAAGCCGTGAACTTTCTCGGTGATCGATTCCTGAGGCAGTCACATCATCCGTTCACGGCCATCGAAGACCTTTACCGGCACTCGATGGACAGCGCCTTTGCGGTGACTGAGTCCTTTCTCGTCACGGGCGCGCCGCACGCCTCTGCGTATTATCCGCGCGACTTTGCCTGGTTCTATCCCGACGTCCTCGACCCCGACACCATCATGGATTCGCAGGATGCGGTGCGGCGGGCTCGTCTGCTCGACAAGAGCGTCCGCCTGCTGCTGGAAGCGGTTCGCGCCAACGTCGTCACGACGACCATCGTCCCGGCTGGGCCCGCCAGGTATCTTGGCGTGAACTATTTCTCGCGCCCCTCGGATACGCTGCTCGGCATTCTGGCCGGCCTGCGGCAGATGATCTCTGCCGAGGAGAGAGGGTCATCCTACCTGGCGATGTCGCAATGCGCGCATGCCGGCCGCCTGCTGCTGGCCGAATATTGCGGTGATCTGAAGCGCGCGATCCTCCAGCTCGCAAGCGAGCTCGAACCGTTCAATGATGATGGCTCCACCTATTTGCTGTGCGACGCCAGTACTCCGCGCTCCGCGGCAACCGACACGCGCGCCGAGCGCAGGCGTTTCGTCACTAACGCCTGCGTTCACACGACGTTCGTGTGGGGCGTGCAGCTCGGAATCGTCAACGAGAACGAGCTGAAGCGGCGGCTCGGACGCGACCTGGCGCAGTACAAGAGGGACCTGCTCCACCTGTTCGGCAAGGGCGGCCATATCAGGCATTCTCTTGATGGCCCTACGGGCTCGCCGGTGTCCTCGGTCGCGCTGGATTTCGTCAATGTGCATCGCGGCTTCTGGGATATGAGCGAGGAAAGCGAGCGCGCGCTGTTCGCGGCCACGGCGGATCTGATCATTGCGGAGCCGCGCTTTCGCATCCCCGGCACATTCCACTTCCTGGTGTCCGCGGATAATCCGCGTAACAAGATGATCCATAAGATCGCGGCTCCCGCCTACCAGGGACGGTCCTCCTGGCCGACGTTCAACGTCGAGTTCGCGGATCGCATGCTGGACTACGACGAATTCTCGGGGAGCAATACTTACCGTTCCTGCGCCCAGGGAATTCTGAAGGACATTCGCACCGCGACCGAAGTCCACGGCGGCTATCAGGAACTGATCTCGGAGCAGGGCCTGAAATATCGCACCTGGGCCTACAAGGGCGCCGTAGCCCACTCCTGGTTTCCGCGTTTCCTCTCCGTCTGGAGGAGGGCGCATGGAACGCCGCTCCTCCAGTGGAATGACTGAACGGCGGTCGTTACCCCGCCGTTACGTCCACGAGCTCGCCGCCGTCGAGGACCTTCGCCGCCTTGGCGCGGTCGAGGTCGCCTTCCCAGGCGGCCACCACCACGGTGGCAACGCAGTTGCCGGTGAGGTTGCCGACCGCGCGAGCCATGCCGATGAACCAGTCGACCGACAAGACCAGCACGAGGCCGATCGCAGGGATGCTCGGCACCGCGTTCAGCGTCGCCGCCAGAATCACGATCGCGGAGCCCGGTACGCCATGCGCGCCCTTCGAGGTGATCAGGGAGACGCCGAGCACCAGCAGGAGGTCGCCGAATGACAGCGGCGTGTTGGTCGCCTGCGCGATGAAGACGACCGCAAGCGTCAGGTAGATCGAGAACGCGTCGAGATTAAAGGAATATCCGGTCGGGATCACCAGGCCGACCACGGAATCCTTCACGCCCATCCGCTCCAGCTTCTTCATGATCTGCGGCAGCACGGCGTCCGACGAGGCGGTCGCGAGCACGATGGTCAACTCCTCGCGCAGGTAGGCGAGGAATTTGAGGATGTTGATGCCGGCGAGCGCCATGACGCCGCCGAGCACGCCCAGCACGAAGATGCCGACCGAGACGTAGAACAGCGCCACCAGTGAGACGAGCTGCTTGAGCGAGCCGACGCCGTATTTGCCGACGGTGTAGGCGACTGCGCCGAGCACGCCAAGTGGAGCGACGCGGACGATAAGCCCCATGACGCGGAACAGCACGGTTGAGGCGGCATCGATCATCGAGGTGACGAGCTTGCCTTTCTCACCGCCGACCAATGCGAGGCCTACGCCGAACAGCACTGCGAAGAACAGCACCTGGAGCACGTCGTTGCGCGACAACGCGTCGAACGAGGTGCTCGGGATCACGTTGAGGAGGAAGGAGCCGATGCCGCCGCCCTGAAGCTTGTGGGCGTTGTCGGCATAGGTATTGAGGGCCTTGGCGTCCAGCGTCGAAGGGTCGATGTTCATGCCGTGGCCGGGGCCGAAAGTGTAGGCCAGGATGAGACCGACCACGAGCGCGACTGTGGTCATCACCTCGAAATAGACCAGCGCCTTGACGCCGACGCGTCCGACCTTCTTGAGGTCGCCCGCACCGGCAATGCCGTGCACGACGACGCAGAACACGATCGGCGCCACGATCATCGAAATCAGCTTCAGGAAGGCGTCGCTCAGAATCTTGAGCGAGATGGCAAAATCCGGCGCGGCCACGCCGAGAATGATGCCGAGGATCAGCGCGGCCAGGACCTGGACGAACAGCGATGTATAGAGCGGCTTTGGCTCGGCAGCCGGGGCCGCGGCAATGGTCGACATGGTGACTCCCCCGTTTTGACGACGTCTCGATCGTCGAAAGGAGCAACTAGCGTGCCAGATTGTCGCGGTTTCCGCTGAGGAGGAGGTCTATTTGGTCGCTTTTGCGGTGCGACTGGGCATCCGCATCGGCACCGGGCCACCGTTCGAGCTGCCATCGGTCACATGGACAGCCGATTTTGCGGTCGTACCGTCATGTTCCGCATGCGGGTGGCCGTGTCACGCCGCCAGATCCAGCAGCCGACACGATCCGCGTACCAGCACCTTGCGTCCATTCGGCGTCATGACCGGCACACCGTCGCAGACGACGACAAGACCGAGCTTAACGAGGCTCTCGATGAGATAGGCCTTGGAAAGGCGACCGTTCGACACCGGGTTGCGAAGCGCCTTCAGAACCTCCCATTGGTCTGGCGAAAGATCGAAGTCGATGTCGTTGCTCATGTTGCCTCAAGCCGTAGTGCCGTTCGTGCGCCTCTGTTAGAGGCGCTGCATGAAGACCGTGCGACGACAATGAGTCGGGAATTCGGTGAGGTGTTTAGAACTCCTCTTCACAAATTGCTGCACGCCATTGCGCCACAAGCGTTAAGACCGCTCGATCACGAGGACCGTCTGGAGCTCGATCACATATTGATGATGTGGGCTTCATATTGGTCGGCGAACCACCGCACTGCACGGGAAGCGCTGCTGTCCCATTTTGCGTCGCAATATGCACAGAAATCATGAGACGAAGGGTTCGGGATTCTGTACGCTGATTCGCGGGGAATGGCTTCACACGGCAGGAGTGGAGTGCATGAACAGACTAGTCGAAATTCGTAGTCAGGAATCCCTGTGCCGGGAGCGCGCCGCGCTTGATTTCCAGCGCCGGGTTTTCTGGCTTGCGCAAGCTCAGGAATGGGAGCAGCGCGCGCTTGACGAGATCGCCTATCATTTCCGGGAGTGCAATGTGGCTCAGACGGAGCTGATGCGAAACTGACGTCGGCTTGGGTAAGGCCTACTGATAAGTCGCCACAATATCGGACACCGCGCGCTCGAGCTGCTGCGCGGTGGCGCACTGGCGCACCACGCTGCAGAAGGTCGCATAACGCGGCATCTCGGAATCGCCAAAGCCCCAGGCGAGACGTCCTTCGGGATTGAGCCACACCAGTCGCTTCGAGCGCTCAGAGATGCGGCGCAGGATGTCGGCGCGCGGATCGAGATTGTTGCTGCGGGCATCGCCCAGCACGATCACCGTGGTCTGCGGCGTCAGCGTGCTCATAAACTCCTTGTCGAAATCGGCCAGCGAAGAGCCGTAGTCGGAGGAGCCGAAGCCGACCTTGGACATGATCTCGGCCATCGCCTCTTCCGGCGGTTTCGATTCCAGGACGTCGCTGACTTCGATCAGATGCGAGGAGAAGGCGAAGGAATGGACGTCGTCGACCACCTCGTGCAGCGAGTGGATCAGGAGCAGGAAGAAATCCGAGACCTGCGCGACCGAGCCCGAGACGTCGCAGAGCGCCACGATCTTCGGCCGGTCGCGATGCTTGCGCTTCCAGGCCGTGAGAAAGGGGATGCCGCCCCAGGCGGCGTTGCGGCGCAGCGTGCGGCGGACGTCGAGATGACCGCGCCGCTGGCGCTTGCGTGGCTTCGAATAGCGCTCGCGCAGGCGCCGCGCGATCTGGCGGATGAGAGCGCGCATTTCCGCGACATGGCGCCGCTCGATGCGGGCAAGCGGCGCGTTGCGCAGAATCTCGTTGCGGAGGTTTTCAGCCTCCTCGCGGGCATAGAGCGCAAGCCCCTGCGCGACAGTGTCGCGAACGGCGTCGCGCAAGCCATCCAGCGCGGCGCGAAGCCGCTCGGCCAGTGCCGGATTGGTCGCGGTCAGCTCGTCGAGATCGTCGCGTAGCCGCTGGAGCCCCATGGCGTCGAGGATGCGGCTGGAGAAGATGCCGCGCTGGGTGGAGTAGCGGATGTCGGACAGGGAGGCCGCACCTGAGGCGCTGGCGATCGCGGCGGTGATCGCGTTGCGATCCTGCGACAGCAGCATCTGCGCGAGGGGGCCCAATTCTGCGGGAGGCGAACCGCGGCTCGCATCGCTGGCCTCGCCGGATGACGGAGATTGATCTGCGTCCTCCGAAACATCGTTGCTGTCGGCTTCAGACTGTTCCTGCCGCGGCTCCGGCTGGCTGAAGAACAGATCGAAGCAGTCACCAAGCGCAAGCTTTTCGTCCTGCGACTTGGCGAGCGTCAGAAGGAGCGCATCGCGCAGAATGGTCCGGTCGGAAACGCCGACCTGCGCGACCGCACGCATCGCATCGATGCTTTCGGCCGGCGAGACATGGACCCCGGCGCCCCGTGCCGCACGGAAGAAGCGATGAATATTCTCGCGCATCGGCGTCAACCGAAGACGTTGGATCGTGCTGCCTTGGCAATGAAGGTCGTAATCTGAGGCTGAGCCGCCTCGATGTCGGCCTCGTATTTCAGAAGCACGTTGAGCGTGTCCTTGACGATCTCGGTGTCGAGCTCCGAGGCCTGCAAGAGCACCAGCACGCGTGCCCAGTCGATGGTCTCGCTGACCGAAGGCAGCTTCTTCAGGTCGAGCGAGCGGATTTCGTGGATGAAGCCGACCATCTGCCGCCGCAGCGTCTGCGAAATGTTGGGGACGCGGCTCTCGACGATGCGCTCCTCGAGCCGCTGCTCGGGAAAGCCGATGTGCAGATGCAGGCAGCGCCGTTTCAGGGCGTCGCCGAGATCGCGCTCGCTGTTCGAGGTGAGGATCACCGTTGGCGGCGTGATCGCGGAGACGGTGCCGAGTTCGGGGATCGTGACCTGGAAGTCGGAGAGAATTTCCAGCAGCAGCGATTCGAACTCCGCATCCGACTTGTCGATCTCGTCGATCAGGAGCACGCAACCGCCCGGCTGCTCCAGCGCTTGCAGCAGCGGCCGCGGCTCGACGAACTCCTTGGAGAAGAACACGTCACCGAAATCGTGGAGCTGATTAAGTGCAGCGTGCAAAGTCTGCGCGCCGCCAAGGACTTCGCCGAGCTTGTCCTTGAGGATCTGCGTGTAGAGAAGCTGCTTGGCGTATTTCCATTCATAGAGCGCCTTGGCCTCGTCGAGACCTTCATAGCATTGCAGGCGGATCATCTTCAGGCCGCGCCAGGCCGCGATCGCCTTGGCAAGCTCGGTCTTGCCGACGCCCGCGGGGCCTTCGACCAGGATCGGCTTCTCGATCTGTTGCGACAAATACACGGCGGTCGCGATCTGCCGGCTCGCGATGTAGCCTTGCGCGGCGAGGCCGCTCTCCACTGCTTCGATCGCTGTCGAGGGCTTCTGTTCAGCCAAGAAAAGGCGCTCCAAAGGTCTTGATTGAGGCTTGTTCTGCCTGCGTTCACGGGAAAGAACAAGCCTCGTTTGGGAGAGCCCAGACCCGCGCGAATGGGCGTTTTTTCCGCTCAGCGCAAATAGTCTAGCAGCCACCAGCCGCGCGATCAGTGCCGCAGCAACTCCGGCTTGCGGATCGACTGTCTGACCTCGGCGCCGCAATCGGCGCATTCATAGACGAAGTCGATCTTGGCAAGACTCCAATGCGGTTCGACCTCGCGCACATACATTGGAAGGAACCCTGTGCAAGCAGGGCAAATCACAGGCGCGATCTCGATATCCTGATGATGCTGTACATAAGCTGGCATCTCGGCTCTCCTTCGCAGACGACCTCCAAACCCGCGCGAAGGCTACTGCCGGCTGGCGCAAGGCCGACATCAACTCTTTCGAACAGAGGCGGAACGGCGGAGGTTTGTCGTTCGCTGTGACATTCTTGTTACGTCTCTGTACTGTGACGGGCGGACCAAATACCTATTTCAAAGCCCGATCCGATATTCGGACTTTGACCTCAACGATAATGGAGCAACGCCCATGACGCATGCCATTCGCTTTCACAAGACTGGTGGTCCGGAAGTGCTGGTCTGGGAGGAGGTCAGTGTCGGCAAGCCCGGACCGGGCAAGGCACGAATCCGCCATACCGCCGTCGGTCTCAACTTCGTGGACATCTACAACCGTTCGGGCCTTTACCCGGCGCAACTGCCGAGCGGGCTTGGCAGCGAGGCCGCTGGTGTCGTCGAGGAGGTCGGGCCCGGTGTCACCGATCTGAAGCCGGGCGATCGCGTCGCCTACGGCGCCTCGCCGCTCGGCGCCTATTCCGAGGCGCGGCTGATCCCGGCCGACCGACTGCTGAAGCTGCCGGAAGGTGTCGACGACAAGACCGCGGCGGCGATGATGCTGAAGGGGCTCACCACGCAATATCTGATCCGGCAGACCTATCGTGTGAAGGCCGGCGACACTATCCTGCTTCATGCGGCAGCCGGTGGTGTCGGCCTAATTCTCTCCCAGTGGGCCAAGCATCTCGGCGCGACCGTGATCGGCACCGTCAGCAACGACGAGAAGGCCAAGCTCGCCAAGGCGCATGGCTGCGACCATGTCATCATCTATAGCCGCGAGGATTTCGTGAAGCGCGTGGATGAGATCACTGGCGGCAAGAAGGTGCCGGTGGTCTATGATTCTGTCGGTAAGGATACGTTCCTGAAGTCGCTCGACTGCCTCGCGCCGCTCGGCGTCGCCGCGCTGTTCGGTGCGTCGTCCGGCGCCGTCGAGCCGCTCAATCTCGGTTTGCTAGCGCAGAAGGGCTCGCTCTACGTCACCCGGCCGACGTTGTTCACCTACGCCGCCAAGCGTGAAAGCCTGGTCGCGATGGCAGGTGAGTTGTTCGACGTGGTCAAGTCCGGCGCGGTCAAGATCGAGGTGCACCAGACCTATCCGCTGAAGGACGCCGCCAAGGCGCATGCCGATCTCGCCGCGCGCAAGACCACGGGATCGACCGTCCTCACGGTGTGATCTCCGACCGGGCTGTGGCGCAGGCCGCTTGGCCTTGCGTCACGTCGGCTCGTGCTTACGCAGATCGTGGGCGTGATCGAGGCGGATAGCCTGTAAGTCGACTTCTTCGGGCCGGATCTCCGGGAGGGCCGCCTCGGCGAGGATGGCCTCGGTAATGTCCTCGACCGAGCTCTCCGCGATCTCGTGGATGAACGAGATGTTCCGATATTCACCTGAGGCAACGCGGGAAATGACCTCACGCCTGGTGATTTCAGGGTCGACGACCGCCTCGCGGCCGCGGCGCCCATAATCGATCATCACGACGAAATACTGCATGAAACGATCCTGCCGTGCCCATGTGGGGCACGGCAGAGTATTTCCGAAAAACGGAATCAAGTCAAGGTGCATTTCGTAAAAACAGAAATTCCAGCCTACTTGCTCCTCTTGCGAGGGCGCGCCGACTTGGCGCGCAGCCGCTCCAGCTGCCCCTTGGGCATGGAGAGGCAGATCTCGCCGACCCACTCCAGTTTCACGCCGACGATCTGCTTGGCATTGAAGCTGCTGAGATTGACGACGGAGGGGGATTTGCCCCGCTCGATCGTCTTTAGATAGCGCTCGCCGGTCTTGAGCCGGACCACGGCCTCCTCGCCGTAGAAGCTCGACAGGGGATGGCGCTGGTCCTTGTAGACCACGATGACGTCGCCGCTCTCGTATTTGGGCAGCATCGAATCGCCCACGATCTCGAATGCGATGGTCTCTTCCATGATCGGAAAGGGCAGCGCGATGTCGCCTAGGCCTTCCGGGGGAACCTGCTCATAATCCGGCTCGATCACGGCACCGGCGCCGACGCGGCCCATGATCGGCGCCAGATTGAGCTCGAGATATTCCATGATCGGAATGATTTCCGAAGCCTTCACCAGGCGTTCACCGCCGAGGATCTCCGAGACCGCGCCGGGCCGTACGCCCATGGCAGCCGCCAGGCCGCCCTTGCTCTTGCCTGTCTTTTCCAGGCCCCGTTCGATCATTGCAGCGTCCAACATGGTGATTCCCTCGATTGTCCATCGTTCCGCCTCTTGTAATCCGAAATTCGGAATTGATGCAATTATGAATATCAGAATTATCGCTTGACTCTCACTTCGGAATACCGGAATGTGCGCTTCGCCTCGCGATCGTGCGATCGGAGGAGGCGCATCACAGGACATCAGCATGGAACCGGGCCATTGGCCGTCGGAGCACTCCGACGCGCTTCGCGACTATTTTCTCAAGGGAATGTCTTATGCGGAGATCGGAAGACAGATTAACGCAAGGTTTGGAACGTCTTACACGCGCAACGCGGTGGTCGGCCGCGCCAAGCGGCTCGGGCTGGTCGTGCAGGTGCGGACGGCGAGCCCGTCGATCGTCCCAGTGTTGCCGTCTGGGGGCTGTCTTGTCCTGCCGCACCGCCCTACGGTGCTGACCCTGCCGCCGAAATCTGCGATGAAGCCTGCCGCGCAGGTCAAATTGCGCTGCGTCGGCGTCCAGCCGCGCCTGGTCCCATTGGTCGAACTCGCTGGCGAGGACTGTCGCTATCCTTATGGCGGCGACAAGGACGGCGAGGAGATCACCTTCTGCGGCCATTCGCGTGAGCCGGGCTCGAGCTATTGCACGCCGCATGCGCGCCTGACGCGCCGCGCCGGAGCTGGATCCACTCGCATCGCCGGCCCCGTCGTACTGAGGCTGGTCTCTGCCGCCTGACCTGACGACCGCCCGTTCAATCGTCAATTTCGCAAGGAGTATCCGAGTGGCACGTGTCCGACGCAACAGGTCCTACAAACTGGCGAATGTCTACGATCGACGCTCGCGCGAGATACCGTTCAATGCGGAGATCGCGGAAGTCGAGGTGGACAATCCGCTGGCGCTCGACCCCGGCGAGAAGATCATGGCCGTGCGGTCGATCCGCAGCGATCCGCTCGGCCGGCTGCACGCGCACCATCAGATCGACGAGGCGCAGTATCGCGGCGGGCGCGCCTTCCAGAACGATTGGGAGAGGGCCGAGCGTGGCCCTCAGGCGATGGACCCGACCCGCGAATATGTCGATGGCGCGCGCACGCGCGAGCCGGTTACCGAGAGCCAACGTCAGGCGGTGCTGCGGCTGAACCGGATCGAGCGCGAACTCGGCACCGACGGTGCCGCGCTAGTGCACGACGTGTTGGTGCTAGGCCTGACCATGGACGAGATCGGCCAGCGTCGCGCTGTTCGTACGCAACGCTGGACCGACTATTTTTCCCGACGTTTTCGTGAATGCCTGGACCGGTTGGCACTGATCTACGGCTTTGCGACGGAAACGGGGACACGGCGTGCAGGGCAGCGCAGATGACAAGGGCGCGCCCGCGACCTCGGTCGCAGGCGCGCCGGTCTGCTGCTTAGGGATGCGGTAGGATCTGGTAGGTCGTGGTATACGGCTCGACCCGGAGCGACGCGTTGGCCAAAAGCCCGATTCTGGCGGTCGGCGCTTGCTGCAATTCGCCGTTCGGACCGCGATGCACGTTGTATTGCCAGACAGTGAGATCGCCCTTCTGTGCCAGAGCATGTGCAACGGCGCTGGCATCATTGCCGCCGAGCGCCTGAAGCTCCTCCGTCGACAATCCGACGACGATTTCGTCCTTGATGGTGACGATCTTGAACAGGTTCATCCTGGTCTCCTGCGCCCATGCGCCTTGTATCGAGAAAGTGAGAAGCGCGACTGCGGCGCCCTTGATGAGATCGCAGCGAGAAAGCATGCCGTCGTCCTTTGGTTCTGGGGCGCCGAATCGATCAATGCATCGGCCATGCCGCCCGTGATCTGCGTGACTGTTTCGACACCGCTTTGTCGTTTGCTCCTCAAAAACGGTTCACCGCCGGAAACAAATGCGGCCCGATGAATTCTGATGCGAAGAGGCGAGTCCAAGTCCAAGAGCTCGATGGGGCGGGTTTAGAGGAATCCAAGCGCCAGTCTGTCTCTTGGTTCAGAAGGCCGCGCTGTGGCCACCGATCCATGGCCCGAGATCGACGTCTATTTCGCGGACGATACAACCGCCGACGACGGACTCAACAATTACGTGCATAAGCTGAAGAGCACTGGTTCGGGTCCACCAATGTCCATTCACATCTGAAACAAGACGAAACAAGGCGTCGATTGACGGCGATCGAGGCTGCATGCCTGATCGATGACGCTTCTTGACGCAGGTGGGTGACGGCTGGCCATATTCCTGTTATCCGGAATTGCCGTGGCGCGATGCAGACGAAGCATCGCTGGGTCAACTGTTAGGCTTGCCGGAAGGGTTGTTTTTTGACATAGTTGCAACCTGTTCAAGTGTGGCCGCTTGCACATGTAGCTCGGCGTGCGAACACACCGGGCTTCCCCCGGACGAAAGCGCGCCATCGCCATAGCATCCGGTTGTGGCGTTCGGTTGTGGCGTTCGGTTTTTAGTTGGGACCTCGATGTTGGATCACGAAGTCCGATGCTTGTCATAGGTGCGAGATGAAGAACCTCAATTTCGTAGCTGAGCTGCACCTCAAGCTCGGCGCGCCTGCAAGCGGTACTGTCGAAAGCCTGCGCCTGCTCCGCGCCTTTCTGAAGCTCGCGCCCCGGCAGCGTTTCGAAGTCATCAAGCTCGTCGAAGACCTCGCCACCGAAGAATCCCTTCCCGAACACCCCCTTCCCGAACACCCCCTGTCCTGAGCCGGCCTGCACGCTGGCCTTACCCCTTGCCCTTCGTTTTCCTGCCAGAGCCGGCCGCCGGGCGACGTCTTCCCCGGCCTGGACGCTGGCAGGCGATCCGGCAAGTGTGGTATTCAGTTCTGAAAACGGGAGGAGTGCGACCATGATCGAACCGAAGCTCGAAGTTCCGGCCGAACTGCGCGACCTGGCCGAGAAGACGATTGACCAGGCGGAAAAAGCTTTCGGCATGTTTTTCGAAGCCGCCACCAAATCGATGACGACCGTTCCGGGTGCGGGGACGGACGTCTCGAAGCAGGCGCTCGCATTCACCGAGCAGAACATGAAGTCGGCGTTCGAGCATGCTCGCAAGCTCGTCCATGCGACCGACCTTCAGGAGGCGATGCGAATTCAATCGGATTTCCTGCGCAGCCAGTTCACCAATGCCGGAGACCACATGCGCCAGATGACCGGCAGTCTCATGCAGCCAGGGAAGGGCAAGTCCTGATTCTCGGTGTGTTCCTGGCGCGTCCAGAGATTGGACTTGCCCGGGCGTGATTATCCGCACGTCGATGCGGGTACTGGTCCATGCTGGGCCGTCGAATGGACCTCATTCGCCGCCCATCATCCCTTCTGCTGATCCCTGTCGGTTCTCAGGCAGGGATAAGCATTTGTCGCGGGTGTCTCGACCGATCGGTGGCTCTGCTAGCGCAGCGATGCGATGTAGGCCGCGATATCGCCGGCTTCGATCCGGCTCAAGGGGAAATTCGGCATCTTCGGATGCGGGGCTAGCAGGAAAAAGGCGAGCCTTTCCGAACTGAAGTCAGGCCTGCGCGCAACGGACGCGAAGGAGGGGACGTCGGCGCTCGCCTGGATCTGGCCGTTCGCCACGACATGGCAGCTGGCGCACCAGCGCCTCGCAAGGTCGGCGCCGTGATCTGCATCGGCGGCGAGAGCGGACGACGCGCACACGCTCGAGGCCACTGCAACCAGCAGACAGATTCGTCTCAAATGCCGGTGCATAGGGCAACCCTGTGTGTTGTTGGCTAGTGACGCCGTCCTCATCCGCAACACGAACCCGGAAACTGCGAGAGGTCGATGCGGGCGATGATCGACCGCAGCAGCTTGCGGGCCAAACGATAGAGATGCCGGGCGAATCTCGGCGTCCTTGCCGCAGGCAGGACAAAGCTTGTCGCAGCGAGTCTTTTCGTACCAAGGCTTTCGATGGAGTACGACACGGTGTCTCTCCGAGATGGCAAGGCCCTTTCTAGCGTGGCCGGCTCGCCGCAGCCTTGATCTGCCGCAAAGGTGCTGGACTAATAGTCGCCGGGGTTCATGATCATCGGGCTTCGTGTATCGGCCGGCGCGAGCGCGCTGCTGGCGCTGTCGCGCAGGAAGCGGTCGAGTGTCGCCTGGATCTTCTCCTTGACCGCATCGGGACCGCGATCGCTCATCTCGGTATGCTGCGCACCGGTGTGGATAATGTCGATGCCGCGCGCCTTGGCCTCTTCCGGCGTCGGCAGCACGCCGGGATCGGTTACGAAATGCGGATCCTTCGAGCGGAACGACAGGATCTTCATGTTGTCGCTAAGCACGAAAGGCACTCGCAGATTGTCCAGCGTGATCACTTTCGACACCAATTCCGGGTGCTGATGGGCGACATACATCGAAACGTCGCCACCGTTGGAATGCCCGACGAGCGTGATGTGGTCG
The DNA here is from genome assembly GCF_023074155.1 of Bradyrhizobium sp. 134. NCBI lineage: Bacteria > Pseudomonadati > Pseudomonadota > Alphaproteobacteria > Hyphomicrobiales > Nitrobacteraceae > Bradyrhizobium > Bradyrhizobium sp. 134. The sequence continues at coordinate 214,914 of NZ_JADPKX010000045.1, read as the reverse complement.
TAGTCGGCGTTCTCTTGCCGCCGCTTCAAGTCGCCCAAGGTGAAAAGGATGTTGGCCTCGCAGCGGATATAGACCTCGCGCCGGCCGACATATTGCTGGCCGGTCTTGGTCATCAGCGGCGGATCGCTCGGCAGATCCTGCTGGATGCTCGCGACGAGATAACCGCGTGCGGCGAGCACGTTGGCGAGGAAGGAATATTCGGTGGCCTTGACAGTATTGCCGTTGCTGATGATGGCGAGCGGGAGCTTCCAGAGGCCGAGATTGGCCTTGGTCTCGTAATCGCGCCGTACAGCGATTTCGACCGCAATCGGCCGCTGGCGCGCGGCGTCGAACAGGGTCAAAACCTCATGGCGGATCGCGAACCGGCTGACGACGAAATACTGGCCGACGCCGAGGATGCAGAGAAACGCCAGAACAGCAAAAACCTTTTTCATGGTTCCGTCTCAAATCACTTTTGACTGAACATGGCCATTGGGAACTCCCGGATCGAGCGATCGTGAGCAGGTTACGGGATTAAATTTAGGCAAGTCTGTGAGCCGCGCCCCAAAAGAGCCGCATGCCCGGGGCCATAGCGCGAAGGGCGAGGGTTTACAGACAGCCGCCCTTGCCGCGTTCGGAGCAGAGCCGCAGCGCGCTGGACAGAGTAAACAGGAAGCGGGGGCTGCGGCGGTCGTTGTCGGGCGCCCGGTAGCTCAGGGGGACGGCCACGCCGAGATCGGCCTGGAAATCGTCCGGCAGGAAGAACCGCACGCCAGCTCCGGCCGAGGTCAGCGACAGGCCGTCGCTCAGGCGGTAACCGTCGTTCCAGACGGCGCCGGCGTCGCCGAAGGCATAGAGCTGATAGCCGGTCCAGTAGCGGTAGTTGAGTTTCTGGTCGAAGCGCAGTTCGAGAGAGCCGGCAAGACCGTTGTCCCCGCTGATCTCTGCTGCGCCATAGCCGCGCCCGAAGGCAGCGCCACCGAGATAGAATTGCTGCGAGGTGAACAGCGGCCGTGACGCCGTCTGGCTCGCAGCGGAAAGCTTGAGCGACCAGACGTCGTTGAGCGTCTGGTAGCGCGTGAACCAGAGGTTTAGCACCGAGAAGTTCGATGACGTGCCATCGCGCGACAAAAGATCGTCCTCGAAATGCGAGGCACCGAAGATGTCGAGGCCCTGGCGGTAGGTCAGCGTCGCGAAATTGGTGCCGCCGAAATGGTCCTGAAGCCGGTAATCAGCGGTCAGGCTCGCGGTCCTGATGTGGTCGTTGTACCAGGCGCCGTAAAGGTCATGCTCGGACACGTTGCTGAAGGTCGTCGCCGCGGTCAGGGTCAGCGAGGAGGATTGCGACTGCAATGGGACGATGCTGGCACGCAGTTCGAACGCCTCGGTCGTGGTGATATCGCTGTCGAGGCGGCGTGCATCGCCCGGTCTAACCGCGCTGTACAGGACGGACCCGCCGAGACGCACACCGTCGACACCGACCGGTGCATCGTAGGACAGCCGTGCGAAGCCAAGCTGGCGGGGGTCGTTGGCGATGGTCGACAGATTGACCGCCAGCGTGTCGCCGGGCGTGAGATAGGAGTTGAACGCGCCGGTCGCATAGGTCTGCCACGGACCAACTGATGATGAGCCGAGATTGTCCAGACCGAACGACGAGAAGACGTGCCAGGTCTTCAAATAGACGATGAGGCGGAATCGGCCGGTTGCGCCGCCGATCTCCTCCAGTGCGGTATCGGTGATCCGGACGCCAGGTCTGCCGTTGACGAGAAAGAGCTGACGTTCCAGCGTTGCCAGGCGCGACGGTTGCTCAGCCAGAACCGGCCCAAGCATCGGTCTCACGCCGAACTGCTCGGCGCCGTCGCCTTTCAGCTCGGCCTCCAAGATGGCGCCTTCGACGACCTGGATCCGGACGCGTCCGTCCGCAATATCCTGCGGCGGCACGATCGCACGGCTCAAGTGAAAACCATCGGCACGGTAGAGATCGCTGATCGCGCCTGCGATCGCGGCGAGATCCGCCTGCGAAACCTTCTTGCCGACATAGGGCTGGTAGACCGCGGCGATGAGATCGGGGGAAACGGCCCGGGCTCCGCTGACATCGACGCCGCGCAGCACGAATTGAGGCTTGGTATCGCCGCCGGTGTTGGGCTGGCCGACTGTCGGCAGCCTGACCGGAGGGCGGGTCAGCGATTCCCGCTCGGTTTGGTTTTCAAAATATTTCTCAGGCTGGCGCGGATCGAAGCCCGGCTGGTTCGCCTGTTGTGCGAAAGCCTGAGGAACTCCCGTGAAAAAAGGGGCTAACAGCGCCAATGTGGTAATGAGATGCCGCTTCCCGCCGCGCGCAATGCGCCTGTCCCCGTAGTTCGACGGAGATGTGCCCCTGATGCGATAAGGGTTCGTTAGCCACATGATTTTTCATAGTTTTTTATGGTCAATGAACCGTTAACGCGACCGCTCTGCTGGCCGCTTCCCGCTAATCCTATGTTGAGTGATTTCGGATACCCCTCAGGCTGGCTGTAACGCGGACTGAGGATCGTCATGCTGAGCAAAATTGGAATGCGGTGCGCCTTCGCGGCTGCGCTGATCCTGGGAACGGCTTGCGGCGCATCCGCCGCCGACGATGGCGTCTGGTCGGTCGGCAAAGCCACCGGCGAGGTCTGGGTCGCCACCAGCGGCGCGCAGCAGGTCTCGTTGAATCAGCAGGAGGCGCTCAAGCCCGGCGACACCATTCGCACCGGACGTAATGGCCGCGTGCTGCTCGTCCGCGGCGAGGAAACGATCCTGATCTCTCCCAACTCGGTGGTCGGCTTGCCGACCGAGAGCAAGGAGGGCCTCTCGACTACCATCATCCAGCAGGCAGGTTCGATCCTGCTCGAGGTCGAGAAGCGCAACGTCAAGCATTTCGAGGTCGAGACGCCCTATCTCGCCGCTGTCGTTAAGGGAACGCAGTTCAGCGTCACCGTGAATGCGGGCAGCACCAAGGTCGGCGTGCTTCGCGGCCAGGTCGAGGTCTCCGACTTCAAGACGGGACAGATCGCCCAGGTCCTGCCGGGGCAGGCCGCCACCGTCTTTGAGCATGGCAAGCCTGGTCTCAGCCTGAGCGGCGCCGGGACCTTCAATCCGATCGAGCACGGCAAGCCACGCGCCTCGAGCATCGAGCGCGTCCCCGTGCCGAAATCGGGCCTGCCGGCGCCGCGCAACGGGGCGAATGGCCACATGATCCATGCGCTCGGGCCGATCGATAAGGGCACCAAGGCGGCTGGCGCGCTCAAGCCATCGCAACAGGCGGCTGGAGCTCACGCGTCCAAGGGCGGTGCTGCAAAGCCCGGCGTCGTACGCATCTCGAACTCGCTCGGCGAGGTCAAGCTGAACGTCCACAAGGTCACGCACGGGCTCGCCCACGGCGGCGGTGCCCCCGGACAGGTGCGCAACGCGCACGCCAGCACGGAGACGGTCTGGAGCGACTCGAAAGCTAGCACAAACGCATCCAACAGCACCGTCCAGACTGCGGTCACCACGAGCAGCGGCGTGACGGCTGGCAGCACCAGCTCGTCGGCTGCGAGCACGACAATAGCCGCGACCACGGCTGGTGCGTCCAGCGACGGCTCTGGCGGCGGCAGCGGAAATTCCGGTGGCAAGACCAACCCCGGCAACGGCAACTCCGGTAACGGCAATTCCGGCAATGGGAATTCCGGCAACGGCAATGGCAACAGCGGTGCCACCGGAAACGGCAGGGGCAACAACGGCAACGGCAATGGCAATGGCGGCGGCAACGGCAGCAATGGCCACGGCAATGCCTTTGGCCACAACAAGCACTGAGGCGATTTCCTGGGGATGAGGGGGCGCAACCGCAGAAGCGGGTGCGCGGGAGGACCGGAGTGAAGCGCTATCGTCCGCATATTCTAGTCGTGACCGCGCTGGCGATCGTGCTGTCGACGGGGTGGCATGGTGCGCTTCGCAACGCGCTGACCGACCTACGGTTTGCCTGGCAATCGCGCGCCGCGAGCGGCAACGTCGTCGTGGTGGCCATTGACGCGCCCTCAATCGACCAGATCGGGGTATGGCCCTGGCCGCGCCGGCTGCACGCGGAACTGTTGCAAAGGTTAGAGGCTGCGGGGGCACAGGACGTCGCTTTCGACGTCGATTTCAGCTCGCCATCCGATGCGGCCTCCGACGAGGCTTTCGTCAACGCGCTGCGTGAGGCCGGCGGCTCGACCATCCTGCCGTCCTTCAAGCAGCCGGCGCCGAATGGCGGCGCAGCTCACATCAATCGCCCCCTGAAGCCGTTCGGCAACCAGTCGTGGCCCGCGCTGGTCAATGTCGCCATCGAATCCGACGGGCTCGTTCGCCGATATCCGTTCGGCGAGAAGCTCGGCGATGCCCTGATGCCTTCGATGGCCGTCGTGCTGGCCGGGCAGGACGCCAATCGGCGGCCGCCGTTCCTGATCGATTTCAGCATTCGGGCGGGCTCCGTTCCAAGTGTCTCCTATGTCGACGTGCTCCGCGGCAAAGCCGCCGCTCTCGACAGGCTGAGAGACAAGAAGATCATCATTGGAGCGACGGCGCTCGAACTCGGCGACCGCTTCAGCGTTCCAAATGGCCGCATCATCTCCGGACCCATCCTCCAGGCGCTGGCAGCGGAATCGATCCTGCAGAACCGGATGCTGCGCTGGACTTCCGATACCGGCATGATCCTGGGTCTCGCTGTGATTTGCCTGCTGATGGTGTATTCGTGGCGCCGCTTCGCACCGGGAATTCGCGTCGCAATCTTGATCTCGGCCGGGGCAGCCTTCGAGCTGGTTGCGATCCTCGTGCAGGCAAGATGGCCCTTCATCATCGACACATCGCTGTTCCACATCGCGATTGTCGCTTATCTGACGGCGATCGCACTCGACGAAATCGATTTCCGCGGTCTGCTGGGGCGCATCGCCGAAAGCCGCTTTCATCGTATCGCGATGTCGCTCGGCGATGGCCTCGTCTGCACCGACGAAGATCAGCTGATCACCGTTTGGAACCCCGGCGCCAGCGCGATCTTCGGCTATATGCCCGCCGAGATCATCGGCCGCCCGTTCGAAACGCTATGTGCCGTTCCGGTGGACGGTGAGGCGAGGCCGTCCACGCGCGACGCCGCGCGCCAGGCACTCCTCGCACCCGGCGGAGCGGTCGTCATCGAGTTCGAAGGGCGGCGCAAGAACGGTGAAACTTTCCCGGTCGAGGCGAGCTTCTCGGGCTGGCAGGGAACGGACGGCTTCCAGTACGGAGCCATCCTGCGCGATATTTCGGTCCGTAAGCGCGAGGCCGAACGCGTCAGATACCTCGCCGAGTACGACGCGCTGACCGGCCTTGCCAACCGCAACACGCTGCATGCCGCCCTGGTCGGCATGATCGCGGATGCCGGGCAGCGCCCTTGCGAGGTCGCGCTGCTCGTGATCGGGCTCGACGGCTTCCAGAGCATCAACGACATGCTGGGTCATTCCGCCGGAGACCTCGTGCTGCAGGCGGTCGCTACTCGTCTGAAAGCCGAGGCGCGCGACGGCGCTGTCGTTGCCCGGCTTAGCGGAGACGAATTCGCCATTGCGCGCAAAGGGGCCAATACCGACGAGCCGATCGCAGAGTTCGCCGAGCGCATCGCGCGCGCGTTCGAAGCGCCGCTTGCGACCGGCGCGCGGCAGCATCGCGTCAGGATCAGCATCGGCGTCGCGGTCCATCCGGAAGGCGGGCACAACGCCGACGATCTCCTGAGCAACGGCCATCTTGCGTTGACCAAGGCAAAGCTGACGCGGCGCGGCGGCCATGTGATCTTCGAGAGCGCGATCCGGGAGGAGCTGGAAAACCGGCTGACGCTCGAGAGCGAATTGGCGCTTGCCGCGGACCGGGGCGAGTTCGAGCTGTTCTACCAGCCCCAGGTTCGCCTGGTCGACGCCAGCCTGGTCGGAGCCGAAGCGCTCATCCGTTGGCGGCACCCCGTGCGCGGCTACGTTTCGCCGGGAGAGTTCATGCCGGTGGTCAACAGCTCAGCCCTGTCCGAGCGGATCGGAAACTGGGTGATGGAGACCGCCTGCCGGCAGGCACGCGCCTGGGAATTGTCCGGCGACAGAGTGCGCGTCGCGATCAATTTGTCGCCCTCGCAGCTGCACTCCGGCGATCTCGCGCATTCGGTTGCGGGGATGCTCGAAGCGACGGGGCTCACGCCGTCGCTGCTCGAGCTCGAGGTCACCGAGGACATCCTGCTTCATGACGAAGCCCGCGTGCTCGATATGTTCAAACGCATCCAGCAGCTCGGCGTCCGCGTTCTGTTCGACGATTTCGGCACTGGCTATGCGAGCCTGAGCTATCTGAAGAAGTTTCCGCTCGACGGGCTCAAGATCGACCGGTCGTTCGTGCTCGGTCTGCTCGCGAATTCCGACGATGCCGCGATCGTCGGATCGACCATCGGCCTCAGCAAACAGCTCGGACTGACGGTCGTGGCCGAGGGCATCGAGAATCGCGCTACGGCCGACTTCCTGGTGAGCATGGGATGCGAGGAAGGCCAGGGCTATTTCTTCGGCCGTCCAATGCCGGCGGAAGCATTCGAGCGGCAGTTCCTCGCAGCCGAGTGCGCCGCCGTCAGTGCGGCCTGAACATACGTTGCTCTAGCGCCGCCGCGCGACCGCGACGCCGAACAGGAAAGCAACGAACAGGCTGGCGAGCGGCGCTTCGCGCGTGATCGCGGCGACGGTCGCGAGGGGCCGGCCCGGCTTTCGCGCTTCGTCGATAGCGGAGGTCATGCGGTCGACAGCTGCATGCAGGCCACCCGCGACTTCACCGATGGTGCGGGATACGTCCGTCGCGGCATCGATGGCGCGCTCGGCCATGCCGGGATGTGAGGTGGACTGCGGGATCTCCGTGCTCAAGTGCGCGACCTCCGGGCTGATCATGTGACGGAGGCCGATACCTTTGGCTATCCGCGCGAGCGCTCGTTCTGAACAGCGGGTCAGATGACCTTTGGCTATCCGCGACAGGCGCCGTGGTTTTTACGGCGGGTACCGGCCTTGAATGAGCAATTCGGCGCGCGGGCTTTTGTTCCGAAACGATCCGCCCCTGCGCGGACCGCCCCCGTGAAACGACGGATGCGAATCTCTGTTAGGCTGGCTCAATCTTGCTGATGTCAGGAGACAGCTGTGACCGACCGGACCACGACGGATCGAGCCCGGCGCATCGCCTTGCTCGGCGCTCCCATCGACATGGGGGCTTCGCAGCGCGGTACCCTGATGGGCCCTGCGGCGCTCCGCACTGCCGGCCTTGCGACATTGCTCGAGAGCCTGGATTTCGAGGTCGTCGATTACGGCGATCTCTCGGTGGCCGAGCTCCGGGACCTCGCAGACAGGGCCCCCGACAAAGCCAATCACTACCGCGAAATCCAGCGCTGGACGCGCGTGCTGAGCCGCAGAGGCTACGAGATCGCGAAAACCGGCGCGCTGCCGATTTTTCTCGGCGGCGATCACACGTTGTCAATGGGATCGGTGAATGCCATGGCCCGTCACTGGCAGGAGCGCGGACGCGAGCTGTTCGTGCTCTGGCTCGATGCCCATGCCGACTACAACACCCCGGAGACGACGATCACTGCCAATATGCACGGCATGTCGGCGGCATTCCTTTGCGGCGAACCCGGCCTCGAGGGGTTGCTGGGCGACGATCCGCGCGCCTCGATCGATCCCGACAGGCTCGACCTGTTCGGCGCGCGCTCGATCGACAAGCTCGAAAAGGAGCTGATGCGCACGCGCCGGATCAGGGTCGTCGACATGCGCCAGATCGACGAATTCGGCGTCGCCGTGCTGATCCGCCGCGTCATAGAGCGCGTCAGGGCCAGCAACGGCGTATTGCATGTCAGTTTCGACGTCGATTTTCTCGACCCCTGCGTCGCACCTGGCGTGGGCACGACGGTGCCGGGTGGAGCGACCTATCGCGAGGCGCATCTGATCATGGAGCTCCTGCACGATTCCGGCGTAGTCGGTTCACTCGACATCGTCGAGCTCAATCCGTTCCTCGACGAGCGTGGGCGCACCGCGCGCACCGCGGTCGAACTGATCGGCAGCCTGTTCGGCCAGCAGATCGCCGACCGGCCGACCCCGAGCAATGCGATCGCGCCGGGCGAGTGACGGACGAGCCGTTTGTGCGTTGCGAAGAAGAGAATTGCCGTCGCCGCCACCGGATTTAGATCAGTCCAGATCGAAATCGCCTGTTTTTGAAACAGGTGCGAATTGCAAATGCTCGTCGCAGAATGTTTCATGCGGGTCGCGCTTCAACCGAGGATCCGCAAATGAGCCGCACGTTCGACGCCGCCGACAAATCCGCGGGGACGACTCGCCGCCGCTTTCTGCGCGGCAGCGCTGCCGCTGCGGGTGGTACTGTCCTGGGCGCCGGCGCATCGGTTGCTGCCGGGACCGACAACCTTCCACCCAACATTCCCGAATGGATGAAGGCGCCGGGCGAACCGACGGGGGGCCAGCTCTATGGCGCGCCATCGTCGTTCGAGAAGGGCGTCGTCAAGAACATCTCGAAGACTCTCAAGCAGTACATCTCGGCCTCCAGCCGGACGCCGTTGCAGGAGCTCGATGGCATCATCACGCCGAATGGACTGTTCTACGAGCGTCACCACGGCGGCGTTCCGACCATCGATCCGGCCCAGCACCGGCTGATGCTGCACGGGCTGGTCGAGCGCCCGCTGATCTTCACAATGGACGATCTCAGGCGTTTCCCGTCGGAATCGCGCGTCCACTTTCTCGAATGCTCCGGCAATCCCGGCTACAGCAAGCCTTACGGCAAGACCGCGTCGGACCTTGTGGGTCTGGTGAGTTGTGCAGAATGGACCGGCGTCAGCCTCAAGCTGGTGCTGCAAGAGGCCGGGCTGAAGCCGGAAGCCAAATGGGTCGTCGCCGAGGGCGCCGACGCGGCTGCACTGACCCGCAGCATCCCGATCGAGAAATGCCTCGAGGACGCCATGCTGGTCTACAGCCAGAACGGCGAGCGGCTGCGCCCGCAGCAGGGCTATCCGCTGCGGTTGTTCCTGCCGGGCTTCGAGGGCAATATGAGCGTGAAGTGGTTGCGCCGCCTGCATGTGACGGCTGAGCCGGTTTACTCGCGCGAGGAGACCTCGAAATACACAGACCTGCTGCCGGACGGCACCGCGCGTGAATTTTCGTTCTACATGGAGTCGAAGTCGATCATCACGAGGCCCTCCGGCGGCCAACGCCTGGGCGCGCCCGGCTTCCACGAGATCACCGGCATCGCCTGGAGCGGGCATGGCAAGATCGCGCGCGTCGAAGTGTCCGTCGACGAGGGAAAGAGTTGGCAACCGGCGCAATTGCAGGAGCCGGTGCTGACGCGAGCGTTGACACGCTTTCGCCTGCCCTGGCAGTGGGACGGCAAGCCTGCTGTGATCCAGAGCCGTGCCATCGACCAGACCGGCTATGTGCAGCCGACGCTCTCCGAATTGCTCGCGGTGCGCGGCGAGAACTATTTCTACCACAACAACGCGATCTGGCCGTGGCGCATCGCGGCCGACGGCGAGGTGACCAATGCGCTGGCGTGAGACTTGCGGCATTGCTGTCGTCATCTTGCTGTGTGCGTTCGCGAGCGGAGCGCAAGCACAAAGCCTGTACGGCCTCGGACGCCCCGCGACAGCTGCGGAGATCGCGGGCTGGAATATCGACATCGGACGCGACGGTAGCAATCTCCCGAAGGGAAGTGGCTCGGTCAGCCATGGGCGCGAGGTGTTCGCCCAGCAATGTGCATCATGCCATGGCGACAAAGGCGAGGGCGGGCTGGGTGACCGGCTCGTCGGTGGGCAGGGCACGATGGCAACGCCAAAGCCGATCCGCACGGTCGGCAGCTATTGGCCGTATGCGCCGACGCTGTTCGACTACATCCGCCGCGCGATGCCGCAGAACGCGCCGCAATCGCTGAGCGATGAGGAGGTTTATGCGGTCTCCGCCTACATCCTGAACCTGAATGGACTGGTAGGAGCGGATGCGACGCTCGATGCCAAATCGCTTGCGGCTGTCAAAATGCCGAACCGCGACCGGTTCGTCGGCGATACCCGGCCGGATGTGAAACACTGAATGCCTTGTGGCGCTCAGGTTCCCCGTATGGGCTGGACAACGGCGGAACTCGCAGGACGCGACTGCATTAACCTGTGAGAGGAAAACGTATGGATTCCACGATGCCAACGGATCGCTTCGCAAATTCCATGTCCTCAGCGCTTCGCCATCCCGGCGTAATCGCGTTGATTGTGGCCGCTGTGACCATTGCTGCGATGCTCATCGTCGATCATGGGCCATGGAATCGCGCCAAGACGCAGCCTGCTCACGTTGCGATGTATGCGACCACGGGCGAGGCCGCCCGCGCCGCAGGCGCCGCAGTGCTCCCGACCGAACAGAAGTCGCCGCTCGAGCCGGAGCGGCCGGGGCCGAAGACGTCCCCGACCGTCAATCCCGTGACGCCGTAAGACGCTCTAGCCTTTGCGGCCGTAGTTGAGCAATCCGCCGCTGGTCTTTGGCGGGTGCGCCCGAAGGGCTTCCTCGTTCGGATCGGTACCCCAGCCGGGGCGGTCCGGAATGACCAGATGGCCGTCCTGAATTTCGGGCTCATGCGTGAACAGTTCGCGGTCCCACGCCAGGCGATCGATGTCGATCTCCATGATGCGCAGGTTCGGCACGGCGGCGCAGAAATGCGCGTTCATCATCGAGCAAAGATGGCCGTAGAAATTGTGTGGGGCAACGTTGACTTCGAACGCTTCAGCAGCGGCTGCGATCTTCATCGACTGCCAGACGCCGTTCCAGGGCGTGTCGATGATCGCGACGTCCATGGCCTGCTCGCGGAAATAGGGCAGGAATTCCCGCAAGCCCAATAGCGTTTCGCAGGACGAGATCGGATGCGGGCTTTGCCTGCGGATGTAACCGAGCGCTTCCGGATTGAAACTGTCGATCTCGACCCAGAACATGTCGAAATCCGCGATGGTGCGCAGGATCTTCAGGTAGCCCTCGGTCTTGGCGTTGAAGTTGCAGTCAAGCAGGATGTCGACGTCGGGGCCCGCCCCGTCGCGGATCGCTTCCAGATGCATGCGCAGGTCGCGCAGGATCTTGCGATCGACGTTGATTTCGGGGGCGAAGGGCGAGCCGAAGCCCGGTCGCCAACCGGTTGGCTTGCCGTCGTCGTAGGAGAAAATGTTGGTCTTGAGCGCGGTGAACTTGTTCTCGCGGACCTCGCGTCCCATTGCCTTGACGCCGTCGAGGTTCTCGATCGGCGGTTTGTACCAGGACGGATGATTGATCCGCCACGTCGCGCAATGCGACCAATAGACCCTGACACGGTCGCGGATCTTGCCGCCGAGCAGTTCGTAGCAGGGCACACCGAGACACTTCGCCTTGGCGTCGAGCAGCGCATTCTCGATCGCGCCGAGCGCCTGCGCCACTACGCCGCCGGCGGCGGGACGCGTGGCCGCGAACAGCTCTGCGTAGATGCGCTCGTGCCGGAAGACGTTCTGCCCGACGACGCGGGCGGACAGGCGCTGGATCGCAGCGCCGACGCCAGGCGAGCCGAAGCCCTCGTCGAACTCGCTCCATCCGACGATGCCGTCCTCGGTCGTCAGCTTGACGAAGTGGTAGTTTCGCCAGCCGGCGTCGCAGGCGAGAATTTCGAGACTCGTTGCTTTTGATGATCTGGTCATGTCGCTCCCTGTGACCCGGCTGGGTCCTTTTTTGTTTGGCCGGCTCGCAAGCCCCGCTCCAGCCGCAACTGTTAAGCTAATGGCCCTGCGCAGTGAAGCCCGCGGAGCTGCGCCGGGGGCGCTTTGCCGCCTTTCTTCGGCGGGAAAGGTCGGGGAATCCGGTGGGGGACAGCCATGATCTTTCCCGGGATCGTCCTGAAAAGGGACCATGCTTTGACGTTTTTGGCCACAATCGGGATCGACCCTCCGGCCATGAAATTTCTGGCTGTGATTTCGATCCTGGCGCTGCTCACGATGGGTGGAGCCGCCATTTCCGATCAGTTTCTGACGGCCGATCAGCACGTCGCGCACGGGGTGGAATAGCGCGGCGGGCGGAGATGCTTTTTGTCTTGGGGGAGACAGCGATGCTTTCGATCGATCAATTCCTGCGGTTCATCAGCGTGCCGGCCGTGTTCGCGGCCCTCGTCATCGCCTCGCAGATCTCGGCCGCCTTGTCGCAAGGTTAGTGAAAGGCTGGTCAACCGATCGCGGACGAGCCGAGTAAAGCGAGCACGGCCAGCGCCATCAGCGCGGTGCCGAGCCAGCCCAGCGCGATGAGCCAAGAGCGGCCCTTGAAGCGACCCATGATCGCCTTGCTCGACACGATCAGCATCATCATGGCCATGATCGGAACGGCGACGATGCCGTTGAGCACGGCGCTCCAGACCAGCATGTGGATCGAATCGATCCCGGTGAAACCGAGTCCGAAGCCCATGATGGTTGCCGCGGCGATGATGGTGTAGAAGCCGACCGCCTCGTCGGGCTTCGCCTCAAGCGTCGCGCGCCAGCCGAAGATCTCCGCCACGCCGTAAGCGGCCGAGCCCGCCAGCACCGGAATCGCGAGCAGGCCGGTGCCGATGATGCCGGTCGCGAACAGGGCGAAGGTGAAGTCGCCGGCGAGCGGCCGCAGCGCTTCGGCGGCCTCCGTCGCCGAATTGATGTTGGTGACGCCATTCGCGTGCAGCACCGACGCGGTGGTGAGGATGATGAAGAAGGCGATGCCGTTCGAGAGCAGCATGCCGGCGATGGTGTCGGACCTGATGCGTGCCAGCTCCGGACTGCCGCCGCGCTTGAGCTCGCGCAGCGGCTTGTCGCGCTTGCCCTGGTTCATCTCCTCGATCTCCTGCGAGGCCTGCCAGAAGAACAGATACGGGCTGATCGTGGTGCCGAGCACGGCGACGACCATCATGAAATAGTCGGCGCTGACATTCGTCTTCGGCCACACCGCCGCGAGCAGCGCCGTGCTCCACGGGATCTCGACGGTGAAGGCGGTCGCGACATAGGCGAACAGCGCCAAGGTGAGAAATTTCAGCACCGGCGAATAGCGCCGATAGGGCAGGAACACCTGCAGCAGGGTCGAGCCCGCCGCGAAGATCAGCGCGTGCTCGTGGTTGAGGCCGCCGATCACCAGCGACAGCGCCTCCGCCATCGCGGCGATGTCGGCGGCGATGTTGAAGGTGTTGGCGGCGACGAGCATGGCGACCAGCGACAGCACCGCCCAGCGCGGCGCGATCTGCATGACGTTGGCGGCGAGCCCCTTGCCGGTGACACGGCCGATCCGGGCGCTGACGAGCTGGATGGCGATCATGAACGGCGTGGTCAGAAACACCGTCCAGAGCAGTCCGTAGCCGAATTGCGCGCCGGCCTGCGAATAGGTGGCGATGCCGGACGGATCGTCGTCGGCCGCCCCGGTGACGAGACCCGGCCCCAGCCTCTGCAACAGCGTCGGCGTTGATTTCGTGGGGGTGAGGGCACTGTCGGTCATGGCAGGAGGGACCTCGGTCGGGCGCGTCCTTCACAAATGCTAAGCAGGAAACAAGGTTCCCGAGCCAGAGGTGAGCGGGCGTCTCATCCGATTCGGATAAAGCTAATCGCCTTTGACTCGTCGGGCAAAACACCTGTATAAGTGCATCATCGGAGAATACCCGGTGCCCGCTTTGGCGCGCATCCCCGGGCGCAACCGGGCGGCCATGGACGGCTGTCGCGCATTCCGCAACCCCCGTACTACGGACACCAGCAAGGTGTTCGTCCCGCAGAGAGTGCGGTCGGGATTATTTGATGCTGACGAACATGCCCCAGGCGCCGGCCAGCGCGGCGCCGGAAAAGACGATCAGCGGATTGTCGCAGAACGCACTGCCATAGGTGCACATGGTGACGCCGAACGAGCCGATCTCGTGATGGCCCGCGGAGTAGAACAGTCCGGACAGCACCAGCAATGCGGCGGCGACGAAATACATCGACGATCTCTCCGAGCTATCCCCCTTGCGTCTGTCGCAAGGGACCTGTCAAGGGACGCGTCCCAGCATGGCGCGAACCCGTTGCGTCCTGCCGAATTCGCCCTGCTGCATTTGAACTAAAGTTGACGCGTCCCGCGGGATGCCGCCGTCGGCTGCAGTTTGCTGCGCAATCTGGACGTGCGAGCGGGACCGGAATATCTGCGCGGGAACTGTTGGACGCGCTCTCCATTAACGAACATGAACAATTGGACCAACTGAGGGGAGTGGCCCATGGGCGCCGAGCGGATGCACCCTCCGCGGTACTGGCGGATGCGGGCGGAAGAATTCCGCACCAAGGCGGACAATTGCGAATATCCGGAGACGCGGGACGTGCTGCGCAAGGTGGCGGAAAATTACGACGAGCTGGCCCGCCGCGCCGCGCGCATCTCCACACTCGAGAGCCTGGACGAACTGCGGGGGGGGGGGGGAGCCCGCCAACAGCAAGCCGGCTTGATCGTTCAGGACAAACCCGCTTGATGGTTCAGGACAAAGCCCATGACCAGCGCGCACGATCATGGGGCGTCTAGGCCCTCGCTTCTATCACAAGCACCGCCCGCGCCATTGGAACGAATGTCCACTTTGGCACTTAGGAACTCGGTCCTCCAATGAGGGATGAGATGAGCAGCGAACAGCAGGGCCCGGCAACGAGGCCGGATCAGCATTTCAGGCCGGGGCCGGCCTGCCCCAAATGCGAGAGGGGGACGCGCTGCCTGACCTCGATCTTCGACGTGAGGCGCGATTGCTCGATCCTGATCTATCGCTGCGACTCGTGCCGCGAGGACGTCTGGATCTGAGTGAGGGCGGTCCCCGGCTTCCGCCCAATCTGCAGGACGGCGTTTTGCGGGTCGCAGAGGAACGCCGCATAGGAACTTCGCTTGTTTCGCGCGCTTTTCGTCTGCGTCGACCACGCAAGGCGAGACAGCTTCCGACCATGCAATCACGCTACCCGTTGTTGAAGAAGTGGACAGCGGAAGAGCACGAGCGGCGGAAGGCGCTGGCCGAAGCCGGCTGGCGGCCGGACGAGATCGCCGGCGAGCTTGGTCGCAGCGAGGCGGCGGTGAGGGTGCGCGCCTGGCAGCACGGCATCGCGCTGCGCCTCGTCACGCAGAAGCGCGCACGATCCGATCACCCATGATATACCGGGCCGATGGCATTACTTTGGCGCCTGCAAGCCTGGGGACTTCAACCAATCGCTGATGTGCGCGGACGTCTCCGCTAGGCGTGCCCGCCTGAGAAGACTGTCGCGCTCCGCGCCTGCGGGTAATTGATTGGCCAGGTCTTTGAACTGGGCGGCCAGTTCGGCCAGTCGCTCTTCCAGGGAACGAGTATGCTTCACTCTGCGGCGATGCCCGATCACGACGCACGCTCCTGAGCTGTTGACGACGACTCCAAAACTGAAAACGGTAAGTTCAGTTCCCTGCTCGGAACAAATTATGTGCTTTTCAAATATGCCTTCGATGGCCGTGGGTTAAACAGCAGCCCAAGTCGATGGAGACATGCATGGTCTCGCGTGCTGCCGTATCTGTCGCCGGTCTCGTTAAGTTCACTTCTGAACTGTCCGCAATCATCTCTTGACCTACTTCGCCCATCGAGCAGGAAGACGGGAGCTTGTCATGCTCACCAGCAAGGAATTCGAGGCGTATCTCGACCGGCAGAAAACGCATCAGCTTGATGGAAGCCAAACGACGCGGCAGATGCTGCGCCGTTCCCGGGAGCAGATCGCGGCGTCAATGGCGCTGCTTCAGCACCAGGTGCCGAAGATCTGGCATCCCGAGCCTCCAGAACAATAGAGACCTCGTCCACCGTTCTTCACGAGGCACTTGCGATCGAGACATCCAGCCGCTGGAGCCCCGCAACCTGCGGCAGCGACATGAAGCCTGGTTTGGCGAAATAGTAACCCTGGAACAGCGCGATGCCGGCGGCCCGCAAGGAAGTGAGCTCGGCCTCGCTCTCGACGCCTTCGGCCAGCACGGTGATATCGAGCTCGCGCGCGATCGCGGCCACCGCGGCGACGATCACCTGCTTGGGATGGCTGAGCTGGATGTCTCGCACGAGCTCCATGTCGATCTTGATCAGGTTCGGCTGCAACCGCGCAAGCAGGCTGAGGCCGGCATAGCCCGCGCCGAAATCGTCCAGTGCGGTCCAGAACCCGAAGGCCTTGTAGGCGCGGACGATGTTTTCGATATGGGCGGGATCGCTGATCCGCTCGTTCTCGGTGAATTCGAACATCAAATTCGAGGTCGGAAAGCTCGCGCGGCGCGCGGCCTCCAGCGATTTCTGGATGCATGCGCGCGGCTCGTAGACCGCATTCGGCAGGAAGTTGATCGAGAGCCGCGCCTCCGGATCGTCGAACAGCGCGCCTGCGGTTTCGATCGCCAGCACGCGTGCGGCCTGGTCGAAGCGGTAGAGCTGCTGGTCGGTGAGCTGGCTAAGGACGCTATGCGCACTTTCGCCGTTCGGACCGCGCACCAGGGCCTCATAGCCCCAGATGCGGTGCTCGACGACGTTGACGATCGGCTGAAACGCCATCTTGAACTGGAACGGGAGCTCGGTCCCGTCGGCACATCCCGCACACTTCACAGCCATCACGCGAACCCCAAGCCCTCTCAAGCGCCGCGGGAAAAACTAGGTCGCAGGCGTTAAGGAACAGCGAAGAGCAGAACGATAGAAACCTCCTGCTCTGTCCCGCGTTTGCGCGGATGGCGAACCGAGACACCAGGCAGCGGCCGATGTGTGCCGCGTGCAACAAGCCCATGACCTTCATCGACGCGGTGAGTTCACCCGAGGGGGCGATTGCGATCTTCCGGTGTTCCGGCTGCAACAAGCTGTCCTGGGAGAAGCCCAGGCGAGACCAGAACCAGGCGCGCTCGCGTTGAATTTGCGCGGGGGAAGAAACGGCCCCAGCCCGGGGGCGGAGCTGAGGCCGTGGGGGGTAGCCGGTCGTGCATCCGGACCGACGCACCGATAACCTTTAGCCCGAACAGCTGTTCCTATTTCAGACGACCATGTCGCGCGTCGCGACGAAACACGCCTGAAACAGTGCTGAAACCCGATTGTCTCGAACGCCCCGCCCGCTGTGCCCGACCAACCTAGCGAAAAGGAGATCATCATGATCCAGGTCGGTTCGAAGGAAGAAGTCGCGTTTCTGCTGGCGCTGTTCGGCACCCACACCCAGCCGGTCAAGCGGCCGGCGAAATCGCGCGCGTGAGGCGCTGATCCCATGCCAGGTTTGGCCGAATGCCAGAGCCTCTTGCGGCTTCTGATCGCAAGGGGCGACCCGAAGGCCATCCCGCTCGCGAAGGGCGCCATCGATCAATATCTGAACACGGCGCCAATCTGCATGCGCGGCCGCGGCCTGCGCGTGCTCCAGCGCGACGCGCTCGACCAGCATGGGACCGCGGTCGGCGTGCAGCGCTCGTTCGCCGAAACGGTGGATGCCTATATCGTCGGGAAGCTTGCGGAGGAGTGAAGGGCCGAATGTCGTTTCGCCCCTGTCGCTTCGCACCTGTCGCTTTCGCTTCAAGAAGAGACACGAACGCGGCAGGCGATGCTGCCGCGTTCGATTTATCATCGTATCCTGCGCGCGGGCTCCCGCGCGATTACTGGGTCGGCGGCAGCACGGCCTGCGTGGTCTGCTGCGGCAGGTTGGTGTAGGTCGCGCTTTCCTTGGTGCAGATATCCCTGAACACCACGACGCTGGCCTGCGGATATTCCTTCACGAGGCAGTTGCAGTTGTTGTTGACCACCGGAGTGGGCGCAGCCGCCGCGACCGGTGCCGCAACCACGGTGGCGGGCCGCTGCACGACCACAGTCTTCTCCACCACCTGCGGCGTCGGAACGTACACCGGCCTGTTCACGACAACCGGATACTGGACCGGCCGGACCACGACCTGCGGCGGGATATAGACCGGCGGCGCGGGCCGCGGATAGACGTTGACCTGGGGCATCGGCCGGGGGCCGGGATAGACCACCGGGCGCTGGCCGCCGTTGCCGCCATAGCCGTTGAAATGGGGACCGAACTGGGGCCGCGCCTGCGGCGCGTTGCCGTACTGTCCGTTCTCGCCCCAGCCGGCCTGAGCCGAGCTGCTCGCAACGCCTGCCGCAACACTGGCCAACACGATCGCTGCCGCCATCTTCGTGATCATCAGGGTCTTCGTCATGGTCCACCTGTCTGGTTGTTTGTTTTGTCTCATGCCGTCGTCGTGGGATGAGTGATAGGCGGACATGGCGCGTGCATCCGTGACCCCGCGCACACAGCAGGCGAAATCCTCCTTCGTTGGAATGAGAGATGACGGGGGAGGGGCGGCGCGGCCGGCGCTCGTTGCCTGCCGGATCGACTTGGGATGGGTACACGCAGGCGAAGTGCAGGCGCAGGTCGGGAAAACCCCGGGTTCCCGGAACCTGTTGATTCCACCAGATTTTTTCGGGCCCGCCGGAAACTCTTTGTCCGCTTCGGGCCTATTACGGGCAAAGGATGCTGCAATGCCCCGATATTATTTCGACCTGCGCGACGACACCGGTGTAGCGCTCGACGAGGAAGGGTTGGAGCTGGCCAGCGCGCGCGCCGTTCAGGCGGAGGCCGCCAAGTCGGTCGCGGACATGGCGCGCGATGCCATCCTCTCCGCGCCTCCCGCAGGTGCCAGGCAGACCATGGCGATCGACGTTCGCGATGCCAAAGGTCCCGTGATGCAGGTCAAGTTCTCGTTCGCGATCGAGACCTTCAGGCCGCCCTCGACATCACGCGATCATTGACGCGTGAGAAATTCCGGCGGGTAGGAGTCGGACTCGAGCACGGCGATCTTGCGGCCGAGCTGCCAGACCTCCACCTTCCCGTGCCGCGTGAACTGCTGCGCGAAGGTGAGGGCGTTCGCATCCGACGCGGCCTCGAACGCCTCGGCGGAGCGGAACACGCCGTTGTCGCCGACCAGATAAGCGCGATATTGCTGCATCATGACGGTGCCCTCAGCCCGGGCGATTGCAGCCAGGCGTCGATGTGCATGGCGGTCTCGTCCTGCCGCGCGCGGCGCAGCAGCATCTCGCGGCGGCGCCCCGGTGCCAGCGTGCGCGCTTCCTCGCGCAGCCGGGCGGCCTCCTCGGCCAGCCGTTCGGTGAGTGTCGTGGTCTGCTTGAATCGTCGTCGTGTCGGCATGCACGTCTCCCTCGTTCGTGTGCGGGGTGGGAGCGCTTTTTCGGCGTTCTCATCACCGGTCGACGCCAATTGCCTTGCGGTGATGGATAAAGCTTACGCCCCGCGTTTGAGGGAGAGACACAGCATATGATATGTCGGCGGATTAAATTGCGAGAGCGGGTTGAGCCAGTTGAGGGACTTGCTCAACTTGAGTGCCTGCGATTCCAATGTTCACTTTTGAACAAAGCCAGCTCACCTCGCGTGGGAAGGGAAGCGCCGGAGGATCAGCGCGGGATGTGAGACCTCTGCGCCGGCGCAAGCGCTGCCGAGCTCGGCGCAGCAAAGCCGATGACATCATCACGCGCGAGATGATTTCAGAACAACGTGCGTGTGGCCCGCAAGCCGATGCTGGCGAAGAGGATGACTTGACGATGTTCGTGTTTTGTTCTAGCAAAGTAAAAGTTCAACCTCTGGGCGGGGAGCAAATGTATCTGGTCTCGCTCCCAAAATTTCTGCGCGATAGCCGATGAGCAATTCACTGCTCGCTTTGGTCCTGTTGGACACGCCTGCAACGCCGGACATGTCGGCACTTGCCAAGGCGCTCCGCGCGCGACATCCGGAGCTGGCAACTGATGTTGCGGAGAACGGAGACGCGCAACAGGCTGAGGCAAACTCGCCGCTCATTCGCTGTGGCAACGAGCTTGTTGCCGTCATGTCGATGCCGGCGCGCATTCCCGACGATCCCGGCTTGTGGTCGCGCGCTTCCACGACATGGCCGCAGGCGAAGGCGGCCGCGGCGCGACATCGAGGGCATCTGATCGTCTCTGTGCTAGGCCAAAGCCAGCAGCCGCTGTCCGCCGCTCGTCTGACGACGGCTGTCATCGGCGCATTGATTGCGACGGTGCCGGAATGTTGCGCCGTTGTATGGAATGGCAAGGTCGCACGATCCGCCGAACTATGGTTGGACATGTCCAGCCGATCGTTTGCGCCGTATCCCGACTATCCTTCCTCACTGTGGGTGGACATATTGCCTTTCCGATCAGAGACAGGCATCGGAGCAGTAACGATGGGTCTGTCGGCATTCGCTGAGCGTGAAATCGAGTTCGAGACCCACAAGCTGACACTTCCAACGCTGGTCAACAAGGTGGACGGCCTTGCCGTCTATCTGGTTGAGCACGGGCTCGTGGTCAAAGACGGCGATACGTTTGGTCGGGACTCGCGCGAGCGCTTCTCGGCTCGTTACAAGGACTCCGATCGATTTGAAGGCTTGCCCGTTCTTTTCTGTACCGATGGTTCGGCATAACTGACTGCAACGATACGCGAAGAGAGTTGCGCGCGCCTCATTCAGGATAACGGACACCAGAGCCATGATGCATAGTCAGTGCGAGTCATACTAAACTGTCGGGGCAGCTCAATCCTGGGAGCAATATCGTGCAGATTAAGCTACCTCAAGCGGACCTCAAATCAGCCCAGAGTCTCCTAGCCATTGAACTCAAAGATGGAGGCGGCCAGCACGTGGGCCAATACTTCTTCGGAAAGGGACACGGCCGAACGGTTTTCTTGTTCGGCAAGTACAAGGGCGCCTTCAAAACGCACGCTGAGTGTCAGGCCTTCGTCGACGGCGTTCTTGCAGTGCTCTTCCCCTGATGGAGTGGCTAGCAGCTACTGCTCTGAAAGGTGTACCAGGTCGCTAGAGGTTTGACATGATGCCTCCAGAACAGACGGGCTAGTTTTCCGAAGGTGCCTTTACTGCGCGACCACACCCTTAATTGCTCACATGACGGCTTCTTTGACCTTGGTGTTGGAAAGGTCGAACTCGCGGGTCGGGTTGCAGTTAGGCGGAAGGAAGGCGATCAGATCGGGGAACGCGGCCTCGGCCGCCCCGATCTCGCCTATGCGCTGGCGCTTGGAGTCGTTGAGTTCGACGCCGTCCAGCTCGGTTACAGCATCGCTT
The DNA here is from genome assembly GCF_023074155.1 of Bradyrhizobium sp. 134. Lineage (NCBI taxonomy): Bacteria > Pseudomonadati > Pseudomonadota > Alphaproteobacteria > Hyphomicrobiales > Nitrobacteraceae > Bradyrhizobium > Bradyrhizobium sp. 134. Next base: position 193,834 of record NZ_JADPKX010000045.1, on the reverse strand, counting down.
GCGTCTGCCGGCGGCGCCTGATCGGCAGGCATCTACGGCGGTCTGGCGTTCGTCTTCGCGTTCATGGTTGCCCCTCGTGGGGTTAACCAAACAATTCTTTTACGGGTAATCATCGAATTGCGCAACTTATTTTACGCTACTTTGACGAGCTACACTTACAGGTTGATTGCAACATGAAGCTCTGACATCTCGTCTCGTTCTTGAAGAATCACCAGCAACAGTAACAGCGTGACAGAAGAGAATATTCAGATCGGCACGTCGCCGGGGCCCGCGCGCTGCAACAGTCCAGACGAGGCTTTGCTCACCAAATGGCCGCTTGCGATCGCCTTGGTAATAATGTGCGGGTTTGCAGGCCTTGTGCTCCGTTACCTCACCCGGGAGCACGCCACCGTCGACGCCTTTCAGTTCCTGATCCCGTGGTATTCCTTTGCTCGTGATCACGGTTTCGGCGCGCTGGCCGAACCTTTCACCAATTACACCCCGTTTTTTAGCTATCTCCTCCTGATCGCCGCGCAATTTGATTGGCTTGGCCAGCCACTTTCCCTCGTGAAGATGATCTCGGCAGTATTCGAATTCGGTTGCGCCATCGTTGTCGCCCAGATGGTCTGGCGCACTACAAGGGTGCTATTGCGCGCGTCCTTAGCCTTCTGCGCGGTTTGGCTTGCCCCTACGGTGATCTTAAATGGTGCATTGTAGGGGCAGGCCGATTCGATCTGGACCTTTTTCACGCTGGTTTCCGTGACGCTGTTCATGCGAGACCGAAACGGCATTCTGCCTTTCGCGGTGGCTTTTTCAGTCAAGGCCCAGGGCGTATTCTTGGGCCCTTTTTTGTTGGGTATGATGTTGCGCCGCCGGATCCACCTGGCATGGCTCGCAACGGTCCCCGGGGTCTATATGGTCCTCGCCATTCCGGTTCTCATCGCGGGCAGATCCTTGGTCTCCGTGTTGGGGGTCTATGTCGACCAAGCCAATACTTTTGATCGTCTCTTCATAAGTGCAGCGAACATCTGGATCTTCGCCGCAGGCACACCGTACACCGCCGGAGTCGCCGTCGGCTTGGTGCTGACAGCGGCAAGCGGATTTGCCTTGTCGATTTTTATAGCGGAGTCCAAACGGGTGGGGCCGGAGTTTGTTCTGCTCGTCGCGTGTGCATCACTCATGTTCATGCCCTACCTGCTGCCGAAGATGCATGAGCGATACTTTTACCCGTTCGAGATTACGTCGATCGCCCTGTCCTGCATCAATCTGCGCTATCTGCCGTTCGCGGTTATTGCTCAAGTCGACGGTGTAATGTCCTATCTCGCTTTCGATCGCGGCATCGTCATGGCTCTACCGCCGGCAGCGCTATGCAATACCTTTCTCGCGTTCTACCTTGTGCTTGATCTTTGGCGCGGCGGACGTGGATTTCATTTTCCGAAGCTTGCCTGGCTTGGCTTCGCCGTGTCGGCCGCGGGATTGCTGTGCTATTTAGTGGTCACAGGTAGCGGATGGAACATGTCCCCTGCCTACCTGATCGCCACAGCTCTTACCACTGCTATGACGGTGCGGCTCCTGAAGGAGTCGCAGCGTGCCTCGACGTCCAGTGACGGCCGACGAGCGTAAGCCTTTGAGTGGCTGTCACCTTAAGAGACGCGAGGTCGGCTCTGAGTCATGAACGACAAAACTCAGTCTGAGCATAATAGGCCGGCTTTCGGGTGCAGTCAGCGTTCTCGGCAGCTTCGGGCAAAGAATAATTTCGATGCCGATTATGAAGAGCTTTAGCTGAGTTCGCAGGATAAGGCATGAGCACGGAAGCGAAAGGGCGTCAAACTCGCGTTGAAGCAGGTCCAGGCACCGGATGGCCGCAATGGACGCCGATGGGCTAGCATATGAATCGGAAAGGCCGGTTCTGGCATTTGGCTTGGCGGGAAACCCAGCCGGATCGGAGGCCGACGAGCGGTGCAACATCCGAATCTTGAGTCGCGCCAAAAACCTGTTACTCAACAGCCGTCGGCGAACCGCGGGCTGTTGTTTCAGCGGCGGGTGCACTGCTTCTCGCTACGCCGCAGGCGCCCCGAACCATCTCGTCAGCGCGTCCGCAAGTCCGTCATGGCCTTGATCTCTCACCCAGGCCACGTGCCCGTCCGGCCGCACCAGAACGGCGCTTGGTGCTGCGACTTGTCCGACGGTCGGAAGCTCCCAGGCGCCGTCGTGTTCGACATCCACTGTCTTGATGCGATCAACCCATGGTGCGGTATCGAAGCTGTTCTTCTCGCCAAAATTGAACAGCAAGCCGCGCGCTCCGCGCAACAGCGTGAATAGTCGCAGCGGGCGCCCTTCGACCGTGAGGTCGAGATCGGGCATGCGCCGCCCGAGCAGCGCGTGTCCTTGGCCGAGATCATAGTGCACGTCGAGCCCGCTCATCATTGCGCCAAAGCGTTTTCTCGGCTCGTCCATGCCGAGTAGTTCGGAGAAGATTTCGCGCGCGGCCTTGAGGCCGTCCTCGCCGCGGCGGAGCAGGGCGATTTGCGCCATGGTGTTGCGCAAGGTCCGCGCGGCGACGGGATGGCGCTCGGCGTGGTAGGTGTCGAGCAGGGTTTCGGGCGACAAACCCTTGACCACTTGCGCGAGCTTCCAGCCGAGATTGACGGCGTCCTGCACGCCGGTGTTGAGGCCTTGTCCGCCGACGGAATGATGGATATGCGCGGCATCGCCGGCGAGCAGCACGCGACGCTTGCGATAGGACACGGCCTGCCGTGCCGCATCGGCGAAGCGGGAGATCCAGGACGGGTTTTGCAGGCCGAAGTCGGTGCCGTAGACGGCGACGAGGGCGTCGCTGAGATCGCGCGGACCGGGCGCGCCCGTGCGATCGAGCGTCGCTTCCGTCACGACCACCAGCACGCGTCCGCTCTCGGTCTTGCTGAGGCCGTGAAAGCCGAGCGCGTCGTGACGCAGACCCCATGCTGGCTCCTCTCGCATCTCGACTTCGGCCATGAGGTTGCTCAGCGTCGGATCGGAGCCTGCGAAGTCGATGCCGGCGGCCTTGCGCACCAGGCTGCGGCCGCCATCACAGCCGACCAGATAATTTGCGCGCAAGGTCTCGCCGCCGGACAGCGTCACGTCGATGCCGGTTTCGTCCTGCGCAAAACCCGTCATCTCGCGGTTTCGATAGATCGGCACCGCGAGCTCGCTGACCCAGTCGGCCAGGATGCGCTCGATGTGGCTCTGCCGCAGTACGAGCCCGTAAGCGTGCCGGGTGGGGAGATCGCTGATGTCGAGCCTGGTCCAGGCGAAGCCCGCGAGCTGGGTGATTTGTCCTTCGCGCAGGAAACGATCCGCGACGCCGCGCTGGTCGAGGATCTCGATGCTGCGCGCGTGCAAGCCGCCGGCGCGCGTGCCGACCAGTTCCTGATCGGCGCGCCGTTCGACGACGGCGACGTCGACGTTCGCGAGCGCGAGCTCCGCGGCCAGCATCAAGCCCGTCGGGCCAGCGCCGGCGATCACCACCGCGTGGTCTTTCACGCGGTCTTGCACGTGATCTTGCGCGCGACGGGCGCCGGGCCCTTTGCTGTGGTCGCGCGTCCGGGACGTCGGAAGCAGTACAGGCATGTGATGACCCCTCGGGTTTGGATGGTGTTCGGGTCGAGGGTTCTACGGCAGGGTCGGGGGCTTGAAGCAAGCCCGTTGCACACCACATATCTGAGTGGGGAGAGGGAAATCCTTTGTCCGCGTTCGCCGCGTTGACACGTCGGGCAAAACACCGGCATAATGCCATCATCGAAAAGAGTGTGGTTCAACCCGCGCGGACGCGATCCGACGCGGGTTTTGTTTTGGGGTTTGGGTTTGCAACGTCTTGTTGCGACGTCTTGGGCTTGCGACCTTCAGCAGATGCCGGTGGTCCGCTGCATGGTGCTGGCGAGTTCCTCGAACGAGAACGGCTTTCTGATCATGGGAAGGCCGTCGCGCCGGGGTTCACGCCCCGACAATTGCAGGATCTTCAGTTCCGGGCGGTCTCGCCTGGCCAGCTCGGCGAGCTCGTGACCGTCCATACCGGGCATGTTGATGTCGGTGATGAGGATGGAGATATCCTGGTTCTGCTTGAGCCGCTCGAGCGCATCCGCGCCGCTGCGGGAGCTGATCACCGCGCAACCAAGATCTTCCAGCATGTCGACGATGACGTCGAGCACGCCGGGATCGTCGTCAACAACCAGTACGGTGTGGCTCATCGCACAATGTTCCTCCTGATGAAGGAATAAACGCGCCCGCCTTGGCGTAAGTTCCGGCACGGCGTGGTCGAACGAGCGATGTTTCACACGTCGCGCCGCCTGCGGAGCGGCCTAATCGTCCTTCGACAAATCGCCGGGGCTGGTGGGGAGGTCGATGGTGCCGCCCTCGCCATGCACGAGATCGCGCTTGTTGTCTTCGGTGTCGCCGGCGTCTTCAACGAGGGTCTCTTGCGTGTCGCGCTCCTTGTCGATGCGCGGCTTTCGTCGTGGAAGATTTCGCGATGTGTCTTGTGATGGAGTTTTGAGCGTCATCTGCCGGCCTCCTGATCGTCTAACGCAGCTTGAGCAAATTCGTTCGTTTGACACGTCGGGCAAAACACCGGCATAATGCCATCATCGAGACGAGTTTGGTTGACCCGCGCGGAACGCATCCGCCGCGGGTTTTTTCGTCTCGATCGAGATCGGACGGCGGCGGCGCATTGCGGCCACGTACTCGTCAAACCTGGAGCGCCGATCGGCGCGCCGCCGGCCGTGCCATTGCTGGCCGCGTACGCGCGAACGTGCCGGCCCGCGGCGCTGGGCCGGTGCTCGCGCTGCTGCTGTCTCCGGAGCTAATCTGGTTGTCTCCTACTTCGCCAAGCGCGGCTTCGCGAACATTGAGAGGATCATCAAGCGGTGAAGATGGCAGATGACGAAATCAGGGCGGTCGTTGCCGAGACGCTGGCTGAGCAACACAGGCTTCAGCAGCCGAACATCGATGCCATCGTATTGCGGGCAGTGGCATCGGTGCTGGCGTCTTTCGGAATAGACGATGACGATCGAAAAGAGCTAAGGGCGGATTTTCAGCACCTGCGCCGATGGCGAAGGAGCGTGGAGCAGGCGCAGAGCTACACGCTCAAGGCCGTGATTACAGTGATCGCGACCGGCCTGATGGGCGTGGTTGGGCTAAGCGTCAAGTTCGTGCTCGGGAAGTGAGCCTCAGCCGCGACGACATTTGCTGCATTCCACTCGCGTCATCCTTCGCCAACGGACCGTCTCATGTAGAGAATTCGCATCGTCGATGCATCCGATGACGACATCGCCGATCTTCATCGGTTGACGTACTTCGATGCGGCTCCCTTGTACAATTCGAGTTAGGGGCCTGGTGGCTTACCTATCACGGCGATGAGGCAGTAGCCTTCGCCGGTGTCGTGCCGTCAACGCACCTTCGAAACGGCGGTTGTCTCTCCAGGGTCGGTGTGTTGCAGCGGCACCGGGGACGTGACCTTCAGTGCAGGCTGATGCGGGTGATCGAGGCAAGGGCACGGCATGTTGGATGGAAGAGCATCGTCTCGGATACGACGGACAATCCGGTGTCTGCGAATAATTTCATCCGGGCGGGCTATCGGCTCTTCGAACCCCATGTGCCCTGGGCCTGGGCGCATACGCTTTGCTGGCGAGCGCGGCTTCGCTAAGCGAGTGGAGCCAGGTTTCCCGTGGTGCGGAACGCGATTCCCGCTACGGAAAATGGTCAGCGCGAGATGAAGCGCAACACGGAACGTCCAAGGGCCCGGCAGCTTGACAGCTGCCGGGCCCTTTTTGCGTATTGAAGCGATGCGGGCGAAGGACTTGCGAAGTCAGCGGTGCCGGGCTTTAAGTTTGCTCCTGCGGGAAATTCGGCAACCATAAGCCGATGTAAGGGAGCGCCGTCGATGCCCACCAAGCCTCAATTGCCGGAACGTTCGTCGCGCGCGACGGGGGCGCCTACCGCGCTCGACGGTCTGCTGGTCGTCGATTTCACGCGTGTGGTTGCCGGCCCGGCCTGTACGCAGACGCTTGCTGATTTCGGTGCGCACGTCATCAAGATCGAGAATCCAGACGGAGGCGATGACACGCGTGCGTATGAACACGCCGAGATCGGTGGAGAGAGCGCTGCCTATCTGAGCCTCAATCGCAACAAGCGTGGCATCACGCTCGACCTTACCGTGCCGGAGGCTCGTGAGATCGCGCTGGATTTGATTCGCAAGGCGGACGTGGTCGTCGAGAACTTCTCCAGCGGGGTCATGAAGAAATTTGGCCTCGACTATGAAACGGTTGCGCCGCTCAATCCGCGGCTAGTCTATTGCTCGATCTCCGCCTACGGGCGCACCGGACCGTTTGCCTCGCGTCCCGGCTTTGATCCGATCACGCAGGCGGAAAGCGGCTTCATGTCGCTCAACGGATTTGCCGATGGCCCGGCGGTTCGCACGGGCCCGCCGATCGTGGACATGGCGACGGGGATGTCTGCCTGCAACGCCATCCTGATGGCGCTGCTGGCGCGGGATCGGCTCGGTCGCGGTCAGCATGTTGAGGTCGCCCTGTTCGACGTCGCGATGGGCATGACCGGCTTCTATGGCATGGCCTATCTGATCAACGGCGAAAATCCCGGCCGGTTTGGTAATTCGCCGAGTGGCTCTCCTACCGTCGGCGTGTACGAGGCCTCCGATGGGGCGCTTTACATGGCCTGCGCGAACGACCGGCTCTATCGCCGGCTGGTTGTCGAGGTGCTGAACCGGCCGGAACTGATCACCGATCCGCAGTTTGCCTCGCGCAAGGCGCGTTCCGAGAACAAGGAGCTTCTGCGGGCAGCCATCGCGGAGGTCTTTGCGAGCGATACTCTCGAGAACTGGATGACCAAGATGAAGCTGGCCAATATCCCGGTCGGCTATCTCCGGACGGTAGAGGAGGGGTTCAATGCGCCGGAGGCGCGAGAGCGCCATCGCTTGAACCGGATTCCACATCGTACGGCAGAGTGGGTCCCGAACATCGAGCCGCCGATTGCCATGAGCTTGACCGGCCCGATTGATCCTGTGGCTGCTCCATTGCTGGGCGAGCACACCGAGCAGGTCTTGCGTGATACGCTCGGTTATGACGAGCGCCGGATCTCGGAGTTCAACCAAAAGGGGGCTTTTGGATCGGGCAATCCATCGGAGCAGGTCTGAACCCAAGCGGTCGTTCCCTTGGGACGTGCAAATCGCGCCCTTTCGCTGCATCCGCTTGATTTGGCGATGTTCCAGCCGCATAAATGCGTGAAAGCGAGGGATACGAATGGCGCCTGGTCAAGAGCCGAGCGCGGGCCAACCCGCAGGGGCGCAATTCGACGAACCTGCCCATGCGGCAATGGTCGCGAAGGCCCGCGCGCTCGTCCCGCGGCTGCGGGAGCGGGCGGCGCGGACGGAGGAGTTGCGGCATTTGCCGCCCGAAACGGAGAAGGATCTGCACGACGCGGGCCTGTTCCGGATGCTTCAGCCCAAGCGCATTGGCGGCGCAGAACTCGATTATGTCGCCTTGATCGACTGCGCGGATTTGCTCGGACAGGCGGACGCGTCGGTGGCGTGGAATCTGGCCAATCTGGCGAGCCATCACTGGATGCTCGGCATGTTCGAGCCGGCGGCGCAGGATCTGGTCTGGGGCCTTGATCCGGACGCACTGATCGCGTCCTCGTTCATTTTTCCTGCCGGACGTGCCACGAGAGTGGAGGGCGGATACCGTCTCCATGGCAGCTGGCCGTTCTCCTCGGGCGTTGCCTCCTGCGCATGGAACATGCTTGCAAGCGTCGTCTACTCCGACGACGAGGCGGACGGCATCGAGTATCGGATATTTCTGCTGCCGAAAGCCGACTACAAGGTCCTCGACACTTGGAATGTCGCGGGGCTGCGCGGGACGGGGTCTTGCGACGTGGAGGTCAGGGACGCTTTCGTGCCCGAGGACATGACGGTTGCAGTCGGCGATCTTGACGGCGGTCCGACGCCGGGAAGCAAGCTCAATCCTAACCCGCTGTATGCGCTCCCGGTATTCTCGCTGTTTCCCTACGTCCTCTCCGGCGTCGCGCTGGGGAACGCGCAGGCGTGTCTCGACGATTATGCGGAGGTCGTCCGTCATCGCATTTCCACCTACAACCACGCCAGGCTGAGCGACTTTCAGAGCACCCAGATCAAGATCGCCGAGGCCTCGGCGAAGATCGACGCTGCACGCCTGATCATGCGATCGCCCTGTCTGAATGCCATGGAGGATGCACGGCGGGGGCATATCCCCGATATGGCGACCAAGACCAGATATCGGCGCGACGGCGCCTTTTCAGTAAACTTCTGCACGGATGCGGTGTCGATGCTGTTCGCCGCGAGCGGAGCGCGGGGCCTGTTCACGACGGGCGCGTTGCAGCGGCAGTTCCGCGATGCGCACGCGATCAATTCGCATCTCGCGTTCAATTTCGATGCAGCCGGGACCAACTATGGACGCGTGGCGTTGGGCCTGCCGTCCGAGAATCTCACGCTGTGAGGCCGGCCGATGAATGATCTGCCGAAGCAGCCGGCCGTTCCCGATCCGGCCAACGAACTCGCGAGCGACAACTCGCCGATCGATCCCCGTGATTTCCGCAGTGCGCTAGGCACCTACGCCACGGGGGTGACGATCATCACAGCCGCTGCGCCTGACGGCAAGCCCTATGGCCTGACGTGCAATTCGTTTGCCTCGGTCTCGCTGAATCCGCCGCTGGTTCTTTGGAGCCTTGTCGTCTATTCCTCTAGTCTGACCATCTTCCAGAACGCCAGTCATTTCACGGTCAACGTTCTTGGCGTTTCGCAACAGGCGCTTGCGAGCAAATTCGCCAAGTCGTCTGATGACAAGTTCACCGGTGTCGACTGGACGCCGGGCCTCGGCAACGCGCCGGTGCTCGCCGAGAGCGTCGCCAATTTTCAATGCCGCTCGGTCAATCGCTATTACGGCGGCGACCACGTGATCTTTCTCGGTGCGGTCGAGGCCTATACTTACAATGCGAAGGAGCCGCTGCTCTTCGCGCGCGGCGCGTTCGGCCGATTTCTCGCCGACGGCTAGCGCAAGTAGTCACTCAAAGCGTGCTTCAGCTTGCGGGCGACGGTTGAGCGCCCCCTGCCGAAAGCTTGTAGATTTCGAGCGCATCCGCGTCCGCGCCTCGCGCGGCCTTGGCGAGCCTGAAAAGTTGTCTGCGAGCGAGGCCATGGGCACCGGAGTCGACGTCGTCTGCGCGACATCGGCGACGGTATCGAGGTCCTTGAGCATTGTAGCGATGTGACCAAGCGGCGGTGAGTGAATGCCCTGGACCATTCGCGGCACGAACAGCTGTAACGGAATGGAATCCGCGAAGCCGCCGGCGAGTGCTTCGGGCAACCGGTTGGCATCGATTCCGGCGTTCACGGCAAGGCGTGTTGCCTCCGCAAGAACAGCCATCGCGCATCCGACGATCACCTGATTGCATAGCTTTGTGGTCTGGCCGGCGCCGGTCGGGCCCATGTGGGTGAACCTGCGTGCCATGGCCAGTACGTAGGGGCGGACCCGGTCGATATCGTCTGCTTTTCCGCCGGCCATGATGGCAAGCGTGCCTTCCTCGGCGCCCTTGGTGCCACCGGAGACCGGCGCATCGATCCAGTCCGCGCCGTTCGCAGCTAACAATCGTGTTGCAAGGTCCCGTGCGGCATCAGGATGGATCGACGAGAAGTCGACCACGAGCTTACCCGCGCCGGGCGCTGTTGAGATGCTCGTGGGCCCGAAGATCACCTCTTCCACGGCGGCCGCATCCGTCACGCACATGAAGACGATGTCCGAGCTCTCCATCAAGTCGCGTGGGCTGGCTGCGCGCCTGGCACCGGCTTCGACGAGCGCGGCCATCTTCCCTTCCGAACGGTTCCAGACAGTGACCTGATGGCCGGCGTTGAGCAGGCGCCGGTTCATCGGTGTCCCCATCAGTCCAAGGCCGAGATAGCCGAGCCGCTCGACGCCTTGCGGGTTTGTCTTGCTTGCCTCAGCCATAGGTTGCCTCCATCTGCTGCTGTGCGACGCTGCACTACCATATAGGGCGTATCCCACGACGAAACCGCCCGGCCTGCATGGCTTGCTTGATTGTTTGAACCATGAAACATTTGCCGCAGTCGGGTTGGATGGCGCGGGTCGGCGCCTGGGCAGCGGAGTGGGCACGATGCGAACCGTTTCGAAGTGGATCCTGGCTTTGGGGGCGGCAGTGGCCGTGAGCGCGAGCGCGGGCCCGTCATGGGCGCAGCAGACAATTCGCGTCGGCTGGACGATTCCAGCCGAGGAATCCAAATACTGGATGATGCGCCGCCCGGCTGAGTTTCCCAACATCGGCAAGGCCTACAATATCGAATGGACCCAGTTTCAGGGCACCGCTCCGATGACGCAGGCCTTGGCGGCCGGCGCGCTGGATTGCGCGACGCAGGCGCCGCTGTCGCTCGCCAACGGCGTGGTTGGCGGCAACCTCAAGGCCTACATCGTGGCGCAGCATGTCTTCGAAAAGGCCGGCGGTTTCTCGGTCTACTGGGCTGTCATGGACGACTCCCCGATCAAGACCATCGCCGATCTCAAAGGCAAGACGGTCGGAATTTCCGTGATCGGCGGCGGCACGCAAGGCCCGTTCAATCTGTTGCTGAAGCAGAACGGCATCGATCCGGCCAAGGACATCAAGCTGGTCGAGGTCGGCTTTGCCGTCTCCGAAGATGCGTTGCGGCAGGGCCGCGTCGATGCGGTCAACATGAACCAGCCGTTTGCCGCGCGCGCGGAGGCAAAGGGCGGCACGCGCAAACTGTTCTCGCTGTCGCAGGCGATGCCGAACATCGTGCACATCCTGGAAGCCTGCCGTGCCGATTTCGTCGACAAGAACCCGGAATTGGTCAAGGCTTACGTGCGTGACATTACCTCCGGCATGAAGAAAGCGCTGGCGAACCGCGAAGAGACGTTGAAGGTCGTCAACGAAGTCCTGAAGGCACCTATTCCGGTTCTCGAGACCTATCTGCTCAAGGACAATGATTTTGGCCGCGATCCGGGTGCGGCGCCGAATTTCCCCGCGATCCAGAAGATGCTGGACATCTACGCGGAGACAGGGATGCTGCCGAAATTGGATGTCGCGCAATTCAAGCATTCGACGATTGTCGCTCCACTGCAATAGGCGATCGGGCGAACGAACCGAGCGAGAAGGTCGTGGCGTCCAGGATGATCCGGGACGTTGCATGAAGAAGATGCACGTATGAAGAAGCTCCGATCTCGGATCACGACGGATGGTCTCGACCGGGCCCCGCACCGCGCGTTCATGCGCGCTATGGGGCTTGACGACGTTGCAATTGCCAAGCCGATGGTCGGCGTCGTCAGCATGAAGGGCGAACAGACGCCCTGCAACATGACGCACGACTTTCAGGTCGCCGCGGCCAAGACCGGAATTGAAGAGGCCGGCGGCACGCCGCGCGAGTTTTCTACCGTATCGGTTTCCGACGGTATCAGCATGAATCACGAGGGGATGAAGTTCTCGCTGTTTTCGCGGGAGCTGATCGCCGACTCGATCGAGGCCGTCGTCCATGGTCTCGCCTACGATGCGCTGATCGGATACGGCGGATGCGACAAGACGCTTCCCGGCGTGATGATGGGCATGGTCCGGTGCAACGTCCCGTCCATTTTCATCTATGGCGGCAGCGCGCTGCCGGGCCGTATGGACGGGCGGACCCTCACCGTGCTCGACTCCTATGAGGCTGTCGGCAGCTTCATGACCGGAGAGATCGACAGTGCCACGCTCGAGCGGATCGAGCGGGCTTGCCTGCCGACAATCGGCGCGTGCGCCGGCCAGTTCACCGCGAACACCATGGGGATGGTGTCGGAGGCGATGGGCCTCACCATTCCCAACGTATCGATGGTGCCGGGTGTCTATGCCGAACGCGCGCAGATATCCAGGCGGGCCGGGCGCCTCGTCGTGGAGATGCTGGAGCGGGGCGGGCCTTTGCCGCGCGACATCGTGACACGGAAATCCCTGGAAAACGGTGCGGCGATCGTGGCCGCCACGGGCGGTTCGACCAATGCTGCGCTACATCTGCCGGCGATCGCAAACGAGGCCGGGATCGCATTCACGATCGACGATGTCGGCGAGGTTTTTGCCAGGACGCCGCTGATCGGAAACCTGCGGCCTGGAGGCAAATATACAGCGAAGGATGTCTACGATATCGGCGGTGCCGCCGTGGTGATCCGGGAGCTGATCCAGAGCGGGCATATCGATGGCAGCTGCTTGTCTGTCACGGGCCGTACACTTGCCGAAGAATACGGCGCCGCCAATGCACCTGACGGCGAGGTCGTTTACGCGGCTCGCGCGCCGATCATGCCAGATGGCGGCGTCGCTGTGCTGAAGGGAAACCTCTGTCCCGACGGCGCGGTCATCAAGGTCGCCGGCCTGAAGAGTCAGTTCTTTGAAGGCGTGGCGCGCGTTTTCGAAGACGAGGAGGCCTGCGTCGCTGCGGTTCGTGATCGCACCTATCAGGCGGGCGAGGTTCTCGTGATCCGAAACGAGGGGCCGGTGGGCGGCCCCGGCATGCGCGAGATGCTCGGCGTCACGGCGCTGATCTATGGACAGGGCATGGGCGAGAAGGTGGCCCTGATCACGGATGGACGCTTCTCTGGCGCCACGCGCGGAATGTGCATCGGCTATGTGTCTCCCGAGGCCTTCGTCGGCGGTCCGCTGGCGCTGGTTCGCGATGGCGACAGGATCCGGATCGATGCTGCGAACCGGCGGATGGATATGCTGGTCGACGAGCAGGAACTCGCTGCTCGCCGGCACGATTGGAAGCCGCGTCCGCCTCGTCACCGTGCCGGCGCGCTGGCGAAATATGCCCGATTGGTTGGCCAGGCACCGGGCGGGGCCGTGACGCATGAGGGGCCCGCGGAATGGCCCTGGTTCGGATGACGCGGCGCACTTGCCCGAAAACAGCCAATCGTCTGGCAAGTTTCTTGCTAAGCTCGCGTCGCTGACGAAGGATGTTCAGCAAGCCTGTTGCGCAGGGGTCGCGCGAACGAAGTGAGACGGGATGAAGGTAGTGCCTTCGAGATCGAGCGAATGGGTGAGACCGGTGACGCCGCAAAAACCGGCTTCTGCAATCATCGAGATCGAGAGCGTCTCGCAGGTATTTCAGACCTCGGCGCGCAAGGATCATGTAGCGCTATCGGACATCTCGCTGGCGATCGACGAAGGAGCCTTCGTCTCCATCCTTGGTCCGTCCGGCTGCGGCAAGTCGACACTGCTTTACGTCGTCGGCGGCTTCGTCAGCCCGACCAGCGGTTCAGCGAAGATCAAGGGACGGACGATCACGGGTCCAGGGCCGGATCGCGGCCCGGTGTTTCAGGAATTCGCGTTGTTTCCGTGGAAGACCGTGCTGGGCAATGTGATGTATGGCCCTCGCCAGCAGGGCGTGCGCACCGCCGAGGCGGAAGCACAGAGCCGGGCCTTGATCGAAATGGTCGGGCTCAAGGGCTATGAGAACTTCTATCCCAAGGAGCTGTCCGGCGGCATGAAGCAGCGCGTAGCGCTGGCTCGAACGCTGGCTTACCATCCTGAGGTTCTGTTGATGGACGAGCCGTTCGGCGCGCTCGATGCTCACACGCGAACTCGCCTGCAGAACGATCTGTTGAATATTTGGGAGCGTGATCGCAAGACGGTGCTGTTCGTCACCCATTCGGTGGACGAAGCGGTGTTCCTGTCAGACAAGGTCGTGATGATGTCGAAGTCTCCCGGCCGCATCCGCGAGGTCATCGACATCGATCTGCCGCGGCCGCGCCGACGCAGCGAGTTGCTGCTCGATCCACGCTACCAGAAATACGTTGTCGATATCGAGCGGATGTTCGACGAGACCGACCCTGTCGGGTCTCCGTCATGATATCGCTCGCCGCTTTGGCGAGACGGGCTGCCCCGGTGCTTGCCTGCATCGGATTGCTCGCGATCTGGCAGGCGGCGTCCCTCGCGTTGAAGAATGACAGCTTTCCGACGGCGATCGAAGCAATTCGTGCAATCCCGGACATTCTCGGGGACAAGGAATCGCTGATCAACATCCTGGCCTCGCTCCGCCGCATGGCGGTCGGGTTTGGCATAGCGGTATCGGTTTCGATTCCGCTCGGCTTGTTGATGGGCCGCAGCCGGGCCGTCGCGGCCTTCTTCAATCCGCTCCTGATGGTAATCTACCCGGTGCCGAAGGCCGCCTTGATGCCGATCATCATGCTGTGGCTCGGCGTCGGCGACATCACGAAGACGCTGGTGATCTTCCTCGGTGTCAGCTTGCCCGTGATCTATCACAGCTTCGAGGGCGCCAAGGCGGTGGAAGAGAAGATGCTGTGGTCGGGTGCCGCGATGGGGCTTTCGCCTGCGCAACGGCTGGTCCGGATCGTACTGCCGGCGGCGCTGCCGGAAATTCTGACCGGTTGCCGCACCGGACTCGTGCTGGCGCTGATCACGATGATCACCAGCGAGATGATCGCCCGTCAGTCCGGCGCCGGCAACATCTTGTTCAACGCTCTCGACATGGGCCAATACGACACCGTCTTTGCGATGATCATCATCGTCGGCGCGATGGGAATATGCCTGGATGCGATCTTCGAGCGGGTCCGCGCAAGGCTGGTGCGCTGGTCTGAACCGCAGTTCGACATGCCGCTGAGCTTCTCATGATGCCGCAGCTTCGCTCCACCAGCATCATTCTCGGGCTTGCGCCGATCGTGCTGGTGATCGCGCTGTGGCAAGGCCTTGTATCATTTGGCTTTGCGCCTGCGGTCTTGCTGCCGCCGCCGGGATACGTATTCAGCAGGCTGCTTCAGCAACTCCTGACCTGGACGTTTCAGCAGGAGATCGCGGCGACTCTGATCCGGCTGTTTGCCGGCTTCGCGATTGCGGTCGTGCTCGGTGTCAGCATGGGCATCGCCGCTGCCGCCAATCCGGCTATCAACGCCGTGGTTCGGCCGATCGTTCGCGTGCTTGCACCCTTGCCAAAGGTCGCGCTCTATCCAGCATTGCTGCTGCTGCTCGGCTTCGGTCACGGATCGAAGATTACGCTGGTGGCGGCGGATGCACTCTTTCCCATTCTGTTGTCTACCTATTACGGTGCGTCGACGGTGGAGCAGAAGCTGATCTGGTCGGCCATGGCGGCGGGAACGCCGCGCTATGAGATCCTGTTCAAGGTGGTGCTGCCGGCCGCGATGCCGTCGATCCTGACCGGTTGCCGGATCGGCCTTGTCATTTCCTGCATCGTGGTGTTTCTGGCGGAGATGATCACGTCGAGCGACGGGCTCGGACATGTGCTCGTCACGGCGGCCCGGACCTTTCAGGCCGTCGACATGTTCGTGCCGCTGATCACGATCTCGCTGCTGGGCCTGATCCTCAATGGTCTGCTGGGGGCAGTGCGCGCGTATCTGCTGCGGGGTTTCCCCGAAGCATGAACTGACGAAGAAGAAACAGAAAGACGGGAGTAGACATGCTGGCTGATCGCATTGAGGCAAAATGGATCGACGCATTTTGCGAGATTTTTGAGCGATGCGCCGTCAAGGCCGGCGATACCGCGGCGATCCTCTCGGAAACCCAGTCACGTGCGTTGAACGTTCATCTGGCGGAGCTCGCGCTGTTGCGGATGGGCGCCCGACCGTTTCACGTGGTCATGCCGACCCCGCGTAACCGGAATATCGTTCCGGTTCGCTCGACAGGGGCGAGCGAGGCGATCCAGCGGCTCGGCCCGGTCATTACCGCGCTTCAACAAGCCGGCTTTGTGGTGGATTGCACCATAGAGGGCTTGATGCATGCGGTGGAGACACCCGAGATCCTCAAAGCCGGCGCGCGCATCCTGGTGATCTCCAACGAGCATCCCGAAGCGCTGGAGCGGATGGTGCCGGATTCCGCGCTCGAGAAGCGCGTTCGCGCGGCGGCGAAGATGCTGCGCGGGACCAAGCGGATGCGGGTGACGTCGAAGGCCGGCACGGCGCTCGACGTCGATATGGTCGGCGCATCCACGGTCGGCGTGTGGGGGTGGACGGACAAGCCCGGTACGCTGGCGCATTGGCCCGGCGGGATCGTCGTCAGCTTCCCCAAGAGCGGAACGATCAATGGCACGCTGGTGATGGCGCCAGGCGACATCAACCTGACTTTCAAGCGGTACCTGACGTCGCCGGTGAAGATGACACTGAAGGACGATTATGTCGTCGAGCTGGAAGGCGAGGGCACGGATGCCGCAATGATGCGTGCCTATCTTGCCGCCTGGGGCGATCGAGAAGCCTATGCGGTGTCGCATGTCGGCTTCGGCATGAATCCCGGCGCGCGCTACGAGGCGCTGTCGATGTATGACCAGCGCGACACCAACGGCACGGAAATTCGTGCCGTCTCCGGCAACTTCCTGTTCTCGACCGGTGCCAACGAATTCGCCGGCCGTTACACGGCGGGCCATTTCGATCTGCCGATGATGGGGACGACGATCGAGCTCGATGGTGCCGCCGTGGTGAGTGAAGGGGTGCTGCAGGACGTGTTCGGCTAGTTCCTATCGAGCACCGGCGGGCGAGCCAGGTCAAAGTGACGGAGCAGGTCGACCATGGCCTGAAGCCGTTTTGCCTGATAGGCGTCGATGTCCATACCTGAATAATCGAGAAAGCCTGCGCCCGTTCGCAGGCCGATCCGGCCCTCGTGCATGTTCCGCGAAATGACCTCGGGTGCACGATAGCGGTCGCTGCCGAGTGCGCTTTCAAGATAACGACTGGCGTAGTAGAGGATGTCGCCGCCACCCCAGTCGATGAATTCGAGCAGCCCGAGCACGGCATAGCGGAAGCCGAAGCCGTAGCGGATCGCCTTGTCGATGTCTTCTGCGCTAGCGACGCCTTCCTCGACCATGCGCGCGGCCTCGTTCATCGCCAGCGCCTGGATGCGCGGAACGATGAAGCCAGGTGTCGCTGCGCAGACCACCGGGACCTTGCCGATGCCTTCGAGTAGCGCCTTGACCGCCTCGATGATGCCTGGATCGGTGGCCTTGCTTGGCGAAACCTCGACCAGCGGGATCAGATAGGCCGGATTGAGCCAGTGCACATTGAGGAAGCGGCGAGGATTCACGATCGCGCCAGAGAGATCGTCGACAAGGATGGTCGACGTCGTCGATGCGATGATCGTATCGGGGCCGACTTGTTTTGAGGCCGCCCCCAGCACATCCCGCTTGAGCTCGACGATCTCTGGGACTCCTTCGAAGACTATTCCCGCATCGGACAGTGCCGCATCGCTCTGGCTGGCCGGCACCACCGAGACCCGCGCGATCAGCGGATCGACATCCGCCTCGGTCAGTAGCCCCAGCTTCGCCAGGCTGGCAAAGGTCTTCCTGACTTCGCCGAGCGCATCTGCCTCCAGCATGGCGAAATCTTCGGCTGAACGGGCCTTGATGTCGATCATCGTGACCATATGCCCCGCGTAGGCGAACGCGACGGCGATGCCGCGGCCCATCCGGCCGGCCCCGAGACAGGCGATTGTGGCTCGGCTGGTCATCGGCCAAATCCCTTGCGAAGAAGCGTCTGCAAAGCGGCCTTGTCGAGATTGCCGAGGCCCAGCGTCTCGAGGGTTCGGCCGCCTTGCGTAAAATCCTCACCGCAGATTGCGCCACCGATGGCCAGAAATCCTTTGGCCAGCGGCGTAGCCACGCACGCCAGGCCGGCGACAGAGACCAGCAGCGATAGCCCAAGCCGCAAATCTTCTCTCATGTAGCGGTGCTCGGTCAGCACGATCCGCTCGCGCCAGTCGCCGGAATCGGTCAGCCGGTCGTGCGAGCCGCGGCCATACATCCAGATCTCGCCTTCCTTGGCATAGTGATGGGCGAGCGGAAAATGCGGTGCGCCATATCCGAGCGCCTCACGCACGGCAATCCGTTCGGCATCGAGCGCGTCGGTGACACGGCGAATCGCGGCTTGCGTTCCTTCCTTGTGGATGTCCCACTTCTCGAAATGCTCGATCGGGCCAGCATTCATCACGATCAGGGGCGGATGGATAATCGGACCTGCGTTCATCAGTGCGCCGGACAGAGCATCGCCGCACGGCTCGATTGCGCCGGCGAAAGCCTGTCCGATCACCTCAAGTGCGCGCGGCGCCTGATCGAGCGGGAAAACGCCGACGGGCAGTCGCTTGGCGCGGATGGTGATCGCGACCTCGAACGGGCCGTGCTTGCGGGTCAGCCAGGGCAAGGTCCCGGTTTCGGCAAAGCACGCCTTGGCGCGGTTGCCGGCATCCCGCGCAGCCTGGGCGAAGATCATCGAGCCGAACGTGGCCGGCGGCAGAAACACGACCTGTCCATCCCGCAGATGTGGAGCAAGCAGGCGCGCAATATCAGGCTGCGCGAAGCCGGGGGCGGGGCACAGGATCAGCTCTGCGCCGTTGACGGCTTCGGCGATGGCAGCGGTGACCAGCGCGAGCTTGACGTCGTGACGGCCGTCATGATCCTTCACCAGGATGCGCGAGCCGGCGGCGCGATGGGCTGCGACCTGATCCGCGTCGCGGCGCCAGAGCCGGACCTCATGCCCCGACAGCGCAAAATCGCCCGCGGCCGCGAAAGAGCCGTTTCCCCCACCCAAAACCGCAATCTTCAAGATGCTTCTCCTTGCGCGCGCGATTGCGCATCAAGCTGCTTCAGCAGGAAATGCTGGACCTTGCCCAGCGCTGTGCGCGGCAGGTCGGTGACGAAAACGATGTCGCGCGGAACCTTGTAGCGGGCGAGTTGGGCTTGAAGATGCGCTTTCAACGCGTCTGCTTCGAGCCGACAGCCGGATCGCGGGATCACGTAGGCGATGGGCACCTCGTCCCATCGTGGATCGGGCCGGCCGATCACGGCGCATTCGCTGACATCGGGATGTTCCAGCAGGACGCGTTCGACCTCCGCCGGATAGATGTTCTCGCCGCCGGAAATGATCATGTTCTTCTTGCGGTCGCGCACCCAGAAATAGCCGTCCGCGTCGCACAGGCCGATATCGCCGGTACGATACCAGCCGTCGTGCAGCGCATCGCGCGTTGCGTCCGCATTGCCCCAATATTCGAAGAACACGTTGGGGCCGCGCACTGCGATCTCCCCCGGCGCTCCCGTCGGCACCTCGTTGCCGGCCTGATCGATGACTTTCGCTTCGCAGCACAGGCCGGCAAGTCCGGTCGATCCCGCGCGCGAGAGATCGCCACCAAGCCGGGTGTAGACGGCGATGGGACAAGTTTCCGTCGAGCCGTAGACCTGAAGCACGGGTACGCCGCGCGCCACGAAGCGGTCGATCAGATGCGGCGGCACGATGGTCGAGCCGGTCGCAACGGCTTTGAGTGACGAAAGGTCGGTCGTGGGCCAGGCGGGATGCTCGCTCACCGCCTGGATGATCGCCGGCACCATCACGGTCAAGGTCGGCCGTTCCCGTTCGATGGCTGCAAGCGCGGTGTCCGGCGTGAAGCGTGCGTGAACCGTGACCGTCGCGCCCAGCTGGAGCGCCGCCGTGGTCTGGATGTTGAGGCCGCCGACGTGGAAGAACGGTAGCAGCGTCAGCACATGGTCATCGGACGTCATGTTGTGCATGTGCTGGCTCATGACGCCGTTCCAGAACAACGCCTCCTGGCGCAGCACTGCGCCTTTGGGCCGTCCGGTCGTTCCCGATGTGTAGACAATGAGGAGCGGACAGGAGAGATCAGTGTGCGGGTTGCGGCCGGTGCCGCGGCTTCGAGCCAACAGGTTTTCGAACGTCATGCTGCGGGCCGGCTCGAAATCGAGCCCGACGATTGCGGTCCCCTCAAGCTCGGCGAGTACCCCCTCAAATGCCTGCTCGAGCACCAGGACCTTGGCGCCGGCATCGTTGAGGATGAAGAGCTGCTCGGCCACAGCGAGCCGCCAGTTCAGGGGCACCAGCATCGCGCCGAGCCGCGCGCAGGCATAGAGCAGAACCAGATAGTCCGGCCGGTTCAGGCTGAGGATCGCAACGCGGTCGCCCCGGCCTACGCCGAGCTCCTGCTTCAACGTCGCCGCCGTCCGCTCGATGCGTGCAGCGAATGCCGCATAGCTCAACCGTTCGCCCTCGAAGGCGATGGCCGTCTTGTCTGGCGCGAACGCCGCGTTGCGATCGATCAGACTGCAGAGATCCACCGTTAGTCGTCCGTTTCGCCGGCCTCGTACAGCGCCTCGCGCCCGATCCGGTCGAGGCAGAGCTCGGCTGTCCAGGGCAACATCAGCGAGCCGCAGCGGCTATCGCGATAGATGCGCTCCAGCGGCAGCGAGCGCAGCATGGCCTGTCCGCCGCAGGTGCGGATCGCGAGCGCGGCGAGCTCATTGGCACCCTCCATCACCGAATATTGTGCGGCATAAGCGCGAAGCACCTGCTCCTTGCTCGGATTGGCGCGCGCTTCGGTGACTGCCTGGAACCAGATCGCCTTGATCTGCTCGAGCTTGATCTGCATCTGCGCGACCGCAATTTGCTTGGTCGGATACATCCTGCGCTTGACCGGCGGCATGCCCGGTACTTCGCCGCGCAGATACCGCACGGTGAAGTCATAGGCGGCTTGCGCAAGGCCCATATAGGTCGGCGACAGCGTCAGGAACATGTGCGGCCAGCGCATCGCGGCCTGGAAATAGACGCCGCGCGGCATCAGCGCCGAATCTGCCGGCACGAACACGTCCTTGAACAGCAGCGTGCGCGAGACCGTCCCGCGCATGCCGAGCGGATCCCAGTCGCCGACGACCGAAACGCCTTCCGATTTCGCAGGAATGGCGAGGTAAAGCGTATTGCGGCGCGAAGCCTTCTCGCCTTCCTCGATCTCCGTGCAGAGAACACCGTAATAGTCGGCATGGCCGGAGAGCGATGCAAAGATCTTCTTGCCGTTGACGATCCAGCCACCCTCGACCGGCCTTGCTTCCGTGCCGAAAGCGACGCCGCCTGCCGCTGCCGCACCGCCCTCGGAGAAAGGCTGCGAATAGATCGCGCCATCCTCGACGATGCGCTTGTAGTGGACTGCACGCCGCTGCTCGTGCTCGGCGCGGGTTTGAGCATCCATGTCGAGATCGTCGGCGAGCGGACCGGACCACAGCGTCGAGCAGACATGCATGTTCCAGGTGAGCGCAGTCGCGCCGCAATACCGGCCGATTTCGGCTGCCGCCAGTGCGTAGGTTTGATAATTCGCGCCGAGCCCGCCATGCTTCTTGGGTACGGCAATACCGAGCAGGCCGACGCGATGCAGGTCGCGATAATTCTCAGACGGGAAGATCGCCTCGCGGTCGTAAGTCGCGGCGCGGCCGGCGAACACGCTCTGGCCGATCTCGCGCGCCCGCGCGATGATGCCGGCCTGCTCGTCGCTCAGTCGGAATGCGACGGGATCGAAGATCGGCGCATCCAGCGCGACCTTGTCACTCGCGCCGATGGTCTTGCTGACTTGCATGGTCATGGCGCAGTCATCCTACGTTTTCGTCGCGACGGAATTCAGGAATCGGCCGAGCGCCTCGTTAAAGGCATCGGGGCGTTCGAGGTTGGCGAGATGGCCGACAGCGTCGAGCTCGACATATTCCGCGGAAGGAATGTAGGTCGCCGTCTTCGCCATCATTGGGGCTGGCGCGTTGTTGTCCTTGGAGCCGGACAGCAGCAGCGTCGGGATGGAAATATCCTTGAGGGTGCTGCGTTGGTCGAAGCCGATCAAGGCCAGCATCATGGCGCGATAGCTCGCCTCGGGCACACTTGCCATGCACTCGCGTGCAAGCTCCATTCCCCTGGGATCAGGATCGTCGCCCACCAGCTCCTTCACCAGAGAGGGAGCCAGCGACTTCATCGTTTCGCCGCGATCGAGCGGCCCGAGCCGGGCGGCGATAAACGATTTCTGCCAATCGCCGTCGGCCTTGCCGAACGCCGGGCTGGTCTGCGCCAGCACGACCGCGCGCGCCAGTTTTGGGGATTGCACCAGCCATTTCTGGACGATCATGCCGCCGATGGAATGTCCGACCAGAATTGGCTTGCTCGCCCCAAGCTGCTCGATGAATCGCTGAAGCGCATCCGCCAGGGCAGCGATGCTGACGGTGGCGAGCGGCGCCGAGCCGCCATAGCCCGGCATGTCCCATGCAATCGCGTGGAAGCGGTCGCCGAATGTCGCAAGCTGCTGCCGCCAGGCCCGTGCCGCACCGCCGATGCCATGCAGGAAAATCAGAGGTGTCCCGCCCGGATCGCCCGCTGCTTCATAGGCGAAGCGGCCGTCCTTTGTTATCATTGGCGCAGGCTGCGACACGCGACATCCTTTTGCTTGGCCCTTCGATGCTAACAGGCCTGTGAGGGATGGGAAGAGATAATTTTATACTTAAAGCAATTTTCAGGCCGGTCTTTGGCGTGCGGCTGTTTGCGAGGCCAAGTCGAGCTTTGTTTGCAAAAGTTTGAAGGTTAAAATATATCGAGAAGAGCGATCAGCAGAATGCAAGGAAGCCAGCGCATGTCCGGATTACCGCATTCGCCGCACGCGCTGGTGACCGGTGGCGGTCGCGGCATCGGTCGCGCCATCGCAGCAGCGCTCGTCGGGGGCGGTGCCACCGTGACCGTCCTTGGGCGGAACGCTGCGACGCTTGAAGATGCTGTCAGCGCAGGGGCAGCGCATTTTGCGGCCGTCGCCGACGTCTCGGACGAAACCTCAATGAAAGTCGCCATCGCTCAAGCGAGTGCGCGGCAGCCGATCGATATCCTGATCGCCAATGCGGGAAGCGCCGAGTCCGCGCCGTTCGCCAAATCCGACAGCGCACTGTTCGCGCGCATGATGGACGTCAATTTCATGGGCGTGGTCCATGCTGTCAGCGCTGTGCTGCCCGGGATGAAGGATCGTCCCTATGGCCGTATCGTCGCGATCGCGTCGACGGCGGGGCTCAAGGGATATGCCTATGTCAGCGCCTACACCGCGGCCAAGCACGCTGTGGTCGGTCTCGTGCGTTCCCTCGCCATTGAAATGGCCGGCAGCAATGTGACCGTCAACGCGGTGTGTCCCGGTTTCACCGACACCGATCTGGTCGCCGGCAGCATCGAGAACATCATGAAAAAGACGAGGCGTAGCCGCGAGCAGGCCATTGCCGAGCTCGCAAAGCATAATCCGCAGGGACGATTGATCTCTCCTCAGCAGGTCGCGGATACCGTGCTCTGGCTGTGCGGCGAGGGTGCCGGCGCAATCACAGGGCAGGCGATCGCTGTTGCCGGTGGTGAGATTTAGCGCGCATGGCACCGGCACGGAACAAGAAAGCCAAGGAGATCGTATGAGCAGACCAGCCAATCCTGTGACCTTACCGCTTGCGGACTATTCGCCGCAGCACTTCCTGCTGGCCGTCGTCGATGGTGTTGCAACCGTGACGCTCAATCGTCCGGAACGGAAGAATCCGCTGACCTTCGAGAGCTATCGTGAACTCACCGATTTCTTTCGCGCCTGCGCGTTCGACGATGCGGTCAAGTCCATCGTCGTGACCGGCGCTGGTGCCAATTTCTCGTCCGGCGGCGATGTGTTCGAGATCATCGGTCCGCTCGTGAAGATGGACACCAAGGGGCTGACGGCGTTTACGCGGATGACCGGTGACCTCGTCAAGGCAATGCGGGCCTGTCCGCAGCCGATCGTTGCTGCGGTTGAAGGCATTTGCGCCGGCGCGGGCGCGATCATCGCCATGGCGTCGGACATGCGGCTTGCGGCGAGCGGGGCCAAGGTCGCCTTCCTCTTCAACAAGGTGGGCCTTGCCGGTTGTGACATGGGCGCCTGCGCGATCCTGCCGCGGATCATCGGACAGTCCCGCGCTTCCGAGTTGCTCTACACCGGCCGGTTCATGACCGCGGAGGAGGGCGAGCGCTGGGGCTTCTTCAGCCGTATCGTCACGTCGGAGCAGGTGCTGCCCCAGGCACAGCTACTGGCCAAGCAGATTGCTGAGGGACCGACCTTCGCCAACACCATGACCAAGCGGATGCTGGCCATGGAATGGGCGATGTCGGTGGAGGAGGCGATCGAGGCGGAGGCCGTTGCTCAAGCGCTGTGCATGACAACCGCCGATTTCGAACGGGCCTTCGAGGCCTTTGCCAACAAGGTCAAGCCGGTCTTCAGGGGCGACTAGGCCGGCCTTTGCCGGCAGCCTGCTGCAATGGGGACTTGCGCGAGATTATTTTAGGCTTAAAATAGTTTCGCCGGGTTGAATTGGCGAGGCTCCCATGAAAGTCGCGATCATCGGTGGCGGACCTGCGGGTCTCTACGCTGCAATCCTGCTGAAGAAGCAGCGGCCGAGCGCCGAGATCGCGGTGTACGAGCGCAACCGCGCCGACGACACCTTCGGCTTCGGCGTGGTGTTCTCGGACGCCACGCTAGATAATTTCGAGAAGCACGACCTTCCGAGCTATCGCCGCATCACCCAGGAATTCGCCTACTGGGATGACATCGCCGTGCACTTCCGCGGAACGGTCCATCGGGTCGGTGGCAACGGCTTTTGTGGTTGCTCGCGGCAGAAGCTGCTCCTGATCCTGCAGGCGCGCGCGCGCGAGCTGGGCGTCGTCCTGAATTTCGAAGCAGACGTCGAGGACGAGTCCCGCTTCACCGACGCCGATCTGATCCTGGTCGCGGACGGCATCAACAGCCGCTTCCGCGACAAATATGTCGATCATTTTGCGCCGGAAGTCGATCTCCGTGCCAACAAGTTCGCCTGGATGGGTTCGACCAGGCCGCTGGATGCCTTCACCTTCATCTTCCAGGAGACGGAGTGGGGACCGTTCATCGCCCATGCCTATCAATATGAAGCCGGGCACTCGACCTGGATTTTCGAGACCGATCCGGAGACGTTCGAGCGCGCCGGGCTGACGGGGCTGAACGAGACCCAGTCGGCTGCGCGAATGGCCGAGATCTTCGGCTGGTTCCTCGATGGGCATCAATTGCTCACCAATCGTTCGACGTGGCGCAACTTCCCGATGATCCGCAGCAAGCGCTGGGTCAAGGACAACATGGTTCTGCTCGGCGACGCCAAGGCGAGCGCGCATTTCTCGATCGGCTCGGGCACCAAGCTCGCGATGGAAGATGCGATTGCGCTGGCAGAGGCGATGGAGAAGGCGCCCAGCATCAAGGCGGCGCTGGACGTCTATGAGCACGGGCGGCGTGAGGAGGTCGAGAAGACGCAGCACGCCGCGGACGTCTCGCTGGTCTGGTTCGAGCATGTCGACCGCTTCTGGGATTTCGATCCCGTGCAGTTTGCCTTCGGCGTGATGACGCGCTCGAAGGCGATCACCTACGATAATCTGAAGCTTCGCGCACCTGACTTCGTGGCGGAGGTCGAAAGATCGTTTGCCAAGCGTGTTCGTGACAGCGGTTTCGAAGTCGACACCGAGAAGCCAATGGTGCCGCTGTTCCAGCCCTTCCGGCTGCGTGAGATGGAGATCGCCAATCGCGCCGTGGTGTCGCCGATGTGCATGTATTCGGCGAAGGAGGGCGTGCCGACCGATTTCCATCTGGTGCATTACGGATCGCGCGCGATCGGCGGCGCCGGCCTGATCTTCAGCGAGATGGTCTGCGTCAGCCGTGAGGCGCGGATCACGCCGGGCTGCGCAGGACTGTGGAATGACGAGCAGGAGGCTGCATGGCGGCGCATCGTTGATTTCGTACATACCAATTCAGCCGCAAAAATCTGCCTGCAGTTGGGCCACGCCGGGCGCAAGGGCGCGACCAAGCTGATGTGGGACGGCATGGACCGTCCGCTCGAGGAGGGCGGCTGGGAGGTGTTTTCGGCGTCGCCGCTGCCCTATTTCCCCGACAGCCAGGTTCCGCGCGAGCTCGATCGCGCCGGCATGAATGCAGTGAAGGACGCTTTCGTTGCGGCGGCCGAGCGCGGCGAGCGTTGCGGCTTCGACATGCTCGAACTGCACTGCGCCCACGGCTATCTGCTTGCGAGCTTCATCTCGCCGCTGACGAACACCCGCACGGATGAGTATGGCGGCTCGCTCGAAAACCGCCTGCGCTTCCCGCTCGAAATCTTCGAGGCGCTGCGGGCCATATGGCCGTCGCACAAGCCGATGTCTGTGCGCATTTCCGCGACCGACTGGGCCGAGGGTGGCATCGGCGGCGACGATGCGGTGGCGATCGCGCGCGCGTTTGCCGAAGCCGGCGTCGATCTCGTCGACGTCTCGACCGGGCAGACCGTGCGCGATGCGCAGCCGATCTATGGCCGCATGTTCCAGACCCCGTTCTCCGACCAAGTCCGCAATGAGGCGCGCGTGGCCACGATGTGCGTCGGCAACATCACGATGGCGGACCAGGCCAACACCATCCTGGCTGCCGGCCGGGCCGACCTCGTCGCGCTCGGGCGGCCGCATCTGGTCGATCCCTCCTTCACCATGAGGGCGGCAGCCTGGTACGGGGCGGACGACGCGTTCTGCCCGCCGCAATATCTTCCCGGAAAAGATCAGATTTTCCGCAACAGCGTGCGCGACCGGCAGGATCTCGAGGAGCTGAGAATTAAGGCTAAGCCCAAGACCCGGGCCGAGCTCAAGGCGGAGGCGACAAAGCCGCTTGCGGCCGAGTGACCGCCCGTGCGACTTTGGCCGCATTGCCTGGTGTGTACCGAGTGGAGTGAGGGCGATGAAGGCGATTATCGTCGGTGGCGGTATCGGTGGTCTCACCACCGCTTTGATGCTGCGCTCGCGGGGCCTCGCTTGCGAGATCTTCGAGCAGTCCGACACCATCCGCGAGCTTGGCGTCGGCATCAACACGCTGCCCCATGCCATGCGTGAGCTGGCAGGCCTCGGTCTGCTGCAGCAGCTTGACGATGTCGCGATCCGCACCGACCAGCTCTATTACCTCAACCGTCACGGCCAGGAAGTCTGGCGCGAGGCCCGCGGCATCGACGCCGGCCACGATGTGCCGCAATTCTCGATCCACCGCGGCCGCCTTCAAGGCGTCATCCATCGGGCCGTCGAGGAGCGGCTCGGGCCGGAGGCCATCCACACCGGCTGCCGCCTCGGTGCCTTCACGCAGGACGAGGGCGGCGTCACCGCGTACTTCTTCGACCGCTCAGGCGCGCACATCCATACCGCGCGCGGCGACATCCTGATTGGTGCCGACGGCATCCATTCGCGGGTCCGTGACACGCTGTTCCCGAGCGAGGGGCCGCCGTGCTGGAACGGCCTGATGCTGTGGCGCGGTGCGCGGGATTGGCCGCTATTCCTTACCGGCAAGTCGATGATCGTCGCCGGCGGGCTCAACGCCAAGGTGGTGATCTATCCCATCGCGGAGGGATCGAGCCCGGCGAGCCGTCTCACCAATTGGGCGGTGCTGGTGAGGGTCGGCGAGGGCAACGCGCCGCCGCCGCGGAAGGAAGACTGGTCGCGGCCGGGCCGTCGCGAGGAGCTGATGCCGCATGTGGCGCGCTTTTCGGTGCCTTACGTCGACGTGAAGAGCCTGATCTCGGCCACGCCCGAGTTCTACGAATATCCGACCTGCGACCGCGATCCGTTGCCCTATTGGTCGTCCGGCAGAGTGACGCTGCTCGGCGATGCCGCGCATCCGATGTATCCGGTTGGCTCCAATGGTGCCTCGCAGGCCATCCTCGACGCGCGCTGCCTCGCCGACGCGCTGGTGCGCGCCGAGCATCCGCGCCAGGCGTTGCTTGAATACGAGAAGAAGCGCCTGCCCATGACCGGGGATATCGTCCGCTCCAACCGGCGCGGCGGCCCCGAGGGCGTCATCGACGCCGTCGAGCAGCTCGCGCCTGATGGTTTCGACAATGTCGACAACGTGCTGAGCTATTCCCAGCGCGAGGCGATCGTGCGCGGCTATGCCACCAAGGCCGGCTTCGCCGCAGTGCCGGGACTTGCGGCGGTGCGGGCTTGAGATGCGCTGCTAGCCGCCGGGAGGCGGCGGCAGGAAGTGGATGTTGAACTCGGCGGCCATCGCCACCACGTCCTCGGGCTTCTGTTCCTTCATGTTGTGAAGGCCCCAGAACAGGTCGAACAGCTTGCGGGTCGGTGACACCCAGAACAACACCTTCGCGGTCTGATCCGATTTGTTGAAGATGCCATGCGGCACGCCCATGCCGAGCCGGATCAGGTCGCCCGCGGTCGCCTGCGACTCGGAATTGCCGAGCATGAAATCGAGCTTGCCCTCCAGCATGTAGAGATATTCATCCTGGTCCGGATGAATGTGCGGCGGCACGAACGTGCCCGGCGGCAGCGTCGCATGCCAGGAGAAGCTGTGCTCCGTGTTGCTCTTCGGCACATAGGTCTGGCCGAGGATGTTCCAGGAGATGCCCTGGATCCCCTCATTGGCCCGTGTGATGCCGGTGATTTCGCTTTTCATCGTGATCCTCCCTCGACGCGACGTGCGGCTTAGTTCGCCGCCTTGCAGTCCTTGGCGTAGCGGTCGCCGTAATTCTCAAAGACTTTCTGGACGATCTCGGTCTGGAACTTGCCGTCCGCGCGCTTGGCGACCTTGGTCAGGTAGAAATCCTGGATCGGATAACCGTTGGTGTTGAACTTGAAGGCGCCGCGCAGCGAGGTGAAGTCGGCCTTTTTCAGAGCGGCCGCGACCGCGTCCTTGTTGGAGAGGTCGCCCTTCACGGCCTTGATGGCGCTGTCGATCAGCATCGCGGCATCATACGCCTGGAAGGCGTAGGTACCGGGCACGCCGTTATAGGCGGCCTCGTAGGCGGCGACGAACTTCTTGTTCTGGGGATTGTCGAGATTGGGCGCCCAGTTCGCGCCGCCGAACATGCCGACCGCCGCGTCCTGCTGCGCCGGCAACGTCGATTCATCCACCGTGAAAGCCGAGAGCACCGGAATGCTGTCGGCGAGGCCAGCCTGCCGGTATTGCTTGACGAGATTGACCCCGAGGCCGCCGGGCATGAACGTGAAGAGCGCATCCGGCTTCTGCGATGAAATCTTGGAAAGCTCCGGCTGGAAGTCCAGCGTGTTGAGCGGCATGTAGGATTCTTCGACGATCTCGCCCTTGTAGTCGAGCTTGAAGCCCGCCACCGAGTCCTTGCCGGCCTGATAATTCGGCACCATCAGATACATGCGCTTGTAGCCGCGATCCTGCGCGACCTTGCCGAGGATTTCGTGCACCTGATCGTTCTGATACGAGGTCACATAGAAGAACGGGTTGCAATCCTTGCCGGCAAAAGTGGACGGGCCGGCATTGGGGCTGATCAGAAAGGTTTTCGATTCCGTGACCGGCCGGTGAATCGCCTGGAGGATGTTGGAGAAGATCGGGCCGACCACGAAGTCGACCTTGTCGCGCTCCAGAAGGCCCTTGACCTTGGTAACCGCTGCGTCCGGCTTCAATTCGTCGTCGACCACGACGACCTCGACATCGCGGCCGCCCATCTTGCCGCCGAGATCCTTCATTCCGAGCGCAAAGCCGTCGCGAACCTGTTGGCCGAGCGCGGCGGCGGGTCCCGACAGGGTCACGATCACACCCAGCTTGATTTTCTCCTGGGCGAGGGAAGGACTCACCGTGGTGCCAAGCAGCAAGGCGGCTGCGGCCAACGTCATTTGCGTCTTCATGATCTGTCCCCCGTGACAACAGGACTTGCGCTGCAAGCCGCTACTCCAATCCAAGTTTATGCCGATGATTGCTGCCGCGGCAAGCGAGCTCAAAGCGTCGTCATCTGCGGACAGCGGCGCATGCAAGCGGCGCGCCAATTATTTGAAGCCTAAAGAAATCGGGATGCGATCGATTGTTGCGGCTTTAGGCTTGCAGCCGGCTTCGATTTATTTGAAGCTCAAAATGTTGGGAATCCGTGCCGGGCGCCAATGCTAGGCCGTGAGTGACTGCATCAACATGCTCGATTCCGAGACCAAGGCCGTCGAAACTCCGGAGGATCACGCCGAAGAGCTTCGGCTGTGGCTGCGCCTCTTGACCTGCACGACGCTGATCGAGGGCGAGGTCCGTGGCCGGTTGCGGCAGCGCTTCGACGTCACATTGCCCCGTTTCGACCTGATGGCGCAGCTCGACAAGGCACCCGACGGCATGACGCTGTCCGACGTCTCCAAGCGCATGATGGTGTCGAACGGCAACGTCACCGGTCTCGTCGAGCGCCTCGTGGAATCCGGTCATCTCGACCGCCGCACGTCGGAGACCGACCGCCGCGTCCAGGTGATCCGGCTGACCAAACTCGGTCGCGCCGAATTTCGCAGAATGGCCGCGGAACACGAGACCTGGATCGCCGATCTTTTCGCCGACCTGACGCCGAAGGATGTGCGCGAATTGATGCGGCTGCTCGCCAAGACCAAGGCATCGGCGCAGAAATCGGCCGGTCGCCGCCGGGCCTAGTGCGCGGCTGACGCGCCCACCAATCCCATTTGCCGCCGGAAAAAGCACGGGATGCCCAAAATCCGCTATTGCACGAAATTGCTTTAAGCCTAAAATGTTTCCGAGTGAGTGCTG
The DNA here is from genome assembly GCF_023074155.1 of Bradyrhizobium sp. 134. Classification (NCBI taxonomy): domain Bacteria; kingdom Pseudomonadati; phylum Pseudomonadota; class Alphaproteobacteria; order Hyphomicrobiales; family Nitrobacteraceae; genus Bradyrhizobium; species Bradyrhizobium sp. 134. Next base: position 163,444 of record NZ_JADPKX010000045.1, on the reverse strand, counting down.
CCGGGTGCTTTCCATGCTGAAAGGAGCGTGCGATGGCCAACGCCGCCAAGGTTCAAGTCTCGGGCTCGCGTGACGATAACGCCGCGACAGCCCATGTCGATACGTTCGCGCGGCAGCATCTTCCGCCAGCCGAGCTCTGGCCGGAATTCATCTTCACGCGACCGGAACTGCAGTATCCGCCCCGCCTCAACTGCGTCAGCTATTTCCTCGACCGCTGGGTCGAGCAGGGACATGGCGACGCTCCTTGCGTGATCAGCCCCGCCGTCAGCTACACCTATCGTGAGCTGCAAACGGTCGTGAACCGCATCGCCAATGTGCTGGTCGGCAAGCTTGGTCTCGTCACCGGCGGACGCGTGCTGCTGCGTTCGGCCAACAATCCGCTGATGGTCGCGACCTATCTGGCAGTGATCAAGGCCGGTGGCATCGTCGTCGCGACGATGCCGCTGTTGCGTGCCAAGGAGCTGTCCTATCCGATCCAGAAGGCCGAGATCACACTCGCACTCTGCGACGGCAAGCTCGCCGACGAAATGGAGAAGGCGAAAGCCGCAGCCCCCGGCCTCAAGCGCGTGGTCTATTGGGGCAACGGCGGCAGCGACTCGCTCGAGGCGCTGATGGAGGATGCAAGTCCGGAGTTCAGGGCTGTCGATACCGCCTCCGACGACGTCTGCCTGATCGCGTTCACGTCGGGCACGACCGGCGATCCCAAGGGCACCATGCATTTCCACCGTGACATGCTGGCGGTCTGCGATGGCTATGCGCGCAACATCCTGCGCGCGGAGCAGAAGGATCGCTTCGTCGGCTCGGCACCGCTCGCCTTCACGTTCGGCTTCGGCGGCGTGCTGTTTCCAATGCACATCGGCGCCTCCTTCGTCGTTCTGGAGAAGACGGCGCCCGACGACATTCTGAATGCGATCGAGCAGTACAAGACCACGGTCTGTTTCACCGCGCCGACCGCGTACCGGGCGTTGATCGGCAAGCTTCCGGGCCGCGATATTTCCTCGCTTTGCAAATGCGTGTCCGCCGGAGAGACGCTGCCCAAGCCGACATTCGATGCCTGGCTGAAGGCGACCGGCATCAAGCTGATGGACGGCATCGGCTCGACCGAGCTGCTGCACATCTTCATCAGCGCGACCGAGGACGAGATCCGCCCCGGTGCGACGGGCAAGCCGGTGCCGGGGTATGAAGCGAAGATCGTCGATGATTCCGGCAATGACGTTCCGCCGGGCACGATGGGAAGGCTCGCGGTACGCGGGCCGACCGGTTGCCGCTATCTCGCTGACGAGCGGCAGCGCAAATACGTCCAGAACGGCTGGAACATCACGGGCGACACCTATCTGATGGATAGCGAGGGCTATTTCTGGTACCAGTCGCGCTCGGACGACATGATCGTGTCGGCCGGCTACAACATTGCAGGCACGGACGTCGAGGCGGCGCTGCTTACGCATCCCTCCGTCCTCGAGTGCGGGGTCGTCGGCGCGCCGGACGAGGCGCGCGGCATGATCGTGAAGGCGTATGTCGTTGCCGCGCCGGGCGTAACGCCGGATGCCGAGCTCGTGGCTGCGTTGCAGGAGCATGTCAAACGCGAGATCGCGCCATACAAATATCCGCGCGCGATCGAGTTCGTGACGCAACTACCGAAGACCGAGACCGGCAAGTTAAAGCGCTTTGCCCTGCGGCAACTGGCGCAGACCGCGGTGACGTCCTCCGGCGTCGCGGCGGAATGAGAGAAGGATAGAGAATTGTCCGTGACGACGCCGAAAAGCCCGCAGCTTGCGGTGCTGCCGACAGCAGCTGAGGACGAAACCCGCGCCAGGGCGCAGGTGCTCCAACCGTCCGGTTGGCCGGTGCCGAAAGGCTATGCCAACGGCATGGCCGCCGAGGGACGCATCGTCGTCACTGGCGGTGTCATCGGCTGGGATGCCGAGGAGCGTCTCGCGGAGGGTTTTGTCGCGCAGGTGCGCCAAACCCTAGGCAACATCGCCGCGATCCTCGCGGAGGCCGGCGCGCAGCCCGAGCATCTGGTGCGCCTGACCTGGTACGTCGTCGACATGGACGAGTACCTGACGAACCTGAAAGAGCTCGGCAAGGCCTACCGCACCATCTTCGGCGCGCACTACCCGGCGATGGCGCTGGTTCAGGTCGTCCGCCTCGTCGAGAAGACGGCGCGCGTCGAAATCGAAGCCACCGCCGTCATTCCGCGCTGAACTGCGATCGGTGCGCGGTCAGCTTGCCTTGGTCAGCTTGCCTTGGCGAGGTCATCGTCTTCGGGCGAGTTCAGGTATATTCCTGACATGGTGTCGACCCAGCAGAGATGGTCGTGCACCTTCTTCACGCCGTTGACGTTCTCCGCTGCGACGACCGCGGCCTGTCGCACGCGCTCCTCGGTGATGACGCCGCTGAGATGAACGATGCCGTCGCGGACGATGACGTTCAGCCCGAACGGGCACCAGTCGTTCTTCTCCATGGTATCGATGATGCGGCTGCGAATGTGATCGTCGTCCGCGGTCGGGTCGGGTACGTCTCGGGCGAGGTCCGCCACCGCCTGGAGCAGGTTCGCGCGCGACACGATGCCGACGATTTTGTCGCCGCGGATTACCGGGAGACGCTTCACGTTGTTCCGCTCCATGAGATCGACGATCTCGGCAAGCGCCGTATCCTCGGTGATGGTCACCGGTGAAGAGGTCATCACCACCGAGACCTTGCGGCCGTGCTCGTGGACGAAGTCGCTGGCCGATTTGCCGGATCCGAGAATGAACCGCAGCCAGCGCCCGCGCTTGCGTCCCGTGCCGATTTCGCTGCGGCGGATGAAGTCGCCTTCCGAGACCACGCCGACCAGCTTGCCGGCATTGTCCACGACCGTGAGACCGCTGACATGCCGCTTCAGCATGATGTTTGCCGCCTCGACGATGCTGGTGTCGGGCGTAACCGAGATGACCGACCGGGTCATGATCTGATGGGCGCGCATGGCAGACTCCGCTGGCTTGTCGATGTCGATGCGCAAAACCTAGCTCTCGCGTCGTGCTGCGGCTTGACGCAGGTCAAGGGGTGAAGCGGGGCTCTTTCCGATGCCCGGACTTGATGCAGCTCAACGCGCATCCCAAGCCTCGCCATATCCTGCTGCCACGCAGCCAAGAAGCCGGCAGGAACATTCAGCCATGAGCGTCGTGCAGATATTTCCAAGGTCCGAAGGGCCGGCCGCGCAGGCTCTCTCCGTCAATCCTGTCGTTGAGCCAGAAGCCTCTACGACCGGCCCCGAAGCGCCGGCTGGAATGCCAGTCGCCGCCGATCCCCTGCCTGTATCGGAGCCATACCCTCTCGATCGCGCGTTTCATGCGATGCTGGCGCGGTTGACGGGCGGGATTTCGCCGCTGGCCTTGTTGCTCGCCTGGCTCGATTGGAGCTCTCATCTGGCTGCCGCGCCGCAGCGTCAGGTGGAGATGTCGCGCAATGTCCTTCGCGACATGGGCCAGTTCCTGGAAGCCGCCGCGCATGCGACGTCGCAAAAGCCGTGGTCCGTGATTGCACCGCAGGGACGGGATCGTCGCTTCAGGGGGCCGCAGTGGGAAGCCGCACCGTTCAATCTGCTTGCGCAGGCGTTCCTGCTCAGAGAGCGCTGGTGGCACGATGCCACGACCGGCGTACGCGGCGTGTCGCACGCAAATGAAGCCATCGTCGAATTCTCGATGCGTCAGATGCTCGACATGCTGGCGCCGTCGAATTTCGCGGCGACCAATCCGCAAGTGCTGGAGAAGGCGTTCCGGAGCGGCGGGGAGAATTTCGTATTCGGCTGGCAGAACTGGTGCAGCGACCTGATGCGCCTGCTCTCCGCCGCAAGGCCAGCGGGCGACGAACAGTTCATCGTCGGCAAGACGGTCGCGGCTTCGCCGGGCAAGGTCGTTTATCGCAATGCGTTGATCGAGCTGATCCAGTACCATCCGACGACGGCTCAAGTGCGACCCGAGCCAATCCTGATCGTGCCCGCCTGGATCATGAAGTACTACATCCTCGATCTGTCGCCGCAGAATTCTCTGGTGAGGTATCTGACCGGCCAAGGCTTCACCGTATTCGCGATTTCCTGGCGAAATCCGGATGCCAAAGACCGGGATGTTGCCTTCGACGACTATCGCAAGCTGGGTGTCATGGCGGCGTTGGACATGATCGGCCGGATCCTGCCGGGCCGGAAGACCCATGCGCTCGGCTACTGCCTGGGTGGCACATTGCTGTCGATGGCTGCGGCTGCGATGGCACGCGATGGCGACAAGCGACTGTGCACGACCACCCTGCTTGCCGCACAGACGGATTTCACCGAGGCCGGCGAGCTGACGCTTTTCGTCAACGAGAGCCAGGTCGCCTTTCTCGAGGACCTGATGTGGCAGCGGGGCTATCTGGACACGACGCAGATGGCCGGCGCGTTCCAGTTGTTGCGCTCCAACGAACTGATCTGGTCGCGGCTGTCGCACGACTATCTGATGGGCGAGGGCGCGCCACCGAGCGACCTGATGGCCTGGAACGCCGACGCCACGCGGCTGCCTTATCGCATGCATTCGGAGTATCTGCGAAAGCTATTCCTGGGCAACGATCTCGCCGAGGGCCGCTATCGTGTCGAGGACAAGAGTGTGTCGCTTTCCGACATCCGTGCGCCGATGTTCGTGGTCGGCACGCTCGCCGATCACGTGGCGCCGTGGCGATCGGTCTACAAGATCCACTATCAGGTCGATGCCGACGTGACCTTTGTGTTGACCAGCGGCGGCCACAATGCCGGCGTCGTCGCGCCGCCGGACGAGCCCGGCCACAGCTATCAGGTGCTGATCAAGGCCGCCGATGCGCGCTATGTTGGCCCGGACGAATGGCTGAAGCTGGCACCGCAAGTCGAGGGATCGTGGTGGCCGGAATGGGCCGAATGGCTGGCCGCACACTCCGGGGCGCCCTGCGATCCGCCGCAAATCGGAGGCGGAGACCTTGACGGTCTGCCCGACGCGCCGGGAGACTACGTCCACACCTAGTCCTCAGGCTCAGCATTCGGCGCAAGGTCGGCGGAGCGGAACGGCTTGGCCTTGTCCAGTTTCCGGTAGGCGTCCGAAGCGATCCGCAACAGTTTCTTTTCGCGCTTGCGATTGAGGAAGCGAATGCCCGCCTCGGGGACGGCCTCGTTCAACGACGCCGCCAGGGCCTGACCTCGCGCATCGTCGTTCAGTTGTCCGAGGGACTTTTGCGCCTTGCGCAATTGCTTGAGGATCGACTTCTGCTTGGTCAGCGACTCGTCGGCGAACAGGTCCTCGAGCGACTCGATCGAATAGGTCAGCCGCTTGTTGAGAAGCCGCAGCTTGTGCCGTTTCTCGACGTCAAGCTTGCGGAGCTTGCGCGCTGTCTTGAGCAGCGTCTTTTCCCATTGCGTGAGTTTCGCTGTTGCGTGGTCGGCGAGCGTGCAGCGGCGTAGCCTGATAGCTTCCTTGCTGCGCCGGGTCGACCAGGGGCCGCTCTCGATCCAGGCTGACGTCTGCTCGACGAGACGGAGATACCGCGCGGATTGCAGCGCGCGCGCCAGCAGGCGGTGGCTCTCGGCGCGCTTTTCGTCCCAATGCTGGAGCTCGGCAATCACGGTCAACTCGCCTCCACTCTCGGCGATGACCCGCTCGATTGCCACGTCGAGGTCCCGGACCATGCCGAGTTGGCTGTTCAACCATTTCAGTTCGATCCAGACCTCTGGCCGAAGGGCATCATCGACCATCGGCGAGAAGAAGCGGATGGCGGTGCGCAGATGCGTCAGTGCAATCCGGATCTGGTGCAGTGCCTCGGGATCGCCGCGGCAGGTGCCGTCATGCTGGGCGAGAACGGCGGCGAGGTGACGGCGGGCGATGATCCGGAACGCGGTGTCGCAAACCATGCCGGGGCTGAGGCGGCCGGGCAGGACATCGTGCCTCGCCGCAGGCTTGACGCGCGCGGCCGTCGAATTCGTGCTGGGTCGCGCCATTTGCAGATTGCCTTACTTGCTCTCGGCGATCGCGTCCCGGCAGTTCTGGAGCGTCTGCTCTTGCGTCCCGGATGCGTCGATGGTCGCCCAACCGACATGGCCGATATTATAGTGCTCTTGCAGCGCGGCAACCTCTTGCGTGGCGTCGGATGCGTCGCCCCGGCGGCCTCCGATCCGCGCCTGCCGGGTCGCGAGGTCGGCAACCAGAAACAGGCCGCTCAGCGGCACGTTGCGCTCGCGCGCCAGCGCGGCGACCGCGTCTCGTTCGTCCTCGCGGGCGAACACGCCGTCGATGATCGCTGAATGGCCTTGCGCCAGCACCCGCCCGGCGTACTCAGCCAACATGTCGTAAACGCGGGCGGTAACCTCCGGCGTGTATGCGGATGCCGGCAGCCGGTCCGTGTCCTCGACTCCGAACATCTGCTTGCGGACCAGGTCGCTGCGCAGCACGACTGCGCCCGGCTGCGGCGTGACCTCCGGCGCGAGCGTGCGTGCCAAGATCGTCTTTCCGGTGCCTGACAATCCGCCGACTGCAATTAGCCGGGGAGCCGGCGGCTGGATCAGCGCGCGGGCTAGGCCAAAATAGCGCCGCGCCCCGTCGAGAATGCTGGGATCATCGGAATGCGGCGGCTTCAGCCGTGCCAGCGCGACCTGGGCGCGGATCGCCGCCCGGATGGACATGAACAATGGCAGTGCGGAGAGCGCGTCGAGATTTTCGACCGGAGTCGCGGCGAGATAACGGTTCAGCACGATGTTGGCCGCGCGTGCCTGACCGTGGTGCAACAGGTCCATCAATCCGAATGCGAGATCGTAGAGCACGTCGGTGGTTGCCATCTGCGCATCGAATTCGATGGCGTCGAACAGCACCGGCTTCTCGTCGATCGACACGATGTTCGCAAGATGCAGGTCGCCATGGCAGCGGCGGACGAAGCCTTGACGGCCGCGCTCTTCGAGCAAAGGCCGGAGCCGGACCAACATCGCGTGCGAGTCTCTGCCGAGTTCTGCGATCTCTTCGCCTTCGAAATGATTGCCGGTCCGCAGGCCATTGCTGTTGCCATCGATCAGGCCGGGGATGGAGGAAACCCATGCGTTGCCGTTGGCGCCAACAGCCTGCGCATGCGAAGCGGCGATCGCGTCGGCGACAGCCGAAGCAAAAGTGTCATCCAGCGCTCCGGCCTTGGCCAGATGATCCAGCGTGCGGCTTTCGTCGAAGCGCAACATCTCGACCGCATACTCGATCGGCCGGCCGCTTCCGTCGACCTTCACCGATCCATTGGACTGTTCCGTGATCGCCACGACGCGGTGATAGATCTGCGGCGCCAGCGCCCGGTTGATCCTGATCTCCTTCTCACACGCCGCCTTGCGCTTCTCGAGCGTCGAATAATCGAGGAATGGAAATTTCACGGCGCGCTTGATTTTCAGGGCGCGTCTACCTTCGAGGAAGACTGAAGCGGCGTGCGTATCGATCCGCCTCACGTTTGGATGATCCGCGGAATTGGTGAGCGCCGCAAAGATCCGGTCCTGAGTCGCAGAATCGTCTGTCATTCCAGCTGGTACGTCCAGATGCGTCGGAAGGCGGCTCGCCCCGCGATCAGGGTAATCCATAGAAGCAGATCGCGGCCAGTCCTTGACTTCGGTCAACGCCTGTCTCCTTCCGGCCGGTCGAAGTTCCCGGGCTTGACGAGGATCAAGCGTCCCGACCAAAGCCAGCCTATTCTGGCGCCTGAGGAGAATCCCGATGCCGATCAAGGACGTCTTTCTGCCGCTCGTAGGCCAGCCACGCGGCCCGGCCCTTGCTGCGATCGAGAAATGCGTGGCCGTTGCCGCCGACCTCGGCGCCAGGATCACCGCGCTTGCCCTCGAGGAGGATGTCTTCGTGCGGCCGAAGGTGATGCTCCCCGATGATTCCGATGCGGCCGAGGCAAACGGGCCGCTTGGGGCGGGCGACACGCAGGATCTCCTGGGCGCGTTCACCCGTGCAACCTCCCGCACCGGCATCCGCGCTCAAAGCCGGTCGGCCAAGGTGCCGGCAGACCAGATCGCCTCAGTGCTGGCCGAGCACGGACGCTTCAGCGATCTCACGCTGCTCCCCGTGAAGCAGCACGACAGCCGAACCGAGCACATCATCGAGACGCTCCTGTTCGAATCCGGGCGGCCAGTGCTGCTTTGCCCGGAGCAGCATGTGGACGAACTGCGACCGGAATTCGAGAACGTCATGATCGCCTGGGATCACTCCGCGCGTGCGGCGCGTGCGGTCGGCGACGCGCTGCCTATCCTTCAGGCAGCAGCCCTGGTCCGCGTCGTGACCGTGGCGGACGACAAGTCAGACGCGATCGTGCAATCCGGGACGGCTCTGGTCGATCATTTGAGGGAACATGGGGTCTACGCCTCGTTCGAAACCACGACGGGCAGCGGCAGCTCGATTGGCAAGGTGCTCGGAAGCTGGGCGAATTCCCATGCCATCGATGCAATCGTGATGGGCGCTTACCATCATTCGCGCCTGAACGAGATCGTTTGGGGCGGTGTGACAAAGACCGTCATTGGCGAGCCACCGTGCTGGGTTATGCTCTCGTACTAGGCGGGTCGCCAGTTTATCGGGCTTGATCGTCAACCATCGGAACCGCCGCCGACCGGGCGCATTTGTTTTCATGTCAACCTATCGTCTGAAGAACCTGCTGTCGCCGCGTTCGGTCGCGCTCGTCGGTGCGAGCGCCCGCCCGGTGTCCGTTGGACGCGCCGTTCTGGAGAACATCCGCAAGGCTGGATTCACGGGACAGTTCGGCCTCGTCAATCCGCGCCATGCCGAGATCGGCGGCGTCGCGGCCGTGGACAGCCTCGACAAATTGCCGTTCGTACCCGAGCTCGTGATCATCACCGCGCCGGCGCGCGCGGTTCCCGGCATCGTCGATCAAGCCGGGCGACGCGGCTCGGCGGGCGCCCTGATCGTCTCGGCCGGGCTCGGTCACGGACCGGGGTCCCTGCAGGAAGCCGCCATCGCTGCGGCCCGCAAATACGGCATGCGGCTGATCGGGCCGAACTGCCTGGGCATCATGATGCCCGGCGTGAGCCTCAATGCCAGTTTTGCCGCGCACATGCCGGGGTCGGGGAATCTCGCGCTGATCTCGCAATCAGGCGCGATCGCGGCCGGCATGGTCGATTGGGCCGCGCAGCGCGGCGTCGGCTTCTCCGGCATCGTCTCGATCGGCGATCAAATCGACGTCGATGTTGCCGATCTGCTCGACCATTTCGCGATGGATCACAAGACCCGCGCGATTCTGCTCTACATCGAAGCCATCAAGGACGCGCGCAAGTTCATGTCGGCCGCGCGAGCCGCGGCGCGTGTGAAGCCGGTCGTGGTGGTGAAGTCCGGCCGAATGGCGCAGGGCGCGAAGGCGGCCGCCACCCATACCGGTGCACTCGCCGGCGCCGACGCCGTCTATGACGCGGCGTTCCGGCGCGCGGGCGTCCTGCGGGTCTCCGATCTGCGTGAGCTGTTCGATTGCGCCGAGACGCTCGGCCGCGTCGAATCGCCGGCGGGAAAGCGCCTCGCCATCCTGACCAATGGCGGCGGCATCGGCGTCCTCGCCATTGACCGATTGGTCGAGCTCGGCGGCATTCCGGCAGCCATCTCGGCCGACGCCCGCAAGAAACTCGATGACGCGCTGCCGCCGACCTGGTCCGGCGCAAATCCCGTCGACATCGTGGGCGACGCCGATGCGTCGCGCTATGCGGCGGCGCTCGAGGTGTTGCTCGCCGATCCCGACAACGATGCGGTCCTCGTTCTCAACGTGCAGACCGCGATCGCCTCGGCTGCCGATATCGCAACGATGGTGACCGAACGGGTCAAGGCATATCGCGAGAAGCACCGCAGTTGGGCCAAGCCCGTGCTCGCCTCGTGGATCGGAGCAGACCAGAACATCATCGAAACACTGTCCGGTGGGGGCATCCCGAACTATCCGACCGAGGATGACGCCGTGCGCGGCTTCATGTACCTCGTGAGGCACCGCGAAGTCGTGGAGGAGCTGAGCCAGGTTCCACCGGCGATGCCCGAGACTTTCGTGCCGGACGCGCGTGCTGCAAAACAGATCATAGCTGCTGCCATCGCAGACGGCCGCCAATGGCTCGAGCCCGTCGAGATCAAGCACCTGCTCGAAGCCTACGATATCGCGATGGTGCCCACATACGCCGCGGCCGATGTCGAGCAGGCGGTGGCCTACGCGAAAGACATCTTTGCGCAAGGCGCCACGGTCGTGCTGAAGATCATGTCGCGCGACATCGTCCACAAATCCGATGTCGGCGGCGTCGTGCTCAATCTGACGACGGTCGAGGCGGTCCGCGCCGCCGCCACCGACATTCTCGCCCGGGCGGGGAAGCTGCGTCCCGAAGCTCGCATCGAGGGCGTCATCGTGCAGGCGATGGTCGTGAAGGCGAAGGCGCGCGAGTTGATCTTGGGCCTCGCCGACGATCCGACCTTCGGCACCGTCGTCGTGTTCGGCCGCGGCGGGACCGCGGTCGAGATCATCAACGACAAGGCGCTTGCGCTGCCGCCGCTCGATCTGCAACTGGCCCGCGACCTGATCGACCGCACGCGCGTGTCACGGCTGCTTCGCGCTTACCGGGACGTGCCGGCGGTGAAGCCCGACGCGGTCGCCATGATCCTGGTCAAGCTGGCGCAGATGGCCGCCGACCTTCCCGGGATCCGTGAATTCGACATCAATCCGCTGCTGGCGGACGAAACCGGCGTGACCGCGGTCGACGCTCGCGTCGCGGTCGGGCCACCGCAACGGAAGTTTGCGGGCTCCGGCGCCGCCAATTTCGCCGTTCGGGCCTATCCGTCGCAATGGGAGCGCCGCCTCAAGCTCAAAGAGGGCTGGCGGATCTTCGCGCGGCCGCTGCGTCCGGAGGACGAGCCGACCATCCACGCATTTCTGCGTCATGTCACGGCGCACGACCTTCGCCTGCGTTTCTTCGCGCCGATGAAGGAGTTCACCCACGAGTTCATCGCGCGCCTGACCCAGCTCGACTACGCGCGCGCAATGGCCTTTATCGCGTTCGACGAGGCGACCGGCGAGATGGTCGGCGTGGTCCGACTCCATTCGGACTCGATCTACGAGAGCGGTGAATATGCGATCCTGCTGCGGTCCGATCTCAAGGGCAAGGGGCTGGGATGGGCCCTGATGCAGCTGATCATCGACTACGCGAGATCGGAGGGGCTCAAAGCGATCTCCGGTGATGTTCTCAGGGAGAACACCACGATGCTCGAAATGTGCCGGCAGCTCGGCTTCGAGGTGAAGCCGGATCCGACCGAGCCGGATATTTGCGACGTCAGGCTGAAACTTTGAGCGCCCGCTATGAGCGCGCTTCGGCCGGATTTGCCGCGGCGGAGTCCTTGGCCGGTCTCCGCAAAGTCTTGACCAGGACCGCAATCAGCGGCACCAGCACGGGCACGATCGTGCCGAGCGGATGGTGCACGGCCCCCGACACCTGGGCCTGGAATGTGCGTGCCTCGAGCTGAAGTGCTTCGATGGATGCGCAGTGAATCTCGTTGGCGAGTTCGATGTCGCGGCCTGCAGGAGGCCGGCCGGCAATCACAAAGAGAATTGTGGCGATGGCAAAATTGACGGCGCCGAGGATGGCCGCCGCGCCAATGGCACTCCAGATCTGCACCAGTGCGAAATAGGCGGACAGCTCCAGCATCAGGAGCCCGAACGCGGCGATCAGCGCCGCAAAGGCGCGCAGGCCTAGGCCGATCAGAAGGTGGCGCAGCCTGATGTCCGCGATGATCCTGTCGGTACGCCAGAGCACACGCAGATGTTTGACGACATTTTCGGTGTTCACCTAGTGCCTCCGCAGCATAAAGCCGACGACCACGCCGAGCGCGAAGGCCGAGGCCAATGATGTGATCGGGCGGTCCGCAATGAGGCCCTGAAGCTGCTGCTGCTCCTCGTCGACGGTCTCGCCGAGCTCGGCGAGCGCGGCCCTGATCTGATCGGCAAGCGCCTCCGCGCGGTCTTTCGAACTGTCGAACATCTCCTCGCCGGCCGTGCTCAGCAAGCGTGTGACGTCAAGCTTCAGCGTGCGCAGTTCTTCGCTCATCCTGTCGCTGTCGAACATGGATCTGATTTCCCCGTTAATGGAAACAAACCTAGGACTCACCGGCCCGACCGGGCTTGATTTGCGTCAAGAAGGCAGACGCGTCGTGGTCTTGAGACAGGTCAAACCGGCTGCCACATGCTGGCCTAGAATGACCGGCTGAATGGGGACCCGGTTGTCCCGATGAGGTGGAAGCGTGAACTCCGAACCGCTGTTGCTGGCAACCTCCGGCGAAGAGCTGAAATTGTGCCCGGAAGGGCCGTGGATTGCCGCGAACGTGTCGATGCTGGAGACATTGTCCCGGTCGGTCGGGGCTGATGTCGATCAATCCAGAGCCGTGACCCTGGACATGTCGGGCGTCAGCGCGCTCGACACGCTCGGCGCCTGGGTCCTGGAAAAGCTGTCGCGCAGGGCTTCATCATCCGGCAGGTCGGCCGAGTTTATCGGTGTCGCCGACCATTTCAGTGGCCTGATGGACGAGGTGCGCCAGGTCAACCGCCACACCCCGCCGCCGGCGCCTGCACCCAACCCTGTTCTGCTCAGGCTGAACGATCTCGGCAAGTCCACGGTCGGCGCGCGCGAAGACATCACGATCTTTCTTCAAATGCTGGGTGCGCTGTTCATGGCCCTGATCGGCGTGCTGCGCCGGCCGCGCTCGCTGCGACTGACATCGCTGATCTACCAGCTCTACCGCATCGGCTGGCAGGCCATCCCCATCGTCGTGCTGATCACCTTCCTGATCGGCGCCATCATCGCCCAGCAGGGATTTTTCCATTTCCGCAGGTTCGGCGCGGAGTCCTACACCGTCGACATGGTCGGCATCCTGGTGCTGCGCGAGCTCGGCGTGCTGATCGTCGCCATCATGGTCGCCGGCCGCTCGGGAAGCGCCTACACCGCCGAGCTCGGCTCGATGAAGATGCGCGAGGAGGTCGACGCGCTGTCGACCATGGGCCTCGATCCCGTCCACGTCCTGATCCTGCCGCGGGTTGCGGCCCTGGTGATTGCGCTGCCGATCCTTGCTTTCATCGGATCGATCGCCGCACTCTATGGCGGCGGCCTGGTCGCGCAGTTCTATGGCGGCATGGCGCCGGCGATCTACATCGCGCGGCTGCACGAGGCGATCTCGGTCACCCATTTCGAGGTGGGCATCCTGAAGGCGCCGTTCATGGCGCTGGTGATCGGAGTAGTCGCCTGCAGCGAGGGCTTGCGCGTGAAGGGCAGCGCCGAGTCGCTGGGACGACAGACCACGACGTCGGTGGTCAAGTCGATCTTCCTGGTGATCGTGCTCGACGGCCTGTTCGCGATCTTCTTCGCCTCGATCGGAATGTGATCATGGAAGAATCGCAAGAGCAGTTCGCGATCCGCGTCCGCGACCTCGTGGTCGGCTTCGGCCGGCAGACCGTGCTCGATCATCTGTCCCTCGACGTGCGCCGGGGTGAGATCCTCGGGCTCGTGGGGGCGTCCGGTGGTGGCAAGTCGGTGCTGATGCGAACCATCATCGGCCTCATCCCGCGCCAAGGCGGGACCATCGAGGTTACGGGACGGCCGATCGGCGGCCGTACCGAAGGCGCCGCCACGACATGGGGCATCCTGTTCCAGCAGGGCGCGCTGTTCTCCTCGCTGACGGTCCGGCAGAACATCCAGTTTCCGCTCCGTGAAAATCTCGTCCTGTCGCAGGAGCTGATGGACGAGATCGCGATCGCCAAGCTCGAAATGGTCGGGCTGCGGGCGCAGGACGCCGATAAATATCCGGCGGAGCTGTCCGGTGGCATGACCAAGCGAGTCGCGCTGGCGCGCGCGCTCGCGCTCGATCCGCCGATCCTGTTCCTGGACGAGCCGACATCAGGTCTCGATCCGATCGCTGCGGGCGATTTCGACGCGCTGATCGGGACCCTGCAAAAGACCCTCGGCCTCACCGTGTTCATGGTCACCCATGATCTGGCGAGCCTCACCACGGTCTGTGATCGCGTCGCCGCTCTCGCCGACGGCAAGATCGTGGCGATCGGTCCGATGCGCGAACTGCTGCAATCCGAGCATCCCTGGGTGCGGGCCTATTTCCACGGCAAGCGCTCGCAGATGCTGCAACACGAGATGAGATGAGACATGGAAACCCGCGCTCCCTACGTGCTGATCGGCAGTTTCGTCCTGGCTGCGATTCTCGCGGTGTTCGGCTTCGTCTATTGGCTGAACAACACCGGCGGCATCGGGCCGCGCACGAGCTATCACGTGCAATTCCAGGGCCCGGTGCCCGGTCTTCTGGTCGGCGCCGGTGTGCTGTTCAACGGCATCCGCGTCGGCGAGGTCACCCAGCTCGGGCTTGCGCCGGACAATCCACGCTTCGTCAATGCGACGATATCGGTTGCTTCAACCACGCCTGTGCGCGCCGACAGCAGGGTCGGGCTCGATTTCCAAGGGCTGACCGGCGTGCCGGTGGTGACCCTTGAGGGAGGCATCATCGTCGCCAAATCCGGCGAGCCCCCGACCCTGATTGCCGAGGCGGGTGCGGGCCAGAGCATGACGCAGGCCGCGCGGGATGCACTGCGGCGGGTCGACACCGTGCTGGAGGACAATTCGGGCCCGCTGAAGGACACCATCGCCAATCTCAAGACCTTCTCGGACGGGCTTGCGCGCAACACCGGCAAGATTGACGGCATTTTGGCGGGCCTGGAGAAAATGACTGGCGGCGGAACGCCGGCGCAGAAAGTCACCTATGACCTGCGCACGCCGCAGAACCTCGGTCCTGCGACCAAGACGCTCGCGGCGTCACTGGCCATTCCCGAGCCGACGGCGGTCGCCATGCTCCAGACCCAGCGCATGCTGTTCGCGCCCGGCGGGGATAATCCGGGCTTTGCGGACTTCCTCTGGGCCGACAGCATTCCGAAGCTGGTGCAGGCGCGGCTGATCGACAGTTTTGAGAACTACGACATCGCCCATGCGCCGTTGCGCACGGCCGATCTCGGGCAGGCGGACTATCAGCTGCTGATCGACATCAGGCGCTTCCGCATTGCCACCGAGGGAGAGACACGGGTCGAGATCGTCCTGTCGGCCCGGATCGTCGACAAGAACGGCAAGGTGGTCGCCTCGCGTCTCATCGAGACCAGCGAAAAGCTCGACAAGGTTGAACCGGCCGCGGCGGTCGCAGCGTTCGATACGGCCTTCACGCGCATCGCGAAGGAGCTGATCGGCTGGACGGTGCAAGCGGTATGAGGGCGGCTATTCCAGGGTCTTGAGGTAGGACAGGAGATCGTGAATCTGGTCCGGACTGAGCTCGAAGGCCGGCATGTCGGCGTGGCCGGTGTTGATGCCCTCGGCCAGCGCCTCCCCAAGGCTCTCGATCGGATAGCGCTGGTGCAGGGCTCGCAGCGGCGGCGCGATCTTGAGCGGACTGTTCGACGCACGGTCGATCGCGTGGCAACGGGCGCAATTGGCGCGCGCAAAGGCCTTGCCGCGTTGTTCGGCGGTCGGGGCCGCCAGGGCACGCGTCATCAGAAGCAACCCGACCAACCCGTGACGCAGCGTGCCTTGCAGCATGTAAAGTGACCCCGTTTAAGTCCGGGAGAAGAATAGGGCGGGGATTCCCTTCAAAATTGATCTGGGTCAACCGGCTTTGGCGCAGTGCAGTAAAATGCATCCGCGCGACGGGGTGGGCCTGATGGGCAGCCGGCGCTTGGAGCGGTCGATGAAGCCCGTAGTCACGATTGAGCCGAACTGGCAGCTCTGCAGCGATTGCGCCGTCCGCTCATCAGCGGTTTGTTCGTCGCTGGACGCCGTCGAGCTTCGGGAATTCGAGCATCTCGGCCGGCGCGTCCATTTTTCCTCGGGCGAGACTGTGTTCTCCGAGGAGGACATCACGACCTCGTTCTACAATCTCTTCGAGGGCGTCATGCGGCTGTACAAGCTGCTGCCCGACGGCCGCCGGCAGATCGTGGGCTTTGCCTTGCCCGGCGATTTCCTGGGGATGAATATTTCGGGCAGGCACAATTTTTCGGCCGATGCGATCGGCGCGGTGACCGTGTGCCAGTTCGCGAAGGCACCCTTCGGCCGTTTCATCGAGGACCGGCTGCACCTCCTCAGGCGGATCAACGAGCTGGCGATTCGCGAGCTGAACCAGGCCCGGGACCACATGGTCCTGCTCGGCCGCCGTTCGGCGGACGAAAAGGTTGCGGCCTTTCTGCTCGGCTGGCGCGAGCGGCTGGTTTCGCTGAAGGCGGCGTCGGACACGGTTCCGCTTCCGATGAGCCGCCAGGACATCGCCGATTACCTCGGCCTGACCATCGAGACCGTCAGCCGCACGTTCACCAAGCTGGAGCGCCACGGCGTGATCGAGATCATTCATGGCGGGATCAGCCTGCTCGATCCGGCGAAGGTCGAGGCCTTGGCCGCAGCCTGATTCCGACGCAGCGCGGCTCGATTTTGATCGGGATCAATGCATTCGGCCGCGTGCCCCGAATAATGCCTGAAACCACAGGGGAGGGCATCATGCCGGCTGACGCGTTGCTTATGAGCATCATTGTCGTAGCAATCTTTGTCACATTCGCCGGGGCACTGGCCTGGGCAGACCGGCAAACCAGTGCAGGCCCGCTCAAATCGGACGCCAAGCGTCGAAGCTCCTGAGATCACGGTCGCATTTGCGCCCGCGGCGCGGGCTATGCCGCGCGAGTGCGGGAGGGTTGGCAGCGCCTCAACGCAAGGCGGCGTGCGGCGCCTGCAACTCTGCATCGCCTAGGACGCATTGGCTCATCCTTCGGCTGCCGGCTTCACGCCTGACCGCGGCATTTTCGCCGCGTTTGCCTCAAATAGGGAGCATGCTTTCCGGTTGAAAAACTGGGCTACACTGACTACGCAGGGACCCCAGTGCCTCGCAGTCTTAGGAGCCCAGTGGCGTGCCTCAGGACAAGACCGGCGACGACCCCCGACAAGCGGCGGGAAATAAATTATCGGTCCTGCGCAAGCACCCGATCTTTGCGGATCTGGGGCCGGAGGCGCTGGATCAGCTCTGCCGTTACGCCAAGCACACCACGGTGAAGCGCGGCGCGACGATCGCCGCCAAGGGCGATCCCGGCAACAACCTGTTTGCGGTGATCACGGGAACGGTGAAGATCTCCTCTTCGTCGCCCGATGGCCGTAACGCCATTCTCAATCTGATCGGTCCCGGCGAGATCTTCGGCGAAATCGCGGTGCTCGACGGCGCCCCCAGGTCGGCCGATGCGACCGCCAACACCAATTGCGAGCTCTACATCATCGATCGCCGGGACTTCCTGCCGTTCGTGAAGAGCCAACCGGCGCTCGCAATGAAATTCATCGAGCTGCTCTGCGCGCGCCTGCGCTGGACCAGCCAGCAGGTCGAGCAGGTGATCCTGCAAAATCTGCCGGGCCGGCTTGCGAGCGCGCTGCTGGGGCTCACCGAAGAGCGCAAGTTCGACTCCGGCAGCGGCACGCTCGTCATCACGCAGCAGGAGATCAGCGAGATGGTGGGGATGACGCGCGAGAGCATCAACAAGCAATTGCGCGCCTGGGCGGGCCGCAACTGGGTTCGCCTCGAGCACGGCGCCATCGTCGTGCTCGATATGGATGCCTTGCGCGAACTCGCCGAGAGCGGGCTCGACAGCTAGCTGTCGATGATCGCGACGGCGCGGGTCCAGCCTGCGGAGGCCCGCTCGATCTTCACCGGAAAGCACGAGACGGTGAACCCGGTCGAAGGCAGCTGGTCGAGATTGTGCAGCTTCTCGAGATGGCAATAGCCGATGTGCCGCCCCGCCTTGTGGCCCTCCCAGATCAGGCCGGCGTCTTTCGTTTCGGCGTATTTCTTCGCGGTATGGACGAACGGCGCGTCCCAGCTCCAGCCGTCGGTGCCGGTCAGCCGCACGCCGCGCTCGAGCAGATACATGGTGGCCTCATAGCCCATGCCGCAGCCCGAGCTGACATAATCGGCTTGGCCGAACCTGGCGCCGGCGCCGGTGTTGACGACGACGATCTCCAGCGGCGACAGCGCATGCCCGATCCGCCTCAACTCCTTCTCGACGTCGTCGGCGCTCGCCACGTAGCCGTCGGGGAGATGACGGAAGTCGAGCTTCACGCCGGGCTGAAAGCACCATTCCAGCGGCACCTCGTCGATCGTCCATGACCGCTCGCCGCGATTCATGGTTGGATGGAAGTGCCAGGGCGCATCCAGATGCGTGCCGTTATGGGTCGACAGCGAGACCTGCTCGACCGCCCAGCCCTGGCCGTCCGGCAGGTCCTGCGCCGTGAGGCCCTCGAAGAACTGCAGCATCCGCGGCAGACCCTGCTGGTGATCGATGTACTGGATTGCCGGGTGATTGCCCGGCGGATCGGCCGTCACGTCGTTTCTGAGCGGCACGGAGATGTCGATCAGCTTCCGCGGCATGGGCATTCCTCGGGATGGTCGTTTTGTTTCGCAGCATCTTGAGGGGGCCGCACCGGCGTCGTCAAGCAACGCCCATGAACGCTTCCCGCGCCGGACGACCAGATGATTTCGGAAAAACTGGACGATGGGCCGGTTGTCTGCCCAAAGCCGGCTTGATCCATCGATGCAACTCTAGCATTGATCGATGCCGGATTTAGCTTGGACAGAGAATGCCGCGCGCCCTAGGGACGACAATGGCGCTTGACTTCACACCGGAAGTGGAGCGACCCAAGGCGGCCCGCAGCTCTGCCCAACGACATAATCAACTCAGGAGGAAGCTCAGATGAAGATACTTACCGGCGTCATCGCAGCCGCTCTGCTGGCGGTCTCAGCCCCCTTGGCGACCGCACGCGATTTCCGTTCCGCCGACATCCATCCCGCCGATTATCCGACCGTCGAGGCCGTCAAGTTCATGGGCAAGCAGCTCGCAGCGGCGAGCGGCGGCAAGCTCGGCGTGAAGGTGTTCCCCAACGGTGCGCTGGGCTCCGAGAAGGACACCATCGAGCAGCTCAAGATCGGCGCACTCGACATGATGCGGATCAACGCATCGCCCTTGAACAACTTCGTGCCGGAAACGATCGCGTTGTGCCTGCCCTTCATCTTCCGGGACACGCAGCACATGCGTACCGTTCTTGACGGGCCGATCGGCGACGAGATCCTGGCGGCCATGGCGCCCGCAGGCCTGATCGGCCTCGCCTATTACGACAGCGGCGCCCGGTCCATCTACACCGTCAAGGCACCGATCAAGTCGCTCGCGGACGTCAAGGGTCTGAAAATTCGCGTCCAGCAATCCGATCTGTGGGTCGGCATGATCCAGAGCCTCGGGGCCAATCCGACGCCGATGCCCTACGGCGAGGTCTATACCGCTCTCAAGACCGGTCTGGTGGACGCTGCCGAGAACAACTGGCCGTCTTACGAGTCCTCGCGCCATTTCGAGGCCGCCAAGTTCTACAACGTCACCGAGCACTCCCTGGCGCCCGAAGTTCTCGTGATGTCGAAGACGGTCTGGGACACGCTGAGCAAGGAGGACCAGGCGATGGTCCGCAAGGCGGCGAAGGAATCGGTTCCCGTCATGCGCAAGCTCTGGGACGAGCGTGAGCAGGCGTCCCGCAAGACCGTCGAAGCGGCCGGTGTTCAGGTCGTGACGATCGCCAACAAGGCGGAATTCGTCGACGCGATGAAGCCGGTGTACGACAAGTTCGCCGGTGACGAGAAGCTGAAGGGCCTCGTCAAGCGTATCCAGGACACGAAGTAAGACCATAGCGTCGGTCCGGCGCGCCGACTGGCGACGCCGGACCGACGCGTTGGAGGCGCGCAAGGAGACTTGCAAGGAGACTTGGATGACAGACCCTCACGTCGCAGACCACGAACTGGACGTAGCCGGACGCCCGTCCACCGGTTTGCTGTCCCGGATCAATGCTCCCGTCGCTCGGCTAGGGATGTATCTGTCGGTGACCGGACTGCTCGTCATCGTCACCATCGTCTTCTACCAGGTGTTCGGACGCTACGTGCTCAATTCCAGCCCGACCTGGACGGAGAACCTTGCGTTGGTTCTGATCCTGTATGTCACGTTGATCGGCGCCGCGGTCGGCGTGCGCGATGCCGGACATATCGGCATGGATAGTTTGCTGGTGATGCTGCCGGATCATGCGCGGGAGAAGATCGAGCTTGTGATCCACGTCCTGGTGGCCGGGTTCGGCGTCGCGATGGCCTATAACGGCTGGATCCTCGGAGCCTCGGTCGGAACGGTGAAGATCCCCAATCTCGGCCTGCCCGAAGTCATCCGCTACGTGCCGCTGATCGCCTCCGGCGTCCTGATCGTCTCCTTTTCAATCGAGCACATCATCGCTCTCCTGCGCGGCGAAGAGGTCGTCCCCTCATGGAACTGATCATTCTCGGCGCCAGTTTCTTCGGCTTCCTCGTCCTCGGCGTCCCCGTCGCCTTCGCGATCGGCCTCTCGGCGATTTGCACCATCCTCTACGAAGGCCTCCCGGTCGCGGTCATCTTCCAGCAGATGATGTCGGGGATGAACATCTTCTCCTTCCTCGCCATCCCGTTCTTCGTCTTCAGCGGTGAGCTGATGCTGCATGGCGGCGTCGCCGACAAGATCGTGCAGCTCGCCAAGAATCTCGTCGGACACATCCGCGGCGGGCTCGGCATGTCGAACGTGGTCGCCTGCACGCTGTTCGGCGGCGTGTCCGGCTCGCCCGTGGCCGACGTGTCGGCGATGGGGGCGGTGATGATCCCCATGATGAAGAAGGAAGGTTTCGACACCGACTATGCCGTCAACGTCACGACCCATGCTTCGCTGGTCGGAGCACTGATGCCGACCAGTCACAACATGATCATCTATGCGCTCGCCGCCGGCGGTAAGGTCTCGATCGGAGCGCTGATCGCCGCCGGCCTGCTGCCGGCGCTGGTGCTGATGGTGTGCATGCTGGTCGCCGCTTACGCGGTCGCGGTGAAGCGCGGCTATCCGGCCGGCAAGTTCCCGGGCTGGCCCGCGGTTTTCCGTTCGTTCGCGGCCGCTCTGCCCGGCCTTCTGATCGTCGGCATCATCCTCTCAGGCATCCTGTCGGGCGTGTTCACGGCGACCGAATCCGCGGCCGTCGCGGTCACCTACACGATCCTGCTGACGTTCTTCATTTACCGCACCATGACCTTGCCGAACTTCCTGCGCGCGGCGGCCAAGGCGGTGAAGACCACGGGGGTGGTGCTGCTGCTGATCGGCGTCTCCACCATGTTCCAGTATTTGATGGGGCTTTACGAGGTGGCCGACTTCGCCGGCGAGATGATGAGCAGGGTCTCGACCCAGCCCTGGGTCATCTTCCTGCTCATCAACGTCATTCTGTTCGTGCTGGGCACGTTCATGGACATGGCCGCGACCATCCTGATCTGCACGCCCATCTTCCTGCCGATCGCGATGAAGGCGGGCATGGATCCGGTGCAGTTCGGCATGCTGATGCTGATCAACTGCGCGCTCGGGCTGAACACCCCGCCGGTCGGGACGACGCAGTTCGTGGGCTGCGCCATCGGCGGCATCTCGGTGGGCGCGGTGATGCGCACTATCCTGCCGTTCTACGCCGCCCTGATCGCAGCTCTGATGTTCGTGACCTACGTCCCCGCCTTCTCGCTGTGGCTGCCCCGTCTGCTGATGGGCTACAAGGGCTAGCAGCAACGAAGGGAGAATCTATCCGTGACTGACTATCGCAAGCTCTTCGATCTCACCGGCAAGACGGCCGTGGTGCTGGGCGCCGCCTCCGGAATCGGCAAGTCGTCGGCCGAGGCGCTGGCCGGGCTCGGCGCCCGTGTCGTCTGCGCCGATCGTGCGCTTGAAGGCGCTGAAGCAACCGCCGCTGGCATTCGTGAGAAGGGCGGCTGGGCCGAGGCGGCTGCGTGTGACGCGGCGAGCGCTGCGGACGTCAATGCACTGGCGAAGACCGTGATGCAGAAATTTTCGCGGCTCGACATCGCGGTGACGACGCCCGGGCTCAACATCCGCAAGACCATCCTCGACTACACCGAGGAGGATCTCGACCGCGTCCTCAACCTCAACATCAAGGGCACGGTCTGGTTCTTCCAGGCCTTCGGCCGCATCATGGTCGAGCAGAAGGGCGGCAGCATCATTGCCTGCTCCTCGGTGCGGGCGGTGACTATCGAGCCGGGCCTTGGCGTCTACGGCTCGACCAAGGCCGCCATCGGCCTGCTGGTGAAGGGCTTTGCTTCGGAGGTTGGACGCTCCGGCGTGCGCGTCAACGCGATCGCGCCGAGCATCGCCGAGACCGCGCTGACCGGCCCGTTCAAGCAGCGTCCGGACATCTACAATCTCTATGCCGGCCATACCGTGTTCAACCGCTGGAGCAGCGCCGACGAGGTCGCGACAGCCGTCGCCTATCTCGCCTCGGACGCCGCGAGCTATGTCAGCGGCAGCACATTGTTTGTCGATGGTGGCTGGACCGCCGTCGACGGTCCGCCGACCGGTCTCACCCAGTTGCACACATAGGGCGATTATCTAGCCTGCAAAGCCGGCGCGCTGGCGCAGATCCCTGCGGTCTGCGCTGGTCAGCAACGCGATCAGCGCGGCCGCCTCTTGTGGGTGTACGGCCCGCGTGGTCACGCCGGCCGTATACATCGTCACGAGCTCGCAGCCCGGCGGCAGCGCTCCTGACAGCGCGATGCCGTCGGTTGCAATGATCTCGGTCGCTTGCGTGCAGCCAATCGGATGCGCGGCGGTGGACGCCGCAAGCTCCCGCATCGCGGTCGCGCCGTTGGGGAAGATCTTGAGGCGCGAAGCGACCTCGTAGGCGATGCCGAGCTGATCCAGCACCTTTGCGACGTGCTGTCCCGCCGTCGAGGCTTTCGTATCAGGGACGTAGATCGCGTCGGCGCTGCGCAGTACCTCGCGCAAATTGGCCTCGGTCTTCACGGTCACCTTGGGATCGCGGCTCCGGACCGCCAGCGCGGTCTCGACCCGCCCGACATTTGTGATCGAGGAAGGGATGACGAGCGTCTCTTCGGCAAGCTTTGCAAGCAGCGCCTGCGTCAGGATCACCAGATCGGCCGCCGTTCCCGTGCGCAGCTTGTCGGCCATGATGCCGACTGCGCCGAACTCGCCGTCGATGCCGAAGCCGGTCTGCGTCTTGAAGGGATCGCCGAGGCCGCGCACCAGGCCTTGCGCCGCGCCTCCGCTCAAAATGCTCACTGTCGTCACGATGCCAGCTCCATGGCTGCAATGATCTTGTCGCGGGTGATCGGCAGGTCGCGCAGGCGCACGCCGAGGCAATCGTAAACGGCATTCGCGATCGCCGCCGTCACCGGGCCGTGGGCGGCCTCGCCAGCGCCGACCGGCTCGATCTCCGGCCGCTGGACGATCTCGACATCCACCATTGGCACCTCGCTGAAGGTGAGGATCGGATAGTCGGTCCAGGACGTCGATGTGATGCGCGTGCGGTCGAAGCGGACGCGTTCCTTCAGCACCCAGCTTGTCGCCTGGATCGCGCCGCCCTCGATCTGGTTGATGACGCCGTCCGGGTTGATGGCCTCGCCGACATCGACCGCAAGCGTCAGCCGCTTGACGCGGATGTTGTCAGTGCCCTCGATCTCCGCAATCGCGGCGCAATAGGCCCCCATGTTCTTGTAGCGGGCGAAGCCGACGCCGTGACCGATGCCGGACTTCTTTTGCGGCTTCCATTGCGCGCGTCGTGCCACCGCGCGAATGACCTCCTTTGCCCGTTCGTCGCGCAGATGGCGCAGGCGGAACGCGATCGGGTCTTCGCCGCGCAGCGCGGCGATCTCGTCGAGTAGGGACTCGATGGCGAACACATTGCCTTGTCCGCCAAGTGTCCGCAGCGCCGAGGTCCGCACCGGCATGGTCAGCAACCGGTGGCTCGTGACCGTCCAGGCCGGGAGGTCGTAGAGCGGAACGGAGTTGCGGTCGCCGCCGCCGCCATTGGCCGCGGGCGGATTGGTCGAGATCATGCGCGGGTAGGGGGTCGCAATCTCGGTTGCGGCAAGCAGCGCGGGCTGTGCTGCGCGCCCGGGCCGCGCCGCGTGGCCGTTGCTCCAGATCGCATGGCGCCAACCGACGATCTCGTTGTCCCCATCGAGGTCGGCCTCGATCTCGATCGCCATCGCCGCGCCGAACGGCGCGTGGGCCATCTCGTCGTGGCGCGACCACTGCACCCGCACCGGACGGCCGCCGGCCGCTTTCGCCAGCAGCACGGCATCGAGCGCGACGTCATCGGCCGCGTTGTGTCCGTAGCAGCCGGCGCCCTCCATGTGCTCGACGACGATGCTCTCGATCGGCAGCTTGAGCACGATCGCGAGGTCGGCGCGCAGCAGATAGACACCCTGGCTGTGCGTCCACACGTGGACGCGATCGCCGTCCCATCGGGCCATCGCACAGGACGGCGCGATCGAGGCATGCGCGATGTAGGGACGGATGTATTGCCGGCGGAGGGTGCGAGCAGCGTTCTTTATCGTTGCTGCAGAGGTCCTGGTGTCGATGACAGTGGTCTCGACCGGCTGGCTCTTCAGGAACCCGGCGAGATCAGCTTCCGGCAGCGGCTCGCCAGCCGACCATGTCGCCCCCTTACGCAAGGCTTTCAGCGCGGCTTCCGCCGCTGCCTCGCCGTCGGCAACCACGCCGGCAAAGCCGCCGTCGCGGACGATCGCGACGAGGCCGGGAACGGCTCGCGTCGCCGTCTCGTCGAGCGCGATCAGCCTGGCGCCGGAAATGTCCGGCCGCAGCACGCGTCCGTGCAGCAAGTCCGGCAGCGGACAGTCATGGATAAAGCGCGGCCGTGCGAACACCTTGTCGGGAATGTCGACGCGCTGGACCGAATGTCCGGCCACAGTGCGTTTGGCGACGATCTTCGCTGTCGCACCGGCTTTGGCGTCGTGGTCGAGCGAGACGTCACCGGCCAACTCCCAATAGCTCGTCCTGACATTGCCGGGGCCCGAGATCGTGCCGTCATGGATGTCGAGCAGCGACGCATCGACACCGAGACGCTCCGATGCTGCGAGGAGGAAGCGCTGGCGGATTTCGGCACAGGCGTGGCGCAGCGCCCGGCCGGACTGCTGGACCGAAAGGCTGCCCGAGGTGACGCCCTCGTTCGGACTTGCCGCCGTGGAGGCGCGGATCATCTCGATGCGGCCAATATCGACGTCGAGCTCGTCGGCTGCGATCTGCGCCAGGGCCGTGACGATGCCCTGGCCGATCTCGACCTTGCCGGGCGAGATCGCCACACGGCCTTCGCCGATGAGCTTCACCCAGGCTGACAGCTTGGGATTGGCCGCAAGGCTGACCGGCAGTGTCGGGGTAGGGGACGGCGCACTCATGATGTCGCCATCTCCGCGGCCGCCCGCAGCACAGCGCGGACCATGCGATTGTGCGATCCGCAGCGGCACAGATTGCGATCAAGCGCGGTTCTCACCTCAGCCTCCGTCGGCGACGGATTGCGCTTCAGCAGCGCCGCCGCGCTAATCAGGATCCCCGAGACGCAATAGCCGCATTGCATCGCCTGCTCGGCGATAAAGGCGCGTTGCAGCGGATGCGGCTGCTCCGCTGTGCCGAGGCCTTCCACCGTGACGACGTCCTTGTCCGCGACCGACCACATCGGCAGGTCGCACGAGGCCATCGCGCGGTCGCCGACCATGACATGGCAGGCGCCGCACTCGCCGGCCCCGCAGCCGAAATGCGGACTTGTAACGCCGAGCCGGCTGCGCAGCACGTCGAGCAGCGTCTGATCCGGATCGGCATCCACGGCCGCGGCCGTGCCGTTGAGCTGGAATTGAATGGTAGGCATTGTCGCTCTACAGCCTCAGGACTTGTCGAACTTCTTGACCACGTCGGCCCATTTTTCGATGTCAACGCGCAGGAACTTGTCGAATCCCTCCGACGTCATTGACATCGGCACCGCGCCCTGCGCAGTCCAGAGCTTGACGATGTCGGGCCGCTTCACCATTGCGTTCACGGCGGCATTGAGCTTGTCGATCACAGGTTTTGGCGTGCCGGCCGGCGCCATCAGGCCGAGCCAGATCGTGGCTTCGTAGCCTGCGACCCCCGCCTCGATCGCGGTCGGCACGTTCGGCAGCACCGCTGAGCGTTGCTTGCCGGTGGTCG
The DNA here is from genome assembly GCF_023074155.1 of Bradyrhizobium sp. 134. Classification (NCBI taxonomy): domain Bacteria; kingdom Pseudomonadati; phylum Pseudomonadota; class Alphaproteobacteria; order Hyphomicrobiales; family Nitrobacteraceae; genus Bradyrhizobium; species Bradyrhizobium sp. 134. The sequence goes on along the minus strand of NZ_JADPKX010000045.1, from coordinate 137,332 downwards.
CGAGCGCGCGGACCTGGTTCTCGCCGATGTTCGGCGCCATCGCCGGCACCGCGTCGATCATCATCTGAACCTGCCCGCCGATCACGCCGCTGCGCGCCTCACCACTGTTGCGATAGGGGACGTGGACGAGATCGATGCCGGCCATGGCTTTGAACAGCTCGCCGGCCATGTGATAGGGCGTGCCCTGGCCGGAGGAGGCATAGTTCAACTTCCCCGGCTGCGACTTGGCGAGCGCGACGAACTCCTGCAGCGTCTTCGCTGCGACTTGCGGGTTCACCACGATGACGAGATCGGAAGAGTTGACCGGTGCGATCGGCGCGAGGTCGCGCATCAGCTCGTATTTGCGCTTGTCCGGCGTCAGCAGGGATTCGTTCGCGGTCTGGGTGTTGGACATCATCAGCAGCGTGTAGCCGTCGGCGGGCGACTTCGCCGCTTCGACCGTGCCGATGACGCCGCCCGCGCCGGTGCGGTTCTCGATCACGAAGGGTTGGCCAAAACTCTCCTGGAGCGCATTGCCGATCAGCCGGGCCGCGACATCGGCCGGCCCGCCGGCGCCGAAGGGCACGACGATCCGGACCGAATGGTTGGGATAGTCCTGCGCCAAGGACGGGCTTGCGGAGGACGCGCTGAGCAGACCGGCGGCCAGCGCCAGCATGAATTGTCGGGCCGTCACACCCACCTCCCTGATGTCGTTCTTGTTGTTGGGCACTGTAGCGGCAGGGGAGGCGGACTGTCGACGCCTCACAAGACCGATGGTGCCTGGAATATCGGGCGGTTTTCGGTGTGGCGGCGCCGCTCTTCGCGGTCGCGGCAGGAACCGGCGGCGCACACGGTCTGAGCAAATCGCATGGGCGTTGCCGGATAAATACCCTCGGCTGAGGGGTATTTTGGTGTTACCAAATTGGACATGAACCAGCACGCCAAGATCGAAATCCGCCATTCGACCTGTCCGCATGATTGCCCGTCGGCCTGTGCCCTCGATGTCGAGGTGCTCGAGGGACGCAGCATCGGTCGCGTCCGCGGTTCGAAAAAGCAGACCTATACGGCCGGCGTGGTCTGCGCCAAGGTTGCCCGTTACGCCGAGCGCATCCATCATCCTGAACGGCTGATGTATCCGCTGCGTCGAACGGGTGCGAAGGGCTCCGGCCAATTCGCCCGGATCAGCTGGGACGAGGCGCTGGACGAGATCGCGGATCGCTTCAACCAGGCCGAGCGCGAGTTCGGTGCGGACTCAATCTGGCCGTACTATTACGCCGGCACGATGGGGCTGGTGATGCGCGACGGCCTCAACCGGCTCACGCATGTGAAGAAATATTCGCGGTTCTACCAGACCATCTGCGCCAATGTCGGTCGCATCGGGTTCGCGATCGGCACCGGCAAGATCGCCGGCGTCGATCCGCGCGAGATGGCGCTGTCCGATTTGGTGGTGATCTGGGGCACCAACCCCGTCAACACGCAGGTCAACGTGATGACGCACGCCGCGCGTGCGCGCAAGGAGCGTGGCGCCAAGATCGCAGCCGTCGACATCTACGACAACGAGACCATGAAGCAGGCGGACATCAAGATCATCCTGCGGCCCGGCACCGACGGCGCGTTCGCTTGCGGCGTGATGCATGTCCTGTTCCGCGACGGCTATGCCGATCGCGCCTATATGGACAAGTACACCGATTGCCCTGGCGAGCTCGAGGCGCATCTGAAGACGCGTACGCCCGAATGGGCCTCCGCGATCTCAGGCGTGCCGGTGGCGGAGATCGAGGCCTTTGCCAAACTGGTCGGGGAGACCAAGCGGGCCTTCTTCCGGCTCGGCTACGGCTTCACCCGGTCGCGCAACGGCGCGGCGCAGATGCATGCCGCGAACTGCATTCCCGCGGTGACCGGCGCCTGGCAATATGAAGGCGGCGGCGCCTTCTTCAACAATTACGCGCTGTGGCACTTCAACGAATCCATCATCGAAGGCCATGACGCCATCGACCCAACTATCCGCGCGCTTGACCAGTCGCAGATCGGCCGCATCCTCACCGGCGATTCCAAGGCGCTGCACGGCAAGGGTCCGGTCAAGGCGATGCTGATCCAGAATACCAACCCGATGACAGTGGCGCCGGAGCAGGCGCTGGTGCGGCAGGGTTTTGCGCGCGAGGATCTGTTCGTCGCGGTGCACGAGCAGTTCATGACCGAGACGGCCGAGATGGCCGACATCGTGCTGCCGGCGACGATGTTCATGGAACATGACGATCTCTATTACGGCGGCGGCCACCAGCACATCTCGGTCGGACCGAAGCTGATCGATCCGCCCGGCGAATGCCGCTCCAATCACGAGGTGTTGCAGGCGCTGGCGCCGCGGCTTGGCGCCAGGCATCCGGGATTTGAGCTGACGCCGCGTGAATTGATCGACGCGACGCTGAAACTGAGCGACCACGGCGACATTGCCGGCCTCGAAGCCGACCTCTGGCGCGACCTGCAGCCGGACTTCCGCACGTCGCATTATCTCGACGGCTTCGCCCATGCCGACAGGAAATTCCATTTCAAGGCCGATTGGGCGCATCCGCCGTTCGGCCAGAAGATGGGTGACTTCGACAAGATGCCGTCGCTGCCGGACCATTGGGCGGTGATCGAGCATTCCGACCAGGCCCATCCGTTCCGGCTTGCTACCAGCCCGTCGCGCAGCTTCCTGAACACCACCTTCAACGAGACGCCGTCCTCGCAGGCGCGCGAGGGCAAGGCGAGCGTGATGATCCATCCCCTGGATGCCGCCGCGCTCGACATTGGCGATGGCGATGCGGTGACGCTTGGCAACACCCGCGGCGAGACCACGATTGTAGCGACTTTGTTCGACGGCGTGCGGCGTGGCGTGCTGATCGCGGAATCCGTGCATCCCAACAAGAACCATATCGGCGGGCGCGGCATCAACATGCTGACGGGCGCCGAAACCGTCGCGCCGATCGGCGGGGCCGCATTCCACGACAACAAGGTCTGGATCCGGAAAGCGGCTGCGGCCTGAGCCGCGCAATTTGCGTCGAGGCGCTAAGCGGCGCCTCCCGACAGATTGCCCTTGCACCTCGCGCCTGAGCTGCCGCAAATGCTGCAGACCGGGAGCAAGGATCAAGCGTCATGACCGACACCACAGCCGTCATCACCGAGAAGCGCGGGCAGGCGTTCTGGATCACCATCAACCGGCCGGAGAAGCGCAATGCGCTGAACGGCGACGTGATCGCCGGCATCGCGGAGGGCTATCGCGACGCGCATGAGGACAAGGACGTCCGCGTCATGGTGCTGACCGGCGCGGGCGACAAGGCGTTTTGCGCCGGCGCCGACTTGCAGAATTCCGGCGCGGCGTTCGCAATGGATCATTCCATGCCGAACGTCGATTATGCTGATCTCTTGCGCCTGTCGCAGAACGCGACCAAGCCCGCGATCGCGCGCGTCGGCGGCGTCTGCATGGCTGGCGGCATGGGCCTGTTGTGCATGACCGACATGGCGGTCGCGGCTGACCATGTCATCTTCGGCCTGCCGGAGGTGAAGGTTGGCGTGTTTCCGATGCAGGTGCTGAGCCTGATGCAGGAGATCGCACCGCGACGCCTCGTCAAAGAATGGGCGCTGACCGGCGAGCCGTTCGATGCGAAGGCGGCATTGGCAGCGGGCCTGCTCAACTACGTCGTGCCCACGGCCGAGCTCGACGCCAAAATCGACTGGCTGATCGGCCGGATCGTCGACAAATCCCCGACCGCGATCCGCCGCGGCAAATACGCCATGCGCGCGATTGCATCGATGTCCTTCGACGAGAGCATCGCCTACACCGAAAGCCAGATCGCACTGCTGGCGATGACCGAAGATGCCAAGGAGGGGCTGAAGGCGTTCAGCGAGAAGCGCAAGCCGGTCTGGATGGGGAGATGAGAGCTCGCGGATTCCACGCAAGCAGCATCCGTTGTTTAAACGAGATTAAGCAGGGCAGCGCACCGGCCGTGGGTACCGAAGACGATGGAGAGATGATCGCCGTGCTGAGGGATGCGGTGTCCGCGTTCCTACTACTCGCCCGCTCGGGTGGATGGTCAGACCGGAGCTCGATATGATGCAAGCCGCGGCGAAGATCGTCGTGCCGCAGAAGGACATTCCGCCGAACATTGAGATCGCGCAGAACGGGGACATCGAAGATGCGCGAGTTTCCGGCTGGAATCTTGGTGACGGAAGTTCATTGCGGGGCCGCGGAAAGCGTCCTCAGACGCAGGCCGATCCCGCGGCGGGACTTTGGATGACAACGTCTTTTGTAGCACCGGGCGAGCGGGCGCTATCGTTCAATGGCGGCTTGCGTTGCCTTCGCGCTGGCGCAACACGATCTCGACGAGGCGGCGGAGCCGTCGCACCGATCCGCCGCGCCAATGGTGCGCGATGGCGGTGGTTTCGCTCGGGCTCAGGCCCTGCATCCAGCGCCGGTCCATCCCCTGGTCGCGCAGGATATCGGAGACCACCACGGGGATTAGAGCCGGAAGGTCCGCCTCCGTCGGCTTGGGAAAGTCTATCTTGCGGAAGCGATCGAGCAAAGGAGAGGGCAGGTTGTCGATGAAATTCGCCGTTGCAACGTAGCAAACGTGCCGCAAGTCAACGGTGGTCTGCAGTGCGGGATCCGGATATTGCCGCGCCGAGTCGATTTCGAGGAAGCCAAGAAGGCAGTCAAACAAACGGCCATGGTCTCGCCCCGTCGCGGCCTTGTCGAGCTCATCAAGCAGGATAATTACGTTGGCATGCCGAGCGCGGGCGATCGCCAGAAGGGGATGGCACGGCTGCGCGGTCGCCCATCTGCGGTCGGTCCCGGAGAACGCGGCGCCATCGGCTCCACTTGAATCCGTCCGCCACATGCCCACACCGAGCAGCTGCTGCAGTCGTTGCGCGAAACGCGTCTTCCCGCTCCCGGGCGGACCCACCATCAGCAGGGGGCCGAAAGCGATCGTGGGGCGACCGACGAGATCGGATAGCACGAAATCGACGACATCGGCCGCGTAACTGAATTCCGCCATCAACTGGCGGCGCACTTCCCCAAGCGCCGGTGTCTTGATCAGCGGCAAGGGTACATCGATCAGGCCTTTCAAGGGCGTGATGATCTCCTTCGATTTATAGCCGGTCATAGTGACCGGATCCGTTCGCACCACGACGACATGCCCCTCGGGAACGTCCGGCAGCGGCCTTTCGGTATTGGCGTCGCTGTGCATGGCCTCCCGCTCGTCGGCTTTACGCAGACGCTCCCGCGAGCGGGCGAATGCCGTCTCCTCGGCTTCATCGATCCTGCGCCGCGCCATGCGGGCGCCGAGCATCGCCGCTGCCTGGATTGCAGGCGTCTGGAAGGCGCCCACCACATCGTGCGCGCAGACCGGCAGTGCCGCCCACCCATAAACTACGGCCTCCACCTCTGCGGCGAGCTCGAGGGAGATGGACTGCGGAAGTTTGCGAAAGGCAGCAACAAGCGCGCCGGCGACACGGCGGTGCTCTTCGCCGAGCCCCCTGTCGCGAGGTAGCGCCAGCGAGATGAGCCGCACGCAATCCGCAAGGCTCCGGCATTCGGACTTATCTTCGCGGACAGCCCGATGGTCGAGCTCGACGGCAAGCGCGCATCCGCTTCCGGCATCGGGCGTGTCGATCCATGTCTCCGTCAGAGTGATGTCGGGGCAGACCGTCTCGATTTCGGCGGCGAGGCGCTGGTAGACCGAAGGGTCGGCGCGCGAGGCCAGGACCGCGTAGCGCAGCACGCGCGGCAAGCTGGCAGTGGCTTGCTCTCCGGATGCGGAATCCTCGGCGGCGCCCGCGATGACATCTTCATCGAGGTCGCTCGGCCGCTGGTCATCCAGATCATCGATCATGAGATTGCTCGGTCGCGTCGGCGCCAAAACAGGGCGGCAGGCGTTCCTACTGCGAAAAATCGCGGATCGCTCTTGCCATTGCGGACGAGAACAAGGCCGCGCCCACGCAAACGACGAACATGGACGCCGCGGAAAACCTTCTGCGGCGTCCAGTCGCGCTTCGGTCTAGATCTGCATCACCGGGCGCTGCGTCGGATCGACCGGCCGCCACTTCGAGCTATCGACATGCGCCCCGCAGACGGCCTTGGCGGCGGTCGCCATCGAGGGAAAGGCGATGTCCACGGTGATGCGCATACGATCGATGGCGCCCGGGATCGGCGTCAGCACGCCGGCCTCGAACAAGGCGGCTCGACGCGCCCGGGTCACCGGGCTCGCGCTCGGATTGGTGGCGATGCGGAAATCCGAGCCGGCCGCCACGACGAAACGGTCGTTGGCGGGATAGCCGCGCGCCCAGATCGTCTCATCATAACGCAACTCGAACTCCGCGCCGCCAGGCGCCAGGTGCACATCGATCTCCATCGGGCCGCTCTCCACATCGTCAGTCGCCTCCGGCGACAGCGCCGGCGCGTCCACCTGCGGCACGCCGCCCGGCAGCGGTTCGAAGGCGGTCACTCCGGCATCGAACAGCAAGCGTTTGGCGTCTTCGAGCATCCGCTCATGCAGCGGCAGGTCCAGTGGATCGATCTCGGGCATCCGCGGCGGGCTGCCCGCGACCACCTTCATGACGCCGCAGCGATCGGCCGCATGCGTCAGCCAGAACTGCAGGTAGGCCGCGGTCTCCTTCGTGAAGCGCACCTCCTTCGATGTCCCGCGCACCACGACCATCAGGCGGGCCCACGCCTTCTGCGGATCGGCAAGGTGTTCGCCCAGCCGCCGGCTGAAGCAATTCGTCTCGCCGAGATAGATCGGAACGCTGCCGTCCTGAGCGTCGCCGGTCATGGCATAAAAGGCCGGGCAGGCGAGTTCGCTCGCGACGAGCTTGGGACCGAGGCTCATGGGGAAGACCAGAACCCTGACATGGGCGGCGCGGTCGATGATTTCGCGAACGTCTGCAACACCTCCATACGGGCGGTGCACATGGCTCGTGGTGCGCGTGCTGATGAGCGGCTTGTCCTTGAAGTAAGACATGTTGAAGAACTCCTGTTCGATGGAATGTCCGTTGAAATCCGAACCGCATGAGCCCTTGACACCTCAAGTGCCGAGAAGCTGTGCCGTTCGGAAAGCTCGATGGGACGAAGGCTAGCGGATCGCGATCCACGATAGCGAATGGCCGCCGTCCGTGCGCGCCGGACGGCCCAACGCGCCCATGAGCTCCCAGCGCGCTTGGCGCGACGGGACAGCCATCCGAGAGGGAACAGGAAGATCAAAAGCGAAATTCGCCGACGAATCGGCAATATACTGGCTGACAGCCATTGGTAGACTCCTTCACAGTCTGCTGTGGTTAGGTCGCCGTCCGATCTGATCCATCGGCGGCGGCCGCCCTGCGCTTCATCGCGCAAGCCGGACAAATATAGAACAAAATGTGGCCGTGCGCCACCGCAAAGTGAAAATTCGTTGATTTTCCCGAAATCGTCCCGGGCGATTTGCCTCGTCCTCGAACTGCGCAGCTCGCTCGACGAGGCGACATCCCGCTACCGGCCGGCCTTGGGATAGTGGGATCTTGGTCCGAGATATCTTTGCTCGCAATAGTGAAGACCGCGAACGAAGCTTTGAACGGCCATCCATCGCAATCACGATGGGCCCAACGACTCAGACAAGTCGAGCGGCCGGTCGCCCACCCGGCAGGAGTGGTAAACTCCCTTGAGGCAGGGGGAGGAGCTAGCGTCGTCTCGGCAAACTTTATCTGTGAAGTTTTTTAGTGTGTGCAGCGCTCGAGGGGACATCGCCACTCCGCGTTGGCCTCAAGGGCCGCGGCTTGGATGCCTGCAACGCACACGCCTCGTCATTGTCGGAGGAGTCGCCGGAGACGCCAACGGCGTCGAGGAGCGTGATGCCGTCCATGATCAGCACGCCGCCGGGCACGGCACAGCGCTAGTCCGAAGACGGTGAAGGACTTCATCGCGGCCGCAAAGGCGGCGAACGCGCCGTTCAAGATGGGTGGCACCCGCTCGCGACATCCTCCTTGGGCTATAATCTGGCCAAGCGTTTCGCCAAGCCCCCCGAGAGCTTCGGCAAGGGCCGCACATGGAGGGCGTGTTCGCGCCGGAGACGGCGGCACATGCCTCCTGCAGCTCGGCGCTGCTGCCGATGCTGGCGCTCGGCATTCCTGGCCTCCACCACGCCGCGATCCTGCTCGGCGGGCTGATGGTGTGGGAGCTCAATCTGGGGCCGCTGCTGTTCGTCGAGCACAAGGAACTTCGTCTGGGGCCTGATCGCCTCGATGTATCTCGGCAATGTCGTCGGCCTCGTGCTGGTGCTCACGACGTGCCGATCTTCGCCTCGATCATGGGCGTGCCGTTCGCTGCCGTCGCGCCGATGATCGTGTCCTGCGCGATCCGCGCCTATGCCATCCAGAATGCGATGTTCGACATCTGGCTGATGCTCGGCTTCGGGGTGGTCGGCTACGTCTTCAAGAAGATCGGCACTCCGTGGCGCCGCTCACGCTAGCGCTCGTGCTCGGTAAGCGTACCAAGGACGCCATACGCCTGTCGATGACCGGCTCCGGTGGCGACCCTTCCGGATCGGAGCTGTGTTGGCGGGCCAAATACGAAACGGTTTCGCTTTTGACGGCTTCCGGGTGATGGCTGGCGATGGTTATTTCGCTCACGCATTTAACCCTTGCAAGTTGGGATTTTATTCGGCAGCCTCTAATCGAGAGCTGCCTGCCAAGCGCTTCTCGTCGTGGTGTCGTAGGCGCGTTGTACCCCCGTAATTGCCTGTTTTTGCAGCGTCCCGCGGATTTTCCGCGTTGCAGCAGGCTCAGCGAGAGGTTGCCATGGGCACCACATTCGACTACTCGGCGATTTCGCCGAGCGACGCCGCAGATCTGCGGAAGATCGCAGCGGAAGTACGCGAGCTCGTAAACCGCATGACGCCGCTGCTCATCGATATTGGGGAGCGGTTGATTTCTGCAAAGGCGAAACTGCCCCACGGTACGTTCGGAACATACTGCCGGGCCGAAGCTCGGGTGAACCCCCGCAGAGCGCAGCTGTGCATGCGGCTCGCGCGCTTCGCGCGCTCGCACTCCCAGACCCATGCGTTCGCGGCACGGACGGGCTACATGCTGGCAAAGACGAACACGCCCCCGCAGGTGATCGCAGAGGTGATGACGGAAGCGCGCGCGGGGCGGCCGCCGAGTCACAGCGATGTCGAATCGCGTATCGCGGCCACTAAGTCCGAAAAGTCGTCCTCCTCCGTCCTGGATGTCGATAAGCTCGCAGCGCGCCTTTTGGACGCACTCGACGAGGACGATGTTCGTAATGTTATCCTCCTGGTCGGCAAGGGGACCAGAGCAATCACCTCGCTGTTCTGCGAGCGTCTCCGGGCTGGCCTGCAACAGCAGCGCAGCACCGATACCTCTGAAGTGACTTCGCAGAGCCCGCACTAACCCTGCGTCGCTCAATTGGACTTCGACGGCACAATCGCAACACGCCGATTGCGCCGTCGACACACACACTGCCGGGAAACTAGACTTCCTTCGCCTGACCTTACAACTGTTGCAAAAGGGGGGAAGTAACGGGGGGTGTCGATCCGAATGCGCCTACTCTACGTGCCCGTTGAAACCCTTGGCGTCAGATGAGCGAGCAGGAAACTCCCAAAAATCGCGACTTGCGGCTCCCCCCGCGACCGGTCGCGCCCCTGAGGCAAGCGCTCAATCTGCAGAAGTTTCCCAAGCCGACAGAGAATGATGCCGTTGGCACCCCCGCGGGGCAGCAGCTTGCTACTGCAAGCGAATTTACTTGGGAGCCATTTCCGACACCCATGGATTCCATATCCAATCCCGCCATCGCCTTGCCAGCGTGTCGATCCGTTCGCGATCACGTCAAACCTTGCGGTCCCCATCCTGAAGAGCTGAAGATGGTTGTGACTGCTATCACGCAGCGAAATTTGCGGCGGCGCGCTTCATGGCGCTTGCGCAATCTCGACCTAGGCGAAGAGGCTCAGGAAAATCAGGACGGACTTCTTGCCGGCGAGGGCCGAGTGAGTGAGGCGAAGCCCGATACTTACGCAGGATATCTGAGCCGCGGAATTGGACTGCTGGCGCGCTACAAACATGAGCTAAATATTCGTGCGCCAACCGAAGACGTCGACCCGCGTATTTTCGCCAATTGGGTCCTCGCATCGAAGTCCACATCGACCGCGGGGACATGGCGCAACTATCGTCAGGCGGCAGTAGCTGTCATTCGCACCATCCCTTCGATCCATATCGAGGAAGCGATTGGGTTGCTGAATGAAGATCTTCAGGTCGGAGCGGATGAAGGGCGTTCGCGGACCCCTTTGGACGGCGAGACCGACGGATGCTTCGCCAAGCGAATGGACCGCTTGCACTTCTTGCGGCTGAGGCAGGCGGCCCTTGATTTGAAGCCCAGCAAAGTGCGCTTCGCTTTGTGGAATTGGCTGAATGCCGGCATGCACACCGGCCTCCGACCGATGGAATGGGAAACGGCGTTTATCGAGAGGATCGCTCACAAAGACGGTTCGCAGATGTGGTTGCATGTCGTAGCCCTGCGAGGCGACGAGGAAGAGCATGCCTACCGGTCGTTGGATATCACGACCTTCAGTTCCGAAGCACAGCAAGCTGTCGAGCGTATGGTCGAGCTATCCAGGAGCTGGACCTCATTCAATCGATTCGCCATTTGGCAGAGAGAAGTAGCGAAGTTGCTGGGTTCGATCTGCGACGAGATCTTCCCACGGATGGCTCTGCCTTACACGCTCTGGAGCTTGCGTTACCAGTTTATCGCGAACATGGCATCGCGTTACGACCGCGAGGAGGTTGCTGCGTTAACCAACTATGTTCCTAGTGACAAAAAAGCCAAGCATTACCAGAAACGGCGTCCTTACTGGCTCAAGAACGAAATAGAGGAAGTGCCGGCTCCCTTGCTCGAACAGGTTACGCGCATCAGGAGCCGGTTGCAACTTGCCGACGAGAGACAGGCCATCAAGTCGATGAAACAGGCTGCAGCCAGGAGCAGGCGATAGTTCACGCTGCCGGTCTCGTGGCATTCGAACCTTCAAACAGGCCGGTGCTTCGATTTGGAGAACAGCTATCCCGCGTTGGCCTTCAGCCCCGCGGCCTGGATGCCTGCCACCGCACAGGCTTCATCATTGTCGGAGGTATCGCCAGAAATGCCGACGGCGCCGAGCAAGGTCGTGCCGTCCATGATCAGCACGCCGCCGGGAACCGGGACCAGCGCGCCCTTCGCAATCGTGTTCACGGCGTCGATGAAATAGGCCTGCTCCTGCGCGCGCTGGAACAGGGCGCGTGAACCCATGCCGAGCGCGAGCGCGCCATAGGCTTTGCCGTGGGCGATCTCAGCGCGCATCAGGCTGGTGCCGTCCTGCGCCGCGGCGATCTTGAGCACCCCGCGGGCGTCGAGGATGGTGACGACGAGCGGCTTCAGCTTCAGCTCCGTGGATTTCGCGAAGGCGGCGTCGAGGATCTTGCGGGCGGTGTCGAGGGTAAGGTCAGCCATGACTGGTTTCCTTTGCAAGGGGAGGGGTTGTGGATTGGGTCTGCGCACGATCGAGGCTCATCGCCAGCACGCGGGCGACGTGAAGCGCCTCGCGCTGGGCGCCGTCGTGGATCTGGTGTCGGCAGGAGGTGCCGTCGGCAATGACGAGCGTATTCTGGTCCGCGCGCCGCACGGCGGGTAGCAACGACAGCTCGGCCATCTCGATCGAGGCATCGTAGGTGTCCGCGCCATAGCCGAACGCGCCCGCCATGCCGCAGCAGCTCGACTCGATGGTCTCGACCTTCAGGCCGGGGACGAGGCGCAGCACCTGCTCGACCGTTTTGAACGCGCCGAAGGATTTTTGATGGCAATGGCCGTGCACAAGGGCTTTGTCGGCGACGGTGCCGAGCGGCAGTTGCAGCCGGCCCGCCTCGGCCTCGCCCACCAGGAATTCCTCAAAGGTCAGCGCGTGGGCGCCGACGGCCTTGGCGTCGTCGTCCTTGCGCAGCGAGGCGAGCTCGTCGCGCAGGGTCAAAAGGCAGCTTGGCTCGAGCCCGACGATCGGGACGCCGCGCGCGGCAAAGGGCGCGAAGGCGGCGACAAGACGATCGAGTTCAACTTTGGCTTCGTCGACGAGACCGGCGGACAGGAAGGTGCGGCCGCAGCACAGCGGACGGCTGCCGCTTGCGGGTTTCGGCAGATGCACGCGATAGCCGCCGGCCGCGAGCACGCGCAGCGCGGCCTCGAGATTTTCGCGTTCATAGATGCGGTTGAAGGTGTCGGCGAACAGCACGACCTCGCGGCCGGTCTCCGGCCCGACCGCTTCGGCCGGCGGCACGAACACGTCGCTGCGGAAGGCGGGCAGCGCGCGGCGGGCGCTGATGCCGGCAAAGCGCTCGAACAGTTTCCGCAGCAGCGGGCTGCGGTTGCGCAAATTCGCCAGCGGCGCGAAGCTCGACGCGAGGCCGGCATAGCGCGGGAGGTAGCCGACCAGCCGGTCGCGCAAGGTCAGGCCATGCGAGGCCGCGCGCGCGGCGAGCACCTCGATCTTCATCTTGGCCATGTCGATGCCAACAGGGCATTCGTGGCGGCAGGCCTTGCAGGACACGCAAAGCTTTAACGTCTCCATCATCTCGTCGGAGGAGAGCGTGCCAGCGCCAAGCTGGCCGGAGATCGCAAGCCGCAATGTGTTGGCGCGGCCTCGCGTCACGTCCTTCTCGTTGCGCGTCGCGCGGTAGGACGGACACATCACGCCGCCCTCGAGCTTGCGGCAGGCGCCATTGTTGTTGCACATCTCGACCGCGCCCTGGAAACCGCCGCCGGCCCCGGGATAAGCGGACCAGTCGAGTTTTGTCTTGATCTCTGCGACGCGATAGTCAGGCTTGAAGCGGAATAGCGAACGATCGTCCATCTTCGGTGCGTCGACGATCTTGCCGGGGTTGAGCACGCCCTCGGGATCAAAGCGCTGCTTCACTTCCCTGAAGTCGGCGACCAGGCGCTCGCCGAACATCGTTTCGTGGAATTCGGAGCGCACCAGGCCATCGCCGTGCTCGCCGGAATGCGAGCCCTTGTATTCGCGCACCAGTTCGAAGGCTTCCTCGGCGATGGCCCGCATCGCCTTGACGTCCTTGTCCAGCTTCAAATTCAGCACGGGCCGCACATGCAGGCAGCCTTCGGAGGCGTGAGCATACATCGTGCCGCTGGTGCCGTGCTTGGCGAACACCTCGCTCAGCCGTGCGGTGTAGTCGGCGAGATGCGGCAACGGCACGGCGCAGTCCTCGACGAAGGAGACCGGCTTGCCCTCCTGCTTCATCGACATCATGACGTTGAGGCCGGCGGCGCGGAAATCGGCGATCCCGCTCTGGAGCGCGGGCTCGGTGATGTCCACCACGCCGCCCCATTTGCGCTTGTCGTTGTTCCAGCCGAAGCCGAGATCGCCCATCAGCTCGCCGAGCTGCTTCAAGCGCACGAGGTTGTCCGCCTGATCCTCCTCGGCGAACTCGACCACGAGTACCGCATCCGGATCACCCTTGATCGCAGTGGAGATGATGGGTCGGAACATCGCGATGTCGCGGCCGAGTGCGAGCATGGTGCGGTCGACCAGCTCGACCGCGATCGGCTTGAGCTTGACCAGATGCTGGGCCGCGTCCATCGCCTCGTAAAAACTGCCGAAATGGCAGATGCCGAGCGCCTTGTTGCGGATCACAGGCCACAGCTTCAGCTCGACCTTGGTGGTGAAGGCGAGGGTCCCCTCGGAGCCGACGAGAAGGTGCGCCATGTTGTTGCGGGCATTGCGCGGCACCAGCGCATCGAGATTGTAGCCGCCGACACGGCGCTGCACTTTTGGAAAGCGTGCGGCGATCTCCCCGGCCTCGCGGGCGCCGAGATCGAGCATGTCGCGGAACAGGGCGCGGGCGCTGTCGTTCGCATCGAGATCGGAGAGATCGCGCGAGACCTCGCCGAAGCGGCTCAGCGTGCCGTCGGCAAGCGCGGCCTCCATCGACAGTGTGTTGTCGCGCATGGTGCCGTAGCGCAGGCTACGGCCGCCGCAGGAATTGTTGCCGGCCATGCCGCCGATTGTGGCGCGCGAGGCCGTAGAGACGTCGACCGGAAACCAGAGGCCGTGTTTCTTCAGCTGGCGGTTGAGGTCGTCGAGCACGATGCCCGGCTCGACCACGCAGGTGCGTCCTTCGACGTCGAGCGACAGGATCCGGTTCAGGTGCTTCGAGAGATCGACCACGAGACCGTCATTGACGGTCTGGCCGCATTGCGAGGTGCCGCCGCCGCGCGGGGTCACCTTCAGTCCCTCGTCGCGCGCGATCGCCAGCGCCCGCAAGGCCTCGTCCATGGTGCGCGGCACCACCACGCCATGGGGCATGATCTGGTAGAAGGAAGCGTCGGTGGCGTAGCGGCCGCGGCTGAAAGCGTCGAACAGGACGTCGCCGGTCACGTCCCGGGCCAGACGTGCCGCGAGGCCGTCCTTTTTGGCCGATTCCTGTGATTTCCCGGGCACTTCCGCCGCCATGGTCCGCTCTTGCCTGTTCGCCGCCCCGTCTTGCCTCCGGTCACGGCCCTTGGCAAGGCGAGCCCTGCTTCTTGTGCATTGACGGACCCCGCCCGGCGAGGGACAAGCCCGGCGAATAGTGATATTCGAGCGGCTCGCGCAGCCCCTTGAGACCAAAAGGCTGGAAGTCAAGCTGGGCTCAAGGCCAAGACAGACGCAAAAGACAGATTCAAAGACCGGGAAGGACGCCGATGACCGTGCATACTGGAAGGCATTTTCTCCAGATTCCAGGACCGACCAACGTGCCCGACCGGGTGCTGCGGGCGATGGACATGCCGACGCTGGATCATCGCGGTCCGGAGTTCGCCGAGCTCGGTTTCGCCGTCCTCGCCGGCATGCAGCGGGTGTTCCGCACCAAGCAGCCCGTGATCATCTTCCCCTCGTCCGGCACCGGCGCCTGGGAAGCCGCGATGGTCAACGTGCTCGCGCCCGGTGACAAGGTCCTGATGTGCGAGACCGGCCAGTTCGCCGTGCTGTGGCGCGGCATCGCCGACAAGTTCAAGCTCGACGTCGATTTCATCCCGAGTGACTGGCGCCATGGCGCCGATCTCGCCGAGATCGAGAAGCGCCTTGCCGCCGACAAGCAGCACACCATCAAGGCGGTCTGCGTCGTCCACAACGAGACCTCGACCGGCTGCGTGACGCCGCCGCTGGAGGTGCGCAAGCTGCTCGACCGGGTCAAGCATCCCGCGCTGCTGATGGTCGACACCATCTCCGGCCTCGGCTCGATCGAGTACGAGCACGATGCCTGGGGCATCGACGTCTCGGTCGCCGGCTCGCAGAAGGGCCTGATGCTGCCACCGGGCCTCGGCTTCAACGCCGTCTCGGAGAAAGCGCTCGCGGTGGCCAAGGCCAACCCCGGCATGCGCTCCTATTGGGACTGGCAGGAGGTCATCTCCTTCAACAAGCTCGGCACCTTCCCCTATACGCCCGCCACCAATTTGCTCTACGGCCTGCGCGAGGCGATCAAGATGCTGGAAGAGGAGGGGCTCGAGAACGTCTGGACCCGCCACAAGCGCCATAGCGCGGCGACGCGCGCCGCGATCAAGGTCTGGGGCCTGGAGACGCAGTGCGCCGATCCTGCCGCGCATTCGCCGGCGCTGACAGGCGTGCGCGTGCCTGATGGCCATGACGCCGATGCCTTCCGCAAGGTGGTGCTGGAAAACTTCGACATGTCGCTCGGCACTGGCCTGAACAAGGTCAAGGGCAAGGTGTTCCGCATCGGCCATATCGGCCATTTCAACGACCTGATGCTGATGGGGACGCTCGCCGGCGTCGAGATGGGCCTCGATCTTGCAAAGATCCCGCACCGGAGCGGCGGCGTGTTGGCGGCCATGGACGTCCTGAAGGGACGCGACGCGGTGCCGATGACCAAAGCTCAGGTGGCCTGAAGGCCCAGGTTGCCTGAACTAACCTAGAGAAAAGAGAGCGCGCGATGAACGCACCGACGACCGCCAACGAAGACCTGCTCTACTCCGTCACGGACGGCATCGCGCGGATCACCTTCAACCGCCCGCAGGCGCGCAACGCATTGACCTTCGCCATGTACGAGCGCATGGCGGAGATCTGCCAGGAGATTAACGCCGACCGCTCGATCAAGGCGCTGATCCTGACCGGCACCGGCGACAAGGCGTTTGCCTCCGGCACCGACATTTCTCAATTCCGTGCGTTCAAAACCGCGCAGGATGCGCTCGACTATGAGGCCCGCATCGACCGCGTGCTCGGTACGCTCGAGCAGTGCCGCGTGCCCGTGATTGCGGCGATCGCGGGGGCATGCACCGGCGGCGGCGCCGGAATTGCGGCTTGCTGCGACCTGCGCATCGGGACTGAAACGACGCGCATCGGGTTTCCGATCGCGCGCACGCTCGGCAACTGCCTGTCGATGTCGAACATCAGCCGCGTCGTCTCGCTGGTCGGCCCCGCCCGCACCAAGGATCTGATCTTCAAGGCACGCCTCGTCGAAGCGCCGGAAGCACTGGCGCTCGGCCTTCTCAACGAGATCGTCCCTGATGTCGAGACGCTGCAGCGCCGCGCCGACGAGACCGCCAGGCTCGTGGCGAGCCACGCCCCGCTGACGCTTGAAGCGACCAAGGAGGCAGTCCGCCGCATCCGCCGCACGCTGTCGCGCGAAGAGGGCGAGGATCTGATCCTCAAAGCCTATATGAGCGAAGATTTCCGCGAGGGAATGGACGCCTTCCTCAACAAGCGCACGCCGAACTGGAAGGGCAAGTAGCGCAGCTAGGCTGGCTTCGTCCGAAAGTCATAGGTAGCGGCATCCTCGCCTGCTTGAACTCGCTCGCAATAGTCCGCACAATGTGTCGATAAATTCCTGGCAAACAAAGCCAATAATCCAGGGGACGAAACTCGTGCGAATTCTAATGCAAGCTGTTGGCGTCGCAGCAGCGCTATCGTTGAGCACGCCGGCCTTTGCGGGATGGGAGCCGACCAAACCGGTCGAGATCGTGGTCGCGGCGGGCGCGGGCGGCGCCTCCGACCAGATGGCGCGGATGATGCAGGCCGCCATCCAGAAGAACAATCTGATGAAGCAGCCGATCGTGGTCTCGCTAAAGGGCGGGGCTTCCGGCGCTGAAGCGCTGATGTACATGAAATCCAGCGAGGGCGACCCCAACAAGGTGCTGATCGCCTATTCGCTGATCTACATGCTGCCGCTGTCGGCAAAGATCCCGTTCAACTGGCGTGAGCTGACCCCGGTTTCGGTGATCGCGCTCGACCAGTTTGTGCTGTGGGACAACAGCGCGGGTCCCAAGACGGTGAAGGAGTTCGTGGCAGCCGCGAAGGCGGCGAGCGCGCCGTTCAAGATGGGCGGCACCGGCTCAAAGCGCGAGGATCACGTGTTGACCGTGTTTCTCGAGCAGAAGACCGGCGCGAAATTCTCCTATCTGCCCTACAAGTCCGGCGGCGAGGCCGCGACCCAGCTCGTCGGCAACCACACCGAATCCAACGTCAACAATCCATCCGAAAATCTCGAGGTCTGGCGCGCGGGCCAGGTGCGTCCGCTCTGCGTGTTCGACAAGGAACGAATCTCCTACACCAGCAAGGTGACGGACACGCAGTCCTGGGCCGACATCCCCACCTGCAAGGAGGAGGGCGTCGATGTGCAGTATCTGATGCTGCGCGCGACGTTCCTGCCCGGCAAGGTCACGGCGGAACAGCAGGCGTTCTACGTCGAGCTGTTCCACAAGGTGACGCAGACGTCCGAATACAAGGACTACATGGAAAAGCAGGCGCTGAAGCCGATCTTCCTCACCGGCAAGGACATGGTACAATTCCTCGAGGAGGACGATGCAGTCAACAAGTCGCTGATGACGGAAGCCGGATTCGTCGCGAAGTGATTGCTTCACCTCGCCCCGCTTGCGGGGAGAGGTCGGATTGCATCGAAGATGCAATCCGGGTGAGGGGGGACTCTTCGCGAGTCCAACTCTCACCGTCCCCGCCGTGACTTCCCCTCACCCTAACCCTCTCTCCGCAAGCGGGGAGAGTGGATCAGCCGCAGCGGTTGTTGTCAGCTCATGCCCCAAACCGATCTTGAAATCGTCGTCGACGATCCGACCGCGCCCGAAGACGACTCGCCTTCCGTCGTCTCCTCCGGCACGATCGAGATATTCGTCTGTCTGCTGTTGCTCGCGTTGGCCGCCACGCTCGGCTACGACAATTGGCGCACCGGCGCCTCCTGGGATTCGACCGGGCCGGAGCCCGGCTATTTTCCCTTCTATCTCTCCGTCGTTCTCGGTGGTGCCAGCCTCTACGGCCTGATCGTGGCGCTGGTCGCGCACCGCGCGGCAGCTGAGACCTTCGTCACGCGCGCGCAAGCCCGCCGCGTGATGGCGGTGTTCGGGCCGACGCTGCTGTTCTGCGTGACGACGCAGTTTCTCGGCCTCTATGTCGCGAGTTTCCTCCTGATCGCCAGCTTCATGCGTCTGGTCGGCAAGATCGCGCTGTGGAAGTCGCTGCTCACCGCTGCTGTATTCACGGCGGTCATGTTCGTGACCTTCGACATCGCCTTCGACGTCATCATGCCGAAAGGGCCGCTCGAAGCGGCCTTCGGCCACTAAGGCGGGCCCGCGATGGAAGCTTTCGGTCTCTTGCTTCACGGCTTTGCGGTCCTGCTGACGTGGAAGACGCTCGCGCTGATGATGGTCGGGCTGGTGCTCGGCATCTTCGTCGGCGTCTTGCCCGGGCTCGGCGGACCCAACGGCGTCGCGATCCTGCTGCCGCTCACCTTCACGATGGATCCGACCTCGGCGATCGTGATGCTGTCCTGCATCTATTGGGGCGCGCTGTTCGGCGGCGCGATCACCTCGATCCTGTTCAACATCCCGGGCGAGGCATGGTCGGTCGCGACCACTTTCGACGGCTATCCGATGGCGCAGCAGGGCAGGGCGGCGGAAGCGCTGACGGCGGCGTTCACGTCCTCCTTCATCGGCTCGCTGGTCGCGGTGCTCCTGATCACCTTCCTCGCCCCGATGATCTCGTCCTTTGCGCTGAAGTTCGGTCCTCCCGAGTTCTTCGCGGTGTATCTCCTGACCTTCTGCTCCTTCGTCGGTCTCGGGCGCGAGGCCAAGCACAAGACTGTCATCTCGATGTCGCTGGGGCTGTTGCTCGCCGGCATCGGCATGGACACGGTGTCTGGCAATCTGCGCATGACCTTCGGCTCGTCCGAGCTGCTCCGTGGCATCAACTTCCTCGTCGCCGTCATCGGCCTGTTCGGCATCAGCGAGATCCTGTTGACGATGGAGGAGCGCCTTGCGCTGCGCGGACACGCGGCGAGCATTTCGCTGCGCGTCGTGCTGAGTGTGTGGAAAGGCCTGCCGAAATACTGGGTGACGCTGCTGCGCTCCTCCTTCATCGGCTGCTGGCTCGGCATTACCCCGGGCGGCGCGATCGCGGCCTCTTTCATGGGCTACAATCTCGCCAAGCGTTTCTCCAAGGATCCCGAGAGCTTCGGCAAGGGCCGCATCGAGGGCGTGTTCGCGCCCGAGACGGCGGCGCATGCCTCCGGCACCGCGGCGCTGCTGCCGATGCTGGCGCTCGGCATTCCCGGCTCCGGCACCGCCGCGATCCTGCTCGGCGGGTTGATGGTGTGGGGGCTCAATCCGGGACCGCTGCTGTTCGTCGAGCACAAGGACTTCGTCTGGGGCCTGATCGCCTCGATGTATCTCGGCAATGTCGTTGGCCTCGTGCTGGTGCTGACGACGGTGCCGATCTTCGCCTCGATCCTGCGCGTGCCGTTCGCCGCGGTGGCGCCGATGATCGTGGTGTCATGCGCGATCGGCGCCTATGCGATCCAGAACGCGATGTTCGATATCTGGCTGATGCTCGGCTTCGGCGTCGTCGGCTACGTCTTCAAGAAGATCGGCATTCCGCTCGCGCCGTTCACGCTGGCGCTCGTGCTCGGCAACCGCGCTGAGGATGCCTTCCGTCTGTCGATGATCGGTGCCGGCGGCGACCTCAAGGTGTTCTGGTCGAACGGCCTGGTCGGCTCAATCACGACCTTGGCGATCGTGCTGCTGTTTTGGCCTGTGATCGACGCCTTGCGGGGCTGCATGGGCTCGGCGCGGCGGGCGAAGCAGACGCCGAACTAGGCGGGCGAATCTATCGCCCCAGGTTCCCAGCGAAGGTATTATCATGCTGACAGGCCGCAGCGTGAGTGTTGCTGGTTGTTGAGTGGACTCACACCACTTTGGCGTCCCTGAGCTTGGCAATCTCGTCCGTGCCGAAGCCGAACTCCGTCAGCACTTCGTCGGTCTGCTCGCCGAATTCCGGCGGCCGCGCCACCATCCTGCTCGGCGTGCGCGACAGCGTCACCGGCTGGCCGACCAGGCGGATCTCGCGACCCTCTTCATTCGGCACCTCCTGCGCGATGCCGAGATGCCTGACCTGCTCGTCTTCGAACATCTGGTCGATAGCGTAGATCGGCCCGCAGGGCACGCCGGCCTCGTTGAGTTCACGGACCCACGTCTCGGTGGACTTCGTCAAGGTACGCTTCTCGATCTCGGCATTGAGCGCGTCGCGGTTCTTGGAGCGGGCGGGCGCGGTCAGATAGTCGGGATGGCTGTAGAGTTCCGGAGCGCCGATCGCCTGCGCGCAGCGCTCCCAGATCCGGCCGCCCGTGGTGGCGATGTTGATGTAGCCGTCCGAGGTCTTGAACACGCCGGTCGGAATGCTGGTCGGGTGGTTGTTGCCGGCCTGCTTGGCCACTTCCTTTTCCATCAGCCAGCGTGCGGCCTGGAAGTCGAGCATGAAGATCTGGGCCTGCAGCAGCGAGGTCTGCACCCACTGGCCCTTACCCGAAACCTCGCGCTCCAGCAGTGCGGTGAGGATGCCCATGGCACAGAACAGACCGGCGGTGAGGTCGGCGACCGGAATGCCGACCCGCATCGGGCCTTCGCCCGGCGCGCCGGTGATCGACATCAGTCCGCCCATGCCTTGCGCGATCTGATCGAAGCCCGGCCGCTTGTGGTAGGGCCCGTCCTGGCCGAAGCCGGAGATGCTGCCGTAGACGAGGCGGGGGTTGATCCTGGCGAGGCCCTCATAGTCGATGCCGAGCTTCTTCTTCACGTCGGGCCGGAAATTCTCCACCACAACGTCGGCCTTGGCAGCGAGGCGCTTGAACACGGCGAGCCCGCGCTCGTCCTTCAGGTTCAGCGTCATCGCCCGCTTGTTGCGATGCAAGTTCTGGAAGTCGGAGCCCCGCCGCGGCCCGCCCGGCTGTTCGCCGCCGGCATCCTCGGTGAGCGCGTCGATCTTGATCACGTTCGCGCCCCAATCCGCGAGCTGCCGCACGCAGGTGGGCCCGGACCGGACGCGGGTCAGATCGAGCACGGTGAAGCGTGACAGGGCTTCCGAGGCATGCGGAAAGGGCATCTTGATGGGCTCCGGGACAGATTGCGGGCCTACCATAGTGCCGAAAGACCATGCAGCAAGACGTCACGCGGCAGGTCAGGGCCGCGCGGATGCCACCTGTCGAAATGCAATGCCTGAGGGGCGCCCGCGAAGGATCAGCGCGCCAGCCGCTTCAGCTCAGTGCGCGCCTGCGCGGCCAGCGGGTCATCGCCGTGGCGCGCAATGAACAGCTCGAACGCCGCCCGCGTTCCCGTGCGACGGGCGGATTCGTACTCCTCCGCGACCGCAGCCGAGGGGTCGCGGGCCATTGGAACGGAGGGCGCGCGCCCCGCTGTGCCGCCTTGTTTGCCGCTCTCATCCGCGTTGGCTTTTCCGACCATGTCAGGCAGTCCTCCGAAGGGCAGTTGGCCCGGCCCTGCGAGCGCCACCAGGGCGCCGAACAGACCGGCCGAGAGGGAACGTGGTTTCATGATTTCACTCGCAACACGGCAGCTAGCCGGAACCGACGTCCTTGCCCTGGCCCGTATGAATACGGGATTTGATGGCTAACACGGCCTTACGGAAGGAGTCTGGACCGGTTCGCCAAAATTAAACCAAACGTTCAACTCTCAAGCTAGAATCACCTGTCGCGCCCCGAATCGAACGGGGTTTGCTGCTTCGGAGATTCCCTTGGCTACCGCCGTCAACGTCAGTGCCACCAACAACGCCGAGATCGACGGCCTGCTGTCGGGCTACAAATGGACCGGCACGATTACCTACAGCTTTCCGGACGCTGCAAGCGACTACGCCAGTCCCTACAGCGGCGGCAGCAGTGAGCCGACGACCTCGGGTTTTGCCTCGGCGCCGAGTCAGATGCAGGCGGCGATCAATTACGCGATCGGACTGATCCTCGGCTACACCAACGCCAACATCCAGTACGCCGGGACGAACGGCGCCGACATCATGGTCGCGCAGTCGCCGGCCGCCAGTCCGACCTCCTATGCCTATTACCCCGGCAACTATGCGTCCGGCGGCGACATCTGGTTCGGAACCGCCTACAACTATTCGCTGGCTGCGCTCGGCAATTATTATTTTGCGACTGCGTTGCACGAACTCGGGCACGCCCTTGGCTTGAAGCACAGTCAGGAGGCAGGCGGCCCCGCCAATGTCGCGGTGCCGAGCGCGCACGACGACAGCGAATACACCGTCATGAGCTATCGCAGCTATGTCGGTGCTTCGACCACGAGCGGCTACACCAACGAGGCCTATGGATATTCGCAGACCTATATGGCCAACGATATCCTCGCGCTGCAGACGATGTACGGCGCGGACTACACGACCCAGAGCGGGACCACCGTCTATTCATGGAGCTCCACCACCGGGCAGGAGTTCATCAACGGCGCTGGCCAGCCGGCCGACAATGGCGGTGCCGGTGGCTCGGCCAATCGCATCTACGAGACGATCTGGGATGGTGGCGGCGTCGATACCTACGACCTGTCGAACTACACGACGAACCTGACCATCAATCTCAATCCCGGCGCCTCGTCGGTGTTTTCCACCACGCAGCTGGCGTATCTCGGCAACGGCCATTACGCGTCCGGTAACGTCTACAACGCCTATCTCTACAACGGCGATACGCGCTCGCTGATTGACAACGCCACCGGCGGTTCCGGCAATGACATCATCATCGGCAACGCCATCGCCAATGTGCTGAAGGGCGGCGCGGGCAACGATACCATCACTGGCGGTGGCGGCAACGACACTATCGACGGCGGTCCCGGCACGGACACTGTCGTCTATTCAGGCAACAGGGCGGATTACCTCGTCACCTACAATGTGAGTTCAGCGACGTGGACCATCGCCGATCAGCGTAGCGGCTCCCCCGATGGCACCGACACCGTCACGGCGGTAGAGAATTTCAAATTTGCCGATGGCATTATCGACAGCACTGTTGTTGTACAGCCCCCTCTGCCAGATTTGACCGCGTCGTACGACAGCGTGAGCAGCACGACGATAGCGGCGGGCGGAAGCACTAACATCGACTTCTGGGTGGTGAATTTTGGCAAGGCTGCCGCCGCCGCGTCGATCTCGGGCCTCTATCTATCGACCGACGCAACGATCACGACTGGAGATACACTACTGACGACTGTGGCCTCGCCAGGGCTGTCGGCGAACGGGGCGACGGGCTATTTCGATCACCAGACGATCTCGCTGGAGCTGCCAGCCAATCTGGCGCCCGGCACCTATTACATCGGCGGAATCGCGGACTACAATAATGCAATTTCGGAAAGCAATGAGGCCAACAACAATCACAATGTTACGCAGATCACGGTGACTGCGCCGGCAAAGCCCGATTTGACCGCGTCGTTCGACAGCGTGAGCAGCACGACGATAGCGGCGGGCGGAAGCACTAACATCGACTTCTGGGTGGTGAATTTTGGCAAGGCTGCCGCCGCCGCGTCGATCTCGGGCCTCTATCTATCGACCGACGCAACGATCACGACTGGAGACACGTTACTGACGACTGTGGCCTCGCCAGGGCTGTCGGCGAACGGGGCGACGGGCTATTTCGATCACCAGACGATCTCGCTGG